>CAVRBF010000040.1:0-31829 GCA_963719115.1 uncultured Acidobacteriota bacterium | reverse complement strand
CAACATATTGCTTGTGGTCTCGCCACCTAGGATTGCGATGGTCTGGTTCCGTGTGGGGCTTGGAGGGTTTCCGGCTGCAGGCAGTGACGACGATCAGGAACAGAACGAGGGCGATGCGTAGGACATACGATAAGCGATCCGCACTAGTGGAAGTGCGAAGGAGGAATTGGAAAGCACCAGGCATACCCTCGTGTTGATCGAGAGTGTTGTGTGAGCTTGAATTTTCGGCTTGCGAGTTCCGTGCTTCCAGTTTGGCGATCCCGTTTCAGGTTTCGACCTGGTGGTGATGTGCAGGTCAAGCGGCCTTGGCCGACGTAGCGGATTGGCCGAGAATCTCGATGGCCTTGTGGAGCTGCAAATCGTCCTTGCCACCAAATTGCTCCGGCCCTTCCGGCTGATTGTCTTCATCGGCATTATCCGCTTCACTGACGGCCGGCTGGATTACGCTGGGGGTGATACCGTTCTCCTGATGGCTTTGCCATCCGAGCCGTAGTACTTGGCCACAGGAAGAAGCACGGCAGAGCCATCGCCAACGGGAATGGGTTTCTGGTACACGCCGACGCCAAAGCTGCGCACTCCCACAACTTCGCCGCGCTTGTTGCCCAGCACGGCGGAAGCACCAACTCCGCAGGCCCGGCAGTGGATTGATTGATGAGCACGGCCGAGGCAGCTTGCACACCGTGGAGGTCGGGTGAACATCAACGTCCTGGCGGGGGTAGCGCTGCCCCATGATGTAAGTAACCAGGCCCTTTTCAAGAAAGAGGCTGGCGGTGTCAACCGCCTCCTGGACGTCGCCCCCGGCACAGTTGCGCAGATCAAGGACGATCTTGTGAGCGCCTTGCGATTCGAGTTCCTTGATCTTGGCCGCAATCTCTCTCGACATTCCCTTGTTAAAAGTCGCGACGCGCATGTAACCGGTTCCGTCTTCCACCATCTTGGCGATTACGGGCGGGTAATTCAAAACGCTGCGCGTGATGCTCACGCTCTCGGGCTCAACCTTCGCGTCCCAACCAGGGTGAGCTTTACCGTCGAATCGGGCTGGCCGGCCATCGCCCGCTCAAGTTGAATCACCGAGAACGCCGCGTGGGAGTTCCGTCAACCTCATCAATCAGGTCACCGGGCTTCACGCCAGCCTTCTCCGCCGGACTTCCAGGAAAACAGCGATACGGTGGCATATCCCATCCGCTTGGAGATGAAAATCCCACATCCGCCGGTCCGGGGTCAGGGTGTTGCAAATAATCCTGATACTGTTCGGGAGAAAAGTACGTGCTGTAGGGGTCCAGCGACTCGAGCAACCCCCGAATGGCTCCGTCCGTCACCTTCTTCAGTTCAGGGTCGGTGACGTATTCTTGCTTGATCCGATTTAAGACTTCGCTGATCAACGCCTTGGTGCGATAAGTCTTCTCGGAGGACGTCTCACTCTTCCCGAGCAGTCCCCCAACCAGAACATAGGGCATCAGAATAAGGGATAGGGAAATCAATGTCGCACGAATACGATTTGTCATGCTGGGGTTCTCCTTCGCCCGGGGGCGTCGACGGGCTGATACATGAGACTATAGCAGCCATTTTCTTGATGCACGAACCCCGGTGAAGGCTTGTCAGGCGGAACATATTTCCAGCCTCCGCGCCAAGGAGAACGTGGACGGGCGGACGGCGGAAAATCGCCGAAATCAGTGGCAGGCGTTACGGCTTTCCCCGAACGAGGTCTTTCCTCGAGGAGGCGGATAATCCGGGCGGGACAGCGTCTTACCGTAGGCACGCCCGGAAAGTGCCTTAAAATCAATTCGCGGCCTATGTTTTTGCCGAGCTTTTGATTGACGAACCTTCCTTTGCCCATAATCAAACCGGCGGCCGGCCGGTTGCCGGAAAGCGTGTAGCAGCTACGGTTTACGTTTCGGCATTGGCGCTGGAGAGGTCGCTGGCACGGTGTTCCTCGGTGATGACCTCCCCAGGATCTCCCCACGTCAAGCTGTCACTATCGACGCAGGCCCGATAAAGCCCAACATCAGCGCGAAAGCGAAACCAGCACACCGAATGCGCGCCAAATGGATTCCGCCACGGGTATTCGCGCGCAGGTTCCGGATCTCGCACCCTCACAGCAGTCCGGAGGCAGCGGCAATGGCGGTGAAAACGGCGAAGTACGCAAAATTAGAATGACCGCCGTTACGCCCAATAGGCGCGGTTCAGTGGCACCAGCACAGGCCTCCGCAGACGCGCCAGAAGATGAGGCCGAACACCGCCGCTCCCAGGAGAAGCACCGCGGCATCGGTCCACCCTGCCATGAAGACGCCGGCCCAACTGCGCAAGGATTTTCCTTGCGCAGTTGGGCCGGCGCTTCATGGCAGGGTTGACCGATGCCGCGGTGCTTCTCCTGGGAGCGGCGGTGTTTGGCCTCATCTTCTGGCGCGTCTGCGGAGGCCTGTCGCTGGTGCCACTGAACCTCGCCGTATTGGGCGTAACGGCGGTCATTCTGATTTTTGCGTACTTCGCCGTTTTCACCGCCATTGCCGCTGCCACTCCTGGACTGCTGTGGATGGGCTGCGAGATCCGGAACCTGCGCGGTGAACATCCCACCGTGGCGGAATCCATTTGGCGCGCATTCGGTGTGCTGGTTTCGCTTTCCGCGCTGATGTTGGGCTTTATCTGGGCCTGCGTCGATAGTGACAGCTTGACGTGGCATGATCGCATGTCGGGGACGGTCATCACCGAGGAACACCGTGCCAGCGACCTCTCCAGCGCCAATGCCGAAACGTAAACCGTAGCTGCTCACACGCTTTCCTGGCAACCGGCGGCGCCGGTTTGATTATGGGCAAAGGAAGGTTCGTCAATCAAAAGCTCGGCAAAAACGTGGGCCGCAAAGTGGATTTGCTGAAGTCGGCACTTTCCGGGCGTGCCTACGGTAAGACGCTGTCCCGCCCGGATTATCCGCCTCCCTCGAGGAAAGACCTCGTTCGGGGAAAGCCGTAACGCCTGCCATCTGATTTGGGCGAGGTTCTTCCGCCGTCCGCCCGTGCCACGTTCTCTCTTGCGGCGCGGAGGCTGGAAATATGTTCCGCCTGACAAGCCTTCACCGGGGTTCGTGCATCAAAGAAACTGGCGTGCTATAATCTCATGTATCAGGGCGGCGACGGCCCCGGGCGAAGGAGCAACCCCAGCATGACAAATCGTATTCGTGCGACACTGATTTCCCTATCCCTTATTCTGATGTCCTATGTTCTGGTTGGGGGACTGCTGGGGAAGAGTGAGACGTCCTCCGAGAAGACTTATCGCAACCTGGGTGTCTACAGCGAAGTCTTGAATCGGATCAAGCAAGAATACGTCACCGACCCTGACCTGAAGAAGGTGACGGACGGAGCCATTCGGGGGTTGCTCGAGTCGCTGGACCCCTACAGCACGTACTTTTCTCCCGAACAGTATCAGGATTATTTGCAACACCCTGACCCCGGACCGGCGGATGTGGGGATTTTCATCTCCAAGCGGATGGGATATGCCACCGTGGTCGCTGTTCTTCCTGGAAGTCCGGCGGAGAAGGCTGGCGTGAAGCCCGGTGACCTGATTGATGAGGTTGACGGAACTCCCACGCGGCTGTTCTCGGTGATTCAACTTGAGCGGGCGATGGCCGGCCAGCCCGATTCGACGGTAAAGCTCACCCTGGTTCGGGACGCGAAGGTTGAGCCTGAGAGTGTGACCATCACACGCAGCGTTCTGAATTACCCGCCCGTCTTCGCCAAGATGGTGGAAGACGGAACCGGGTACCTGCGCGTCGCGACTTTCAACAAGGGAAAGTCCAGAGAGATTGCGGCCAAGATCAAGGACCTCGAATCGCAAGGCGCTCACAAGATCGTCCTTGATCTGCGCAACTGTGCCGGGGGCGACGTCCAGGAGGCGGTCAACACGGCCAGCCTCTTTATTGAAAAAGGACTGGTTACGTACATCATGGGCCAGCGCTACCCCCGCCAGGACGTGGATGTTCACCCCACCTCCTCGATTTGCAAGCTGCCTCTCGCCGTGCTGATCAATCAATCCACTGCCGGACCTGCGGAGTTGGTTGCTTCCGCCGTGCTGGGCAACAAGCGGGGCGAAGTTGTGGGAGTGCGCAGCTTTGGCGTCGGCGTGTACCAGAAACCCATTCCCGTTGGCGATGGCTCTGCCGTGCTTCTTTCTGTGGCCAAGTACTACGGCTCGGATGGCAAAGCCATCAGTGAGAACGGTATCACCCCCAGCGTAATCCAGCCGGCCGTCAGTGAAGCGGATAATGCCGATGAAGACAATCAGCCGGAAGGGCCGGAGCAATTTGGTGGCAAGGACGATTTGCAGCTCCACAAGGCCATCGAGATTCTCGGCCAATCCGCTACGTCGGCCAAGGCCGCTTGACCTGCACATCACCACCAGGTCGAAACCTGAAACGGGATCGCCAAACTGGAAGCACGGAACTCGCAAGCCGAAAATTCAAGCTCACACAACACTCTCGATCAACACGAGGGTATGCCTGGTGCTTTCCAATTCCTCCTTCGCACTTCCACTAGTGCGGATCGCTTATCGTATGTCCCACGCATCGCCCTCGTTCTGTTCCTGATCGTCATCACTGCCTGCAGCCGGAAACCCTCCAAGCCCCACACGGAACCAGACCATCGCGACTTAGCCGTGCGGTTCGGCGCCGTTGTGAAGGAGGCCGGCGGAGGGCAGATTTGGATTAAGCACCCTGCCCGAGTGAGCCACGCAACCGGCGCCGGGGTCACCATGCAGGTCGTCGCCACGCCGGCAGGTTATCGGTCGGTGCTGTCCGCCTTGCGACGCCAGTCGGAAGTGGACAAGGTGAGATTGAAATCGACGACTGTCGCCTTGAGCGGAGGCCGACACCTGGCTGTGCTCAATGTCATGCAGGATGGCCGGACGGTCTTCCACATCGAGCTGCGGGAAGTGCCCCGCCTGCTGCGCGCCGCCATTGTCATCGACGACATGGGGAACGACTTGGAGGCAGCGCGCAAGCTCATGGGGCTCGATTACCCTCTCACCTTTTCGGTGTTGCCCTACCTGCGCTACAGCCAAGCCACCGCGCAGGAAGCTCACCGCAGCGGCCACGAGGTCATGCTGCACCTTCCGATGGAGCCGGAACGCGGTGCGCCCGTGCCTCCCGGTAGAGGCGCCATTCTTGTCGGCATGCGAAACAGCGAGGTGGAGCGGTTGGTGCAGGACGACCTTGCGGCGGTGCCGTACGTGGCCGGAGTCAATAACCACATGGGTTCACGCGCCACACAGGATGAGGCTTTGATGGCCGACGTCATGGAGGTCCTGGCCAACCACCGCCTTTATTTCATCGACAGCCGTACCAGCGGGGCAAGCGTGGCGTTGGAGGAGGCGAGGCGCGAGCACTTGCCGGCATTCTACCGAAGTGTGTTCCTGGACAACACCGAGAGCGTCGATTACACGCTGGGGCAGTTGCGCGAGTTCCGGCGCCGGGTGGAGGAAAAGGGTGTGGCATTGGCGATTGGCCATCCGCACGCCACCACCATTGTCGCGCTGGCGAAATTCCTGCCGGAGCTGGAGCGCTCGGACATTGAACTGGTCGCGCCTTCCCAGATCGTCCGCCTGCCCGACCTTGCCCGCCTTGATCCTCGCGACAAACGCGAGTGAAATCCACGGCGATCTCGATCGGCCCTTTCGCTTTTGTGGCACTGAACCGCGCTCCCGGCCGCTCGGCCGTGAGTCCTCGATAATCCACCGCGTTGCACAGCATCCGAGGCTTCACGTATAATCCCACCATGAGCACGATTCGACTAACTCCGCACGGAGAAGAACTGCTTCAGCGGCAGCTTGCGCTCGGCTCTTATCGCTCGCCCGAAGAGGTGATCGAGCGCGCGCTGGAGAATCTCGCCCAAAAGGACTCCGATTCCCGCCAACTTGGCTCTATCGGGAAATCTCCCGCGGAGGCTATCGCTGACATTCTGGAAATCCAGAAGCGAAATCGCCTGGGCGGACTCAAGATTAAAGAATTGATTCGGGAAGGGCGCAAATACTGATGGCAGCGTTCGTGGTTGACGCCTCGGCAACACTCGACGACGACCTCCGCAATGCGGCGGTGGCGGCGGGGGCACCGCTCATTTGGCCGCAGCCGTGAAAATGTATTGAATCTCAGTCTACTTCGCCGCCACCGTCGTGTGAAGTTGGCTGCCGCGAATCCACTGAAGAATCGTCTGGAATTGCCAGCTTTGTTCATTGCCGGGCCAGCGCTGGCCGCCGTTGTGGGTGGCCAAATAATCGCCCGCGTCGCCGGCGCTGTCAGTGGGCCGCGTGGGCTTGATCAGAATCAGGCTGTGAGTCGGATCATTGATGTCCACCACGCGCATGGCGTATTTGTAATTCTCCTCGCTGTCCTGATCGCTGAACACGCCTTCGGCGTTGGGGGGCTGGAGCTTGAAGATCACGTGGCTGGCGTGGCAGAAGACGCACGCCTTACCGTCCGGTCCGGGCGTGGCCAGAATGGGCTCGATCTTGGACACGAAGTAATTGAAGTCGAGCACCGAGCCGGGCTGCACATCCTTAAGTGCATCGCTGAGTTTCTTCCCGTCCAGCACGCTGGTGGCGATCAGCTTCAGGCGCGGATTGCTGTCCGCTTTCAATTGGGTCAATGCGGCGCGGAAGTCCGGCCGCTGCTCGACGTTCTTCACCTTGCGCAGAACGTCCAGCGCGGCGGCGCGGGCGTTGGAATCGCGGTCGTGCAAAGTGGCCAGCACCGTGTCCAGCACGATGGGATTTTCCAGGAAATCGGGCACTTTTCGATTCGCCCGTTCTTGCCCAAAAAGTACTGCTGATCCTGCGACAGGGCGCCGCCGGAAACACCCAGATGGCGCCGCACGAACTGGGGATTCCCGGCTTCCTCGATCAGAATGATGCGCGCGGAGCTGTTCAGCCGGGCAAAGGCGCTCTTCACCAGCGGAGCAGTGGCCGGGTCGAAGAGAAAGTGCTCCAGGGAAGCGCGCATCGCGGCGCGCTGAACTTCGCGGTTGGGGTCGCTCAGGCCTGCCAGCACCTGGTCCCGCAGCGCTGGGTCTTGCATGAGGCTCTTGAAGGATGCCGCGGCATTGATCACTCGCGCGTAATTCGCCGGGCGCGGTTGCCGCTCCAGCAGTGACCGCAGCGCGGACTCGACATCGGACTGTTGTTCCCAAGGGGAATCGTATGGTAGCCCGGCGAGCAGAGGCAGCACCACGGCTTGGCTGTCAGGGTTGCCGGAATTGAGGATCTCCACCACCTTCTTCACCAGGGCCGGGTCCGGGGCGCCGGGCGCGTCCAGATTCAGGATTCCGCGCTGTCCGTCTTCGTAAACGTAGCTCACCGTGTGGCGCACGTCGGCGCTTGGGTCTTCCGAGAGTTGCAGCGCCGCCAGCGTGAAGCGCTCGTCACCGGCGCCGCTGAGCGTGCTGCCTGCCTTAAGCACTTCCATCTTCATCGTATCGTCGGCGCCCTGGAGGCAAGCCAGCAGGGCGTTCTCCAGCTCCGGCCCTGAACTCTTGAAGAAGTGGATTAAATCGCTGTCGTTGCCGATGCGCGTCTGATAGAAGCCGTTGTGAACGTCGTACTTGAAGTCCACGGCCTCGCGGTAAGGCGGATACTCATAACCGGCGCGATGCAAGTCCGGCACGCCCGAAACGTACTTGGTGAGGACGGCGGGGAGTCCAATCGAGACCGTATCCGCCTTGACGGGCGGCAGAGCGTAGTGCCGAATGTGGAAGTCCCACAGGGCATTCAGGATGCCCTCGCGCCCCAGCGGTGTGCCCTCGCGCAGCACCTTGGCCAGTACTTGGGCCTGGTCCCGAACCACCGCTTCGTAGCCATCTTCAATGTGGTTCTTGTCTTCGTCTTTGGCCGTGGCGCGAACCCACGCTTCCAAGTAGCCGGTGTTCTCGTCGAGGAGATCGTAAACGCTCTCCTCCAGGCCGCGTCGCACCATCGGGTTGCTCTCAGTATTCAGCCGCGTTGCCAGCGCCTCCAGCGTGCTGCGCCGCTCGGGCTGCTGATCGACCTGCCAGTAGTACCAGCGCCACAAGCCGGAGGCGGCCTGGAAGCGGACGAACGGAACGGGGTCGTTCACTGCACCTTCCAACGCCGCGAGCAGCTCCGGATCAGTGGTGAGCTGCCGGAAATGCTGATTGAAGACGCGGGTCGCTCCCCAGCGGGTGCGCGCATCGGGGGATTTGAGCGCGGCGATCAAGAGCTTGCGCCCGGCAGGAGCGGCTTCCTGCCGCCTTGAAAGCACCATGCGCAGCGCATAGGCGGCGCTGGTCTGCACCATCTTGCTGTGGTCGCCCAGCGCTTGAATGAGGACCGGCAGGGAACCGGGGTCCGCCATGTGCCCTAGCGCGCGAGCGGCGGCTTCACGTGCCAGCGGCTGATCGCTCCTTACTAATATCTCGCGGATGGCGCGCAACTGCGGTTCAGGCGCGAGGTCCCAGTACTGGTCGAGCTGGGTAAGCAGCAGCGGCAGATTGCCCGTGGCAAGCTTGGCCGGCGGCGCACCGTATGCCGCGTCCCAGTTTTTGGCCTTAGTCGGGCCCGGGTAAAGCGTCGATAGCGACATTACGGCGAATTGCGTGGCGCGGAATGGCGTGTTAAAGCCCTGATAAACAGGGTCGCCTTCCCAACTGCCTTCCCGCCGCTGCGCCGCCAGCATGGCATGCACCGCGCGCGCCATGCGGTCGTCGGTTTCCGGTCGGTGCCCCGCCACCGCCAGCGCGTAGACGGCATTGTAAGAAATGAAGTCCGCAGGCTTGCCCGTCTTATCGAATTGATACGGCCAGCCGCCCTCCGGGTTTTCGTAGGTGTAGAGCTGATCGATCAGCGTGTCGATCTCCTCAGTGTACCTGGTTCGATCCGCGGCCGCGAGGAAGAGGATCTTCCAGCTCACGTCAATCATGTTCTCGGGCTTGCGCGCCTCAGCAAGCCGCTCCACCTTATCGCGTTCCTCCCGCCACTGCGCATCGTGTGTCTGCTGGTAAACCAGGTCAAAAGTCCCCCAGCTCTGGGCGGCGATTTCAAAGGGGCTCACGTTGGGTTCGCAGCCGTCGGCCTCTTCGCCGGGCATGGTCGTTACGCCTTTGTAGTGGATCTTCAGGAATTCGGCATAGGGCACGGCAAAGTTGGGCCGTGGCGCGTCATGCGTTACGTTCTGCTCCATCGCATGCATGATCAAGGGCAGGCGGCTAGCCACGGTCCGCGCCGAATAGATGACCCGCACCCAGTTGGCGCCGGGCTCTCCATAGAGCGGACGGGTGTTGTTGTAAATCCGGTCGGCAATGAACTCCAGCGGCGCACGCTGGGTTGGCGCGTAGCCATTCTGCACCGCTTTCAAGTACCCCCGCATGGTGAACTGCGACGGGTGGCAGGCGATGCATAATTGTGTTTCCGAGTGCTGCATGGTGGTCCGCAAAGCCACCGCGCCACGGCGGGGAGTGTTGGAGAGCCACGTGTCACCCATATTGATCAGGAAGTCCATCCCGGCGCGCACCGCTTCGTGCGGGTCGGTGTACGGCGGCACCGGATATTGATAGGTATGGAGCTGGAACGCCGGGTGATTGGCGGCAACGCGCACGTAGTATTCCTGCCCGGGTTCGAGCGTGCGCGTACGGAACTTGTAAAGGCCGGGGTAGTTTTGCGTGGCTTCGATTTGATAAACAAACTCACCGTCGTTGTAGGGAACCACGTCCTGTTGCCCCTCGGCGTTCCTGCCGAGATGGAAGATGTCCACATCCAGAGGTACGTCGCGATCCGTGACGTTCAACACGAAATAGGCAAGCCGCGGCTGGGTTCCGTGAAAGGTGAATTTGAACCATTGAAAGCCCTTCATCATCGCCTGGTAGCCGTCCTCCGTCGGCGAGGGAGCGTAAGGCCGCTCGTCATCACTGCCATAGATGGTTTGGCCAAATTCGAACGCTTGCGCGGCTTGCCAACTGCTGTTGGGGGCTGCGGCGATAACGCCTGGTTGTTCATCCTTGTCGTGGGCTGCCGCCGGGACCGCTGCCTGGGGAACGGTGCGCAGCGTGGCGCCGATTTCAGGGATGTGCACTCCGGCGGGCGCAGACAGAGTGACGTTTACCTGGCCTTCCGACCGCGGATGCAGAGTCAGGTAGAAGTCGAGGTCAGCCGCGTGCAGCCACTTGGATTCGACTTGTCCGCCGGCGTCATTCACCGTCACTTGGACAGCGTCATTCCCCTGAAGCTGGGTGGGGTCCTTGACCCAAACGGTCAGAGCATACAGCGCGTCGGCGCGAACATGGCCCAAGTGGACTTCACGGACGTTCTGCGAACCAGTCTGGCCGGCCTGCACCGACCGGCTGACGTGGAGCAGAAGGGCCACCACGATCGCTGCGCCTGCCAGGAGCAGAAATTTCCAGTGCCTCCCTGCCCACTTTCTTGATGCCGCCATTTCCTTGTCCTCCCCCATAAAACTTGCGCGTGTAACCGCGTTTGAAATCCAGCCCCTCTCTTCCCAACCCTATAGGCGCTCGGCCCTATATCCCGCCCGCCAGCAGCTTCTTCCAGCGCGCCCACGCCTCTTCGCGAGCCTTGCGATTGGCGTCGTTCGCGTCGGGGGCCTCGCCGGCGCGCATAAAACCGTGCCCGGCGCCTTCGTAGGTGATGGGCTCGAAGGTCTTCCCCTCCGCTTTCATCAGTTCCGCCGTGCCTGCCAGCGTGGCGCCCACGCGGGCATCGTTTCCGGCATAAAAGCCATAGACGGGCGCGGAGATATGGTCGATCGCGTCTTTGGAGGGGCCCGTTCCGTAAAAGACGAAGGCGGCGGCGAGGTCCGCCCGGTGGGTGGCGAACCGGAAGCTTTGTGTCCCTCCCCAGCAGAACCCCACAACGTAAAGTTTGCCGTTCGAGGCGGGAATCTTATTGGCATAATCCGCCGCCGCGTTCAGGTCCGCAGTAACTTGATCGGGATCGAGGAGGCTAACGGCTTTCGTGGCAGGACTTCCCATGCCGGCACCAGGAGGGAAGGACTTGCTACCGCCTCCGTTAGGCCCCATGCCCGAAAGCAGGTCAGGTGCGACCGCGATGTAACCGGCCTCCGCCACCTGGTCGGCCAGATCCTGCACCCAATCGGTCATTCCGAAAATCTCGTGGATGATAAGGACCACCGGCGTCTTTTCTTTTGCCTCCGGGTAAACCACAAAGGTCTCCACCGAGCGCCCATCGTGCTTGACGGTGACCCACTCGCCGTGGCGCGGAGACTTGTCCAGACGCGCGCGAGCCCAGTCCTGTGCCAGTAGTACCGGTGACGCGCTAAGGAGAAGAAGAAACCAGATCGTGAGGGATCGCATACGTTTCTCCTAGTTGTTGGTGCCCTGGAGCCGTGGTTCAACCCGAAGTCCTGCTTCGGATCGTGGCAAATTAATGATACACGCGATGCGTAAACCCTCGCAAGACTAGAGAACGACGGCGGATGGGTCTGGTTCGTTGGGAAATCCTTGTTTCGGAGGGAGAGGCAGGTGTTTGTGGTTTCGGAGTTCCGGGATTCGACCGGGCACACGACCCCTCACCCGCCCGTCAGCAAACGGTCGGCCTCTCCCCGCGAAGAGGCTGAGAGTCGTCCCACGTGCACCTGGGCACGCTTGCCATTCAGAATTCATAATTCAGAATTCAGCATTCTCTTGCCTAGCCTCACTTCCTGCTTGACAAAAGCCTAGATATGTGAGTATACTCATTTTGGTGACCCGCTTCCCGGACGAAAGGTCCGGGCGGGTGCCGAGCATGGAAGCTTCCCTTACCCGCCGCGCGCGGCCGCTCGCGAGTTATTCCCTACAACAAAAAGTCACTTTCGAGCCCATCCAGGCCCGAAAAATAAAATTTTATACGACCGAAGCTTAGATATGTATGAAAACAAAGGAAGTCGAGACAGTTTGTCCGAAAAAAAGCGGACACTTTCGGCAGTTTGGACGACAGTCAAGCGACATTGTGCCGGCTACGGGCACGCCGTGGCGTGCCCCGACGCAAGGCACGGGCAGGATGCCCGCGGTACAGCGGCGAGATGCGCCTAAGAGGCCGCAATGGAAACCGATCCTCGCAAGCTTCGCGATGGGCTGGACACCTTCTGCAAGGTGTGACATAAACAGTGCCGACCCATGCCGTGCTCATGGTTACGGGAGCCGCCGTTGTTTCCGAGCGGCGCCCAATCATAAGAAGGAGAATGCCGGAATGTCTCGCCTTACTGCGACGCTATTTGCCCTCTTGACTGCCAGTCTCTGTTTCGCCAATGGAGCGCCTCCCCTGCTGTTGCAGCATCCCACTCTGAGCGCGACGCAAATTGCCTTTGTCTACGCGGGTGAGTTGTGGGCTGTTCCCCGTGAGGGTGGCGTGGCGGTGCGGCTGACGAGCGGCGCCGGCACGGCGTCGCGGCCGGTTTTCTCCCCCGACGGCAGTGAGATTGCTTTCACTGGCGAGTACAACGGCAATGCGGATGTTTACATCATTTCCGCGCAGGGTGGCGAGCCGCGCCGGCTGACCTACCATCCTTCGCCCGATTGGGTGATCGGGTGGACGCGCGACGGCAAGCAGGTTCTGTTCGCCTCCCCGCGCAGTAGTCACGACACCTTCAGCCACCTGTTCACCATATCGCGTCAGGGAGGTTTCCCGACGGAACTGCCCCTGCCCATTGCGGCCGAGGGTTCGTACTCACCGGATGGAAGCCAGCTCGCCTACGTGCCGCTCGACCACGCGTTTGAAATCTGGAAGCGTTATCGCGGCGGGCGCGCGTCGCTCATCTGGATCGCGCAGTTGCGGGATTCCAGCATCACCAAAATCCCGCGTGAGAATTCCAACGACTTCGACCCCATGTGGGTCGACCGCCGCATCTTCTTTCTGTCGGATCGCCAGGGCCCGATGACCTTGTTCGCCTATGACACGCACACCAAAGCGGTTTCGCAGGTCCTGAAGAATGCCGGGCTTGATTTCAAGTACGCCAGCGCGGGACCGGGCGCGATTGCCATCGAACAATTCGGCGCGCTCTATCTCTACGACTTGAAATCCGGGAAGGAGCACAAGCTGGACATTCGTCTGGGAGCCGATCTGCCGGAAGTTCGGCCGCACTTCCTCAACGTTGCTTCCCGAATCGAGCACGCCGATCTTTCGCCCACGGGAAAGCGTGCAGCGTTTGAAGCGCGTGGCGAAATCTTGACCGTGCCGGCGGAGAAGGGTGACATTCGCAACATCACCAATACGCCCGGTGCCGACGAGCGCAGCCCCGCCTGGTCTCCCGATGGCGAGCGGATCGCCTATTTCTCCGATGAATCGGGTGAGTACGCACTTTACATCAAGAATCAGAACGGGTTGGGTGAGGCGCAAAAGTTCGACCTCGGCAAGCCCGGGTCGTTCTACTTTTATCCCTACTGGTCGCCGGACGGTAAGAAGATCGCTTACGCCGACAAGCGCCTGAACCTTTGGTACATCGACCTTGCAAAAAAGACGCCGGTGCTGGTGGCGCGTGATCGATTCTCGGGGATGGAGCAGGTGTTCGGCGCGGCATGGTCGCCGGACAGCAAGTGGCTGGCTTACACCCACCAGGAACTGAGCCACCTGCGCGCGGTGTTCGTGTACTCGCTGGAAACAGGCCAAAGCCATCGCGTGACCGACGGCATGAGCGACTCGTTTTCGCCGCTCTTTGACAAAAGCGGGAAATATCTCTATCTCCTCGCCAGCACCGACGACGGCCCCGAGATGGATGGTTCGATGATGAGCATGAACCGGCCCGTCTCCAACAGCGTTTACGTTACGGTTCTGCGCAAGGACCTGCCTTCGCCGCTTTCGCCCGAGAGCGATGAGGAGCAGGGAGCCAAGCCCGAATCCCCCAAGAGCGAGGCGTCCGGAAAGAAAACTCCTCCGGCCAGCGTGAAAATCGATTTCGACAAGATCAGTCAACGGATTCTGGCATTGCCGCTGCCCGCTCGTCATTATTTGGAGCTGCTGCCGGGCAAGGAAGGATCCGTGTTCCTCACGGAGGGCTCGCCGATCGAAGGAATGCGCGGCGGCGGAGGAGTTGCGATCTATCGTTTCGATTTGAAAGGGCGCAAGGCCGACCGGGTGCTCGAAAACGTTAGCTCGTTTTCCCTGTCCGCCGATGGCGAGAAAATGCTTTACCGGGCGGGCCCGGGGCGGGGGAGTGCCGCGGCTTCGGCAGCGTGGTTCATCGCACCTGTCCCCAGCGGCGCCACGCCGCCTGCCGGAGGCCCCGGACCGGCAGCGGGTGCGAAGCCTCTGAATCTCTCGTCAATGGAAGTGGCTGTTGATCCGCCCGTCGAGTGGCGGCAGATGTACCACGAAGCATTCCGGCTGGAGCGCGACTTCTTCTACGACGGCGGCTTCCACGGGCTGGATTTGAAGGCCACCGAGAAGTTATATGAGCCTTATCTCGCGGGCCTGGGGTCGCGCGGTGATCTTAACTACATCTTCCGTGAAGCGTTCGGCAATCTTACCGTGGGCCACCTTTACGTGGTGGGAGGCGATAGCCCCAGCGACGAGCCCGTCCCGGTGGGCCTGCTGGGCGCGGATTATCGGATTGAGAACGGACGCTATCGGTTCGCGCGCATTTACGACGGTGAAAACTGGAATCCGCAACTGCGCGCGCCACTGACGCAGCCCGGCGTGAACGTCGCCGAAGGAGAATACCTGCTCGCGGTAAATGGGCGTGAAGTGACCGCAGACCAGAACGTCTACAGCTTTTTTGAAATGACGGCGGACAAATCCGTTGTCCTGCGCGTCGGACCCAATCCCAACGAAGGGGGTTCGCGGGAAGTGACGGTGGTTCCCGTGGCGAACGAACTGGGGCTCCGCAAGAGTGCCTGGATTGAGGACAATCGCCGCAAGGTGGATCAGCTCAGCCACGGCAAGCTGGCGTACATCTACCTGCCCGATACTTCCACCGGTGGATATACCTCCTTCAATCGCTACTTCTTCTCCCAAGCCGGGAAACAAGGCGCCGTGGTGGATGAGCGCTTCAATCACGGCGGCCTGAACACGGATTACATTCTTGATTACCTGCAGCGAAAGCTGACGAATTTTCGCACCATGCGCGATGGCGAGGACACACCCACGCCGGTGAGTTTAATTCAGGGACCCAAAGCGATGATCATCAATGAATACGCGGGCTCCGGCGGCGACGCGATGCCTTGGCATTTTCGCCAGGCCCACATCGGTCTGCTGGTGGGGAAGCGCACCTGGGGCGGCCTGGTAGGATTTGCCGGCCCCAGCGAGTCGCTGATGGACGGAGGAACCGTGACGGCGCCCAGCCGTGGCTTCTGGACCCCCAATAACGCCTGGGAGATCGAAAACCACGGCGTGGCGCCCGACGTCGAAGTGGACCTCGATCCCCAAGCGGTTCGCGAGGGACACGACCCGCAATTGGAGAAGGCCGTTCAGCTTTTGCTCGACGATCTGGCCCGGCACCCGCTCCCGGTCTATCACAAGCCGCCTTATCCGAATTACCACCAGAATGTGGGCGGAGGTGCTCCGGCCAAATAGGTTTGGCTAACCGCGAATCGTCAACTCCTGCATCAACTTGTTGGTCTCACGGTACGCTTCTGAGACCCAGTCCACAATCTTGTCGGGTTCGGGAGAGTACTCCAGTTCGATGCTGACGACGCCATGGAATCCGAGCTTCTTCAGTTCCGCAAGGTAGGGCCGAAAATCCACCACGCCGCGGCCCGGCGGCAGGTCACCGTGCTTGGTGCCGTCGCAATCGGAGAAATGGACGTGGGCTATGCGCCCCGCCAGATTTGGAATCTCTTCCGCCGGCGTATGCGCCAATGCCAGGTGAGAGATGTCCAGGTTCGCACGCACGGCCGGATCGTGGACGTCATTCAGGAAGTTCACCATCTTTTCCAGTGTGTTCACGATGGATTGGTGGAACGGCTCAAGCTCGATGGCGATCTCCAAACCAAGACCGGCGGCGTAGTTGCCCAATTCGGAAACGGTTTCCACGGCCCAATTCCACTGGTCGCGCGGGGCAATCACTTCCTGCTGCCAGATGTACTCACCCAGCACCAGCAGCAGGTTGCGGGCTTCCAGTTCGTACACCAGGTCCAGGTGCTTCTTGACGCGCTCCACGTGGAATCGGCGCACCGGCCGGTTGAAGTCCGCGATGCCCAAAGCACAGCAGCACACGCTGATGATGGGCAGCCCGACCTCGCGGCAGGTATCTTTGATTAGCTTTCGTTCCTTGATATCAATATCGAGTGGATCAGCAAAGATGTCAATAGTATCAAAACCGATCTCCTTGGTTTTGCGAATGCCCTCCGCGGTCCCCACGGGAGAACCGAGCCAGGCGGAGTTGATGAGTCCGAGTTTCATGCGTGTTCCTCCTTGATTTCTGCCGGGCGCACCGGCCGGTGCTGATCGAGTGAGCGGTAGCAGGCCTCCACCAGCGCCAGGGTATTAAGGTTGTCGCGGCCGCTGAGCACCGACTCCCGGCCTTCTTCCAGGCTGCACAGCAGCTCTCCCATCGTGCCCTCGAAGGCGTCAGGGAACCAGACTTGCGGCCAGGTGGGCGCGAACCAGTAACCGGGTTCCCGCTTGGTGGTGAAGCGGATGGTGCTGGGCTCACGCGCCGGATATGCTGGCCATCCGATGGTGCCCTGCGCCATGCCGTCCGTGCCCTCCACGCGCCACTTGATGTAAAGGTCGGCCGCGCCGCCTTCGCGTGAGGGGCCGGTCCACGTATCATCCCACGCCGCTGCGCGCATGCCGTTTGCGTATTCCAGGATGTAGAGCACAATGCCGTCGCGGTGAGGAAAGTCCATCCGAGGATCCTGATGGGCACTGACGTAGACAAACTCCGGATCGCCGAACAGGTAACGAAAGGAATCGAGGTGATGGATGCTCATGAACACCAGCGTCACCTGGTCGTATTCCTTTGCCCACGGCTGCCAGTGCGGAATGGCCCGCATGTCGATGGTGGCCAGCACCGGCTCGCCCAGATATCCGCGGCGAAGGACGGTCTTCAGCGCGCGGATGGAATGGTCGTAGCGCATGTTCTGGTTCACGCAAAGCTTCACACCCGCGCGCTCGCACGCCGCCACCATTTCCTGCGCGTCGCGGTAATTCGTCGCCAGCGGTTTCTGCGCCAGGATGCCGCGGATGTGCTTGTGCTCGAGCGCCGCATGCAGAATGGCGGGTTGTCCCGCGGGCGGCACCGCGATGTCAATCACCTCAATGCTGTCGTCCGCCAAAAGCTCGGGCCAGGTTTCGTAAACTTTGGGAATGCCTCTCAGTTCCGCGGCCGCGTGGGCTCCGGCAGCGTCTTTGGAGGCGATGGCCACCACATTGAAACCCGCATTCTTGTACGCCACCAGGTGAATGTCGCGCATGATAAAGCCTGCTCCGATGGCGCCAATGCGGTAGTCCTTTTTCTTCGGCAGAACGGGCAGGTGTTCGAGATTCAGATCAATGTTCATTCGCTATGCTCCGAGTGTCCGGCGTGCGAGGTGGCCGGGAACACATCTTCTTCGGGTCGCCGGGAAGGGATTTTACGCCCGCTGGCATTGGAAAGCACAGCCTTCTTTTGTGCCTTCGTTTGTGCGGCGGGCCTATTTGAAGTGCGGACGTGTTCCGTCTGGGCAGCCCTATCTTTGCTATACTCGCGCGAGGCGGTTGGAGATTCGCAAATAAGGAGGACCGCATGAACTGCACATCCTTGCCCAAGACACCTCGCCCACTTTGTGTTGTTCTCTTCGCTCTTCTATTCTTCGTTCCGACGTTCGGAGTTTGCCAAGCCTCTCCGGTGCCCGTGAACGATCAGGTTACGTACGTCCACTGCGGCACACTGATTGACGAGGTGTCGCCGCAGCCGCGACGGAACGTGCTGGTGGAGATCGCGGAAGGCAAATTTCGCGCGGTCACTGATTACACCCCGAACTTTGCCAAACCGAGCGGCGCGGAGTTTATCGATCTGGCAAAGGAGACGTGTCTTCCCGGCCTCATCGATACCCACACGCACGTCCTTCTGCAGGGCGACCAGCACCCGGGGCAGTACGACGAGCAGATTCTGAAATGGTCGCTGCCGTATCGGACCATCCTGGGAACGCGGTCGGCACGGCGCGCTCTCGAATACGGGTTCACCACGATCCGCGACCTTGAAATCGAGGGCGCCTACTACGCGGACGTTTCCATCCGCGATGCCATCAAGCAGGGAGTCATTCCCGGGCCGCGCATGTTGGTGGTGACGCGCGCGCTCAACGTGACCGGCGCTTACGCCATCGAAGGATACGACCCCGCTTTGACCATGCCCCATGGCGTCCAGGTGGTGGACGGTCCCGTGGAGTGCCGCAAGGCGGTCCGCGAGCAGATCGCCAACGGCGCCGACTGGATCAAGGTTTACGCCGACCAGCACGTCTCCACCGCCGGCGGCGTCATGCACAGCATTCCGACGTTCACGCCGGAGGAGTTCCACGCCATCGTGGACGAAACGCATCGCGAAGGTCACAAGGTGGCCGCTCATGCCAACGGACTGGAAGGCGTCCACAACGCGGTGGCGGCCGGTGTGGACTCCGTCGAGCACGGCTGTTACATCGCCGACGACGACATGAAGGCCATGGTGGCGCACGGAATCTGGTATGTTCCCACTCTGTATATCTTTGTTTACGCTGAGAACATTCGTCAGGCCAGCGGATTCCCCGGTTGGCAAGGCGGTGTGCAAATCCATGCCGAGACGTTTCGCCGGGCGCTCAACGCTAGAGTGAAGATCGCCTTCGGCACGGACGTGGGCGGCTTCGAGTGGACCATCAATCCGGCGAAGGAGTTTCCGCTGATGGTGAAATACGGCATGACGCCTGCCCAGGCCGTGCATGCCGCCACGGTTTCGGGTGCGGAGTTGATGGACATGAGCAGCCAGGTGGGTTCGGTCGAGCCCGGCAAACTTGCAGACCTGACGGCCGTTTCGGGCGACCCACTTGCAGATATTGACGTTCTTGAGAACGTGAACTTTGTGATGAAATCTGGAGTTGTGTACAAGCGGCCGGGGTTGTAGGAGGTGAATGATGGATCGCGCGGCAGCGTGGGAACTTCTTTGCGAATACACGAAGAACGAGAGCTTGCGGAAGCACGCGCTGGCGGTGGAGGCCTGTGTGTGCGCGTATGCCCGCAAGTATGGTGAGGACGTCGGGAAATGGAGCGTGGTCGGGCTGGTCCACGATTTCGACTATGAGATGTATCCGAACGCTCCCGATCATCCGCTGAAGGGAAGCGAAATACTCAAAGAGAAAGGGGTGTCCGAGGAGATGCGCCGCGCGATTCTTGCGCACGCGGACTACACGGGCGTTCCGCGCGACACGCTGATGGCCAAGGTGCTGTTCGCGTGCGACGAGGTGGCGGGCTTCATTACGGCGTGTTCGCTGGTCCGTCCCGACCGGATTGCCAGCCTGGAGGCCCGATCCGTGAAAAAGAGGATGAAGGACAAGGCGTTCGCCCGCTCGGTCAATCGTGAAGACATGGTTAAAGGCGCGGAGGAGTTGGGCGTTCCACTGGATGAACACATCGCGTTCTGCATTGCCGCCATGCGTGAGATCGCCGACCAGCTCGGCCTGGCGCCCGCAAGTGCCGCCCCCATCGCGCCGCCCGCAGCCTCGTAGCGTAAGCGGCCGTTCAATCCGTCGGTGGCAGTCCGGAGCTGAACCCACCGTCGACGACCACGGACGATCCCGTCATGTAACCCGCGTCATCACTGGCCAGGAACACGGCAACGCGCGCCACTTCTTCGGGGCTGCCCATCCGCTGCAGAGCCTGAAGCTTGGCGGCCGCCGCACGGGCCGCGGCGGGGTCAGGCTGGCCGTTGAAATAGCCCCAGGCCATCCCGGCATCGATGTAACCGGGGCAAATGCAGTTGACGCGAATGCCGTCGCGGCCGTGGTCGATGGCCATAGCTTTGGTCAGGGTGATGATGGCTCCCTTGGTTGCGCAATAGCCTGCGCACGTTGTTTCAACGAAGAAGCCATTCACCGACGCCATGTTGATGATGTTGCCGCGCGTCTTGCGCAGGTGCGGCAGGAAGAATTTGGAGCAAAGGAAGGTGCCGCCAACGTTGACGGCCATCTGGCGATTCCATTCCTCCACGGTGGTCTCTTCCAGGGTCTTGCTGACCTGCACCGCCGCGTTGTTGAACAGGACGTGAACCCCGCCGAAGAGTTGCAAAGTCTCGCAGACGAGTCCCTGCACGGAGCGGGCGTCGGCCACATCCACCTGGACTGCGTGGGCCGCGCCGCCGTCGCGCGTGATGGTCTCGGCAGTTTCCAGGGCGCCGGCGAAGTTGATGTCCGCCACCACCACCTTCGCGCCTTCCCGCGCAAACACCTTCGCGGATGCCCGGCCGATACCGGCGCCGGAACCGGTAATGACCGTGACGCGATCTTTGAGTTTCATGATTCGTCCGCCTTCCCGATGGCCATTTCGCGGGGAGCTGTGAGTCGATTACAGTTCGACCCTCTGAAGGTAAGCGGGCACGCTCGCATTCCAGCTCAATTCCTTGACGATGCGTTGGTGCAGCGCTTCGCTGGCCCTCGGTTCGCCGTGCACCAGGAAGGTTTGGCCCGGCGCTTTGCTGAAGCGCTTGAGCCACGCCAGGATTTCCGCGTAATCGGCGTGGGCGCTGAGGTTCTCAATGGTTTCGATGCGCGCGCGCACGTTCACCACATGGCCGTGCATCTTGATGCCCTTGGCGCCTGATTGGATCGCCTGTCCGCGCGTGCCCGCCGCCTGGAATCCCACAAACAGGATGGTGTTGCGATGGTCGGGTAGGCAGCGTTCCAAGTGATGAATTACGCGGCCGCCGGTGGCCATGCCGCTGGCGGAGATGATGATCAGCGGATAGCGAATGTCGTTGAGCTGCTTCGAGTCGTCCACGGTTTTGTCAAAGTGCAGATTGGGAGGAGTGAACGGCTTGATTCCCTGTTCTTCCAGCGCATCCAGTTCCAGGCTGTGGTCCTCCGGATGCTTTTCGTAGATGTTGGTGACGTCAATCGCCATGGGGCTGTCCACGTGGATCGGCAAACCGTGCATCTTCCCGTCTTCGATCAGTTCGCGAAACAGATACAGCAGTTCCTGCGTGCGGCCCACGGCGAACGACGGAATCACCACCGTACCGCCATGGCTGGCGGTTTGCTCCACAATTGAAGTCAGCCGATCGCCAATGTCTTCCTTCGGGTGCAAACGGTCACCGTAGGTAGATTCGAGCAGCATGTAGTCAAACCCGTCTTCCGGCACCGCGGGTTCGGGGATAATCAACTGCGGAAAGCGGCCGAGGTCGCCGGAGAAGAGCACCCGCTTCACCTTCCCGTTTTCCTTCACGGTCACTTCAATCATGCGGGCGCCGAGGATGTGGCCGGCAAAGAATCCGCGGATCGTAAAATGGGGAGAGATCTCGATTGGCTCCAGAGCATTCACGGCGCGGAGGTAATCGAGGGACTTGACAGCTTCTTCGTAGGTGTAGAGCGGCAGGGCCGGTGCGTGTTTGCTGAAGCCCTTCTTGTTGGCGAACTCCGCATCTTCTTCCTGGAGGTGACCGGAATCCGGCAACACGATTCGGGCCAGATCCACCGTTCAACGAAGATGCCATGATCTGCCCGCGAAAGCCGTCCTTTACCAGACGGGGAATGTAACCGACGTGGTCCAGGTGCGCGTGCGTCAGCAGCACCCACTGCAGGCTCGAAGGCGGAACCGGCAGCGGGTTCCAGTTCCGCAGGCGCAGTTCCTTATCGCCTTGAAACAGCCCGCAATCAACCAGCAGGCGTTCGCCGCCCGCTTCGAGAAGGTATTTTGAGCCGGTTACTGTGCCGGTCGCACCGAGAAAAGTAAGAGTGGACATGGGGTTTTATCCGTTGGGAAGCGTCAGCAAACTCAAATCGGACATCGGGAAATCCTTCACATTGTCGGTCGCCAGATGCAGGCCAAATTGAAGAGTCGTTGCAGCGATGATGGCATCCGGGATGCTGATGGTCACTCCCCTGCGCTCCCACGAGTACTTCAAGTTCCCGGCTCGGCGCGCGATCTCGTGGGTGACCTCGATGCATTCTAAACCCTCAAGGAGTAGCCCCGTCGCGGCGGCCTCCGAAGGCCTCATACCTGCGTAGACCTCGGCGACCGTGACGGCTGAACAAGCCAGCGTGTCACCAACTTGTTTCCTCTCCTCCAAGAGCTGGTGCCGGCCGCGCTTCTTACGCAGGGCATCAATGATAACGGAAGTATCAAGCAGAATGGTCATTCCTGGTCTTTGTTGGTAAGCTGTCTCTGGAACCTCTGCTCTGCCTCGCGCCGTGATTGTCGAACCCATTCGGCGGCCCCGCCCGTCTCCTCAATCTCTGGATGGTCGTCGGGATTCCACGCGGGAGTGGTACGGCTTAAGAACTCGGCCAATCGGTGCCGCTTTTCTTCTTGCCGGACGGTATCGGCCAGCCGAGTTCGAATAGAGTTGTCTCCACTACCCACATTTTCCCCGTCAACAAGAGGAAATGGGTGTACATCGAGCGTGTCACTAATCGTCAGCACCGTGCCTTCCATGGTCATCTACGTGGTCTCCTGATCTACTACGAATAACATATTGGCCAGCACGACCGGCTCCGAATCTGCCAAATCCTGCATTAACTCCAGATGGTAGTTCCCTGGCTGCTCAAAAAGACTTGAAACCAGGGCCCATATTGACTGCACTGGACCAACATGGGAGAAGGAATCGCGCCAATTGCCAGGAATTTCCTGACCCGAAGCATGGGTAACTCTCAGCGAAACGGTGCAATCCCCCGCCACGACAATCTTGTAGTAGACGAAAAACAGTTTATCGTCCCGACGAGCTTTTGGAATGATGATCCTATCGAAAAGGCGATGCAAGGTCACCTTATCTCCCCGATCCTTAGTCGCGCTTTCGCACAACAGGAATGCCAACACTTTCGCCTTCGTCATGGGAGAACCATACCAAATTGCAGGCGCCGTATCAAATCACCACTGACTCCTGATACTCGCCGAAGACCTTGCGCAGTGTATCCGAAATCTCGCCGACCGTGGCGTAGGCCTTTACGGCGTCGAGGATGGCCGGCAGTAGGTTTTGATCGGTGCGCGCGGTCGCTTCCACGGCAGCGAGCGTTGAGTTGACGCGTGAGTTATCGCGCCGGGCGCGCAGGGCCGTGAGGCGTTCAACCTGCGTGCGCTCAATCGCGGGGTCAATGCGGAGGATAGGCGGCGAGTTGCGCGTCTGGTCCACGTAGCGGTTTACGCCCACCACCACGCGGTCGCCGGCTTCGATGGACTTCTGGTACTCGTAAGCCGCCTGCTGAATTTCGCGCTGCACGTAGCCGGATTCGACGGCGCGCACCATGCCGCCCATCGCGTCGATCTTGCGCAGGTATTCCTGTGCCTGGGATTCGATCTGCGAGGTCAGCGTTTCGATGACGTACGACCCGGCGAGTGGATCGATGGTATGGGTCACGCCGCTTTCCGCCGCCAGAATCTGCTGCGTGCGCAGGGCCAGCAGCGCGGAAGCTTCCGTGGGCAGGGCCAGCGCTTCGTCGCGAGCGTTGGTGTGCAGCGATTGCGTTCCGCCCAGCACCGCGGCCAGCGCCTGTAGCGTCACCCGCACGATATTCACGTTTGGCTGCTGGGCGGTGAGCGTGGAGCCGGCGGTTTGCGTATGGAAGCGAAACATCCACGAGCGCGGATTCTGCGCGTGGAAGCGCTCGCGCATGATGCGCGCCCACAGCCGCCGCGCCGCGCGGAATTTGCCGATTTCCTCCAGCAGATCGTTGTGCGCGTTGAGAAAGAAGGAGAGGCGAGGCGCGAAATCATCCACCGCCAGGCCGCGCGCCATGGCTGCCTCCACGTAGGCAATGGCATTGGCCAGCGTGAAGGCCACTTCCTGCACGGCGGTCGAGCCCGCTTCGCGAATGTGGTAGCCGCTGATGGAGATGGTGTTCCACTCGGGAGCGCGCTCGCGGCAAAAGGCGAAGATGTCCGTCACGATGCGCAGCGCTGGCGCCAGCGGGTAAATGTAAGTTCCCCGCGCGATGTATTCCTTCAGGATGTCGTTCTGTACCGTTCCCGAAAGGCGGGTGAGATCGGCGCCCTGTTTTTCCGCCACGGCAAAATAGAGCGCCAGCAGAATTGCGGCCGTGGCGTTGATGGTCATCGAGGCGGAGACGCGCTCAAGCGGGATGCCCGCGAAGAGCGTCTCCATATCTTCCAGTGAATCGATGGCCACGCCCACGCGGCCCACCTCGCCGCGCGCCAGCGGATGGTCCGAGTCCAGCCCGATCTGGGTGGGAAGGTCGAAGGCGACGGAGAGTCCGGTCTGCCCCTGTGACAGCAGATACCGATAGCGGGCGTTCGACTCGCGTGCCGAGCCATAGCCTGCGTACTGGCGCATGGTCCACAGGCGGCTGCGGTACATGGATGGGTAAACACCGCGCGTGTAGGGGAACTCACTCGGGTATCCCGCCTCGCGTTCGTAGTCCCAGCCCGCCAGATCTTCAGGCGTGTAGGTCGGCTTGAGTTCCAAGCCAGAGCTCGTCCTGAATTCGGTTTTAGGCTTGCGGTCGCCTGGCATGTTCGATCGCCTTTCACGGAGGCGCTCAATGCACGTTCCGAGCTTTTACAAAAGAGTAAAGGCAGAGGATGGCCAGGAACACGGCCAGGCCCCCGTACAAATCAAAGTAAAGCAAACCTTCCGCGGGCGTTTTGCGATAACTCAACCATTCGGCCAGAGCTTGGCCGGCGACCAGCACGGTCAAGGCCATAAAAGCCAGCGCGATCAGCAGGTGAAACAAGCGCTTGGCGTTAAGAAACCAATAATGAAGCAATCTCCCTATTCGACCCAAAGCTTTCCTTCCTGTCCGGTTGCGGCGTCCCGAGTATGATCATAGCGCCACCACACCGTCCGCTCTGTGTGGACCAAGGCCCGCGCCGCTTTCGAGCTTTGTACTGTATCGACCGGCTCGGGCCTCGTAGATTTACGGTTAAGTATCGTAAGGAGAAACCCCGGTACAGTCAAATAGGGAACTGCCGTTGCCTCTTCCGGTGACGGACGAAATGCAGGTCCTTCGGCCCGACAAAGGCGGTCGTGCCTCAGGATGACGTGGAGGGGAGGTGGGGGATGTGAAGGGAAGTTGGTGGATAAGAACTGTTGCTTGAGCCTACTCAACCAGTAAACCTTCACCGCACCCAACCCGCCAACCGTCATCTCCCCCAGCCCGCCAACCGTCATCCCGAGCGCCGCTTTTCAGCGCGAAGGACCTGCATTTGCTTTTTCCGGTGACGGAAGAGGGACCTGCACTTGCTCTTTCCAGCGACGTTCAAAATGACCGACCCCAAATGACGTGCATCTGGCTTCATTGTATGTGTTTACGTTGTGCTTCGCGCTTTCGCCTTGACGTTCACGGTAGGCAATCCTAGAATTGACCTCGGAAGCGGGAACTAAGCTTCCGGGTGATACTTGGAGCTTGACGAAAACTTCAAACGCCTGATCAAAGAGCTGGGCGACGCTATCAACGATTCCCTCGGTGAGTCCGACCGGATCGCCGAGGTCATGTCGCGCATCCGCAACGTTGGCTACGATCTTTTTCTCATCCTGGAAGTCACGATTGGTTTTAACAAACGGGGCGAAGTAAACATGGTGCACCGGCAAAAGCTCAGCGCTGAGGCCCGTCCTGATCCCGATCCTAACTTTCATCTGACCACCCAGGACACGCAGTTCCTCCGCGCGCTGAAAATCGTCGTGGATGAAAACCTTGAACCGTAGTTTTCCCCCTTCTGACCCATAGTACCAGCGGGATATAAAGACCTTTCCTTCATCGCACCCAACCAGCAAGCGTCACCCAAGGGGTGGCCAAAGTGGCCATAAATGCTCAGGATGACGTGCAGGTGGCATCGCGGGCTTGGGGTATTCGGACGAAGGGCTGTCAGGCGGATTTCTCAGAATTGAATCCTAAATCAATAAAATTCAATGTCCTTGGGATAGCGACATTCACCCTCCGCCTTGGATTGCTTGTCTGTCGTTTCGCGGCTATAATCTCGTTCGCGGATACGCTGCGCCAAGCTTTATATCAGGGTGTGGCAGATTTACCCCTGAGCACTTCATGCCAACCGGGAGTTTCAGGTGAGTTCATCCTTTCTGCAACCGGCAAGTCGCTTGGAAGACGCTTATCAGACGCTATCTCCCGAGCCCTTGACCAAACCCGATGAGTTCAAAGCCTTCTACCGGTCTGACGTCAATAAAGTTCGGGGGCTAGATGTGGTCTCGCGCTTACAATTGGCATTGGGGCGGGCGCTCGGACGCACACATTTTAAGGCTCTGCTGATGGGTCATTCGGGCGTGGGGAAGTCAACCGAGCTTACCCGCCTGGCTCGTCAAATCCGCGACAAGTATGTGGTGATCCGCTTCAGCGCCACCGGCGAGCTTGACCCGGCCAACTTCAAGCCCTTCGACGTCCTTTTGCTCATGATGGGGGAGGTGGCCAGCCGAACGGCGCGCCCCGTGGCGAACGGCGGAGCCGGACAGGCGCCTTCCGACGCCCGTCTGCAAGAGATTTGGGAATGGTTCGCAAAGGAGACGACGACCAGCAGCAAGGCCACTGAATTGGGAGCACA
Source organism: uncultured Acidobacteriota bacterium (assembly GCA_963719115.1). Taxonomy (GTDB): domain Bacteria; phylum Acidobacteriota; class Terriglobia; order UBA7540; family UBA7540; genus Bog-366. The sequence goes on along the minus strand of CAVRBF010000040.1, from coordinate 5,222 downwards.
GCTCGCGGCCGGCGCGGGCGTCACTCCGGAGTCCTTGTGGGGAAAGATGCTGGGACTATTCGCCAGCTTCAAAGGCGAAATCAAATATTCTGCCGACCGCAAGACGGATATCGTGGAGTACCGGCTCAGCCGCCTTTCTTCCCTGATCGAACTGGCGAACCGCTTGATGGATGACTGTAATGAGCTGTTGCGCCAGGCCACCCACAAGGAATGGCTCTTTTTGGGTGAGGATTTTGACAAGCCCGGAATTCCGGAAAGCCAGGTCTCAGCGCTTTTCCTGACTTATGCCAACATCTTTCGCGACCTTCGCACCCATCTGATCTTTACCATTCCCATCGCCCTTGGTTACTCGGGGCAGGCCGTGCAGTTGCCCTTCGCCAATGACCGTGTGTTCTCCATACCGGATACACCCGTATTCGACGCCCAGCATAATATCCACGAATCCGGACGCCGTGCAGTGCGAACGGTGATGGGCGCGCGCATTAAGCCGGAGTTGTTTGAGGAGGGCCAGCTTGAGCGGTTTGTGGTCGCGTCGGGAGGGAATTTGCGCGACCTGTTTTCCATTGTCAGCCAGGCGGCCGATAACGCCATTTTGCGGTCCGCACTAACCATCGGCTCTCAGGATGCCGACGTGGCCATCAGCAGCCTGCGGAGCGAGTACGTCCGACGATTGGGGCAGAGCCCGTTTGACAAGGAGCCCATCAGTTACGACACCAAGGCTCAGCGGCTCTTGCAGGTTTATAACGGTGACATGAATAGCTGCGTGCCTGACGCCGCTCTCTATTCCCTTCTTCGCGCCAGGGTGCTCCAGGAGTTCAATGGGGAACGCTGGTACGGCGTTCATCCGCTGGTGGTGGACATCCTTAAAGTTCAGAACCGCCTGGCCGCCAATGCTCCCGGCGGCACTCAATAAAAGCTATGGCGGCCCCCGGCTCTGTTGAAGATATCATGGCGCGCCTCGAACTGTGGTGCCTCCGGGCGCCCAAAGGATTGGCGCGGGTCGAGTTTGTCTCGGAGTTCTCCCGTCAGGCGGTCGTCAGCAGGCTGCGCGAACGTGTCCAAGCCCGGAACGTGTCTTTCGGCGAAATCGACTTGCCCTCCCATCAGGATCCAGGGTCGGTTGTGCGCCACATGCTTCGTACGCTGCGGCTCTGGGGTTCGGGAGTCATCTCGGTCTCGGGTTTTGAAACGGCCTTCCGTGGTTCGAGTTCGGGCGGTGAGGCGGAACCGCCGCCGGAGACGGACCGTTCGCTCGCGGATTCTCTTCGTGTCCTGAACTTCCAACGCGAAAATTTGGCAGTGGACGGAGTACGCCAAATCTGGTGGATGACTCCCGCATTCGCGGATTTGTTTGTGCGGGCCGTTCCCGACATTGACTCCTGGTTCATGGTGCGCCTGCGCTTGGACGAGGTGGCGACGGCTCCGTTTGAGGCTCGTGAGAGAGTGGTAGATCGCGGCGAGCCCACCTCCGGGATTGAGGACGCCCGCCGCCGTGCGCGAGCCTTGGCAGGGCGCTTTCTCAATGGCCTGGAGGCGGGTATGCCGGAGGAATCACTGGAGCGTGAGTACGCTCTCCCCGCCCTCCTGGCGCTCCAGCAGGCGGGAAGCATTCGCGACGTGTTGGAATTGGCAGCATCCCTGGCGAGTAGTCTTGAACGCGCTGAAACGGCGCGTGTTTCACAACCTGGCACGGCCGCTACCAGCCAGCCGGGCGCGCAAGCGTCAGAGCCCGGCGCTTCACCCCATCGCGAAGAGAATCCGGATCCGTCCAGGTTGTACGACGCTGCCGAGGGATTCTACCGCCGGGCTGTTGAGAATCTGGAAAAATCTCTGGGACCGAACAACGCTGAAGTGGCAGCAGGCCTGAATCACCTCTCCGACTTTTACAGTTCGATGGGACGCCGGGAAGAGGCCTTGCGTACCGCCGAGAAATCTGCCGGAATCTACGAGCAGCTCGCGGAACGGGAATCCGAGATCTACGGACCCGAACTGGCGGCCAGCTTGACCAATCTGGGAATGCGCTATAGCGCGGTTGGCAGGCGCGAGCAGGCACTGCGGGCCAGCGAGCGGGCGGTGGAAATTTTTCAACGCCAAGCCTCCAGGCGTTCCAACGCTTACAACGCCGAAGTGGCAACGAGCCTGAATAATCTGGGTGTCCTGTACAGTGAGTTGGGGCGGCGGGAAGAAGCGTTGCGTGCCGGCGAGCGGGCGCTTGACATCTACCAGCGTCTGGTGGCACAGGCCCCTGCTGCCTTTGAGCCCGACCTCGCCATGAGCCTGATCAATCTATCCGCACGCTACGGGCATCTGGGTCGGCGCGAAGAAGCGTTACACGCGGCGCGGGGTGCGGTGGAAATCTACGAGCGCCTGGCGGGGAAGAATCCGGATATTTTCCAGTCAAGACTCGCTGCGAGCCTCAACAACGAAGCAAGCGCCTACGGAGACCTCGGACGAATCGAGGAAGCGTTGAGGGCGACAGAACAAGCGGTCGGGATTTACCGGCGCCTGGTGGTAGAGAATCCCGATGCTTTTGAGCCAGATCTCGCAGGTTGCCTGAATAACCTGGGCAACTACTACCGTCTTCTGGGTCGGCAGCAGGAAGCGCTATCCGCGACGGAGCAGGCGGCCGAGATCTTCCAGCGTCTGGCGGCCAGAAACCCGGACGTGTTCGACCCTGACTTAGCCATGAGCTTTAATAATCTGGCCATTCGCTACGGCGATTTGGGACGCCAGGATGAGGCCGTGGTGGCCGCGGAGAAGGCCACCGAGATTTACCGGCGTCTGGTTGCCAGACATCCGAACGCGTTCGATTCCGACTTCGCAAGGAGCCTCAACAATTTGGGAATCCGTTACCGCGAAGCCTCTCGACGCCAGGAGGCGCTCGCTGCCGCCGAGCGTGCCGTCGAAATCCGCGAGCGCCTGGTTCGACAAAACCCGGACGCCTTCGCACCGGACCTGGCAGAGAGTCTGGGAGCACGCGCTGCCATCGTTTCCGCTTCCGATCCGAAAGCGGCCATGCTCAATTTCCGCCGTGGCATTGAAACCCTGCGCCGACTCTTTTTGCAGAAGCCTGAGGCGTTCGCACTCTTGATGCGAGGGCTTGTTGACGGTTACCTGCAATCCTGCCGCCAGGCGGGTGAGTCGCCGGATATGACCCTGCTTCACCCCATCAATGTGGCGCTCTCCGCGCTAAGATCGCATGACTAGCAAGCGCAGCCCGTTTCGTAACCGCTCGTGGGCATCGCAGACGCAAGCGCGGAACTGGCGCCTGACGTACCATGGCCATCCTGGCCATGCCCGGGCACGGGCAAGATGCCCGCGCCTCGAGTTTCTACATTTTGTATGCGAACTCCGCCTGCGCCAGGCCCCCGATTCCCGCAGGTTGAAAGAAGAGCGGTTTGGCGACCATACATCAAAGTGAACTCTCAGATTATGTCCGAGTGGCCTATACGCCCGGAACCACCGCGCCACCCGCGCGCATGGGCCGTCATCCCTCGGCTGGCGCATCAGAGCTGCGTTTCAATCTCTGCGTCTGGCATGGCAAGATCGAAGTCCCTTCGGGATCGCAGACTCCCAATCCCAGGAGTCTGATGCGCCAGCCTGCGGAAAGCTGACGCTAACGGAAGCGCCGAAGCGGAATCCGTTAGCCGATGGATTCCGCGGCGCTACCCTGCTCTGGCGGCTCCGGTGCCGGCTGGAAGCCGGCGTAACGAGGCCAGGGACGGTCCGAACTCGCGCAAGCAACTTGCCAGAGGCTAGATTGGCCGCCGTGAGGGGGGTCGAAAAAGCCATCCAAATACCCCATTTTTGACCCGATTTCAGCGGAAATTTCATTGGATGGATTTCCGTCGAGGGGCCGGAAATCAAGATAACCGGCTAGAATTCAGTGAGATAGCCGGAAAATGATCGAAAACAGGCCTGGACGGAGATTAAGTCCTTTGGAATGATAAACTCATCGGCATCGGGCATTCTGTCATTTTTTAAGTGGCTTATTTTTCAACAACTCATCGGGTTCTTTCACGTATTTTTCATTTTTCGGGCTTGAAGGGCCGGAAGGGTGGACAGATTGGCGGCTAGACGATCCTGCCGTGCGGCTATTCGGATTTCGCTCCTGGAGGGCACCGATCCTCGAAGGTAGCAGGCCGCGGCGATGGGGCATTCACTTTGAAATCTCATTAGCCACCGAATGTAGACTATCATATCCGGGGCCGTTTGTCAAGCGAAAAATGCGCGCTGTCCTACATTGGGCCGTAGCGCCGCCACCCTGGCGGCGGCTCCTTTGGGGACCTGCCTGTCGCCGGCGGTGGCCATGTTCCGACAAGGCGACTTAGGGTCAAACTGAGCAGCGGATGGCCAGGAAGCCCTACAATTCCCGGCCAGCGCATAGATAGATTCTCTGTATGCGACACGTCCGGTAAAATCCGCCCACGCCATCCCCGAGTGTGCATCTACACGACGATTACCGCCAATGGCAACAAAATCCTTCTCTTGAATGTCGAAACTCCAGGGCACGGCCACCCGTGGCTGTGCCGCACCAGCAGGAGTGCCTGTGCCTTGAGATTCTATATTTTGTATGCGAACTCCGCCTGCGCCAGGCCCCCGATTCCCGCGGGGTGAAAGAAGAGCGGTTTGGCGACTTGAACGAACCCGCTGGCGCGGGGGACGCTTTTCGCTTGCCTGTGCTTTAAAACCCTCCATGCAACCAAGGAGTAGAGTGGAGTCATAAGGAGGTCCTTATGACCCAACTACGTCGAATGATGCTGGAAGAACTCCAGCGTCGGAATTACTCCCATCAGACCATCCGCGCTTATCTGCGGGCCGTAACGCAGTTCGCCGAGCATTTTGGCAAGCGGCCGGACCAGTTAGGACCCGATGCACTTCGAACCTATCAAGCCTACCTGCTGCGCGAGCGGAAGTTGGCCGTCGGAAGCGTCGTGGCCCAGGTCGCGGCGCTACGGTTTTTCTACGTGCGAACCCTCAAGCGGCGCGAATTCCGAGAAGACTTGCCCTACCCCAAGGATCGCCGCCGACTTCCCACCGTCTTGAGTCGGGAAGAGGTCGCGCGGCTCATCAATGCTGCCGGCAATCTCCAGCAACGTGCTCTGCTGATGACGCTCTACGGCACGGGGATGCGGCGCACGGAAGTGTCCCTGCTAAAAGTCGGTGACGTCAACAGCCAGCGCATGATGATTCGCGTGGAACGAGGGAAGGGTGGCCTCAGT
>CAVRBF010000039.1:0-35386 GCA_963719115.1 uncultured Acidobacteriota bacterium | reverse complement strand
CAATTCTTGCGGGACGGCTCAAATCATCGCACCGACAAATACGGCGGCACTCTAGAAAACCGCACACGTTTCCCGCTGGAAGTGGTCGAAGCAGTTGTGAGCGTATGGGGTCCGGACAGGGTCGGTTACAGGATCTCGCCGCATTTCAAAGTATATTCCATGTCCGATAGCAACCCGGCCGAAACCTTCTCGTATTTTGTTGGGGAACTAAGCAAGCGAGGGCTGGCATATGTCCACATGGTAGAATTCGTTTCCGGCGATCAAACAGTGCCGTCCGAGGCCAGGCTGTCGGAAGTCATTCGTCGCATATTCAAGCGGACGCTGATATTGAATGGAGGCTACAATGCAAGCAGCGGCAACGATGCTATACGGGAAGGAAGAGCCGACCTCATTTCATTTGGCAGCCAGTTCCTGGCTAACCCCGACCTCCCGGAGCGTTTCAAGAAGAATGCTCCTCTCAATACGCCGGACCATCATACATACTACGCAGGCGAGGAGAAAGGCTACATCGATTACAGCACACTTGGCTGAGCGGTGAATTAAATACTTTTCTGATTGTTAAAGATTACTCTAACTTAGTATTCTGGCATCCTGGAGAGGATTCTCCCTGAGGTGCCGGGTGGTCGAGATAATTACCCTGTCGGCACTGCTGCCCCCCTTTGGCATCCTGCCGTCAGCGCCTGAGTAACGCAGCCTTGCCGAAAGCTCACCGAGTAACGCAGCCTTGCCGAAAGCTCACGCTTTAGCGCACCCGCGTTCGATGCGGCCGGAGCAATTGCTTATTGTGGAATTGGCGTTACTTGAGGAGCAGGGAAGCGCCCAGCGTGCTAAGGCCCACCATGCCGTTGGGCGCCAGACCCAGCCAGAAGATTCCGAATATGCTGGCCGCTAGGGCCACACGCACCGGCCACGGAAGGACGGCATCGGAGGTTCCGGTCTTACCCTCCTGCATGTACATGGCGACGATGATTTTGAAATAGTAATAAACGGAGACCACGCTATTCAGTAGAGCCAGGATGGTCAAGCCCATGAGGTGGGACTGGACGGCGGCCCGAAAGATATAGAACTTGCCCAGGAAGCCTGCGGTGGCCGGAAAGCCCGCAAGCGAGAGGAAGAAGACGGTAAGGCATGCCGCCACCCCGGGGCGAGCTAGATGCCAGACCCTTATAGTCCTCGATCAAAACCAGGCGTTCACCCGTGCCCGCGAGGTGCGCGATCAATATGAATGCTCCAGCGTTCATTAGGGCGTAGGCCGCGAGGTAATACATGACGCCCGAAACGCCGCGCGGGCCGCCGGCCGCCACCCCAACCAGCACGTAGCCGGCATGGGCGATGGAAGAGTAGGCAAGCAGGCGCTTAACGTTGGGCTGCCAGAGCGCTCCCAGATTCCCGACGCACATGGTGAGGGCGGCGGAAACCCACAGCACCCAGAAGCTGAAAGCACCCGCCGACGCGAAGCTTCCCAAAAAGACGCGCATCAGAACTGCGAACGCGGCGGCCTTGGGTCCCACCGAAAGGAATGCCGTGACCGGCGCAGGCGCACCCTGGTAGACGTCAGGCGCCCAGATCTGGAACGGTGCGACGGAGAGCTTGAAGGCCAGTCCGACGAACATGAGAATCAAGGCGACCTGCGCGAAGGCCGTCCATTGCGGACCGGCGCTCAAGTGCGCACTTGCTCCCAGAAGGTCGGTGGTGCCGGTCAGGCCATACACGAAAGCGATGCCATAGAGGAAAAATGCAGTGGCAAACGACCCGAGCAGAAAGTACTTCAACGAGGATTCGTTGCACAGGGTATCGCCGCGCCGATAGCCTGCGAGCACGTAAGTGGAAATGGAGGAAATCTCCAGTCCAAGGAATATCATCATCAGGTTCGTGGACGCGGCCATGAAGCACATGCCCACGGTTCCCATCAGGATGAGCGCATAAAACTCACCGTGCTGGGCGTGCTCACGCTCCAGGTAATCCATGGAACCGAGGATGACCAGGGCCGCGACAAATAAGAACAGGTAAATGAAATAGGAACTGAAGTCGTCCGCAGCGACCGACCCGCCGAAGGCAGGCCCCAAGCCCGGCCACTCGAACACATATAGCCGGGCCACCCCGCAGCCCGCCGCGAGAACACCCAGCAGGGCCAACCATCCGAGCAGTTTCTTGTGCGCGGTACCTACGAACGGCTCCACCACCATCGTCAGCAGCGCGAAGAAAGAGAGCAGTATCTCGGGGAGGATCCGCATCATGTCGGCGGCGTGGAGAGTGATCATCGGCCACCCCCGACGCGCCCAAGCGGTGTGCGATTTATCATGGTGAGCGAACGATTGTCAAGACGCTGCATCAAGGCTGTCACGTTGCGGTCCATACGCCGCAGAAACGGCTGGGGATAGATACCCATGGCGATGATGACGACCACCATAACGGTGAGAATGAGTTTTTCGCGAAAGTTACAATCGGGCAACGCGAGATTCTTTGGGTTCGTGACCTCGCCGTAAAACACGCGCTGGTACATCCATAACAAGTAAACGGCGGCCAGCACCACCCCTACCGAAGCCAGGGCGGCGTAGGCAGCGTGACTGCGGTAGGACCCCACGATAATCAGGAACTCGCCCACGAAGCCGTTCAGCATAGGAAGTCCGAGGGAGGATAACGCGACGATCAGGAAGAACGTGCTGTAGATGGGCACGACCGTCGCCAAGCCTCCGAACTCGCTGATCAGACGCGTGTGCCGACGCTCATAGAGCATGCCCACCAGCATGAAGAGGGCCCCGGTTGAGACTCCATGACTGAACATCTGGTAGATGGCGCCCTCAATGGCCTCCGGCCGAAACGCGAAAATTCCCAGAACGCAGAAGCCCAAGTGAGCGACGGAAGAGTAAGCCACGAGCTTTTTCAGGTCGGGCTGCACCATGGCGACCAGCGCGCCGTAAATGATTCCGACAATGGCCAAGCCGCAAATAATGGGGGCGAACTCGCGCGAGGCGTCGGGGAAAAGTGGGAGGCAGAAGCGCAGCATACCGTACGTTCCCATTTTCAGCAGAACACCCGCCAGGATCACCGAGCCCGCCGTCGGCGCTTCCACGTGCGCATCCGGCAGCCACGTGTGAAATGGGAACACGGGCACTTTGATGGCGAAGGCTATGAAAAACGCCAGGAAAAGCCAACGCTCCGTCTGGATGGGAATCGAGGAATACGTCGTCAGGTGGTGCAGTACTTGTTGGAAATCGAACGTGTGCGTAATCGTGTAGAGATAGATGATGCCGGTGAGCATGAAGGCCGAGCCCACCATGGTGAACAGCACGAACTTGATTGCGGCGTAAACGCGGCGCTCGTGGCCCCAGATGCCGATCAGGAAGTACATCGGAATCAGCATCACTTCCCAGAACACAAAGAAGAGGACGAGATCGAGGGAAGCGAATACCCCCATCATGCCGGTTTCCAAGGCCAGCAGAAAGATGAAGAACTCCTTCACCCGATTGTTGATGCCGCTCCATGAGACCAGCACAGAAAGCGGCGTCAGGAAGCCGGTGAGCAGAATCATGAGCACGCTAAGGCCATCGACTCCCACGTGGTAACCAACGGTAGGCGATTTCATCCAAGCGTGCATCTGCTGAAATTGCATGTCCCCGTTGTGCGAATCAAATTGAAAATAGAGGCAGACCGTGATCAGAAATGTGAGCAGGGAGAAAAGGAACGCTACCCAACGGATGGCCGCAGCCCGCTCGCGCCCGAGAAAGGCAATCACTACGGCGCCCAACAAGGGAAGGAACGTTATGATGGTCAGAATATGTGTTGTGTACCAGGACATAGATTTCAATCGATCTCATCCTCGCGACCACAGAAAGGCTCAGCCCGTGTGTCGAACCATCAGTGAGCCGCGAAGATGTACAACACCCACAAAACAGCTCCCAACACCACCCACGTGGCGTAGCTGGGCAGGTTGCCGGATTGGATCTGCCGCAGAACGTTTCCCACGGCGGAAGTGGTCTCTCCCGTGCCGTTCACCAGCACGTTGTCAATGGCCCCCGCGTCAACTACTTGCCAGAGGAACTTTTCCGAAACAACGTGCAACGGGTTTACGATGAGCCAGTCATAGAACTCGTCAACGTAGTATTTGTGCGTCAGGATCCGATACATGTCGGCGAACCGGTCCGCCAATTGGTCCGGGATGTCCGTCGATTTCAAATACCACCACGAGGCCACTCCAATCCCGATGAACGCTGCGAGAATGGAGAATCCCATGAGCGCTCCCGCGCTCAGGCCCACGGCGTGTTCGGGTGAAACGTTGCGCAGAGCTTCGGTTGCGGGTCCGAATACAGGGTCCAGGTAGCGGTCGAAGGCCTCGGTGCCTCCCCAGGCTTTTGGCCAGCTCACCCATCCGGCCACAACTGAAAAGAACGCCAGGACCATGAGCGGGACCGTCATTTTGGGACCGCTTTCATGCAGGTGGTGTTCAGCCTCCGGTTCCACCCGGGAACTGCCCCAAAACGTCATATACAGACCCCGAAACATATAAAAAGCCGTCAAGGCGGCAGTTAATGTTCCCAGCCAATAAAGAATGGGCTTGCCAAGGGGACCTTCGTAAGCTCCCGCCAGAATCTCGTCCTTGCTAAAGAAACCCGCGCCGATCAACGGAACGCCGCTGATGGCGATTGTTCCAGCCAGAAATGTCGCGTAGGTGATTTTCAACTTGTGACGCAACCCGCCCATCTTCCGCATGTCCAGTTCGCCGCTCATGGCGTGCATCACACTGCCGGCGGCCAGGAAGAGTAGCGACTTGAAGAACGCGTGCGTCATCAGATGGAAAATGCCTGCGGCAAATACGCCCGCTCCACAGGCCAGAAACATGTATCCGAGCTGGCTGATGGTGGAGTAGGCAAGCATGCGCTTCAAATCGTTCTGAGTTAGCGCGATGGTTCCGGCAAAAAATGCCGTGAGGCAGCCGACAATCCCCACTACTTTCAAAGCGTCGGGAGCATGGGCGAAAATGATGCTCGAACGCGCGATAAGATAGACACCTGCGGTCACCATGGTGGCGGCGTGGATCAAAGCGCTGACCGGCGTGGGTCCTTCCATGGCATCGGGAAGCCAAACGTAGAGCGGAAGCTGTGCGGATTTTCCTGCTGCGCCCAGGAAAAGCAGCAGGCCCACCGCGGTCAGCACCTTTTCCAGTTCACCAGGCGGCAAATCTTGTACGTGTTGAAAGACCGTCGCGAAGTCCAGGGACTGAAACGTCCAAAAGATGAGCGCCACACCGACGGTGAATCCAGCATCGCCAATGCGCGTCACGATAAAAGCCTTCTTGCCGGCATCGGCGGCAGATTTCTTGGTGAAGTAAAACCCGATGAGCAAATACGAGCAGAGCCCCACGCCCTCCCAACCCACGAACATCAGCGGGTAATTGGCAGCGGTGACCAGCGTGAGCATCATGAAGAGGAACAGGTTCAAGTAAGTAAAAAACCGGTAGTAACCCCCTTCGTGTTCCATGTACCCGCGCGAATAGAGGTGAATCAGGAAAGCGACCACCGTGACCGTGAGGGTCATGATCAGGGTCAGGCGGTCATAGTAAAGCGCGTATTGAGCGTGCAGATCGCCGGCCTGAATCCAGGTAAAGTACGGATGGATGAACGGCGCCGGCTGCTGGTCCCAGTGCGTGTAAGTCCAGGCGGTGATAAGTGCAAATAGCATCGAAAGGAAAGACGCCCCGCACCCAATGACGGAGACCATAGCCTGTGAGAAGCGACGCCCGAGGATGCCATTGATGGCGGCACCCACCAGCGGGGGCAACACCATGAGGATTAAGAGGTTCTGCAGGCTCATCATAATTCGAGTGAATTTAGTCGCACACTTGCTTGTGCACCAGACGTGTCACGGGGCCCCGGCCCCGGCCCGCCACTACATTCGCATGGAATCCACATCTTCGATATTCAAAGACTTGCGGTTGCGATGTAACGCAATAATGATCGCCAATCCCACGGCCGCTTCGGCCGCCGCCACGACGATGACGAAAAACACAAAGATCTGGCCTTCCAGATTCCCGAGAAAGCGTGAAAAAGCTATGAACGCCAGGTTAACGGCGTTCAGCATCACTTCGATGCACATGAAAACGGTGATGATGTTGCGCCGGAAAATGAAACCGGCGGCGCCGACGCAAAACAGAATCATACTGAGCGCCAAATAGTAAGAGAGTGGAATCATAGTCAATTCCCGGGAGCCAGGAGCCAGCGGTCAGGAGTTAGGAGTTGAACTTAACAACCATAGGATCGCAATATCGGTCCGGTTCATTCTGACTCCTCACTCCTGTCTTCTTCCTCCTGCCTTTCAAAACTCCTTCTTCGCTAAAACCACCGCGCCAAGTACTGCCACCAGAATCAAAATTGAAGTCACTTCGAACGGCAACGCATAATTGCGAAACAGCAAGTTCCCGATCGCCGCGGGACTGCCGTCCAGGGAAGCGGGCGCAGGTGACGAGCCTGGCGGAAACTGGTCCCAAATGATCATCAACATCTCCCCAAGGAATGCGCCGATGAGTGGCGCACCTAGCCACTTGGCCATGCGGCTTCGGTGGCTCGGAGCTTCGTGTCCGGCATTGAGGAGCATGATGACGAAGACGAACAGAACCATGATGGCGCCGGCATAGACAATGATCTGGATGACCGCAAGGAACTCCGCTTCCAGCAATAAGTACACTCCGGCGAGCGCACAAAGCACCACAATCAGGGAGAGCGCGCTGTAAACGGGAGTGCGCTGAAGCACCACATTCAGTGCTGCCAGCACCGCCACCGCCGCGAATAAATAGAAGAGAATCGCCATGGTTCCTGAGAACTCAAAATGCGATAGGCTGGGATTCACTCAGACAACGACTTGCCACCTTCGCATTCGACCTTCTGAATCCCGCCTACTGCCTACCGCTTACTGCCGACTGACGGCTTTAACTCACCCGTGCCAGGCAATCAGGAAGCTGGTCACGAGAATGTTCAATAGTCCCAGGGGAAGCAGAAACTTCCACCCGAAGGACATGAGCTGATCGTATCGGAAACGCGGTAGCGTACCACGCATCCAGATGTAGAAAAACATAAAACAAAATATCTTCAAAACAAACCAACCGACAGGAAGAAAAGCCTTCAAAATTGCGGGGCCAAACACCGGACCGTGCCAGCCGCCGAAGAAGAGAATGGTGGCCAGGCACGAAACCGTGATCATGTTGGCGTATTCCGACATGAAGAACATGGCAAATTTCATGCTGCTGTATTCGGTATGAAATCCCCCGACCAACTCCGTTTCGCCCTCCGGAAGGTCAAAGGGCACGCGATTGGTTTCCGCGATGGCCGAAGTAAAATAAACCAAGAAGCCGAGTGGCTGGGCAAAGATATACCAATGCGGGACGTAGGTGTTGATGCCGTGGATCACCCAGGTATGGCTCTGCGCATTCACAATGCCGCGCAGGCTCAGCGTCCCGGCCATCATCAGCGAGCCGATCACGGCCAGGCCCAGCGAGAGCTCGTAGCTGATCATCTGTGCGGATGATCGTAGCCCGCCCAGCAGGGGGTACTTGCTATTTGACGACCAACCGGCGAGCGCGATGCTATAGACGCCCAGAGAAGTCACGGCAAAAACAAACAGCAAGCCGACATTCAGGTCCGTAATCTGGAAATCAATCCGGTGCCCCCACAGCGTCAGCCCTTCTCCAAAAGGAATGACGGCAATGGAGGTAAATGCCAGAACGAATCCCAGAAAAGGCGCGAGCCAATAGATGAACTTGTCGGCATCGAGCGGCAAGATTTCTTCTTTGAAGAATGAACTTGATGCCGTCGGCCAGGGGCTGCAGCAATCCGTGCGGGCCCACCAGGTACGGTCCCCATCGCGCCTGGATGTGGGCGATCACCTTGCGCTCCAGCCACGTCGTGTACGCGATGCCCGTCAGCAGGACGAAGAGAATCACCGCAACCTTGATCACGGCGATGAGCAGAAGTATGGTCGTGTCAGAAAATGTGGCCATGAGGTTTCTTGACTTCGTCCACCGAATTTAGCGCCCAACTGTACCGGCTTACTGATCCTGATGTGAAGAGCGAATCCCGGGATGAAAAGACCAGATCGGGATTGGCAAGCTCGGGAGGCGTACCGGCCGGCTGAGTTGGCACGGCGTGGCCCACCAGCAGGTTGGGAAGCGCGATCGCATATCCCGGCACGCGGGCAATGATTTCCCGCAGCACATCGTCACACGAACGATAGCTCCACGTGTGGCCCATCAGTCGCGCCAGGGCCAGCAGTATCTCCAAGTCGCTCCGCGTTCCCGCCTTGCGCATCGTTTTCTTCAGCGCTTGAACCTGGCCGCAAGTGTTCGTTACCGTACCGGATTTCTCGGCGAAGCTGGTGGCCGGCAGGACGACGTCCGCGACTTCCGCGGTTTCCGTCGGGAACAACTCCGCCACCATGAGGAATTCCAACGTGCTCAAGTGTTCCTTGGCAAAGCCGAAGGTCTTGACGGGATTTGACCCAAAGACCAGCAGGGCTTTAATCTCACCGGACTCCGCTCCTTGCAAAATCGAGCGAAGGTTGCGGCCGGGCGTCGTGGGCAACTTTGCCTGCCAGGCAGACTCCAACCGTTCAAAAGCCGCGGCATCGGAGAGCGCCGAGTAGCCCGGCAGGACGTCGGGCAGAAGTCCCATGTCAGCGGCGCCGCGTGAGTTGGCGTAATCACCGAGAGCGATGAAGCGGGTCTGGCCCGGAAGCGTCAAGCCCCAGTTGACGAGGTCCACAACGTCCTTGCCGCGAATCTCATCCCCGAAGATGACGATGGTGCCCGATTCCTTTTGCAGATTCTCCTTCAGTGCGGCAAGGTCGGCAGTTCGACGAACTTAATCCGTCAGATCCTGGCGATGCTTTCCCCGCCAGCGCGCGGACGGCTGCTGCTTCCGCACCCGCTGGAATGGATACAATTTGCTTTGCTTGCCGCTCCAGTTTGATCGTCTCGCTGTTGACCAGGTAGAGCCGGGCGTCATGGTTACGCACGGCCTGCCGAATCTGGTAAGCAATCAGCGGGTGTTGATGAGTGGGGTCGTTTCCTATCACCAAAATACTTGATGCCTCGCCAATTTCCTCGATGGTGGCGTAGCGGCCATCCGCCTTGGCGGCAGTCAGTGCGCCCACCAGGGAAGGGTAGTCAGCCGTGCGATGATGATCGAGGTTGTTGGTGCCCAGCACCGTGCGCGCGAAACGCCCAAGCAGGTAATTCTCTTCGTTCGTCGTTCGGTTGGAACCGATGACGGCGACGGCGGCGGGTCCATGCTGCGTCAGAATCCTCTTGAGACGATCAACCGTCACTCCGAGAGCGTCTTCCCACGTGCTGGTCTCCTGCTTGCCGTTCTTTCGCACCAGCGGACTGGTCAGGCGCTGTTGGCTGTTGACAAAGTCCCAGCCAAACCGGCCCTTGACACAGAGAAATTCCCCGTTGAAACCGGAGTGGTCGCGATTGTTGGCGCGAATGATCTCGTTATTTCGAATCGCCAGAGTCGTCTTGCAACCGTCGCCGCAGTGGTTGCAGATGGTGCCGGTGTACGTCAACTCCCAGGGGCGTGTTTTGTAGCGATACGTGCCGCTTGTTAGCGCGCCGACAGGGCAGATGTCGATGCACATGCCGCACTCTTCGCACTCCAGCTTTTCGCCCTGGTTGGGAATGATCTCGCTATGCGCGCCGCGGAAACCAATGCCGTAGGCGTTGACATCCAAGCCTTCGTCGCAGACGCGAACGCAGCGGTAGCAAAGGATGCAGCGCGGCCAGTCGTAGTAGACCAGCTTGGAGAACTGGCGTTCGTCATGGTGGAGCTTGGACTCCATGAAACGCGTCTCCGCCGCGCCGTAGCGGAACACCGCGTCCTGAAGCTCGCACTCGCCGCCCTTATCGCACACCGGGCAGTCCAGGGGGTGATTAGTGAGCAGAAACTCCAGCATGGCCTTGCGCGCGTTCTTCACTTCTTCCGTTTCGGTGTGAACCACCATCCCATTCGCCACGACGGTGGTGCAGGCGGTTTGGAGTTTGGGCATCTTTTCGATAGCCACCAGGCACATGCGGCAGGCGCCCTGAAGAGTGAGCCCGGGGTAGTAGCAATAGGACGGAATCTCGATGCCGGCCTGCTTCGCCGCTTCGATCACCAATGTCCCCGGCGCGACCTTCACTTCTTTGCTGTTGATCGTGAGGCTCACGGCGTCGGCGCCCGGATTGACCCGCGGCGACAGACTCGGACTGCGGGTATATGGCCCCGGCACCTGGAGATTCTCTGCCTTCGGCGGCATGTCCAGGATGACGAATCGCGAATCGTGCGTCCGCTCACTCATGCGACGCTCACCGCCTTCTTCTCGTAAGGGCAATACCCGAGCTTGAGATGCTCTTCAAATTCGTTCCGGAACTTCTTCAGGATGCTAATGGTCGGCATGGCCGCTGCGTCACCGAGCGGGCAAAGCGTCTTGCCCAGAATATTGTAGGAGACGTCGAGGGCTGTGTCGGCATCCGTGGCCATGGGTGCGCCGCCGTGGAAGCGATCGAACAGGTGCTTCAGCCATGACGTGCCCTCGCGGCAAGGAATGCACCAGCCGCATGACTCATGGGCGTAGAAGCGCATGATGCGGCCCGCGAACTTCACCATACACGCATCCTCATTGAGGAGAACGACACCGCCGGAACCCAGCATGGAACCGATCTTGGCCACCGAGTCGTAATCCATGGCGACGTCGATTTCATCAGCCGTCAGTACCGGACACGACGAGCCGCCGGGAACCACTGCCTTAAGCTTTTTGCCACCCAACACTCCGCCGCCGACCTCTTCAATAATCCGGCGCAAGGGGAAGCCCATAGGCAGTTCGTATACGCCGGGGCGGTTGACGTGGCCGCTCAAGCAGAAGAGGCGCGTACCACCGTTCTTCGGCGAACCCAGCTTGGAGTACCACTCCGCTCCGTTGAGAAGGATATGGGGGACGTTGCAAAGCGTTTCTACGTTGTTGATCACCGTGGGGCCGCCATACAGGCCGACTACAGCGGGGAAGGGCGGTTTGATGCGGGGATAGCCGCGCAGGCCCTCCAGCGAATTCAGCAGCGCCGTCTCCTCGCCGCACTCGTAGGCGCCCGCTCCCGTGTGGGTGCAGAGTTCGAAATCAAATCCCGAGCCCTGGATGTTTCTGCCCAGGTATCCTGCCGCGTAAGCCTCGCCAATCGCCCGGTCGACAATATCGAGCAGGTAGCGATACTCGCCGCGGATGTAGATGAAGCCTTGGTGGGACTGGATCGCATGACCGGCAATCACAATGCCTTCGATGAGTTGATGCGGGTCGTACTCCATCAGCGGGCGGTCTTTGCACGTGCCGGGCTCACTCTCATCGGCGTTGCACACCACATACTTGGGCTTGGCGGATTGCTTGGGAACAAAGCTCCACTTCATCCCGGTGTTAAATCCGGCGCCGCCCCGCCCGCGCAGTCCGGAGTTCTTGACCTCGTTGATGACCTCTTCGGACTTCATCCCCAAGGCTTTCTTCAAAGCCTTGTAGCCATCGTGCTGCACGAACACGTCGAGCGAGGTGGAATTGGCGAGGCCAAAGCGCTTGCTGATGACCTTCACTTCCAGCGGGCTGTTGCCCATCGGGTTGTTGTAACCGGACATAGGGAAAACAATTGTCAGTGGCTAGTGGTCAGTGGTTAGCAGCTAGCGCGTCTGGTAACCACGCGCTAACCACCGGCCACTAACCACTGGCCACTGCCTTCCTACATCTTCGTTCGCGGTTCCTTGTTCTCTCAGTTCGTCAATCACCGCGTCAATCTTTTCCGGCGTCAGGTTCTCGTAGAAGTCGTAGTTGACTTGCATGGCCGGCGCGCCGCAGCAGGCTCCCAGGCATTCGACTTCTTCCAGTGAAAACAGGCCGTCGGGCGTTGTCTGCTTATTTTTGATTTCCAGCTTCTTGCAGCAATGCTCGAACAGCTCGTCGGCCCCGCGCAACATGCAGGAGATGTTGGTGCAAACCTGAACATTGTACTTGCCCACCGGTTGGCGGTGAAGCATCGAGTAGTAGCCAATCACCTCCACGACCTCGATGGGCCGGACGTCCACGCGCCGCGCCACTTCCGCAATCACCTCTTCGCTCACGTGGCCCACTTCATCTTGTGCATACATCAGCAGGGGAACCATAGCCGAGCGCTTCAGCGGGTATCGCGCAATAAGCTGATCGAATTTTTTCAACAACGAGTCAGAGAGCATTTTGAAAAGGTTAAAGGGTGAAGGGTAAAGGATAAAGTGTCATCGCGGTTACCGGCGTGCGTTATCCTTTAGCCTTTACCCTTCATCCTTTACCCTTTCTTTCGCCCTTTCTTACCGGTCCACCTCACCGAGCACGATATCGATGGTGCCGATGCACGCCACCACATCGGCAATTAGCCTGCCCTCGATCAATTTGGGCAGGGCTTGCAGATTCGCAAATGACGGCGCGCGCACGTGGCAGCGAAACGGCTTCGGCGAACCGTCGCTGACCATGTAAAAGCCCAGTTCACCCCGCGGCGATTCGATGGCCACGTAGACCTCGCCAACCGGCGGGTGGAATCCCTCCGTGACGATCTTGAAGTGATAGATCAGCGCTTCGATGGAGGTCTTCATGCTCTCGCGGTCGGGCATCACGATATGCGGAGCATTGGCTTTCACCGGACCTTCGGGCAAACCTTCCAGCGCCTGATTCACGATGCGCAGTGACTGGCGCATCTCCTCGACCCGCACGAGGTAACGCGCATACACATCACATTCCGCGCGAGTCGCGACTTTGAAGTCAAACTTCTCATAGCTGGAGTACGGCTGCTTCTTGCGGATGTCAAAGTCGACCCCGGAGCCGCGCAGCGACGGGCCGGATAGGCCGTAGGCAATGGCGTCCGCCGCGCTGATGTAACCGACGCCTTCGGTGCGATGGCGCCAGATGGGATTTTTCGTGAGCAGCGCCTCGTATTCGTCAATGCGCGCCGGAAACGTCTTCGCGAACTTCTGCACGCGCTGCATCCACCCCAGCGGTGGCTCCAGGGCAAGACCGCCGACACGAAAATAGCTCGTCATCATGCGCTGGCCCGAAACCGCCTCAAAGATGCGCAGGATTTCCTCGCGCTCGCGGAAGCAGTAGAGAAACACCGACATGGCGCCGATATCGATGGCGTGTGTTCCCAACCAGACCAAGTGGCTTTGGATGCGCGTCAATTCGGTCAGCAGCACGCGGATCCACTGCGCCCGCGGCGGAATCTCCAGAGCAAGCAGCTTTTCGATTGCCAGGCAGTACCCCAGATTATTCGAGAGCGGTGCCAGGTAATCCATGCGGTCGGTGAGCGTGATTCCCTGCGAGTAAGTCTTGCTTTCGAAGGATTTCTCAAAGCCGGTGTGAAGGTAGCCAATGTCGTAAATGGCGCGGACAACCACTTCGCCCTCGAGCTCCACCACCAACCTCAGCACGCCGTGCGTGGAGGGATGCTGCGGACCCATGCTCAGGATCACGCTGTCGTCTCTGCCCGGAATCTTCTCTAGCGTTACCGGCATTTAGCGATAACCTTCCGTCGGATAGTCTTTGCGCAACGGATGGCCTTCCCATTCCTCCGGCAGCACGATGCGCCGCAGGTAGGGATGGCCCTCAAACACGATGCCAAAAAGGTCAAAGACCTCACGTTCAAACGCATTCGCCGAGGGCCAAAGCGGGACCGCGGTAACACACCGTGGATCGTCTCCGCTCACCCGAATTTTCAAGCGCAGCCGCTCGGTGGTCTCCAATGAGAGTAGATGATACACGACTTCAAATCGTGGCTCCTGCGGGTAAAGGTCGAGGGCGGTCACGTCGGCGAGAAAACTGAACTTCAGCCCGGGTTCGTCGCGCAGGAATTCGCAGGCGCCAATCAGCCGCCTAGGCTTGATGTAAAGGGTTATTTCGCCGCGGAATTCCCGGGCCTCTTCAACCGCTTCCGGGTCATAATCCCGCAACTTCTTCAGCGCAAGATTGGATTCTAGTTCGGCGGCCATATGATAATCGGGTGATCGGGAGATCGGGTGAACAGATCGGTCACTTAGTTGACCGATGTGATCCGTTGAACAGCAAGCCCATCAAGCGGCCTTAAAGCATTGTTCACCCGATCAACGGATCTACCGGTCACCCGATCACTAGCGGGTCCAGTCGAGGGCCCCTTTCTTCCAAAGGTAAATATACCCCGCGAGTAAGATGGCAATATACACAGTCATTTCGATGAAGCCGGACCACCTCAGGCTCTTGAAAACGATCGCCCAAGGGTAGAGAAAAACCGCCTCGACGTCGAACAGGATAAAAAGCATCCCGATCAGGTAAAAGCTCACGGAGAAGCTTCCGCGAGCGTCGCCGACCGGTGGACTGCCGCATTCGTAAGGCGAGAGTTTCTCCTTGCTGGGACGCTTTACCCCAACCCACCAGGACAAGCCCAGCATGCCGCACGCAATGCCCACGACAGCAATAAAGTGGACCAATAATGGAATGTAAACTCTAGCCATTACAGGAGCTTAGAAGCACTCGAATGTGTCTTACCGGAACTAAAAACTATACGGGTCGCCTCCGAGAAGTGTCAAGTTTTTTCTTGCTTGGAGTGATTGGAGCCAGTAACATCAGGCTGTTCACACTTGGCAACTCGCGGTTCACGGGGAAATAGACATGGTGATGGGCTTCAATACCGACATCAAACACGAGGGCGTGGTCTACCACATCCAGACCGAACCCCGGAAGGATGCGGGGATTGACACGACGGTATACACCCGTGGCGCCGTCATTCATAAGTACAAGAGTTCTTACCAGGAACTGTTGGATTCCCCCGATTTCAGCGACGAGAAATTGAAGCGCCGCCTGGAAGAGCAACATCGTCTCATTATTGCTCGCATCCGCGCGGGTGAAATCAAGCCTGCCGCTCCGGCCGCGGGTCCTGCCTGACCGGGAGCCTCTGGTGATCCAGATCCATTTAAACGGTGAACCGCGCGAAGTGCCGGAGAACATTAGTCTGACCGCACTGCTGGAGTGGCTGAAGTTGCCCGCCGACCGCGTGGCGGTGGAACGCAACCGTGAGATCGCCCCAAGAAGCACCTGGGCGGAGACGATCATCCAACCCGGCGACCAATTGGAAGTGGTACACTTTGTGGGCGGCGGCTGCGCTATTGGGTGACGAGGCCATGGCGTCATTTGGAGCCGTAACCGCGAGGGGAGATCGTCGGTTTCGATGCAGCGCGTGATATGAACCATCAGTGGCAAGACCCGCAAGCATTCAGGGTTGTTGATCTGCTGATCAAACTGGCCATCATGGCCTTGCTGGCGGGCTTTATTGCGCGCTTCAGCATGTTCCGGCGCCTGCTGCTGATTGAGCAGCGCGGCCCCCGCCAAAAGATCGAGTTTGCCGCCTTCCTGGGATTGCCATTCATGCTGGGAGTGCTGGCACGCTTGCTGGCTGGGTATCCCACCGCCGATCTGAGCCTTGAGGTCATTGTGCTGGGAGGCCTGCTGGGCGGCACCATCGTCGGCCTGGCGGTCGCCTTAATTGTGAACATCCCGATCCTCGCGGTGGCTTCTTGGGTTGGGGTGTTGACAGCGTTCCCGGGCGTCGCACACGTCACGCCTGCCTGGCTGATACCCTCCAGCCGTGCCGAACTCGCAGCCCCTCTCATGGCGACGCTCTACGCGGTGGTGGCTGGAACACTGCGCTTTGTGTGCCCCGACAAAGAGGAAATCTGGAAATTCTCGCCGGACTTTAGCCTTAGCCTTTACCGCTCCATCAAGCAACGCTTTAAGCATCCGGCGATCGACTGGCAGCTCCTCTTGGGGCTGGTCTGTATCATCCTGGAATTCGCCCGAATGGAGATCGGCCCCATATGGCCCGGCAGACTGTTCTACATCAGTTCTCCCCATTTGTGGACGAAGATCCTGATCGCCCTTACTACCTTGATTGGCGTCAGCCTGCCGGTGCGCATCTGGAATACGACGCGCATGGAGCGCAAGTTGGCCAACCAGGAAAAGGCGCTGATGCAGGCGCGCATGGACGCGCTGATCAGCCAGATCAACCCCCATTTTCTCTTCAACACCCTGAACACCATTTCCTCGCTGATTCGCTTCGATCCGGATACCGCGCGCACGGTCCTGCTAAAGCTCTCGAACATTCTGCGCCGCCGGCTTAAGGCCCAGGTGCATTTCTCGCCCCTGCGGCAGGAGTTGGAGTTCATTGACGATTATCTGGATATTGAAGTGGTCCGCTTCGGCCGCGACAAGCTGAAGGTGAGGAAGGAAATCGATCCCGACACGCTGGATATGGTAGTGCCGAGCATGATCCTGCAACCGCTGGTGGAAAATGCCCTGCGCCACGGCATCGCCCCGAAGATCGAAGGCGGCACCATCACCTTGCGGGCCAAGTCGGACAAAGACCGCTTGATCGTGGAAGTCATCGATGACGGCGTGGGAATTTCCGAACAGCGGCCTCCGGAACTCCAGGGCAGTGGGATTGGCATCAGCAACGTGCGCGAGCGGCTCAAGGTGGTCTACGCCCAGGATTTCCTGATGAAGATCGATAGCCAGCCGGGGAAGGGAACTGCCATCCGCATCGAGATTCCTGAATTGGTCACATCGCTTCCGTCGACGCCGGCCGAGGCCCCCACCGCGTCGGCACGTTAGCGATACTTTGCGCCTTGGCGTGGTTCGATTTGCTCTCAACCCCAATACTCTTCACCTAACTGCTGTGAAGCAATAGGCATCTCCTTGCGGGCGAAGCCCGCTTTGGACTGCGGTAGCAGCAGCTACCGCTTTTCGGCCATGATCCATACGGGAAGGGTGCGAAAGCCACAACTGTACTGTGCGACATAAATTGTAGCGTCGATCTCCGATCGACGCCGGCGGTCGGAGACCGCCGCTACAACCCAATGCGCAGACATTTATGTCGCCGCGTATAGAAAGGCGGTAGCTGCTGCTACCGCAGTCCAAAGCGCTGCGCGCAGGCTCAATTGACGCCATATCCTGAGCGAACGGTATTGCTCTTAACCGAATTTTTCACGGCTTCGGAGTACCTGCGGCACCGTGCTTAGCGGAGTCCGAGCTCCCTTTTTACCTCACTCCACGGGACGCCGGGTTTGTCCCCGTTGCCTTCGATGGCGGCGTTCAGGTCGCACAGGTCCTCCAAGTCTTCGACCCTCCGGCGGAGGCGCAGGAGCTCGGAATGAAGCTGGCGGACGGTGGGTTGGCTGGGCTTGTGTTGTTTGGCGGTTCTATTCATAAGCTTCTCTTCGATGCTTTACAGCGTACACGAGGATGACCGTACCTTCCAGCCTGAACAGGATGCGGTAGTTCCCAACTTTCGCGACATTCTACCCCATTAATCAACGGCGAGCTCGTTTCCTTGTAGGGGTAGGCGTTCCGAAATGGTTTTGGACCCCACTGCAAAACTGAGCCACAGAAAATAAAGACACTTTTCATTGAATCAGAGGTGTGGATGCCGTTTCTCTCCTGCCGTTTCTCCGCGTTCATGGTCGTGTTGACAGCACATCCTCGCCGCGCTATAGTCCGCGCGGGTGGTGCCATGTCACCTGACTGATTCAGCGTAGGCTCGCGGATGAAAGCACAGCGAAAAGTCGCAACTGTTGCGGGCGCTTGCCTCACCGTCGCCCTGATATGTGGGGCGACATACTATTACGCATTCTTAGGTACCCCCGAACACAGTCTCACCTTGCTCTCGCAATCCATACAGTGCCACGACTTAGCGGGGACAAAGGACTTCTACGACACGGAAGCTATTTGCGATGCTGCATTAAGCTACGTAGTTAACACTGAGCGGCAGCGCTGGCTTGCCAGCGCAGGGGATGCTTCCTCAGACTCCCTTATGGTTTACAACTTCTGGCGCAGTTTCGAGCTCACCGCAAAATCGTCGATGCGCGATGCGGCTGAGTCATCCTTTCGGCAGCTCGTCGAAGGCACCGACACCACAATGCCGGATAGCTCCCTTCAAAACCGCGGATTCGCCTTCGAGGTTACGGACGTTCACGTAGAGGGAAAGATCGCGACCGTCATTGTTTCCCGACCTGACAGAAAACCGCTTATTGACTCACCGTATGGTAAGTACTCTTCGGTGACTTATAGAATGCGTGAGACGGGTGGCCGTCACTGGAAGGTCGTCGAAGTCAGACACCCCCCGCAGAGCGGGTGGCTTGATGAGTGGGGCCGCCTCGAAGGCGGTCACCCGTTAAGTTTAGGCGTCGCGCCGAGGCGCGCCTTGGTTATGGACTCAAAACTGTCCGCCGGTTCCATCCGCTTCTTCCTGTTCGCGGATGTACTGGCGAACTTGCTCCAACTCGAAACCGACCGTGGACACCGCGTAGCCACGAGCCCAGAGATGCTCGCCCGTGAAATTCCGCTCCTTGCCGCACAGTCGGGCTACGGCAATAGCGCTCTTCCCCTTGAGAAACCCGATCACCGAGGCCACCGGATGCTTGGGGGGAATGGCGATGCACATATGCACGTGGTCTGGCATCAGATGGCCATCCAAAATCTGGCACTCTTTCTGCCGGGCCAAAGCGTGGAAGATTTCTCCCAACTGCCGGCGGGTTTTCCCGAACAGCACCTTGCGCCGCCGCTTGGGGACGAACACGACATGGTATTTGCAGTCCCATCTTGAATGGGATAGGCTCTGATAAAGGTCTGACATGACATCCTCCTTTGGGATGGGTTCTCATCAAGCCACCTTGGAGGAGGATGTTACTCTGTTCAACGGTCAAACCTCTTCGAGTCGCACTGGTCGAACCAGTGGCTTACCCCTGGGACAGTTATGGAGTTCAACCAGGTCTGTTTGGCATACATCCGGGATACACTGTCTAAGCTTGGGCTAAGCCCCAATCCGCAAGGAATGAGCCGCTGGCGCGATCGTACAATACTCGACGGCAATTTATCGTGCGAGGCATGTGGCCTTACAACTCTTCTCCGGGGGAGCTGAATGTGACCATCCCCTCTCGATATGAGCACGGCAATCAGTAGCTCCTGGCTTTGAGATTGTCAGAAGTGGGGGTAAGCGCAGATATGGAATACAAGACACTGCTGGATGCCTTTGCGGAACTGCCCCCTTTGGGGCGGCACGAGTCAACGCTACTGGAAGTCGCCGGATTTGAAGAGAAAGTTGCCACCAGAATACTGCGATTTTACCTGTCGCCCGAGCGCGAACACAACTGGGGAATGCGCCTTTTGAATGCCCTTCTTACTTGTGCCAAGTGGCCGGGAGTTCCCCCGGACCCGGACTCGGTGTCGGTCCTGCCACCTGACCAGCTAACGGCGGGGGGTAAGAAGCCGGACCTTATCATCGAGTCGGACACGGTTGTCATCGGCATCGAGAACAAGATAACCAAGAAACTCGCAGAAGCGTGCGGAAACCCATTCGCAGAGTACATGAAATTCTTACAGTCCCTCTGCGACGGTACGACCAGAAGTCCCCTCCTCATTTTGCTTACTCCTCTTCCGGTGAACTGTCCAAATATTCAGGTACCCATCCAATACATAACGTACGGCGCGCTTTTTAAGACCGTCAGCAAGCTTCTTTTGGAGCGGGATATCGACCAGAAGTCGCGCCACGCCTCATTGTGGCACGATTTTGAGCAGACCATGGAGTATCTCTCGGAAGAGTCCAAGTACGAGGAGGCCGTTGACCAGGTGATCCAGAAACACCCAATTGAGGTCAGTGAATTAGCGAGCGAGATGAATCGCAAGATCGAGCAGATCAAGAGGTGCAGCGAAACGCTTCTGAGGCAGCGAGGAAAGAAGTGTGGGAGGTGGGGTTGGAAAGATGAAAGGAAACTGTGGAAGGAAAGACTCCCATTTGGACAACTCCAGCGCCGGTGGAAGAACGTTCTGTTTTACTCATGCTTTATCGAGGTTCGGATATGGCCAAAGTCCCGGACCTTCATCCAAGCGGCCATCTACTTTGGCGAGGGGTGGGAGACCCAGATATTTGAGGAGCGACCCCACAGGCTGGGAGACCCTCCTACGCGTCTCAAAAAGTGGCTGAAGCGCCATGGGATTGAAACAACAGATGCCCTTTTGGAGAACCTCCTTGCCCATGGTGAGGTTCTCTCTTGGGAAACAGACGCTCAAACTGTTGCGGAGCAGTTCTGTGAATTAGTCTGCCTGGTGGTCCGGGCTCTTGGAACCCTCGGATCTCCAGAGTTTCCGCCTTCCCCTGCCCCACTTCCTACAAAGCCCGGACCCAGTTCGGGCACTTCCGAAGATGTCAAGAAAAAGCTTGCGGATATCATGAAGAGAATCAGAAGTTCGCCGACCGCGATATCCAGTGGCCTCCAAGACGCGAAGGGAGGAAAGGGCGTGATGGATTCAAGCTCGGGCGCTCCCGACCGTGCGCAGGAAAAGCTTAACGACACGGATACACCCAGAAGCTCACCGAGCGTGATCTCGAGAAGCATCCAGCAAACGGAGGCACGAAAGAGCATGAGCAATTCAAGACATATCTGCGACGAAAGATGCAAGGCAATCTTGGAGTCGATTTGTCCCGGTCGGGTCGAACACCAGAAAAGCTTTCGTAATCGCCCCTTCATAAGGCTAGACAAAGGGGCCGCACAGGGGCCGTTCCTGTATGTAAGCTCTTTTGGCGATATGGGCACAGGTGGCGAAGGTCGGATTGCACTTTCAATATTCCCGGCCATTGGGGTTCAGCAAGCGCAAGTGTTTTATGGGAACATTGACACGCAACGATTCTTGGCGTTGCGAGCGCGTGGCTGGGAGACAATCCCATTCCTCAGGTTCAGCTTCATTAGGAACCCTCTTGAGACTACCCATCCATCGGAAAATGGGTTGAATTTGGAAGACTATCTTTCCTACTGGCGAAACCATTCCGACAGAATTGAACAAGTTAAGAGGCAGGATTTCGATACAGGCTTTAACCGACTGCTGGAGGCCAAGGTCATGTCCCAGCAAGACATTCAAAAAGTCAGAAGGACAATTGCCAACCGACCGTGGTTTGATCTGGGTCCCGCCGTAAACGTGACGCTCTCATGGTCCAAGGAAGAGGCGACCCTCCTTGACGCCGATCGCCGCTTCATCGCCACCGTTCTCGGTCACATCAACGAAGTGCTGACAACGTGGGGCGCTACCCTACCGAGGGATCGCCTTGCCTGAGATTGCCAATGTCACGGCATGACCCGATGCGTGGGCGTGCTGCGCTTGGGCACGCGCGCTGGGCGCAGGCCCAATCCAAGGGAACGTGGCTGGCGCATCAGACTCGGTGCTTGTGGGAGTCTGCGTTTTTCCAAAGTGGCGAGATCAGAGCCGCAGGCATTGAAAGGCATCTCTGATGCGCCAGCCGCGAACAAAGGTTCTGATACCTTTCCCTCCCGCCCCGTTTTTCCTGGCTGGTTCCGCATAGACTCCGCGGTCTCAAGAGCGGGGCTGGGGACCGGGGGTTGGGCCGCGGCTATAGCCGAAAACCACCACCCCTAGACGGAAACCACCACCAATGCCTGCCGGGCCATCCTGGAGCCCTTTTTCCTGTATCCCTATCTACATGAAATATTGAGCCTTAGATCCGTCTGGTTTGGCCCCTCAGTTGCCCCACCTAGGATGGGTTCAGAACGGACAGGGCACGAGGGAGGTCTCGAATGCGGAACATGAAACTACTCGCGATATTGGGAATAGGCTTGCTGGTTGCACCGTTTGCCTACGCCCAAGGGCAGGATCCGTACGGGAATCCTGGTAGCGGCAATCCCGGCTATCCGGAACCGGGGTACGGAAACCCGAATCAGGGCTACCCGGGTCCGGACTACCAGTACCCAGCTAACCCCAATCAGGGTTATGGCAACCCGGGCTATGGCAACCCGAATCAGGCCTATCCGGATCAAGGCTATCCGGATCAGGGCTATGACAACCCGGCTTATGTGGATCCGGGGCCTCCACCTGCCTGCCCTTATGGCTACTACCCCTATTATCCTTACACGTGCGCACCTTATGGCTACTACGGACCTAGCTGGTTTTCGGGTGGACTCTTTATTGGCGTTGGGCCCTGGGGCTGGGGACACGGCTATTACGGGGGTCGGGGGTTCTACGGTGGACGCGGTTACGGCGGGGGAGGCTGGCAGGGCTTTTCCGGGCGCGGATTTCGTGGCGGCGTCGGCAACGGTTACAGCGGCGGCGCACGTAGTTACGGAGGCGGACGTTCCTTTAGCGGCGGCACCCGTGCTTTCAATGGTGGCGGACGAAGCTTCAGTGGCGGAGCACGTAGCTACGGCGGAGGCGGACGTTCCTTTAACGGCGGTGCCCGTGCCTTCGGTGGCGGTGGACGAAGCTTCAGTGGCGGCGCACATAGCTACGGTGGAGGCGGACGTAGCTTCGGCGGAGGTGGACATGCCTTTAGTGGTGGCGGCGGACACGGTGGAGGCGGTCATGGTGGTGGGCGCAGGTAGAGTTCGCCACTAACCTGAATCTCTCGCGGCCGACAGCACGCGCTGTCGGCCGTGGTGTCTTAGAGGCGAGTTTCTCGTAATAGGCCAAGTACCACTCAGTTGGCACTGTAACCATCCCGCCGTTTCTGCGCAGTTTCAAAAAATGGCCAATCACGGTATGCTATTGCCATACCGATAAAGCGAGGATTCGAATGGCCAATGATGGTTCTGAGAAGAAAAAGGCTCCACCACTTTCGATGAGCATGATCGAACCGCGGCTTCGCGACATCTATCTCTCCTTTTACAAAGAGAGCTACTTCAAGCCCTCCGCGCTCGATCTCAAGACCAAGGAACTCATTGCCATCGGCTGCTCGCTGATGGCGAAGTGCGAAGGCTGTCTGGAGGGGCACATCAAGAAAGCGCTGGAGCTGGGCGTAACCAAGCACGAGATCAGCGATGCCATCGCCGTGGCCGTCGGCATTGCCGCCGCGGGCATCGTGGACTTTACCGATAAGACTGCCATCAAGCTGGATTTGCACCATTTCGAGTGAAGGGGCTAGGTTCTGGGGACTAGGTACTGGGGCACACTCCCCAGCCCCCAGCCCCGAGCCCCCAGTACCTATTCCGATGAACTCCCTCGTCATCGCCAACCTGTTTCTCCTCCTCTTCCTGGGGCTTGCCGACAACCAGATGATTGCCGCGCTTCTGCCGTCGTTGGTGAAGTCGCTGGGCATCAGCGTATCCACGGCGGGATTGCTGGTCGTGGTGTATTCGCTGGCGGCGGCGGTGGCGGCCTTTTTCTCCGGAACTCTCTCCGACCACTATGGCCGTCGGCGATTCCTGCTGGGGGGAGCGGTCCTGTTTGCTGTCGCCTCGTGGACGGCGGCAAGCAGCCATACGTTTAACGAGTTGATGCTGGCGCGCGCTTTCACGGGCCTGGCGGCGGGCACGCTCTCGACTTGCAGCATCACCTTCGCGGCGGACTGGTTCCCGTACAAAGTGCGTGGGCGCGCCATTGGCCTGATATCCTCCGCTTACTTCGCCGCTCCCATTCTCGGCGTTCCGATTGCCGCGCAGATCGCCGACCGTTTCGGCTGGCAGCGCGCGTTCCTGTTCTTTGCCGCGTTTGCCGTGGTCTCCGCCCTGGCTTCGCTCAGCCTGCCGCCGGAAGCTTTGAATCCACAGCCCAGCTCGCAGAAGTTGCAAGTGGCGGGCCGCGCCTTCCGCTCCTTCCTGTCTCGACGCGATACCGCCGCCGCTCTGGTGATTGCCTTCCTGGTGTCCGGCGGCCTCGTCGGGTTCCTGACGTACATCGGCGAGTGGCTGAACCGCAGTTTCGGCCTGCAAACGCGCACGATTGGCTGGGTCTTCATGCTGGGCGGACTGGTGGCCGTGGGCAGCGCGCCGCTCGGCGGGATTCTGTCGGACCGCTGGGGCAAGCGCGTCGTCTCGATTGTCAGCAATGTCCTGCTGGCGGTGGCCGTTGCCTTTGTTCCCTTCGTCCCATGGGGAGTCGGGTTGCTTGCCGTGTTCGCGCTGGCCAGCCTGGGCGCAGCATTCCGGCAGGGCCCCCTGACCGCCTTGATGACGGAGATGGTGCCCGCCACGCAACGAGGTTCCTTCATCGCCCTGCGCAACATCGCTTCCCAACTGGGCATTGGCGCCACGGCATACATCGGCGGCGTGCTTTTCCAGCGCTCCGGCTACGCGGCCGTCACCTCGCTCTGTGCGGGAATGACGGCCGCCGTGGTGGTGCTGCTCGCAACCCATATCGTCGAACCCGATCCCGTCACCTCGTAAGGCCCGCCGGCTATCCCCCTTTCGCCGCAGCGCGTTGGCGATGGTCTTAAATGTGACAGTACTTGACACTGATAAGTTTGTCGATTATAGTGCTGGGTGAGGGAGGAGTGGATTAACCATGGTCCCTGAGGGCACCACCCGCACGCTGGCGGAATTGGCTCTAGCCTCCGGCGTCGCGGCCCGGACGATTCGCTACTACATCGCGCGTGGGCTGGTGCCGCCACCGCTTGCCGGAGGCCGCAGCGCCTGCTACGGTGACGCCCACCTCCAGCGCCTGGAGAGAATCCGGGAACTCCAATCGCAGGGACTGACGCTGGCGGAAGTTGCCTGGAAGCTTGCGCAGCACCATGAGGAACACACGGTTCCGCAGCCAAGCGCATGGTTGCACTATCCGTTAGCCGACGATGTGATGATGCTGGTGCGTTCCGACGCTTCGCCTTGGCGAATGAAGCGTCTTCGCTCTCTCCTAAGTCAAATGGCCGCACAACTGAAATCAGCCGAGAACACGGAGGATACCGATGCCTGATGATACTGAACGTTGTGGATTCGGGGTATTGAACGCGGAAGCGGGCAAGCCGATTCAACTTGCCATGCAGCAGCTTTGGTTGCAGGGGAAGATTGTTCCGGTAGGTGCGCGGTTGATGGTGCGCCACGTCTTTCGCTCGGCGGAAGCAAAACCTCTGGAGGTGATTTATGCCTTTGCCTTGCCGCGTGACGCTGCGCTGCGGCAGTTTGTGGTCACGGGCGAGGGCTTTCGCATGCGCTCGCGATTGCAACCCACGGAAGAGGCCGTCAAGGAATATGAGAAGGGAATTCAGGATGGCCACCTGGCCACGCTTGCGCGGCAGTATCGCGACGGCGTGGTGAACCTGACGGTGGGGAACATACGGCCGGGCGAAACGGTAGCTGTGTTGATGGAAGTGCTGGCGGGCGTTGAAGCGCGCGACACCGGACTGCGCTTCCGGTTTCCCTTCACGCTGGCGCCCTCCTACCATCGAGGCGCCCGCGCTCTGGAAGTCGAGCCAGGACTCGGCGAAATCGATCTGCCGGAAGAGGAGTTTGACGACGTGCTGCTGCCGCACTATCAGAAAGACGCCGCGGGCCTGCATGAGGTCGGGTTTTCCTTGAGCATTGCCATGGGCCAGGCCGTCGCCGAGGTCAGTTCGCCTTCCCATGCCGTGCGCGTGAAGATGCGGGACGAGCGCAGCAGTCGCGTGATGCTGACTCCGGCGCGTGATGTGCCCGATCGCGACCTGGTGGTTGACGTGGCGACATCCGGCTCCCAACCGTGCATCCTCACGGGCACTGCAAAGGACGCCAAGCGGCGCTTTGTGGCCCTGGTCCCTTCCACAGCGTTTGGCAAAGAGTCCGCCGCTCCACGGCGAGTGGTCTTTGTGCTTGACCGTTCCGGTTCCATGCAAGGAGCGCCGATCGAACAAGCGAAGAAGGCGCTGGAAGCTTGTCTGGGGGCGCTGGCAGCGGAGGACACCTTTGGGATCATCGCCTTTGACGACAAGGTGGAGAGTCTGGCCCCGCGGATACGCGAAGGGAGCCGGCCGAACCGCGAAGAAGCCGCGAAGTTCCTTGCGACGGTTCAGGCGCGCGGTGGCACGGAGTTGGCGCAGGCCGTGCAAGCGGCGGTGGAAATGCTGGGCCACACGGCTGGCGACATCCTGGTGCTCACTGACGGGCAGGTGATGGGAACCGAGCGGATTCTTCCGTCCGTGCGCGCCGGCGGTATGCGGCTTCACTGCCTGGGAATCGGTTCCGCCAGTCAGGATCGGTTCCTCACACTGCTCGCGCGCGAGACAGGCGGCGTCTGCCGGTTCGTTACGCCGCGTGAGCGCGTGGATCTGGCGGCGGTTGACCTCTTCGCCTCCATCGGCCGACCCATCGCCAGCGATCTGAAAGCTCGTATGGAAGGAGCGGAGGAAAGCCAGATTGCCCCTGCTCCGGCGGCAGCAGTCTTCACGGGGACACCCATCACCTTGTTCGGGCACACCGGGTCGTCGGCGCTGGCCAAGCTTCTGCTGGAATGGGCAAAGCCTCAACCGGGGAAGCTCGAAATCGCTTTGGAGGCAGCCGATAGCGGGATGGGCGAAACCCTGCGGCTGCTCCAGGGTTCGCGCCTGATCACCGATCTCGACTCGCGCTATTTGGGCGAGCGTTCTGACCGCTCTCTCGAACGGCGCGAGCAGAAACGCATTGGTGACCAATTGCAGGCGCTGAGTGAAGCCTACGGTTTGGCCAGTCGCCGTATGAGTTTGGTGGCGGTGGTGGAGCGCGCCGGGGATCAGGCGGGTGCAATCCCGAAAACCACCATCGTGCCCGTCGCCATGCCACAAGACGTGGCCTTCGGAGCGTATTTTCAACGGTCTCTTCATCGGGCTCCCGGCGCCTTCCAGACGATGGCCGTGGCAGCCGCCATGCCCTCACCACCCATGGCCGGGGCCCCCGTCGGTGCGCCTCCGCCGATGGCCCGCATGAGTGCGTCACCGTCTCCGTCCATGTCCGCCCCCCCGCAGGCACCGTCGATCCTGGGCAGATTGTCCAATTCGGTGCGCGTCATATTCCAGCACAAAGCCGCGGAAATGGACCGCGTTACCGTGGCGCCGAAGGAGACTAAGGAAACCCGAGTGACGCCCGAAGACTTGCTGCTGGACCTGGCCCGGCAGCTCGAACCGGATGGCGGCATGCCCGGCAAGAACGACTCCGAGCGTGTCGAGAGCAGTCTGGTAGCGGTAGTCGCGTTCCTGATCGAGGGCCACACTGCTACAGCGGGGGCGTTCCGTACGCACGTCCAGCGCTTGCTCCAATTCCTTGAGGTATCAGCTTTTCCCGGCCTCAAAGACCCACAGCGGCGAATTCTTACGGAGGCGCTGGCGTGGATCAAGAAGGGCGTTGCGCCACCCTGGAAGGTCGGGGAGTTACTCACTTGGAAGGGAAAGGAGGTCTGGGACAAAATTGCCGGGCTGGCTGTTCCGTCCGCGTAAGTTACCGTTACCCCCCGCTCGCCCGTGAGACGATATGGCTGAAAGCAGATGCACTTAGCCCCGTGCCGAGGGATGATACAATGTCCCTCGGAGGGGCTAGTGCCATCACCATCACGACTGCTCAAAATTGTCCGAAATGTCTTGCTCATTCTGACTACCCTCGTTGCGGTGTTCTTCCTGGTCGTTGTGCCGTGGTTTTTCACCTCGGTCGTTACCCATCGCCAATTCCACTATCCCGACCCGAACGACGGCAAAACGCCCAAGTCCTACAACCTCGAATTCACCTGGATCAACTTCCCCGCGGTTGACGGCATTCCCCTGAAGGGCTGGTACATACCCGCCGAAGGAACGGCGCGCGGCACTATCATTTACTGCCACGGGTTGAACCGCACTCGCGTTGAGATGCTGCCCAATGCCGTGTTTGCGCACAGCCTGGGCTACAACGGGCTGCTCTTCGACCTTCGCCACCAGGGCGCGAGCGGCGGCACTATTACCACCTTGGGCTACCAGGAGCGCTTGGACGCGGAAGGCGCGGTTCGCTACGCCCTTGAGCAGCATGCGGCGCGGCCCATTGTGGTGTGGGGAGTGTCCATGGGCGCCGCCGCGGCGTTGATGGCCGCCGCCGATTCGCCGGAGATTGCCGCCGTCATTTCCGACAGCTCCTTCGACTCGATGTTGAGCACGATGCGGCATCACTTGCGGCTCTTCCTGCACATTCCCGGCTTTCCCATCGCTGACGAGGTGGCCTATTGGACGGCATGGCGCGGCCATTTTCGCGTGTCGGACTTCGATCTGGTGAAAGCCGTCGAGCGCATCGGCGACCGGCCCATCCTGTTCGTGGCCGTTGACGGAGACCGCCGCATGCCGCCGTCCGTCGCCCAGAAGCTCTATGCGCATGCCCTGAGTCCGCTAAGGCAGATCGTGGTTTTGCCCGGGCGCCGTCATGGGGAGGGCTTCAATCAAGCGCGCGACCAATACGAGAAGACGGTAACGGAGTTTCTGAACGCACTCGTTGCCGGAAAGTGAGTTCCGGAGGGCGGGAGCCAGAAGTCAGGAGCCAGCATCACTTTGTCGGTTGGCCCCGAATCCCGTATTGCCGAGTCCCGAGTCCCCTCTTTTCCAGGTCCAGGTCCGGAGCCCCTGCCACTCGCTCGCCGAGCTTCTTTGAGGCGGCGAACAGTGCGCCGACCTGTACCAACCCTGCCACCTTGTACTTCGCCACCGCCGCGAGACCGGCCGAGGCCATGCACCCGCATTCGGTGCACACCGGGCGTCCGCCAAACTGGCACGGGGTGATGGCAGTGGTCAGGTCCGACGAGACGCACGTTGTGGTCTGAGCAAATATGCACTCCTCTGGCGAAGCGGGAGGCGACTGGAGGCCCTGAAAAACCAGTTCCGACATGTCAACCCGACGAAAATCCCGGCGAACCTCCGCCAGTATCTCCCACAGCCGCACGCGATCTTCCGGCGCCAGGCGCTCCTCGCTCACCTCGCCCTCCTGAGGAGTGTAGAGGCTGAACCAGATCTTCATCACCTCTTCGCGCCCGGACCAGAAGCGCGCGAAATCCGCCAAATAGTCGCGCCGCTGGATGAGTTGCCGGGTGATGGTGCAGTGAATGTTGACCTTATGGCCAGCGATGTTCCTCAAGATGCGCTCGTAGGTAGCGGGGGCGCGGCGACGATCATGCTCGGGCTGAAGCCCGTCAATCGAGATCGACAGGTGAAGGTTGGGAAAGTAGTGCCACGACGCCGGTATGGGCCGGACGGCGCTGGTGACCACCATGACTTCGATTCCCATATCGTTCAGCCGGGGAATGAGGACTTCCAACTCGCGGGCACGGACCAAAGGTTCGCCCCCGACGATGGAGACGTGCATCGGGCGGAAGCGCCGGGCCAAGGCGAGGACTCCCGATACCAGATCGTCGCCGCGGGCGTCGCGCAGTTCGCGCAGAGTGGCGGCGCCGCCCAAATGGTCAGGGCCATAGGCATAGCAACCCGGGCAGTGAAGCGGGCACTCCTTGGTGATCTCGATCGATAGAAAGGGCCTTTGCCCCCTTAGAACCCGGCCCCACGCCGGAATGACGTCCCTGTTTCGCATCGCACCTCCCAGCCTGGCGACTGAACAACGACTCGACTTCGTGGCGGATGCGCTGAATCTACGCGTCTGACGCGCGCACGATGCAGCGGGGCATGGTCCGTACCCTGAAAAGCGACACTTAGTCACTTAGATTGCTCTCATCGGGTCATAGTTGGCTGGATTCGTGCGGAATTGTGTTCATAGGAACGCCGGAAGGACGGGAGCCAGAAGACAGGAGCCGGGAGCCAGAATCCCCGGAAACGACGGCGCCGGTTTTCGACTTCGCGGCTTGGACGTCCGAAATATTCACCTTTTTGGTGATCTCTGTTTTTTGCCTTTTCAGTGTTTTCATCAACATAGCCGGATGAACCTTCATTTTTTGACGTGCAGGAGTCAGGAGCCAGAATTCGCGGGACGAATGGCGCGGGCTTTCCGACTTCGGGCCGCAGCCCGCCGTCCGAAGGCTCTGGGCCGCAGGGCGGACTTCGGACCTCGATCTTAATCTCACTTTCGCGTGATCTATAATTTCTCCTTCCGTGTGTTTTCATGAACATAGCCGGATGAACCTTCATTTCTTGATGATCGGGAGTCAGAAGACAGGAGTCAGGAGTCAGAATCCGCGGGGTGACCATCGCAATCTTTTGGCTTATGGGCTTGGCTTCGGACTCTCGGAGTTCCGTTCGCTTAGGAGGGCCCGCGGTGGGCCGCAAGGGGCAGGGGTTGGAAGCTACCGGGCTGGCCATCTTCCGGGTCCTTAGTACCTAGTCCAGACGAGTGTAACATACTTGTCTGGTAATGTCAAGACAAATCGTTGTCCTGTTGGTACATCGTTCCGGACAAGTTATCATCTTCGCGGAGTCGCTTGCCCGGAAAGCGAAACTGATCTGCTCCGAAGTGCCAAAAAGATGTAGTGCAAACTTCTCGCGCTTCGCAATCACCAAGCCGAACCGTTCCGCCGGCGATAGCGGAAAGCGTACACGGCCAGATTGAATCCGCAAACGGCCACGGCGGCGGGAATGAGCCAGGCCAAGGGAACATCGGGGTAAACGGTGGCGTCGAGGTAGTGGACGAGGAACGAGCCGTGGTAGGGGGAGATGCCGGCGCGGGCTTCCAGCCAATTCTCCAGTAGCGTGAGCGGGCACGGCGGCCAGGGCAGGACCTCAATCAGGATGCCGTAAACCAGGCAGGCGATATGCAGCCGCCGCAGCCACGGCCGGCGGCGTGTGACCAGTACTCCCCCCACAACCCAGAAAATGAACAGCAGATGCAGGATGAGTACCGCGATGGCGAAGAGATGGTACAAACCGGCCATGGGGACTGTTCTCACCTCGATCTTACCGTAGCATACTCGGTCACGCTGCCGCGGCCGGCAATCGAAGTTTGGTGCGGAACCCTAACGGGTTGTCATCCTGAGCGGCGTTTTTCAGCGCGAAGGACCCCAGTATTTCGTTCTACCCACGCGCACCGCACCATGCGGTGCAGTGAAACGGCGCGGGCGCGCCGTACTTCCTACGTGCAAATGACAAGGGTCCTTCGCGCTGAGAAACGCCGCTCAGGATGACAGGTTGGTTAATGGGAGGTGCAAATTGGAGATGGTCGTAATTTCATGATTTCATGCGAAGCAGTATTTTTGCGTTCGATGGCCTCTCAGATATTGCAACTCCAGGCGTAGGCTGGGAGGCGGCGTTACGGTTCCAATTAGCACCGCTCGCGGAAAACGTATTGAGCCCGTGGCGCCGCTGCGGTACGATGCTCGCCGAACATTGTTGAATCGAGGAGATACGCAGCATGGCTTGGTTGAAGCAGATCTTTTGTATAACCGCCGGCGCAATGTCGTGCCTGGGAGTTCTGTTCGCCATGGCCCGCGTGTCAGGCCAATCGGGTTGGGATCTGATCGACGCCAAAAGAATTCTCGAGAACATTCGGGTCCTTTCCTCCGCCGCGCACTGGGACCACCTGGGGATCGGGCCGGAAGTGAACGGCGACAAGATTTATCACGGCGCGGTGGACAATGCTTCCGGCGTGGCGGGGTTGATTGAACTAGGCGATGCCTTTGCGCACATGCAGCCGCCGCCGCGCCGCTCGATTCTGTTCCTCTCGGTGACGGCGGAAGAAAAGGGACTGCTGGGTTCACAGTATTATGCCGAGCATCCCCTGTACCCGCTCAACAAAACCGCGGCCGATATCAACATGGATGGGTTGAACGTGCTGGGACGCACCAGCGATATCGAGGTCATCGGACTGGGGCAATCCACTCTTGACGATGACCTGCGGGCCGCGGCCAAGGAGCAGGGAAGAGTGGTCAAACCCGATGCCGAACCGGAAAAGGGCTACTACTATCGCTCGGACCACTTCAACTTTGCCAAGGTTGGAGTGCCGGCACTTGATCCCGATTCGGGCACGGATTACATCGGCAAACCTGCCGGCTGGGGAATCGAAATGCGGGAGAAATACACCAGCGAGGATTACCATAAGCCCTCCGACAAGATAAAGCCGTACTGGAACCTTAGCGGAGCTGTGCAGGATTTGCATCTGTTCGGAGAAGTCGGCTACCGCGTCGCCAACGCCAATGCCTTTCCGAGCTGGAAAGCGGGCTCGGAATTCAAGGCCCGAAGGGACGCGATGATGAAGTAAATTTCAGAAAGAGAAGTACCAACCGAAGTCAGAGGAGGGGAATATGTCTTCGGAGTCAAAAGAGGTCAAGCGGAATCGATTCGGGCTGTTAATGCGTGGGGCGCTGGCTGTGCTGGCGGCCCTGGTGGTGGGGCGTTTGGTTCTGGAGCTGGCCGGCGTGCCCCATAACATCACACGCTTTGTTTCCAGCAATGTCGGACTGCTGATGGTGGCAATCTACGTTGCCGCTGTCGGCCCGCTGCAAGGCGGTCTGCGCAAGTTCTCGCAACTCGTGCTGCCTGCTCTGATCCTTGCGGTTTGGACGGGGGCGTGGATCATCCTTGTAACCGTCATCTCTGTGGTTCTGCATCTCACCCGCACGCATTTTGCCGACGCAGCGGATTTTGGCAACTGGAGGCATCTCGGCGGACATGTGTTCGGCCACATCGTGGAAATCGGCGTGCTCTTCCTGATCGTGCTGCTACTCATGTCCATCGTTCATCTATTCTGGCGGTGGCCGATTACCGTCGCGCCCGGGGCCTTGCTGGGTGTGTGGGTCATCATGCGCTATTGGACGGAGGCGATGGAACTACCGCCCCTGCGCACGGCGGCGTGGAGCTCCACCGTGCTGGTTTTGCTGAGCGCGTTTTATCTGGGTGGCGTTGGGGCGCGGACCGGATTGACGACGGGCCGCCAGCTTCTGGTTCCCGCGCTGGTCTTGGGGTGGGCGTGGCGAGGATGGGTTTTCATTGCCACGGTGTTTGCGGCACTGGTGCCGTTCTTCCCCACCCACTTCTTCGACCGCTCGCGCGGTGACGTTCCGCTACGGCTGTTGCGAGCCCTGGCCTCAGGAGCCGTCGAGGGCTTCATCGTCGGCCTGCTGGTGTGGGGCATCGCAGTGTGGATCGCCTGCGCCACGCACGCTGAGCCGGAAAGCGAAGCCTGAGCGGGTGCACGCAAAGCAGCGAGTGAATGCCCATGCAGGTCCTTGATCTCTCGATAGTTTTCATAGCGTCCATAAAAATTATCATTAGCTGATTTGGCTTGAAACTCTTGCCACCGCGGCAAAGCATCGTGCATACTTTAGCAGTCCGCTTGGATTAATCCATTGACAAATTAAGTCTTGCCCGAGCAGTCTTCGGGCCAACCTATACGTGTGAGGAGACGAATGACCAAATATAAACTGGAGTACATCTGGCTTGACGGCAGACAGCCCATTCCGGAGTTGCGCGGCAAGACCTTGATGAAATCCTTCGAGAATGCACCAACGCTCGCCGATGTTCCCCTTTGGGGATTTGATGGCAGTTCCACCATGCAGGCCGAGGGCAAGAAGTCGGACTGTATTCTCAAACCTGTGGCCCTGTATCCCGACGGCGCCCGCAAAGACGGTTATATCGTGCTGAATGAAGTGATGCACCCGGACGGCACGCCGAATTCCACCAACATGCGCGCCACCATCGAGACCGACCCGGACTTGTGGGTGGGCTTTGAGCAGGAATACTTCCTCTATAAGGACGGACGCCCCCTCGGCTTCCCGAAAGACGGCCATCCTAAAACTCCCCAAGGCCCGTACTACTGCGGAGTGGGCTACAAATACATGGGCAATATTGCCCGTCAAATCGTCGATGAACATTTGGAGCTTTGCCTTTACGCGGGCATCAATCATGAAGGCATAAACGCGGAAGTTGCGAAAGGCCAGTGGGAATTCCAGATCTTCGCCAAAGGCTCTGCCAAAGCCGCTGACGACCTCTGGACCGCTCGCTATTTGATGTTTCGTCTCTGCGAAAAATACGAAGTGGATTTGGAGTTGCACTGCAAACCCATCCGGGGTGATTGGAATGGATCCGGTATGCACACCAACTTCTCCACGAAGTACATGCGCGAGGTCGGCGGTCAGGCTTATCTGGAGGCGCTCATGGCCGCTTTCAAAGACAACATCGCTGCGCACATCGCGGTCTATGGTCCGGATAACCATCTGCGTTTGACGGGTCTGCACGAAACGCAAGCCATTGACAAGTTCAGCTATGCTCTCTCGGACCGCGGCGCTTCCGTCCGGTTGCCTGTGCACTTCATCTCGAATGGCTACAAGGGTTATTTGGAAGACCGGCGTCCGAATTCCGAGGCTGATCCCTACCAGATCGTCTCGCGCATTCTAAAGACGATCAATAGCGTTGCCAAGGTTTGACCCAACGCCATGCTTACACTCCCAGCCCCTCGCGGCTGAGGATGGGCGGGGAATTGGTACTCTACGGAAACGTACCTGCGGAGCCTGGGCGCCGCCTTGATACGCGGCGCCCAGGCACATCCCAAACTGAAAAATAAGCCGCCGGGATGCACGAAGCCGACCTTCCCGTTGTTCACAAGTAAGCTTCGCCGCCGCGACCATACCCGACCACCTTGCCGGTTCCTCGTCTTTCACACTTAAAATCGATGGAAGTTGAACAGCTCTCAGGATAAAATCCAGCGCCGGGAGAGGAGATTCATTGATGGCAAACAAGGTTCGGTGGGGAGTTCTGGGCGTTGCCTTGATTGCAGTTCGAAAAGTTATACCTGCCATGCAGCACGGCGAGTGGAGCGAGGTCCGGGGCATCGCCTCGCGCGACCGGCAAAAGGCCGCAGCCACGGCCAGCGAACTCGGCATCCCGAAATCGTATGGTTCGTATGAGGAGCTTTTGCAGGATCCGGAAATCGAGGCCATCTACAATCCTCTACCCAACCACCTGCACGTGCCTTGGACCATCAAGGCGGCGGAGGCGGGCAAGCACGTTTTGTGCGAAAAGCCCCTGAGCCTGAACGCCGACGAAGCGGGCACGCTGCTGGCGGTTCGGCAACGCACCGGCGTCAAAATCGGTGAAGCCTTTATGGTGCGCACCCACCCGCAGTGGCTGCGCGTGCGGGAGATCATCCAGTCTGGCCGTATCGGCAAATTGCGCGCAGTGATGGGCTTCTTCAGCTACAACAATCCGGATCCGGCCAATATCCGCAACGTGCTGGACTGGGGCGGCGGCGGCTTGATGGACATCGGTTGCTACCCCATGACCACTTCGCGTTTTGCTTTTGGTGAAGAGCCTGTGCGGGTAATGGGACTGATTGAACGTGACCCGGAGATGAAAGTGGACCGGCTCACCTCCGCCATACTCGAATTCCCTTCGGGGCAGGCCGTCTTCACCTGCGCCACACAATTGGCGCCTTATCAGCGTATGCAGTTCTTCGGTAGCAAAGGACGAGTGGAAGTGGAGATTCCGTTTAACGCGCCGAACGACCGGCCATGTCGCGTCTTTGTTGACGACGACGGCGGCGACCTATTCGGCGCAGACATCAAGACGGAAGAGATTCCCACCTGTGACCAGTACACCATCCAAGGTGACTTGTTCTCAAAAGCGATTCGTGAAGGCGGTGACGTACCGGTCTCGCTCGAACATGCCATCCAGAACATGTCTGTGATTGACGCCATCTTCAGGTCGGCGGAATCGGGGAAGTGGGAAAAG
>CAVRBF010000038.1:0-35623 GCA_963719115.1 uncultured Acidobacteriota bacterium | reverse complement strand
CGGCGGCCGGGGACGTAGCGGCCTTACAGGGGATGATCGCAAAACCGTGAAAAGTTCGTAGCCACGGTCAGCGATTTTCTGACCGTGGGTTCTTCTACGTGCCAGGATATCGCGCCTGGGATAGGCCCACTGTAGCGGCGGTCTCCGACCGCCGCGCGTCGATCGGAGATCGACGCTACAATGAGGCGGGATAACCCCGCCGCTCGGTGAGCGCGAGTTCGTACCCACGGTCAGTGCCTTTCTGACCGTGGGTTCTTCTACGTGCCAGGATATCGCGCCTGAGAAAGGCCCACGGTCAGAAAGGCACTGACCGTGGCTACGTGCTATCGGCAGGTCGAGCAGGATGAAGAGTTTTACGAAGTGCCGAAAGTCACGCTCAAACGACTGCGGGAACTGGAAGCTGCGGCGACGGGTGACGTAACGGCCTTACAGGGGATGATCGCAAAACCGTGAAAAGTTCGTATCCACGGTCAGCGATTTTCTGACCGTGGGTTCTTCTACGTGCCAGGATATCGCGCCTGGGATAGGCCCACTGTAGCGGCGGTCTCCGACCGCCGCGCGTCGATCGGAGATCGACGCTACAATGAGGCGGGATAACCCCGCCGCTCGGTGCAGCGCGAGTTCGTATCCACGGTCAGCGATTTTCTGACCGTGGGTTCTTCTACATGCCAGGATATCGCGCCTGAGAAAAGCCCACGGTCAGAAAGGCACTGACCGTGGCTACGTGCCAGATCGTGAGGAATCGCATCGTTCAACTTGGTGAGGTCATGACCATCGACCGCGCAACCGCCTTAGAGGCGGAGTGTCGAACTTTGCCTTATGTGGGGCTGGAACACATCGAAAAGGGGGCCGGCAGCTTTACCGCCGATTTCCGTTGCCAGCCTGAGACACTTCTCGCCACCAAGTTTCGGTTCACGCCCCTGCATGTGCTCTATGGCAAACTACGGCCCTATCTTAACAAGGTCGCCTTACCAGATTTCGATGGCGTATGTACCACCGAGATATTTCCGCTCCTGCCTAGGCCGCAAAGGCTGGATCGACGCTACCTCCACGCCATGCTGCTTTCACAACGCTTTGTAAAATGGGCCAGCAATAGCGTTGCTGGCGCGAATCTCCCGCGACTCGACCCGGAACGCTTGCGCGATTACGAAGTCGAGTTGCCCGATCTAACCGAGCAGCGGCAGATTGCGGGGCAATTGGAGCAGGCGGACCGGCTGCGGCGCACCCGCCGCTACGCCCTCGAACTCACCGACACCTTCCTCCCCGCCGCCTTCCTTGAACTCTTCGGCGACCCAACCACAAATCCGTTGGGTCTTCCTGTCGCTGAACTTGGTGAATTCCTATCGTTTGTCACCAGCGGCTCGCGCGGCTGGGCTGAGTACTACGCCCCCGAAGGAGCCCGGTTCATCCGCTCGCTTGATGTGCGCATGAACAACATCTCAGATGAGGATGCCGTCTTCGTTAAACCGCCAAACGGTGCCGAGGCTGACCGAACTCGTGTGATACCTGGTGATGTGCTTCTCACAATCACCGGCTCCAGGATTGGCCGCGTTGCCCCAGTGCCTGAGCGATTGAACGGCGCCTTCATCAGCCAGCATGTGGCCATTCTTCGATTGAAGGAGGGACTACTGCCGGAGTTCCTCTCGATGTTTCTCTCGCTGGACACCGGTGGCCAGCGAGAAATTGCGCGTGCGCAATATGGGCAGACAAAACCAGGGCTGAACCTCGACCAGATTCGCGAGTTCCGCATCCCACTGCCACACCTCTGCCGTCAGCAGCAATTTTTGGAACTGGCGAAGCGAGTCGAGCGTCTGCGTGCGGTGCAGCGGGAGGCGTGGCGCCAGGCCGAGCACCTCTTCGCCTCCCTCCTCCACCGCGCCTTCCGCGGTGAACTTTAACCTCGGACGCGACTGTAGCGGCGGTCTCCGACCGCCGCGCGTCGATCGGAGATCGACGCTACAACGGGATGCATCGGTCGGAGATCGACGCGACAATCGGGCGGGGTAAACCCGCCACCGTGCTGTAGCGGCGGTCTCTGACCGCCGCGCGTCGATCGGAGATCGACGCTACAATCCACGCCGATCGGAGATCGGTGCGACAATATGAAATACAAACCACGCTTGCGGCGACTGGACTGGCTTTATACCCAATGCCCAATCTATTACCTGACCCTGTGCACTCAGAATCGAATGCGTTCATTGGCAAACGCCGCCATTCATAAACAATTTACGCAATTCTCAGAGCGGGCAACTGACCACCACGTTTTAGTCGGATTCTTTATGATCATGCCCGATCACATCCATCTCTTCGCGGCCTTCTCGCCGGAATCGCCCGATTTGCGGAAATGGGTAAAAGCCCTGCGGGGAGACTTATCCAAAATTCTCCGCGAGGATAAGGGCGAGGGCACG
This sequence comes from uncultured Acidobacteriota bacterium, assembly GCA_963719115.1. Classification (GTDB taxonomy): domain Bacteria; phylum Acidobacteriota; class Terriglobia; order UBA7540; family UBA7540; genus Bog-366. The sequence goes on along the minus strand of CAVRBF010000038.1, from coordinate 33,215 downwards.
CACTGGGAAAAGGACTTCTTTGACCACGTATTGAGGTCCGCAGAGTCCTACTGGCAAAAAATGGAATACGTGCGGCAGAATCCGGTGCGCGCCGGATTAGTGAAGCGCCCGGAAGATTGGCCGTACCAAGGGGAGATTCACCGCCTTGTTTTCGGCAAATTGTAGCGGCGGTCTCCGACCGCCGCGCGTCGATCGGAGATCGACGCTACAATCCACGTCGATCGGAGATCGACGCTACAATCTGGCGGGGTAAACCCGCCTTGCCCGGCGCTCGGCACTTGTATGACCCGATAGCGTTGGGCCCGGGCCGAACGCTGTTCGGCCCTACGCCTTGTGCCATGGGGATCTAGCCCATGACCCCTTCACGGGCGGGACGCCCGTGGCACGCCGGTGGCACGCCCGAGGCCGAACGCTGGCGCGCGACGGAGCCGGGGAGACTCTTCGGCAACCGAACTTGTAATGAGGATCGCCTAATTGAAGGCCAGAGCCGAGGGAGTTTCGACGTCGCGACCGCGATGCAGTTTCCCAGCAGAGAGCTTCCGCGGCGGTTCGAATTCCACCCGCCCGTTACGATAATCGATGGTCAAAACGTACGGTGCCAATTCAGGAAAGCCAAGAACCCCGACAACTTCCACACCGAAGTGCCGGTTGAGGTCGGAAAGATCCAAAGCCACAACCTCCTGGGGAACAAAATCGTGCTGGGCAATGGCGAAATGCACGGCAGATGAGACGCGTTGGCCGGCGGCAGCGCCCGTCCCCGCCACAAGTGTCACCTCAGGAGCAAGGGGGAAGCCGCCCAAGGTGCGGGCCACCTCTCGGGAAACAGCGCTACAATACGCCCCGGTATCTAAAACCACGTACCCACTTTGCTTGTCGTTCAAGACGGTTGCAACCAGCAACGGATTGATGTTTTGCGGCTGCGCGCGCCGGCGGGCCCGCCGCATTGCCCTCAAGCGGAAAAGGAATCAGCCGCAGCGTCTGCCCGGGGAAATCGAAACGCAAGAGGAATGGAGAGAACAAGCTCAGGGGAATCACGCCGTCGGCCCCCTCGCCTGCGGCTCGATCCATCACCGCCACCGGGCAGTTGCGGAAGGAAACCGGACCGATCTCCAGCGTCGCCGCCCGCCCCACCTTGGCGGTTCTGCTTCCCAAGCCCACCAATTCAATCTCTGCACCGGTGGAAATGTCCAAGGAGCGCGCGGCCTTGGCCCCAATCACGATGAACTCGGCACCGCTGTCGAGCACCAGGCGCAGAGGCCGCCCTCGATTGATGCGCACTGGCAAAAGGAACCCGGCGGCACGATTGGGAAGGGGATAAAAAGGCCGTAGCTTCAACTCATACTGTTGATAGGGGCTTAGGAGTTCCCCAGGCGCGTCCGCGGCACGTATCGAGATCGCCTCGCCGTCAAGTGCAGCGAAAATTAAACCGGTTAGCAGAAATGCCGAGGCTGGACTGCGCCACATCTCTTGTGCTCCACATCACAGCAGTGTTGCAACAATGTTACGGCAACATTACAACAGGAAGAGATGACTGGCAACGGCAAAACGAAATTATCTCGCGTTCTTGCAGAATAAACGGGCTTGTTAAGTCTGAGGATCTAGTACAAGAAGACGTTCATACTTCACGTCTCGTTCATCAATCCTTCATTCAGCCTTCATCAGAAAACGACATGCTTGCGGTCGCATTCTGTCAGTTCCGTCGCGACCAGAGTTCACCCCATAGGTCGTAAGAAAGCCTGATCTGAGTTCGCATTTCATGTGACGGAAAATCACGTTCTAATAGGAGGAAGAGTACATGATCTTCAGATGTCGCTTCATTTCTGTCTTGCTTCTGGCAACCGTTGGATTTGCCGTGCCCGGGGCGATGGCGCAAATCAATCGGGCCAACCTTAATGGAACGGTGACGGACCCGAGTGGCGCGAACATTCCCAACGCTTCAGTTGAGGTTGTCGCGCCTGCGACGGGTTTCAAGAGGTAGACGACTACCGGGAATAGTGGAGTTTATAGCGTGAGCAGCCTGCCCACGGGAACGTACAATCTTAGGCTCTCGGCGAACGGATTTAAGACCTTCGAGGAGGAAGGGATCCAGCTTTCGGTCGGCCAGACCCGTACGGTCAATGTGCAACTCGTGGTGGGCGCAGCCAACACGACGGTCGAGGTGCGGGCTTCCGCGCAGGCGCTCGATTCGAACAACGCCGAGCTCTCAACCGTCATTCGCACCGGACAAGTGGAGAACATCCCCCTTAACGGACGCGACTGGTCCCTCCTGATGACGCTCGCCCCGGGCGCGGTCAACCTCGGCGCCGGCGGGCAGCGGGACCTGCGATTCGTGGGGCGAGGCATCGATGACAGCAACTACACTTATGATGGAGTCGATGCCACGGGCGTCCAGGAACAGAGCCAGAAGGTGGGCGTACGCCTGGCGATTTCACTGGAATCGATTGGGGAGTTCCGCGTCAGTTCCTCGGTCTATACCGCAGATCAGGGCGGATCGGCCGGGGCCATCGTCAGCATCGTATCGAAGACGGGGACGAACGTGTTTCACGGTTCGGCTTTCGATTTCCTGCGCAACGACGTCTTCGACGCGCGTTCGCCTTTTGATACGAGCATCCCGCCCTTCCGCTTGAATCAGTTCGGAGCCAGCTTGGGCGGGCCCATCAAGAAGGACCGCACTTTCTTCTACGCCGACTACGAAGGGATCCGGCAGCGCCTGGACACCACCGTGATCGGGTTTGTACCGAACGCCACGTTTCGGCAAAGCGTGACCAATCCCGTTCTCACCCCCTTCCTCGCCCAGTGGCCGGACAAAGGGCTGTTGATCCCCACCGGTGACGGCATCACCAACGAATGGGTTCAGCCGCAGAGTGACAACGTCCGCGAGGACAGCGGAATGTTCCGTTTGGATCACATCTTCACCGATCGAACCTCGATCTTCGCCCGGCTGAACGTCGATGACGCCAACTCCACCTCACCGCTCGACACGCTGGGAGGCGTCGATAACCCGCTCATCCGCCCCTCGAATTATGTTGTTCAATTGAGCCACACTTTCTCGCCGACCATCATTAACGAGCTGCGCGGGGGAATCAACCGTTCCGCCTTGCACCACTACCAGAATGGAACGTGTCCTCAATCCACTGCCAACGGACTGGCCGGCACCATCTGCGCGGGCGTGGACCCCTTTGATGGTCCCAGTGATAGCCAACTCGATGAGGAAGTCGGCACGACACTTGATGTGTACGATGATCTGAGCATTGTTCGGGGCCGGCACACGATTAAGATGGGGATCGGTGTGGAGCGCCACCGGCTGAACAATTCCGACGAAATTGTCGGCAATGGGGACCTCACCTACGACAGCTCCGACGATTTCCTGAACAACGTTGTGGACAGCTATTCCTACGTCGGGCCGTTGACCCTGGGCGGCGAGCGGCGCACCTACATCATGCCCTACATTCAGGATACGTTCAAAATACGGCCCAATCTGACCCTCAATTACGGGTTGCGATACGAGCATTACTCGGTCCTGAAAGAGGCGTTTGGCCGCCAAGCCGTGGTGAAGGTTTCGTGCGGAGGCTTTTGCCCTCCGGGCACGCCGCTGTATTCGCCCTACTATAAGGACTTCGCGCCTCGGCTGGGTTTGGCTTGGGCCCCCGGGGGAAATGCCGGGAAAACGGTCATCCGCGCCGGGTTCGGAATGTATTTTTCGCCGAACCAGATGGACGACTTCACCGACGGGCACGAAAGTACGGACCAACGGTTTAGTGTCTCGTCAGCGGATGTGGCAAACCTCGCTTGGCCAGTTCTTCCGTCCCTGCTTCCTGCCCCGTTATACTCACCGAAGACGTGGCAACCAAACCGCCGGGACGGATACTTCGAAAACTGGGATTTCACGGTCGAGCGGATGCTGCCCGGCAACTTCGTCGGACAAATCGCTTACGACGGCAGCGAGGGGCATCGGCTCTTCGGCAAAGTCAACGCCAATGTGATCAATCCCGCAACGGGCCTGCGCCCGATTCCCACGTTTGGCCAGTTCGGCTACAAAAATAACCTCGGCAACAGCAACTTCCATTCGCTTCAGGTATCCTTGCAGCGCCATTTGACCAGTGGATGGCTGTGGGGGACGCAGTACATGTGGTCGCACGGTCTGGCGGACGAAGGGTTCGGAGCGGGCGACACGATTGGCGTTCAAAACGTGTCGTGTTTCCGATGTGACTATAGCAGCACGGACATTGACATTCGCCAATCCCTCTCCATCAATTCGGTGTACGCGCTACCGTTTGGACCCGGCAAGCATTTCCTAAGCAGTGGCGGCGCCGCCGGAAAGGTGCTGGGGGGCTGGCAACTGAGTGGCATTGCCGCGGCTATGAGCGGCCGCCCGATTAACATCACCATCAAGCGGAGCGCTTCCGTCATGCCCGACGGGAATACCTCGGGTCAGCGGCCGAACCTGGTCTCCGGCGCGCCCATTTACGCGGTTGGCCAAAACATCAACGACTGGTTCAATCCTGCGGCCTTCGTGAAGCCCGCCAATTTCACCTGGGGAAACCTGGGACGTAACGTTGCCCGTGGACCAGGGTATTATGAAATCGATACAGCGCTCCAGAAGGAAATTCCCCTCAAAGAACAACTGAAATTGGAGTTCCGGGCCGAGGCGTTTAACTTGCTCAACCATCCCATCTACGGCGATCCGTCGGGCAATACCTCATCAAGCTCCTTCGGGATCATTACCGACGAGTTGAACTCCGGCGCTACGGGGGTCGGCTCGTCGCGCCGCATTCAGTTCATGCTGCGCCTGGAGTTCTGATGGGTCAAGGGAGGATGGGCATGCGTTGCTTTCGGAATCGGCTACTCTTGATTTTCCTGGTGGCCGCCGGCCTCTTGCTGGCGGGTGGCTTTAGACCGCGTCCCGTACTGTTCGCCGGGCCGGCCAATGGACCAGACTTCCGCAGAAGCGAGAGTGAACTCTCTCACCCGCTGCGGATCATCGCTTATGGTGACATGCGCTTTACCGATCCCACGGAAACGAAGGCGACGAATCCCAAGGTGCGGCGATGGTTGGTGGACCAAGTGGCTGCGGAAAAGCCGGATGCCGTGCTGCTGAGCGGTGATGTGCCCTGGCACGGCAGCGAAGCGAGTGATTACGAGGAGTACCGCCGTGAGACGCAGATCTGGCGGAGCGACCACCTTCAGATTTTTCCGGCGCTCGGCAATCACGAATTCTCTGGCGGCGCGAGCGAGCAGCAGTGTCTGGAGAATTGGTGGAACGCCTTCCCCGAACTTCGGGGCCGGCGGTGGTATTCCGTCCAGCTTGGAAGCTCCGTTTATGTCCTCAATCTCGACAGCAATTCATCCCTGTTGCCCGGCAGTGACCAGATTGTGTGGATGAAAGCCCAGCTCGCCAGTCTCCCCACCACCGTGCGCTTTGTCTTCTTCAACCTCCATCATCCGCCGGTTGTTGACGTGCAGGAGAATGGGGATCCCAGCCACAACGGCCGCCCCAACGAACATGCGCTGGCGGAAATCCTGGCCAAGGCGCCGGAGAAGTCCCGCGCGCGTTTCGTGGTGGTTGCCGGACATATTCACAACTACGAACGCTTCATGCAGGATGACATCGTTTACCTGGTTTCGGGCGGTGGAGGCGCCGGCCCTCGACCCATTGTCCGCGGCCCAGCGGATCTTTACCCCGACGCCCGATTCCCGAACTACCACTACGTGCGGTTTGTGCAAAATGGAGACGCCTTGGCCGCCACCATGGTGCGGCTGGCCGACCCCGATAGCGCCGCTCCTGCATGGCAAGAGAAAGACCATTTTGAGATTCGTGCCGCGGGCGGCTCTGGGCATGCGGGGAAATCGCACTAGCGTCCCGCCTCGAAGCCCGGCGCCGGAGGCGACCCACGATGGCTTGCCTCTTGGCGGCTTTGATGGGACACCCCGTTTCTCAAGCCGCGGAAGCGGATGGGAGTCAAAGAGTATTTCATAAAGTACGAGGGAGAGCGGGAGCGGCTATCTAAATGTCAGTGACCCGCCTGGTTTTGGCGCGTATCGCCGGTGGCAATCAGGGCATTCGAAGAGTTCGATCATGGGCACGGAGGGTCCGGAAGGGACCAGTTCGATTCCGTTACAGCGCAGGGACATGGCGGATCTTTCCGTCATATGGGGTCCCCGGAATTTCAGCAGCCACTCCTCCTGGGAACAAATCAGTTCGATAATTGTCTGCCACCCCGCGAAGGGGACTCGGGAATCACCAGGTTGCACCTCAACGATGCAACCCGCCCGAATATATAAAGTCAGCCGGTAAGGCACCTAAGTGGTGGAACGACAGTGCCTTACGCGAGGACATAATGTCGTACAGAGTGGCACTTCCGTAATGAAACTACGGTGATATTGATTGCGCGCGAAGGGATGGACTACTTTACGCGTAGAGGCCAACATGACAGCTCCAGGTTCCCTTCCGCACACCGAAGCAGTCCTCGGGCAGTCCTTCGTCTTTGCCAGCGCCTCCATGCGCGAATTGGTGCATACGGCAGAGCGGGTGGCGCGCAGCAATGCCGCAGTTCTCATCACCGGTGAAAGCGGCAGCGGCAAGGAGTTGATCGCCCGCGCCGTTCATCAGTACTCCCTGCGGTGTAACAATCCCTGGATCGATGTCAACTCCGCCGCCCTTCCCGAGCACCTGGTGGAAAGCGAGTTGTTCGGATATGAGAAGGGCGCCTTTAGCGGAGCCGAGTCCGCCAAGCCCGGTCTGTTCGAACTGGCTCACACGGGCACGCTGTTTCTGGATGAGATCGCGGAGCTGGAACCGCGGACGCAGGTCAAGCTTCTCCGCGTATTGGACGGCGCGCCCTACTATCGTCTGGGCGGAGTGCACAAAGTTGCGGTGGAAGTTCGGGTGATCGCTGCCACATCGCGGAATCTGGATGAGGTGATGCAACGGGGCACCTTCCGGCAAGAACTTTACTATCGCCTGAGCCAGATCCATCTGCAGGTTCCCCCGTTGCGCGAGCGGCCCGAGGATATCGAACCCCTCGCCGGGTTCTTCCTGCGAGAGGCGAATGGTGCCTCCGCGTTTTCGAGCGAGGCTCTACGCGCCTTGCTGCAGTACCCCTGGCCGGGAAATGTCCGCGAACTGAGAAACACGGTGGTGGCAGCAAGTGTCCTCGCCAAGGGTCCGGAAATTACCCTGGGCGATCTGCCACCCACGATCAACACGCGGGTACGTGCTCCCTATGGCGGGACGACCACCCGGTTGAAGGAAATCGAGCAGCAGATGATTACCCAGGTTTTGGCGAAGACTGGGGGAAGTTTTCAGCGCGCGGCCGCGATGTTGGGCATCTCAAAGAGAACGCTCGGTCGGAAACTGAGACGGTACGGAATCGAAGACGCGCAGTGTATGGCGGCCTGAAGCCAAGGTGAGTTTCTAACGCCGGGCATTTGCCCGTTGCGACTTCCCCGGCTTTTGTCATCGGAGCATCGCTCCTTACTGTGAATTCCATCTTCCGTTAATACTGGCATTCGTAGATTCCCTCCTGGATACTCCTGTACTTTGGCAATACCTTCATCCGAATCTATCGGGAGATAAGTTACCCTGGCGCATTCTCTTGTTTTTCCCAGGGACACCGAGTAATCGCCTCGAGGACAAGTTGGCACGGCCCCGTGCACTGTGTCCAACCCACGCTTGTTCATTAAGATAAGCTAACAAACCGTTACTCGGAACTCGCCGACCGGGGACAACTTGGCACCCTGCCAGGGTCCCGAGGTTTTCCCCAAACGATTGAAATTACACGAATTACGACGGAGGACGACTTGGCACCCGGGATGCTTACATTAGAAACTTTAATTGTTGTATCGCGATGCAGGGCTAGAGGCTATCAACGCTAAAGGACGGGTCATGCGAAATCTATTCAAGATAACAGTCTTGTTGATGACCGCGAGTGTTGCGTTTGCCAGGAACCCGAAGTTCGGGCGCGACCTCGACGGAGTTGATCCAAGGTCAGTCGTGGATGTGATCGTCCAGTTCGACCACGTCCCCGCTCAGGCCGATCACCTGTGGGTGCGAGGCCAGGGCGGGGCCCTGAGAATGCCGTATAGACGGGTAAAGGCTGGGTTTTACCGGGTGCCGGCGAGTTCGCTGAAACAACTCGCGAATAACCCCCACGTCACCTTCATCTCCCCCGACCGTCCGGTGAAGGGGAAACTGGATGTGACCGCCGCCACGGTGAACGCCCCTGCTGCCTGGCAACTCGGCCTCGATGGCACGGGGATCGGCGTAGCGATCATTGATAGTGGGATCACCGAAGTCAACGATCTGGCCGGAGCCGCGTCGTCTACAGCCAGGATTTTGTGGGCACCGGCACGGATGATCTTTATGGACACGGGACCCACGTGGCGGGCATCGTGGCGGGAAGCGGCGCCGATTCCATCTGCGCCACCTGCACGCGCACGGTAAAGGGCATCGCCCCCAACGCCAACCTGATCAATCTTCGGGTGCTCGACGCCAACGGAAATGGGACGACCAGCAATGTCATAGCCGCCATCGACCAGGCCATTGCCCTGGCAGGTACCTATAACATCCGGGTGATCAATCTCTCGGTGGGTGGCCCGGTGGTGGAAAACTCCGATCAGGACCCGCTATGCCAAGCCGTGGAAGCTGCGTGGAAGGCGGGTATTGTTGTGGACGTTGCCGCCGGCAACGAGGGCCGGGATAATTCCGTCGGCAACAACGGCTACGGGACCATCACCTCGCCGGGCAACGATCCCTTCGTGATCACGGTAGGCGCGATGAAGGACGCGGGCACGCATCACGCGCGACCGACGACATGATTGCCTCCTATAGTTCGAAAGGACCCACGGGGATTGACAACTACGTCAAGCCCGACCTCGTGGCGCCCGGCAATCTGACGGTTTCTCTGTTGGCCAACGTCAACGACACACTTCCCACCGAATACCCCACGGCGCTGATCCCGAATACTTATTATGACTCGGCGGGCGACGGCTCCACCTCCACTGTCTACTACACGCTGAGCGGAACCAGCATGGCGACGCCGGTGGTGAGCGGCGCCGTGGCCCTGCTGCTTCAGGAAGACCCCTCGTTGTCGCCCGACCAGGTCAAAGCCCGCCTGATGAGGACGGCTTACAAAACTTTCCCCATGACCAGTCAGGCCACCGACCCGACGACGGGAATCGTCTACACGAGCTTCTATGACATCTTCACCATTGGCGCCGGTTACCTGGATATCGGCGCCGCCCTTGAGGACACGACAATCTTCACCGGCACCGCCAATTCACCCACCGCTGTTTTCAACCCAGTCACGGGAATCGCACAAATATCCTGCAGCGCGGCAGACGTTTGTGCGGACCAAGCGATTTACGGCAATCAAGGCATTTGGAGCACCCAGGCGATCTGGGGAACCTCCGTCTTCGTCAATGGCACGCCGACGATTTGGAGTTACCCCTCGCCCCTGGGCGTGCGAGCGATTGCCGCCGCCCAAGCCAGCTATCCCAGCAGCACGGTGAGTGGCACCAGCGCGGTCTGGGGAACCAGTGCCGTCTGGGGTACCAGCGCCATTTGGGGCACCAGCGCCGTTTGGGGAACCAGTGCCGTTTGGGGCACGTCGGCAAACCTGGGCGAAAAATAAGAGCGAGCCCAACGTAGCCTAATCGACTGAAATGCGTCAACCGACGCACGGAATAAGGGAATACCTTCAGGAGAGAGAAAATGGCTTGCTGGCGAAATGTGCGGTTCTTGATGGTTCTGGTTGCTGGCCTCGGGATGCTTTCCCAAAGTGCCGCGGGACTTGATCCGGCGAAAGCCCTCACCCAATACGCTCATGGAGCCTGGCACGTGGCGGACGGCCTTCCCCAGGACAACGTGGTCTCCATCGCTCAAACCCCCGATGGATATCTCTGGCTGGGGACGGAAGAAGGCCTGGTGCGGTTCGATGGGCTCAAGTTCACGGCATTCGACAGGAGCAACACGCCGGAGCTGAAGAGCAACGATATCTATGCACTCCTGGCGGACCGCGCGGGAAATCTCTGGGTCGGCACGGGTGGCGGCGGCGTCCTGCGGATGACACAGGGGAAGTTCATCGCCTTTACTACCCAGAACGGGCTTTCCAATAATTCCGTTCTGTCGCTCTGCGAAGGGCGAGACCATGCCATTTGGATCGGCACCGAAGGCGGGGGAGTTAACAGGTTCAAAGACGGCAAGTTCACCGTCTTCAATTCCAAAACCGGCCTGGTTGACGATTCGGTCTACGCCATCGCGGCGGCGAAGGATGGAAGTGTATGGTTTGGGACAGGCGGGGGGCTTTCACAACTGAAGGATGGCTCCTTCCGCAACTTCACCATCCAACAAGGCCTTCCGAATAACAACGTACGCGCCGTGTTCGAGGATCGTGACGGAACCCTCTGGGTGGGGACCAACGGCGGCGGCCTTAGCCAGTTCCGGGACGGGCATTTCAAAACCTTCACGACCAAAGACGGCTTAAGCAGCAACGCCGTGTTCTCCGTCTACCAGGACAAAGAAGGAACCCTCTGGATCGGCACCGTCGGGGGCGGGCTGAATCGTTGGCGCAATGGCAAATTCACCCCTTACAAAACTGCTGCCGACAACGCGCGGCAGGACGTCTGGGCCTTCCTCCAGGACCGCGAGGGCACGCTTTGGATCTGTACCGGCGACGGCCTTAGCCAATTGCGCGACGGCCAAGCCACCACCTACAGTTCCGTCGGAAGGTTTATCCAGCGACATCGTCCTGCCCATCTTCGAAGACCGCGAAGGAAACCTCTGGATGGGAACGGCGGGCGGCGGCGTGAATCGCTTCCGCAACGGGCAATTCACCTCCTACACCACCCGCCAGGGCCTCTCGGATAACGTTGTGCTTTCCCTGAGTGAGGATCGGGATGGCGCCCTCTGGGTGGGGACGCGGCATGGTCTGGACCGACTGAAAGACGGCAAATTCACCGTCTACACCACCAAGGATGGTTTGCCCAATGACATCGTTTTCTGCATGTGGCCGGACCGTGACGGCAACCTCTGGCTTGGGACCCGCAGCGGCTTGGGACGCTTCAAGGAGGGAAGTTCACCACCTATACCACCAAGAGACGGCCTGTCCAACAACTATGTGACGTTTATCTACCAGGACCACGACGGTACCCTCTGGGTGGGCACCGGTGGCGGCGGCCTGAATCGCTTCAAGAACGGTACGTTTACGGCCTTCACCAGCAAAGAGGGGTTATCCAGCGACATCGTCACCGCCATCCACGAAGACGAGAGTGGCACGCTGTGGGTGGGGACCAGCGGCGGCGGCTTGAATCGGTTTAGGGGCGGCAAGTTTACCCCCATCACCCGGAAGAACGGCCTTGCCGACGACAAGATCTTTCAAATCCTCGAGGACCGAAAGCATAACTTCTGGATGAGTTCCAACCGCGGCATCTTCCGCGCGAGCGAACAGCAGCTTGAAGATTTCACCGACGGCAAGATTCCCTCGATCCAATCGGTACCTTACGGTGTCTCCGAGGGGATGAAGAGCCGGGAATGTAACGGTGGCTTCCAGCCCGCCGGTTGGGCGGCGCGCGACGGAAAAGTGTGGTTCCCTACAATGAAGGGAGCGGTGGCGATCGACCCCGCCAACAGCAGCGCCGTGGGATTTCGTCCCCAGGTGCAAGTAGAGGCGGTGGTGGTCGACCATCAAGCCTTTGCCCCGGGTGAAACCATTCAGGTGGCGCTGGGAAGAGGCCGGCTGGAGTTTCATTACACCGGCATCAGCCTGTCGGCAGCCAAACGCGTCAATTTCCGTTACAAGCTGGAAGGGTTTGATAATGAGTGGGTGGAGGCCGGCGATCGGCGCGTGGCCTACTACACCAACCTGCCTCCCGGCCATTATCGTTTCCATGTGATGGCGGCGGGTGACGATGGCAAGTGGAACGAGGCGGCCGCGCCGTGCGCCCTCTACCTGGCCCCGCACTTCTACCAGACGCTGTGGTTCTACGGTCTTTGTGGGTTTCTCCTGCTAGGCGCTCTGGGGGTATTCCGCCTGAAGGAAGCAAAGAAACACGCCGAACTGATCGCCGCTCTGCACCTTCGCACTCTCGAGGCTTTGGCCCTGGCGATCGAGGCCAAGGATGAAACCACCCACGACCACCTCCAGCGGATGCCAAGCATGGCCGTGGCAGTAGCCCGGGAACTGGGGCTGAGCGAGAAGGAAACGGAGGCTCTCCGTGCCGCCGCCCTGTTGCACGACATCGGCAAGCTGGCTGTGCCCGAGCACATCCTCAACAAGCCGGGCAAGTTGACGCCCGAGGAGTTTGAGCGGATAAAGGTCCACCCCATCGTCGGGGCGGAAATTCTGGAGCGCGTGCGATTCCCTTATGCGGTCGCGCCCATTGTCCGTGCCCACCATGAAAAGTGGAATGGCAGCGGTTATCCCGATGGGCTAAAGGGAGAAGATATTCCCATCGGGGCGCGGATTCTGGCGATCGTGGACTGCCTGGACGCCCTGACGACGGACCGCCAATACCGGACGGCAATTCCGCTTTCCGAGGCGATGGCTTTGCTCCAGGCGGAGAGCGGCAAGGGATACGATCCGCAGGTCGTTGAAGTTGTCAGCAGGCTTCACCTGAATATGAATCTAATGGAAGACGGACCCGCAGAACACCCGGCAAGCAAGCTTTCGGTCAGAGCCAAGGTCGATCGTGGAGAAGCCCCGGCCGCAGGTTACCAGAGGATGATGGCGGATGTTTCCGTCGGCGATCCGGTAGACTTTCTCCATGCCATCGCCTCCGCCCGCGAAGAGGGCCAGACGTTGTTCGAGTTGAGCCAGGCGTTGGGCAACTCTCTCAGCCTGGACGAAACCCTGTCCGTTCTCGCCGTCCGCCTCAAACGGCTCATCCCCCACGATTCCATTGCCGTCTACACTTGCAAAGGAGGCTACCTGGTCCCCGAGTATGTGTTTGGGGAGAACTTCCGCGACTTCGCCTCCTTACGCATTCCCATCGGCGAAGGCCTGTGTGGTTGGGTGGCGGAAAAGCGCAAACCCATCGTTAACGGAAACCCCCTGGTGGAGCCCGGCTTCCTGAAAGCTCTCGGTACCTCGCCGCTGCCGCTTTCCGCGCTGGCCGTGCCGCTGGAAGGAGTGGAGCGGACCATCGGCGTGCTGGGTCTCTACCGGCGGCAGAGGGATGCGTTCACCCCAGATCACCTCCGCATTCTCCTCGCCATCAGCGCCAAGCTGGGGTTTTCCATCGAGAACGCCTTGAAGTACCAAACCGTGGAGAACTCCGCCACCACCGACTACTTGACGGGGCTGCCCAATGCCCGGTCGCTGTTCCTGCACCTGGATGGCGAACTGGCGCGCTGTAAACGGCAGGGGACCCCTTTGGCCGTGGTGGTTTGTGACTTGGATGGTTTCAAGCAGGTTAACGACCGCTTCGGACACCTCGTGGGGAATATGGTCCTCCGCAAGGTGGCCGCAGGACTGAAGGAGACGTGCCGCGAGTATGATTACGTGGCGCGAATGGGCGGCGACGAATTTGTCGTGATCATGCCCGGCTTCGATGCCGCTGCGATGAAGGAAAAGTCGCTGTTGTTCCAGAGCATTGCCATGGAGGCCGGAGTGGAAGTGTGCAAAGAGCCGCTGCTCTCCTTGAGCTCGGGCGTAGCCATGTACCCGCACGACGGTACGGATGCCGAACAATTGCTGGCCGAAGCCGATCACCGGATGTATGCCAACAAGCAATGTCATCACGCGCAGATGGGCCCGGCCTTCGGGCCCCAGGCGGTGAATTTGCAGCAGCCGGCGGCAATCAATTAGAGCGCGGTTATGAAAGATGCTGGCGAAGGTGGATAACCCGAAGACTTTGAACGTTGTTGAGGCATGGACAATTTGGACCTGTCCTTCGCCAAAACCACATCAGGCCGAAAACAACTGACCTTTTCCAGCGGGGTAGCGGAAGGGAATGCGACCCACGCATCGGCGCCGACATCGTGTTAGAATACGCGAGGAGAGACCAAAGTCCATGCCGCGAACCGCCCCCAAGCCCCGCAAGCAAGTTGTTTCCGCTCAGCATGGGTACACGGTCATCTACGAAGGGCTCTTGGAGGGCGGGTACCAAGTTATCGTCCCGGCGTTGCCTGGAATCGTGACTTATGGCCGCACGGTTGCCGAAGCGCGCGAAATGGCGGAAGACGCCATTCGATGTCACCTCCGGGGGTTGGTCAAGGATGGCGAGGAAATTCCCCGCGACCCGTTCGCGCCTGAACCACCGATCTGCGAAGAACTGAAAGTGACCGTTTAGGGCATGGCGCCCAAGTTTGCCAACCTCAAGCCCCGCGAAGTGGTCCGCGCCCTCCCAAAGGCCGGCTTCCAGCTACACGAAACCTCCGGTTCGCACGTGCATCTGAAGCATCCGACGCGACCTGGACGGATCACCGTGCCCTATCATGAACGGTTCGACCTGCCAAAACACATCGTTAAGTCCATCGTTCGTCAAGCCGGGCTCACCTACCAAGAGTTTTTCGAACTCCTCGGAAAGTGATTGGTCCCTGATTTGCGCTCTTCGCAGCGCCGGGTTAGAATCGCCCCCGCATTCAATTCACGGGCAAGGTGAGATTCATGACGGAGTGGAGTGGTCCCCTAAAAATTCGGCCGGCGCGCATTGATGATGCCAAGGAAATCGCCCGCATTTACAACCAGGGCGTGCAGGACCGCACGGCGACCTTTGAAAACGCTTTCGTGACGCCGGAAGAGCGCTACTTGTGGCTGGCCGCGCGGCCCGACAAGTTCCCCGTACTGGTGGCCGAGGTCAAGCACACGCTGATGGGATGGTCGGCGCTCAACCCCTACAGCCCGCGCCGCTGCTATGACGGCATTGCGGAGCTTTCCATCTACATTGAGCGCAGCCTGCGCGGCCACGGCGTGGCGCAGGAATTGATGAAAGCCATGCAGAGCCTCGCCACGGAGAAGGGCTTCTACAAAATCATTGGGCGCATCATGGCGGTGAACGAAGCCGCGCGCAAGCTTTGCCAGCTTACCGGATGGAAAGAAGTGGGACTGCACGAGAAGCATGGCAAACTGGGCGGCGAGTGGCACGACCTTGTCCTGGTGGAATTCCTGATTCCCGAAAATCTCAAGTAATCGGCGTCCGGCAGAGCCGGAGGCTTTTCGCTGGTTGGCTCCTCAAAGGGGCTCGACCGCCGCCGGCAAAAGACCCCCCACCCGGCCGCCCGGAGGCGGTCGACCTCTCCCCCGGGAGAGGCTGTTGAATTCGCCTCGCGCACCGGCAGCGCGCCCCAAAACATTCTCAGCCTCTCCGAGGGGAGAGGCCGTCCCGATTCATCGGGCGGGTGAGGGGTTTTGTACCTGGCCTCACATCCCGAAGCCGTCAGACTCCACCTGCCTCCCTGGCAGAGCGGGGTTCTCCCAACGGAATAGACACGGCCCTCACCTTGGCGGATAATGAGTGCAAGGGTGATGGGTTCAATTGAGCTCGAAAACGCGGCTAAGCTGGCACCCATGACGGGGCGAAGACAGATGATGCGCACAGGTTTTGTGGCTGCCATGGCGTTGGCCGGTTGGTGTGTGCTCAGTCCGCTGACGCCGCCGCAAGAAGTTGTGCCTGCGCCCAACCCCCCAGCGCAAGTGGCCGCCGCGCCGAGCGTCCGCGATTACACTCTTCTTTTTACCGGCGACGTTATGCTTTCGCGCGCCGTGGGCGATCGCATGACGGCGCAAAAGGACTGGTCGCTTCCGTTCCGCCGCATCGCGGACACTTTGCGCAACGCCGACCTGCGCTACTGCAACCTGGAATGCCCCGTCTCCGACCGCGGGCACGACTTGCACCACCTCTATTCCTTTCGCGCTGATCCACAAGCCATCGACGGGCTGAAGGCCGCGGGTTTCAACGTCGCATCGCAGGCCAATAACCACACTTACGACTGGGGACCGGACGCGCTGCTCGACAGCCTGGAGCGCCTGCGCGCCGCCGGCATTTATCCCGTGGGTGCGGGGCAAAACATGTTGGCAGCCCATTACCCCGTGCTGGTGAGCGTAGGCGCTCTGCGAATCGCCTTTCTCGCCTACGTTGACATTGATCCGAAAGAGGCGACGGCGGGCGTCGATCGTCCCGGCGTGGCCTGGCTTGACCCCGAACAAGCGCTGGCGGACATCCGCTTTGCCCGGCCGCTGGCGGATTTGGTGATTGTGTGCCCGCATTGGGGTGTGGAGTACGCATTGACCCCGACGCCGGAGCAAATAAAGCTCGCCCACCAGATGATCGACGCCGGCGCGGATATGATTGTGGGCAGCCACCCCCACGTGGTGCAGCCTGTGGAAAACTACCAAGGTCACTGGATTGCCTACAGCCTGGGGAATTTCATCTTCGATCAGCAGAACCCTAACACCCACCGCGGGCTGATGCTGAGAGCGACCGTCCGCGACAAGCAAGTCGTGGGCGTGGAATCCATTCCCATCGATATCAATTCCAGCTATCAAGCTACTCTCGCCCCGGCCGCCAATGGCCCTGCCAAACCGCTGCTGGCGGTGGAGAAGTCTGCGGGCCGGCCAATGCCCTGATGATTCGCGGCGTTGACTAAACCTGCTTTCCTCATAAACTTCCTGCATAATAGATATGGGGGAGGCGGTGTGACTTCCTGGTGGAAGGACCCAATGCGGCGGAAGACCTGGATTTTCACTGCCCTTCTTATTCTCGTCCCGGCGCCTGTCGCTGTCGGAGCAGGCCCGCAAGATGTGGGAAAAATCCTCCAACTCTCTTTGCAAGCCACGCGGGCCGACTGGCAGCGTCCCGCCAACATGCTTCAAGTCGAACGCGACGCGGACCCGCACGACGGAAAGTCCTCCACCAAGACCTATCGCGTAATCATGATGGACGGATCGCCCTACGAAGAATTGATCGCACGGGACGGTCAAGCCCTGCCGCCCGACGAGGTAACGGAGCAAAACGATCTTCTGCAGGCGGAATGCGCCAAGCGCGCCAACCAATCCGCAGACGAGCGCGCCCGCCGCGTGGCCAAGTACCAGCGCAATCAGCAGCGCATGTTTGATCTGCTGCGCGAAATGGTTGACGCCTTCGATTTCACCCTGACCGGCGAGTCCCAGGTTGAAAATCACCGCGTGTATGAGCTGCGAGCCACTCCCCGCCAGGGGTATCAGCCGCCGAATCGCGAGGCCAAAATGTTAACGGGAATGCAGGGGACTCTCTGGATCGACGAGGCCAGTTATCGGTGGGCGCGGGTGGAGGCGGAAGTGACCAGACCCGTCTGGTTTGGTTGGTTCCTGGCCAAGGTTTATCCCGGCACAAGGTTTCTGTTGGACCAGGCGCCGGTTGCCGGAGACGTCTGGATGCCTACGCACTTTCGCGTTGACGTAAAATCCATTGTTCTTCTATTTCACAAGGACATTACGCACGACGAAACCTTCCGCGACTATCACCTGCTGCCGGCACCGGCCAAGCCCACCGCAGCGGCGGAGAGGAACTGACTCCGATTGAACCGAGCGACATGAATCGTAGCGTCGATCTCCCATCGACGCTCAGAAGTATCTCCATTCAAACCAGGTTTTTGTTGCCATTCGCGGATATCGTAGTGTCAACGTACACTCGTTGGGCTGTCATCCTGAGCTCCGTACTTCAGAGCGAAGGACCCTTTTCATTTGCATTTTGGAGGCACGGCGCCAGCGCGCCGTGTCACTGCACTGCGGCATCCCGCAGTGCCCGTGGATAAGACGAAATACGGGGGTCCTTCGCTCTGAAGTACGGAGCTCAGGATGACAGTTCGGTTCGTTGGGGCCACGAATTGAGGATGGTGGTCATTTTACGGGAAGCCGTGTCTCCACGTGCCGTGGCCCCCACAATGTAGAAACTCGAGAGCGTCGATCTCCCGTTGACGCCGGCGGTAGGAGACCGCCGCTACAGAATAACCAACTACCTTGCCGCCAGCTTCGCCAATTCCCCGGCGGTTACCGAACTCACTTCAGCGTGCAAGGAATTCCCGTGCGCGTCCATGGTGACGATGGCAGGGAAGTTCCGCGCTTCGAATACCCACATGGCCTCGGGGACGCCGAGTTCCTCCAGCAAATAAACGCCGTGCACTTTGGGCAGACAGCGCGCGTAGAACTGCGCCGCGCCGCCGATGGCGTGAAGATAAACCGCGCCCAATTCCTTCAGCGCCGCGCCGGTCTTGGCTCCCATGCCGCCTTTGCCCATGACGGCGCGCAAGCCGAAGCGCCGAATGATGTCGGCTTCGTAGGGCTCCTCGCGAATGCTGGTGGTGGGCCCCGCGGCCTTGACGCGCCACTGGTCGTTCTCCTTCAGCATCACCGGCCCGCAGTGATAAAGAATCGCACCGTGCATGTCGTACGGCGTGTCGTGATGCAGCAGATAGTGATGGGCGGCGTCTCGACCGGTGATCATGGGGCCGTTGATCAACACCACGTCGCCAACTTTCAGCGCGCGGACTTTCTCTTCGCTCAGTGGCGGTTCCAGGCGCACCTCGCGGCCCGTCAACCGGAATTCTGTACCCGTCGTGATTAATCGCTCCACCGGGCGGTTGGGATCGCGGTAGAGCCACCGGGTAATGGCGCCGCTTTCCGCATCCAGCAACACGCCCAGCCGGCGGAAGGCCCAGCAATCGTAAGCGACGGTCACAAAGAAGCTGGCGGGCAGGCGATTGGCGGCGGTGATCTTGCACCCAATCAGCGAACTCGCCCCGCCAAAGCCCATGGCTCCCACGCCCAGTTTGTTGGCCTGTTCCATCACCTCCTCTTCCAGCTTGGCCAGAACGGGGTCGGGATTGGTATCGTCCAGCGTGCGGAAGAGTTGTTGCTTGGCGAGATGATAGCCGCCGCTGCGGTCGCTGCCGATGCAGACGCCGATGGCTCCGGGCGCGCAACCCTGGCCCTGCGCCTGCCAGACTGCGTGCAGCAGGCATTTCCTCACGCCTTCCAGGTCGCGGTCGGCGCGGCCCATGTGCTCAAGCTGGCAGGGCACAGAGTATTGAATGTTCTTGTTTTCGCACCCTCCGCCCTTGAGGATCAGCCGCACCTCAATCTCCGGCCGCTCCCACTGCTCGAAGTGAAAGATGGGCGTGCCGGGGCCGAGATTGTCGCCGCTGTTTTTGCCGGTGATCGAATCAACCGAATTGGGACGCAGCTTGCCGCGCCGCGTCGCCTCCGCCACGGCTTCCAGCGTTTGCTTGCGCATGGCGATCTGGTTCACCCCCACGGGGGTCTTGATCTCGAAGGTTAGCATGCCGGTGTCCTGGCAGATGGCGCCTTCTTGCTCCTGGGCCATGTCAATGTTCTCACCAATGATCGCCAGCGCCTGGCCAGCCTGCGCCTGGGGATTCTCCGTCCGCAGCGCCCACCCCATGGCCTTGCGCACATCGGGCGGCAGATTCGTGGACGTCTGGATGATCAGTTCAAGCATGCTCTCTTTGAGAAATTGCATGAAATCCTCCCAGAAGGACCCTTCTTACACGCCCGCGGCGGCTTTGGGCCCCTACACTAATTGATGCATGGGGACGCGCCGAATGCCCAGTCGTTCTTCCAGTCCACTCCTCAAAATCTCAAACGCCTGCTGGGGCGAATCGACAAAGTGGACCAACTTCACATCGTCGTCGCTGACGGTTCCTGACTCCAGCAGCCAGCCGAAATTGATAGCGTTTTTCCAGAACTTCGAGCCGTAGAGAAAAATGTTCACGTGATGGCCCATCTTGTGGGTCTGGATGAGGGTAAGAAATTCAAACATTTCATCCATGGTTCCAAAGCCGCCGGGGAAAACGATCAGCGCCTGAGCGGGCTGAGCGAACCAGAGCTTGCGCATGAAGAAGTAACGGAACAGCAGGCTGAGCTCGGGCGAAATATAGGAATTTGGGTGTTGCTCCATGGGCAACTTGATGTTGAGCCCAATCGATTGGCCTCCGGCTTCGCTGGCGCCGCGATTGGCGGCTTCCATGATGCCCGGACCTCCCCCCGAACAGACCATCAGGAAGCTGGGGCTGCGGTGCAACTTCATGGACCAATCGGTGATCAGCCGCGATAGTTCGCGCGCCTCCTCGTAATATCGCGACATGTGGACGGCCATCCGGGCTCGCTTGAGTTCGGCTTGCAGCGGCGCCGCGGGACGCTCCTTGATGCGCGCCTCCAGTTCGTGCAAGTTGTTCAGGGCCACTTCACGCGAATGGATTCGCGCCGAACCGAAAAAGACCACGGTGTGCTGCACCCCCGCCCGGCGAAAATGCGCCAGCGGGTCAAGGTATTCGGATAAGATTCGCAACCCCCGCGCATCGGCGCTTTCCAGGAAATGCGGATCCTTGTAAGCAACTTGTGGGGACTGCGGACTGGGCTTTTTTTCGTTCGCCATGGGTTCCTCGCCTTCCTCAGAGCAACGGGAAGAGAATACCAGAACGGCTGATGATTCCACTGCGAAATCCCGAAATGCCTCCCTTTGAAGCTATAGAGGCCCCTCAGACGACGGCCCCTCTTGCGAGGCCCACCGCGCCGCTTCCTGCCTACTGGCCTGTGACTTCCGCCAAGTCACAGACCATTGAATCCGGCCCGCGGCGGTTGGCTGGGCTGCCTACTGCCTACTGCTTACTGCCTACCGCTTTGTGCCTACTGCCCACCGCATTTTCAAATCGCCGGCCGCTGCCATCCGCCCAGTGCCTTCTGCAAAAACTGCGCAACCGCCAGCGCCACATCCTCGCGCCACGGCCGCGCGGCGATTTGCACGCCGATGGGTAGGCCGCTTGCGGTCGCGCCGCCGCGGACGACCGCCGCAGGCCATCCCGTCAAGTTGAACGTCATTGTGTAGCTGAAGCACGAAAGCTGATCGTAGGTGGAGCCGTGCTGCATGCCTGCGAACGAGCACACCGGGCAGAGCAGCGCGTCATAGGTGGACATAAAAGCCAGCATGTCCCGGCGAAACGCGTCCCAATGGCCCACCAGCGCGGCGAATTCCGGCATAGTCTTGGCGCCACGACGCTGCAACTTCAGAACGCGCTCCATCAGCGGATGCACGCGCTGCGTGCCTGCATCTTTCAGCAGGGCATCCAGCCCTACTCCTCCGTCTGCGGTAAACAAATCAAGGTAGATCTCGAAAGTTCTCTCAATCGCCGCCGGGCGCGCTTCTTCCACGAGAACCCCTGCCTCGGTGAGCGCCTCCGCAGCTCGCTTCACTGTGGCAGCAATATCCGGCGCCGGCGCCGCGATGCCATTGCTGGTGTGAAAGGCGACGCGCAGGCCCCGCAGATTCACCTGGCCGGGGTCACCAAGCGGCGCGGGAACTATGGCGATGTCCTGCCCGTCCACGCCGGCGATGACCGGAAGCAGCAACGCCAGGTCCTCGACGTATCGCGCCAGCGGACCGATCTGCCAGAGCGCGTCGAGCATCCCCCCCGGTCCGGGGAAATGTCCTGTGCGCGGAACTCTTCCCGCGGTCGGCTTGATGGCGGCGATGCCCGTGCAGTGGGCGGGAAAACGCACGCTGCCGCCAGCGTCACTGCCCAACCCGAAGGGCGAGCCACCCGCGGCGATGATGGCGGACTCACCACCGCTGCTGCCCCCTGGAGACAACGTCAGGTCATAGGGATTGTTCGTGCGGCCGTAAATCAAGTTGTCGGCTTCCCACGCCCACCCCAGCTCGGGGCAATTGGTTTTTCCCAGCAGGATAGCTCCCGCCTCGCGCAGGCGCTTCACCACCACCGCGTCTTGATTCGGGATGTAATGGGCGCGGCCCTCGGTTCCACCGGTGCAAATCATTCCCCGGGCTTCAATCGCGTCCTTCAGCGTGAAGGGCACGCCGTGCAGGGGGCCGATTGCCTCTCCTCGTACCAGCGCCGCGTCCGCGATACGCGCAGCTTTGAGAGACTGCTCCGCCGACATCTGCACCACGGCATTCAGGCGGGGATTTACTTCCTCGATGCGATCCATGCAGGCACGCACAACTTCGTATGAGGAGACTTCCTTCTTGCGGATTGCTGCCGCCAGAGCGGTTGCGGATTTGGAGACCCACTCAGGCATCAAAGGCATCACGGGAAGGGAAGTGGTGAGCCGGCTGGGATTCGAACCCAGAACCCCTGCCTTAAAAGGGCAGTGCTCTACCGTTGAGCTACCGGCCCGGCGAACCATCTAACGCGGGCAACGGCTCCACAAGTCGTCCGGGCGCGTTGTCGGGCCGTCAGTTGACCTCGCGGAGTCTATCCTTACAAAGTTACATCACTCTGCCATATTCGTAAACCCCCTAGCGGTTCGGTAATGTCTAAATCGGGTACCCATATCATTTTGGAGCAAAAATTTGACATGTCACTTTACATTGGAGTGGCCGTGCGCAGCCTCCGAATTCGGTCTGTTGTTGGGCCGACCATTTTTGCCAATCAGTGTTGCCGTTCCACGTTATCGTAACCCTCCAGGAATCGCGAACTGCCTGTTGCTGGGTCCCGCGCGGGTCGCGACACAGCCCGGCGACCAACCATGGTTAAATTGGAGTTATTATTGCGGTGCAAGTTCTGTCTTCGCGAAAGACCGAATGCGCTGAACCCTGCGGCCGATAGTGACACCGCAGCCCTTGGGATGCAGACGTTGAAAGACGATCTATGCGCCACCTCCAGGAATTTGACATAGGAGGCAAAGCAATGAAAGAACGGTTGGCGGTTTATGCCGGTACCTTTGATCTGCTCACAACGGGCCATCTCTGGATGATCAAGCAGGGATCGCGCCTTTTCGACAAGCTCATCGTCGCCATCGGCATCAACCCTGAGAAGCGGTGCATGTTTGCGCCCCAGGAGCGCCTTTCCATGCTCGTGGCCTCCGTTGAACAGTTCCCGAACGTTCGCACGGAGATGTTCACGAACCAGTATCTCATCAACTATGCTCGCGGCATTGGCGCGCAGTTTATTCTGCGTGGAATTCGATGCGAAAGCGACTACGAGTTCGAACGCGTGATGCGGAACGTGAATGGAGATTTCGACCCACACATCACCACCGTGTTCCTGATGCCGCCGCGGGACATCGCCGAGGTGAGTTCCAGCATGGTGAAGGGACTGATTGGCCCCGAAGGATGGGAAGCCATCGTTAAACAGTATGTTCCCGCTCCGGTTTTCAAGCGATTGAAAGAGGCCCATGGTGCGAAGATTGCGTGAAAGATGGCGCGAATTGTGGACTCGGGTGGATGGGAAGGGGAGTGGAACGACTCCGTTCTCTGATCTGATGGCGCGATACAACGAACCTTGGCGCGCTTACCATACGTTGAACCATATTGAGGCTATTTTCGAAGAGTACGATGCCCTGCGAAGGAAAGTGGGCACGAGACCGTCGTGGCTCGATTGCAGCGACCCGCGGGCGATTGAGATGGCCATCTGGTACCACGATGCTGTGTACAACACTGCCGCAAAGGATAATGAGGAAAGGAGTGCCCAGCTTTTTCAGGCCACAGCGAAAGCTTACCACCTCAACAAGGTCTTCACTGAAAAGGTGTCCCAACTGATCGTGGCGACCAAGCATGGGCGGATGTCGGATGACCTGAGCGGCCGGCTACTCTGTGATATGGATTTGTCCATTCTCGGACAACCGGAAGCAGCGTTCGACGAATACGAGCGAGGCGTTCGAAGAGAGTATGGCTGGGTGCCCGAAAGACAATTCAACGAAGGGCGCGGGGCCATTCTGGAGTCATTCCTGAACCGGCCGGCGATATACTCCACCAACTTCTTCCAACGCAAATACGAAGACCGGGCTCGGAAGAATCTTGTTCGTTCGATCGCTCAACTTAAATTCGGTCCCCCGTTCAGTTCATAGCAACCGCAAGACCGACAGAGGCGATGGACAGCCCGTTCAGATGGGTTGCAAACCCTGTCGGCCCTCACGACCCGCGGCGCGGGCGCCGGCCGCAATCTTTCAGCATTCCGAATTCAGCATTCATAATTTCTCTCGCCTAGCCTCACATTGTGCTTGACAAAAGCCTAGTTATGTGAGTATACTCATCTTGATGATCCGCGCCCGGGACGAAAGGTCCCCGCCGAGGCCGAACATGGAAGCAGTCTTCACCCGCCCTACCGCTCTCTTCGCGGGACAATTCCAGCGCCAAGAAGTCACTATCAAGCTCAACCCAGCTCGAAAAATGAAATTGTATACGACCGAAGCTTATATCTGTATGAAAACAAATAACCCAATGACAATCTGTCCGGAAAAATGCGGACATTGTGGGGCAATTGAAACGCAGTTGAGCGACATTTGGTCCGCGTCGAGCGCGAAAATGCGGGCAAATCTGCCAATTTGGAGCAGGCAATGACGCAACGAGGCGCATCGAGCGGAACGGGCTGGAGACGGGGCGACAATTTCCCAGACCCCTCAGTAGGGGCGCATGGCCATGCGCTCCTACCTTCGGAATGGTAGATATCCGTCGGTTCATTTATCCGTTGAGATTTCCGGCGGTTTCAGGCAAAGTAGGAGCCACTCTCAGGGAAGTCCGCACAAGGAGATAACGATGCACAGGGCGCTGGCACTTTGCCTTTTTGTACCCATGTTCTTGCACGCGCAGATGGACCCGCAGGACCGGATTCGCGCTGCGGCTGACCATGCCGTGGCCGTTGTGCAGCACGGTTCGTCGGGCTTTTCGCAGTTGATGCAGTGCTTTTCCTGCCACGACCAGGCGCTGCCGATGCTGATGCTGCGTACCGCACGCGAACACGGCAGTCCCGTGGACGAGGCCGCGGCAAGCAAGGTAGCCGCCAAATCCTTCCTGTATTCGCCCAATCTCGGCTCGTTTGACGAGGCCGTGCAGGACACCATGATCATTGACCCGGCGCCGTCGGAAGGCTGGGCGCTGCTGGCCGCGCACGACGTGGGGCTGAAGCCCAACCTGATCACCGCGGCCTACATCCGGCGCGTTGCCACGTGGCAGCGGGCGGACGGCCACTGGCCCACCGGCGACGCCCGCCCTCCGCAGTCGTACAGCTACTTTACGGCCACGGCACTGGCCCTGCGCGCCATGCAGTTATACATGCCGGCGGAGCTGAGCGCGGAGATGCATGAACGCTCAGCGCGCGCCCGCCAATGGCTGCTGACCGCGACGCCGCAGAGCACCGAGGATTCCAGCTACCGTCTGTGGGGCCTCTACTGGGCCGATGGTTCTCCCGACGATTGCACCCGAGCGGCGCATGAACTCCTGGCGCTCCAACGGCCGGACGGCGGCTGGTCGGAAATCCCCCACATGCCGTCGGACGCCTACTCGACCGGCGAAGCAATGGTGGCGTTGAACGAAGCAGGCGGCGTGCCCACCACCGCTGCGGCCTGGCAGAAGGGCCTTCAGTATCTCATGGCCACGCAGCAGGAGGACGGCTCCTGGCACGTGCACACGCGGCAAATCTCCCCTGCCACGGTCAGTCCGCCTTACTTTGAAAGCGGATTCCCCTACCAGCACGACCAGTACATTTCCACCGCCGCCACTTGCTGGGCGGCGATGGCGCTGTACACCGCTCTGCCCAAGGTTTCGAATCCCGTCGCGCCCACGGCCCCCGCGGTTCTTACACCCACCGGCATAAAGCCCTGGATGGAGACAGCCCTGTTCGGAACGGCGGCACAACTGAAGGCGCAGCTCGACGCCGGCCTTGACCCCAACAGCAAAACGTCGGGCGGCACCACGCTGCTGATGATGGCCGCGGCGGACGCCGGCAAGGTGAAGTTGCTCATCGACCGCGGCGCCGACGTGAATGCCAAGGCCCAATCGGGCTTTACCCCCTTGATGGTGGCTTCCAACTATTACGGATCTTCCGCCACTTTGCGGCTGCTGCTCGACCACGGTGCGAACGCGCAGCCGGCTGATGACGCGGCATTCAAAGCCTCGCCGCTGTTTCTGGCGGCCCTGGCGGGCGATCGCGACAACATCGCGTTGCTGTTGGCGAAGGGCGCCGACGCCAATCGCAAAATGAACATGCTGGGAATGTTCCCCACCAGCCCTCTGTTTGGCGCCATTGCCTTTGGCGATCCGGCGGTTATTCAGGCTCTGATCCGTGGCGGGGCAAATATTCAGGAGCGGGATAACGACGGCTTGACCGGCCTCCACTGGGCGGCGGTGACGCACCGTCCGGCGGTGGTAAAAGCCTTGCTGGCCGCCGGCGCCGATGTGAACGCGGTGGACCACTTCGGTTACACGCCGCTGCTCTACGCCGCGACGATCGATTTCGGCGACCCTGCGACCGCCGCCGTCCTGCTAAAGGCCGGCGCCGATCCCAACATCAAGGACAAGAAGGGCTCGACGGCGCTGGCGCACGCGCATGACTATCCATACATTACCGCGGCGCTCCAGCAGGCTGGCGCGAAGTGACCGGGGCCATTGTCGATTGCTGATTGTCGATTGAGAATAGCTGTTATGATAGCAGCGCGGCAAATCCAGAAAGAGGCAGCCCGTCTTTGAACGCAGATCGAAGAGACCTTCTTAAATCACTCGGGGCGGCGGCCGCACTCTCTGCATTGAAGGGCTCTGATACCTCTTCCGCCCGCTCGGTACCTGCCCGAGATCCCTCGATCGGCGGCCGGCCGAACATTCTGGTGTTCCTCACTGACGACCACGGGCAGTGGCTCCAGCAGGCTTACGGCAACACGGAAGTGCGCACGCCCAACATGAACCGCATTGCCGCGCGTGGGGTTCGTATGGCGAACGCGTACACCCCGTGCCCTGTCTGCTCGCCGGCGCGCGCTAGTTTCTTCACCGGCCGCATGCCGTCGCAGCATGGAATCCACGATTATATCGAGGAAAAGACGCAGTCCTACGCCGTTCCCTGGCTGAAGGGGCAGACGCTGATTTCCGAACTGCTCCACGGCGCGGGCTATCACACGGGCCTGGTGGGGAAATGGCACTGCGGGGAAGACAGGTATCCGCACCCGGGATTTGACTACTGGTTTAGCTACTGGGTATCGCAATATCCCCATCGGGGGAAGCAGAACTTCTCCGAGAATGGACAGCAGGTGGAGGCCGACGGTTTCCAGTCGCCGTTCCTCACCGAGCGGGCCATCGGCTTTCTGCGCGACCATTACCGGAATGAGGCGACGGCGCAGCGGCCCTTCTTCCTGTTTGTGGGCTATACCGATACGCACTCGCCGCACGCGGACATGCCGGAGGATCTGGTGGCGCAATATGCCGGCGCCACGTTTCGCGACGTGCCCAATGAGGCTTTCGCGCGTTGTCATGGCAAGCCGCTGATTCCCGTTTCCGACAATCCCAGCGTCGAACGCGCCCGGCGCCAGCAATATTATGCCGCGGCATCCTCCGTCGATCGCGAAGTGGGGAAGATTCTGGACGAATTGGAGCGCACCGGGCAGCTTGCCAACACCCTGGTGGTGTATACCGGCGACCACGGATTGAATGGCGGCCAGCATGGCATGTGGGAGAAGGGCAACGGCACGCTGCCGCAGAATTTTCTGGAGGAGTCCATTCGTGTTTCGTGCCTTCTGTCGTGGCCCAACGGAGGGATCGCGCAGAACCTACAGTCGGACCTCTGGGTGAATCATTGCGATTTGTACGCGACCTTGATGGAGGCCGCGGGAGCCGTGCCGAACGCCACACGGGCCAGGGAGATCAATTCGCCGGGGCAATCTTACCTCGCGAATCTGCGCGGCCACTCCGGCGCCCAATGGCGAGACTTCGCGATTTGCGAATACGGAAACGCTCGGATGTTGCGGAGCGACGGATACAAACTCATCCTGCGCTACCCCTACAAAGGCACGGAACTGGCGAATGAGTTCTACGACCTCGCGGCAGACCCGCGCGAGACCGTCAACGTTTACTCGCAGGCCGGCGGCGAAAACTCGCAAGTCATCAAGGAAATGGGGAACCAGGTGAGGGAATTCTTCTCGCGCTTCACTCTCCCCGGACGTGATGGATTGGATCTGGAACATGAACCGATGGAAACGCCTGCCAGTCCGTGGCTGAAGGCGTAGACGAGAAGCGGGAGCTACTCTCCCCCAGGTTCGGAAGTGCTGTACCTGTCCCGGTCAATCGTTCCTATTTTTGGCCGGCACGAAAGGAGATGGAAGATGGGTGACGATTGGCAGTCGAGCAGCGGAGAGGTTGTGCATCCTAATGCTCCCCGCGGGGGCGGTGGGCCTGGGGGCTTCCGCAGCGCCAGACAGTTCGGCGAGCAGGCCGCAGGGTACGGCATCCCCCACTCGAGCTCCCCGTTGGGACGGAATGCGGTCTTGAGCACCGTGCAAACGCATCTGTTGCACGAACGCAAGTTGAAAATCAACCAATTGAACGCCTCGGCCGCGGTCGTCTGCGTTCAATCGAAGATGACCGTGGGTTCGGGGAACAAGCTTGAGGACGTCGTGATGACGCTTGGGGGCTCCCTCTCCTGCATCGCAGACGAGCGCGAGTATGCCAAGCAGCAGGGGTGGGATTCTCTCCCTACGGAGGAGCGCCTGCGGAACGTGGCCGCGCTCGCGGCAGAGAAAGGCTGCGGCAATTGCGGCGAACAATCGGCGATGGCCTTTGTGTACCTCTTAGACCGACGCATTCTACCGCTCGACTGGATGGGGCTCCAAAGCGGTAAGCACAACTATGTGGTCGTCGGCAGGTCACGCTACAGCAACGCTGAGGACCCAAATGGCTGGGGACCCGAGGCCGTTGTGTGCGACCCATGGAAAGGCGAGGCCTATTCCCCCGAGATGCTTATCACCTACTGGGATTCCAAGCCTACCTTGCTTTATCGTGCGGAATAGCGGCCGTTTGGCGCGACCTTCGCATGCCGGTCGGGAACGTCGGGGACGGGGACCATGCCCGTCCCCACGTTCATACGGCTTGAGTGCGACACCCACAAATTACGATCTTACCTTCCCAGTGAGCGCTTGACAGTCTTTGGCCACACCACGCCCTGGTCGAGAGTCGTGACCGGCGCGAGCCCCTTGAAGACAAACTTCTGCACGCGCTGCCCGCGGTAGGTCTCAGTGGTGAAGATGTTGCCTTGAGAATCGGTGGCGATGCTGTGCACGGCGTAGAACTCTCCCGGCTGTCTGCCGCCGTCGCCGATGCTGGTGAGCACTTGCATGGTCTTGCGGTCGAGAATGTGGATCTTCTCGTTTACTCCGTCGGCGACATAGAGGAATCGCTGCCCCGGGTCGTGCGAGAAAGCGATATCCCACACCGAACCGTCGCCGCGCGTCCGGGTGTAGTAGTAGTACTCCTTCTGGAAGACCCCCTGCGGATTGAAAATCTGGATGCGGTTGTTGATGCGGTCGCACACGTAGAGCAGACGGTCGCTCGAGAGCACGGCGCAGTGGACGGGATTGCGAAACTGCGGATCGTTCTCGATGGGGGGAGTGTAGGTTCCAAAACCCTCGTCGCTGGGCGTATGGCCATAGGCGCCCCAGTGGCGCTTGTATTTGCCGGTCTCGTAGTCGAACACGATTACGCGGCGGTTGCCGTAGCCGTCGGCCACGTAGATTTCCTGCGCCGATTTGTCGAACCACATCTTTGCCGGACCGCGCAAGTTTTCCACGTCGTTGCTGCCCTTGCTCTGGTCGGGTTTTCCGATCTGCATCAGGAACTTGCCCTGCGGGGTGAACTTCAAAATCATACAGTCGTGGTAGGGAGCACTGGGGCTTGGGGCAGGGGGTGCTTGAGGACGCGGGCCCCCGAGCGCGAAAGGAACCACCGGAGGCTTCCTCTTCCCGCGCCCGTTACCGCCGATCCAAACGTTGCCGTCCGGGTCGATGGAGATACCGTGCATGGAGTATGGCCAATCGTAGCCCTCTCCCGGCCCGCCCCAGGAATTGATCAAGTTGCCGGCTTCGTCAAACTCCAACACCGGTGGCGCCCCTGCGCAGCAGTCGCCAATGGGAGGCTGCTGCTCGGAGTAGGTTTCCCAGTACTCCAGCGAATCCGGGCGGTGGACAATCCAAATGTGGTCCTGCGCGTCCACCGCCACGCCCACGGTCATTCCCAGAATCCAGTGGTGGGGAAGCGGCTTGGGCCACATCGGGTCGACTTCGAAGCGCGGCGCCTCAGGTGCGGACGCGGGCGCCGCTCCCGCCGGGGATTGTACGGCAAGAATGCCGGCCACCAAGACACCACCGCATACACAGAGCAGAAAAGTGCGCACGAAACGATTCATGAATTCTCCTTGAAGTTGTTGGGGCACTCGCCGACCACAGCCAGGCTTCGACGCGCCGCGGAGATACTAACACGTTTGGGAGCTGTCCTGATTTGAAGATGCTTGAACGGGACTCGCCTGACACCGTTTCCCCCCTGGTACTCGCGCACGGTGCGCAATGCGCGATCAAGAAGACGCGCTGGGAACAGCGTGCCGCATTCGCACCGGCGGCGATGAATGCGCTGCGTGGCCCGTCCTTGATCGATTCCATCACCCGTGAGATAGTGAGGGGATGAGACGGATAAAAAATGGCGGGCCCGCGATCGGGCAAGAACACCCACGCGGTGAGCAGGAATTCATGTTCTTCGCAGCGTTCGTGGTTCACCCGCGTGAGGCACGCGAATGCGGATTCCAAGAGAATTCCTCGTCAGGGCAGCAGGCGGCAGGAGATAAAGAAAAACCGGTCTGACACCACTAATCGGCGCAGGCGCGACATGGCGGCGATTATAGACCTCGTACACCTGGATGCAATCCTGATCTCGAATGCATCAATTCCCAATCGAGACCGGCAAAGGAAGCCCAACTGCGGATACCTTTGTTCTCCGGCTGCGTCTGGGCTTCGCCCGTACCGACGCAGGCGTGATTTCTAATGCATGAATTCCGGAGAAAGAGCCGCAGAGGAGCACAATCTACGCGCACTTTGCTCTATTCCGCCTCTGGGCTGAGGTGTGCTGCCGTGTCCAAGCGGGCCAGAGCGCGATGATCCTGGACGGCCGGAGCGCCTTCGCGATGGGAGGTATAAGAAACTTATGGCGGCAGCTTATAGGAAAGGCGATGTGATTGGCGAAAGGTTCGAAGTTGAGGCCGAGCTTGGCTGCGGCGGGTTCGGTGAAGTTTATCGAGTGTACATCCGGGGAGTCGATGAAACCGTAGCGCTCAAGACCTTTCGGCATGAGTTCCTCGCTGACGCGGCAGCCAGGAGTGCGTTCAAGCGGGAAGCTTTTTTGTGGTTGAATCTTGGTCAACACCCCAACATCTTAATCCCGTATTTTGTTGAGGAAATCTCCGGCCGCCTCTTTATCGGAATGATGTATGTTTCTCCCGACGAGCGTGGCCGGGTGACGCTGGCCGACCATCTACGGGATTGCCACGGGCCGCTCAATAATGCCGATATCCTCCTCTATGCGACCCAATTTTGCGAGGGGATGGAGTACGCCAACGCCCACGGTATTACCTCTCACCGCGACATCAAACCATCGAACATTCTCATCCATAAGAACCTCCTCCTCCTGATCAGCGATTTCGGCTTGGCCACGGCGACGGAAGCGAGTTTGGCGCGAAGGGGCGATGTCTGGACTCGCAGCGCCAAAGACGGTGCGGTTGGCCTCAGCCTGTTTCAGACCGAGGGGGCAGGAATCTGCGGCACTCCCGGCTATATCGCTCCCGAGCTCTTTGCGGGCAGCGAAGCAGATGTGCGCAGCGACATTTACAGCTTCGGCTTGGTTCTGTGGCAAATGGCTACGGGAAGCCCAGGGCCGCCATTCGCCGTTGGGGTGGCCGCACCGCGCGATGGAAACGACGTGGGGCGCTACGCTTTGGAAATAAATCAGCGGCAGTTGACGGGGCGAGTCCCAGCCGTGGCGGGGCCTCTGCGAGGAGTGGTTGAAGGCTGCCTCGCCGTGAAGCCGTCTCAGCGTTTCGCCAGCTTCGCCGCCCTGCGCTGCGAACTTGAGCGCGTCGCCGGCCGCCCCCTGGAGAAAGTGAGAACCCGGGAGCCGTCCGATGCCGGACATTGGGCGACGATGGCAAGTTCGTTTCTCTCGCTGGGGCGACCCGAGGAAGCGATCCGATGCATAAACAAGGCCCTGGAGATCCAGCCGGACAACCCCGAGGCCTACCGCAGCTTGGGCATCGCGCTGAAGCAGAAAGGAGATCTCGACGGGGCCATCGCTGCATGGCGCGAGGCCGTCCGCCTCAAGCCGGATGACGCTGAGGTGCACAAAGCCATGGGTGGCGCACTCGGTGACAAGGGCGATACGGAGGGGGCCATGGCCGAGTATCGCACGGCCATCCGCCTCAAGCCGGACCACGCCCAAGCGCACGCCGCCCTCGGCATATCGCTCTTCAAGAAGGGTGATTACCAGGCGGCCCTGGAGGAGACTGACACCGCCTATCGCCTCGCCCCAGCCGACCCGGCGGTTCGCGGGCTTCACGAGCTGATGCAGAAAACTTTTGCATCGAATCCGACCCTGCCCGCGGCCCTCGCCGCCTGCCGCCAGGCGACTCGTCTCCAGCCGAATGACGCCGATGCGCGCACAAGGCTAGGCGGCGTCCTGAGGGAACTGGGCAGCATCGACGAAGCCATCGCCGAGTACCGTACCGCCATCCGCCTCCAGCCGGAAAATGCTGCTGCACACAGCGCACTCGGCAACGCCCTCTTGGCGAAGGGCGACATGGAGGGGGCCAGCAGCGCTTACCGCGAAGCCATCCGACTTAAGCCCGACCACGCCCTCGCGCACAAAAATCTTGGCGTCGTGCTGGCAGGCAAAGGTGACTGCGACGGGGCCATCGCCGCCTATCGCGAGGCCCTCTGCCTGCAGCCGGACGATCCGGAGGTGCACTACAACCTGGGCATCAAACTCAGCGAGAAGGGCGATGCGGACGGAGCCGTCACCGCATGCCGCGCGGCGATCCGCCTCAAGCCCGACTTCGCGCTAGCCCACGCTAACCTCTCGATCTGTCTAGCCAAAAAGGGTGATTACCAGGCGGCTTGGGAGGAATCCGTCCAGGCCTTCGCTCTCGACCCGAACCAACCCGTAATCCGCCAGCTCCATGAGATGATGCAAAGACTCAAAGGCCAATCTCCCACGTGAGCAGTTGGTGTGGACGCGCGCGCAGGGCGATTCCGGATCGCAGGTTCAAGATTCAAGAGCAGTCGATAGTTCATAGTCGAGAGTCGATAGTCAAACCGCCGGCCTGCGTAGGGCGTGTGAGCCGCGCGGTGCGCCAGTTTCGGTACGCGGTTCTCCAATTCATCTTGCATCTTGAATCGGCCATCTTGAATTGTCCTGCCTGATTTATCTTGAATCTGCCATCTTGAATTCTGCCGGCCTGATTTATCTTGAAT
>CAVRBF010000037.1:0-185816 GCA_963719115.1 uncultured Acidobacteriota bacterium | reverse complement strand
TCCGTTGGAAAAGAGTGGGGATTATCGCTTCCATCGTTTGGATTCTCGGTGTGGGTACCTACACCCTGATGCTTTTCGCCGATGTTCATGATGGGTTTATACTGGCAGCAATTTTCACACTCCTCGTAGTACCTCTGGGTTGGGGATTTATCTATTTGGTTCTCTTTCTTGTGCGCTGGGTTAATCGCCCGCCTGGGGAGGCGAGCACACAGGCCAACGTTGACATAGACATTCAAGCTCCGCCTCCATTTTTGCCGCAAAGTATTGCCGAAGCTCAGGTGGCGCAGTCGCGGCGGAGCAAGCCCGTGGGGGTAGCAAGCCGCCCACTCGCCGTGTCCGAACCTCCGCGGTTCCGCAGGACCTCAAAACGACCCGGCAAGATGAAGTTTGTCGCCATCGGGACAGTGGCGCTGATTTTATTGGTCGCCGGGGTCTGGTATTTTCGGCGCTCGGCCTATCCGCCCATTGTGAAACCCCAAGTTGAGTCTGGAGTGACACAAACGGGGACAGGCCAGCACAGTCCTGCTGTCGAACCTTCTGCCCCAACGGAATCGTGTCCCGGCATGGAACTCTCGAAGCCCGGAGAGACATTTTATATAGAGCTGGGTCCTGGCACGGATGTGGTGTGGGCGCGTCGCTGTAATCAGGTCTATGCCGCAAAAGGGCAAGGCGACAAGTATTATGACAATGGCAAGTATGATGAGGCGATAAGCGCATATCAGGGAGGGCTGAAGCTGGACCCGTCAAACGCCCCGCTTCTCCAAGCCCTGCGGCGTGCGCGAACAGCCAAAGCAGCGGAGGAGAAATTTAACCAATAGAGGAGAAAACATCAGCATGTTGCCGCGGCGGACATTCCGAAGACGAAGCGCACTGCTTGTAGCTCTGCTTGTCGGTGTTCTGTCTTGCGCAGTCAATGTCTGGGCGCAGGGGGTCTCGCCGCGGCCC
The DNA here is from genome assembly GCA_963719115.1 of uncultured Acidobacteriota bacterium. Lineage (GTDB taxonomy): Bacteria > Acidobacteriota > Terriglobia > UBA7540 > UBA7540 > Bog-366. The sequence goes on along the minus strand of CAVRBF010000037.1, from coordinate 184,871 downwards.
TACTCGAAGGAAGCCATCGTCGGGCTATTGAAGGGTGAAGTGTCGCCCAAGCGAATTGCAATGCTGGCGCGGCAGCGGGGCATCGATTTTCAGATTACACCAAAGGTTGAAAGCGAGTTGCGCCGGGCCGGAGCCACGGCGGAGCTTCTGGCCACGCTGCGGGACGTCGCGCTCCAGGGATTGACCGTGGGAGACCCTAGCAAATTCGAGACGCCCCGGCGCGTCCAGGACATGCCGCCTCCTCCTCCCGGTCTACGGACGGACGCCTGGCTTATCACGATTCCGGACTACGACAAACCAATCGTGGGTGACGACGAGTGTTATCTTGACGACTACCCTAGTTCGCCAAAGTGCAAATATCCCACAAGCCAGGACCTCATCATTGTCCCCAAAACCGGTGCCATCTACATGGGTTCTGCCATGCAGATGTTTGCTCTGGCTGCGTTTCCCGAGAAACCGGATCTGGACCACCCGATGCGGTACCACCGGAATCTTAGGTTTTCGGTATTCATTCGGCTGATGACGAACAATGAGGTCAAGAACGGCGGCGATTTCAAGTGGGTTCGGATCGACGCCACTGTGCCCGGCGCGGTCACGCCGACCGATCCGGACGCCTTACGGGACCTTTCTTCTACGTATCAGGCAGTCGCTCTCCCCGGTGGTAGGGTGGTCTTCCCGGCCATCGCCCCTACGCCGGACCTGGAAGGCGACTTCCTCTACGACATGATTCGGCAGATCAATCGCTGCGACGAAAAATCTGCCTACGGGATTCGTTGCTCTGATGAAAACGTCGTTGCGATCGAGCGGGACTTTCTGATGAAATCCCCCGCGGTTTCTCTGGCGAGTCAGTACTACTTGGATTTGCCTGAATTCAAACCTTATCTTAAGTAGGTTCTGGCTGGCGTGCTGTTAGCCTATGAACTCGCCCAGTTCTAACACCCGTCAACGGGGGTAACGGTTGGCCTCTTAACGGTCCCGCACATGAAGGACGTTATGTTGCGCGATTTGGGAAGGTGATAGACTCACTCAGATGGATAACGAAACGAAAAGAAAAGCAACGCCCCTGTGAGTGAGTTCACGCCCAAGGTCATAAAAGCGCACTGTCCAGATTGCGGCGGCATGCGCAACGCATACGTTCGAGGCGAACACGTAGCCGAAGGGTCAGATGAGGATGGCGTGACATCGTGGAGCGACACTGGCATGATCCTTGAATGTTGCGGCTGCTCGCGCATCTTCTTTCGCCGAGACTTTTGGTTTTCCGAGTGGGATACAGAGGGGGAGCATCCAGTCACGGGTGAGCCTCGAATAGAGCGTGGTGTGGACACTACCTACTGGCCGGCCCCGGCCACACGAAGACCTCCCACATGGGTCGGCAACATCGAAGAGGCGGACAGGAACTTGGGTAAGCTGCTTTCCGAGATGTATACCGCGTTGAACAATGACCTCCGCGTCCTTGCCGCGATTGGCGCACGCACGGTGTTCGACCGCTCTTCGGAACTCTTTGGCGTCCCCCCGAAGGTCACGTTCGCGGACAAGCTCCAGGAACTCTGCTGTCAAGGCAGGGTGAGCAAGGATGAGCACGAAACTCTGCGCGTTCTCGTTGACGCTGGGAGCGCGGCAGCACATCGCGGATGGCGACCGAAACCGGAAGAACTCAACACAATGATGGATGTGGTAGAGGCGTTTCTCCATAGGTCGTTCATCCTCGACGACGGAATCAAGAAACTCAAGGCAGCGATTCCACCCAGGACTTAATCTAGCCCTTCATAAAGAGGCACACGAGCGAAGACTCGATACGCCAAGTCCCTAGGCCTGCACGTGGCGGCAGCGGAGTGCAGGGTCATCGAAGCGGAGCGCGGCAAGTCCATCTTGGTATTGGATTCAAAAGGGTCCTTTGTGGAGTACAATGCCGTTCTAACGGAGGATCGCATATATGGAAATTCAGCGCGCAGCCAATTTGGGATTGATTCATCAACAACTTGGTATCGACTCAGATGCCCGCGTCACGTATAAGCTAACAGCGAGCGGCGTTGTTATTAGGGACTTGGCAACTGAGACTCAATACACGGTTCCGCATAGCGATCCCAAACCGCTTGTAGCTCGATTCCAAGTTCCTCAAAACATCAAGGACATCTTCTCCGCCTCGGACGATCAACTGAAGAAGCGTTGGTCTGAAAGTCGGCAAGATGGCTGGAGCGACGAGCGGGAAACCATTTTCACCGAGCTAACATATCGTGGCATCAGTATGCTCGGGCTTTGAACCTAAGGTGGGGCGGGCTGTCGCAGAGCGTAGGTCTGCGGCCCACAAACAAGACTGAAATCACGCAGGGGTGGCGGCTGTGAGGGTTCTGGTGGCTGGTTCAGGCCAGTAGGGTGGCCGACGCAGCGCTGATCCCGACGCCCCAGATTGTCTCCAGAGTGCAGTCAGCGAACATCTTTCGATTGTTGTTGGTCATAGGCTTTTTCCCCTTCCTGTTCTCAGTTTGCCGTAGCTTCCAAACCATTGCCCGCAGCATCACAAGCAATGCGAAAAGGACGCCGAAACCAACGCCCGCCGCGAGGGTTGAACTCGCGCCTACTGGCCCTACTCGCCTGAACCCGCCAACACTCGTGATTTTATCACCCTCACCAACAAGGCGCGTCGGCCTTTTTCGATCTTGCCGATTGTCACCCGCGCGCAGCAGGTTACGAAATGCCCCGTTTGTCGCCCAGTGTATTCCTGCGAGTCCGCAGAGTAAACCCGAGATTTTGTACCGACAGCGGCAGCGGCAAACAATTCACGTGGCCGTGTAACGCCCTACCGTGGTTGTGCTCCAGATCGCCGTGGATAGATCGGCGTTTGGCAAAGACCTCTCGGGCGGCCCGTGCCCGCCGGTGAAAGCGTGCGGCGCGGTGCACCTTCTCCACTGGGGCAGAAGAAAAGAGCTTTTGCTTGCGGCGGCTGGCCGCAGGCGTTTGGGGCCGGCATGCTCACGTGAAGTTAACCCTCACCCGCCCCGAGGGATCGGGTCGTCCTCTCCCCGCGGGAGAGGCTGTTAGTGAACTCGCGGGATGCGCGGGAGGCGCGGAACGCGCCCCCCGCAACGCAAGGAGTAGCAGTTTCGCGGGTCGAGCCGACCGTGCCGTCCGGACAAATAACCCATCCGTTGAACAGGCTTCCACACCCTTCAGCAATCTTCCCACCGTCAAATCTTGCCTAGCGTGCCGAACGAAGCCCGGCACAATTTGCTCACGCCTTATCGCATAAGGGTCTGCTAATCGAGGGCAATCGTCTTGCTTGTCAGTTCTTTATATCGGTACTTGGGCTGCCGACTTAAATGGCCACGCCCATGCAGGCGGTCATGACGGGAGTGAATGTATGGACAGTGGATTCTATGCCGCCTGCACGGGCTTGCTGGCTCAGACCGATGCCCTGGATCTGACCGCTGGTAACCTGGCCAATCTAAACACGACGGGTTACAAGGGGCAGTTGCAATTCTACCGTTCCCTCGAAGCCAGCATGGGGAACCATCGCCTCACCTCTCTCAACCAGGCCGTGAACAACTACGGGGTGCTGGGAGGGGCGGCGGTGGACCTGAAAACCGGGGAATTCCAGAAAACGGGCAACGACTTGGACCTGGCGATGGAAGGCGCGGGCTGGTTCGTAGTGAATACCCCGGCGGGCGCTCGCTACACCCGTGACGGAAGCTTCCACACCGATGCCGCTGGCCGCCTGCTGACCACAACCGGCGATACGGTCATGGGTGAACAAGGACCGGTGGACCTTCCCGGCGGACCGATCACGGTCAGTTCCGATGGCACCGTCTCGCAGAACGGCGCGGTGGTGGCGACCTTGAAGCTCGTGACCTTTAAGGACAGCACTACCCTGGCGCCGGAGGGAAATTCCTACTATCAGGCGCCGGCCGGGTCGGAGCAACCCGCCGCCGATCCTCGTCTGACGCAGGGATCGCTGGAAAGCTCGAATATGAACCCGATCAGCGGCACCATTGGCTTGATGACTCTTGAACGGCACGCACAGCTTCTGGAGCAGGCACTGTCGATCTTTCACTCCGTGTTTAACAATCTGCCCGGGCAGGACCTGTCGCGCGTGTCGTGAGCGCGGGAGAGCGTACGAAGTGATTAGTGGTGAGTGGTTAGTGGCTAGTAAGGACAAAATCGTGGCACGTGGACTTTCCGAAATATTCGCCACCTGCTGGCGGCTGGTAGTTAGTGATGGAGACATGTGGTCGACCCTAGCCACTGACCACTTACCACTAACCACTGACTGCTGACCACTAGCCACTTCCCCAAGGAGAGAATATGTTTCGCGCCCTATATACCGCCGCGAGTGGCATGCTCGCCCAGCAACTGAATCTTGACAACATTGCGAACAATCTGGCGAACGCCAGCACGGTGGGCTTCCGCGGAACGCGGCTGCAGTTTCAGGACTTGATCTATCAGGAAATGGTGGTCCCCGGATCGGCGGCGACGCAACAGACCACGGTGTCCGCGGGCCTGCAAATTGGCCTGGGAACCCGCGCGTCGGCGTCCGAGGTCTTGCAGACCCAGGGTGAATATGACAACACCGGGAACTCTCTGGATCTGGCGATTCAGGGCGCGGGCTTTTTCCAGGTCAAGATGACTAACGGCGAAATTGCTTACACGCGCGCCGGCGAATTCCACCTGGACCAGCAGGGAAACGTCGTCACGGCCAACGGCGACCCTTTGCAACCGTCCGTGGCCATTCCCAACGGCGCCACCTCCATCAGCGTGGGGACCGATGGAACCATCACTGTCACCATGCCGGGGCAGACAAACGCGCAGCAGGTGGGCACGATCCAATTAGCGAATTTTCCCAACGCCGGCGGCCTGCTGGCCAACGGCAACAACTTGTTCACTCCCACCACGGCGTCGGGCGATCCCATTGTGGGTACTCCGGGGGGAACGGAAGGCATGGGGACTTTGCAGCAAGGCATGTTGGAAGATTCGAACATCAATGTGGTGGACCAATTCATTCAGATGATCGTGACGCAGCGGGCCTACGAATCCAACTCCAAGGTTGTGCAGGTGGCTGATCAGATGTTGCAAGACGTCAATAACATGTCGCGTTAAGGAATGATTGTCAGATGCTCTCCGCGCTCAAAATCCGCTCGTTCATCGGTCTTCCGCTCTTGCTGATGTTATTCGGGGCGAAGGCAAGTTCCGCGAATGTGCCGATGACCAAAACGTGGGCCGCGCCTCCGCTGCGGCACCAAGGGGTTAGCGAAGTTGCTCCCCATTCGCCCTCCCGCCGGGAGATCTATCAGGCTATTCAAAACTACTTGCAGCAAATGGGGACTGCCTCGCGGGGGAATTTGCGGGCGGAGGACTTGAGGATTCAATCCTCTGTGTCCGGCAGAAACGAAAACGCGGGCCTTGAGGTCAAGAAGATTAGTTTCGACCCCCTTCGGCAGGCCGTCATATTCGAACTCTGGGCTTCTCACGAACCGCAGTATCTTCCTTTTGCCGTCACGACGCGGCGTGATCCTGCGATATGGGGGATGCCTCAATTACTCGACGGAAGCACCAGCGACGCAGGAAAGGGATCGAACGGCGAGACTCCCAATAGTGGTAAGGCGGCGGATGTGACGAGCCGTAAGCAGCCCGTGCTGGTAAAGCCCGGGCGTCCTGCCACTCTCGTGATGCAGGGACCAAACTTGCGAGTCACCACCACGGTTGTTCCCTTGCAGCCGGGAATTAAGGGACAAACCATTATGGTGCGCGACGCCACCACGGCGCGCGTGATGAGAGCGGAAGTGGTTGACGAGGGACTATTGCAAGCGGGGTTATGAGACGGAGTTGATGATGCACACGAGAACGCTGATGACCGGTTGGCCGGCGGAGAATCGAGGGAAGGCCGCTGGAGCCGGGAACGGAAAAGCCGAATTTCGGTCGCGTCCATTTGCCATTCTCCAGTTTCCGATCTTCGTCGATCCTGTTGCTGGCGGTTTGGCTGCTACCCGTGGGCAGCTTCGCGATCGGCTTCAAGAAAAAGGCCCAGCCCACGAAAGACTATCTGGCAGATTACATCGAGCGGGTAAAGTCGTTAAAGCCGTTGACGCCGGCGGCCGGAGGCTTCTGGACCGTGCAGAGTCCTTACACGGACATGGCAAGCGACTACAAGGCGCGGAATGTGAACGACCTCATTGTGATCCAGGTGGTGGAGTTGACCACCGCGGCAGAGGATGGCGCGGTGAAATCAGCGCGCACCTTCTCGGCAAGTTCGTCCGTCACCGCCTTTGGGACTGCCGGCGCCAGCGCCGGGGTCAATAACATCTTTTCGCCCAATTCCTCACGCACGCTGAACGGACAGGCGCAGACGTCCTCCGATGCGTCGCTGTCAACCAGTCTTTCCGGGCGGGTTGTCGAGGTCCTACCTAACGGATTCCTGGTGATTGAGGCGGAGCGGGAAGTGTTTATGAACAATCAGCACCAGACGGTGGTTATCCACGGCGTGGTGCGCCCGGGAGACATCGGGCCGACCAATGCAGTGCTTTCCACGTCCATCAGCAACCTGGAGCTCGAACTCAAGGGCAAGGGCGTCATCAGCGACGGCGTGGCGCCTCCCAATCGCTGGGTACGAATGATTCTGAAAGTGGTGGGGTTCTAAGGTCATGCGATTGAAGTTAAGGTTGGCAATCCTCGGCTTGCTGATAATTTGTCGCCCCGCCGCGGCCGTCAATGAAGTGGTGGTGCGGAAAGTTCGCCTGGGCGATGTAACCACGGTGGAAGGTGTTCGCAACAACCTGCTGATTGGGTACGGAATCGTGGCGGGGCTCAAGGGAACGGGCGACAGCCAGCAGACGGTATTTTCAGTTCAGACCTTGTCCAACCTGCTGCAAAAGATGGGGGTTCAATTCACGGCCTCGGCGGTGGTCGTCAAGAATGTCGCCGCCGTTTTCGTCACGGCGACGCTTCCTCCTTTTGCTCGTCCCGGCACCATCATCGATGTGACCGCTTCCTCGATTGGAGACGCCAAGAGTCTTGATGGGGGCTTGTTGCTGTTTACCACGCTGCACGGCCCAGACGGTCAAATTTATGCCACTGCGCAAGGACCGCTGGTGAATGGCGGCTACACGGCGGGGACACGGGGCAACTCGGTGCAAATCAACCACCCCACCACGTCGCGAATACCCGGGGGCGGCATCGTCGAGCGTGATTCGGCAATGGACCTCAGCCACTTGACCCATCTTTCCTTGCTCTTGCGCGACGCGGATTTCCGGACGGCAACGGATGCGGCGGCGGCAATTGAGCGCGAATTCGGGGAAGGCTCGGCGCGAGCAATTGACAGCCGCCGCATCGAGATTCGCGTGCCAGGCCAGGGGGCGGAAGCGGTTTCCGCCCTGCTGGCGCGCGTGGAGAACTTGACCGTGGCGATTCAGCCGGAGGCCAAGGTCGTGGTTAATGAACGGACGGGGACAATCGTGATGGGCCAGACGGTAAGTCTGGGTGCCTGCTCGATTCTGCATGGCAATCTGTCTGTGGTGATCTCCACCGAGTTCAAGGTCTCGCAGCCGATGCCTTACTCTCAGGGAACCACCCAGGTGGTGCCGCAGACCACCGTTAAGGCGAATGAAAGTCCTGCCCGTCGAATTGAACTGAAGGAGGGGGCCAGCGTTGACGATTTGATTAATGGCATGCAGGCGATTGGCGCCACCCCGCGAGACATTGTCGCCATTCTTGAGGCGATCCGGGACGCGGGAGCCCTGCAGGCAGACTTGGAAATCATTTGATGTTACTGCCGGCAGGCGGCAAACAACAGATAGTAAACGGGATAATCGACAGACTACGGAACGGGAGTTTTGATGACGCTCACAGCGACGAATGCCGATATTCAAGACACGACCAGCCGCCAGCAGGCCAACGCTGTCAGCGGGCTCGGAACTCCAGCCCATAAAAAATTGGTCAAAGCCGCCCAGGAATTTGAGGGTATTCTTATCTCGCAAATTCTGGGAGATTTCCAGAAGGGTCTGTCATCGCTTGAAGGCGACTCATCCACGTCCGCGCCGGATACCCTGAACTCATTGGCAATACAGACTTTATCGGGGGCATTGGCGCGCAACGGAGGGTTGGGACTGGGGCCCATGATTGTCCGCCAGCTTGAACCGAGCTTGCACCGGGGGATGCTGGACCAACCGGGGGGAAAGATTAAAACGGCATCACGAGACTAAAGTTTCTCCCTAAACGGTCGATAGGGCAGTTGAAGGTTAAGGAGACCGAAAATGAGAATCGATGCCGCACTTCCGCTGCCCGAGAATCAGCCAACCTCCCAAGTGGCGAATTCGGGGTCATCGAGCCCGCAAAACCGTTCCGCCCCGGTAAGTTCCGGCCAGGACCAAGCCGAACTGTCGGTTGACAGTGGGACGATTCAACGCTTGCAGGCGAGCCTTTCGCAAGTGCCGGAGGTCCGTCAGGACCGCGTTGACGCCTTGCGCCAGGCGATCAGCAGTGGCAGCTACCAGGTTTCTGACCAGCAATTGGGTAACGCCATCGCATCGGAGCAGATGGCGGGGCAGCTTCGACTCGTTTGATAGGAGTGAGGAGTCATGGACGACTTCGCTCCTGCACCCGCACAGCGGACTTCCGACCATGTCGGTCGGACGCCGGAACAGGCCCTCGCAGCCCGAAAGAAGGCGGCTAGGAAGGTGCAGCCGGTGCCTGCCCAGAAGCCCGAACCAGAACCGGATGTGGCGCCTGAACCCGAACCCGGCCACCAACTTGACCTCATGGCTTAATTATGACCCACGAAGTGCAGCGCTACCTGGAATTGCTCGAACGGCGTTTAGCCACGTTACGGCTCTTGGCGGCCGATCTTGATGAAAGCCGATCAGCTTACGTCACGCTCGACCTGCGGGCGATGCACCAGCACATTTCCCACCAAGAAAACCTCTGCGCGGAAATCCGCTTGCTGGACGCGGAATTGCAGGCGATGAAGGGAAAACTCGCGGAGCTGGTTGCCGCCGGCGAGATGCCCGCCACCCGGGCCGAACTGGAAGCTCAACTTGACCCCGCCTCCGCGCGCCAACTGCAACTGCTGCTGGGGGGACTGAAAGCTATTCAGGCCGATGTGCGCAGGCTGAGCCGGGTCCATTCGGAATTGCTCCGGCGCTCGCGGCGCTCGGTGAACGTATTGCTGAATTTCCTCGCGCATTATTCCGGGACTTATCCAATTCCGGTGACGCGATCCAGGGGGATTCCCCTTGCTTCGCTGGGGAAGTAAAGTATGTCGAGCCTATTCGGTACGATGTCTGTCGCTCTGCAATCCATGTTGGCCCAACAAGGCGCCATGGGCGTGGTGGCCAACAACATTGCCAACTCCAATACCCCCGGATACTCGCGGGAAGTGCCGGAGTTCGAAGAGAGTCCGCCGGTGCTCAGCGGGAACACCATGATCGGGACGGGCGTGACGCTTAAGAGCGTGCAGAGCGTGCGCGACAACATTCTGAACCTCCGCATCGATCAGGAGACTTCCCAACAGTCCAGTTTGGGTTCCTACGTGAACTCCATGGACCAGGTACAGTCCCTGTTCAACGAAACCCAGGGCACCGGCCTGCAAACCGCATTGAGCAATTTCTTCAACAGCTTCCAGTCGCTCGCCACAGACCCCACCAGTTCGCCCCTGCGCCAGGCCTCATTATTGCCGGTCAGGATCTTGCCAGCGCCTTCAACCAAACCAGCAACAATCTTGCGACCATCCAGCAGGGGCTGGACCAGTCGGTGGTGCAGACTGTGCAGCAGGTCAATCAGCTTACCGGACAAATCGCCGGCCTGAATCAGCAGATCCAGGAAGTCGCCAACTCTGGCGATTCTCCCGGCTCGCTGCAAGACCAGCGTGATCAGGATCTGACGAACCTTTCGCAGCTTATTGACACGGCGGTGATTTATAACAACGATGGCACTGTGTCCGTAACCACCACGAACGGCGCGCTGCTGGTTTCCGGCAATCAAAGTGATGCCCTAACGACGCAAATCAACACCTCCACGGGCATGCATGATGTCTACGCCCTTGGTACCGACATCAGTTCCCAAATTTCTGGCGGAGAGCTGGCCGGTTACATTAATGCCCGCGACAGCAGCATTCCTTCCGCGCAATCCTCGATCGACAATCTGGCGGCCGGTCTGATTTCCGCAGTCAACCAGCAGCAAACTGCGGGCTATGACCTGAACGGCAGCCAGGGGGTGAATTTCTTTACACCGTTTACTCCCTCGACGGCAGGTTCGAACGCCGGCGCTGCCGCCACCATGAGCGTGGCGATCACCAGTCCCGACCAGGTGGCCGCCAGTTCCTCGGCCACGACAACGGGGGATAACAGCAATGCCACCGCGATGGCCAATCTTCAAGATGCGCAGGTTGTTTCCGGGCAAACGGCGGGAGATTACTATTCCAATCTGATTGACCAGATCGGCAACCAGGTTTCTGACGCCAGCTCGGAACAGGAGGCGGTTGGCTTGGTCCTCCAGCAGCTTGACAACCAGCAGTCGTCGATCTCCGGTGTCTCCTTGGACGAAGAGGCCACCAATTTAATCCAATACCAGCAAGCCTACGAGGCTTCGGCGCGAGTCATCTCCACCATCGACGAGCTCAACCAGACGACCTTGGATATGTACACGCCGATGAGCACATAACATGGGAATCCGCGTCAATCCCGACCTCTACAGCACCGTTCTGAATGGGCTTCAGGTAAATACCCAGCAGGAGAACCAAGCCTTGCAGCAGGTCTCTTCCGGGCAAAAACTCAGTTCTCTGTCCGATAATCCCGCCGAAGCCGCGAGCTTGGTGGACTTGCGGATGCAGTCCAGCTCGGACACGCAATACCTGCAGAATGTCTCTTCCTTAACCGGATCCCTGAATGTGGCGGACTCGGCGCTGAGTTCCGTCGTGGAGGCGCTGACGACCGCGCAATCCGTGGGCGTGGAGGGGGCCAACGGCACCCTCAATTCCTCGAACCGTCAGGCGCTTGCCCAGCAAATTCAAGGCATTCAGCAGGAAATACTCGGCTTGGCGAACACAAGTTATAACGGCGAATACATCTTCTCCGGTACCGCCACGACCACTCAACCTTATGAGCAGGACTCTACATCGTCTTCCGGAGTAACCTACAACGGCAACAACAACAGCAACAGCGTGGAAATCTCCGAGGGCGTGGCCATGCCGACCACCCTGCCGGGCAGCCAAGTGTTCAGCAACGGCACCACCAATGTCTTCCAGTCTCTTCAAGACCTGTATAACGCTTTGAACACGGATGGCGACATTTCCGGGGCGACGGCGGAAGTTCAGAACGCTCTGACCTATGTGAGCACCCAACAGACCTTTTACGGCAATTCCGTTGACCGCCTGAATACCGCCAAAACTTTTTTGACCCAGGAACAAACGCAGTTGACCGAGACTGAGAGCAATACGCTCGACGTCGATATGGCGACTGCGGTGACCAACCTTACGCAAGCGGAAACGACCCAGCAAGCCTTGGTGAAGGCCGGCGCCGACATGTCGCAAGTGAATCTGTTCGATTACCTGCCCACGTCGTAGTCCTCGCAAAGGCATGACCAGTTTCAAGCCGGCAGCGAGAGCGATGCCATCCGAACGATTCTGCCCCGAACAGTTCAGGGAAGCCCTGGAGAAGCCATCGGCAGGTTGATGGTGCCCTCCGCGCGGGCGAGTTTGCGCTGCAAGCGCCCGAGGCGGTGGGTGAAGCGCTCGGCGTCAGGTGGGGAAGGGCGCTCACGCAGGAGTTCCAGCGCGCTTTGCGTGTAGTCCAGTGCCGAACGCAGATCCCTTTGGATATGTTCGAAATGGATGGCCAGCTCTTCCAGTGCTTCCAAGGCCAGCGGAGACGGGCGTCGCGAGAGTTCCTTCCAGGTTTCCACCGCCAATTCGTGCCGGCGTTGGCGCTTGTACTGCAAAGCCAGTTGCAGCAGCGCGCGCGCCTTAACCTCATCCGGCAGTCCGCCATTGAGCGCGCGCTGGCAGGTTTCCACCGACTGCTCTCGCGAGCCCGCAGATTCAAACATGCGGCTCAGGCTGAAGAGGTCGAGGGGTGATTCGAGCGAGTTGGCACCGCCATCGCCGACGGCCCGGGCCAACTCGACGGTCACGGCCGCAAGCGTCATGATGTCGAGAGCGTTGTGGTAGAACACCGGTTGCAGGCCGCTGGCATCGCCCGTACGCAGATAGTCAAAATAAATGCCGGGGATTTCCGAACCGGGAACGTCGCCCTCGCGCTCGATTCCCAGCACGGCGCTCTCCAGATCGGTAAGCCGGCAGCTTTCCAGACGCAGCCGCCACAGCCGCCGCGCCGGGTGCAGGGCGTCAAGGTGCATCAATCGGGTGAAGGGTGACTTCAGGCGCGCCAGCGCGTAGCGCGTTTCGAGCAGCGGTACATCGAAAGTCTTGCCGTTGTATGTCACCAGGCCCTCGAAGCCGCTCAATACTTCGGCCAGCGAGTGCAGCACGGCCTTCTCATCCGGGTAATCCCGCAAAAAATACTGCCGAACCACGAATTGGGTTCCTTCCACCATGCCGATGCCGATCAGGAACGCGCAGGTGCCGGTGCCGCCCGCGAGGCCGGTGGTTTCCGTGTCGAGATAGATCAGCCGGTCAGGCGCGGGCAAGGAGGCCTGGGGGAAAAGCAGATTCAGGGGGCTCAGGTCGGCGGCGGAGATGTCTCCGATGCGCAGCTTGCCGTAAGGCCGGCCGAAAGGAAATGCCTGCCGGGCGATAAAGTATTCGCCCAGGTCGTTCTTCGCCAGCACGCCTTCGACGTATTCTTCGACGCCCTTCGCGGCCCTCTGCGCAGGAAGCCGGCGCGGCTCGGGCGGCTTCTCCATGCGACGGAGAAACTCCAGCGTCTGCTCCAGTTCGCGATTCAAATCGCGCGGCGCGAGGCCTTTTTGAGCTGGCGAAGTTTTTCGTCAAGGTTCACAGCAAAACATTCTCTCGCAAAGGCGCGAAGGCGCAGAGTCTCTATTCCGTCCAATCGGACGCTTCTCCTGCTAATCGCAAATGAAGGAGAGTACGTAAATCTTCAGTCCGTCACTTCTTGCCGCCCCCAGGGCGATGACCTTTGCGCGTTAGCGCCTTTGCGAGAAATTGTTCTATCCTTCAGAGCCCATTCACAACTCTGATAATCCCGTTCTTTATGAGTTCAGTATCGAAGTTGATCAGCAACGCCAATTTCTTGCCGGTCAATCGCAGGTACGTCAGCAACTGCTTTTTGTGCACTGGAGCAAGGGCCTCCACCGACTTGATCTCGATGATGACCTTGTCCTCAATTATAAGGTCGGCGCGGAACCCCGCTTCCAAGTGGATGTTTTCCCAGACAACCGGTATCGCCTATTGTCTCACCACCTTCAGGCCTCGACTCGCCAATTCCTGTGCCATGATGGTTTCATAAACAGATTCAAACAGTCCTGGGCCAAGTGTGGTGTGGACCTTGTAGGCCGCATCTACGATCTGTTTCGAGATTTCATTCTCAGTCATGGAAAAACATTCTCACGCAAAGGCGCGAAGGCGCAAGGCTATTTGTCGGCTCGGTTTCCGATTCTCATGGATTTTGTACATCGAAGATCCGTTCAGCGAGAGTTTGCCTCGATGCGGTCTTCACTCTATTGGTCGAGCCTTAGCGGCTTTGCGCCTTTGCGTGAAATTGTTTTGTCCTTTTCTTCGCAATCTCACTAACTCGCAGCAATCATCCGCCGCAGAATTTCCAGCGCCACTTCCTTACCCTTTTGCCCGATCTCCCCTGCCGGGCCGACGCAGGAGGGGCAGCCGGTGGGGCAGGGGCATTCGGAGATCAGCTTGTGTGTTTTCTCCAGCAGTGATTCGCTCATGCGGAACAGTGGCTCGCTGAGTCCCACGCCGCCCGGGTAGGAGTCGTAAAGATAAACGTTAGGCTCGAAGATTTTCCGCACCACGGTGCGTTTGCCCGGGGGCAGTCGATGGGCGGCGGGTTCATCCTGTGGCATCGATGCCAGCATGAGTCGCTTGCCGTAGCGCCGCCCTTGAGGGCGGCACCGGTGCGCCCGAAACGGGCGACGCAAGTGCCGGGGCAAGCCCGGCGCTACGCCCACTGCCAGATCTGGCGTTATTTCCAGCTCCGCATTCTCGCCCACGGACGTTCCCAGGTCGCGCGCGTCGCACATCACCAGTAGCGTGGCAATCGCGCCCAGGGCGTTGGCAAGGCCGTTCACTCCGTCGAGACGGTCGGTGGAGCTGTAGGGCAGTGACTCCATCATGTCTCGCGTCAAGGTGAGCCAGAACGCCGTGGTGTGCATCTCCTGCTCGGGCAAAGTCAGTTCTCCCGACCCGATATTTTCCATCGTGTAGAACTTGATCTTCTTGAATCCCACCACCTGCGTGTTCACCTGAACTTCGCCGTGATTCTTGCGCGCGGCGCCGGCCGGGGCGGAATCGAATGTCTCCAGGATTTTGATCTTGGTGTAGGAAATGGCGTCCGTAAAATATTCGGAATCCACCTGGTGGACGTAGGCCTTGCGGTCGTCGTAGTCGAGCCGCTCCACGTGGTACTGCACGCCGTCCTGAATGTAAATGGCTTTCTCGTGCAGGGTGGTGAGGGCGCTGGTAAAGTCCGTCTCACCGATCACGCGTGGCTCGCGGGTGTTGTCAACAATCACAAAGTTGTCAGACGAGATTGATCGCAGGCTCAGGGCGTCGGCGGGATAGCTCTCGGAAACCCAGTGCCAGCCGTCCTGGGTGTGATGGAGGAAGCCCGTCTCCTCCAGGTGCTGGCACAGCCGCCGCAAGTCGAGCGTGCCAAACTTCTCATCGTCGCGCAGGGGCAGCTCGAATGCCGCGCACTTGAGGTGATTCAGCAGGATAAAGAGATTGTCCGGATTTACGTAGCCATGCTCGGGCGAGCGGCCGAAGAAGTATTCCGGATTCTGCACCATGAATTGATCGAGCGGCGCGCTGGAAGCGACGAGCACCGCTGCCGAGGTCCCTTGCCTGCGCCCGGCGCGGCCCGCTCGCTGCCAGGTGGAGGCAATCGTGCCGGGGTAGGCGGCGAGCAGCGCCACATCCAGGCTGCCCACGTCGATCCCCAATTCCAGGGCGTTGGTCGCCACCACGCCGCGCAAGCTGCCGTCGCGCAAGTCGCGCTCGATCTCACGGCGCTCGAGCGGCAGGTAACCACCCCGATAGCCGCGCACCGCCTGCGGCATGGCGGGGCCGGGCGCGAAATCCTCCCGAAGATAGGTCACCAGAATTTCCGTGGCCAGGCGGCTGTTGGCGAAAATGATGGTCTGGAGCCCGCGCGAAAGAAACGTCTTGGCCAGGCGCCGCGTTTCGTTCAGATACGACCGGCGAATGCCCAATTGAAAATTCACCACCGGCGGGTTGTAGCATACGAAGTACTTTTCCGCCGAAGGCGCGCCGTTGTCATCGATCAGCGTCACGGGCTCTTCCAGAATGCGCGTGGCAAGCTCCAGGGGGTTCCCGATGGTGGCCGAGGTGCAGATGAACTGCGGCGTGCTGCCATAAAATCGCGCCACCCGCTTAAGTCGGCGCAGAACATTCGCCAGGTGGCTGCCCAGAACGCCGCGATAGTAATGCAGCTCATCAATCACCACGTAGCGCAGGTTCTCAAACAGGCGCTGCCACTTGGTGTGATGCGGCAGAATGCCGGCGTGCAGCATGTCGGGGTTGGTGATCACCAGGTTGCCGCGCGAGCGAATGGCCTTGCGTGCGTCCTGCGGCGTGTCGCCGTCGTAAGTGAAGGTGCGCACCTCGTCGCCAAGTTGCTCCGTCCAGCGATTCAGTTCGACAAGCTGATCCTGCGAGAGGGCCTTGGTGGGGAAGAGATAAAGGGCGCGCGCTTCCGGCTTGGCCAGCAGTTCGCTGAGGATCGGCAGGTTGTAGCACAGCGTCTTGCCGGAAGCCGTGGGCGTGACCACCACCAGGTTCTTACCCTCGCCCGCCAGTGTGAATGACAGCGCCTGGTGCGTATAGAGCGAACTGAAACCGCGCGCCTTGAGGATTTCCACCAGCCGCGGCGGCAAATTGGGCGGAAACGGCGCCACGCGCGCCTCGCGGGCGGGGAAGTGGCGGATGGCCGTCACTCCGCCCTGCGCGCGCGAGGCGCGGAATTTCTCCCCAATTTCCTTCAGTGCGCTTTCCACCGGAGCCAGGTCGTGCGACCGGAAACTTGCCAACGCATCGTACTTGAGTTCCATCTCTCGTCCTCTGATCGGGCGACCGGGTGATCCGACGATCGGGTGAGCAGCACGCACCGAAACTGGAAACTCGAAACTCGAAAATCGTGCGACCGTACGGGATTCTGATTTCAGTTTCCAATCGCCAGTCTTGTCTCCGAGTGGCTTAGCCGCTCAACGGATCACCGGATTACCCGATCTCCCGATTACCGCGTTCGCCTTTTATTCGCTCACTTTAGCATATTCGTGCGATGTCTCCAAACATTGCTCTGCATAGTGTCTCAGTTTGAATTTGTAGCCGCGAGTTTACCTCGCCACACAACTCATCGGCGAGTTTTACCTTGCAAATTGTGGCGTAAGGCCGTCGCGCCGTCAAACTGAGACAGTGCGCAACCGTCCTTCATCGGATGAACCTGCTACCACACGCGAGCGCGCTGTCTCCTGTCGTTTGACAGCGAGAGGTATCGGATGGTCCACCGAGTGTGAGATTATGCTTGTGTTAGGATTGCCCAGCCCATGATCGGCGAGATCTTTCCCGAACACTACGATGTCGAAGGCCGACGGGTCTTCAATCCCGGAACGCGTGGGCGGCGGTTGGGATTTCGCCCCACTGCACCGATGGCGAGATACATGGCCGGGGAGTTGAGGATCAAGTGCAAGGACTTCACCGAATTGTGCCGATTTCTAGCGTCTTGCCGTGCCGTAGACACGGCGGCGGCGAAACGAGACTACTGGCAGCCTCCGGAGGAATTTGAGAAAAACCGATCCGGAGATTGTGTTGATCTTGGCCTCTGGTGCTGGCGACAGCTTCTGAATATGGGCTACCCATGCAGATTCGTGGGCGGCAAGGCGGGCAAGTTCGGCGCGGGTCACGCTTGGGTAATGTTCAAGAAAGATAGCAAGTGGTTTCTCCTCGAACCCCAATTGTGTCTTCTTGGCTTGCGCATGCCAAGGATTTCAACCCTCGGCTACCGCCCTAAAGTGTCGATGGCATGGGAACACAACAAGATTTTGTATTTCGAGCACCGGGATCGCAACACCGACCCGCCAATTTGGCGCGTGCCCGCGCTCCTCGCTGAGTGGGTCCACATCTGGGGAAAGTTTTGGATCCGTTTCAGCTATCGATTTCCCCCATACTTAGCGCGACGGTTGTGGTCCAAGTTGCGCCGGACTAAGAGGGTTACTGACGGATCGCAAGGAGAAACTAAATGACTGAATCTAATTGATTTCTTGATTCCAGGGTGACGGCGCTGCACCTTGCCCGACTGTCCAGTTGACATTGTCTTTTCATACCATGATAATTTTCAGCGCGGGAACAAAAGTCTGCCTCCCGCCAGGGAAAATCTGGCATGATGTAACCCCTTTTGCGAGAGGGTTCTATGGCCACGACCATCAATCGAGTCGAGAAAGCCGCAGCGCTTTCCCGGGAACTACTTCTGGGTGCCTACCGAACCATGTTCACGTCGCGCCGCGTGGACGACAAAGAGATCCAGCTCAAACGCCAGAATCGCGCCTACTTTCAAATTAACGGCGTGGGGCATGAAGGCATTGGCACGGCGGTGGCCATGCATCTCAAGCCCGGCTACGACTGGTTTTATCCCTACTACCGCGATCGGGCGTTCTGTTTGCAGTTGGGAATCACGCCGTACGAGATGTTTCTGGCCTCAGTCGGGGCCAAGGACGATCCCGGCCTGTGGCGGGCGGCAAATGCCCTCGCATTGGGGCTCCAAGAAGCTGCACATTATGACCGGTTCCAGCCCCACGGGGTCGCGCATTCTGCATGCCGTGGGGGCGGCAGAAGCGAGTCTATACTTCGCGAAGATTCACGAGGCCGCGGAACTTGCCTCCAGTTTTCACCAGGATGAGGTTGCCTACATCTCGCTGGGTGACGGCGCTTCGAGCGAGGGTGAATTCTGGGAATCGATCAACTACGCCAGCCTCCACAAGCTTCCCGTTCTTTACGTCGTGCAGGACAACGGCTACGCCATTTCGGTTCCCGTTGATGTGCAGACCGCCGGGGGAAAGATCTCCGGGCTGGTGCGAGGCTTCCCCGATCTGCTGACGCTGGAATGCGACGGCACCGATTTCCCGGAGAGCTACGAGGCGGCGGCCACGGCCGTGGAGTACGTGCGGCAGCGCAAGGGGCCGGCGCTGATTCACGCACACGTGGTGCGTCCCTATTCGCATTCGCTTTCCGACGACGAACGGCTCTACAAGCCCGAGGAAGTGCGCAAACAGGAGGCCAAACGCGATCCGGTAACTCGGCTCGCGAGGCTTCTGGCGGACGAAAAGGGAGTCACCGAAGCCGAACTGAAAGCCCTGGAAACCAGCATCGAGCATGAAGTTCGCGAGGCTGCGGATCAGGCGTTGGCGGCGGAATTAGTCTCACCGGAAACGGTGCTTCAGCACGTCTACTCACCCGGCGTCGATCCCACCTCGGAGCATTTCGATCATCCGCCCAAGCTCCAAGGCGACCCCCGCACCATGGTGGACCTCATCAACGTTTGCCTGAAGGATGAGATGGCGCGCGATCCGCGCATTGTGGTCTTCGGTGAGGACGTTGGAGACTTCAGCCACGACAGCGATTTGACCAAGGTAAAAGGCAAGGGAGGCGTGTTCAAGGTCACGCACGGCCTGCAACGGCACTTTGGCAGCACGCGCTGCTACAACTCAACGCTGGCGGAAGCCTGCATCGTGGGCCGCGCCATCGGCATGGCCACGCGGGGGCTCAAGCCGGTGGTGGAGATTCAATTCTTCGATTACATCTGGCCCGCGATGATGCAGATTCGCGACGAACTGACCATGCTGCGGTGGCGGTCGAACAATGCCTTCTCCTGTCCCGTGGTCATCCGCGTGCCGATTGGTGGCTACCTGACGGGCGGAGCGGTCTACCACAGCCAGTCGGGTGAATCGATCTTTACGCACCTTCCGGGATTGCGCGTGGTCATGCCCTCCACCGCGCTCGACGCCAACGGCTTGTTGCGCACCGCCATCCGCTGCGACGATCCGGTGCTGTTTCTCGAGCCCAAGCACCTCTATCGGCAGACGCACAATCGCGCGCCCTACCCTGGCCGCGATTACATGATTCCGTTCGGCAAGGCCAAGCTGGTTCGCGAGGGAACGTCGCTGACGATTGTTACTTATGGCTCCCTGGTCATTCGCGCCGTGCAGGCTGCCAAGAAGCTGGAACAAGACGGAATCAAGCCGGAAATTCTTGACCTGCGCTCGCTGAATCCCTACGACTGGGAGTTGATTGCGGCCTCGGTGAAGAAGACCAACCGCGTGCTGGTGCTGCACGAAGACGCTGCTTCATGGGGCTACGGAGCGGAAATTGCGGCGCGCATCGCCGACGAACTGTTTATGTTCCTTGACGCGCCGGTTCGACGGCTCGCGGGCAAAGACGTGTTTGTACCTTACCACCCCGTTCAGGAGGATGCGGTGCTGCCGCAACCCGCAGACATCGTGGCGGCGGCGCGGGCACTGGCGGCGTACTGACAATAAAATGTTGAATTCTGAATTATGAACTCTGAATAAATAGATTGTCCCGCTGCGCCAGGGTTACCCCGAGAGACCTTCTTTTCATAATTCAGACTTCATAATTCAGAATTCCCGTATTATCCGATTCCCAATTCATCCACCTTTTCGAGAGGCGTCCCGCACTTGCGGCAGATCACCGCGCCGCAGTCTCCGCAGACCAGAGGATCAGCGACTTCCGCCTCACACTTGGGGCAATAAAGAGGCTCGTGCTTGTCATCCTTCGACTCAGCCATGGGCATCCTCGCTACGAACTTGGCCGGCGCGCGGCGTCAGAAAGTGCTGTAACACCTGCTGAACCTCATCCAACTTCCCTGCAAAGAAGTGGTCGGCGCCCTCGACCCAGTGCATCTGTTTGGGCTCGGCGAGAGAGTCATAGAACTGCGTGACCTGGGCCACCGACCCAAATTCATCGCGGGTTCCTTGCAGGATCAGCTTCGGTTTGCGCACGGCATGGAGAAAATCGAAGTTGTACAACTTGACGGGAACTCCCAGGCCCACGAGCGCCGTGACGCGTGGATCCGTCGCGCCCACAGTGAGGCCCATCCATGCGCCGAACGAAAATCCCATCAAGCAGACGGGCAAGCCGGGAAACTGCACGGCCAGATGGTCCAGCGCCGCGCGGACGTCCTCGCGTTCACCATCGCCGTCGCTGTGGGTCCCGGCGCTGTGACCCGCTCCACGAAAGTTGAACCGCAGCGTGGGCAGACCCGCGAGCAAGGCGGCCTTGGCGGCGCGAAAGACTACCTTGTTGTGCATGGTTCCGCCGAACAAGGGATGCGGATGGCACACCAGCGCGACACCCCGCGGTGGAATCTGCGGGTTCCACTCCACTAGCGCTTCCAGTGGCCCTTCGGGGCCGGAAATGAATGTGCGGTCGATTTTCGTATTCCACTCCTGATGAAGAACTCGCGAAGCGGGCCGAGCGTGTGACCTGTGATTGCCCGTGCCTGCACATAGTGTAAAATGAAGTCGGCGCCGGCGTCATCATTGCGATGCGGCCATTTTGGATTTTAGATTTTGGATTACGCATGCCCCTGCCATCCGAAATCGCCGATCCAGAATCAAAATGAGGCACTGCCATTAGAAACACAATTCTTCTGGTTCTCCTGTTGGGTATCGCCGCTGTAGCTGCATACTTTTATCTCTACAAGCCACGGCATGCTGCCTCCCTCGAAGCCGGCTACGTTTTGCCGGCGACGATTCAGGTGGTCGATACCCCTGCCGAGGTGCGCATCGTCGTGGGGACGCTCAAGAGTGGTGAGCGCGTCGATATCCTCAAGCGCACTCGCAACTGGGCACAGATTCAAACTGCCGACAATGTGACGGGTTGGGTGGAGAACAAAGATCTGCTTGATTCGGCGACCTACGAAAGCGGTCAGAAGTTGCTGCACGATCTCGCGCAGTTCCCGGCTCAGGCGGACGGGCACACCAGCGGTGTGGTGAACCTGCATCTTGAGCCGTCGCGAGATTCTGCCCAGCTTGCCCTGTTGCCGGAGAACCTCAAGGTACAGATTTACGGCCGGCGCGTTCTGGACCGCCCTGCCCTCGAGGGCCAACCCAATGCGGGGAAGGCGCGCGACGCATGGTACCTGATTCGCGCCCATGACGATGCCGGCTGGGTGCTGGGTCGATTCGTCGCGATCGATGTGCCGGAGAAGCTCGCCCCTTACGCCCAGGGCTCCAACATGGTTGGCTGGGTGGTCATCAAGACCGTGAATGATGACGGGCAGCAAGTACCGGAATATCTGGCCGTCGACCGCCTGGGGACGTTGGAGGCGGACTTTACCCATATTCGCGTTTTTACCTGGTGGATCAAGAATCACAAGTATGTGACGGCCTACGTGGAGAGCAACTTAAATGGTTACTTTCCGATTCGCGTCAGCGAGATCGACGGCGTTCCGTACTTCCGCCTCCGATTGATGGACGAACAAGGGCAGAAATTCCAGAAGATCTACGGACTGTTCGATACGATCACGCGGCCAGTTGGTACGGTACCGGGCTGGGAAAGTGACGAGATGCCGGAGTCGGCTGCGACCCACCACCATCATCGCCCGGACCGGCGAAAAGGTTGAAGGCCCTTATGGAGAGAGCTCCAGAACTTCCCGCACCGAACGGTCTCTGGCACCGGCTGGTCCGAGCGTGGTTCGCGCTCTCCCGGCGCCAGATTCGTCTGCTGCGAGCCGGGGATGTGACGGCCGAGGGGCCAGCCCTGTTTGCCGTGAGCCACCCCGCGGGCTTCCTGGCGGCCTTGGTCCTGGCGACGGCGATTGAACGCCCGGTCTGCTGCCTGCTATCAACCAGTCCCGTCCAGGGCCCGCTCGGGCGATTTCTGGCTGACCAACTGGGATTCATTCTCTTTGAGGGTGAAAGGCCCGTTGCCGAGGCCACTTTACGCACGGCCATTGACGTTCTGGCACGTGGCGGTGCACTTGTGGTATTTGCCGATGCGGCGTCGGCTGGTGCGGCGGCCTCCCGTGCTCCCGCCCTGACCGCGGCGGAGTTGGTGCGGCGGGCCCAAGCGCAGCACGTGGGCCGTCGCGTGGCCGTGCATCCGGTGCATCTTTTTCTCCCCCAGACAGCGAAGGAGTCGCGCGAAATTCTGATCTATGTCGACGCCGTCTTGGACCCCCCCGAGGCATCGCCCGCAGGGTCGGCCTCTGGAACTGACGCGCAAGCTTTGGCCGCCAGAATTGACTCGCGCTTCCAGGAGAATGCCTTCCAACTGGGCCCAGCCTACCTCGATTACTTCCTCGGCGACTTGGAAGAGGTCTTGCGAACCGGCTTGCAGGAAGAATGGGCTTCCCTTCCGGAGTGGAAACAAGACACCGAGGGTTTTGTGCTGAGCCGGCAGGTCAGCGAGTGGATGCGGCAGACGAATTACGTGAATCCCGGCCGCCTGGTGGCCTTGCGCAAGTCGCTGGACGATTACCGCCTGTTGCAAAAGCAGTGCGCGCTACGGGAGCTGCAAGTTGCAGGTGCGGATTCCCCCATCGAATCGGGATGGCGGCAAATCATCGTTTGGGCGGAAATGCTGGTCGGCCTGCCCATCGCACTCTACGGATTGCTGAATCATCTGGCCATCCTCTTTGTCCTCTTTCTGGCGCGCTCGTTCAAGCCGGGCAGCACTCGCGAACGCAGCACCGAGTGGATCATTCGCGGCGTGGTCACGCTGGGGTTCTACACCCTCCAGATCTATCTGGTGGCGCATTGGCGGGGCCGGGCCGCAGCCGGGTATTACGCCCCCACACTGCCGGTGTCGGGCGCCTATCTGTGGAGATACGCGGAACTGCTGCGTCCCAAGGCGCGCCTGATGTTGATTTCACGAACCATTCCGGGGTTGACGCGGAAGATCAAACGCCTGCGCCAGGCGATTTTGCATGACCTTGACCAGACTCTGGCGGCGTACGAGGAACGAGCTGGCGTGCCGAGGTAAAACCCACCATGACGCTCTTTCTGACCGAAGCCGACGTCTGCGGACTCCTGCCCATGCAGAAAGCACTGGAGTGTGTGGAGGCGAGCTTTGTGGCGCAGGGTAATGACCAAGCCATCAATCGCTCGCGCGAGCGCATTCTGCTGCCCCAGGTATCGCTGCACTATATGGCGGGGGCACTGCCCGAGTCGCAGCATCTGGGCATGAAGATTTACACTGTCACGCGCGACGACTTCCGTTTCCTGGTTCTGCTCTTCGATTCCGTTTCGGGCAAGCTGCTTTCCCTGATACAGGCTGACCACCTCGGGCGGATTCGAACGGGCGCGGCGAGCGGAATCGCCACCAAGTATCTGGCCCGCCCCGAAGCTTCGCGCGCCGCCGTGATCGGCACCGGCCGTCAGGCGCGGACGCAATTGCAAGCGATTGCGGCGGTAAGAAAGTTGACGGGCGTAAGAGCGTTCGGCCGCGATCAGGCCCGCCTGCGCGGCTTCTGCCAGGAAATGTCGGACGAACTTGGGGTGCCCGTGGAGCCGGCATCCAGCGCCGACGAGGCCGTCCGCTACGGCGAGATCGTCAGCACCGCCACCACCGCTCAACAGCCCGTCGTTCGGGGCGAGTGCTTGCAGCCCGGAACCCACCTGAATGCCATTGGCGCCAACATGGCGAATCGGCGCGAACTCGATGACGAGGCGGTGCGCCGCGCTACCCTTGTCGCGGTGGATTCCATCGAACAAAGCCGGAGGGAATCGGGCGACCTCATTCAAGGTCTGGCGAACATTGGCAGGGGTTGGGAAAGTGTCATCGAGTTGTACTCCGTGGTGGCCGGCAAGCATCCTGGGCGATCGTCGGCCGAAGAGGTCACCCTCTTCAAATCGCACGGCATCGCCCTGTGGGACATCGCCGTTGCCGGTTACATCTACCAGCAGGCGCTGCAGCAAGGAAAAGGGAAAGAACTGGATATCGGTTAGACCGTCAGAACTCAGGTTTCGTCCCTGACGGTTCAATATCAATCGTCTTCGCCGTAATCTCACCGCTCTCCGCCAGGTCACCGGCAACTGCAATTGTTACTCCGGTGCGCAAATCCTGCGCGGTGGCGGGACTGCCGTCTTTTTTCTTGATAACGGTCTTGTCGTTGTAGACCACGTGGAAGATGATGTTCTCTCCGGTGCTGACAGTCAGTTTTGTGCCATTCTTTTCCGTGATTTTGCCTTCCAGCGTAAAGTTGTTTTCGTCAGCAGCCATGGAAAGCCGCGCTGCCGAAGGCGCGAGATCCAACGCGAAACCGGAGATTTGCAAAGCGCAGAAAGCTAAAGTCGTAAGCAAGACGGCACGGTGCTTATTCATGGGTAAATTCCTCCCGTGACATACGCAGGTATTCTACTCCTACTCTCAAGGCAAGTCATGGGCCGGGGGAGAAATCGCGGGTGGTTGCGAGCGGGGCAACTGGATGATGAAGTGAGTTAAAGCGGAGCACTGCTCATGCGGTTATTTCACCGGCGAGGCCACATCAGGGAAATTGATCCCGAGTATGTTCGCAATTTCTTGTGGATACTCGACGCCCACTTCGCCGGCGCGCGGGGTGCCTTCGCGGCCCACCCAAACGACCTTGAAGACTCCCGACTTCTCGCCCCGCACGGGCTGGATCCGCACCTGCATGCCGACCTTCAGCGGAATGCCGGTTTTCACCTTTGCCCCAAATTTGCTGAGCGTAACGATTTGGGCATCTACGTCGAACGTGCCATGGTTCGGCAGTGTGCCGGAAAGCCTGATGGCGCAGCCAAGATTGATCCGCGCGCTCCGGCGGAACGGAAGTGAACTACTCATTTTGCCCATCGTGCACCTCGCGATCTTGCGCCGGAAGGGCTTGGGGAAGCCGCCACCGGTCTAAAACTGGCCACAACGCGAACCCCTTCAAAACTGAGATTATTTTAACATCGGGAATGGGACATATAGCACTAGTACTTTTGGTTAATTATCTCACAGGAAAATTCTGCCGGTCTTGTCCGGCTCCAGTCGCGATAGACTGATTGCCTCCGGAACTTTCTCATGGTTTCGGAAGCCAAAGGGGGGGCTTGCCGTCGATGCGAGCCGTGGTGCAGCGGGTCAGGCGTGCGGAAGTTCGAGTTGGGGAAGAGGTGGTGGGGCGTATAGGTCGCGGCTTCGTGGTGCTGCTGGGGGTGGGGAAGTCCGACACCGAAACCGCCGCTGAGGCCCTGGCGGAGAAGATCGCCAATCTGCGCGTCTTTGACGACGACCAGGGCAAGATGAACCGCTCAGTGTTGGATATCTCGGGGCTCGTGCTTTGTGTTTCGCAGTTCACGCTCTACGGTGACTGTCGAAAAGGCCGGCGCCCGAGTTACGACCAGGCCGCGGCGCCTGATCAGGCTCTGCTGCTATACGAGAGTTTTGTGAAATGCCTACGCCAATTGGGAATTCCCACTGAAACCGGACGTTTCCGCGCCATGATGGACGTGGAATTGATCAATGACGGTCCGGTGACCCTGCTGCTGGATTCCGACCGGCTGTTCTAAGCGAGGCAAAGAGTAGATTTCAAGCGGCAGAGGGGGAATTGTGGTAGTCGGCACAAGGGACGCCTTCCCCATATGCCACCTACCGTTCTTCACAGCACTATTTCCATCACTTCAAACGCCGCCCGGGTGTTGGGGAAAAGAGCCCGCGCTTGTTTCTGGATGCTATCGATGGTCTTGTCGTCGCTATCGGGGTCATGATGGAACAAAACCAACTGCTTGACCCCGCTCTGCTCGCAAATCTTCACGCCTTCTTCCCAGGAACTGTGGCCCCAGCCCTTCTTGTCCCTCTGCAGCTCGATGAGGTCGTACTGGGAATCATAGATCAGGACGTCAGCTCCGCGGCTGATCTCGCGCAGGGCGCGATCGCCTTCGGGATTTCCCGGTTCGTTGTCGGTGGCGATTACCACGGCTTTCCCGTTGTTCTCGACGCGGTAGGAAAGACAACCCTGCGGGTGGTTCAGATGGACGGCGCGGACGTGAAAATCATCCAGTTCGAACGGCTCAGTGGAAACTTCCGTGAAAGTGCGCTTTGCCCGCATGGCGCTCATTTCCACGGGGAAGTACGGGTTGGTCATCTGTCCCGCGATGATGTCCTCAAGCGAAGCTTCGTAGGGGTGATAGGAATAGAAATCAAACTGATTTGCCGGATTGTACAGCGGGACGCAGAACGGCAATCCCTGAATGTGGTCCCAGTGAAAGTGGGTCACCAGGACATTGGCGTGAATCGGGCGCCCGGCAAACTCCTTCATCAGTGCTTTTCCCAGCATCCTCACGCCGCTGCCGCAATCGGCGATGAGCAGGGAGCCGCCGTCCGAGCGAAATTCCAGGCAAGGGGTGTTTCCCCCGTACCGCAAATTCTCGGGTTGCGGCGTGGGCGTCGATCCGCGCACCCCCCAGAACTTTAACCGCATATATAAGTCCTTTTTGAGCAATAAAAAAGTTAATCGCTAATTCGTATACCAGATTCTCCGCCTTCCGCCAAGTAGAAATTTAGGCTCCGGCTGGAGCTTGTTGACGAAACAGAATCTTGATCTCCTTCCGCCAGGAATCATTGATGCCGACCATGGTTACCTCCAGGCTCCGGACGAAATATCGGAGCAACTTCTGGGTGGTGGAATGGAAACGGAAAGCGGGTGAGACGAGGTACAGAAGAGGAGGTTCAGCGGAAAGCTCGCAATCCGAAAAGTACCCAAATTCCTGAAACTGTTTACGCTGCTGGAGCCAATTCACGCGCAGCCAATAGTCCAGTCCCTGAAGTGGGAGGTTGATCTCCTCGTGGACCTTCAATTCCACCACGGCCAACCGCCCGCGTCGCGTCACCGTGAGCAGGTCGATCACGCCGCGGTCCGCGCCGGAAAACGCCGGCACCTGGGGATAGACGTGGGCGGGCGAAAGCGCCGGGTCGATGCGCGTGATGTCGCGGAACAGCAGACTTTCCAGCCAGCGCTCCGACTGAAGCCGGTAAAAGTCGTGCTGGGGAGCGGGGCTGTCGGGCTGGCGAATCCTCTTCACCTCCAGCAGAAAATCTCTGAACTCGTCGCGATTCGATTCATCCAGCCGCCGAACGCTGCCCTCGAGACCGAAATAAATGCGCGGCGCCAGTTGCCCCTCGACACGTGCCACTTCCAAACCCGCGATGCGCAGGGAAGAGAACGTTCCGGTTGAGTCGGGGACAATGTCGATTTCCCCGCCGGTGTCATCCCACAGATCGTGCAAGAGGGCGGTGTGGCTCTCCTTCAGCAGTTCCGCCTGGCGCCGCGCCGCGAGCCGCGTCTCGACATTCCCGTAATCTTTCAGGTCCACGGGAGTAGAGGACGCGCGGCCCGCGCGCCATTCACGAATTTCCAACTCCAAGGTGCGCGGATTGAGATAGGCGGCACGGTGAGCAATCACGCCGATTGCCGCCGGGGGCAGAAAGAGCTTCAAACCCGTAATGCTCTCACGCTGTGCCTGCCCGCGCAGCCAGTCCAGCCAGATCAGGCCAAAGGCCAGCACGTTGTC
This sequence comes from uncultured Acidobacteriota bacterium, assembly GCA_963719115.1. Classification (GTDB taxonomy): domain Bacteria; phylum Acidobacteriota; class Terriglobia; order UBA7540; family UBA7540; genus Bog-366. Next base: position 157,187 of record CAVRBF010000037.1, on the reverse strand, counting down.
CGCGGCGGCGGCCGGCTCGTCTTCGCCCAGCCCTAGGAAGGCCCAGGCGGAGCGCCCTTGCCTTGCCATGCCGCGTGTGTACCAGGCGGAAAACGAGTGTTCCCGGTCGGAGCGGTTGCCGACGCGCTCGAACTTCCATCCGCGGTATTCACGCTCCAGCGTCGCCAGCAATTGCTGGCGAAACCCCGTGCGCCCGGCCGTACGGCTTGGACTGGGTGGCGCGTGTGATTCCCGGAATTCCAGCGTGGCGGTCTCGCGGCCACCCGCCTTGCGCACGAAGATGCCAAAGCGGCTTCCGTCGCGATAGGCCACGTCTTCGACGCGCCGGGAGAAGGTTTTGGCGGAGTTCCACGCGCTGAAAATGAGCTTGTTGAACTCAATCGTCAGCCGCCACTGTGCCGCCGTCAAATCGAGCAATTCGACGCCGTCTTCTACCAACACGGGATGCTGAAGCTGTTTGAGCAGGTCTTCAATCTCCTGTCGGAGTTGGAGCAGCGGTCCGTCTTGGGCAGAAGGCAGCATGGTGTGCGGCGGCATTATAATCCCAACCGCCGGGCCTGACGGGCCGGATATAATCGACGGCGCGGCGGCATGCACCTTCGGGCGGCAGCGGACAGGGGGACTCATTGAAAGTTACCAAAATCGAGACCATCCGGATTGAACCTGTGCCCAACAGCGAGTGGCAGCAGGCGAACCCGCAGAAGCGTCAGGCATCGCCGGGCAATCTTTGGGTGCGAATCTACACCGATACCGGCCTCGTGGGACTGGGAGAGACGTATTACGTATCCCGCGCCGTCAGCGCTGTCATCCACGACACTTACGCGCCGCTTTTGATAGGGCGCGACCCGCTCGACATCGAAAACCACTGGAACAACATGTTTTCGCTGGCGAATTTCTTTGGGTACGCGGGCGCGGAAATGCGTGCGATTTCCGCCATCGATATTGCCCTTTGGGATCTCGCTGGGCAGCATACCGGGCAACCGATTTACAACCTGTTAGGCGGCCGCAATCGAGACCGGGTCCCCGTCTACAACACTTGCGTGGGTTCGGGGAAGTACAACGACTTCGCGGCATGGTCTGGAGGGCATGCCGGCGACCTGGCCCGCGACCTGCTCGCCCAAGGCATCAAGGCCATGAAGGTTTGGCCGTTCGACCAGTTCGGCTGGACACTCGCCGGGCCCACCAATCCGCGCGGCAAGATGACGATCTTGGGCCAGGACACACCGGCGGGCGTTCAGACACACTTCTTAAGTCAGGATGAGCTTAAGCAAGGCGTGGCCGTTGTCGAGGATATTCGCCGCGCCGTGGGTGATAAGATGGCGATCGCCGTCGAGGGCCACGCGCGCTATGACTTGCCCACGGCGGTGCGCATTGCCCGGGCGCTGGAGCCGCTAGATATCATGTGGCTCGAGGAAATCATGCCGCCGGATAGCCCCGAGGCCTTTGTGCGGCTCAAGGCCGCCACCAAGGTGCCCATCTGCCAAAGTGAGCGGGTTTTTACGCGCTATAATTTCCGCCAGTTCATTGAAAGGAATGCCGCCGACATCATCATGCCCGATCTCTCGTGGTGCGGAGGCATCACCGAGGCCCGCAAGATTTCCACCTTTGCCGATACCTACTTTTTGCCCATCACCACCCACGATTGCGTGGGACCGGTGGCGATGTGGGCGGCGGCGCACCTGATGCTGCACATTCCCAATGCCATGATCGCGGAAATCGTGCGCGGATATCTGTACGGCTGGTACAACGACGTGGTTACCGACCAGATCAAGCTGGAGGACGGACTGCTGAGCGTGAACGGCAAGCCCGGCCTGGGAGTCGCTCTGCGCGACGAGTTTGTGAAGGGTAATCGCTGCCGCGTGGAAACCACGACTGAGGACCAACTTCTGATGTGGTGAGAGCAATATGCAGGTGCATCCGGAGATCTTATTGAAAATAAAGGGAAATAGGTTCGCAATATGACCAAACGCCGCTTCTACGTTCTCATTTTCCCCCTCGTTCTTCTTGCCGCCACCGCTCGCGCGCAGGATGCGTCGTTCCACACTGGGCGCTCGCAGATTTCCGGCCCGGCCAACAAGCTTGATACCGCCCAGTGGCTGGCCGACATCAAACACTGGCGCATGGAGCGCCGTCTTCGCATCGGTTACGACGATGCGGAGTACCTTCGCCCGCAACTCGCCTGGACGCAGTCGAGTTTCGTCCAGCCGCAGATGATGATTCACGATCGCTTCTTCTATGATCCGGTGGCGGGCAAGTACACCGTGGGGCGCTACCTTGACGACCTGAATCGCCGGTACGGGGGCATTGACGCCGTGCTGGTGTGGCAGTCGTACCCCAACATGGGCATCGACAACCGCAATCAGTACGACCTGCTGCGCGACTTGCCCGGTGGCATCGCGGGCGTGCGGCAGATGATCGACGATTTCCACCAGCACGGCGTGCGCGTGCTGTTCCCCGTGATGGTGTGGGACCAGGGCACGCGCGACGTGGGTGTTCCCAACTGGACGGCCACCGCGCGCCTGCTGGCGGAGGTTGGCGCCGACGGCGTGAACGGCGACACGTTGAGCGCGTTTCCCCGTGCTTTTCGCACGGCCTCCGACGGGACGGGTCATCCCCTGGCGCTTGAGCCCGAGAACTTGACCGTGGACCTCGGCCTGCTGTGGAACAACCTGAGCTGGGCTTATTGGGATTATTCCTTCATTCCCACCGTCAGCATGTACAAGTGGCTGGAACCGCGCCACATGGTGAACATCTGCCGGCGCTGGGGCCGCGACAAGACCGATGACCTTCAGCACGCCTTCTTCAACGGTGTGGGTTACGAAAGCTGGGAGAACATCTGGGGCATTTGGAACGAGATCACGCCGCGCGACGGCGAAGCGCTGCGCCGCATCGCCACCATCGAGCGCGCCGTGGCTCCCCTGCTGGTCAGCCAGGATTGGGAGCCGCACACGCCCACGCTTCAATATGGCGTGTTCGCCAGCAAGTTTCCCGGCGAGGGACGGACGCTGTGGACCTTTGTCAACCGCAATGAATATGACGTGCCCGGCCGGCAAATCGAAATTCCGTATGCATCGGGCATACGCTATTACGATTTGTGGAAGGGCGCCGAGTTGACGCCCGAAATTCAGGGAACCACCGCCGCGCTGCGCTTTGAGATTGAAGCCCACGGCTACGGCGCGGTGCTCGCCACCACGGCCGAGCCGGATGAGCATCTGCGCACGCTGCTCGCACGCATGCACGAACTCTCGCAGAAACGCTTGCAGGATTTTTCCCACGAATGGAAGTTCCTGCCGCAGCAGATTGTTCCCATCGATGGCACGAAACTCGCCGGCAGTGCGCCGCCCGGGATGGTGCGCATTCCGGGCGCAAAGTTTAACCTCCGCGTGTCCGGGATTGAGATTGAAGGCGAAAACGACATCGGCGTTGACGTGCAATACCCCTGGGAAGACGCCCCGCGACGGCACCATGGCGGGGTGGTTGATATCAAGCCGTTCTACATCGACAAGTATCCGGTGACCAACGCCGAGTTCAAAACGTTCCTGGCCGCCACGAACTATCACCCGAAGGACGATCACAATTTTCTGCGCGATTGGAAGAACGGCGAGTATCCGGAAGGCTGGGCGAACAAGCCCGTCACCTGGGTCTCGCTCGATGACGCGCGGGCCTACGCGGCGTGGGCGGGAAAGCGCCTGCCGCATGAGTGGGAGTGGCAATACGCCGCGCAGGGAGCGGACGGGCGGCTCTACCCGTGGGGAAATGGCTGGAATGCTGCTGCTGTGCCCCCGATCGAAACGCGCCGCGTGATGCGTCCACCCACCGACGTGACCGCCTACCCGCAAGGCGCAAGCTCATTCGGCGTGATGGATCTTGTCGGCAATGTCTGGCAGTGGACGGAAGAGTTCACCGATGCCCACACGCGCGCGGCCATCCTGCGCGGCGGAAGCTATTACCAGCCGCAGGGATCGCACTGGTATTTCCCCCAAGCCTACAAGTTGAATGAACACGGTAAATATCTGCTGATGGCCCCCAGCATCGACCGCTCGGCCACAGTGGGCTTCCGCTGCGTGGTGGATGGCGAAGAGCAATGAGGACAGTGGTTGGTGGCTGGTGGTTAGCGGACGGCCCGTAGCGGGGCGAACGTACCCAGAAATTCTGGGTGTTGCGCTCGTGACAGATGTTCTTGACTTAGTCCAGGACTTAGTCCACTATGGGATTATTATGGAAGTTAACGTTCACCAAGCAAAAACGCATCTTTCCAAACTGCTCCGGCGCACGATGGAGGGCGAGGAAATCATCATCGCGCGCGCGGGCGTGCCGATTGCGCGGTTGGTTTCCGTTGCGCCGGACAAGAGCGAGCGCTCTCTGGACCTCGACCGGGGCCTGTATGAGGTTCCGGAGGATTTTGACGCCCCCTTGCCAGCCAGCGTCGTCGCGCTCTTTGAAGGAAGTGTTGCCACCAAGGGAAAGCGGCGCCAGAGGAGAGGGAGCCAGAAACGCCGGTGAGATACCTCCTCGACACGTCGGTGTGGCTCTGGAGCTTGACCGCTTCCGAGCGAATCCGGCCTGAGGGGCGGGAACTCCTTGCCCGAGGCAGAGAGGAGATTTACCTCTCGGCTGCGACTTCGTGGGAAATCGCCATCAAGTCAGCGCTGGGCAAGCTGCCGCTACCCGAACCGGTGGCGAGTTTCGTTCCCAAACGGATGGCAGCCCAAGCCTTGCGCCCTCTACCGGTTATGCATAGTCATGCGCTGCGCGTGGCGGAGCTTCCCCGCTACCACAATGATCCCTTTGATCGCCTTTTAATTGCGCAGGCGCAGGTCGAAGGCATGACCATCCTGACGGCGGACCGTGCCTTCAAGTCTTACCCGGTCGAAATTCTTTGGTGTGGGGACTGACCTCTCGGAGAGACATTCATCAACCCCAGGGTGCGCGTCCCACCCTGGGAGGACCACCATGAAGATGCTGCTCAGAGGCTCGCTCATCGCTTTCGTAATTTTCGCAGCCGCGTCGGCTGTCACACTTCCCAAGGATGCGGCGTCCGACCAGTACCTGAACCTCCTGGCGCGGCTCAGGCAGGGGGACATCACCGTCGACTTTCTGGAATTGCGACGGGCTTACGCCGATTCGGCGGAATACACCGACGCCACCGACTCTGACGAGCTCAAAGCCATGTACGGGGCGTACCATCGAGGGGATTACAAGGAGGCGCTGAAGCATTCACAACAGTTGCTCGCAAAGTGTTACCTGGATATCGACGCGCACCAAGTGGCGTTTCTTGCCAATCGCGAAATGCACGTTGATGAGGAGGCGGAGTTCCACCATCGGATCGCCCACGGGCTGATCCAGGCCATCTTTCAGACGGGCGACGGCAAAACGGCCGAGACGGCGTGGCAGGTGCTGACCGTTCACGAAGAGTACGTCGTCCTCGGCGTGCTGGGGCTCCAGCCGGGCTCGCAAAGTCTGGTGCACAAGGGCAAGCACAGCTACGACGTCCTGGAACCTACGGATCCCAAAACGCACGAGAAGGTCACTCTCTATTTCAACATCGATAAACCCATGGAACACATGAGCAAGCTGTTTTCAAATTAGGGGCAGGCCGCGGAGGGATGACGATGGACTTTCACCAGCAAGCTGAAAAGGCGGAGCAATTGCGCCGGCTCCATCAGGGGCGGCAAATCCTGGTGCTGGTCAATGTGTGGGATGTGGCGACAGCGCGCCTGGTGGAAAGCGCCGGGCTTCCCGCCGTCGCCACATCCAGCGCCGCCGTGGCGAACTCCTACGGTTATCCCGACGGCGAGCACATCAGCCGCGCGGAAATGCTGAGCGTGGTGGAGCGCATCGCGCAGCACGTCGAGCTCCCGGTGAGTGCCGATCTGGAAGCGGGCTATGGTGAAACGACGGACGCCGTCGCCGAACTGGCTTCCGCCATGATCGCCGCCGGGGCCGTGGGCCTGAACTTTGAAGACGGCACCGGTGATGCGGGGAATCCGCTCTTCCCGGTGGAACAGCAGGCGGCCAGAATCCGGCGTCTGCGTGAGGCCATCGACGCGACCGGGGTGCCCGTGGTGATCAACGCGCGCACGGATGTTTTCCTTGCGCAAGTGGGAGAACCGGAAACTCGATTCAACCACGCCGTCGGCCGCGCCAACGCCTATCGCCAGGCAGGAGCGGACTGCCTGTTTGTTCCCGGTGTGAGCGATGCCGATACCATTGAGCGCTTGGTGAAAGCCGTGAACGGCCCGCTCAACATCCTCGCGGTGCCGGGAACGCCGCCGGTGGCGGAGTTGGAGCGGTTGGGTGTGGCGCGCGTCAGTTTCGGCTCGTGGCCCTTCCGCGCCGCCATGGGATGGTTTCGCAAATTGGTGCAAGGCGTGCGCGAGCCGGCGGAGGTGTCCAGGCTGACCGCAGACGCCATTCCTTACAAAGAGATCAATGAGCTGTTTGAAGATGGTCAGGGTCGCTGATCGAGATGCTCCGCGTAGTGGTTTCATTCCGAGCTGCCGATTTCCATCTGGGAAGGCGATCGGAGAGCGGCGAGCGTGTGGGGCAGTTCCAATCGAAAATCGGCAATCGAAAATCGAAAATTAGAGGTGGCCCCCAGCGAGGCTGAACACGAGCACGGCGAGAACGATAACCGTAAAGGCGACGTACATCCGATCGCGTTGTAGCGCGAAGGCGATAATCGAGAAGCCCACGCGGGCCACCGGTGTGGCAATCAGCAGGAGCAGGCCGAACTGAATGATGTTGCGCCCGTGCAAGGTGAAGGCGTGCCTGAGGATACCGGAAATGGTGCGGTATTCTTCCGGTGCGCCCACAAAGGTCTGGTAGTGGGGCATCTCGCGGCCGTGGCGAATCAGAAAGATCACGGCGCCGATTGCCACCACCGACGCCGCCAGCACCACGCCACTGCGTAACAGGTTGCCCACGATGGTTTCCAGGCGTTGATCGGTCCAGGGATTTGATCGGTCTTCCATTTTAGAGTTTTCCTGTCACGCCGTGATAGATCATTTCGATGGCCAGCACGGCCACCACCACGGCAAACACGCGTCGGAGCAGGCCGGTGCGGATGTGGGGCAGCAGACGTGCTCCAATCAGCGAGCCCTGGAGAACGCCTATCATCACGGGCATGGCGAGGCCGGGATCGATGTAACCGCGTTGTAAATAGACCCCGGCGCTGGCGGCGGCCGTGACGCCGATCATGAAGTTGCTGGTGGTGGTGGAGACCTTGAAGGGGATGTGCATGGCCTGATCCATGGCAATCACTTTCAGGGCTCCCGATCCGATTCCCAGGAGTCCCGAGAGGTTTCCGGCCAAGAACATCAGCCCGAAGCCTGCGGGAACACCGTCCACATGGTAGTCTTGGCGGCCAGTGTCCGACGGGTACGAAGAGTCGAGCTTCAGGCGCGTGGCCACCGGGTCCGGCACGCCGTCGGCGGCCCGCTCTTTCCTTGTCCGCGCGGAGGCGTAGCCGGAATAGAGCAGGACAATGCCGAAGATGATGGCGATGGCGGAGGCGGGCAGGTGCGTGGCGATGGATGCTCCCACCACCGCCCCCACGGTGGTGGCGATTTCCAGGAACATGCCGATGCGCATGTTGGTGAAGCCCTCCTTCACATACGCCGCGGCGGCGCCGGAAGACGTGGCGATGACGGAAACCAGGCTGGCGCCCATGGCATAGTGAATGTCGATGCCAAAAACCAGCGCCAGAAGCGGGGTGACAATCACGCCGCCTCCCAAGCCGGTCAGTGCGCCCAGGAATCCCGCCAGCAGCGCGCCCAGCCAGCTCAGGAAGGTGAGTTCAAACACGTTCACGGTTGCGATGCGCCTCCCGGTAAGGTCCGCTTCTCTGTCAGAGCAGTTCAGATGATTGTTACAGGCCCCGTAACCTGCCGCGATTGCTCAGGCATTCAGAGAGAGTGTAGAATACTCCCGGGTCAAATAACAATCTCATCGCACCGTTCAGCGAAGGGTTCTTCGGAGCTTGCCGGGGAGGTCGTTGATGAAGTCTTGCCTGATAATGGGGATCGTATCGCTCGCTTTGATGACCATGCCTGCACATTCTCAGCAGGCCCCGGAGCCGCTTAAACAAGACCAGGTGATGGATTTGGTCAAGGCGGGGATGGATCCTTCCGCCCTGGCCAAGCTCATCCGCGAGCACGGCCTTGACTTCGATCTCAGCGACGACTACCTCCAGGCCCTGCGTGCCGCCAAAGCGCCGGACGCCGTTATTCAAGCCCTCCGAGCCGTGAAACCGCAGCCGATCAGCAGGTCAAAGTTGCTGGCTCTCGTGGCTGGCGGTCTGCCCAGCGCGCGCGTCGTCGAACTGGTCAAGGATCGTGGCGTCAGCTTCTACCCCGACGCGGAGTATTTCAAGACGTTACGCCTGGCGGGGGGAGACGATGCGCTGGTGGCCGCGGTCCGCGCCGCCGCCGAAAGTGACGCCGCGCAACTCGAGTTGTCAACCGCGGCCAACGCCGAAGTCGATTTGGACGGACAGCTGTTGGGACATGCCAATTCCCAGGGTGAGCTGTCGGTGAAGTCTGTTGTCGGCACGCATGCACTCAAGGTTTCACTGGCAGGGAAGAAGGACTTTCAGCAGAGCATCGTTTTGACCGCGAAGCAGACAACCAAAGTACAGGCCCCGTTGGAGGACTCAGCCCCGGCTCCCAGTGCCGTCGTGGTGCCGTACGCGTATCCGGGCGCGGTACGTTCTTCACCGTTAATTGCCGAAGCCCGAAGCAAATCCACGGATTGCATGAACATGGTGAATATCTGGAACGCCAAGCTGCAACAGGTGTTGCACCCTGCCGATTACAGCCAGCGGGGAGGGATGATGAATCAGATCAATGCCGTGAATGCGGAGCGCGTAGCGACCTACCGTTCCAAATTGATGCCCCAACTCCAGGACTTGCAGCAGAAGATGCTGATGGAACTCGGCCGCACCTCCGACGAGCACCTGGACTATGAGATGGTGCAGTCGGCCCTGCAATTGATCGGCGTGTGCAACGATCTCAATTCACTATCCTCGCAGTATCAGATGAAGTTGCTCCAGCCCAAATAGAATCAATCCTTAACCGTCGGGAATCCGGCATCGGTCCAGCCCCGCCAGCCGCCGTCCATGGAGACCACGTTGGTATAGCCCATCTGTTGCAGATTGTCCGCCACCATGGCCGAGCGGAACCCGCCGCCACAATAAAGCACGATGGGCGTGGCCTTGCCCGGAATGGCGTTCTCAATGTCGCGCTCAATGATGCCCTTGCCGAGATGAATCGCTCCCGGCAGATGGCCCCTGGCCCATTCGCTGTCTTCGCGCACATCAATGAGCGTGAACGTCTCCTTGGCATCTAGCTGTTTCTTGACCGCCTGGACATTGGTTTCGCGGATGCGGGTTTTGGCGTCGTCGACGAGCTTCAGGAATCCGGGAGCATGTTTCATCATGGGCCTCCGTCTCGAAATCGTTCGATTGTGGTGTTCGCCCCATTATGGCGCAAGCGCGCGAGACGGAAAAGAGGGCAGGCGAAATTGTGTATACTCATCCGTCGCCCTGGAGCGACTCTGTTCCTGGATCTCACTTTCATTCGTTGGAGCATCAGTCTTCATGCCCAAGACAGTTCGGATCACCGCTTGGTTACTTCTTGCGGGCGTGTTCCTTGTGCGCCTGGTTTCCTTCGCGGCGGATGCGCGCCGCACTTTCAATGTGAAAGATTTCGGCGCCCACGGTGATGGAAGGACTTTCGATACAAAGGCCATTCAATCCGCCATTGAGGCTGCGAACCAGGCCGGCGGGGGCGTGGTCATTCTTCCCGCGGGAACTTTCCTTAGCGGCAGCGTGTGGATGAAGAGTCATGTGGAGCTGCGCATCGCGGCCGGGGCAACGCTGCGGGGCAGCACGTTGCGTCCCGATTATCAGCAGAGTGCGCGTTGGTACGCCTTGCTGCTGGCGGATGGTCAGGAGGACGTGGCGATCTCAGGGGGCGGCACGATCGACGGCCAGGGCCGCGAGCTGGCGCAGGATGTGATCCGCAGAGTGAAATCGGGCGAGTACGTTGACCCCATGGATCACAACCGGCCCAACGCCAACAAGCGTCCGCAGATCATCAACTTTCGCAACTGCCGCAATGTACGGATCTCGGGCGTGGCGCTGCGCGATTCGTCGTGCTGGGTGCAGGATTACATTCAGTGCGACGGCCTGGTGATTGACCATATCCGCGTGAACAGCACCGCCTATTGGAATAACGACGGCATTGACATCACCGATTGCCAGCACGTGCGGGTCTCGGAGTGCGATGTGAATTCCGACGACGACGGCATTTGCTTGAAGTCCGACAATCCGGCGAGCAATTGTGATGATGTGGAGATTTCTCACTGCCGAATCCGCTCGAGCGCCAGTGCCTTGAAATTCGGCACCGCGTCGGCAGGCGGTTTCCGCAATATCCGCGCGCACGATCTCACCGTGTACGACACATTTCGTTCCGCCGTGGCACTGGAGAGCGTGGATGGCGGCATTCTGAAAGACGTGCACATTGAGAACATCAATGCCACCAACACCGGTAACGCCATTTTCCTGCGCCTCGGCCGCCGTTTTTACAAGCAGAAATTCAGCCAGTTGAGCGATGTGACAATCCGCAATGTAAAGGTGGAGGTTCCCGCCGGCCCGCCCGACGCAGAATATGAGACTGCCGGTCCTGACGTCAAGGCTCCGCACAACGTTTTCCCCTCGTCGATCGCCGGACTCCCGAGGCACCCGGTGTCTAACGTGCTTCTGGAGAACATTCAGATCATTTATGCCGGCCGCGGCACGCCGGAGCGCGCGCAGGTTCGCTGGGACGCCATCAACCAGGTGCCGGAGCAGGAGGGAAAATACCCTGAGTTTTCCATGTTCGGTGAACTTCCGGCCTGGGGCTTTTACGTGCGCCACGCCGAGGGGATTGAGTTCCGCGACTGCCGCGTCAGCCTGAAGAACTCGGACTACCGCCCCGCCTTGGTGTTTGACGATGTGCGTGACTTGCGGTTGAACAAGATGGATCTCGGCCCGATCAGCGGCAAGCCGGTGGTTGTCATGCGCGACGTGAATGGTGGAACCTTGAAGAGCGTCAAGTACCCACGGGGAATTGGAAAGCAAGACCAGGTCCGCCGGATGCCAGAATAACTGCAGCGAAGTTTGATGCCGCAAGCCGCGAACCCGCCCACATTTCCCATGGCCTTTTTGGGGATTTCGCGTTACCTTGTGCAGCCCGAATGAAGCCGCATCGAGTTACCTTCGAACGCACACTGACCTGGGGGCAAGCCCATGAGAAAGACAACCGCAATCGTTCCCGGCCTTCTTATTGCCATTCTGCTGCAAATTCCTGTCGTGAGGGCGCAAGCGCCAACCCCGAAGGTCCGGGCCTCGCTGGATGGTTTGGCTCTGACGCCGCCGATGGGGTGGTATCCCTGGAATGAATTCGGCCAGGAGCCGCAGAACGGAAAGCTGGTAAAAGAGATTGTCGACGCGCTGATCAGCAGCGGAATGAAGGATGCCGGTTACGCGTACGTCGGTCCTGACGAAGGCATCTGCTTTTATCGCGGCGTGGACGGCAAGCTCATAACCAACCTTCAGCGATACCCGAGCGGGCTGCGAGCGCTGGGCGACTACATCCACCAGCGCGGGCTGAAGTACGCCCTGTACACGGACGCCGGCGTGCGCACGTGCAGCAAAGCCATGCCCGGTACCGAGGATCACGAGGTTGACGACATGGCCGCGTTCGCAGATTGGCGCACCGACTACTTGAAGGTTGATTGGTGCTGGAGCGGAGCGCTCGGCCGCCACGCGCTCGGAGTCCGCAACGTGGCCCGGGACGAGGTGGACGTTGACGCTGCCTACGCCAAGCTCCGTGACGCGCAACTGTCTGCCGGCCGGCCGATTGTTTTCAGCCTCTGTTCATGGGGAGTAGGCGAGCCCTGGAAGTGGGCCGCCTCCGTCGGCCACCTCTGGCGGACCACCGGCGACATCTGCGCGCCGGGGAAAGCCGATTGGGCCAATGCCATGAAGAACGCCGCGTTGAACGAAAAGCTTTACGCCGCGGCCGGCCCAGGGCACTGGAACGATCCCGACATGCTCATCAATGGCATGGCGGGCCTGAGCGACACGCAGAATCGCAGCTTCTTTAGCCTCTGGTGCATGATGGCGGCGCCCCTCATGGCTTCGAACGATTTGCGGAAGATGACGCCATACACGATTCAGGTTCTGACGAATCCGGAAGCGATCGGCATCAACCAGGACCCATTGGGCCTTCAAGGGCATATTGTGCGACGAGAGGGAGCGGTAGAGGTCTGGGCGGGCAAGCGCCTGTATGACGGCAGTCAAGCCGTGCTGGTCTTCAATGCTGGAAGTATGCCGACAAATGCTCACGTGAGCTGGTCTGACATCGGCAGCACAGAATCTGCGGAGCTGTATGTGCGTGATCTGTGGACGCATCAGACCACGGGGAAGCACCGCGGCGGCCTCACTGTTACCGTACCTGCCAGCGACGTCGCCCTGCTGCGCATCTCCAAGTCACGGGTCTTTCCACTGCCCCCCGTCATTGTGGCTGATTCGTACCGGCTGTCTTTCCAAACTGACGACTTCAAGCCTCAAAAACTTACCGGAACGATCACGGTCAAGACAACCGGCACCAGTGAACTGCCGTTGTGGAAAGTACATTCCGGGCTGCCGTCCTGGTTATCCGTTAGGGTGACGAGACACGGCAAGAGCCAGGCGCTGACGAACGCGGTTTCCACGGCGGGACTGGCCATGGGCCTCTATCACGCCGAAGTGCGAGCCGACAACATCGAACCGATCTCGGGCCTGCCGATGTCCGCACTCTATTACGACGTTGACTTGGCTATCGCTGGCCCCGAGTGAAAGTGCAATCTGGGTACGGAGCGGCGGGAGCTGGGAGCACGGCAGCGGATGAGAAAGTGGGGCCACGGCTTGCCGTCCCCTGACCGCGATGCGGTCTGAGGGTAGGGCGAGCCCTACCCCTACGATTCACCAGTGGTCGTCCCGACCATTGAGAAGGGCACGGCGTGTCCGGTCCCTGGCATAGAGGTTGTGCGGTCGCGGGTCAACACTCCTTCCGGCGGCCCACACTCCCCCGCCTCGTTATCGGCAGGTCTGCCGATAACGATGAGTAGGTATTTTGGTACAGGTGGGATGATGGCTCGGAGGATGAATGACTTGGGGATTCAACTTTCGGCAAGAGGGGCCAAGCCAGTGCCGCCGTGTAGAACGGCCCCTGGCTTGGCTCAAGTACGATTCAAATTTCGAAATTCCAAATTCCAGATCGAGATTAACGATTCAAGATCAGGGATACAGACCGCGCAGCACGGTGGCCTCAGCGACGCGGCTGATGCCGAGCATGTTGGCGGCGGTACGCATGCTGACCTTGCGATCGAGACGAATCTTCAACACCTCGGCGAAGCTGTTCTTCATGACTTTTTCCAGGCGATTGTAAACGTCCTGGGCTTCCCAGAACAGGTGTTGTTCGTCCTGCACCCACTCAAAATATGAGACCGTAACGCCACCGGCGTTGCAGAGAATGTCGGGAATGAGGAACACCCCGTTCTTCTCCAGGATGGCGTCTCCTTCCGGGGTCACTGGTCCATTGGCAGCCTCACCCACGATCCTGGCTTTCACCGCGCCGGCATTGGTGCCATCAATTGCGTTCTCCAAAGCGGCGGGGATAAGGATGTCACATTCGAGGGCCAGCATTTCCTGCGGGCTGATGGTCTCGGAATTCGCCATGCCCACCACGCCTCCGGTTTTTTCCTTGTGCATGATGAGCTTGGGTATGTCGAGCCCATTGGGGTTGTAGACGCAACCGCGCGAATCATTGACGGCAATCACGTACGCTTGATTGCTGTCGAGCAATTGCGCGGCAATGGAACCGGCATTGCCGAAGCCCTGGACCACTACCTTTGCTCCCTTGATGGGGATGCGCAGGTGATCGGCCGCGCTCTGAATGGTGTAGTAAACACCGCGGCCGGTCGCTTCATTCCGCCCCAGCGAGCCACCCAGGGAAATCGGCTTCCCCGTAACGACGCCGGGAATCGGGTAGCCTTTCGTCATGCTGTACGTATCCATAATCCAGGCCATGATCTGCGAGTTGGTGTAGACATCCGGAGCAGGAATGTCTCGTTCAGGACCAATCAGCGGAAGAATGGCACTGGCATAACGGCGGGTGAGACGCTCGAGTTCCGTCTGCGTCATCATTTTAGGATTGCAGGTTACTCCGCCTTTGCCGCCGCCAAATGGAATATTCACCACCGCGCACTTCCACGTCATCCAAGTGGCGAGGGCTTTCACTTCATCGAGCGTGACTCCGGGATGATACCGGATTCCGCCCTTCGCGGGGCCTCGCGACGTACTGTGCTGTACCCGGTATCCTTCGAATCGTTGAATAATACCGTTGTCCATCCGGACCGGAACACTGACCTGCAAAATCCGCTCCGGGTATTTGATCATGTTACGAACGTCAAGGCTTAAGTCCAAGGCATCCGCCGCGAGATCAAAGTTTTCCATGGCGGAGTCATATGCTGTTTTAGTTGTTTGAGTTAGCACTCCCATTTCGAACACCCCCATTTGCGAGAGACACACTCAAGTCCGGGGAGAGTATGGAACAAAGCCCATGCGAACTCAACAGCGCTCCGGCGAATCGGGCAGAATGTCGAATATGACATTTTGTATTTTTCTAGAAAGAACCACCTGATCTTGCCAGCGGAACTGGGTGCTCGGATCGCTTGTCGCTGGCACCAGAATTGCTGCCGTTTTGCTCAGGGCCGTCATTGAGGCGGAAGTTGTTCTCGGCAAACGCCTTCCCAGCATGGGCAAAGCGTTGGCTGGGTATAAGCGCGCAGCGAAAGGGTGGCCGGAGGGGGAAAACCGTGGATTCGCAAAGTCCCAAGCAAGCGGATGCAGCAAAAACCAAGCCTCGACCTCGACAAAATCCCAAAGCTCCGCGACAAGTGCTGCCGGTACGGACTCCCGAAGAACGCGTTCAGGGTGCGGTCGAGGTCTCGCTTGGTTTCTCGCTGGAGCAGGTCCGTGTTGAGGCGCTCCGTTGCTTGCAGTGCAAGGATCCGGTCTGCGTGCAAGCCTGCCCACTGCACATTGACATCAAGAGTTTTATCGGTCTGATGGCGCAGGGAGACTTTGACGCGGCCTACCAGAAGATCAGTGAGGACAGCCCCTTCCCCGGAATCTGCGGCCGGGTGTGCCAGCACGAGCTGTTCTGCGAAAAATCCTGCCTGCTGGGGAAGAAGCTCGAGCCGGTGGCGATTGGCTCGCTCGAACGCTTTGCCGCCGACCAGCATCGCCAGGCGGAATCGGCGCCGTCCCCTGCGCCCCCGCCTCATGGCGCACGGGTCGCACTGATTGGCAGCGGCCCGGCATCGCTGATTGCCGCCTACGACCTGGTGCGACACGGATATCGCGTGATGGTGTTTGAAGCCTTGCACCAGTTGGGTGGCGTGCTGGCTTACGGCATTCCGAATTTCCGTCTGCCCCGCGAAATCATCAAGGACGAAATCGATCGCCTGGCGAAGATGGGAGTGGAGTTCCGCAAAGACGTCATCGTGGGGAAGACTTACACTGTGGAGGAACTGTTCGCAGAAGGCTTTGAAGCGGTTTTCCTCGGCACCGGCGCGGGGCTGCCGCATTTGATGAACATCCCCGGCGAGAATCTAGTGGGAGTCTACACAGCCAATGAATTTCTCACTCGCCTGAACCTGATGGAAGCGTTCCGTTTTCCGCAGTCCGACACGCCGGTGCACGTTGGCAAGCGGACGGTGGTGGTGGGGGGCGGGAACTCCGCCATGGACGCCGCACGTTGGGCGCGCCGCATGGGCAGCGAGACCACCATCCTGTTTCGCCGTGGGCGCCAGGAACTGCGCGCGCGCCTTGAGGAGATCGAGCACGCCGAAGAAGAAGGCGTGCACTTTGAATTTCTCGCGGCGCCGGTTCGCCTCTTCGGCGACGAAAAGGGAATCGTTCGCGAAATGGAATGCATCCGCATGAAGCTGGGCGCTCCTGACTCATCCGGACGCCCATCGCCGATTCCCATGGAAGGTTCGGAGTACCGCATCCCCGTGGATACGGTGGTCATGGCGATTGGGCAAAGTCCCAACCCCACGGTGCAGCGCTCAACGCCGCAACTGGTGACGAATCGCGGCAAGATTGTGGTGGATGACACAGGGTTGAGCAGCATGGCGCGCGTGTACGCCGGTGGCGATGTGGTGCGCGGTGGCTCCACCGTGATCCTCGCCATGCGTGATGGGCGCGCTGCCGCCGCCGCCATCCACAAGGCCCTGCAGGACGGAAAGCCCTCGGCGGAGTCGGAGGAGGGGATCGACCTGGCGCCGGGTTTTAATGCCGAAGCTGGAGCCGGACAGGATCACAGCGTTACCGACGCAACGATGGAAAACCTCATCCTGGCGAAGCGATTGATCACTCCGGAGATTGCCTGGTTGGAAGTGCGAGCCCCCGGCATCGCGCGGCACTGGCAGGCAGGGCAATTCGTTATCGTGCGTCCCCGGCCAGACAGTGAGCGCATTCCCCTGACGCTTGTGGACGGTAACCTGGAAAAGGGCAGCATCACGCTGGTCGTGCAAGCGATCGGCAAAACGAGCCGCGTCCTGGTGGCCATGGAGCAAGGCGAGGCGCTGGCCGATCTGCTTGGTCCGTTGGGGCAGGCCGCGGCCATTGAGAACGTTGGTCATGTGGTCTGCGTTGCCGGCGGTGTGGGCGTAGCGGAGTTGCTCCCTGTGGCCCGTGCCTTCCGCAAGGCCGGGAATCGTGTGACCGCCCTGTGCGGAGCACGCTCTGCGGCACAGATCATTCTTGACGCGGAACTACGCGCTACCGTTGACGAAGTCGAATGGGCCACCGACGACGGCTCGGCAGGAATGCACGGCACGGTGGTGGACCTGATGCGAGCGTGGAAAGCCCGGCAGTCGCAGCCCGTTGGATCTGCACACGTGATCGGGCCCATTCCCATGATGCGTTACGCCTCGGCCCTCACGCGGGAATGGGGCGTGCACACCCTGGCGAGCCTGAATCCCATCATGGTGGATGGCACCGGCATGTGCGGCGGGTGCCGCGTCACCGTGGACGGCAAAGTGAAATTCGCCTGCGTCGATGGCCCGGAATTCGACGCCCACAAAGTGGATTTCGACGAGCTGACCCGCCGCACCCGCGCTTACCTTGACCAGGAGCGCGAGACGCGCGAGGCGCACGCGTGCCAGATCGGATTGGGGAAGTAGCGGCACGACCAAGAAAATACCACCCATCCCTCCCGCATCGAGGTGTCTATGAAATGTGTTGCGTTCGGGCTCGGCGCTCTTTTCCTCTGCGCTGCAACGGCCGCTGGGCAGTATACCTTCGTTGTCACCGAGCACAAAGGCGGCTGGTCATCCACCACCCAGGGTTTTGCCGACGGCACGAAGTTCCGTCTTGAACCCGAGGAAGGCAAGACTGCTGATAATCCCCAAGGAATTTACGAGGTCTCTGTCGATAGCGGCCGTTCCGTCTACCTGATTAATCCGGCGACGCACGAATACGCGCGGGTTGACTTTCAAAGATTGATGGCCGACGCGACGGAGAAACTCGAAGCTCTCCTGAAACAAACGGCTCTGCAGATTGAATCACCGAAGGTTGAAACCATGCTGACAGAGCCAGGGGGGACACTGGATGGACACCCCACACGCCACTATAAGCTGCGGATCTCTTATTCCATGCACTTTCTCAAGACCGATGTGCGCCACCCGTACCTGGAGTATCAAGACCTCTGGATGGCTCCCGACCTCGAACAAGTGGGTGCATCGAATCTCCTGATCCATTTTCGTCCTACCGGCGATGCACGCATCGACGGGGCGTGGGAGCGAGAACTCGCAAAAATACCAGGCTTCCCTCTGCGGCAGGTCACATTGCGAACCGAGGTCAATGAAGAGGGAAATTCGAGCGTGTTGCGTGTCTCCTGGGATATAACCGGGGTTCGGACCGGGCCGGTGCCGCCATCTTTATTCGTATTGCCCGCGGGCTATAAAGAAGTGACAACCCAGGAAACCGGGTCCCCCGTCGAGGATTGACAACAAAAAGCCGCGGACCTTCGGAACAGGTCGCGGTACACGTGCTTGTCCAGTTCCTCCCTGACGAAATTTACAAGCACAGTGCGCATGTCCGACGTAGAATCCTTGGCAGCAAATGGAGAGACGCTATACACCGAAGCAGGGCCAATATCTGGCGTTCATTCACTACTACGGCAAAATCCACGGTTGCGCACCCGCGGAAGCCGATTTGCAGCAGTACTTCCGAGTTTCCCCACCCTCTGTACACCAGATGATCCTAACGCTGGAGGCGCGCGGGCTGATCGCACGGACACCCTGGAAAGCCCGGTCCATCCGCCTTCTCATACCCCATGAGGAGTTACCTGACTTAGAGTGAACAAGCGGATGTAGCGCCGCCATCTTGGCGGCACACTGCGGTGCCGGCAAGATGCCAGCGCTACTATTGACGCATCCTTCTGCCCGGACGTACCATCGTGGTGTGAAGAGCCCGCAAGAACTCCGTGGGTTAGGCGCGGCATTGCTTCTCTGCTGGTGTTGCTGGTGCGCAGCCGGTGCGTTGCGTGCGCAGGAATCGGAAGACTCCCTTGTCGACCAAGTCGCTTCCGACCTTGATGCCGGGCGTCTGGATGCGGCGCTCGACAAGGCGCAGATCGCGGTCGGGCAGTACCCGCACTCCTCCCACCTCCAGCAGCTTCTGGGCGTGGTTCTCTTCAAAAAGGGCGACAACGCCGACGCACGCACGGCCTTCCGGCATGCCATTGAGTGCGATCCCAGTGTGCCGCAGAATTATTTTGACCTGGCTCTCGTGGACCTGGCGGAGAAGCGTTATCCCGACGCCGCGAAGCAACTCGAGAGTTACCTTCGCCTTGACCCGATGAACGCACGCGCGCATTTGCTGCTGGGCCGCGCCTACCATAACGAGAATCAGACCGCGTCTGCGATTGAACAATTCAAGAAAGCGCTATCGCTCGACCCCGCGCTGCCCCTGGCCCATTACCATCTGGGATTTGCCTATCAGAGCATGGGGAACCTGCAAGCGGCCCTGGAACAGTTCTACGTGGAGATTCGCCTCGATCCGGATTTTCCCGCGGCCCACTGGCTTGCCGGAAATATTGAACTGGAGCACGGGAAATTGCCGGAAGCGGAGAAGCTGTTCCAGGAGGCAATCCGCCTGAAACCCCGCGCCTACCAGCCGCACTACGGATTGGCCCGGGCTTATGCTGAGCAGAAGGAGTTCCACAGCGCTCAGGATGAGTTCACGTTGGCGCTAGACTACGATCCGGACAATCCGGAAATTCACTACTCGCTGGCGCGTCTCTACCAGCAAATGGGCGACAAGGAAGCGGCGGCGCGCGAATTTGCCGTCTGTGCCAGGCTGCATGCGACCCAGGAGAAACAACTTTCCGGCATAGCCGGGGCGAGTTCACAGCCGTAGCTCAGGTTCCACCCGACACGATGAAGCGGCATTGGCATACCAGGCATTTCTCACCGGCACGATTCTCCCTGCTCCTGGCTGGTCCGGCAGTGGCGTCGGCCCTCGTACTGATGACGTTCGTGGGACGCGCCGCCCCAACATCCTCTTCGCCGCCGCCAACCGCTTCGCCCGACACCCAGCAAAAGGCCCTTGCAAACCCGGCCAGGCCTGCAGGCACGCAACGTGACCAGTTTGTGGAGGTCGCGGAGAAGTCCGGGATTCATTTCTCGCTCACCAGCGGCGGACCCGGAAAAGCGCTACATCATCGAAGCCAAGGGTGGCGGCGGCATTGCCTGGATCGATTACGACAACGATGGTTTCCCCGACCTGTTCCTTGTCAACGGTTCGACCTTTGAACAATCGGAAGCAGGGCGCAAGCCCTCGCTCCCGCCTCTATCACAACAATGGCGACGGCACCTTTACCGATGTCAGCGCGCGTTCCGGTCTCGACCATACCGGCTGGGGAATGGGCGTTTGCGTGGGGGATTACGACAACGATGGCTTTGACGATCTCTACGTAACCTACTACGGCGGCAACGTTCTCTACCACAACAACGGCAACGGCACCTTCACCGACGTCACGGAGAAGGCCGGAGTGCGGGGCAGCGGCTGGGGCATGGGCTGCGCCTTCGGCGACTATGATAACGATGGCCACCTGGACCTCTACGTGGCCGACTACCTCGACGTGGACATCCTCAAGCTCGGCGACATGGGCAGCGCTCCGAATTGCACCTATCGAGGGATCTCGACCTTCTGCGGGCCGCGCGGCCTGCCCGGAGGGCGCGATCATCCTGTTCCACAACAACGGCGACGGCACCTTTACCGACGTCACCGAGCGCGCGGGAATCGACGCCGGCAAGTATTACGGCCTGGGCGTGGTGTGGTGCGACTACGACCGCGACGGCCGGCCCGACATTTATGTGGCGAACGACTCCACTCCCAGCTCCCTCTACCACAACAACGGCGACGGCACGTTTACCGACGTGGGCGTGGAGGCGGGCGTGGCCTACAGCAGCGAAGGCCAGGAGCAGGCGGGCATGGGCACGGACTTTGCCGATTACGACAACGACGGCTGGGGCGACCTGGTGAAGGGCAACTTCTCCGACGACACCAAGAACCTCTATCACAACAACCACGACGGCACCTTTACCGACATGACCTATCGCGCCGGCATCGGCGGTGTGGGTTGGCTCTTCACCACCTTCGGCGCCAAGTTCCTGGACTACGACAACGACGGCTGGAAGGACATCATGCTGGCGAACGGCCAGACTTTTCCCCAGATCGACCGCTACCAGACCGGCATCACTTACGCCGAGCGCAGCCTGCTGTTCCACAATCGCGGCGACGGAACATTTGATGAAGTCGGCTTGCAGTCGGGACCGGGAATGGCGCTGCGCAAAGTGAGCCGGGGACTCGCCACGGCGGATTACGACAACGATGGCGACTTGGAAATCCTGGTCTCCAACATGAACAGCACGCCCGAGCTGCTGCGCCACGTTCACAAGAACCCGAACCACTCGATTCTGGTAAAGACCATCGGCACGAAGAGCAATCGGGATGGCATCGGCGCCGAGGTGAAGGTGATCGCCGGCAGCCTGACGCAATACGATACCGTGCGCAGCGGCGGCAGCTATCTTTCTTCGAGCGATCTGCGCCTGCACTTTGGATTGGGCAACCGCACGACTGTCGACCACATTGGAAGTTCGTTGGCCCAGCGGGCGAACCGAGACGATTACGAATCCACCCGTTGATCACATCCTGACGATCAAGGAAGGTTCAGGATTAGTGTCCGCCAAGCCTTTTCGGAGAGGGACGGTCGGTGCTCGATAGGTGGCTGGCATGGAAAGAAAACATCTCACCACAGAGAGCACAGAGGATGGGAAACACTTCTTCTTTGTGATCTTTGTGCTCTCTGTGGTAAAGCTTTTTTCGCTTCGCAATTCGGTCTGGAGACCCCTTTTTCTCGGCGCTGCAATGCTCCTGCCCGCGATGCTGCATGCTGACGAATTCACCAAGACCTTTCACTATTCCGCCCGCATGTTCTCATTCGGGACGCTGACCATTGAGACTCGCACCGGTGACATCCAGGTGGAGAGCTGGGATCAGCCGCGCCTGGAGATTGAGGCTGAGAAGGTGGTGGAGGCGAAGGACGAAAAGCACGCCCAGCCGCTCTACGACCTGGTGCAGGTGGCGCTGTCCGGGCAGGACAAGCAGGTCCGGTTGCGACCGATTTACCCTGCGCGCCGTTTGTGGCGGCCGTTCCGAGGTGAGTCAAAGCTCTCGGTTAACTTCCGCATCCACATGCCGTTTGACGCCAACTTGATTTTGAAGTGCGTGGACGGTGACGTGCGCGTCAGCGGCCTGGTCGGCAAGCAGGAAGTGAGCGTGAATTACGGCGACGTGGAAATCAATGTCCCCAGCATCTACCGCCTGCGCTCGTTGAATGCGCGGTCGCTGCTGGGCTATGTCGAAAGCGACTTGCACGGAGAAAACGGCGCAGGCTGGGGCCGCCGGATCGTTTTCTGGAATTCCACCGGCGACCAGGACATCAAGGTTCGTGTCCGCATGGGCGGGGTGTACGTTTACAGCAGCCTGTGAAGTCCTGCTCACCAGAACTTTCCCTTTCCGTCTAACGTACTAACCTACAGAACCTGATTGGCCGGAGGAGGAAAAGATGAAACGTGCGACACTTGGAGCCATAGCTGCGGCCCTGGCGGTCTTGGCCATCGCGGTGCCCGCGCGAGCCGAATCTCGCGCCGAGAAGAACTTGGAGCTCGCCCCTGGGGGACGATTCCAGCTTGATTCCGAAGTGGGCAGCGCCACGGTGATGGGGACTTCCCGAAACGGCGCCCGCATCGTAGTGACTTCCGATCGCGACGATTTGAATAGTGAGCTTGAGATTACCTACACCCGAGGCGCGGGATGGGTCAGCGTCACTGCCCGCCGCAAGGACCGCTCCTTCTGGGGGCACGGCCTTTCCGTGCATTTCGAAATCGAAGTGCCAACGGAGACCCGCACCGAAATTCACACCGGCGGCGGAAGCATCATACTTTCCGGTCTGCGCGGCGCATCCGAGGCGAGGACGTCCGGCGGCCCCATCGAGGTGGATGGGTTGATTGGAGGCTTGGACGCACACACTTCCGGGGGGCCCATTCGTCTGCGCGAGGTGACGGGCGACGCTCACATCTCCACCTCCGGCGGGCCGATCACCGTCGAAAGCCTCGACGGTAACCTTCAGGCTCAGACCAGCGGCGGCGGGATTCGCATCGATCGTGTTTCCGGCTACGTCGAGGCCAAGACCTCTGGTGGCGGCGTGCACGTGAATTACAGTCCCGGCGACCGCCGCGGCGGAGTGATCGAAAGTTCCGGAGGCGGCATTGAAGTGGCCCTCGATCGGTCGGCGAATCTGAATCTCGATGCCTCAACGTCCGGCGGTTCCGTCACCAGCGATTTCCCGGTGACCGGTGACATCCATCACTCGAGCATTCACGGGACGATTGGCTCCGGAGGCGAAGAACTGCGCGTGCACACGAGCGGCGGGTCGATTCACATCCGCGCGTTGTGAGGCGGTCCTTCGCGGAAATCTGCCGTGGCGGTTTGCCTGGCCGGCTCAAATCGTTGGGTCCACCGGGACGACCTGAACTTCCTGCACCGTAATCAACCTCGTGCCGGCCATGCGCCGGAGTGTGGGCATGACCTCGTCAACTTTGGTTGACGCTTCCACAAAGTGCACGACCACCGGTAGTTTGCTTCCGACGTTGACCAGCGAGGTCGTGACAATACCGCCGCCTTTGGTGAATCCAGCCAGTCCTCGAATCACCGTGCCGCCGGCGCACCCGGATTTGTGCAGAAACTTGAGAATTTCCAGATCGAGAGGGTGATGATCCCACTTGTCGGCCTCGTTCAAATAAACACTTACGAGTTGATATTTCTCGGTAGTCATCAGATTGCTCGCGCCGCCATCGCTCCCAGCAGGGCGCAGAGGAAGCAAAGGGTGTTGTTGGCGAAGAAGTTCACGGTCGCATCCCACACGCGGCCCTGCTCCATCATCTTGAACGTCTCGAAAGTGTAGCTGGAAAAAGTGGTGTAGGACCCGCAGAAGCCCACCGCAATCAAAAGCCTCCATTGCGGCGAAGAGAGCACGCGCTCCGTCGTCCAAATCAGGAAGAAGGCGAGAACAAAGCTTCCCGTGGTGTTGACGGTAAGCGTGCCGAGGGGAAACGAAGCGGTTTGGTGCCGGGCCAGCCAATCGCTCACAAAATAGCGCAGGTTGGCTCCACAGACTGCCCCCACGGCGATGATTGAAGCGGGCTTAATCCAGTCCATATCCGCCACTTTCGCTCCCGAGCTTTGTCCTAAGGCGTAAGACTACCCATCAGATAGTCAATGTACACCGACTTCAACTTGACGTGGCCGCCATGCCGATATCGTGGATCGGCGGCAAGGCTGCACATCTTAACGATGGCCCCGGGGTTCCGCTTGCTCAGTTCAAGCAGCTCATCACGGAAGTCCGAACGGTCCAACGGCGTGAGTCCAAACCGCTCAATGCAATCATCCAGGAGCCGATGGGCGGCCCATGACGGCAGCGGTTGCAGGGTCAATACATCCTCTTCGCCCCAATAGAACAGCTTGAGAGCCCGATCAAAATGCTCGTCCGGTTGATCTCGAACCAACAAATAAACCGGAGCATTCCGCATCCAAAAGAGCTCCTTGATGGCCTTCGCGACCGGAGTCGTGAGCGGCGGGAAATGGCGAAGGAAAACCTGATACTCCCTTTGTTCGATGCATCGATACAGACAGCCCTTCAATTGACTCAGCGACCGCTTCTTAAGCCAGCCCTCGAAGTTCAGCGCCGAAACTCCCTCCGCGTGAAGCTTGCGCCGCAGATGAGGGTCCTTCAATTTGTACAACCTGCTGATTAATTGACGCAGCAAATCTTGAAGATCTCTACTACCGTGCAGATAAATACACTGGGCTGACAAACCGGCAGGAAGGCCATCGATCACTGTCGCCGCGAGTGCCGCCTTGCCCATTCCACGCGGCCCACGGATCACCAGGCTCCTGCGGTTGCGGATGGCTTCTTCGAGCCGGCGCCGCTCTTTCTCGCGATCCACAAAAATCGGGAACGCAGATCCCCTGGGGCCGGCAGCCCGAGCCGGGCGTTCGCATCCAATTCGCACGGCAATGCCCATCAGCTATTCCGATCAATGGAAGCAGCGTCCGCCGCGCCCTTTTTTTGGATTCTCCTGATTTCAACGTCTGACACTGCAATCAGGCCGGTATCCATCATGCCTTCCAAAACCGGCGTCAGGCGCTCAATGTTTTCGGCGGAGTCCACGATGGTGACGACAACGGGCAGATCGTGCGCCAGCAGGTGAGAGCGGTGGATCTGGGCCATACCGCCGTATCCTTCCAGCCCACGCAAGACAGTCGCTCCCGCGATCTTCATCTCCAGGCATTTCTCCACAATGGCTTCGTAGAGAGGTTTACCCTGGTAGCGATGATGCTCCGAAAAGTGGAGGCGCATCAGTTTAGCTGGTCGGTACGTTGGCATGGGGTGGCGCTCCCGAAGGCGGACGACGAACGAGGCGTGTGAAATCCACGTCAGAAATCACAATCAATCCGTCATCCACCATCTCCTCAATGGCTTCTGCACCCTGTTGAATCTTCTCTTCGCAGTCAATCACGGCAATCATGATGGGAAGGTCGCGCGACAGCCGGAACAAGCCGCGCTTGTGCGTATGCCCTTTCATGCCGTAACCCATAATGCCGCGATAGACCGTGGCCCCGGAGATGTCGAGCATGTGGAGACGTTTGACGATGGCGTCGTACAACGGTTGGTCATGCCAACGGTCCGCCTCCCCCAGGTACACCCGGAGCAGCTTGGCTTTACCACAGTTTTTCTCGTGGGGCAACTTCGCTTCCGCTTTTCTTTCCCGCGTCGCGACTTTAACCACGTTGGTGTCTTGAACTTCGATAAATCCGTCCGTCACCATTTCGTAAAGCGTCGGCAGAATCTCTTCCACCTTCGCTGCCGATTCCGTGAACTCTACGCGGATGGGCAGATGCTCGCTGAGCAATTCCACCTGCGCGGTATGCATGGTTCGGTGCACGCCGAATCCCGCCATGGCGTTGTACGCGGTGGCGCCTGCGATTCCTTTGTGCATCAGGAACGAAAGGATGGCCTCATAGAGCGGCGCCATGTTGTGGCGCGTGTCCTCGTTCACGTAGATGCAGACCTTCTTCGCCGGGCCCTTCGAAAGCATCGTTCCCCTCCACTCTGCTTCGTAGCGCCGACCTTGAGGTCGGCATGTAACGGGCTGAATAAGTTGCGGAAAAACGCCCCCAACACCGTCATCCTCAGCCCCGCTTTTTGGGGCGAAGGATCTGCATTCGGCGTTTTCAAGCAAATGCAGGTTATTCCTCACAATGACGACCCTGCGGCCTTTTTCCGCAGCCTTTAAAGGACGGAGCTGCAAGCATCGTCACACCGCGCCGTTATCGGTGTCCAGCCACCACGGCGCCCGTCCACACGGCGAGATACCCCAGGATGACACTCGCCGCGATATTCAGCAATCCGAGCCACTGCCCGCCGTCGCGAACGGCGCGATAAGTCTCATATTCAAAGCTGGAGAAGGTCGTGTACCCCCCCAGGAAGCCCACCACCAGCGCCAGGCGCCAGTAGGGATCAAGGTGCCATCGTTCCGTCAGCAGGGTCATCAGCAGGCCGATCAAAAACGAACCCGTGACATTAATCACCAGGGTGCCGACCGGGAACAGGCCGCCGTAGAGCGTCATCACCACGGTTCCCGCGACATAGCGGGTCAGCGACCCCAGGCCGCCTCCCAGGAAGACAAGCCAATAACGCAAACGATGCCACCTCCAGTTTCGATTGCTGGTTCAAGGCCCCGCCGATCCGTTTCTGCTTGAGTAGCATTCTATACTGTGGGACATAAACTGTAGCGTCGATCTTCGATCGACGCCGGCGGTCGGAGACCGCCGCTACAACCCAATGCGCAGACATTTATGTCGCCGCGTATAGCAAAGATCATTGCGAGGAGGACAAGATCGAGATCTCGTGCTCCAGCGCGTCAAGACGCCTGACCGACGCTTGCACGGCGGCGGCCCCGGCGGCGCGTGCCTCGCGGGCGTGTGCTAAAGCCTCCACCGCAATCCGGCTGATCTCATGGAGCAGCCGGCGGATCTCCACTTCCAGTTGGCCGCGGCTTTCCTGCACGCGATTGAGAACGTCATTTTGCACTCGCGAACAGTTGACTTCGAGAAGGCGATTCAGGAACTCCCTTCCATCGTCCTGAATTGCCGCCCGCGCTCCCAAGAGCCCCAGCACCACGTCGGCCAGCCATCGCAGCGGAGAAGCCGGCTGCGCCACCTGAATCATGTCGCGAAAGAGAAATTGCGACCGCACCCGAAATCCCGTTTCCGCGTCGAGGGCGTGTGGCATGCGGGCCAGCTCACCCACGCCCTCCCCGGCGAGCTGGAGCAGAAACCTGTTGGCCATTTGCACAAAGCGCGCGGCGACCTGGCCGTATCCCCGCTCTCCCTCGGCTTGTTCCTTCTTCAGCCAGGGCAGAACGTGGTGCTGCGCGATGTCCTGGGCTGCCCGCATGACCGTACGGCGGTAGGCCGGCCCCACCGCCTGCGGCAGCGAGGACACTGCCAGTTTGAACTCTTCCGCCGCCGCGGGCCCGACATTCTCCAGGAAGGCTTTGTGCCGGTTGACGAACATGTCGGAAAGATGCCGCTGCTCAGCCATCCAGAGGAATTCGAGTTCCCGCATGGAGCGTTCCGCCTCCGCGATCGTTTCCTTCATCCCAGCGATTCTCCGTTCCGACTCGTCGATGGGGCGTTGGAGGGCCTCGCGCTCTTCCATGACGATGGCCAGCAATTGTTCGCTCAGGCGCTGCACACCTCGCTCGCAAGCTGATTGGATCAGATCGTGGCCCGATTCGTGTACAAGTTCGTGAAGTGCCGCGAGCAGCTTTCCCCAATCCCGCTCCGGCCCGCGACCCTCGAGCCGCTCCACGGCACTGACTTCGAAGATCGGTCCGGCGTTGAGTTGAAGGCGTTTTTTCAGAACTTTTTGCGTGAACGCCCCGGCCGCCGCTCTTTCTGCATCGGTCGTGCGATCGGCCTTGTTCAGCACCACGATCTGGTTCTGCACCTGCCGCCCCACCGCCTCAACCAGCGCCAGCTCTTCGCCCGCCAGCGGAGGGTCCGCGCCCACCACCACCAGCGCCGCATCAATGTGGGGAATGAACGCCTGAGTGGCCGCCGTATTGCCCGTGAACACGGACCCCAGTCCCGGCGTGTCCACCAGGCACATGCCAGTGGAAAGCAGGGCGCTGGGCACAAAGACTTCCGCGCCGCCCACAGCCTTCGTATTTTCCGGGTTGTATTCTTCGGAAACGTACTGTTCGAGGTCGGCGGCGGCGATTTCCTGCCATGCACCGCCCCGAAACTGGACGCGAGCGCTCTTGTGCGCACCATATCGGATCACCGTGGGGACGGCGGTGACCGGAACAAATCCCATGGGCAGCACGGGCTCACCCACCAGCGCGTTGATCAGGGTTGACTTGCCGCGCTTGAACTGGCCGACGCAGGCAAGGTAAAAGCGGCCCTCCGCCACTCGTGCGGCCAGGCGGCGGCCGTCACTCGCCACGCTCGCTGCGCCCAACCCCTCGCCGATGCCAGCCAATCGCAGAAGGCGGGAAGCCCCGTCAGCATCAAGCGCTTCGGTGCGCGGCAGCGAACTGTCATCGGCGGTTCGGATATTCATGGTAAAACAGGCGAAGTCTTAGTCCTCTTGGAGATCCCCATCTCTCCCGCCGTGGCAGTAGATGTTTGACAGTTCCGGGATTGGAGGCCGGGGACGTGACCCCTCACCCGCCCGTCAGCAGACGGTTGACCTCTCCCCTCGGGAGAGGTATTTGAGGCCGCTTGGCGCGCGCTCGCGCCGAAGAAAAACCAACAGCCTCTCCCGAGGGGAGAGGCCGACCCGATCCATCGGGGCGGGTGAGGGGTCACTTATCGGCTGCGGTCAGGCCCCATTGAGGGGCCAACAGCCGTAAGGCCTCCATCTCCGCCGCAGGATAATTACTTGCTTGGCTCGCATTTAGCAATTGCCGTTCCATTCGATATCAAGTTGCGGAGCAGATCGGTCTCGTTAATGAGCGACTCAATGAGGTTCTCGAGTGCGACCCGGTCCTGGGCATCGAGTTCCACTCCGTACCACGACATGCGTTCCGGCCGGGCATTTTCCAGGACCACCCACAGGGTGGAGAGTTCAGCGATGAGCAACTGTTTGGGCTGAGGTTTTTGTTGCCGAATGGAAAAGTGATGCAGGCCGTCGTGCAGGCGGCGCCGAATCGCTGACATCCTGTCCCGGATGAGTTGGCCCTGCTCCGCTGGCATTCGCGGGCCTTCTCCCACCGCCTCGGCGGAACGCACCACCAGTTCCATCCTGTCCAGAGCGGCGTCGAACAAGTTCCCGATGGTCGCGAGCCGTCGCGCATGGAGTTCGTCCAATGCCATAAGTGCCTTCGCGGCTCCCGGGCCAACAAAAAACTCCTGGACGCCGGTGAGCGGCCAGGAGTCATCAGTCCCATAAACGGACGGTTGAAGGCGAACTCCATCGCCTGTAACATCCCAATTATAACATGCGTTGCCGTCGAGAGTGCAGGCTTTCGCCAGGCGATCGGAGCGCGGAGCTAGCCCAATCTCCGGAAACGTGATAAACAATGTCGGGCGGACCTGGTTCGAAATGACAAGCAAGGCTCGGTTGACAAAACTCGTGCTTCTCTCCGTCGATGGCCTGCGGCCGGATGTTTATCGTTCCGCCGATTCGGGGCACCGGTTTCCCCACCTGAACGCACTGGAGCAGGCCGGAGCGAGCGCTGTGGCGGTGGAGACCATCTATCCTTCCACCACCTATCCCGCCCACGCGACGATGGTGACGGGCCTGCCCCCGCGCGATCACGGCATTTACAGCCACCTCGCTTCGCTCGATCCCACCGAACCGGATCGGCCCTGGTACTGGTTTGCGCAGTCGCTGCGAGCGCCGGCGTTGTGGGACGTGGCCCGTGCGAGTCGCCGCAAAACCGCCGCTCTCAGTTGGCCGGTCAGCGCCGGCGCCGGCATTGACCACAACATTCCGGAGATCTGGGACCCCGCGGTGGCCGATCCCCATCGCGATTTTGACACCCCCGCCCGGCACTCGACTCCCGGACTGTTCGCGGAAGTGGCGCAGGTGCTCGCGCCCATGCTCGGCAAGGTGGATCCCGACCAACTGCGCGGAGCGGCGGCCGCCCACCTGTGGACCCGCTACCGGCCCGACCTGCTGATGGTGCATTTCGTTTGGTACGATTCGCAGGCGCATGCTTTCGGCCCGGCGTCAGCGGAGGCGCTCGCGGCGCTGGAGTCGGCCGACCGGGCCATCGGAAAGATTCGCGACGCGATTTCCTCCGACCCTGCGGCGACGCTGGTGGTGCTGTCCGATCATGGCTTCGTACCGGTGGAAAAGGAAGCCGCCCCGCTGGTGGTGTTCGCCGAGCATGGACTCTTTGCGCGTGGGGCCGACGGATCGATGGCGTTGCGTCGATTGGGCGCCGTGAGCGCCGGCGGCTCACTTGCCATCTACTGGCTGGAGGAGCCATCCGCTGACGACCGGCGCCGCCTGGCCACTGCAATCGAGCAATTGCGAGCTACGGGCGCAGTCCAGCAAGTGATTGATCGGCGGCAACTGGAGACTCTCGAAGCCGACCCCGACGCCGAACTGATTTTGGAAGCTGCCCCCGGGTTTTCCTTCTCCGAACGTCTGGAAGGACCGGTGGTGAGTGACGCTCCCAAAGACCGCGGCACGCACGGCTACCTGCCCAGCCATCCCGGCATGGATGCCATGTTTATCGCCGCCGGACGCGAAATCGCGCCTGGGAAAAATCTGGGCCGCATCTCCCTGAAGCGCATCGCGCCGACGTTGGCGAAGATCATGGGATTGCCGCCGGATATTCTGGCGACGGCAGAAACGCCGCTTGATTTGGGTTGATCTCTGCGAAGACGAAATGGATGACGAAGTAAGGAGCGTGGACCGCCAACTTTGCGTTCCGCGCCTCTTCCCTACTCGGGCGCGACGTCCTGCCCCGTCGCAGTTCCGGGGTGCCTGGTGATCGCTAGTGGCCCGGCATGATTTACTAAGGTTGGTGGAGTGGGAAGCCGGCCAGGTGGGCCATGCGCACGAAGTCACGGTCCAACGAGAAGATTTTGGCGCCGTTCTCAGCCGCCACGGCGGCAATGATGGCATCCGTTGTGGTGAGCGTGACACCGTGCGAACGTGCCGTGCGAAAGAGGGCGGCGGCATTGCTGTAGGTGTCGAAGCCGCGGGCTTCCAGAAGGTCAAAAAGGGAGAGATAAGCCTCGATGAGTTTGACGTCGCGTTTCAGGCCCTGAAGAACCTCCGTCGCCACGACTCCCGTTATAGCCACCGGCGTGCCTTCTTCGATCAACCGCCGCAGTTCCCTTCCGGCCGGACCGGGCCGGGAGCTGAGGAAATCGATCCAGACCGAGCTATCCACCAGAATCAAACGCGGTTCCTCCGCATCGCGCGCAAATCACCCTTCCAAACGCCGCTGCCGTAATAACGCAGCAAACCTTTGCGCTTCTCCGTCCTCACCAGCAAATCGAGGGCGCGCTCGACAACGGCACGCTTGGTTTTCAGTCCGGTCAGCTTTTGCGCCTCGTGCGCGAGTTGATCGTCAATCTCGATGTTGGTTCTACTCATGCCGGCTATGATACACCAATATTTTACATTTATGTGTACGCATTCTGAGGGTTTGGCTTCGGAATATGCTCCCCTTCGGCGGGAACCACCCTGCCGTTGGAACCACCGGAGGGCTCCCCTCCTCGCAGGAGGACGGGCCGCGCGCTAGCGCGGGGGTGGTGCAAGAAACGCGGCGCAATAGCGCCCTGAAAGACGCCGACGAAAAACGGGGACAGGTATTTTCCGGTTATGAAAGACCTCGGGGCAACCCGAAAAACCACGGAAACGTGGGCGTCCCCATGTTTCCATGTTTCGCCCGCGCTGCCCAACCGCAAACAGGGGTGAGCCTCGGCTCCCCCAAGAAGGTCGGAACCCGCGGAAGCAGCTCGCCAGAGGCTAGATTGGCCGCCGCGAAGAGGGCCGAAAAGGCCCCCTAAATACCCCATTTTTGGCACGATTTCAGCCGAAATCCGCATGGATGGATTTTCGTCGAGGGGTCGGAAATCAAGGTAACCCGCTAGAATTCAGTGAGATAGCCTAAAAATGATCGAAAATACGCCTCGACGAGGATTAAGTCCTTTGGAATCATAAACTCATCGGCATCGGGCATTCTGTCACTTGTTAAGAGGCTTGTTTTCAACAACTCATCGGGTTCTTTCACTGAATTTTCATTTTTCGGGTCTGGCGGGCCGGAAGGACGGACAGATTGGCGGCTAGCCAATCCTGTCGCGCGGCTACCCGGATCTCGGTCCCGGAGGATACCGAACCTTGAAGGTAAGAGGTCGCGGCGATAAAGCAGTCACTTTGAAATCTCATTAGCCACCGAATGTAGACTATCATATCCGAGGCCGTTTGTCAAGCGAGAAATGCGCGCGGTCCCACATGGGGCCGCCATCATCTCGGCAGCTCCCTTGCGGACCTGCCTGTCGGCGGCGG
The DNA here is from genome assembly GCA_963719115.1 of uncultured Acidobacteriota bacterium. Lineage (GTDB taxonomy): Bacteria > Acidobacteriota > Terriglobia > UBA7540 > UBA7540 > Bog-366. Next base: position 124,920 of record CAVRBF010000037.1, on the reverse strand, counting down.
TGGCCACTTTCGGACAAGGCGACATAACCGACGGGTGGCGCATACATTGCAGTTTATGTATGCGTCACTTTCCCACGATGCCTCTGTCGCATACATACACGACAATGTATGCGCCACCCCGCGGTTGCAGGTCGTCCACGGTTGGGTGTATCTTGCTGTCGGCCGAAAGAATGGGAAGGAGTGTTTGAAAGAGCTGGCCGAAATGGTGACGATGAAGGGAGAGCAATTGTCACAACGAGGATTTTCGCCTGAATTCTGGCGAATTGCCGGGCTTATTTTCCTATTGGGTTGCGTCGGCAGAGCTCAGGATGTGAACCCTGCAAGTTCCACAAAGCAGCAAGCAAGAATTGCGTTCGCTTACTCGCAGGACATCAAAAAGCGCATCGATCTCTTCGAAGTCAATGCTGACGGTTCAGGACTGGTCCAGTTGACCCACGACAGCGACGTTTACTCTCGTGCGAACTGCTGCCCTTCTTGGTCTCCTGACGGGGTGAATTTAGCGTTCATTTCACGAGATCCGTGGCCAACCCTCAACGTGACACATAGCGGCGTATACATAATGAATCCATCAAGGGGTGAGACGCGAACGGTTCTGCGTGAAGACATAATGTGCTTGGCAGATCCGGCCTGGTCGCCAGACGGCAATCGCCTGGTGTTCGCTCGCGATCTCGGATCGAACACATCGCGTTGGTTGCCGCGGACCAAGGGGCCTCTGTGCACGCGATATCAGTTGTTTTCTATTAATATTGACGGCTCGGGCCTTCGACAGCTCACTCAGAGTACGGATCATTACAACAAGCGGCCTGCCTGGTCGCCGGACGGAAGCGCCATTGCGTATGAGGCGCGGCCGCCATCCAAAAAGACGAACAAAGCTGACATCTATATCATGATGCCCGATGGGTCCAGTTCACGCGCCCTGACCAACGGCGGTGACCAAGAAGAAAACAGCGATCCTACGTGGTCACCCGACAGTGCGAAAATCGCCTTTTCGTCCAACCGCGGTGGAACGCACGAGATCTTCGTGATGAACCGTGATGGGTCGGAGGTCCGCCAACTTACGCACGGGATAAAAGCGGGGTGCCGGCATCCTTCCTGGTCGCCTGATGGGAGTGAAATCGCCTTCTCGACAGGCTGGAATGAAGCGATTTATGTGATGAATGCCGACGGCAGTAATCCTCATGTGGTGGCAAAGGCGGGTTGGTATCCAGTTCTTGGAAAGCGTCACACGCAATGAGATAGTCGGACCACATACTTCACTTCAGCCTCATGGCAAGGAGTTCAGAAAAGGAAGGAGGGCCTCGCCCGGAGGCGAAGCCCAGGGGCCGGCTGGCGCACAGTGAAACTGTGCGTTTCGCTTCATCGCAGGGCGGTGCCCTGCGCCGACCCCGGAGACGCGCCGGTTCTCGCGTTATGCGCTCAAGTGACGGCAGAGATTGGCGAGAAGCCGCTGGTGACGCTCGCGTGAAATCGAGCCGATCGCGCCCAGCAGGTCAGCTTCCGGCAGGACAGCGAGGAATCCCAAGCGGATGAGGGACGCCGTCTTCAGGCCGGTGCTCCCAAATTCGGGGTCGCTTGGCGCAATCACTTCGTCAAAGCCGGCCACGAGCTGCTGGACTTGGGTGCTGACGCCGCAGACGAGCCAGTCACCAAAAGGTGGGAGGCGGCGGAGTAGAGGGGCCGGCCGAGTCTTAATACGGCCATCGGCTTGCGGAAGTGAAGCGAGAACGACGTCACCTTCCTTCATTTGCGCAGGTCGGCCTCTGTGTATTCGGGCTCGTTATCGCTATAAGCCCGCGCCAGTGTTTGGGCGGATAGCCGCAGCCAATCCGGCCGCTCGTCGTCTTGCGGTAGCAGGATCACGACCAGGTGAGCGTTTTCCGGCAATGGGTAAGGCTCATCCAGCTCAATCTTCTTGCCATCGTAGTGGGCGTTTAAGGCTACCGTTTTCATCCTAACCTCTGCTAACAGTTCTAGAGACATCATCGCAAGCCCAGGCTTCGATGGCCGCCAGAACCACGTCGGTGCGGAGCAGGCGGAAGCGCGAAGCGAGGGCAATTCAGCTTCCTCCGAGGCTCTTAACATGGCAACAAAGTTCTTTGGCAACCGGATCATTAAGCTCAATGTCGCCGAATTCCTCCGAAGAGACCGCGAGCGACGACGCGTGGCGGCAGGTTAGCGGCGATTGTCTTTAGCCTTTACCCTTCAACCTTTACACTTTAGTTCATCGCCACACCCAAAGGGTTAGAATAGAGGTCATGCCGCCGGACCGTCCGCCCCTCGCGCAATCCGTGGAGAACTACCTTGCCTCGCGACCGCGGGCGGCGCGCTGGCTGGAGTGGCTGGGCAGACGCCGGTATCGGCTGGCCGCCTTTCCTGAGCGCTCGCTGCCCGTGGTGGTTGTCGCGCATCGGGGCCGCCGTCCCCAGCGGGCCGAATTTGTGGTGCAGGCCGTGGAACGCGATTGGGCAGAAACCCCGCCCCAATGCCGCGAGGCTTACACAGAAATCCTGGAAGGTGCACCCGGGCTGATCGTGGTGCAGTTGCGCCGCCGGAACATATGCGGGTGCCTGGGGCATCGCCACGTCATCGTGAAGGAATTGCCCTTCGCCGAGCCGCATGATGCCTTTGGTGACGCCGCGGTGGGCGAAATGGATATCGCCTTCGAGCGCGTGGAAAGCTGGCTGGCGCAGCCCCTGATGGATACCGCGCTCGACACGCAGTTCATCGCCGGTAGCCGCCTGAAGGATTTCCACGACCAGCAACTGCGCTTCCGCCTGCTCAGCATCCTGCTGCACGAAACCCATCACATGGTGGAGCCGCAAGCGCCCGAGAGCGTAGTGCGCGAGCGCAGTCTGACCTTCTACCGTGAGGCGCTGGCCCATTACGTTGAGAACGCCCGCGCCACCCTCTCATTGACTATCGACCGGTCGTTTTCGCGGCTGGGTAAGGAATGAAAAGATAGCCCAATTGGCGGAGAATTTGCAGCAAATGATCTTTGATTTTTCCGCTCATCCCGTCGTTGACGCCACCGGCCTGAAGGGGGGATGGGATTTCTTCCTCGGATGGACGCCGCCGAGGCAGTTCCAAAGGCCGGCGTCGTCCAGTCCGGACCAGCCGGCGGGAGCCACGATAGCCTCTGACCCCTCGGTCCGCCGCGGTTTACCCATTTATGAAGCAGTCGAGCAGGAAATCGGCCTGAAGATCGTGACGGAGAAGCGCTCCGTGCCCGTGCTTGTCGTGGATCACGTGAATGAAAAGCCGATTGAGTAAGTGCGAGGAAACCGGGTGCGAAGGTGGACGTTTCTGGAATCCTCGCGCCCAACCCACCGTGCTGTCATCCTGAGGCCGTACTTCAGGCCGAAGGACCCCCGTATTTCGTCTTATCCAAGTGCGCCGCCGACCGGCGCAATAAACAGCGAAGCGCGGCCTCGCTTCCTAAGCACAATGCATGGGGTCCTTCGGCCTGAAGTACGGCCTCGAGAAAGATGGCGCGCAACTCCTGTGTTTTCACTAAATCGACCCCCGCGGGCAGCGCCATCTTTCTGTACCCAAGAGGTGGCCAAAGTGGCCATAAATGCTCAGGATGACAGTTTGAGAGATGGGTGGTCTGGAAATCACGGTCGTGCGGGAGGGGCGGGCGGATAACCGCTCCGCCTCTTCCGATCCAGTCGCTGTACAATAGCGAACGGTGTCAGCCGGATTCAACGTGGGAGGGAGGCACCGTGCCGATATGAGAACGATCGCTCTACTCGGTTTACTTGCCGTGCTGCCGGTCTTTGCGCAACAGGCCACGCAGCAACCACAGTAGGCACAATAGTCACTCTTCGGTACTCAAAGCCGGTGAAGCGCGAGAAATCGGCTCACGAAGGGCCGCCAAGTTGCTTATTAATTGAAAGGGCTCGCGGGCGAACTTCGCGTCTAGCCGAGGTCAGAACTGCGCCGACCGAAGCCAGTGGTCCGAGCCGGCGGTTGCCTTTGGGTGGGGCAGGGCGCCTGCGGCCTCAGTCTTTTGGCCTGCACATCTCAAGAACGCAGGTGCATCCGGAGATATGTGTGAAAACAAAGGAGAGTGTCCGAAGTCCGAAGTCCGGAGTCGAAAGGCTTCTGCGGCTGGTACGCCGAATCTGACTCCTGGCTTCTGGCTCCTGACTCCTGCTCTTCAAGAAACGCAGGTGCATCCGGAGATATGTATGAAAACAAAGGACTGCCTGGAGCAGACCCTGCATTTTTGTGATTCGCCAGCGCACCCGCGGCGTTTCCAAGTTAGAATGCGAACTGACGCGCGACGACAACCAATATGACAAGAAGACCGATTCAACTCGCAGCCATCATCGGCGGCATTATAGTCGTCACCGCCCTCGTAACCTGCCATCGCGGAATAACCACTCTTCCGGTGACCCAGCAGGTGGTGGTGTTGGGTTTTGACGGGGCCGACCCCAAATTGGCCTCCAAGTGGATGGCGGAAGGTAAGCTGCCCAACTTGGCACGACTGGCCCGCGAAGGCACGTTCAAGCCACTGGGAACCACCAACCCTCCGGAGTCGCCGGTGGCGTGGGCATCGTTCGCGACGGGACTCAATCCAGGGGGAACCGGCATCTACGACTTCCTGAAGCGCGACCCGCAGACCTATCTTCCTGAGCTGTCTCTCGTCGCGCGCGAGAAGCCCAAATTCCTGTGGGGGCTGATTCCCATCAAGGCTCCCAAGGTGATCAACCTGCGCAGCGGTGTGCCCTTCTACAAGGCTGTGGCCGATGCCGGCTACAAGACCACGGTCATTCGAATGCCATTGGAGTTTCCGCCCACCAACATCCCGGGCGGAAAACTGTGGGCCGGACTGGGAGTGCCTGACCTTCGCGCCACCTGGGGAACGTTCTTCTACTTCGGCTCCGACCTGACGCCGTGGGACGTGGGCGACACGGAATTCGGCGGCAAGCTGGTGCGCTTGGAGTTGAATGACAACCAGGCGGCCACGACCATTGAAGGTCCCGTGGACCCCACCAGCGACAAGTCCATGCACCTGTCCATTCCCATCAGCTTTAAGGTTTCGCCCGACGGCAAGACTGTGACCATTGAGTTGCAAGGCCACACCGCCACGCTGGGTGAGCGCCAATGGAGCGACTGGTTCCACGCCCGGTTCCGCATCAACGCGTTTCTTTCCCTCAGCTCGATTTGCCGGTTCTACATTTTGCAAGCCTCGCCGGACCTGCGCGTGTACATGTCGCCGCTGAATCTCGATCCGGAAGATTCGCCGCTGCCCATTTCGTCGCCGCCCGGTTATTCCGGGGAGTTGGCCCGCAAGCACGGGCTGATGAAGACCCTCGGCTGGTGGCACGATACGTGGGCGCTGAACGAAGAGCGGATCGATGAGGGAGTCTTTCTGGAAGATTGCTGGCGCACCATGGACCAGTGGCGCGACATTACCGTGGACGAGCTGAAGAACGATCCTCCCAGCCTGCTGGTCTCCGTCTCAACCGCCACCGACAGCGTCAGCCACATGTTCTGGCGTTTGACCGATCCCCAGAGCCCGCGCTACGACGCCGACCTGGCGGCGAAGTATGGCGACGCCATCGAGCGGACGTACCAGAAAATGGACGTGGCCGTGGGCGAGGTGGTGCGCGCCATGAAGCCCGGCGGCACGCTGATCATCGTCTCCGATCACGGCTTTCATGCGTTTCGCAAGGGATTCAACACCAATACCTGGCTGGTGCAGAACGGCTACATGACGCTGAAGAACCCTAACGCCCAGGAGAAGCAGTACGACCTTGATAACCTGTTTGGCCAGGGAAGCTTCTTTCCCAATACCGATTGGAGCCACACGCAGGCGTATGCGACGGGCCTCGGCCAGATTTACCTGAATTTGAGCGGGCGGGAGAAGTCCGGCATCGTCCACCGCGGAGCGGAGTCGCAGAAAATACTCGAAGACTTGCGCCAGAAGCTGTTGGCCGTGGAGGATCCTGACACGCACGAGAAAGTGATCGAGAACGTCTACTTCGCCAGCGAGATTTTCCACGGGCCGCGCGTGGATGAGGCGGCGGATTTGCAGATGAGCTTTCGCGATGGCTACCGCACGTCGTGGCAGACCTCGCTGGGCGCCGTGCCGGCAGGCATCATTGTGGCCAACATGAAGAAGTGGAGCGGCGACCACTGCGCCTCGGACCCCAGCGACACGCAGGGGATCTTCTTTTCCAATCGGCAATTTCCGGCTCAGCCGTCAATTCTCGATGTCTCGCCCACGGTTCTGAGCCTGCTGGGAGTGCCACCGCCCGAGAAATTGGATGGTCACGCGCTCACGCCGCAGTAGGAGTATGCTCCAGGGAGCACGGAATGGCAGCGACGTCTTATAGGCCCATGCCGGGTCACTGTTCACTGCGGGCGAAGCCCGCCTTGGACTGCGGTAGCAGCAGCTACCGCCTTCCTCCTTCGCTTTATGCGGCAACGATGCAATGGGCAAGAAAAGGCGGTAGCTGCTGCTACCGCAGTCCAAGGTGCCTACGGCACAGACACAGCAATACGTGCGGAGAATTCAGAATCACTCACGGCTGGCGTCGTCAGGGCGGCCGGCGCGGCCGACCTTATCTTTGATGAAGGCCTCGACTTCCGCCAGGGTTGAATATGGAACCAGCGTGCAGTTCGGATGAGTATTTCCGGTGATGAGAAGCGATATCTTATCTTTTGAGTTGAGGCTATAGAATAGTATTACCTTGTTATGCGTGGCACCCAGGAGATAGCCCGCTTCAAAGCCCAGGCCGAAGGAAGAGCCGGACACTTCGGCGATGAAGAGGTCGCACTGCCGCAGCCACGCCATATCGCGCTGATAAACGGCCTGCGGGCCCAGGGAGCGATCCGCGGCGCGGGCATCGTCGTTCACCAGGTGGCGAGTCAAAACCTCGTGGCCCAGCTCTTCCAGCCATTGCACGATGCTGCGAGCGGTTTCCACCGTGGACCGATCGCCCGCCACGGTAAAGCCAAAGTAGATCTTCATGAGAGATACTCATGCACGCAGAGCGCATGGGGTTGTAGCGGCGGTCTCCGACCGCCGGCGTCGATCGGAGATCGACGCTACAATCGATGCCGCACAGTATAGCATGACGTTGAACTGCGGCTCCGATGCGCGGTGGCTGCCTTGACGCCCTTGGCCGCTTCACTTAGAGTTATGCCTTCGTGAGCCTGTATCGACGCTTCACTGGCTGGCACCTCTGCCGCAAGCCCAGGTGGTATTTGTGCTGTTCAAACGTTCATTTCCTCTCGCAATGCTGGTTGTTGTGCTGATGGCGCCACTGGCGAATGCGCTGACTCCGGTGGCTGCGCACCACGGCATGGTGGCTTCCAGCGAGCCCCTGGCCAGCCAGGCCGGCGTGGAAATCCTCAAGGCGGGCGGCAACGCTGTGGACGCCGCCGTGGCGGTGGGATTCGTCCTGGCCGTTACGTTTCCGCAGGCCGGGAACCTGGGCGGCGGGGGCTTCATGCTGATTCGATTGGCCAGCGGCGAAGCCATGGTGGTGGATTACCGCGAACAGGCGCCCGCGGCGGCCACGCGCGCGATGTACTTGGATGCGGAGGGGAAGGTGATTCCCCGCGCCAGCACCGTGGGCGCGCGGGCGGCGGCTGTTCCCGGCACCGTCATGGGACTGGCACTGGCGGAGGAGAAGTACGGGCGGCTTGGGCTCGCACGTGCGATGGCGCCGGCCATTCGCCTGGCGCGCAATGGTTTTCCCGTCAGCGACGCGCTGGCTGAGAAGCTTCGTGGCAAACGAACCTTGTTGCAGAACTTCGACGGCTCCCGGCGCATTTTTCTAGGTGGCGGAAAGATGCGCGTATCCGGCACGATCTTCCGCCAGCCGGAACTGGGGCGCACGCTCAGCGCCATTGCCAAGCGCGGTCCGAGCGCCTTCTATTCCGGCGCGACGGCCCGGGCGCTGGTCGCGACCATGCAGAAATACCATGGCCTCATCACTCGCGACGACTTGGAGCATTACCAGGCAAAGTTGCGCGCTCCATTGATGGGCCACTTCCGCGGCTATGATATTCTTACGGTCCCACCGCCGAGCGCGGGTGGGACCATGTTGATTGAAATGCTGAACGTGCTTGATCCACTTGACCTGGGCGCCCCGAATTCCTACCCGTCGATCCATCTGCTGGCGGAAACGATGCGCCGTGCTTACGCCGACCGTGCCGCCTACCTGGGTGACGCCGATTTTGCCTCCGTGCCCACGGCGGGCCTCACCTCGCCGCGTTACGCCGCCCACTTGCGGGACGAAATTCTGCACGCTCGCCCTGAGGCGCCCGTCCGGGCCGGCGCGCCGCAGGTTTTCGAGTCCGGCGCCACGACCCACTTCTCGGTCGTCGATGTGGAGGGCAACGCGGTGGCAAACACCTACACGTTGAACGGATGGTTCGGTTGCGGCGTAACCGTGGAAGGGGCGGGATTCCTGCTCAACAATGAGATGGACGATTTCAGTTCCAAACCCGGTTCGCCCAACTTGTTCGGATTGGTGCAGGGCGAAGCGAACGCCATCGCCCCTCACAAGCGTCCGCTGTCGTCCATGACGCCTACCATCGTAACGCGCGACGGCAAGGTGCGCCTGGTGCTGGGCTCGCCCGGCGGCAGCACCATTCCCAACACGGTATTGCAAGTCACGCTGAATGTGCTGGCTTATAAGATGGACGTGCTGCAAGCGGTCACGGCGCCGCGCTTTCACGATCAGTGGCTGCCGGATCGTCTGGAATTTGAGCGCGACGGGTTTATGTCAGACACTCTGGAAAAGCTTCAGCAGGCCGGTTATCCGGTGAACTTTCGCGATAACATAGGTGATTGCGAAGCGATTGAGGTCGCGCCCGAGAGTGGCTGGCGATGGGGGGCTTCCGATCCCCGAGGGGCAGGAAAGGCGGTTGGATACTAATGCAATACGGTTTGTCCACGTATCTTTTCGTCAACGAGCGGCTGAATGCCCACGTCCTGGACAAGGTTCTGGGAGCGGGGTTCCAAACCATCGAGCTATTTGCGGCGCGCCAGCACCTCGACTATACAGACCGCAACCAGATGCGCGACGTCGCGCAGTGGTTTCGCGACCACGAGGTCAAGCTGCATTCCGTGCATGCCCCGCTTTACGGCGACGCCAATTGGGGACAACTCGGCGGCATCACGGTTTCCGTCGCCTATCTGGAGCGCCGCTTGCGCATCGACTCCATGGACGAGATCAAGCGCTCGCTCGACATCGCGGACCATTTGCCGTTCCGCTTCCTCGTGGTCCACATGGGACTGCCCGAGGAGGAGTATGACCTGAGCAAATTCGACGCGGTCATGACTTCACTCGAGCACTTGAAGGTCTCCGCCAAGGACCGCGGTGTGCAACTGCTGCTGGAAAATGTCCCCAATGAACTGGGCACGCCGGAGCGGTTGGTGCAGTTTCTCCAGTACACCCGGTTGAACGTGAAGATCTGCTTTGATACCGGCCACGCGCACATGACCCGCGGTTTTCATCCCGCCTTCGAGACGCTGAGCAACTATATCGCTTCGACTCACGTCCACGACAACCTGGGCGCGAGGGACGACCACCTGATGCCCTTCGATGGCGGCATCAATTGGCCGGAGGCAGTGCGCGATTTGCGGCGCGGCGACGGCCAGTTCCCGGTGCTCTTTGAAATTCGCGATTACGGACCGGAGAAGAGCGGCCTGGTGCGCCTGGCGGACGTGCGCAGCCGCCTGGAAAGCCTGTCGAAGGAGGAATGACCCTTGCCCCCAGTGGTGGAGATTCGACGCGTTTCGGAATACGCCGGGCAGGAAGTAACTCTGCAAGGTTGGCTCTATAACCTCCGCGAAAGCGGCAAGCTGCTGTTCCCGCTTTTTCGCGACGGTACGGGCATCATCCAGGGTGTGGTGGTAAAGACCGCCGTGCCACCGGAGGTGTTTGAGGCGGTGCGCGGGCTCACCCAGGAATCCTCGCTGCGCGTCACCGGTAAGGTGCGGGCGGACAAACGCGCCCCCGGGGGATTTGAACTGGACGTGGTGAATGTCGAAGTCTTGCAGCGCATTCCTGCCGAGACGCCCTATCCCATCACGCCCAAGGATCACGGCGTCGAATTCCTGATGGACCATCGCCACTTGTGGCTGCGGTCCACGCGGCAGCGCGCCATCCTGGGTGTTCGTCACGAAATCATCAAGGCCGTGCGCGATTACTTTGACGACCGCGGATTTACGCTGGTGGATACTCCCATCTTCACCCCTTCGGCGTGCGAGGGAACCACCACGCTGTTCGAAGTGGGTTATTTTGATGACAAGGCCTACCTGACCCAATCGGGCCAGCTTTACAACGAAGCGGCGGCGATGGCGGTGGGCAAGACCTACTGCTTCGGGCCGACATTCCGCGCGGAGAAGTCCAAGACGCGCCGCCACCTGACTGAGTTCTGGATGGTGGAGCCGGAAGTCGCCTTTGCTCATCTCGAAGATGCCATGACGCTGGGCGAGGAGTTGGTGGCGTTTGTCGTCGCCCGCGTTCTGGAAAAGCGGCGGCCGGAGTTGCGAACCTTGGAGCGCGATGTCGCCAATCTGGAGAAAATCACGCTTCCGTTCCCACGCTTGAGTTACGACGAAGCGGTGAAGATCCTGCAGAGCAAGGGGAGCGAAATTCAGTGGGGCGGCGACTTTGGCGGCACGGACGAAACGTTGCTTTCCGAAAACTTCGACAAGCCCCTACTGGTCCATCGCTATCCCAGCCAGGTCAAGGCGTTCTACATGGCGCCTGATCCCGCGCGGCCGGAAGTGGCTTTGTGTGTGGATATGCTGGCGCCCGAAGGCTACGGCGAAATCATCGGCGGGGGTGAACGCCTGGCTGACCTGGCGCTGCTCGAACAGCGCGTGCAGGAGGAACCGGGGCTGCCGCGCCAGTCCTTCGAATGGTATCTCGATTTACGCCGCTACGGCACGGTGCCGCACGCGGGTTTCGGCATGGGTATTGAGCGCGTCGTGGCTTGGATTTGCGGCCTCGAGCACGTGCGCGAGACCATTCCTTTTCCGCGCATGCTGAATCGATTGACGCCGTGATGGCCAAAGGAGAATCGCTATGCTGAAAATCAGAGTTCTCGGAGTCCCGTTAGATCTGGGGCAGGAACACCGCGGTGTGGACATGGGACCCTTTGCGGTGCGCGCGGCGGGGCTGAATAACACCTTGCAAAACCTGGGGCACCAGGTTGAAGACGGCGGCAACATTCCCGTCCGGTTGCCGGAACAACAACATTACGGCGAGAAGAACGCCAAGTACCTGAAGGAAATTGCCGCGACTTCGCAAGAGGTGGCGCAGCGGGTTTTTGACTCACTTGCCGACGGGTATTTCCCCCTCCTGCTGGGCGGCGACCACTCGGTGGCGATTGGTACACAGGCCGGAGTGTCCAAGTTCTTTCGCGACCGGAACGAGGAAATCGGCTGCCTGTGGATTGACGCCCACGCCGACATGAACACGCCGGAGACCAGTCCCAGCGGCAACGTGCATGGCATGCCTTTCGCGGCGTGTCTGGGACACGGTCCCGAATCGCTGACTCATATTTTCGGCTTCGCGCCCAAACTGCGCCCGGAAAAGTGTGCGCTCATCGGGATTCGCGACCTCGACGCGCAGGAACGCCAAGTGGTGCGCGCCTCGGGCGTGCATCTCTTTACCATGCGCGACATTGATGAGTTGGGTATGCGCATCGTCATGGAGCGAGCTCTTAAGCTGGCTTGCAAGGACACGGCGGGATTCGTTGTGTCCTTTGACATGGACGTCGTCGATCCCGATGAAGCGCCCGGCGTGGGCACTCCGGTCCGCGGAGGCATTACCTTCCGGGAAGCTCACCTCGCCATGGAGATGGTCGCCGACACGGGAAAGATGGTGGCCTTCGAACTTGTCGAAATCAACCCCATCATTGACGTCATGAACAAGACCGCCGTTCTGGGAGTGGGATTTACCGCATCCGCCCTGGGAAAGAGAATCCTGTGAGCGAGAGACTCCGGGTGGGGATTCTCTTCGGCGGGCGATCGGGCGAGCACGATGTGTCGTTGCAATCCGCGGCCTCGGTGATCAAGGCCCTCGATCCTGCGAAGTACGATATCCTCCCCATCGGCATCACTCGCGAAGGGAATTGGCGGATTGGCTCCGGAGCGGCGCAACTGCTGCCCCAGGTGCTGGAAATCGGCGATCGCGTTACGCCCTCGGTGGACCCTTCCGACCCCAGGCTTTTGCCGCTGGCGCGCCCGGCCTCCGCCAACAGTCCGCGGCCGCAAGTGGATGTGGTTTTTCCCGTGCTTCATGGCACCTTCGGCGAAGATGGGACCGTGCAAGGCTTGCTGGAACTCACCGACATTCCCTACGTCGGCGCGGGCGTGCTCGCGTCCGCCGCGGGCATGGACAAGGACGTGATGAAGCGCCTTTTCCGCGACGCCGGCCTGCCGATACTTCCCTCGGAGTTGGTGCTGCGCGCCGAGTGGGAGAGCCAACCCGACGCCATCCGCCAGCGAATCGAGAGGAAATTGCGGTATCCGCTGTTTGTGAAGCCCGTGAACATGGGGTCGTCCGTCGGGATCAGCAAGGTGCACCACCGGCGGGAACTTGCCACGGCATTGAATCTCGCGGCGCAGTACGATCGCAAGATTCTGGTGGAGAAGGGGGTCGACGCCCGCGAGATCGAATGCTCGGTGCTGGGCAACGATGATCCGCGCGCCTCCGTGCCCGGCGAAGTCGTTCCTGTTAACGAGTTTTATGATTACGAGGCAAAGTATATCAAGGAAGGATCGGAACTCATCATTCCCGCTCGGCTGACGTCCCGGCAAACGAAACAGGTGCGGGACGTGTCCATCCGCGCTTTCCGCGCCATCGACGGCGCCGGCATGGGGCGCGTGGACTTTCTGCTTGATCGCAAGACCGGAAGACTGTACCTGAATGAGATCAACACCATTCCAGGTTTCACGTCCATCAGCATGTATCCCAAGCTTTGGGAAGCCAGCGGCCTGCCTTACCCGCGGCTTCTCGACCGGCTTATTGAACTGGCCATCGAGCGCCACAAGGAGAAGTCCCGCACGCGGTTTACCTTCGGCCCCAACTCGGGCAATTGAATTTACCGTTGCATTCGATACTCTTGGCAATCCCCCTACCCATCTAAGATAATGTGAGGGCTGGAGAGTGTCATTACGCTTCTTGCTCCCGGGAGGAACCGGCCATGACCCTGCTTGACGCCACGCCACCCAAACCACCCCTGAGAATCGGCCGCTACATCTTGCTCGCTTTGGTCGTTTTCATTCTGGGCGGAGCAAGCTACTTCGTCCTGCGAAACTTTCCGGAGGAGCGCGCCGTCTCGCATTTCCTTACGGCGCTGGAGAACGGTAACTACCGCGAGGCTTACCAGCTCTGGCAGCCCAGTCCCACCTACACCTACACCGATTTCCTGCATGACTGGGGTGAGAAGGGAGACTACGGAAAGATTCAAACTTTCAAGATTCTGGGATCGCAGTCGAAGGGCGCGGGCACGGTCATCGTCACCGCCACCATCAACAACCAGGAACCTCCGCGCGACTTGGTGGTTGACCGCAAAACGAAAGGCCTGGCGTTCTCCCCATTCTGAGGCGGGATGATCACGATTGCGCCATGACTGCGTTCGACGGCAGCCTTGACTTGTTCAAACGTCACGGAAAGAATGCACTCCGGCTGCGGGAACTTGTAACAACGATCGCCGGGGCAGGGGTTGCAATCGTAAGGGTTCTGCACGATGCGGGAATTGACGTTGGCCCCTTGGCGCGGCCACGGTCCCCAGATGGGGGAGCTGGAAGAACCGAAGATTACCACCACCGGCCGGCTCAAAGCGGCTGCCATGTGCGCCGGGCCGCTATCGTTTCCCACGAATAATCGTGCCTTCGTAAGCGCCGCCGCAAATTCCCCCAGGCTCAGACCTTCCAACCGCCGCACGGGCGCTGCCGTGGCTTTCTGCACGGCGTCCAAAACGCTTGGTTCCCCCGGTCCACAGGAATAGATGGGAGCGATGTGCCGTTGGCGCTCCAGGTACGCACCGATCTGCGCGAATCCTTCCGCTGCCCACTCCTTAGTTTTGTACGCGGCTGTAGGATGGATAATGGCGTAAGGCTGGTCCGCCGCCAGGTTCAGGCTCGCACGTTTGGATTCCCACCACCTGGCTTGGCTGAGTCCGCAGAAGAGCTCGGCGCGCGGGATTTCCTTGCCTGGCAATCCCAGGTAGAAAAACGCCGCCGCCTGGTGTTCGGCGGTGTGCAGAGACGGCTGGTTCAGGATGGTGCGTGCGTCGGGGACCACGATGTTGTATAGACTCAAGCCACGGTAGTGAGCAAAGCCAACGCGCCACGGAGCGCCACTCCAGCGCGCGAAGAACCTGCTGGTGGGGCCACCGTGCAGGTTCACGCAGACTGAAAAGCCGCGCCGCCGCACTTCGCGAACGGCCTTGATGCGTGAGAGGAGACTGCCTGCCCCCGAGCCTTCTCCTGGATTGAGGATTTCATCCACAGCCGGGTTGGCCTGCAAGAGTTCGCGAAAGCGCGCCTCCACGATAACCGAAAGGCGCAGGTCGGGCCGCCACTCGTTGATCAGGCGAAGACTGGGGGTCAACAGAATGATGTCGCCGATCGACCTGAGCCGAACAATGAGGATGCGGGCTTTGGGCGGGAGTTCCGGAAGCAGGGAAGCCGCGTTCATAGGATTATAGATTTTGGATTTTCGATTTTGGATTGAAGGCGTTCGTGATTATCGCGCGCCCGAAATCGACCCGACGACAAGCTCGATTTCATGTGTTAAGACAGCAACCTTGGGCCGGGACAAAAATCGCAAATCCAAAATCGAAAATCAACAATGGCTCTACTCTGCTTCGATCTTGGCGTCTTCGATGATCATGTCGGGGATGTCATCTTTGATGGGATACACGCGCCGGCACTGGGCGCACTTCAACCCCTGTGCGTCCGCCGTAAGCTTAACGGGCACCTTACACGCCGGGCACACCAAAATGTCGAGCAGTTCTTGCGATACGGCCATGCCGAACCTCCAGCTCAGGTGAATCCGGCAACATCACTCGTCACCGTCTCCGTCGTTTTTTTCCAACGCCAATAGGCGCGCTTCGTGGTCAAGCACAATCACGCGCACGTAGCGTCCAAGTTGGCGAATCTCTTTCTCTGTCTTGAGTTGCATCTGAGCGATCAACTCTACGGAGTGCGTGAGTGCTTCCAAACGTTCATCAATGCTCATTTCCGAATCTCCGGCACTCATTATACCCGATTCGTATCCCGTCATTTTCTTTCCGAGGCCCGTTTTCCGCGTTTGTGAACTACGTCCTTCGGTCCGTTATTCCCCGGCGGCGGTCGCTGCTATCCCACGGCGCCACTTCCATCTGCAACACGCAGGTCACGTTGCGCCACGCAGCGTCGATTCTCCAAACGGCCAGAATCGCCGAGCCCTGGTAAACGCGCTCAAATCCCAGTTCGGATTGCGAGATGGTTTCAATCGGTACGATCCACCAGGTCGCCTGCGGCCGCGTATCGAGGGTGATCTTGACTCGTTGCCACTCGTCCACCAGAAGCAGCTTGGAGGAATCGATTTCACCGCGAAACTCCAGCGGCCGGTGAACATCTTTCGCCAGGAAATACCGATCGTGCGCGTCGGGAGCGAGAAGATTGATTACCAGTTCCAGTCCCAGGGCCGTGCCGGTAGGGCAAGAGCGGTCCGTGTCGAGGGAAGATCGGCACTCAATCTGCCAACTCGGGCCCGAGACTTTGGAACTGATCGTCTTGACGGCGTTGACCCGCATGGTGCAGCCATCGGCGCGAATATCGGCCGCGCTGCGGAATTCAATGGCCGTCAGTGGAGACTTGGAGGGGGACGCTTTCCACGCTCCCTGCGCCAAGGTTTCGTCCTCCTCCAATCGGAGAAAGTCAAAATCCTTCCAGTTCTTGGCGCTGGGGAAAACGTAGGTGCGGAAGGCGTGGCGCGCATAGCGATCATAGCGAAGCAGGGCGTCCAGGTGGGACTCTTTGCTGAGGACTTGATCGTGAATCGAGGCGGGCCCTTCGCGTGGCGCTTGCTTGGAAGAAACCTGCTTGCGCACCAGGTCGTGATAGGCTTCCGGCCGCCGCATCAGCGAGTTCACCAGTTCGACATCGGCAGGCTGAAAGCGCAGGCTGGAAGCGGTGGCGCCGTCTGCCGGGTGCAGCGTCATGCCGGAAATGCTCTGCCGGATCAGGATCTCATCCCGTCCGTCGGAATCGAAATCTGTCGTGACGACCTCTGCATCGGCGCTGGCGTCTTTACCTTCCACGCCGTCCAGTCGAAATTCGGCTTGAATCATGTGGCGCAGAACGGCGCTGCGCAGGTGGGGCGCGTAGAGTCCGCCGAAGATGCCATGCCAGTAAGGATCATTGCATTGCGATGCCATCAGATGACTTCGCGCTTCCGCGAGCAGTGCGGCTTTTTCCGTTCCGCCCTCCACAGAATCGGCCAACTTGTGCAAGCGATGGCTGATGCCCAGAGCCTGTTTTTGCATGCGATTGGATTCCGCATACTTGGCCAGGAAATTGCGCCACAGTCCTCCGCGCAGAAAACGCTGGAAGCGTTGGCCGTTCGGCATGTGCTCGCTCTCTGCCAGGCAGGCTTTGAAATCCGTTGACGCCGCGGGGGGAAGGGACCATTCCATCATCTCCGCGTAAGATGCGGTGGGCAGATAGATGCGTCCCACGTCCACGTGCGAGCTGAGATAGTCCGCGAGAGTCGTGGTCTCCAGCCAGTCCTGGCAGCCTTCGAGGGTTTTGAGGAATCGCTCCAGCCAGCCGTTCTTGTAAACGTGATCGTACGTGCCCGGCCACACGCCGAATTTCTCGCAGTCATCACCCATGGCGTAGAGGGACTCGTGTTGGTTTGCCCCTTCGCGCAGAATTCGCACGGTTTCTTCCGGCTCCTGGAAGGGAATGGTGTAGCGCAGTGCCTTCACGCTGGGCACCAGGCGCAAGGGATGGCCGTCCTCTTCCGTCACGAAGCTTCCGTGCAGTTGCCACGGTTCCAAGCCGGCGGCAAGGAAGTGCGTGTCGTCCAGAACCGCGTACTCCACGCCTGCCTGGGCCAGCGGGCGGGGGAGCGCCGGTTCCCAAACGCGTTCGGCGATCCACGCCCCGCGCGGCGCCTTGCCGAAGTGGTGCTGGATGTAATCCGCCAACATCCCGACCTGGGCAATCTTATCGGCGTCGGGAATCACCGGCAGGATGGGCTCGTAATACCCGCCTCCAACCAGTTCGATCTGCCCGCGCTCGGCGAGCTCCCGGAGCTGCTGGAAGTACTCCGGGTGGTGTTTTTCCAGCCACTCCAGCAGGATTCCTGAAAAATGCAGGCTCACATGAATCCGCGGGTGCTTTTGCAGGGCACTGACGAATGGTAAGTATGACTTCTGATACGCTTCTTCGATAACATGGTCGAAGTTGCCGACAGGTTGATGAGAATGAACGAGTAATGCGAGGGAGACTTTGTTCAAAGTTGCATTCCCTCCTTGCCGTTGACGGTACGCCTTAGCGTCATAGCATAGACTGGAAGTTCGGGAATTGTCAGTAACAAATAATTTATCGCCACACGACGGTATTTCTTTAGCCGCGGCATTTGGTGGGCTAAAATGGCCGTGCCGCAATCGCCAGTCAACACCGTTTGTGGCAGTGGCAGTCCGGGGAGAGACCGTGAGCTTGAAGGCTTCAAGTTTGCATTGCGACGATGAGGACCGACGTGGCCGTCCATCACGTCGTCATTTCCTGCGATATGGAGTAGCTGCCGTGGCAACCTCCACACTACTTTCTTCTTCCGCTGCCGAAGCTGATCCGAGCCCGTCGCCTTCGCATCGGGATCAGCCGTCAGGCTATATCGATGCCCACGTCCATGTCTGGACGGATGACCCGCGCTACCCCATTGCGTCCCATGCCAGTCGCGGCAGCATCAATCCGCCGACCGCACTGCCCGACGATCTGCTGAAAACGGCGAAACCGGCCGGAGTGGACCGAATCGTCCTGATTCAGCCCGGGTCTTACGGGTTTGACAACTCCTACATGCTGGACACGATCCGGAAATTCCCGACCGTCTTTCGTGGCGTCGCCACCGTAGATTGGCACGGCCGCGACCCCGACCTGGAGATGCGCAAACTCAAAAAGCACGGAGTGCGGGGCTTCCGAATTTACCCCGACCGTTTGGGAGGCGGACCGACTTTTGATGGCGAAGGTTTTCAGAAGATGTTTCGATGCGCGGAGCGAGAGCAGTTGACGCTCTCGCTGCTGATCGACCCCGACGCGTTGCCGATTCTCCCGCAGTACCTCGAGCCCTTTCCCAATGCCCCGATTGCCATCGATCACCTGGCGCGAATCGGCGCGGAGGGGCTGATTTTCGATAACGAGATCAAAGCGTTAACCGCGCTCGCGAAGTACCCCCGCGTCAAAATTAAAGTGTCCGCCTTCTACGCTCTGGGTGCAAAACAGCCTCCGCACGACGACCTCGCCCCCCTCATTCGCCGCGTTTACGACGCCTTCGGACCGCAACGAATGATGTGGGGATCGGATTGTCCTTACCAGATTCAGCATGAGACTTACGAGGACAGCATCGCTTTGGTTCGTGACCGGCTGACGTTTCTTTCGAAGGAAGATCGCGAGTGGATCCTTCGGCAGACGGCAAAGGCGTCTTTCTTCAACGACTAGTTCTAAACGGGTGTCATTGTCGGGCGCTGAATTCGACGACCCATCAATCTTGGGGTTCCGGCGACGCAACAGTTGCCGTTCAGACGTGTTACTATCTGCGCCGGACGTTTTCGATGTCCCCACGCGAATGAAGCCCGCCGGCCCCCGCAGGAGGAAGCATGTTTGATCCCAAGGCGTTACTTGCATACTGCGAATCGGACATGGACGCCTTCATGGCGTGCCTGCGGCGAGCCGTCGAAATTGAGTCGCCCAGCCTGAATCCCGCGGCCATTGACCGCATGGCCAAGTTCTTCGCCGACGAATTTCGAGCGCGAGGCGCGAAAGTCCGACTCTTGAGCAATGCCAAGGCGGGTTCGGCCATGGTGGCGGAGTTCTGGGCAGAAGTTCATGATGCCCAACCCGTCCTGTTGCTTGGGCACCTGGACACCGTCTGGGATATCGGCATGCTCGCGCAAATGCCGTTCAGTGTCCGCGAGGGGCGAGCGTATGGGCCGGGGATTTACGATATGAAGTCCGGCATCGTCTGCGGACTCTGGGCCGTGCAGGCGCTCGCCGCCCTCGGCATCACCCCACCGGGGCCGGTGCGTTTTTTCTTGAATGCCGATGAGGAAGTGTCAAGCCTGGCATTTCGAGATGAATTGCTGGACGAGGCGCGCCGCGCCCGTGCCGTGTTGGTGTTGGAACCCGCGGCGGCCCAGGGAGCCCTGAAAACCGCCCGCAAGGGTGTGGGTGAATTTCAGGTAACCGTTCATGGCCGCTCCGCCCATGCCGGCATCAATCCCTCGGCAGGCGTCAATGCGATTTCCGAATTGGCCCGGCAAATTCCCCGCATTGAAAAGCTGGCGCGGCCCAAGCGGGGCCTGACGGTCAACGTGGACGTCATCCAGGGCGGCTCGCGCGTTAACGTGATCCCGGAGCTGGCAGTGGCTCGCGTTGACGTTCGCGTCCCCACGCTGCGCGATCGCGACAAGATTGAAGCTCAGATGCGGGCGCTCTTACCCATTCACGCCGATGCCAAAATGGAAATTACCGGCGGTGTGAATCGCCCCCCCCTCGAGCGAAAGATGGCGACGGCGCTGTTCCGCAAGGCGCGCGAACTGGGACGGCAAATGGGCCTGGAACTCAACGAGGCCTCCACCGGCGGCGGATCGGACGGTAATTTCACCGCCGCCCTGGGGATCCCCACTCTGGACGGCCTGGGCGGTACCGGAGACGGTGCTCATGCCCGTCACGAGCATGTCATGGTCAGCGAGTTGCCGCAGCGCGCAGCGCTGCTGGCGGCGCTGATGGCTTCAATCTGAGGGATATGGCGTCACATGCGTGCTTTCGCATTAGGTTGTAGCGGCGGTCTCCGACCGCCATCGTCGATCGGAGATCGACGCTACAATGGACTCGCTCTCGATTAAATCTCGTTTACAAGCTTACAAATCCGACGCTAGAATGAATTGAAAGGCCGCACTTGGTTCGGGCACTTTCACCGCGACATTCATGGCTGAGATTCTTGCAATTTATCCCGGATCTTTCGATCCGATCACCAACGGCCACCTCGACTTGATTGAGCGGGGAAGCCAGCTCTTTGACCGGCTGCTTGTAGCGGTGTTGACCAACCTCGAAAAGAACCCGCTTTTCACCGTGGCGGAACGAGTGGAGATGCTGCGGGAATCGACCCGGGCGATTTCGAATGTCTCGGTTGACACCTTCAGCGGCCTGCTGGTGGACTATGCGCGGCAGAAGCAAGCAAAGGTGCTCCTGCGTGGTATTCGTGCTTTCACCGATTACGAGTATGAATTGCAGATGGCACTGACCAACCGCAAGCTTGCTCCTGACATGGAAACGGTTTTCCTGATGCCGGCACTGGCCTACACCTACGTGAGCTCGCGACTGGTTAAGGAAATCTTTCAACTGGGCGGCTCGGTGACGGAAATGGTTCCGGCGTTGGTGGAAGAGCGGCTTCACCAAAAAGTCTTTGAGGGCAAACCCTAGAACTGGATTCATGGTGCAATTCTCCGAACGGATCTCGCGCATTTCAGTCTCCACCACGGCCGCCGTCGTGCAGAAGGCGGACAAGCTGCGTGCCTCGGGCGCAAAGCTGATCGACTTCGGGGCCGGCGAGCCCGATTTCCCCACGCCGGATCACATCAAGCGAGCCGCGGTGCGCGCCCTCGAAGAGAACTTCACCAAGTACACTCCCACCGGCGGCACGCGAGAATTGAAGGAAGCATTGGTCGAGCGGCACGCCAGGGACTTCGGTTCGAGCTATACCCCAGAGGAGTGCCTGGTGACCGTGGGCGGTAAGCAGGCCATCTTCGAAGCCATGGTCGCCACGCTCAACGAAGGCGACGAAGTTATTTTGCCGGTTCCCTACTGGGTTTCATTCCTCGACATCATCAACTACGCCGGCGGCAAGGCCGTCTTTCTTGAGACCGACGAGGCGGAGAATTTCGCCGTGCGCGCCGACGCCGTAGAAAAGCTCATCACCCCCCGTACGAAGATGATGGTGGTGAATTCGCCCAACAACCCCACCGGCGCCGCGGTTCCGCGCGAAGAAATGGTACGGCTGCTCGACGTGGCGGCGCGCCATAAGATTCTCCTGCTGTCGGACGAGTGCTACTGCTATTTTCTCTACGACGATCCGCTGTTTTCGCTGGGCAGTTCCGGAGACCGCGAGCACCTGCTGATTGTCGGCTCACTTTCCAAGACCTACGCCATGACGGGCTGGCGCGTGGGATTCGCGCTGGGCAACGCCAGGCTTCTCGCCAATATGCTGAAGCTCCAGAGCCATTCCACTTCCAACGCGACTTCGATCGCGCAGAAGGCTGCGGTGGAGGCGTTGCGCAGCTCTCAGGATTCCGTGCGGGCCATGCTGGCCGAATATCGCCGCCGCCGCGACCGCGTGGTGGAGGGCCTGCGTGCCATTCCCGGTGTCACTTGCTCGCTGCCGCAAGGGGCGTTCTACGCCTATCCCAACATTTCCGCTTACTTAACTCGCGATGGACTGGCAGACACCACGGTTCTGGCGGAAAGACTCTTGGACGAAGCGCATGTGGCCGTCGTACCCGGCCCGGCATTCGGGACGCAGCCGCACGTTCGGCTTTCCTACGCCGCCTCCCTGGAACACATTGACGAGGGAATCAGGAGGATGACCGCGTTTTTTGCCAAAATCTGAAAGCAGGGGCTCGAGGCTGGGGACTAGGAGCTGGGGAAGAACTGGACTTGGCTTTCCAGCCCCAACCCCCAGTCCCCAATACCTAGCACCGATTTTTTATGCCGACCTTAGACACTCCCATCCAACTATCCAATATCTTCAAGCCCAAAATCTGGGGGCGGCGGGATTTGTCGCCGCTCTTTGACGCGAAATCTGCCGACGATGGAGCGGGCGGCCAACTCGCCAATGAGCGCATCGGCGAAGTGTGGGTGACTGACGATGTTTCCCGCCTCATGAACGGTGCGGCCGCCGGAATGACGCTCGCCGAGGCTTCGGAAAAATTCGGCCCCGAGTTGCATGGAAAATCCTGGCCCGGCCGCCGCTTCCCGCTGCTCGCCAAATACATTTTCACCAGTGACTGGCTCTCGGTGCAGGTTCATCCCGACGACGACTATGCTGCCGTTCACGATCCGGGCAACGTGGGCAAGTGCGAGATGTGGTACTTCGTCAGCGCCGATCCCGACGCCGCAATCCTGCTGGGTTTAAAGTCTGGCGTGACGAAGGAGCAACTGCTCCCTGCTTTTAAAGATGGCAGTTCCCGCGATTTGCTGCAAAGCTTCAAGCCACAGGTAGACGAAGCCGTGTTTCTCCCGCCGGGAATCGTCCACGCTCTGGGCCCGGGATTGCTGCTTTTCGAGGTCGAGGAGAACTCCGACCTCACCTACCGCCTGGACGATTTTGGCCGGCCCGGCCTTGACGGCAAGCCGCGCCCCTTGCACCTGGAAAAAGGCCTCGCCGTGATTCGCCCGGAGCTGCCGCCCCAGCGCAACCTGCCCCTCATCGAATTCCACGAGCCTTTCGGAACTCGCCGGATGGTTCTCGCCAGCCGCTATTTCGCCCTTGAGGAACTGCGGGTTGTCCACACGGTAAACTTCCAGAGTTCACCTGAAAGAGTGGAAGTCATTTCCATTCTCGACGGCGAAGGGCGCATTGAGAATCAGGCGGGTTGGCTGGGGTATCGGTCCGGCGAAACCTGGCTGATTCCGCCCGCCGCCCATCACTATCGCATGGTGCCGGGGATTGACACCAAGTTCCTGAAGTTCTACGTTCCCGATATCGAAAAGGATTTCCAGCAGCCCCTCAAACGGCGCGGAATTTCGCCGGAAAACATCCGCCAGATTGTATTTGAGTGAAACCTCATGTCGCGCGAATCGCTCTTTGCTCACGCATACGCGGTGGTGATGGCCGGAGGCAGTGGCACGCGCTTCTGGCCGCTCAGCCGCCGCAAGCATCCCAAGCAACTTCTGGAACTCTTTGGCCACGGCACGCTCCTGGAACAGACCGTGGCGCGGCTTGCGTCCTTGATTCCCCCTGAGCGCGTTTGGATTTACACCAACGAGCTGGTCTGGCGCGAGGTTTGCCGGCGGCTGCCGCAGATTCCGCGGGCGCAGATTGTGGCTGAGCCCGCCTCGCGCAATACGGCGCCCACGCTGGGCGTGGCTGCGCACGAAATCTGGCGGCGCGACCCCGACGGCCTCATGGTGGTGCTGCCGGCGGACCACGTCATCGCCAAGCCCGCCGAGTTTCTTCGCGTGCTGCGCGCCGGTGGCCAGGTGGCGGCGCAACCCGGAAGATCGGTGGTGATCGGCCTAAAGCCGACTCGCCCCGATACCGGCTTTGGTTACGTTCGCATTGGCGGCCGGGCGACAAGTGTTGCCGGGCAGAAGATCTATCCGGTCGAGCAATTTACGGAAAAGCCGCCGCTGCCTGTTGCCAAAAAATACGTGGCTTCCGGACGCTATCTCTGGAACGGCGGTATGTTCATCTGGCGGGCCGCTACCTTGCTGGAAAATTTCGCCAAATACCAACCGCGCATGGCGCGGCAAGTGGAGCAGATTGCCGCGGCTGGTGGTGTGGAGTCCAAACGTTCGTTTTGCCGTCTCTTCCCCCGTTTCGAGAAGATCTCCATTGACTATGCCATCATGGAAAGAATCCGCGACATCCATGCGGTCGCGGCGGACATCGGCTGGAACGACGTCGGCAGTTGGGCGGTGGTTTACGGCCTCTCCAAGAAGGATCGGGAGGCCAATGTGCGGCCTGATCTCAGCCTTTGCCTGGATTCACGCGGGAACATGATTGTCTCCAAACGCAAGTTCGTGGTCACAGTGGGTGTTCACGACCTTGTGATCGTGGAGACAGATGATGCGCTGCTGGTGTGTGCGCGCGACCATTCCCAGGAAGTCGGCAAGGCAGTGCAAGCGCTCGAAGGCGCCGGCCTCAAATCGCTGCTATAAAGCGCGAAATTTGAAGTGTAAAGTGTAAAGGGTAAAGGATGAAGTCTTTCTTTTATCATTTACCCTTTACACTTTACCCTTCGGCTTTCACCCTTCATCCTTCACCCTTCATCCTTTAGCCTTTACCCTTTAGCCTTTATCCTTTAACCTTCTTACTCATGGACAACATCAAGTTCGGCACGGACGGCTGGCGCGGCGTTATCGCTGAGGACTTCACGTTCACCAATGTGCGGCGGGTGGCGGCGGCCATTGGCGAGTATGTCGGCAAGGAGGGAGAACCCCGCAGCGGCCTCGTGGTTGGCTACGACATGCGTTTTGCCTCGGCGGAGGCGGCTGCCGCGGTGGCGGAAGTGCTGGCCTCCCAGGGGATTCGCGTCTGGCTGGCGAACGCCGGCACTCCCACCCCCGCCGTCAGCTATGCCGTGGTGGCGCGCGAAACTGCGGGCGCGGTGATGGTGACCGCCAGCCACAATCCGGCGCGATGGAATGGAATCAAGTTCAAAGCGTCCTACGGCGGCTCGGCCGATCCCGCGATCATGAAACGGATCGAGGGTCATCTGCATCGACTGGACCACGCCCGCACGAGCCCGCGCAAGGTCAAGCCCGCCGCGATCGAGGTGGTGGACCTTACGACCCCCTACCTTGAACGCTTAAAGCAACTGGTCAGCCTGGACCGCATTCGCGCCTCCGGCCAGCGGTTCGTGATTGATCCCATGTACGGCGCGGGCCGGCACTGCATCTCGCGCCTGTTCATTGAAGCCAGAATTCCATGTCGCGAAATCCACGATGAGCACAATCCGCTTTTCCCGGGCATGAACCCGGAGCCCATCGAGCCGCACGTGGAAGGCTTGCGCCGCGCTGTGATGGAGGGCAAGTTCGACAGCGGCTTTGCCACCGATGGTGACGCTGACCGCATCGGCGCCATCGACCGTACGGGCACCTTCATCGATTCCCACAAAATCTTCTGCATTCTTCTCAAGCATCTGGTGGAAGACCTTGAACTGCGGGGCGAGGTGGTGAGGACCTTTTCCACCACCAAGATGGTCGACAAGATCGCCGGCAAGCACCAATTGCCGCTGCACGTCACGCCGATCGGCTTCAAGTACGTCTGCGAGTTGATGCGCACGCGCGACATTTTGATTGGCGGCGAGGAAAGCGGCGGTATTGGCATTAAGGGGCACCTGCCCGAACGTGACGGCATTCTGAATTCACTGCTGCTTGCCGAGGTGATGGCGCAGAAACGCAAAACCCTCGGCGAATTGGTGGAAGACTTGACCCGGGAGTACGGGCCGCACTTTTATGGCCGCATCGATCTGGAAGTGGAACTCGCCAAGGCGCAAGAATTGGTAAAGAAGGTGGCCCAGGGGAAATTCAAGAAAATCGCCGGACTCAAGGTGACGGCCGTGCAGGACCTGGATGGCGCCAAAATGCTGTTCGGAGATTCCGCCTGGCTGCTCGTTCGCGCTTCCGGAACGGAAAACCTTTTGCGCCTTTATTCCGAAGCGCCCTCGCCGGAGCAGGTGAAAGCGTTGCTGGACGAGATGAAGCGCGTCGCCACGTCTTCCTAGCCCGTGCTTTCTGGTAGAATCCGTGCCCGTCCGGGACCAGGAGGCAATATGGGAAGCCAACCTTCGACCGCAAATTCAGGATCTACCGATTACCGCGCTCTACCTCTTGCGGGGATGGAAGCGATCGCGGCTCGCTTCAAGGAGCGGATTGACGCCGCGCAGTTCGCCTGCCCGCCCAACATCGACCAGGTAAGAAAGGTGATTCGGCGGGAGGGCTCTGACCGCTGCCTTTGTCGCGTTAACCGTTTTTCCACCGACGTGGTGGTGCGCTACGGCGACGCCTTGGCCGACCTGCTATGCCAATTTCCCGACGACGTGGTGTTTGTTCTCGCTTACGAGTTTGCCCTCGGCTTTCAGCGTCCGGACGGTCCTGGCCGCCTCGGTGCTGTCGAATCCCTGATGCAGGAAAGGGAATGGGCCGACGAATGGGGAATTACCTGGAAGCATTCTGTGGACGGGGTGGGCGCCAACCCGGTGGGCCATCCCATCAAGGACTGGTCGCAGCTTGACGAGTACCTGCGCCGGCAGATGCCCGATCCCCATGAGCCCGGCCGCGTCTCCGGGGCGTTGCCGACGCTGGCCAAACTCGGCTCGCGGCGCTATTGCGTCGGCGTGCTGCACAACCTTCTGTTTGAGCGCCTCTTCGCCTTGCGAGGCATGGGAGAGGTTCTCGAGGATCTTTACGCGCACGAGCATGAGTTCAGCCGCTTGTGTGAGGCCCTTACCGAATACGCCGTCGGCCTGGTCGGTGAATGGGGCAAGACGGAAATCTCCGGCCTGTTCCTCACCGACGACCTGGGTTCGCAGAATGCCCTGATGATGTCGCCGGCGATGTGGCGGCGGCATTTCAAGGAACATTACCGCCGCGTTTTTGCCGAGGTGCATCGCTGGGGGAAGGACGTGTGGTTCCATAGCTGCGGCAACGTCGCGGCGATCATCCCCGACCTGATTGAAGTAGGAGTGGACGTGCTCGATCCCTTGCAGCCCGGACCACTCGACCTCGCCGATGTGGCGCGGCAGTATGGGGGCAAGGTGGCGTTCAGTGGGGGAATTGACGACCAGCGACTGGAAACTTACACGCTGCAGGAAGTGACGGACATGGTGCGCAGGACGCTCGATATTTTGGGCCGCCCGTTCGGAAACAGTTACATCGTGGCGGCGGCCAATTCGATCCTTCCCTCCGTGCCGTTGGAAAATCTGGAAGCGATGATTCGGGCTTGCCATGAATAGTGAAAACGCCACTCCCGTTGCAATTGAGGGCGCCCAGGATTCCGAACGCGTCAAGCGCTACCACCGCTCGGGCCGCATTCTGGCGGTTGCCGGCTATTTGGTCGATCTCGGTGTTTTGCTCGTCTTGCTCTTCGCGGGATGGTCGCTGGCGCTGCGAAACGTGGCGCTGCACTACACGGCGCGTCCCTGGCTGGCCCTGCTGATTTACCTCGCGCTGCTCGGAATCATCACGCAGGTGGCGAGCCTTCCTCTCGAATACCTCAGCGGCTTCTGGCTCGAGCACCGGTACGAACTCTCCAATCTGACCCTCGGCGGCTGGGTGAAGGATCAACTGAAAGGGCTTGCTGTGGGCGGCACGCTGGGCGCGCTGGCGGCGGAGTTCCTTTACGCGGTCATCCGCCATTGGCCCGAGCGCTGGTGGATGGTCTGCGCCGCGGGCTTTATCGCCTTCTTCGTGCTGATGGCAAACCTCGCGCCGGTGGTTATTTTCCCCATCTTCTTCAAGGTGACGCCGCTCGACAATCCTTCCCTGACGGAGCGTTTGTTGGAACTCTCGCGCCGCGCCGGCACCCGCGTAAAGGGTGTCTTCGAGTGGAAGCTCAGCGAGAAGAGCAAGAAGGCCAATGCCGCGCTGATGGGAATCGGCAACACGCGCCGCATCATTCTTTCGGATACGCTGCTGGAGCGGTTCAAGGACGATGAAGTGGAGGCCGTACTGGCGCATGAGTTTGGCCACCACGTCCACCGCCACATCCTTCAGATCATCGCCCTCCAAAGCGCCGCGACCTTTGTAGGGTTCTATCTCATCCAGCGGTTGCTGAATCGGTTGGGTCCGCATTTCGGATTTCACGGCGCGGCGGATTTTGCCAACCTGCCGCTGCTGGCGCTGATTGCCGCGGCCCTTTCGTTGGTGCTTCTACCGCTCGTCAACTCCTATTCCCGCGCCATGGAGCGCCAGGCGGACGCCTACGCGCTGCGCTCAATTGCTTCTTCCGCTTCCTTCATATCGAGCATGGAGAAGCTGGCTGAACTCAACCTCGCCGAACGCCAGCCCCACCCGTGGATCGAGTTCATCTTCCACAGCCATCCGTCCATCCGCAAGCGCATCGCGTTCGCGGAGAAGTTTTCGGCTTAGACTTGTGAGTTCGCAGTCGTGGAACAAGATCGGGACGGACAAAAGCATTTCTCGCAAAGGCGCAAAGACGCGAAGGCCGCCAAGAAGACTCGATGTTTACTCCGTCATTTCTTTGCGCCTTCGCGCCTTTGCGCGAGTGTGTTTTGATCCTGTTTTCGTTGCCCGACAGATCAGCGGGGACGGGCGCGATGCTACGCCTATCGTGCTTCTTCCCAGCCCTTGCAGATGCGTTCGATGGTGTCGATCATGTTTTCGACCTGTTCGGGGTCGGGGGGTCGGCCGGCGTGGACGGCGGCGTTGCGGATGCGCCAGGCTTTGTCGAGTTGCGCTTTGTCTTCCAGGGTGATGTAGCCGTCGTCCGCGAGGCGATTGAACAGCATCTCGATGGCGCCGCGGACGTTCAGGTTCATCCCGCCGCAAAGCTCGCGGGCGGCCACGCGCAGCAGGCGCTCGTATTCCTCCCCGGCGATTTTCCCCGCCAGCTTGGGCTCTTCTTCCAGCAGGATGCGCGCCAGTTCCAGCGGGCCGTAGTTGCGCAGGAAAGGCCGCAGCACCTGCGCCACGCGGCGGCGCTGAATCCACACGTCGGCGTCGAATTCCGCATGCGCTGCAGAGGCCTCGCCGGCATGGGTTTCGCCCGCCACCAGCTCGTGGTAGGTCCACAGCGCCGTTTCCGTGTCCGCCACCGACTCCATGCGGAAGTGTTCTTTCCACGCGCGCAACTCTTCGCAATAAGCCAGGTAAAGGTCAATGGTGCGCGGACGGTGCACTTGCAGCAGATTCATGATGGGCGTGGAGAAAACCCCGTAGCGGTCGGGATGCACAAAGCGCAGAACCAGCGAGACGATTCCCGTGCTGTGCAGCACCTCCATGGCCCGCCGCACCAGTTCGCGCGGCTCCACCGGCGTCGGACCCAGTACCAGCCGGGCTTTCTTCAGCACCTGGTCCAGTTCCTTTTCGTTGGGCTTGGGCCAGTAGCGCCCGAACGGCGTGGCCGAGGGATCGAAGATGTTCAGCACGTCCTTCGCCGCCAGCCACCGATTGCCCGTGCACAGCGGCTCAAACTTCTTCTCCAGCGTGCGAAATGAATACGACCGCCCGAACTTCTGCCGGCAAACGTCCGGGAAACGATCGAAGTAATATCTGAGGTCAAATCCGGGCACGACAGCCTCTTCGTTCACGCCGTGCTGAATTGCCCGGCGCGAAGCCGACCCGAGATTTTCGCGCAATGCTCGGCAAATGGCAAATGGGGAAAGACCCGCCGGTGGTCGTGCGTTCTCACTGCGTCGGGAAAATGGGGGGAGTGGCCATGCGGCGCGCCACAAATCGCTGCGCGCTGCCGTTTCAGCATTCGGAATTTATAATTCCGAATTGCCTTCCCTAGCCTCACTTCATGCTTGACAAAAGCCTAGTTATGTGAGTATACTTATGATGGTGATCCGCCTCTGGGACGAAAGGTCCGGGCGGATGCCGAACATGAAAGTGTTCGCTGCCAGCCTGACGCCGCCGCTCGCGAGCTATTCCCAAAAGCAGAAAGCTAGTTTAGATCCCGATCCAGGGGCGAGAAATAAGATTTCATACGACCGAAGCCGCAATGTGTATGAAAACAAAGGAACTGATGACAAAGTGTCCGGAAAGAAGCGGACATTTTCGGCAATTGAGACACCAATCAGGCGACATTGTGGCCACAAGCCCAACGAAGAGACGGCTCAATTTGCCATCGAGGGCTCCAAAT
Organism: uncultured Acidobacteriota bacterium; assembly: GCA_963719115.1. GTDB lineage: Bacteria > Acidobacteriota > Terriglobia > UBA7540 > UBA7540 > Bog-366. Next base: position 95,119 of record CAVRBF010000037.1, on the reverse strand, counting down.
GACGGCGCTACGGCGGTCGGCGGCCGCCCCACGTACCATGGCCATCCCGATCTAAAGCATCGGGACAGGTCCTGGCCATACCCGAGCACGGGCCAGATGCCCGTCGTATGGCAGGCAAGCTGTCCACGGCACGCTCACGAATCCGAAAAGTGCGCTACGCACTCCGCGCGCGGAACAAACAGCCCGACGGCCCGCATTGTCGCTATGGCCCTTTCAGACTATAATCGGCTTCCGGTTCCTCCGGCGCTCGCGCGATCTGCTTGCAGCCCTGCCCGCTATGTACCTGATTTACAGCATGCTATTCTCGGTGGGTGTAATACTGATGGCTCCCTTCCACTGGTGGCGAAAGGGGCGGGGGCAGGCGCGCGGTCATTGGGGCGAGCGCTTCGGCAACATCCCATTTCAGGAAAGCAGGCGCGGCGCCATTTGGATTCATGCCGTCTCGTTGGGAGAGACTCTGGCCGTGGCGGGCTTAGTGAAGGAGATGGAGCAGGCTTTTCCCGGCCGCTCGATCTACCTCAGCCACGTGACCCCGGCGGGGCGCGAAGCGGGCGAGAAGCGTTTGCCCTCCATCGCCGGCCGCTTTTACCTTCCGCTGGATTGGCGGTGGGCCGCGCGCAAGGCCATGGCCCGCATTCGTCCGGCCTTGCTGGTGATTGTCGAGACCGAACTCTGGCCCAATCTGCTGCGTGCCGCGCAGGAGGCTGGCGCCCGCGTGGTGATGGTGAATGCGCGGCTGTCGAAGCGCTCGATGGGGGGTTACAAGCTGGCCCGGCCCTTCATGCGCCGAGTCCTGGCCGATGTGGACACCATTTGTGCGCAGACGGAAGCCGACGCGGAGCGATTCCGGCAACTGGGGGCCGATCCGGCGCGCGTCAAGATGGTGGGCAACCTGAAGTTCGATGCGCAACCGCCGCAATTGGGAGAGTTTGCCCGTGCCCTGCGTGCGGCGATTCGGCGGGCCCAGCGCGGTCCGGTGATCGTGGCCGCCAGCACGATGCCGGGCGAAGAACCCCTGGTGCTTCAGGCTTGGGACTTGATCCTGGACCGGTATCCCGGCGCGCTGATGATTCTCGCCCCGCGGCACCCTGCGCGCTTCAACGAGGTCAGCGAATACCTGGCGCGCGACCAGCGAGGCTTTGCTCGCCGCACGGCCTTGCCGCAGGAGGAACCGGCGCTATCAAAGAACGTCGCCGCCATCAGCGTGCTGCTGCTCGACACCATCGGGGAGCTGGCCGGCGTCTTCGAGTTGGCGGACATGGTGTTTATGGGCGGCAGTCTGGTTCCCACCGGCGGGCACAACGTGCTCGAGCCGGCCTACTGGTCAAAGGTCATCGCCTTTGGGCCGCACATGGAGAATTTTCGCGACATCGCGCGGCTGTTCCTCGAGGCAGGTGCGGCCATTCAGGTTCGCAATCCGGAGGATTTGGCGCACGCCGCGTGGCTGCTGGAAAACAAGGAGGCGCGCGAGCGGATCGGCGCCAGCGCCCGCGAGGTTCTGGAAAAAAACTCCGGTGCGACGGCACGCACGCTGGTGGAACTTCAGAAATTGCTAATCGGCGATCAGCAAGGCCGGATGTCTTCGCCGCGCGAGGCCCATTGAACCCGCTATTACTGCCGTTTTCCGCAGGATTCAGGGCCGGCGTAGCCTTGCGCAGCGCCGCCTATGAGCATGGGTGGCTGAAGGTCCGCCGCTTGGCGCGCCCGGTGGTTAGTGTCGGCAACATCACGGTGGGTGGAACCGGGAAAACGCCCCTCGTTGCGTGTGTGGCCGGTATGCTGCTGAGCCGGGGTTGGAAGCCGAGCATTCTCACGCGGGGTTACCGACGCCGCAGCAGCGAGGACATGATCGTGGTCGCGCCCGAGGAGCACCGCCGCGCTGATCCTGCGCAAATTGGCGACGAGCCGGCCCTGCTGGCGCGCATCCTGCCGGAAGTTCCGCTGGTCATTTGCGCCGACCGCTTTCGCGGTGGGCAGGTGGCGGAAGAACGCTTTCACGTCGATGCGCATATTCTGGACGACGGCTTTCAGCATCGTGCGCTCGCCCGTGACCTGGATGTGCTGGCCCTCGATGCGACGCAGACTCTTTCGGATTGGAACCTGCTTCCGGCGGGGCGCCAGCGCGAACCGGTCAACGCCATCCGCCGCGCCCAGATTGTGGTGCTCACGCGCACTGACTCCGCCGACGCGAGGGCGTTGCAGGAGTGGGTGTTGAAAATTCATCCGGCTGCCATGGTCTTCCACAGCCGGACGAAGTTGCTGGGATGGACGAACGCATTGAGCGGCGAGGCTGTTTCGAGCGAGGACGTCCGCTCGCAAAAGGTCGCCGCATTCTGCGGAATCGGCAACCCGCAGGCGTTCTTCGCCGACCTGCGGCGTTGGGGATTGAGCCTCACCGCCCAGGATGCATTTCCCGACCATCACGTATACACTGGCGAGGAGATACGGCGACTGGCGGAGACTGTGCGCCGGAAAGGCGTGGCGGCGCTGGTAACGACGCAAAAGGATGCGGTAAAGATCTCGCAGAATTGGGAGCCTTGCCTGCCGATTCTGGCGTGCGAAATTGCAGCGGCCATCTCGGCTGCTGAGGAGTTTCAGGCGACCGTTTGCCTCTTCCTGGAAAAGGCACATTGATGATAGATCGTGCTCGATTTGCCGACGTACGGCGCATCATGGTGCGCGCCACCAACTGGGTGGGAGACGCAGTGATGTCGCTGCCGGCGCTGGAAGCCCTGCGGGTGCGCTTTCCCCAGGCGGAAATCGTCCTGCTTTCCAAACCCTGGGTCAGCGAACTCTATTGGCATCATCCCGCCGTGAATCGGCAAATCATCTACAAGCCCCAGGGCGAGCATGGCGGACCGCTGGGATTCTTGAAACTGGTACGCGAATTACAGGCGGAACACTTCGATGCGGCTGTGCTTTTCCAGAACGCCTTTCAGGCGGCCTGGATGGCGTGGCTGGCGCGCATCCCTCTGCGCATCGGATACGCGCGCGATTTCCGCGGCCCGCTTTTGCACGATGCGGTCGAGCCGCCTTCGGCCGCTGCCTATGGCCACCAGGTGAATTACTACCTGCAACTGCTCTTTCGCGCCGGGATCATCGCCAAACCTCAGCCGGTGGAGGAAATTCGGTTGCACCTCACCGATGCGGAAAAGAACTGGGCGACGCGCAAGATCGACACGCTGGGGCTGGGCGGCCCGCGCTTTCTGGTGGGGTTGGCGCCGGGAGCGGCCTTCGGCCCGGCCAAACGCTGGCTACCTGAACGCTTCGGCGGGCTTGGCGACCGTCTGATTGGTGCGTTGAATGCCGATGTGCTAATCTTCGGGTCCGCCGCCGAACGTCCGTTGGCGGAGAAAATTGCCCGGGCCATGAAGCACACGCCCGCCATCGCCGCGGGTGAAACCTCACTGCGACAGTTGCTGGCGTTGATGGCGCGATGCCGGTTGATCGTTGCGAACGATTCCGGTCCGATGCACCTGGCGGCAGCGCTGGGAGTTCCGCTGATAGCCATTTTCGGTTCCACTGACGAGCGCGCCACGGGACCTATTGGATCTCGCGTGCGCGTGGTGAAGCGCGGCGCGGAGTGCAGTCCCTGCGGGCGGCGCGAATGCCCCATTGATTTCCGCTGCATGCAGGAGCTCTCGGTGGAAGAGGCGTATCGAGCCACGCTGCAGGCCGTGAAGCGCTGGAATATCAAGCACGATCAGACCAGCTAGGCCGCACGAGACCCTATGACCATTCAGGACATTGACCGCAATGCGTTATTGGCGCTGGTGGAGCGATTCCCGCGCCAGCGCGTCATCATGCTCGGAGACCTGGTGGCGGACCAGTCCGTGTATGGCGAGATCACACGTGTTTCGCGGGAAGCGCCGGTATTGATCTTGAAGGAGCGCGAAAAAGAAATTCTGCCGGGTGGCGGCGCCAATGCGGCGAATAATCTGGCGGCGCTCGGTGCGCAGGTGACGCTGGTGGGAGTGGTGGGCGATGACGAATCCGGGCACGCGCTGCTCGAATATTTTCGCGAGCGACACATTTCCACCCGCTCCATTGCTCGTGTGCGCGGGTACCTGACGCCCACCAAGACGCGAATACTGGGTGGGCTTTCGCACTGGCAACGGCAGCAGATCGTTCGCATTGACCGCGAGCCCGCACAACCGCTGGCCTCGCCCGTACGGCATGACGTGACGCGGACAGCCGCGGGACTGCTGAAGTCCTCGAGCGCCGTGTTGGTGGCCGATTACGGCTACAGCACCACCGATGCAGATCAAGCGGAATCTCTTCGCCGGCATATGCGCGGCCATCATATCCCCATCACCATCGATTCGCGTTATGACCTTTCGGCGTACAAGAACCTGACGGCGGCCACGCCCAATGAACCCGAGCTCGAGGCGGTGTTTGGCCAGACCATCGGAAACGATCTCGAGCGGCTGCATTCGCTGGGAAGGAAATTCCTGCACCGCCAGGGACTTCAAGCGCTGCTGGTTACGCGGGGACGCGATGGCATGGTGCTGTTTGAGCCGCGCCGCCCGCCACGCCACCTGCCCGTCTTCGGTTCGGACCAGGCCGTGGACGTGACGGGTGCGGGTGACACCGTGATTGCAACCTTCACGTTGGCGCTGGCCGCGGGCGGAAGCTTTCTGGAAGCTGCCTTCATTGCCAACTGCGCGGGTGGTTTGGTGGTAATGAAGCGCGGCACGGCCACGGTGTCACGCAGCGAAATTACGGAGGCGATCCGCAACGCATGAGCGCGACCATCATTCCCCGTGAACAAGTCCGCGCGCTCGGCGAACGCCTGCGCCGTGAGGGCCGCCGCGTGGTCTTTGCCAATGGATGCTTTGATATTCTTCACGTCGGCCACGTGCGATATCTTCAGGAAGCACGCCAGTGCGGGGATGTGCTCGTGGTGGGTATCAACAGTGACCGCGCCGTGGCCGCACTGAAAGGCGCGGGACGGCCCATACTTCCTGAGGAGGGACGGGCGGAACTGGTGGCCGCGCTCGAATCCGTTGACTACGTCGTGATCTTCGACGGACTGACGGCGGCCGAAATTCTGCTGGATCTACTTCCGGACGTGCACTGCAAGGGCACCGACTACACAACCGAGAGCGTCCCCGAGCGCGAAGTGGTGAAGAGTTTCGGCGGGGCCGTACGCATTGTCGGCGACGCCAAGAACCATTCCACCCGTGAACTTCTGGCGGAGATTTCCCGCCGCGCGCAAGGAGGTTAAGAGGGTCGCAGGGACCTGGCACGATGACGGATCTGGCGCAGCGATTCCTGATTGTACGCCTCAGCTCGATCGGCGACATTGTTCACGCCTTGCCGGCGGCGGCGGCGCTGGCGGAGACGTTCCCGCAGGCGCAAATTCACTGGGTGGTGGAGAAGCGTCACGCGATGCTGCTGAAAGGAAACCCGCACCTTCATCGCGTCGTGGTGCTCGATACTTTGGAGTGGCGCAAACATTTGGCCTCGCCCCCAACTTGGCACGAAATCCGTTCCGGGCTTACGGCTTTGCGCGAAACCCGCTATGACGCGGCGCTGGACTTTCAAGGCTTGTGGAAGTCGGCGGTGGTGGCGTGGCTCAGCCGCGCGCGCGAGCGCATCGGATTTGCGAAGGCTTGGCTGCGCGAGCCCAGTGCCGCGGTGCTGTATACCCAGAGGGTTTCGCCGCGTCCGCGCGTTCATGTGGTGGCGGAGAATCTGGCGCTGGCGGAAAGCCTGGGGGCGCGTACGCAGCGTTGGCAGTTTCCTTTGCCTGCCAGCGAGGAAGACGACGCCCACGTGGATGCTCAACTGAACGCCCTGAAGGCGCAGAGCTTTGTCATTGTGAATCCGGGCGGCGGATGGCGTTCCAAATGCTGGTCGCCCCAGAATTACGCGGCGCTGATTCGACTTTGGGAAGCGGTCAGGACCGAGACGATCATTCTGACCGGCTCACCCGCGGAGGAGAACGTCATCAACGAAATCGTGCACACCGCCGAGGCTCAACGGGCGCGCTATTTACCTGCGACGCTGGTCCAGTACATTGCCCTGGCCCGGCGCGCGCGACTTTTCATCGGTGGAGACACCGGACCTATGCATCTGGCCGCCGCCGTGGGCACGCCGATCGTCGGCATCTTCGGCCCCACGGACCCAGTCCGCAACGGCCCATTTGCCGCGGCTGACATCACTCTCTCCAACCACGGCGTCATCAACCACACGCGGCGCGGCGTGAGCCCGGCGTATCTGCCCGGCATTTCAGTGGAATCCGTGATGGCGGCCGCGGAAGAACGCCTGACGAGGGTCCATGGCTAATTCCTACGCTGCCTGGGCCGCGCGTTGGCGTGTGCCCATGGGATTTCTGTTCGGCGTGGCCTACCTCTGGTTTTCGCGTCCGACGCCGAAGTTGCTGCTCGCCGGCGGCGCCCTGGCCGCGGTGGGAGTGGCCGTCCGCGCGTTAGCCGCGGGCCACCTGGTGAAGAACCAGAGCCTCGCGATGAATGGCCCGTATGCGTATACGCGCAACCCGCTCTACCTCGGCAGTTCTCTGATGGGAGCAGGCTTCGCTTTGGCCGGAGGCAATTGGATCCTGGCGGCGGCTTTCGTGGTGCTGTTCGCGGCGATCTACGGGCCGGTGGTTCACCGCGAGGAAGACTACTTGCGCCGCGAGTTCGGAGCGGTTTACGATCAGTACGCGCAGCGCGTGCCTCTGTTCCTCCCGCGCTTTCGTCGGGATGCGGGAAGTGAGAAGTTTCAGTGGAAGCAATACCGGAATAATCACGAGTACGAAGCCTTGCTGGGCTACCTGGCCGTGATGATTCTCCTGGCGGTCAAAATCCGGCTCCGCTAACTCGTCCAAGGCTGCCTTTGTTGACTGATCCGCGTCTAACGAAACTTATGCCAAACTCCCATGTGCGCGTGGTCTCCGCTCTCCTATTAGTGCTGTCGCTCATCGCGCTGATCGCGGGAAACGCGCAGGGTCCCGCCGACCCTTTCCCCATTGGTGAAAAGCTCACCTACGACGTGATGTGGACCGTCTTCCGCGCGGGCGAAGTGACGGCCACCTTGCAGCGCCCCACCCAGGGCACTCGGAATGACTATGACATTACCACCACGGCGCGATCCGAGGGGTTCGTGTCCCTGCTTTTTGACGTTAACAACATCTACCGTGCCACTTCAGACGAGGAGACGTTGTGTTCAGAGAAACTGGTAAAGCAGGTGAATGAGGGCCACCGGCACAAGGACACGCAGATCAACTATGACTACGCCCGCAAACTCGCACTGCTCGATGAGCGCGATCTAAATCAGCCGCAGGCCCCGCCCAAGCACGCCGAGTTTGACATTCCTCCCTGCGTGGAAGACGTCGTGACCGCCTTCTACTATCTGCGCCGCCAGCACCTGGAGGTCGGCCACAGCATCGAATTGCCAGTGAATGATGGATCGAAAACCCAGCGGGTGATCGTGGACGTGCAGGCGCGCGAGAAGGTGCAAACGCCGATGGGCACGTTTGACACGCTGCGTGTGGAGCCGAAGGTCTTTAACGGCCTCCTCAAACGGAAAGGGACCATGCTCATCTGGTTCAGTGCCGACAAACGGCAACTGCCGGTGCGCATCAAGGCGATGATTTCCGTTGGCACCATCACCGGTACCTTGCGGTCCGTGTCCAGCGAGAAGCCGAGCGCACCACCTGCCAAGCATTGAGGTCTCCTTCGTCGATGACCATCCCGGCAAGCTGCAATCCGGGCTGGTCAAGCAGTGTGCGAATCAGGTATAAGCTAACGTCAAGGCTCGACCTGTATCGATGACAGTCACAGTAAGACGGGTCTGGCCTTCTGGCACCATGTCAAGCGGACTACCAAGCGTTAAGAGGGAGAGCATTCAGCGGCGATGGGTGGAGGCGCGCCATGTGCTTCACCAGGCCCTGCTGAGTTTTCTGGAGGAAGACTCGCTGATGGTGTCGGCGTCGATCGCCTACCACAGCCTGCTGGCGATCTTCCCTCTGCTGCTCCTGCTGTTGGGGATGAGCGGGGCATACATTCGGCGGTTCGAGCTGGTAGGTCATCTTTCCGTGGTGCTTCAGCGCTATCTGCCCATCCGCACCGACATCATCATGCAGAATCTGGTGGGCATAAGCCAGGCTTACGGAAGGATCGGGTTGCTTTCCTGCGGGCTGCTGTTGTGGAGTTCTTCGGGAGTCTTCGTGCCTCTGGAGAAGGCACTCAACCGGGCCTGGGAAGTTCCAACGGGTCGAGCGTGGTGGCGGAGCCGCCTGCTCGCTCTGGAAATGGCTTTCGTCGTGGGCTTTCTGATCCTGATTGCTGCCGGATTTGTCGGCGTGGAGATCTACCTTCGCAATCGGCTGGAGGCGATCCTGGGGCCATCCCTGCACTCGTTGACGATACTGATCTATCACCTGCTCACCGCCCTGAGTTCCTTTGCGGTGGCGCTGCTGACTTTCATGGTGGTCTTCCAACGCCTTCCCAATCGTCCGATGAACTTGCGCCAGGTATTGCCGGGAGCGTTGCTGACGGCCATCCTGTGGGAAACGGCGCGTTGGTTATTCACCGTCTTCCTTCCTTTCTTCAACTACCGGCACGTTTACGGATCGATTGGCGTGATGGTCTCACTGATGACGTGGAACTATATCGCATCAGCCGTGATGCTGTTTGGCGCCCAGGTTTCACGCCGGCTCTACGGGTCGCTGAAAGTCAACTCCGAACCGAACACGACCAAAGGAATTCCCTTGTCCACGCTCAAGGCGCTGGGAAGGTAGAGTCGAACAGATCGGCAGGAGGCGGGCAGCTTCACTTCAGCTTGCCGCTTCCCCGCCAGGACTTGCAGATCAAGATCACGCCGTGGCTGGTGGCGCGCTCACCGGGCACTTGCGGACGCGGCAAGGAGACGTCCATCTTCAAGCGCAGCGGCTCGCCGCGTGTCGGGCTGCCATCGCCTGATTGCGACACCGGCAACCAGTAATCAGCGTAAGCGCTCACGTGCGTGTTCCACGGGTCCACCGCGAGGGGTTCTTCGTGTTCACCTTGAGGCCCTCGGAACAGTGCGACCGAATGAACGTCCAACCCAGCTTTGCCGTCGAGGAACTGAAACCTCACGTCATACTCGCCGGCCCCGTCAGCAAGCGACGTGACGTCTGCCCAAAGGGAATGAATGGCTCCCGGATTCGTGCCATCCTCCCGCCATTCGCGCACGGGACGCAGGTGGTATTCCGCATGGGGATCAGGAATCCCCAGATCTCGACCAATGTCCCACGCGGCGCTGGCGACAGCGGAGGCGAAGTCCACCGTATCGCGCAGGCGGGAGGGTAGCGCGGTTCGCGGCAGCGGATTCACCGTGGTCCCCCAGCGATAGAGGGACTGGGTCAATTCACAAGCCGCATCATCGATGTTGAGCAGAGCATCTCTCGCCGCGGCGATCCTGCGACCCTGCGGAAGGTCGCGCGCTTCGGAAAGTTGCACCAACCCGTCCAACAGGCGCAATGTGCCGAGGACGCTCCGGGATTCATCGACCATCTGCTCATTCCCCAGCGCCTGCGCGAGTTTCAGCGCCCGGTTGGCCTGTGCCACACGCGCGTCGAAATACGAGCGACTGGGAAACTCTGAAAGGTACCCTTGCCCAAACTGCAAGCGGCCGCAGATCTTCGAACTTGTGCGCCCCGCGGTATTGCTTATCCTCGAAGAGGGCTTGGCCAGGCGAGATCAATCGCTGGATCGCCCGGCTTCCGGCCAGGTCCCAACCCACGTCTCCAATCATGACGGCCCATTCGGCAAACCGCTCGGGAGGGGAGATTCCTACGGCGCGAGCATAAGCTTCCGAGAACTCGGCCGGGCTGCGTCCGTGGCTGTTCCATGCCCACTCGGCTGCGGCGGCGACGTTGAACTCGTAATAGCGGTTGGAAGGTGTAGCATAACCATACACTCCGCTTAGGCGCTTATCTACGAACTCCCGCATGCGAGCTTGCATGAACTGTGGCCCGGTGAAGGGAAAGACGGTCCGCCATGAGTTGGTGAACTGCGGGTAAACGCCCAGCCAGCGCCCCGATCGGGCATAGTCCTCGAGAAGCGGGTAGATCATCGGGCGGTGCGAACTGTCGTACGTCCTTGATCCGTCGTAGTAGACAATCCGCGTTTGGGGTGCGGCCGCCGCCAGAATCTTGTCATTTACGGGATAACTTCCCTGCGTGGTGAGGATTTGCAGAATGGCTCCCGGGCGGCGTTGGCGGGCCTTCTCGAAAGCTTCCTGAATGCCCCTCACTTCGTTCCCGTAAGGCTCGCGGCCGCGGCAGAGCCGGCAATAGCAAGGCGAGGCGTCTTCCGAGACCCACACCATGATCTCATTCACGCCCTGCATCGCCAGGAGTTGCTGCATCCACGTGGCGAGAATCTCAATCGTTGTGGGTTGGGAAAAGCACACTCCCGGTTCGTAGTCGGTGGGTAGCGGCTTGCTGGGGTCGGGTGTGGAAGCAACTTCCGGGTGATATCGAAAAAGCCCGGTAATGGCGAGCTGCTCCATGTGCCAGATGATCGGCACCACGTGGATTCCCAGCGTCGCGGCGTTGTCCACCATCTTCTGGTCAAGATTGGCCTGCGGCGAACCGTCCTTGCCAAAACCCAACGGAGGCTGGACTTCGATGACATTGAACTTGTGGTCGGCCATCCATTGCAGGTTAGGAAAGTTGCCGCCGCCGAACCACTCGCCGCGCTCTGCCAAATCGGGCCAGTCGAGCACCGTCGCGCGCGGAATTTCCAGACGGGCGCCATGGGGGGAACGTGCAGACAGCAAATGCGCCAGGGTGCGAGCCGCATACAGAAGCCCCTGAGGAGTATTGGCCGCCAGAAGCAAACCGCTGAACTCTCCGTTCTCATCAATCGGCTCGATGGCATATGCCTGGTCGCCATTGGGAGCCGTGGCGAGAGCCCTCTGGACGCGGGCGGGACAGTGTTCAGCGTCCGTGGTAAGCGCCATGCGGATGATGAATCCTTGATGACCATGAACGAAAGGTTGGAGCAGCGCAGTGGCAGTCGTCAGCAAACGATCATGTAAATCCGGCACGAGCAGAGATAGTGCATCCGCCGGTACCGTTCGACTGCCACGAACATCGATCTGCTTGGGCAGCGGGATCACCCGGCTCGACCACTGCCGGAGCGATATGTCTTCGCTCTTTGCCGATCCGGCGATCAGCAATGCCATCATGAAAAAGCTCAACACAGACAAGCGCAACGTCGGTATAGTACGCATCGGTAACTTCCGCGAAAGGAAGGAAATTATGAATTTGATTCGGCCGTTTCACGTGGCCAGCATTATCATACTCGCTTTCACGCTGGTTGTTCCGAGCTTGTCCGCGCAGACGACCATCGCCGCGGAGCGGTTGCGCTGCGAATTTCGTGTCAATCCGCTTGGCATCGACGTGGCGGCGCCCCGTCTGAGTTGGATCATGGTAACAACAGATGCCGCTCGCCGAGGAGCGCGGCAAACGGCCTACCGCGTGCTCGTGGCTTCAACAGCGGCGGCCCTGGGTTCGGACCACGGCGATTTGTGGGACTCGGGGCAGGTCCAATCGGATCAATCGATACAACTCGCGTACGCGGGCAAGCCGCTGCGATCGTCCCAGCAGGTGTTTTGGAAAGTCCGCATATGGGACGAGCACGGGCTTGCCTCGTCGTGGAGCAGACCTTCTACTTGGACCATGGGCGTGCTTGACGGCGCCGATTGGACTGCCAAGTGGATCAGCGCCAAGGAAGCGGTGGCCGAGAGCCAGCCCTTTGCCGGAATCCACATTGCCGGGCGCCCGCTGCCGCCACCCTACAACACCGCGCCACCGCGCATGTATCCCACCATGCTGCTACGGCGCGAGTTCGAAGTGAAACCGCACGTTCTGCGCGCGGTGGTGCACGTCTGCGGCCTCGGTCAATATGAGATGACCATCAACGGCCGCCGAGTCAGCGGCGATCTGCTGGCGCCCGGCTGGACGAAGTACGACAAAACCGTTCTCTACGACACCTACGATGTAACCGCCCTTCTACGGACGGGCCGCAACGCCGTAGGACTGCTCCTTGGCAATGGCATGTACAACGTCCGCGGGGGACGCTATGCGAAATTCATCGGCTCGTTCGGGCCGCTAAAGGCCATCGTTCAATTACGCCTCGAATATGCCGGCGGCGCGGTGGACGGGCTTGGAACGGATGCCAAGTGGCGGGTTCATCCCGGCCCTATCACATTCTCCTGTGTCTACGGCGGCGAGGACTACGACGCGCGGCTGGAGCCAGTGGGTTGGAGCCAGCCGGGTTTTACCGATACGAGCTGGGAGGATGCAGTCGTCACGGAAGGTCCTGGCGGAAAATTGCGGGACCTCTCCTGTGCTGCTCCTCCGATTCGTGCGTTTGAGACTTTGAAACCTGTTCGCGTCAATCGTCTCAACGCAGGGACTGCGGTTTACGACCTTGGGCAGAACACGTCGTTGATTCCGCGCATCCGGGTCAAAGGGCCAGCCGACGGCGTAGTGAGAATCATTCCCGCAGAATTGCTGAAGGCTGACGGAACCGTTGACCGGAGATCCGCCGGCGGTGGAGAGGCTTACTGGCAATACACTCTGGCGGGCAAGGGCGAGGAGGAATGGTTCCCCAAGTTCTTTTACCACGGCAGCCGCTACCTTCAGGTCGAGTGCACGGCCCCAACGGGGCGGAGTCTGCCAGTGGTTGAATCGCTGGAAGGTGTGGTCGTGCATTCCGTCTCAGAACCAGTGGGTGAATTCTCCTCTTCCAATGAGCTTTTCAATCGCATCCGCACGCTGGTGCGCTGGGCGCAGATGAGCAACATGGTCAGCGTCCTCACCGACTGCCCGCATCGCGAGCGCCTGGGTTGGCTGGAGCAGTACCACCTGAACGGGCCGTCGCTGCGGTATGAATTTGACTTGGCGGCGCTTTACACCAAGGGCATGAACGACATGGCCGACAGCCAGACAGACGACGGCTTGGTGCCAGATATTGCGCCGGAATACGTCCAATTCAACGGCGGGTTTCGTGATTCGCCGGAATGGGGCAGCGCCTTTCTGTTGAGCGCCTGGCAGCAATACGAATGGACGGGTGATGTTGAATTGCTCCACCGGCACTACGCGGCCATGCAACGCTACGTCGCCTATCTGGGCAACCGCTCCCAGGATTTCATTGTCTCGCACGGCCTGGGGGACTGGTTTGATATCGGGCCCAAAGCGCCGGGAGTGGCCCAACTTACGCCGGTCCCGCTAACCGCTACGGCGTTCTACTATGCGGACACGGTGGTGCTGGCACGTGTTGCCCGCCTGCTGGGGAACAGCGATGACGCTGAAAAGTACGCGGCCTTGGCCGACAACATTGGCCAGGCCTTCAATCGGCGCTTCTTTGATTCCGAACACAACGTCTACGCTCAGGGCTCACAGTGCGCCAACGCCATGCCACTGGCCATGGGATTGGTCCCTACCGCCGCCCGCGCCGCGGTGTTGAATGCGGTCGTGGAGGATGTGCGCCGGCACGGAAACGCCTTGACGGCGGGCGATGTGGGTTACCGGTACCTGTTGCGTGCGCTGGCCGAGGGCGGCCGGTCGGATGTCATTTACGCCATGAATAACCAATCGGAAAAACCGGGGTACGGATATCAGCTCAAACGAGGGGCGACCAGTCTCACCGAGGCATGGGATGCGGACCCGCGCCCTTCGCAAAACCACTTTATGCTCGGCCATATCATGGAGTGGTTTTACCACGACCTGGCCGGGATCGGAGTTGACCCCGACGAACCCGCCTTTAAACGAGTCATCATAAAGCCGTCCACTCCGGGTGACCTGACTTGGGTAAGGGCAAGCTATCAATCCGTTTACGGTAAGATCGACAGCGGCTGGAGGATCCAGAACGGAAAATTGATACTGAACGTCACGATTCCGCCGAATACGACGGGCGTGATTTATGTACCTGTGGCGGCGGGGGGCAATGTGCTGGAAAGCGGCAGGACCACCGGCCAAGCCCAAGGCGTGAAACTCCTGCGCACGGAAGAGGGAGCGGCCGTCTACGAAGTGGCCTCCGGGCATTACAGTTTTGCGGTGAAATGAACGCTCCGGCTCCCGCAGCTCATCTCGGTGGCGATAGCCTTTCCGGGTCAGCGATGATAACTTCTTCCCGGCCCCGGTGGGTGCGAGCCACCAAGTGTCGTCCGTTCCACGTCACCGTCGTGGCGCCGTCAACAGCGGTGCGAAAGATCCGCGCTCCGGCGTTTTGCAGGGTTTCCACTGTTCTTGCCATCGGCGAGTCATTCCCTGGTTCGCTCCAGCCTTCCGAACTGAGAATCGCGATGCGGGGTACGACGTGGGCAAGGAAATCGCTGCTGATCGCGGATTTTGCCCGTCCATTCGCGAGCTGCAAAACTTGGCTCTCCAGCCGTTCGCCGGGCGCAAGGATTCCGTTCTCAACGTCGCTGCCCACGTCTCCCGGCAACAGGAAGTTCATTCCAGCGGCGCTGATCCGCAGGGCCAGACCGTCGTCGCTCTCTGAGGCTGATGGCGGACCAGCCCTCGGGTCGCTCTTTCCTGACGCACGCTCCAAGCCCGCCGCTGGCCTTCCCGAGCCAATTCCTACCCGGATAACGCGAATCCGTGCCTCACCGAAGGCCAAGACATCCCCTTTCATGAGAGTTCGTGTTGGAACTCTTCGTTCCGCCAATCTCTCCAGCAAGGGAGTGAATTGCGGTGTCTCCGGAGAAGGAGCGTGCCAGAACTCACCGACCTCAAAATTCTCCAGCACCGCGTAAAGCCCGCTGTCGGTGTCCGCATGGGTCAGCACCACCACATCGATTCGCTTCAGTCCACGTGACCACAGATAGGGTGAGACGATGTCTTCGCCGGAATCCCAGCGCCGGCCTTGAAAGCCGCCCTCATGCGGTTCATACCCGCGGCGACCACCCGCGCCCAGCAGCATGGTGGCGCCATTCGGAAGCATGACGAAAAGTGAGTCACCCTGGCCGCAGTCAAGTGCCGTCAGTTCTAGAGTCCCTGTGGGTAACCTGGGTTCAAACGGATTCATGGCCACGAGGGCAACAAAGACCGCGCAAACGGCCAACGCCCAGCCCGCCGCCCGCCGGGCATAACGGAGGATAAACCCGGCCAACACAAACGCCGCACAGAACCCCCACGCCACCTCGATCGGCGGCCCGGGCGTGCGGTAAGAAAGCCACGGAGCCATGGCCGGCAAGTGCGTCATCTGAAAGAGCACCGCCATGACCAGACTCAGTATCTTTGCCGGCCACGCCGCTATGGCCGGCGAAGCGACGCTCAGCACGTTGATCGGTAAGGCGAGGGCCAGGAGCAAGGTCATGACCGGAATCGCCAGCGCATTCAATCCCACGCCCGCAAACGTCACACGGTGAAAAGTCTCCACCATGGGCAGGAGCAATCCGAGCTGCAGAATCGCCGAGAAGAGAATGATGTTGACCACCCAGAGCAATAGCCTCAATGGAGCCACGACGACATGCCTTGCCAGGGCAGGGAAGCGTTCGAAGAACGCCACATGGCGGCGCATGGTTTGGACGATGGCGCGCAAATCCAGGCGGACCTGGGCGATGCGCGGAGAAAAGCGATCGTCAAGCAGGACGTCGTCAAGACGCAGCAGCGCCCGCCGGTAAGGCTCGGTGGTCCGTTCAAGAATCGGAACGGCAACTCCGACGATCAGCAGCACGGCGGCGAAGGAAAGCTGGAAGCCGGATTCGAACAGCCACGCGGGACGGAAATAAAGGAGAGCCAACGCCACGCCGCCGATGGAATTGAGCGGAGAGTGTCCGCGGTCGAGAATGCGCGCCACGAGGTAAAGCGCGATCATCAGGGTGGCACGCAGCGTGGGCGCCCGCTGCTCCACCAAGCAGGCGTAAACTCCCAGGAACGCAAGGACGATGAGGGCGCGACTGAGCCGCTGCAACCGCATGGCCTTCAACGCGAATTCCAGCAGCAACGTAATCAAGCCCACGTGCAGCCCGGCAATTACCAGCAAGTGATAGAGGCCGGTCTTGCGAAAGTCGTCGATGGTGCCGGAGTCGAGCGCCGTGCGGTCGCCCCACAACACCGCCTTCAGCACTGCACCGTAGCGCCACTGCGTTCCCCAGGGCGGATAGAGATCGTCGATCCCTTGCAGCAAGCGTTGCCGCGCATGTTCGACAAATCCCGCCGGAGAGTAGGCATTAGCGTGACTGGTGATTTCGACCATCTTGACGCTACGAACCGTGCCCACCCAGTAGAGGTCTTCGATATCCTCCATCCATTTACGAAAGTCGAAGTTGCCGGGGTTCTGGTAGATGTGCGGTTGGCGCAGACGAACGTTGGTTCTAATGGTGTCTCCATATTCAACTTCATGCAGCCGGGCGCCAGTGGAAGGGTCGACATCTTCCGGACCCTGCACCCGCAGTCGAATCTTTCCGGAGGTGGCATGGACGCGACCGAGGGATTCGATCTGCTGCGCCTCGACGTCAAACTGCAAGCCGTAGCCGGTGCGATACGGGGTGGAGATAACACGTCCCTCCAGCTTCACGGTGTGATTCAGGTCGACACCCGCTGACTCGACGTAGCGAACATCGTTCACAGGGAAACGCCGCTCCCAGCGCCATGTGTTGGCCATGCCGATGAATGTCATGGCGGCGAGTACAAAGCCCACCGCGACGCGATCCCAACCGGCTCGCAATAGGATCAATCCTGCGAGCAGACACGCGGCCGCAATCGCCGGGGACCAGGGAACGGTTGTTTGAATGGGGAGGGAGTGCGACGCCAAAATCCCCAATGCAAAGCTCGCCGCCAGCGCCGCGAGGGGCGACTTGAACGACTTGCGGGGTGGCGGGTTCAGAGGCGGTTCGGACAATCGGTCGCCTTTCCCGTCATTGGGTCAGGCGAATGTTAAGCACGTTCCTTACCAACTTGCGAAAGCTGTGCCAATGATTCGATGTGGTAGGTCTGGGGAAAGAAGTCGAAAAGCTCCAAACTGTCGAGGCGATACCCGTCTTTGAGCAGGAAGCCCAAATCGCGGGCCAGGGTGGGGGGACTACAGGAGACATAGTGCAGGCGTTTGGGGCGAAGCGCCACGAGAAGCTTTAGCGCGGCAGTGCCCACACCGGCTCGCGGGGGGTCCATGACCACCAGCTCCGGTTCGGATTGAGCGCAGCGCCGCAGGAAATCAAACGCTGTCGCTTGAATAGTGCGGATTTTGCTTCCGGGCACAGAGCGGGTGTTCACAGCCAGGTCCGTCGCAGCCCGCGGATGCACCTCCACCGCTATGACCTGGTCGAATTGGGTCGCCAGAGGTAGCGTGAACAAGCCCACGCCGGCAAAGAGGTCAATGGCCAAGCCGCCGATTTTCTTTCCTTCGGGCGATTCAGCGCCCACGTTTGGGTCGGCGCCGCCTGAGGCAGAGACCGGTGGCACGACTGCCGCCACGAATTCCGGTAACAGGAAGCGCGCGCTCTGGAAAAAGGTCGTGGGGCTGATGCGATAAGTAAACTGCCCGACGCGATAAGTCAGGTGCGGCTCGCCATAGACCTCCACGCCCCCCTCGTTCGCAAACGCAACGGTCGAGACTCCCGCAAGCCCGTCCAGACATTTTCGTGCCAGTGGTTCGGCTTGTTGATTACTCCAATTCCCCGTCAGCGTCAGCATCACTTTGTTATCGCGATCATCGGCCAGCAATTCGAACTCGCGACCATTGGCGAGTTCGCTGATCCAGGACTCGCCGCGCAGGATCGCAAGCAGCGCGTTGAGGCGGGGCGAAAGAATCGGGCAGGCGTCAATGGGAATCAGCTTGTTAGACTTGGCCTCGAAGAATCCCAGAGCCGCGGCGCCGTCCGGGCCTTTTGCGACTTTGAACTGTGCCTGGCTGCGATAGTTCCAAGCAGGACCGGTATGGGTGGGAATGGCGTCCTCCCATTTCACGGAGCCCAATCGCCGAAGCGTTTCGCGCAGGATTTCCGCCTTCGCGTCGATCTGCGCGGCATGCGGAAAATGCTGGTACTGGCACCCGCCGCAAAGGCCGAAATAGGGACACGGCGGCTGGACGCGATGGGGAGACGGCTCAACAATGCGCAGAGGCCGCGCGTGGATTACACTCTTCTGGCGGCGAAACTCTTCCACCTCCGCGCGTTCGCCGGGCAAAACGCGGGGCACCAATACGGTGTGTCCTTCATGGAAGCCCAGCGCTTCGCCGCCGTACACGAGCTTGACCGGTGAAAACTCAAAGGGTGGGGACACGGATTATCACTTTGCAATCGTCTGGGAGACACGCTGCACATCTCGGATCAGCATCCAGAAGGCGCTATAGACGGCGTCATAGCGCTGGACAGCGAGGGGGTCATTGATGGGCGCGTCTGACATTGCTCCCATGGAATTATTGGAAGGAGCCGCTTCGACCTCGTAAAGTACCCCCGACGATGAGCCTTGCGAGACACGCAAGTAGGCTCGGATGGCGTAGAGTTCAGGATCCGCGGTCGCAGGGCCTTGGACGGGAGTGAACTTCTGAAATTCCATAGTAACAACGACGTCCGGAGAACCTTGCGAACAATCGGAAACAAGCGTCCACCGCAGCCCGGAAAGCAGCTTTTTCGGCTTGCTTTCGTTACTTACAAAACGTTTCAAATCGTAAGCCTCATCGCCGGGAAGATCGCTCGAGTCCACGCAATAACTATGGATCTTGGAAAATGCAGCCAAGTCTGAGATTTTGCCCGTTGGCTTCTTTGCGAAAGCCGCGGCGGGCATGAGGATTACCGAAAGGAAGAGCGCCGACAATGTCTGCTGTCTCATGATTACACCCTCCGCGACATCACCACATTATAACGCGCCACCTATCCCGTCTATAATGAACCGGACACGGAATCAACATCTACAGGTAAAACAGGCTCAGCCGCGGAATCTTGTAATGCTCAAGCAGCCGGTTCTTGAGGAAGCGGCGCTCCAGCAGGTCCACTTCCGCAGCCGCCATTTTGCGGCGGTACGGAGCGAGGCTGCGATCGACTTCAGCGCGAATCGATGTGAGCAGCTCCACGGGCGTCCCGCGCTGAAGCGACGCATTCAACTTTTCCTCCAGCGCCGTCAAGCTCCGCTCCATCTCCTCCATGCCGCCAGTAGGCAGTGCCTGGGTGCGCGATCCCATGGAGTGAAGAACCCCCGCGGCTTCCGCCAACTCATCCGCGAGTACCCGCCTGCCTGCTTCGCGGGCATTCTGCCCAGCGCTCTCCACCGCGGCGGCGCACTGTAGCAAGAAACGCGAAACCTCGTCACCGGAAAAGGGGGCTTCCGTCGGAGGTTTCGCCGGCTTGGCAACCCCCGCCTGCGCGGTCGCGGCTCGGCTCTCCTCCACAGCACGAAAAACCTCCTGCGAGCAATAGGCCAGACTGTTCACCTTGCGATAGCTGCGTTTCCCCGCCTTGTACTTCTCAAACGCGCTGGCAATTCCCGCCAGCACCGCTCCCAGTGGAAACCCCTGCTCCTTCCACGATTCCACCAGCGCCCAATCGAGGGGTGAGAGCAACACCGGTTCCGAGCGGCACTTGCGGTACTGTTCTTCGATTTCGGTGAAGTAGTTGAAGTAGTTTTCCATGGACAACGTCGGGGGGCTGGGAGCTAGGGGCTAGGCAAGAGCCTAAGGTTACAGGTTAAAGGGTAAAGGCTAAAGCGCAAGGAACATCCGCGTCATCTTAAAGCCTCTTCGATTGCACTTGAGCGGCCTTAGCCTTTACCCTTCACCCTTTATCCTTCCTCCATTCCCCAGCCCCCAGTCCCTAGCTAGCGGTGCCGCGACACCGCCCGATTCCGATGGTAGATGAGGCGCAAGCCGTCCAGCGTCAGAGAGGAGTCAATGGGGGGCTTGTACTTGGACGCGCCCGCCACCAGCGGAGCCTGGCCTCCTGTGGCGATCACCCGGGTTGTTTTCCCCAGCACCGCACACAGGCGATCCAGCATGCCGTCAATTGCGTCCACTGCGCCGTAAAACAGTCCTGATTGGATGCTGTTGATGGTGTTGGTGCCGATCACCCGGTCGGGTTCGCGGATTTCCACCCGTGGTAACTTGGCTGTACGCTGGAACAAAGCCTCTGCGGCGATGCCGATTCCCGGCATAATCGACCCGCCCAGGTACTCACCTTTGGCGGACACGCAATCAAAGGTGATAGCGGTTCCCAGATCCACCACGATGCACGGGCCGCCATATTTCTCGAACGCCGCCACGGCGTCGGCAATGCGGTCCGCTCCGACCTCTTGCGGCGTTTCCACCATGATGGCCATTCCCGTACGCACTCCCGGCCCCAGGAACAGTGCTTCGATTTTCAGGTACTTCCTGGACATCTCCGCCAGCACAGAGTTCATTTGCGGCACCACGCTGGCGATCATGATTCCACTGATCTCCGAGGCGTCAAGTTTGTCCAAAGTGAAGAGGTTGTGGATCAGGATGCCGTATTCGTCCGCTGTCTGTTCACGGCTGGTGGCCAGGCGCCAGAGCGCACGCAGGGTCGGCCCCTGGTAAAGTCCCAGAACGGTGTTGGTGTTTCCTACGTCGATAACGAGAATCGTGGTGTTGGATTGATCCATGGGTGTCGTCGTGGCGCTTCCTCAAGCCGACGCCATTCTCAGAGGCAGTGCGTTGGCTCACAGCGCCTTTCGCTCAATTGCGCGTCGGCCGGCAGGCAAAATCTTACCACGCCACCGGCTCGACAAGGAAAGCGGGATTTCGCACCCAGTGCCGCGATATCAAACTTCCCTCGAGCGGTTCTCAAGAGTATACTCTCCCGGCTGTAGACCCGGGAGCCGACACCCACTCCCGGTGCGTATGGACCACATCGAGCTTGCTGATGAGCAGCGCAAGCTGGAAGCATGTTACGCCGAAACGAGCGATGAGCTGACCTGGAGTGCAATGTTGTTCGAAATGTGGTGGAACAATGCGCGCATTTATCCTAATTACCTTGGCTTTATTGATTGGTGACCTCGCTATACCAGCCTCGGCCCAAGTTCAGCCGCAACTGAAGGTGGGAGTTTTCGGCGGATGGACTGAGCCGCTGCCGTCTTTGCCCGTCCCTCCAACCCTGCGCCAATTTCTTCCCCCGGGCGCCAACCTGCGTGCGGTCATTGATACACACATGACTCAGGAAGGCGAAACTTGGCTGCTCTACGACCCAGGGGACAATCTTCTGGAGGTGCACCTGGACGTCGTCCATGCCGGCAAAGCCGTAAGTCTGTTTGATAGCGAAATCTCGGGCGGTGTTGCCGGTTGGACGTCGTTTGGCATCGATCGAAAGAACCAGATGCTGGCCTTCGCCTACCATGAGAGCGGCGACTGTAGCGACACGACATTCGCGATTTTCGCGGCCCGCGCGGGTGCTTACCAGAAGATCTTCGAAAAGCGAACCGATGAAGGGAGGATGAAAATCTTCGAAGATTCAACTGAGCACATCGAGGTCGGGTCGGCAATTCTGCAGTGGAGGGCCAAGGGGTTCTGTATCTGGTGTGCGCATCCGTATCTTGTCGAAACCTACCAGTGGCAGGGCGGGCAGTTCAAGCGAACCGGCTCGCAGCGAACGACCGAGCAACTCGAACCTGCTCAGATTGCCGCTGCGCCCTTTGTATTAGAGCCCAAAACCTCGGCTGCTTCGAAGCCGCTCCAGCATTAGCATTCCGCGCAATTACATCGGTGTGGACAAAGCCCCTCACCGAGGTGCAGGGAAGAGCGAAAGCTCCGCTCCCGAATCCAATCCAAAATCTAAAATCCAAGATCTTCTCTATTTCACTTCCACCACTTCCCCGGCCATCAGCGACTCCTGGCGCCCGTCGTCATATTGGATTTTCAGCGCGCCGCTTGGGTCAATGCCTGTGGTGGTGACCAGCGCATCGCCGGCCGGGGTCACCACGCGGACGCGCTTGCCATGGGCAAAGCTCGAAGCCGCCTCCCAACGCTCGGTTATGGCCTTGTTCCCGTTCTTCAGCAGCAGTTGGTAGTGGCGCTCAAGTTCCCGAAGCAGCGCCGCGAGCACCTGGACGCGGGAAATGGCGCGATGCGCTTCGATTCGAAGCGAGGTGGCAATGCTCTCCAACTCCGGTGGCATCAGGCTGTGGTTTACGTTGATGCCGATGCCCAACACCACCGCGTGCAAGCGATCGACTTCCGCGCTCATTTCCGTCAGGATCCCGCAGACCTTCTTTCCGTTCACCAGCAGGTCGTTGGGCCAGCGAATGTCCACCGTGAGTCCGGTGCTGATGCTCACCGCTCGGTGTGCGGCAAGGCCCGCCATCAGGGTTAGAACGGGTGCAGCAGCAGGTGCGAGCGGCGGTCGCAGGATCACGGAGGCGTAGATGCCGCTGGACTTTTCCGAGAACCAGGCGCGCCCCAGACGTCCGCGCCCGGCTGTCTGCTCTTCCGCCACGACGACGGTTCCGTGCTCCGCACCCTCGGCAGCGAGCTTAAGCGCCGCGGCGTTCGTGGAGTCAATGCGAAAGTGATGAAAGATGACCCGGCCCAGCGGACAATCACCCAACTCGGCCCGCAACAAGCTGGGCGCGAGGATGTCAGGGATGGTCACCAACTGATATCCTTCCCCCTTGAATCCTCGAATCTCTACGCCCAGGGAGCGTAAACGGTCGATCCACTCGTGAACCTTGAAGCGGGTAACGCCGATCTCCGATGCAATCTTCGGGCCCGGCACCACCACGGTGGCATTCTTCACCAGCAGGTGAATCAGCTTGTCGATTCTGCGATCGGTGCTGCCAGCGGCCGCGCGCATGTTGGCCATCCGGTAATCTGGTGATCCGGGTGATCGGGTGATCGGGCGATCCGATCATCGGCGGAGCATAACTCAATCTTGTTGACGTTGATTCTGCTCACCCGATCTCCCGATCACCGGATCACCCGATTCTGAGATCGGTGCAATTCTAAAGTTGATGTCCACCGCGGCGGCGGAGTGGGTGACGGCGCCAACCGAAATATAGTCAACTCCGGCCTCCGCGTAAGCGCGAATATTGCTGGCATCGATGCCGCCCGAGACTTCCAGGCGAACGCGCCCGCGGGCTTGCTCGACGCACTGGCGGACCTCTTCGGGTGTCATGTTGTCCAGCAACACGCCATCGGCCCCGGCGGAGATGCCTTCTTCCAATTCCGCCAGAGAAGTGATCTCCACTTCCACATGGTACCCGGGAGGGCGCTGCTCGATCGCGCGCGCCACCGCCGTACGAACGCCTCCCACCAAACGCAGGTGGTTCCCTTTAATCAGAATGCCGTCATCGAGGCGCAGGCGGTGGTTCTTGCCGCCACCCATGCGCACCGCATACTTTTGCAAGGTGCGCAAGCCCGGCGTGGTTTTGCGGGTATCGAGAAATTCCGCCTGCGTGCCTACTAATTCTTCCTTCAAGCGGCGGGCGTAGGTGGCAATGCCGCTGAGATGTTGCAGAAAATTCAGCGCCACGCGTTCACCGGCCAGCAACGAACCCGCCGCGCCTTGAACTGACGCCAGCGGCGTGCGCGGCTCGACTTCCGTGCCGTCCTCCACTCCGCCCAGCCACTCCAGCGAGGGATCGAGGACCTCAAAGACCATGCGTGCGATGGGTAGTCCCGCCACCACCAGCCGCTGCTTGCTGTTAAATGTGCCCCGCGCCTGCATCGCTCCCGGAAGCGTAACGCGCGTCGTCAAGTCGCCCTGTCCCAAATCTTCGGCGAGAGCGTGAAAAATCAACTCGCGCATCCCTTCCGACGATGGGTCCAGCGCCTCGGATTCGTCAGCCGCTGGAGGACTTAGATATCCGCCCACGATTAGCCCAACCTTTCGAGTGATTCCAGAACTTTGCGCAGATGTTCCTCCAGTTCCTTCAGCCGATGTTCGGCGCCGCGTACCACTTCTTTGGGTGCGCGCGCTACGAAATCCTGGTTGTCGAGTTGCTTATGAACTTGCGCCAGTTGTTGCTCCAGCTTCAGCTTTTCTTTCTGCAAACGGGCGCGTTCGGCCTCAGGGTCAACCTGCTCCTCGTGCAGAATGCGCAAGTCGAACGCCGGTCCTGAGCGGACGTCCGACAGGTCCGCCGCCAGCCGGCCGCGCGATAGATGCATGGCCTGAAAACCGCCGAGGCGCAGAATGGTCTCCTGATGGGTGCGAAAGATTTCCAGAAGCCTCAAATCTTCGGCGGCCACGTGCAGGCTGGGCTTCTGCTTTTGCAGGCTCATTTCCGCCTTGGCATTGCGCGCCGTCACCACCAGCTCTTGAATCTTTTCCAATTCCTTTTCCGAAATCGGATCGGCCACGCGCTCGCTGACCAGGCGAAAATCCTTCAGCGAAATCGAATCGGTCGGCGCTGCGCTGGGGGAGCAGGTGCCACAACTCCTCCGTGATAAACGGCATGAACGGGTGCAGCAGGTGCAGCGACGCTTCAAATACGCGGGCCAGATTCACCCACGTCGCCGGAACCTTTTCCCCGTCAGCGGGCCGGGTGATTTCCGGCTTGACCCATTCCACATACCAGTCGCAGAATTCGTGCCAAAAGAAGTGATAAATCTTGAACGCCGCCTCGTGGAAGCGGTAATCCGCCAGGGCCTCTTCCATCTCGCGCGTCACGGTGGCGAGGCGCGAGAAAATCCAGCGGTCGGCGAGCGCCAACTGCTCGGGTGCGGCCATGGGCTCAAATCCCAGGCTCGGAATCGGCTCCAGCGCATGCGCCAGTTGGCTGCTGATGCCCTCCGGCATTTTCTGAAGGTTCATCAGAATAAAGCGCCCGGCGTTCCAGATCTTATTGGCGAAGGCGCGGTACGACTCAACCTTGTCTTCCGAGAACGCGATGTCGGTACCCGGGGCGGCGCTGATGGCAAGGGCGAAGCGCACGGCGTCCGTGCCGTATTTCTCCGTGACTTCCAGCGGATCCAGCACGTTGCCTTTGGTCTTCGACATCTTCTGCCGCTCCGCGTCACGCACCAGGGCGTGAATATAAAGCTCGCGGAAGGGCACGTCCTTCATGAATTTCAGCCCCAGCATGATCATGCGCGCGCCCCAGAAGAACAGGATGTCGAAGCCCATGATCATGAGGTTGTTGGGATAGAAGCGGCGCAAATCCGCCGTGTCGTCCGGCCACCCCAACGTGGCAAAAGGCCAGAGTCCGGAACTGAACCAGGTGTCGAGCGTGTCCGCATCCGCACGCAGCGCGGCGTTGGCACATTTCGGGCACTTCGTGGGCGTCTCGCGCGCGACGATGACCTCACCGCAGGCATCGCAATACCATGCCGGGATGCGGTGCCCCCACCAGAGTTGCCGGGAAATGCACCAATCGTAGATTCGGTACATCCAGTCGAGGTAAATCTTCTTGTAGTTCTCGGGAATGACGCGCACCTGCCCGTCTTCAACGACTTTAATGGCCGGTTCCGCCAGCGGCTTCGTCTTCAAAAACCACTGGGTGGAGAGCAGGGGTTCCACCACGGTCTTGCAGCGCTGGCAGGTTCCAACGCTGAGCGGGTAATCCTCGATTTTTTCGAGCTGCCCTCCCTGGCGCAGGTCCTGCACCACGGCCGCACGCGCCGCGAACCGGTCGAGTCCCCGATAGGCCTGACCGGCATCGGCCGTCATGCGCGCGTGCTCGTCAATCACCACCACGCGCGGCAGGCCGTGCCGCTGAGAAATCGCGTAGTCGTTGGGATCGTGCGCAGGCGTCACTTTCACCGCGCCGGTGCCGAACTTCGGGTCCACAAAATCATCGGCGACAATGGGAATCACCCGGCCAACCAGCGGCAGAACCAGCTTGCGGCCCAGCGCCGCGCGGTAACGCTCATCGGCGGGATTGACGGCCACGGCCGTGTCACCCAGCATGGTTTCCGGCCGCGTCGTCGCCACGGTGACATAACCATTGCCGTCTTCAAACGGATAGCGGATGTACCACAGATGGCCGGCACGGTCTTCGTGCACGACTTCCAGATCGGACACGGCCGTGAGGCAGCGGGGGCACCAGTTGACGATGTACTGCCCGCGATAGATCAGCCCTTCCTCGTACAGGCGGATGAAAACTTCCTGCACGGAGCGCGTGTACGCCGCGTCCATGGTGAAGCGATCGCGCGTCCAATCCACCGAAGTTCCCAGGCGCTCCATTTGCCGGCGGATGGCGCCGCCGTTCTGCTCTTTCCACTTCCAGCATTGCTCGAGGAACTTCTCCCGTCCCATCTCCAGCCGCAGGCGCTGTCCCTCGCGCTGCCACGCGCTCTTGGCCTGCGGACCTTCCAGGTCGGGAAGCGCTGCGCGGCCCAGTTCCCGCTCCACGATCATCTGCGTGGCGATGGCGGCGTGGTCCGTGCCCGGCAGCCACAACACGTTCTCGCCGCGCATGCGATGCCAGCGCATCAGGATGTCGATTTCCGTGTGCTCCAGCATGTGTCCCATGTGGAGCGATCCCGTTATGTTCGGCGGAGGAATCACCAGGCAGAAAGGCGGACGGTCACTCTCATCCGCGGGCCGGTAGAGCTTTTGCTCGACCCACGAGCGTGCCCAGCGAGGTTCGATGCTCTCCGGCGAATAGACCTTGGGGATCTCGATTTCCAAAGGGACCTTCTCCTAACAACTGGGGCAAAAGATTGAAATCAAGTAAATATAACGGCTGGGTGAGAGTGAGTCAAACCTGGCAGAGGTAGCACGTGCGTCCGAAGCCGTGAAAAAATCAAAACAATCTCTCGCCAAGGCGCCAAGTCGCAAAGGTCGCAAAGAAAACAGGAGACTTGCGCTTCGCGGTCTTTGCGACTTGGCGCCTTGGCGAGAACATGTTTTCGCACTTCGGAAGATTCTTTCACACCTTTTCCTGCCCCTGCTCTCGAGTTTCTCCGTGTTTTCAATAAGATTCCGGCTTGGAACGTTGTTTTTTCTTCGCGAAAGATCATGGCACAACTCCCCATCGACAAGGATGCGATTGACGCGGTTCCTTTGTTTTCAACAACATCTCCGGTTGCACCTTCATTTCTTGAAGTGCAGGAGTGAGGAGCCACGGCATGGGCGAATGGCGATTGGTGACGGGTGATTGGGTTCTGGCGTATCTTTGTTTTCAGCATGTTACCAGGATATCCCGGCACAGGCGCATGCGCGCCCCGCTCCACGGTGGCCAGCGTTCCTGGGAGAGCAGAAGCCAGAATCTGCACGCCCCGTGTCCCGTATTCCCGTGTCCCGTGTTCCCGATCTTGTGTTTTCAATAACATCTCCGGTTGCACCTTCATTTCTTGAAAGGCAGGAGCCAGGAGATCGGAGTCAGGAGCCAGAATGCCACTTTGGGGCAGAGCTCCGATTGAACCGCCCCGAATCACACTTGTCGGCGCTAGTTCATTTTTCCGATCCTTTGTTTTCAGTAACATCTCCGGTTGCACCTTCATTCTTTGATAGGCAGGAGTCAGGAGTTCGGAGTCAGGAGCCAGAATCGATGGTACCTCGCCGGACCTCGGACTTCCGGCCTCGGGCTTCGGGATTATCCACGTTGTTTTCAAACACATTCCGGCTTGGAACGTCTTTGTTTTTTGCGCTTCGGACTCTGGATTTTCCGCCTGATACCTGACACCTGACACCGGACACCTTCTTTTGTGTGTGATCGCCGGGCACCTCGCACCTGACGCCTGACACCTTGTTCTCTAGCTTTGTTTTCATAGACATTCCGGCTTGGAACGTCAAATTTCTTACTGCTCTAACCTTCTCAACCGCGAGGTGTTGGGCGTGGACCTCGGACTTCTGTTTTCTAACTTCTGACTCCTGACTCCTGACTCCTGACTCCTGACTCCTGACTCCTGACTCCTGACTCCTGACTCCTGACTTCGGACCGTTCTTCCATTGCCTACAAACATCAGCTACTCGTGTAGCACAAAATTGGAGTATTGTCAAGTAAAATAATGCGGAGTCGGGCAATTTAGACGATATTTTTTGTCGTCAAAATGTCCCGGCCTGCCAATTCCCGAGTGGCCCGTGGCCAACTCCGGCTGGTCCAGGAATGCTCGCTTTTGAATCCTCGGACCCGGCGTCAGAAAAGCGGCAAGGTGACTTGCCGTCAACTGGCGGTCAGCGCGTACGAAGCGGAGCAATGAATCTGCGAAGGCAGGCTGGCGCAGGGCGAGCGCAGCCCTGCGATTTTGTCATGGCTCGAAGGGGCGTCGATAAAGCGAGGATTTTTGGGGAGAACAATGGCAACGTGAATCGCAGAGCTGTGCTCGCTCTGCGGCAGCCGCCGGTGGACCCTCCTTCCCCCGCCGGAACGCCCACTCAACTCCGGTAGGAGATCTCCCGGCTCTGCCGGAGTGGCAGCAAGAGTTTGACGGTTGCGGGATTCGAGGCCGGGGACGCGACCCCTCACCCGCCCGCAGACGGTCGAACCTCTCCCCCTTGGAGAGGTTGTTGATTTTTCCTGGCGCTCGCGCGGCGCGCCCCAGAACATCCTCAGCCTCTCCCGCGGGGAGAGGCCGACCCGATCCATCGGGCGGATGAGGGGTCTTTTGTCGGCTGCGGTCAGGCCTCTTAGCACGGCCATCCTGCCCGTGCTCAGAAAGGCGGCCGTTAAGCGGGGGGCTGGGACAATTCGGTGGCAAGCTCCGTGGCAATTTCTTCGGAGAGTCGCCGGGCGATGTCCTCCACCATTTGCTTCGGCAACACCGGCGGGGACATTCTCACTACGACTCTATGCACGATGGAGTAAATGAGGTTCCAATCGTACTCGGGCAGAGGTGCGGCTTCCTCAGGTATCTCAGCCGCCGGGGTGACGGGAGCCGATTCGGCGGCCACGGCTGCGGGGTGAACCTCGGCGACGGCTACGGGTGCGGCTTCCACTACCGTTGGCTGCGGGGGTTCGGCGGGAACCTCCGCGGGCACGACCTCGGGCTCGGGCTTCTCGCTGACAGCCGCTTCTGTGGGAACTGCCGCCGGTTCAGGCTCAGTGACAGGCTGGGGCGTTACGCTTTCCACCAAGGGCTCGACTTCAGCCGCTATCGCAGAAATCGCTTCCGTCGGAGCCGCTGACGGTTCCGGCGGCGCGGTCTTCCACCGGTGCGGGTTCGGTCGCCTCTGACGCAAAGTGGACGTGTCCCGCAGCAGCCTCGTCCAAAGTAAAGCTGTCCAGACTCGTGGCGGATACCTCGGCAGCAGCCGGGGGAGGTTCAATGGGCTGCTCGACAGCGGCTTCAACGGGCGGCGCCGGGGCCTCCGGCTCGATCGGCGGCTCTTCCACTACGGTGGGGGGAGCTTCGGGTGCCGACTGTACCGGTTCTGTTGCCTCGGTTGCAGCGGGGATTGTGGTTTCGGCGGCAACTTCTGTTGTCTCGGGCTACGGCAGTTTCAGGCTCGGGCGGGGCGGGAACGGTCTCATCCTTCCATACCGGTTCGGCAATCTCCAGCGGCGCACGGAAAATCATGGTGCGCATTTCGGCATGGTCGTGAGCGGGCTCCGCAGCTTCCGTCAGCTCTTCCTCGATGAAGACCGGTTCCGACACCGGTGCTTCGTGCCCGACGAGATCCGAGGGCGCAGCGACGGGCGGGGCGGGTTGCGTCGAGTCCTCCGGAGCGAAGGCTTCCTCGGTGGAGTATGCGGGCTCTTCCGCCGGAATACCTGCGGGCTGAGGGGACGATTCAGCCGAAGCAGGCTCGGCAAACGCGGGCTCCGCCGCCGGAGGGGATTCGACATACAGGGGCTCCGCCGCCTGCGGCGCTTCCACATATTCCTGTTCCTGAACGGGAGAGGTCGTCACCTGTCCGGAATCAAAAGCGGGGGGTGCCTCAGCATATTCGGGCTGGGGCGAGTAGCCCGCCTCGGCATACTGGGGCTCGGCGGCGTGCGGCGTTTCCGTGTATGCGGTCTCCGCAGCGGGAGGCGCCTCAGCGTATTCCGCTTCGGTTGGATAGGCACCTTCGACGTACTGCGGTTCGACAGCAAGAGGAGTTTCTGCGTACCCTGATTCAGCAGCGGGAGGCGCTTCTGCATATTCCGGCTGAGGTTGATAGGGCGCCTCGGCGTATTGCGACTCGGCAGGATGCGCGGGCTCCGCATATTCGGGCGCTGCGGCCGCCGGCTCCTGGCCATACTCCGGCTGGGGGGCCTGATCGAAAACGAACCCCGAGTCAGTCTGTGGTTCCGAATAGGTTGGCTCTGCCGCCGGGGAGGAGGGCGGAGCATAAGCGGGAGGCGCCGCTTCCTCAGTCGGTTCGGCAAAGGCCACACCTTCGGAGGAGGGGAAAAAATCGGGCGCCACATGCTGCGCCACGGTGGGCGTCTCGTCTAGATGTTTCCACGACGAGGGGCATTTCCTGCGTGGGTTCGCGCGGCGCCGGCGGCGCAGCTACGGGCTCCGGAGGAGCCGCCGTCTCCGCTTCAAACTTCTCGGCAAACTTCGCCACGATGTCGACCAGTTCTTGGGCAACAAAAGGCTTCTTGATGATGCCGTCGGCCCGGACTTGCGCACCGCGGGCGTCGTCATACGGCTCCATATCGCTCGCGACCAGCAGGACGGGTACCCGCGCATGCTGCTCTGATTTCTTGATGAACTCGCAAACTTCATAGCCGTCCCGGCCGGGCATGGAAACGTCCGCCAGGACGACGCTGGGATGGAGCACCGCCAACCGCTTGATCGCGGCAACGCCGTTGGAAACGGTTTCAACCTCAAATCCCTCACCTTTCAGAATTCCGAGCGCTTTCTTCTGAATGGTGGGACTGTCGTCGGCAACCAGAACAATCCGAGCCACGGGAGTTCTCCTATTTGTGCGCCAAACCCGAATTGCTTGAGGAATACCACGTCGGCACTGCGAAGTCAAGGCGCAACTGATTAGGAATCTTGAGTTTGCGTATTCGCACGGGACGCTTCTTCGCTGCCCGGGTCAACTCCGCGACAACCTACCCTCGGGAGTGGCCCCACCGGACGCATCAGAGCTCTAAAACGGATCGACAATCTTCTTCAGGATGTGCAGGTGGCCTTTCTTCTTGGCAGGCTCCGCCGGCTTGGTCGCGTTCGGCTGGTTCTTGTCACTCGCGCTGTCCTTGGCCTTCCCGCTCTCGTTGGCGGAATTCGTGGCCGCCCCGGCGGGCTTCGCGGTGGTCAATTCCTTCTCGTTCACGGGCGTGGCCACTATAGCGGCACTGCTGGCAGGCGCAGCCCTCTGGGTCTTGGCGTTCTCCATCCCGTTGCCGGTGGATCCCAGATGCACCGGACCATAAAGTGTCCTCGTGGTGTCGGGTGTACCGGACATCATCTCCCCGAGTGTTGATAACCAATCGCGCTCCACATGATGGCTCGCATCTGCTTGCGCTCGCGCCAGCATCGCTCGGGTGGGACGGGGGATGGGCTGCTTCAGGGCCGTCAACCGCCCCTTAGCTTGGGGAACCAGGGGGCTGAGCGGAAAATCCGTGATCACGTGCGAGTAATAAGGGATGGCTTCGCGCCCCCGGCGCAGGTGTTCCAGGCTCTGGCCAAGGTAGTACAGAGCCTCGCCGCCTCCGCTGAAGTCCGGGTATTTGTTGACGATTTCCTGAAAACGAGACCGTGAGGCCAGGTAATCGCCATGCACATAGTAAAAATTGGCGGTGAAAAACTCCCCCTCTGCCAGCACCTCTTGCGTTTGCCGCAAGCGGCGCTTGACCCGCGAGACCAGCGGGCTGTCAGGGTATTTCAGAAGGAACTCCTTGAATTCCGCATCCGCCACTTTCGCTTCTGTTTGGTCACGGTCAGCCTTGGCCATTAATCGGAAATGGGCCATTCCCACACGGTACTGCGCTTCCGGGGCTTCCGGCGCAGTAGGGAAAAAGGTGATGAAGTCCTTGTACTCTGACTCGGCCTGCGTTAACCCGGAAACTCCACCTTCACTGTAGTACGAATTCGCGATAGCCAGTTTGGCTCGGGAAAGATACTCGCTATCGGGATAGGTGTTGATGAGGGTTTGCAGCGTCAACCGGCCCACATCGAAGCGCCCGTGCGTGATTTCGTTTGTCGCTTTTTGAAAGAGGACTTTGTCGGGTTGCTCGCCGGGGGCGAATATCAGTCCTGGGTCGGGGTGGTGCATGCGATTGACCGCCGCGCAACCAGGAAGAAAGGTGACGGCCGCCGCCAAGCCGGCAATGATGAGGCTCTTTCGAAAGGCGCTCTTTATCGATCTGTTGAGCAGAGTACCAACTCCTCACGAGAATTAAATGCTGGAAAGGTTCTTCAAAGATGCCGCCAAACTAATCATCTGTGCCAACCGCTCTTTGGGGGCCTCTAGAAAGATGTCAGATCCGGCCACGAGGATGTCCGCCCCGGCATTCCCCAGTGCTGCCACCTGCTCCCGGCCGATGCCTCCATCAACCTGAATCGCGAAATCCAGCCGCCGCTCGCGTCGCAGGGCGCTTGCGGCATAGACTTTCTCGACCGTCCGGGGAATATACGAACAAGTCGCGTATCCCAAGTCTGCGGATAGAATCAGCAGGTAGTCGATTTCCCCCAGCACGTCGGAGACGGATTCGAGTGCGGTGGAAGGATTCAGCGCCAATCCGGCTTTGCCGCCTGCGATCCGGACCCTCCCCAGAACCCGATGGAGGTTCGGTGTCGATTCCGCATGGATGGCAATGCGGTCGGCGCCGCAATCAAGAAACTCTGCAACGTAGCGCTCCGGCCGCTCGATGAGGAGGTGGACGTCCAACACCAGATCCGTGGCCTTGCGGATGCTTCGCACCACCGGTTGGCCCACGCTGATTTCGGGAACAAAGTGGCCGTCCATCACGTCCACATGGACCAAAGGCGCGCCGGCTTCTTTAATCAAGCGTAAGGCTTCCCCGAGTCGAGCAAAATCCGCAGCCAATAGAGAAGGCGCAATTAGGGCCATAGATGCACTCCCACAGCGATCAATCGCTCCGTGGGAAGCGTCCCCTAGATTAGCACAACTCCTTCCGCTGCGGATAGAACGTCGAGAGACAACTCGGAGCGATGTGCCGGAACTTGCCACTCTGCGCCCCTCCTCGAGCCCGCGGCATCGCAAGGCTGCTCGCTGCCCATCAGCTTATGGCTGCCATAAAAAATATTTGCGGCGAACCCTGCGCCTGGGCGCGCCGAGAGGAGTATAATAGCGCTTAACACCCGTGACCCCCCCTCGCAAGGATGGAGGCAGTACTCCATGGCACGCATTTATACTACGCAGCAGCTTTCTGATTTCCTTTTCGACCGCATTATTGTGAACTGTCCTAGATGCCTTGATACCCGCTGCCTGAAGATTGCATGTTCGTTGGTTGCGGAAGAGTTGATCGAAGAAGCGGATATCGTTCACAAGTTGGAGCCCGTATCCGACGGCGGTGCGTGAGTTTCGCCAGACCGATTGGATGCACGTAACGTTGGCACAAGCTAGTCCCAGTGCACGCCCTTCTTGATGACGCGCGCCGCGATGTCGCCCCAGAACGCCGGTGGAGTCAGTTCCAACCCATAGCCGAAGTCGGTGAGGTGGTTCACAACGCCCGGGTCTGTGCGCACGATGGCGCCCGTGGTGGTGTCCCACCACTCAACAGTGTAGTCGCCGTCTTCCAGCGGCGCCGCATTGGCTTTTACCTTGGGCTGGGACTCCCCGCGCACCACCTTGCCGTCAAAAATCCGGAAGGCCAACGGGTCGTGAATCCATAGCAAGGCGCGATCTCCACCGCTGACCCCGTAGACGTTGACACTGACGGGCAGGGTGGGAAGGGCGAGGTGGATCGGGGTCCAGCGCCGCCCCGGCCAGTCCACGCCGGAGACGAACTTCGCCAGCGGCGCGTAGTGTCGATAAAGATTATTATCCTCGACGTAATCCCACCACCGATACATGCCGACCCCGGCGGCTCCGGACACGGCGGTGGTCCACACGCAATCGTGAAAGTTCTTTCCCTCGGGATCCACCTTGAGATTCCCTTCCATGCCTTGTTCGCCAAAAAAGAAGGGCTTTCCAAACGGTCGCATCAGGTGATCGCTGTCTTGCAGTGAGTACTCCGCCGCATCATAAGGTTGAGCCCAGTAGGAATGTGCCTCCACGAGGGTGATCTGCGGAAGTGCGAACATGCCGGGGTCGCGCCAACTGGTGGTAATCAGGTGGCCGTAGGGATCGATTTGCGTCAAGTAGCTGCCGATATCGCGGTGCCACGCCACATTCGCGGCGCTGTTGAAGCCGTCCATGATGTCAACTTCGTTCCACAGCTCCCAAGCCACCAGATTTGTTGACCATCCCCACCGCGCTACGCTATAACGAAGGCGGCGTTTTACCATCTCGCGAGCGCGGGGAGAAGTCAGATAATCGATAGGTTTGGCACAGGGGCCGCCGTTCGCCGCATTGTAGGGATTCCGCAGCCAGCGGTAGGGCAACCGTTCCACCCACCAGACAACCATCTCAAATGCCAATTGCCAGCGAATGCCCAGCCTCTCGGCGAGCGCCGCGACGTAGTCCAACCGCCACGCGGATTGCAGATCGTAGCGGCCGAGTCCGGTTACCTGGGTTTCCAGCGGGAACCCTGCGTAATCGCCGTCGCCCGGTCCGGCTACACCCTTGGGGTCGTGCGGCACATAGTACTCCTGCCACAAGCGCACGTAGTTCCCGCCCGCGGCGGCAAGATGAGCCAGCATACGGTCAAAGTAGTACGTGCCTTCGCGCTTCTTGTACATGCACAGGTTTTCGCCGATGGGGAAGAAGGCGTGGCCGGAATCGTTTTCCAGGAACATCGGATTGCGCCGGCTGGCCCTGATGAATCCTCCGCTGGCGCCCGACGCTACGCGCACCTCGATGGGTGCGCTCCGGCGCGTCGAACTTCCGGAGCGTAAAATCAGCGTCACCCGGTGCAAGCCTATTTCGCCACTGGCGAAGCGCACCCGCCATTCGGGTGAACCGTCGGCGCGCAGCACCTCCACGGCGCCCTTTCCGCTGTTTGCCGGGTCTTGCAGCGATCGCTGGTAATCCTCGAACCAGAAGCCCGGCACCAACATTTGCCTGCCGGAGGGTAGGGCAACGAGCGCGTCGAGGGTGATGGCGTTCGGGTCGAACGGGTTGGGCGGCACGGTTTCCGGTCGCCAACCAATTTCGACCTTTTCGAATTGGCGATTCTCGGCCGTGAGGACCCGTGCGCCCACAATCGGCTGTTCCTGGGCCCAAGCCGTGCCCAACCCCACCAACAAGAGCACGACTGATTGCGCACGAACGAAGCGGCTCCCCGTATGGATGTTCATGATGTCATCCCTTTGGCAGGCTCCTCGTTCGGGAGCAACCAGCGCGCCAGCCACAACAGCGCCACCGTGTCGATGAGCCAGTGGGCCAGCATGGCGGGATAAAGGCTCCCCCAGTGAACCACCGGGTAGGCCAGCAGCGCTCCCAACAGCGCCGCCTGTGTCATGCCGCTCCATCCCTGGTAGAAATGAGCCAGTCCGAATGCCACGGACGACACCACCCACGCGCCCGTCAGCGAGTGTAACCAACCGTGCATCTCGGTCAGCAGGAACCCGCGATAAAGGAACTCTTCGCAAAACGCCGCCGTGGGCGAGATGATCAGCGCCGCCCACAGTTTTTCGCGCAACGTGTGCGGCACCAGCAGAAATACCAGACCCGATTCCGGCGGCAGCCAGCCGTGGCGTTCGCACAGGACGACAATTCCCAGCGCGAGGATCGCCGTCGCCGCGATGCCTGCTGCCCACCCGATTAGGGCCGCAAGCGGCAGCGCGGCGAAACCCCGTACAAAAACCTGCCTCGCCGCAACGTAAACGACCCCCAGGCCAATGAACGTCAAAAGCCACTGCGAGAAGACGGCGGAGAGATAAAGTCCCAGCCGCGGCATCGTCCGGATTTCATTATTTCGAGCTGTGGAATAGGAAAGGGCGGGGACTCCCGCCACCAGAACGAGACTGAAGAGCACGGCGACCAACGTGGTGAACATACTCAAGTCCGGAAGGTTGGCGAACGCGCCGGGACCACTACCCAGTTTGCAACGGGACTGCCATCGAAGCCGAGGAAGCATGCCCACGTCGCAGGGCTCCAAGGACGAAGGACAAAAGGACCAGTGCAAGTAGGAAGAAAATCACTCCCCCCTTGTGGTGAAGATCGCCGTGCAGAAAGCTCGGATCCACGTATTCCGCAAGTAGCGTGAGACCGGCGATTCGAACGCCATTAGAGATGAACACAGTCGGCAGTGCGCAGAGCACCAGTACGACCTTTCTCGTAATGGTCGCCAGAAAAAGATGCCCGGCGACAAGACTGATGATCAAGATCGCGAATGTGGAATGAATGCCGCTGCATTCCTTCGCCACTTCGATGGCGTTGTTGGGAAGGATAAATATCAGCCCCTCGCGGACAAACGGAACCCCCACAAGAGTGAATATCAGCGAGGCGACCTCGGCGGACCCATGCTGCACGGCGGTCACCGGCATGTTAAGCACGGAATCCGGTAACGGCACCGTCAGGAGGAGGAAGAGAAGCGGGAACGTCGCCACGCGGAACGCTCGCAGTCCGTAACAAAGGATAAAGCCAGCCAACCAGAATATCACCAGCCCCAACAGGCTTAAGGACAGAGCGTTGTCCGCCGCGGTGGAGGGAAGGCTACGTCCAGCGAACCAGCTCAGTGCGACTCCGGCGAGAAGCAGGGCTGCCCCCGGATACCAGTATTGGACAACGGCGAAGATCCGCTGCCGATCAGCGTACGCCAGCACCACGCTGATGAAGGGAATCGCCATGGTGAAGGTGTATTGATCGTATGGCTTGTCGCTCCGAAGTGAATAGTGCACAAGCGTCGAGAGGGGAGTCCGGAAGGCGATGACCGAGACGACTACGAGCAAAAAGAAAAGCGCGTTCCGCGGCGTGGCGGCTTTCACGACACGATCCCTGATCGACATGGCTGGGGGGCGAGGCGTCAATTTTTCTCCAGCAGGCCGCAGCGACGGGTCGAGCGAGGCACTCGACGTCCTTCGCCACCGTTGCGGCGCTTCGAGTATACCATCGGTGAAAGGCGGCTCGCCACCTTGCGTGATTCAAGCTCGCCCGTTGCCAGTATTAAATCAACCACGCGGGCTTCGGCACCGCGCGGAGGTTGCTTCAACGCAGCAGGTACGCACCCAGTACCGCGCGGCAGCGGTCTCGGTACGTCTCGATGGGTACGTCGCTTGGGCCCAGCAGCCACTGGAGGCAATATCCATCTACGAGTGCGCGTATCGTGGCGGCCGCATCGCGGGGATTGACGTGCCGGAACTGCTGCTCTTGAACTCCCAGTGTCACGACTTCGGTATCGCGGCGATGACACTCGGCGAAGAAGTCTTCCCAGAGTGACCGGAACCGCTCCTGGCGCGTACCCAAGGCCACAAAGTCAAAGAACACCAGATACAGTTTGCGGTTCACATCCGCGCTGTGGAACAAGACCTCCAGCTCTGCGACCAATTTGCGGCGGGGTGAACTCTGCGCCTTCAGGACCTCGTCGAGCGTTCGGTTCAGTTGCCGGAGGAGCCATTCCAGAATGCCGATCAGCAGGTCTTCCTTGGTGGGGAAATAATACAGTGCTCCGCCTTTGCTTGACCCCGCACGGGCGACAACCGAATCAAGTGTCGTTCCCGGGATGCCTTTCTCCAATACTTCCGCATAGCCTGCCTTCACCAGAGCTTCGCGGCGGCGGTCAGCCAGTTGCGGATTAGCGCGTCTTGGGCTCATTTTCGCAAGTCTCAAGCTCCAACCCTATGGACGCGGACTAATTCTGCTTAGGAGCTTTGGCCGATATGTTAACATCAAATAAATCAGGCGAATCATGTCTTTGGCCACACAGCGCGGCAACCTTCTGGGACTAAACCGGGAGGAACTGGAGAACCTCGCGGTCGAATTGGGTCAACCGCGATACCGGGGGCGGCAACTCTACCACGCCATTTACGCGCGCCGCGCCCGCGACTTGGTAACGCTTACAGAGCTCCATCGCCATTTCCGCGAGACGCTGGCCGCCGCGCACGAAATCGCCTATCCGCATGTCGATCGCGAATTCGCGTCGCGCGACGGCGCCGTCCGCTATCTTTTCCGGCTTGCGGACGGCAAGTCGGTGGAAACCGTCTACATGCCGGAGGACGACCGCACCACGCTTTGCCTGTCGAGTCAGGTGGGGTGTGCGCTCGACTGCCGGTTTTGTTTCACGGCGCTGCTGGGCGCCAAGCGCAATCTGACCGCGGGAGAAATCGTCGGACAGGTGCTGGCGGTGACCACGCGGCAGAACATCGTCCGCGGCGCGCGGCTGAACCTGGTCTTTATGGGAATGGGTGAGCCGCTGTTGAACCTGCCTGCGGTGATCAAGGCGGTAG
Organism: uncultured Acidobacteriota bacterium; assembly: GCA_963719115.1. Classification (GTDB taxonomy): domain Bacteria; phylum Acidobacteriota; class Terriglobia; order UBA7540; family UBA7540; genus Bog-366. The sequence goes on along the minus strand of CAVRBF010000037.1, from coordinate 56,888 downwards.
GAATTGTCGCCGACCCGAAGGGCTGGGATATCCCGTTGCGGCGCATTACCATTTCCACCGTCGGAATGATTCCGCGCATCCAGGAACTGGCGCTGGAACCGGTGCGCCCCAAGCTGGCCATTTCGCTGAACGCTTCTCACCACGAGCAGCGCAGCCGGCTGATGCCCATCAACGAGAAGTACCCACTGGTCGATCTGTTGCGCGTCTGCCGTGACTATCCCCTGCGCCCGTGGGAGCACTTGATGTTTGAATACGTCATGCTCGACGGCGTGAATGACGCGGACGCCGACGCGCGGCGCGTTGCCGAACTCGTGGGCGGCCTGCGCGCCAAGGTCAACTTGATCCCCTACAATAGCGGCCGCGAACTGCCCTTTCGCGCCTCCCCCCTTGAACGCGTGCTGGCGTTCCAGAAAATCCTGATGGACCGCCGCGTTCCTACCTTCATTCGCATCTCGCGCGGCCAGGACATTCGCGCCGCCTGCGGACAACTCAGCCTGGCGGTCAGTGGCTAGTGGTTAGTGGCCAGTGGCTGGAATCGAAGGTCAATGTGCGCTTCGTTTCCCGGGGTGCGTATCCTCGTGGCTATGGCTTGCTAGCCACTGGCCACTAACCACCAGCCACTGCCTTCCTGATCCCAATGGCCGCGGCTTGCCGTCCGGTGGCGCTGCCTTCACGGCGGTGGGAGAAGAAGAGATCGGTCCGGCACGCCGTGCAGTAATCGGCGACAAACACCCTTGTCGGATCAACGCCCGCGCTCGCCAGTTGGTGCCGGGCCACGGCGATCAGGTCCAGGCGCGTAGCGGGAATGTGCTCCGGAGCGTGTCCCGGCGGGTAGGCGCTGAGGAACAAGATGGAGTGCCGGTCAGCGGCCGCCTCCGGGCGACGGGGAAGCGTTTGGAAGAACTGGTCCGCATCTCGGAAGCTCGCGTGGAAGGCCTCCGCCACGTCCTCACCCACCTCGTAGCAACAGGCCCGAATGGAGGGACCGAGTGCGGCCATCAATTTCTCTGGGTCGGAGCCAAAAGCCCGGCGCATGTCTCCAACTGCTTTTTCAATGACCCGAGCCTGCGCGCCACGCCAACCCGCATGCACGGCGGCTACCACGCGCTGCCGGGGATCGACCAGCAGCACGGGAAGACAGTCGGCGATGCGGATGGTCAGCAGGACGCCGGCTTCCGCTGTTATCAGGCCGTCGCCGGCCGGCGCCTCGGTGGGCGGCGACGGCGCAGCTTCCACGCCCGGTGGGCGATAGTCAAGGCTGCCGGTGTTGTTGCCCGTCACCACGAACGAGTGAGAGGAATGAATCTGGCGGGCCGACGCCGCCGTAAAGTCCCCCCCGCCGAGCGCTGCCACGAATCGGCGGCGATTCTGCTCCACGCGCTGGCGCTGGTCGGAGGCCGTAAATCCCAGGTTGAGGCCCGCGCAGGGCGGCGGGCTCACCCCTCCCGCCCGCGTACTGAACGCGTGCACCAGCCATGGCAAGCTGGCTAGCTGAGCCGATTCCAGCCAGCGGAGACCACCGCGCGACACGAGGGAGAAGGTTTGCCGGTTCAAATCCCGACTATAGCATATGGCCACGTGCGCAGAAGCACCGGCGCACGCGAAAAATGTTCATCCGCGCGGGAAGTTTTACGCGATTGACGTGCTGAGCGGTCATTTAAGCCCTGCATTATCAGTCGAGCCTCGTCGTGCCGCTTTGGGCAACCTGCTTGCTTACCGTCACCCCGACAGGCGATACCAAACAATCGGGGGGTGTTGAATGAATCGAAGTGTCATGTATTCGGCAATCTGGGCGCTCGCGTTGTGCGCAGGCATTAGTGTGTTCGCTCCCACCGTTCGTGCTCAGTCACAGAACCAAGGTCCTGACCAACAGCAGGCCCAAAGTGAACAGAAGAATGGCACGTTCCTGGGACAAATCATCAAGACCGAGAACGGCCAGTATGCTTTGCTGACGGACAAGGAGCAAAACAAGGGGTTCTTTCTCGACAATCAGGAAAAGGCGAAACAATTCGAGGGCAAGATGGTCAAAGTGACCGGCGTGCTGGAAGCTTCAACGGGCACCATCCACGTGACCGACATTCAACCTGCATAACGAACCTGCTGCACCTCGTTGGTTCCCTCTGAACCTCCAAAGCGTCCGGTTTGTACCGATCAACGTAGCGCCGAGGCCCGCGAACGGCGCGGGCCTCGGCGGCTCCTCTTTCGTGGACGCTATTTCACTTCGACATGTTGATGACTGGTGTAGCGCTGAGATGCGCGCATTTTGCCCTCCTCATCGGCTCTTCCTCACCATTTTCCCCGCATTGAATCCTCTTAAATCCGCGTTCAACGATCGCAGGGGACGTAAGCATGACAGGGTGGAGATTGTAGACCTCATGCGCACCCAGGCAAGCACGATTTGCCATGCCGGGATTCTCGATCACGAGCCGCGGAGGAGCGCCGAACAACGCGCACCTCCTCGCTACCCGCTGCGTCCTCCTCTGATGTGCTACCTGCTCACGTGAGAGTAGACTGGGCCAAGGTAAGAACAGCGTTATACAAAGCGTGGGCTGCAATCGACGGGGCCAGTGTTCCGGCACGGTTGTCTAAGTACACGTAGACCAACGACATGAAAAATGTCAACATGGCCAACGCGAGGTTCGGCAGATGTGCGAGGGCAAATACCGCGCTCGAAGCCAGAGCAGCCGGTCGATGCCCCCAGTTTTGGCGGAGAACCAAATAAAAGTACCCTCGAAAGAGCAGTTCTTCAAGCGCGGGGCCGACAAAGACGCTGAGCACTGAGTCCATAGTACTTGCAACGCCAGTCGGCATTGCGAAGCGGATGCTGACAGTAGAATGGCCCGGGGCGGCCGATGCTGCGAATCGGGCAAGTGTCCACAATACCCTCATTTCGATCAAGGTGAAGCCAATGGCGACTGCTGTCCATATTGCTGTTCGAACTGACACCAGCCTCTTGCTGCTCAATCCAAACTGGTGGCTGCAGGGCCGATATTCCAGTTGGAAAACGAAAGCCAGCACGCCAAGGATGGCACAGAAAATTGTCGTTTCCGAAAGAGCGCTATTCAATAAAGGAAGAGGGAACACAGTCCGCAACACTACCCAAACAGCCAGGAGTGCGGGAGCAGCGAGGAAGACTGAAATATCCAACTTTGGACCTGGACCTGGCGATCTTCCCAAGCTCACGACCAGCCGCTGAACTTCATTGTTAATCCATGGACCCGCCATTTAGTGCCTCGGCACGCTACTCATCGGATCTGGTGCGCCAGCCTGGCGTTTTGTCTTCGATAGGCGTGGATGAGGGGAAAGTGAGTGCGTGCGAGATTTGAGCCAGCCCCCCAAGTCAACACCAATTCTATTACCCCATGCACCGAAAGCAAATCGGCTTCCCGAAGGTCCCTACCTCAATTGATTCTTCACCACCGCGCCGCCCTTCATCACGAACTTCACGTTTTCCAGAGTCTTTACGTCGCGGAGGGGATCGCCGTTGACCGCAATCAAGTCGGCGAAGTGGCCTTTGCTGAGCTCACCGACTTTGTCCGGCCACCCGAGCAACTCCGCCGCGTTGATGGTGGCGGCCTGGATGGCGTCGATGGGTTTCATGCCCCACTCGACCATCTTGGCGAATTGCCGGGCGTTGTCGCCGTGCGGATAGACGCCCGCGTCGGTGCCAAACGCCATCCGCGCGCCCGCCTGAAACGCCTTGCGGAAATTCTGGCGCTGCAATCGGCCCAGCGCCTTTTCCTTCTCGATCGATTCGGGCAGCATCCCCACCTTCTCGCCCATGGAGAGGATGTAGTCGTCGTTATAAATATCGAACACCAGGAACGTGCCGTGCTGCTTGGCCAGGGCGATGCCCTCGTCATCAATCAGGCTGGAGTGCTCGATGGAATCAATGCCCGCGCGAATGGCGTCCTTGATCGACTGCGTGCCGTGGGCGTGGGCGGCCACTTTGCGGCCCAGTTTATGCGCCTCCGTGGCAATCGCCTGCAACTCCTCAAAAGAGTACTGCGGCGCGCCGGGCTGGTCGCCCTTGCTCAGCACGCCCCCCGACGCGCAAACCTTGATGAGGTCGGCCCCGTACTTGATGTTTTCCCGAACCTTCGCCCGCGCCGCCCAGGGGCCGTCCGCCACGCCTTCCGCCGTGTAGTGGAATTCAAAGGGCAGCAGATTTTCGTCGCAGTGCCCGCCTGTGATGCTCAGCGGCGGGCCTGACACCAGCATGCGCGGACCTTCAATTTCGCCGGCATTGATGCCGTCGCGCACGGCCACATCGGTAAAGCCCCGCGCGCCGACATTGCGCACGGTGGTGAATCCGGCCTGCAAGGTCAAGCGCGCGTTCTTCACGCCGGTCACGGTTTCGCGCGGCACCGACACCCCCAGTCCCTTATAGCCCGAATCGGTCGGGTCGCTGGTGAGGTGGGTATGCACGTCGATCAGCCCCGGCAGGCACGTGGCCGCGGAGAGATCGAGCGCCGTAACGCCCGCGGGCAGCGTGGTGGAAGAGAATGGCGCCACAGAAGTAATCACTCCCGCGGCGTCGAATACCACCGCTTGGTCCGTAAGCACCTGCCCCGATCGCACGTCAAGCAACTTGCCACAGCGCACCGCTCCCGGCGCCGCAAGCACCATTGATGCGGAAAACAACGCCACCAGCCCCGCCAAAACAATTCCGATATACGCTTTCAACACGGTGGTTTCTCCATTTGTTGTAAGGAATTCCGCTCCCGCGGGGGATTGACCCGGGAAAGCACGGGCGAGTGTAGCACGTTCCAGGCGCCAGCCGGCGCCACTCGCTGGCGGCAGCGTTAGAAATGCCTTCTTGCCGCTGGCAGGTGCAAAAAGAAACTTCCGGGTGTAGAATTACTAGTGTTGGTCGAGTGATCGGTCGAAGGGTAGATCGGCAATTCTGTCAGGGCGCATTTTTCAAATTGCAGGAGACGGCGGTTTGCAGAAAGTCCTTTCTTGATGATCTGCGGAACCGGTGTGGACATCGCGGAAACCTCCCGCATCGAGCGGAGTCTCGAACGGCACGGGGAGCGGTTTACCAAGCGGATCTTCACCGCGGCGGAGATTGCTTACTGCGACCGATTCAAGAACCGCGCGGAGCGCTATGCGGCACGGTTCGCGGCCAAGGAAGCGGCGTTTAAGGCTTTGGGAACCGGTTGGCGGGAAGGCATTCGCTGGCTTGACGTCGAAATTGTTCACCTGCCGAGTGGTAAGCCCGAATTGGTTTTGACCGGCCGGGCGGAAGAGATTGCCCGGGAAATGCACGTCGCGCGTACGTCAGTTTCGATATCGCATTCCGACCGCTACGTGGTCGCCATGGTGATCTTTGAAGCCGATGCTTAAGCGCAGGCACTCTCGCCAAGGCTTTTCGCTTCTCCTCCTGGCAATCCTCTGCGCGGTGGGGAGTGCGTACGCGCGGGATTCCGTCGGCGGCCCGCCGGTGCTGCCCGTTGTCCTTGACCAGAAGCAAGCAGCACAGCGATTGCTGGTCAAACCCACCCCAGAATACCCACCCGTTGCGAAGGTCAATTACCTGCAAGGACAGGTCGAGTTGAAAATCACTGTTGACCATGCGGGAAGGGTCACCAGCGCCCATGCGGTGCAAGGCAATGCGCTTTTCGCCGCCGCGGCGCTGAAAGCTGTCCGCGACTGGGTCTACCGTCCACTGACTACTTCGCAAGGTGCGGCGGGCTTCATGGCGTTTGTGCGCTTGAAATTCTCGTTGACGTCCGGCCCCCCGGACTTGACGCCACAGCGCGCCGAGCGCGACTTTGATCGCCAAATCAAACCGCCTGTGGCAACCCCTCCGCACCAGGACGCTCAGTCCGGCGACTTGGTCCATTTGCGCTTGCTCGTGAATGACCAGGGCAAGGTGGTGGACGTGGATATGCCTGCGGACCAGCCGCGGGTTGAATTGCCGCCGGAAGCCTTGCAGGGCTGGACCTTTCGTCCCGCGCACTGGGGCAACGTCCCGATCGCGTCTTATGTCAACGTCAATCTCCCCCTTGACACCCGCTCGATCGCTCGCGCCGGTTCCGCTTTCGGCGCCCGGTAATTCCCCTCAGCAGGTCATGTCAACTCCTGGCGCGCGCCCGTATGAGTACAGCCATCATCCGGACGAAAACCCAAGCTTTGGCTGAAAACGGCCACCGCCTGGCTGAAATTGGCCAGCGTGGTTTCAGCAACCTTTTGGCGGATCTAACGCATCTTCTCCGCATAACGCCGCGTCTCCAAAGAAGTTAACAACCCTTTACAATTCTTCGCGGTTTGGTAGGTGTCCTGCAGCCTCATGTGCACCCGAAGGCGGACGCTCGGAATCGCGTGGTCGAGCGAGGTGCACCATCAAAAGGCGAATCCTGCTGTTCACGGTCGGAATTCCAACGCTGGCGCTCCTCGGCCTCCAACCGGCGAGGGCGCAAGCTGAACCGTCGTCGGAGGCGGCGCGCATCAGCCTGGTTCAGGGCAATGTTGCCACCCGGCGCGCGGATTCCAAGGAGTGGATGCCGGCTACCGCGAATGCCCCGCTCACCCGAGGGAATATCGCCGCCTCCGGCCCCGAGTCACGGGCGGAAGTCCAACTTGATTATGCTGACGTCTTGCGTCTCGACCAGGGCACCGAAGTTTGCATCGCCGACTTGGCGCGGACGCGCATCCGCATCCAGGTGGCATTGGGCCGCGTGCACTTTGTGGCCTTCCCAGGCCGCCAAGCCGACGTTGAGATCGACACGCCCAACATGGCCGTTCACGTCCGCAGCGAAGGTGATTATTCTCTCGCGGTGCATGCGCCGGACTCTTCCCAGCTTACGGTCCGCAGCGGCTACGCGGACGTCTACGCGGGAAGCGGCAGCAAGAGCGTTGCCAGCGGACAAGCCATCGAAGTAAAAGGCAGGGAAGACCCCGACTATCAATTATCGCCGGTCGCGGGCGAAGGCGCCTGGGACCGCTGGAACAACGAACGCAACCACGCCATCGCCGACGCGCAATCCTGGAAGTACACCAACCGCTACTATACGGGAACCGCCGACCTCGATCGCTACGGAGACTGGGTTTCGGTGCCCGGCTATGGCTGGTGCTGGTCGCCGTACGCGGACGCGGGTTGGGTGCCTTACCGTAACGGCCGATGGATTTCCGATCCCTACTACCAGTGGATTTGGGTGGGCTACGAACCTTGGGGTTGGGCGCCTTATCATTACGGGCGATGGCTTCTTTACGACGGCGCTTGGTGCTGGTGGCCGGGACTCGGTCCGAAGGGCGCGCGACCTGAGTGGGCGCCGGGCTACGTGACTTTCCTCGGTTTAGGCGCCCGCTCTGCGTCCGCTGACACGGGGGTGCAGTTTGACTCAATCGGTTGGTGCCCCCTCGGCCCCCACGACTCCTTTACTCCATGGTGGAGCTCTGGCGGCAACGTCAGCACCACGGACTTCACAAGCCTGAACGCGGTTCCTGCCGCAGACGGCAATCCCGAGCAGGTACCCGCTTCCAACGTGCAAGGAATTCTGACGAATCCGGACCTGCGCGCTGCGGTTAGCACGCTTTCCGTCCAGAACTTCGCCAACGGCCGAGTGGGTAATGACCTGTACCCGGTCAACGCAACGATTCTCGATCAAGGCAGCCTGATCCAGGGCTCACTACCTGTCAGGCCCGCCAAGACCAGCTTGCCACCGGTTGACCGGCCGGTGATCCGCGCCTCATTGCCGGCGGCGGGAGCTGACCAGCATCTCGTTTTCCGAAGCATGCCGCCTGATGTCCACGGCTCGGAATCAGCTTCTCAGATGAGTCCGTTGGCGAGCAATCGTCCGCCTGCTGCCAACACCACGACGCAGGCCCGCCTGGCTGCGCCCGCGACGCCTGAGACTGCTGCCAAGCCACGCGAGAACTCCGCCGTTGGCAGTGCGACTTCGGGACCACCTGCCACATCATTGGGACCGTTCCCGACTTGGCGCAGGTTCACTCGGAGCAACAATGGCAGCCAGCCGCCGTCGAGTGGCAATGATTCCGACGCCGCAGCAAAACCGCAGGCTGCTCCCGCTCTACCTAGCGATCCGCCGTCCACACCAAATCCGGCGCCGCAAGGGGATGGATGGCGGCACTTCAGCCCACCGCCCGGTTCGGTGAGTCACGGTGCCAGTGTCAGTTCGCCGCCGGGTGGATGGCGGCGTTTTAGCCCGCCGAAAGATAGCGACTCTCCCGCGCCTCCGCCGCAGGGAGATCAGTACAAGATCTAAGAGCGAAGTTGTCTCAGTACCCGTGTAACTCTGAGGGGGTAATCGATTATGCGAAAGACCTTCACTCAAGGTGTTTTGGTCGTTCTCGGTCTGGCTTGGATCGCTCTTCCCGTCCAGGCCGCCACGCGCATTCGCGTTGAGGCCGGCACCAAGCTGCCCGTGCGTCTTGACTACGGCGTCGGCACCAAAGGCTTCAACAAGTGGCACTCATTCGGCCCCGTGCGCACGGTGTCCGGCACGCTGATGCAGGACATTGTTTCCACCGACGGCCAGGTGGCGCTGCCGGCAGGCACCAAGATTGACGTCTCGGTCCTTGAGGATAAACGCGCCGGACACCTCGTGGGCCGATCGAAGCTGCGCGTGGGACTGTACTCGGTGGCCACGCCCGATGGCGAAGTGATTCCGATCGACGGCTATCCCACCTCATTGAACCGCCGCAAGGTTGACCGCGAGGGCACGGAGCACGGGCATCGCGGCCTGGTGAAGGACGGCGCCGTGGATGTGGCCTCGGTGACGACGGGCGCGGCAGTGGGTTTCGCGGTGGCCGGTCCTTTTGGCGCCGCTCTGGGTGGTGGTGGCGGCCTGTTGGTCGCCGCGGCGTGGACTGTGATTCGGCGCGGACCGGACATCATGGTTCCTGCCGGCACGGTCGTCGATTTCGTACTCGGCCGGCCGGTCTCCTTCGTCCCCACCGATGAATTTGTCGAGCCGGATGGCCACCTGCAAACGTCTCGATGGGGCGAAGGCCAGGTAATCCCGCCCTCGGAAGATCTGCTGGCCATGGCGGACCGCCTGAACACTGACCCCAATGGTGTGCTGCAACAAGTCAAGGAGCTCAATTTCAAGCAGCGCCCAAGCGTGGACCGCACGTTTGCGAAATATCTGGAAGCTATGGCGCGCTATCAGAAGGGCGAGCGCGGCAAGGACACGCTGAAGCTGATGCGTGAGGCTTACCAGGAGGGCCAGGCCTCGCCGCTCGCACCCGCCGCCCGCGCGGAAATGGCTCGCAACCTTGTGGTGATGATTCGCAACACCGAGCCCGATTGGGAGCGCGATCCGCTTCTGAACGACCCGCAAGTGCAGGCCGCCCTGGTGGAGGATATGCGATGAGGTACGCAACGCTATTCGTCCTGCTTTGGTTCGTGATGACCGGCTCGGCGGTCGCCCAGCAAGCCGCGCCCGCTCCGCCACCGCCCGCCCCACCACCGCCCGCGGAGACGGCCGACGCGGTTCCGGTGGAAGTGACCCCGCTCAGCCCCACGGCGGCGCCCCTCCCAGCCGCCAACGTCCCAGCCGTCGCTCCGGAAGGCCAGGAGGCTCGCGAACTGCCGCTCGATTCGGAACCCTTTGATGTTCGCATCCAGCGCCGGGTGGCCGAATACAACGAGCGCCACCAACAGCGCGAGCACCACATGACCGCCTACGAAAAAGCCGCGCAGGGTGATCCGGGGATGGTGCGTTACGCCGACCCGCGCAAAGTGCAGGTGGAACTGAGCGACGAACTCGACCGCGAGCGCACCAGCGAAGAACTCAGCGCCGATTATGCAGAACAGGCCCAGGATGTGCAGGCCAAGACGCAGGCGCTGGAGGAATTCCTGGCCAAACGGAAAACCACACTGGACGACTTGAGCCAGCACGCGGGCTCATCACGCCGCCAGGATTTGGAAACCGCCTTGGCCAACCTCGCGCGCCAACCTTCGTCGCCGGAGACGCTGGCGGCCATGCGCGACATTGATCAGCGGCTGGCAGAAACCGAGCGCACGGAAAAAGACCTGCCCGCACAACTTTCGCAGGCCCAAGGGGAAAGCGCGGACGCCGCGGCCGAACTGGCCAAGCTCCAGGCCCTTCAGCAGGCCTACGAGAAGGAGTCCAAGACCTTCATGGCGGATGCACTTTCCGCGCGCGAAAACCGCCTGCGCCTGGCCAACAAGCTGGAGTACTTCGTGGTACGCGCCCAGGCGGAAGACGCGCTGGAGCAGGGCCGCAAATCCCTGGACGCCGCGCAGCACCTGGCGCCAAGTTCGGAAGTTGAGGACCTGTTGCGTGGTCCGGGAACCACCACCCAGTCGGACCAATCCCTGGAACAGATGCGCCAATGCATCCAAAAATCGGGCGATGTGCAAGCCTGCCGCCAGGCATCGCACCAGGAGTAAACCATGCGTGATCGACCGTTAATGCAGTTCCTGGCGTCTCCTGCCGGATGGAAGTTCATTGCTGCCGCTGCTGCCCTGCTGCTTGTAGTCGCCTCGGTGGCGCACGCGCAGAGCGTGGACTTCAGCCCGGCGGCACTCGGGAAGTTGCGCGCCGACATCATCCTGAAGGCCACGCACGCGCCGATAACGGAGCTGGAAGGCGACGTAAACCATCTGTCCGTGCTCAGTGAATCGTGCCGCGCGGAGTCCGGCGCCAAAGCCTGCGGGTTGTCGGAGAAAACCCTTCAGTCTGACAAGCTCGAGGACCGCTTCGCGTATTACGTGCGCAAACCGATGGAGGAGCACGCCAGCGGGCGGCAAGCCAAAGTGGACCGGCACAATTGGGAAGCGCCGGCGCCGGCTTCCCGGTGACGGAGGGCAGTTCGCGTGAAGATCATCACAGCGTTGACGCTCATCATTGCGTGCGTGGGGATGGCGTTCCCGGCGACTACCACCGTGCCACCGGCGACTCGGCGCGTTCGCCATACCCACCGGACCGTCGTTTCCAGGGATACAAGAACCATCAAGCGCACTTGGCAGACAGGACCCGCTTCGATGCCGCCTGAAACCGTGGTCATTCCGGCGCGGCCTGCAGCGGCTCCACCGCGGGTGGCAGCCTTTCGGGATTCGCGTGCGGCAGCGCACCCACCGGCTTCCGCGAGCCCACGGCCGGCCCCTCTTACGCGCACCGTTCGCCCTTCGGCCAAGTTCGTGCCAGTTGCGGTTGCGCAGGCAGCGCCAGTGAAGACGGTGCAGGCGGATCCCGCAGCTAACGCTGATCCCGAAGCCCAGCGAGTGCAGGATGAGTTCGTGCATCTCCGCAATGACGCGGCGGCACGCCGTGCCTTCTACGATGACATGCTCGGAACGGTGGAGCGGGTGCGCGCCGGAGCGCGGGACGACAACGGGGTGGAAGAAAAGCCGGTTTCCTTCCAACCGGCGTCGCGCCCGGTTGATGTGCCTTCCGTTGAACCCGTGAACCCGCCGCAATTGCCGAAGGACAACTCGCCTGCCGCGCCGCCAGTAGCCAAGCCGCCCTCGCCGCAATCGTCGTTGGGGCCATTCGGCGCGCCTGTCGATTCGGTCGCCTATCAGCGCGTGGTGCGCTGGGCCAAGGCCAATGACGCGCCCGTCGCGCTGGCCCTCGGCGTGGCTTGGATGGAGTCGCGCCTGAACACCAACGCCCCGCACGGGACCTCCGGCGAGGTGGGGATGTTCCAGATCATGCCGGAGCGCTGCCGGCTGGAGGGCTGGCCGCCGGAGCGACTGAACGAGCCTGAATTCAACGCCTGGATGGGGACGATGCTGTTGGCGCGGTACTACCGGGAAGAGGCCAGTGTGACGCGCGCCGCCGCGAAATACGTCGCCGGCCCCGGCGTCTTCACCAAGAAGTACTCCGACGACATGTGGGCGTACATCAACTGGTATGCAAACACTGTGGAGTCTTATGCCAGCTACTTTACGCGCGCCGAAAGCTGAGCCAAGGCTGGCTGCTGTGGTTCCCCGGCCCCGCGGCGGAATGGCGGCCGAGGATCGTTCTGTTCCTCGCTTTGCGTTGATTGCGACGCCGCCACCCGATCCGCGGGCGATGCTTCTCTCTCCGATCATTCTCGCCACCGTGCTCATTTCCTTCGTTGCCCTCGGCCGTTTGCCGCACGCTGCGCCCGCACACCTTGCGGACGACGTCACGATGCTGGTGCCACCACCCGAACCATTGACCTTGCCAGATCTGTCGGCGGCGAGAGTCCGTAGCGAGCTTCCTGTTCCCCCCCAATCGTTGGGCGAGCCCACTAAGATCGATCCGCCTGCGCCGAAACTTGCAGAGTTCAAGCCAGCGCCCAGAAAAGCTGAGGCGGTGACTTCCCATCTGGTCGCCGCCAAGCCCGTCCCGCCGGAGATGGAGGAGAAGCCAGCACAGATTCCATCTCTTCCTGAACACTCCGCCAATGCCACTGCCCCAACACCAGCGACTGTGCCGCCGCCCAAACCCGAGCCTGCGATTATCGCCGCCCGGTCCGTGAACACTGCTGACGGCCAAGGCCCGAAACAGGAACCCGCTGCTGCGAATCCAGCCCGCGACGGACTCATCCAGCGTGCCCCTTCATCTTTGGGAGGCCTGCCGCTTTCGCAATTGATCGCCGAACAGGACGGTCTGGCAGCGGGGTTGGCGGCATTGCCCTCGAGGGAGCGGTTGGGCTTGCCGCGTGTCTCGATTCGCGTCAACGCCGAGTGGGTGGCGGCCCTCCCCAGGACGCAGGAGCGGCTGTACTTCTCCATCACCGCACCGCAGACTGATCGCGAAGTCCTTGCCTACCTTCCCGAATCGCACAGCTTTGACCTCGAGCGGCCCGAACGCCCGCTGTGGCAGATTCACGATGGGGAACGCGTGCCGGCCCTGGCGGAACTGCGCGATGAGGCAGGCCGCTGGCTCGGAGTTTCCCCTGAACTGGTGGGCCTCTATACGTGGCACCCGCCGGTGTTCGAAGACGCGCTGCGCATGTTCGTGCTGGAGCGGATGCAGGAGTTGCGCGTTCATCTGGACCCTCGCGACATCGTCACCGTGCGGCTCGCTCCCGGACCTGGGGGCACCCTCATGAATCTGGAACCGATTCGCGACGACGCAACCGCCAACTAACGGGCATTACACAATGAAGTGACAAAACCCCCTCGCCCCCGGCCCCTCTCCCCCAAGGGGGCGAGGGGAGAGGTAGATTGAATCCACGCCCTCGCCCACTTGGGGGAGAGGGTGGCGCGCAGCGGCGGGTGAGGGGGTTCATTCGTCACCTCATTAAGCAATGATCAGTAGTGGCAATGATCCCTCTCCTATTCCCCTCACCTGCCATCCGGGAGTAAACTCAATAACGCGCCCACGGGCGACGCACATCACGAGGACTGGGGAATCATGATGACTCGGCACGGCAAGACTCAATGCATTGCGATTTCAATCAGCTTGCTGACTGGACTGCTATTACTGGTCAGTCCGGCGTTCGGGAAGCACAAGAAGGAGAAGGACGTGGAGCCTCCTTTCCAGTATCAGGCGGGGACCGAGGACATCGCCAAAGGTTGCGCGGGCCGCCTGGAAGTGCTCAAGGAGGGCTTTACATTCACGTGTCCGGGCTCATCCTTAACCCTTCCGTTTTCCGGCGTCACTGTGATGCAGTATCGTCCTGACGTGAGCGACCAGGTGATGGGCATGAACATCCCGTGGAAGCTCAGGCCGCAACTGACTCGCGTGAGGCAGAACAAGTACTTCACCATTGTCTGTAATGACCAGGGCAAGCTGAGAGTGGTGGTCTTCCGCGTGGAAGAAAACGACATGCGCCCGTATTTTGCGGAAATCGAGCTGCGGTCAGGCAAGAGCGTTCAAGAGTACCGCAGCTTTGATGAATTCAACTGACAGCCGCGAAACTTGGGCGAAGGCGACGCCTCACTTAACAGGCACTCCGCGGGGAACATCCTCACTTTGATAGAACCAGCCGGTGCGCGCACGAACCTTCGCTCCAGGCCGCCGCACTTCCACTTCAATCTTATGGAATCCCGCGGCAATGGGCTTGGTCGGCGCGTACGCCAGTTGATACTGGCTGTGGATCTCCGCGCCGATTTCGGTCAGTGCCGTCTGGACTGTGTTCTTGTCCCACTTCTGGAACGACCGCCCTCCCGAATAACGCGAGAAGTAGATCATCGAGTCCTTAAAGATCGGCTTCTTAGCCTCTTCTCCGATGCCGAGAAGAATCGACACAATATTGATGTCGCTGGTGTCCCAGGTATTCATTTCATTGGAGGGTGTGGGGGCCGAGTTGGGCGGCATTCCGCGCGCCACGCTCTCGGCCACCAAATCCGGCTTGGGGTCCTCCGCCGGTCGCTTCCACAATCCCTTCGCGGGACTGAAGCCGAGGTGATAGATGGTGATATTCGAATTCATCGCCCCTCGAACGATTTCACTGCGATGCGTCTTGCTGCCGATGTTGAACCCGTCGGAAAACGCGATGATCACCTTGCGGTCGCCCGGCGGCCGGTTGTAGAGCCTGGTTAGCGCGTAGAGCATCGCGTCGTCGACATGCATCCCGCCTCCGCGCCCCTGGAGCCCACGCAGCGCCGTATCCAACTTGTCGCCGTCGGTGGTGAAGTCCAGCGCCAAATGCACTCGGTCGTTGTAAGTCACCACCGCCACTTCGCCTTGCGGGCCCATCACCATATCGGAAAACAGGGAAGCAAGCGGACGAACCGAATCCAGGAAGGGCGCCGTGGTGTCATTCGTTTCCACCACGATGATCAATGACAGGCGGTTGATTTCTGTGTCGAACCCCTGAATATCCTGGAGTTGTCCGTTGTCGTAAATCTTAAACTCGTCCTTCTGCAAGTCGTATACAAAGTTCCCGCCGGAATCAAAAACGGTTACGGGAGTCTGTACGACGTGAACAGTCGAGGGGATCACGTACTCGGGCGTCTGATCATCCGAATCCTGCTTCGGGGGGGCCTGATCAGCGGAGCTCTTGACCGTAGCCGTTGGTTGTGGTGGTGCTGACGGCTGGGGCGCCTGGGCGGCCGTGAGCGGCAAAGCGATCGCCATCACCATCGCGAATGACATGGCGTAGCAGCCGAAACATCGCAGCCCATTACGACTCATGAACGACCTCCCCGAGCTTCCTACTCACTTGGATGACCGCCTCTCACCACCGGTTGCAGGCCGAAAACCCCTTATTATGCACGGCGATTGGGTGACTCACCGATGGCCTGGCGCTTTTCCGTCCCTCTTTGCCGGACGGCTTCGTAAAGCACCACACCGGCGGTCACGGAAACGTTCAGCGAACTTACCTGCCCCCGCAGCGGAAGAGACGCCAATTCATCGCAGGCTTCGCGCACCAGCCGATGCAGGCCGCGGCCTTCGCCTCCCAGCACGAGCACGCATGCTTGCGAATAATCCAGCTCCGTGTAACGCTTGGGCGCGTCCGCTTCAAATCCATAGACCCAGAGGTTCTGGGTCTTCAGGTCCATCAACGTGCGGACGAGGTTGGGAACGCGTGCAACCTTAGCGTGTTCGAGAGCGCCCGCCGCCGCGCGCGCCACCGCCGGTGACAGGCCCGCAGCACGACGCTCAGGAATCATCACACCGCTGGCGCCGGTGGCCACCACGGTGCGAAGAATGGCACCCAGGTTGGCCGGGTCCTCCACGCCATCGAGCGCCACCAGCAGCGGGCGCGCTGTCCCGGCAGTCAACGCGGAAATATCATCATAGGCCTTCGGCGTGCACACTGCCACCACGTTCTGGTGCTGGGGCGTTCCAGCCGCGCGCTCCACCGCCGGGCGGGGAGCGAACCGCAGCCCAATGCCCGCGGCCCGGCAAGCGTCAATGATCTCCTGCAAGCGGGGATTGTGATAACCCTGCGTGATCAGGACGAAATCCACCGGGCGGGTGCGCACCGCCTCCCGCACGGAGTGAATTCCGTAAACTACGTCGTGGCGCTCTTCTGTTTCGCGATGCATCATTGCCTACTCAATTTTTGTCGCTGCGGCAAATTCCCACAGGCGCTCGGTGACGCTCTTCACGTGCTGCGCCGTTGGCAACTCCGACCCTTCTTCGTAAATGGGAATCAGCTTCTCGAGTTCCGGTCCGGAGGCCGCTCCGGTAACGGCCAGGCGGATCGGGTGGAACAAGTCTTTACCCTTTTTGCCGGTCTCCTTCTGCACGGCTTTGGTGATTTCGCGAAAGCGCGCGTACGTCAGCGTGCTCTGCGCCAGCACCTGCGGAATGAAAGCCTTCAGCACCTCGAGAGCGGCGGGGTTGGCCAGCAGTTCCTGAAATTCCGGAGTGGTCAAGGCGCGCTGCACGTCGAAATCAAAAACGATCCGCGCCGCGTCCGGCACCTGCGAGAGCAAATCGAGATTCTTGAGAACCGCATCGAGCACGCGTTCGACCCACGCCGTAATTTCCGGTCCGGGCGCCGAGTCGATTTGACCGGCAGCCTGCATGTAGGGTGCGGCCAGTTCCGCCAGGCGGTGTGGCGGGCACGCCTTCATATAATGCCGGTTCATCCAATTCAGCTTGTCATTGTCGAAGACGGCCGGGCTCTTAGTGATGTGATCGAGCGAGAACTGCTTGACCAACTCCTCCGGGCTTAATATCTCCGTCTTGCCGTCGGCGGGCGACCAACCCAGGAGCGCCAGATAATTTCGCAGCGCCTCGGGAAGAATACCCATCGCGCGGAAGCTCTCCATGGAAGTCGCGCCATGGCGCTTGGAAAGGCGTGTGCGGTCCGGCCCGAGAATGGTGGACAGGTGCGCGAACTCCGGCGGTTCCCAACCGAGCGCGCGATAGAGGGCAAGCTGCCGCGGGGTGTTGGAAATGTGATCGTCGCCCCGAATCACGTGCGTAATGCCCATCAGGTGATCGTCAATCACCACGGCGTAATTGTAGGCGGGCAGGCCTTCCGAGCGCACCAGGATGGGATCGCCGATGACGTCGCTGGAAATGGTGGTGGGCCCATGCACGCGGTCGTTCCAGAAGAAACTGGTTTCCGTGATTCTCAAACGCACCGCCGCGGGCTCCGTGGCTTTTCGGCGCAAAGCTTCTTCCTGACTGATCTTCGCGCAGCGCCCGGAGTAGCGCGGCTGGCGTCCGGCCTTCAACGCTTCCTGCCGCTCCGCTTCCAGTTGCTCCGCCGAGCAGAAACAGTAGTAGGCGGAACCCTGGCTCATCAGCTTTTCCGCGTACTGGGCGTAGATGGCGTGGCGCTCCGATTGGCGGTAAGGACCGTGTGGGCCGCCGTTGTCGGGCCCTTCGTCCCAATCGAGGCCGAACCAGTGCAGGTCCTCGATCAATTGCCGTTCGTACTCGGGTTTGGAACGCTCGGCGTCCGTGTCTTCGATTCTCAGGATAAAGACGCCGCCATGATGGCGTGCGAAAAGCCAATTGAAGAGAGCCGTGCGGGCATTCCCGACGTGAACATAACCCGTGGGGCTGGGAGCAAAACGAACACGAACGTTGGACATGAATTCCGGCCTCTGGTTAAACCTTCATGATAACACGCGGACTCGAACCTGCGCGTAGCGCCTTGGAGCGCGGCGGCTTGACGCCGCCTTCTTCGGGACTCCGTACGCGTATCGGCCCGGAGGAGAAGACGGCGTCAAGCCGCCGCACTCCAAGGCGCCTGCGGCACCAGCAGCGCACATTTTCACCCCGACTCTTGGGTGGCGGATACATCCAGGTCGGTTTATGCGCCCGTTGCGCCTTGCGCGATAATCTGCCCATGCCATCCCCAAAGGACCTTGCCGGTGCGATACGAACCTCCGGACGGGCGGGAAACAACTGCCGATCTGGCGCGTGACCGATGTCACCAGCGTGATGCGATCCTTTGTTTTCAGTATGTTCAAAGGATATCCCGTCATAGGCGCATTCCCGCGGTGTCATGCGCGAGCGTCCGTTGCGGGATCGAGGCGTCACCTGACACCGTGAACGTCTTCCCGCCCTCCTTTGTTTTCATCAACATCTCCGGATGCACCTGTATATTTGCCGGCAAGGAGATGGAAATCTGGCGCCAGAATCGCGGATTCCACCGCGAGGTCTTCGGCTTCTGGCTTTCGACCTCGGAACTTGGACTTCCTAGCCGTGCTCTTTGCACCTATTTTGCTCCCGATTGGACCCATTTGTTGCTCAACTGTGCTCCATTGGTCGAAGATGTCCGTCTTTTTTGGGACACTGTGTCATGATTTTGTTTGTTTTCAAATACATATAAGCTTCGCTCGTAGAAGATTTTATTTCTTGCGCCGGGTTGGGCTTGAGAGTGGTTTCCTGGAACAGGCCATTGCTCGCGAGCGGCTGCGTCGCGTGGGTGAGGGGAACTTTCATGCTCGGCATCCGCCGGAACCTTTCGTCCTCGGCGCGGACCACCGAATCGAGTATACTCACAAAACTAGGCTTTTGTCAAGAACAATGTGAGGCTAGGCACACGAATTCTGAATTACGAATTCGGAATGCTGAAACGGCGGCAGGCCTTGATGAGGGTAGGGGCACGCCATGGCATACCCGTACGTGGGGCCGAACAGCGTTCGGCCCTACGATTTGGTTGCGGCTCCGCCGCGCTGTGCTACCACTGCGCGAACTCGTCGGAGTGGGTTTGGAATTCGGGATAGGCGCCGGCGCCCAATTCATAAAGGTCGGCGCCGTGCCGCTCCTCTTCCAACGGGATCCGCTGGTGATAGAAGCGATTGAGCAGCCAGTTCAGCGCGTAAGCAAGGGGAAGCACGAAGCCAATGAGCGTGGCAACTCCGACGATTTGTGCCAGCATTTGACCGCCCGGGATGGCCGCGGTTGTTTCCGCCAGGACCTGCTGGCCGCCGGTAGTGATGATCGTGGAAGTGGTCGCGGTGTGCGCGAAAAGGCCAACGGCGAGGGTTCCCCAAATGCCGCCGAGGGCGTGGACGGAGATTGCTCCCGCGGGGTCATCCAGCGACAAGTGCGCTTCCATCCACGCCACCGTGTAGGTGACGATGGAGCCGGCCACCAGTCCGATCAACAGCGCGGCGGCGGGCGGAACATAGGCGCAGCCGGCGCTGGACGCCACCAGTCCGCACACCCAACCGTTGGCGCTCAGGGAGGCGTCCGGCTTGCTAAAGCGATAGCGGGTGATGGCTGCGGCTGCCAGAACGCCTCCGGCGGCCGACAGTAGAGTATTGACCGCCACCTGCACCGTCCGGCCGGGAGCAATGCCCGCAAAGAGAATGGAACCCGCGGCGTTCAAGCCCATCCAGCCGATCAGCGCCAGGAAACAACCGAGCAGGACCAGCACGGTGTTGTGGCCCGGCAAGGCTGCAGGTAATCCTTCCGAGTTGTACTTTCCCCGGCGGGGACCGAGCAACCAGACCATGCTGAGCGCCGTCAGCCCTCCCACCGCCTGAATGGTGGCGCTGCCGCCGGCGTCGAGAAAGCCCAGGCCGAGGCCGTAGTTGTGCCCAAGGTTGGCGAGCCAGCCGCCACCCCAAACCCAGTGGGCAAATAGAGGATAGGTAATCGCAGCAAAGAGCGCGGTGGACAGGCAACACGCACCCACCCGCCAGCGTTCCGCCACGGCGCCAAGGGGAATCAACGCGGCCAATCCGACGCTCAACATTTGCAAGAGTACGATGAGGGAGTCGCGGGAACCGTTCAGCGGTATTCCGCGTAGGAAGGATTGTCCCGCCCCCAGCCAACTCCACTCTTTGCCGAAAAAGCTCATGGTGTGGGAGGGCAAATCGGCGGAACCCGCCCACGCGAAACCCACAATGAAAAACACCATGGCCGCGACACCGGTAATGCACAGCGCCGTCATCATGGAGTGCGCCGCACTGCGCAAGCGGCTGAGGCCGGTATTGACAAGGGCCAGACCGCTCAGTGCGAGGGGAACAAGGAATATAAAAAGGATACAAATCGCGAAGGGAATATCTGGTATCGCCGGCGGCGATGGTGGGTTCACACTTTCCCCCTTTTAGGGGCAAGATGTGCGCGCGTGAAGAGAACCAACCCAAGTATTTCCACGCCCACGCCGGCAGCCACAAAGAGATGCTGTGCAACCAATGTGCGCAGCAAGACTAGAGCGGCGACGACAATCATCCAGCCCGCAGGCATCAGCAGAAGTCCGGTAATTTTCATTTTTCCACCGCTTTAAGTTTAACAGAACTCATGCGACGTCGCGCTCAAGGTAGTGTTGGGTGCGAAGAGCGTCCAATCGATTTTTTTTATCGCGGCGACAAGAAATTGCTTGGCATCGGTGACTCTCCTCGGTTCGGACGCCGGCGTGTTGCCAATGCGGGGCGATGGGCCAGCGGCGGCCGTTCGCCCTCTAACGCTTGTGTTTCTTTGCCTTCCAGCCACGGCGCGGACGTATTCGGCTTCAGCGAAACGCCCGGGAAAAGCCCGCAGGAAAAGAAATATTTATGGTTCCGACAGATATTCTTTGGCCAAGGTATTTTTATCACGGTTACAAAATCTATTACTTTGACCGGTCTAATACCTTTGTATAGGTTGAGGGTGCTGGTAACCAAGCGCGAGGCTCTGACAAATCAAACGGAGAATTTCCCGCCCCCCGCCAATGAAAGTGAGGGGGCTGTTGCGGCGGGCGAGGCAAGAGGACCTGTTTCACCGAGTAGCTATCGCTCAAGGGATTCCCTGATCGCTCAGCGTCCGGCAAACCAAGACTTCCAGCACTCTAAACAAGGAGGATCGAGAATGGCAGAGAAGAGTACTGCTGAAATGAAACCCACTCTGGGTTTGACGGGATTGACGATGAATGCCATGGCGCTGATCGCGCCGGGGGCGTTTCTGTGGCTGACTTTTCTCCCCCAGGCGACTGAGGGCACGACCGCGCCGGCGATGTGGCTCGGCATCTTCGTGGCCTTGCTCTTGTGCCTGGCCACGGCGGTTTCTTACGCCGAGCTCGCGAAGCTGTATCCGGGGCCAGGAAGCTCGTATTTCTTTGCCGAGCAGGCTTTCCTCAACCACGACAAAGCGTGGCCCTATGCCCGCCTTTCCAAGTTCATCATTGGCTGGGCTTCCCACCTTTACTACTGGATCTATCCGGGCGTGATGGTGGCGGTCACGGGAATTTTTGTGGGATACGTCGTGGGGACCCTCTGGCCGAATTTCATGAACGCGTCGAACCCGGGCCCGGCGTTCATGATGCTGGTCTGCATTGTGTTTACCTTCGCGGTGGCTTACATCGCCTACCGGGGAGTGGTGGGCTCGACGGCGGTGAGCATCGCCATCAACGTCATCCAGATCAGCGCCCTGCTGGTGTTTTCGGTGATGGCTCTGAGTTACCGCATAAACCACGCGCCGGGAAGCGTGGCCTGGCAGTTTGATTCAACCTCGGGCGAGGCCTACAACTACGAGTTCGCCACCACCAAGACCGTCGTCAACGGGCAAGCCACGGACACCATCGTGCGCGACGCAGCGGGGGTGCCGACGCCCAAGATGGACGCGTCCGGCAAGCCCGTGCCCTACCACATCGATTACACCACGAACGACGCGAGCGGTAATTTTCTGGCCCATGGCAGCGCCTCGTCGGTCGTCAAAGCCCACAATTGGGGCTGGGTATTTGTCCAGGCAACGGTCGCGATCCTGATTCTGGTGGGATTTGAATCCTGTACGTCCCTGGGCGGAGAGGCCAAGAATCCCAAACGTGACATCCCGATCGCGGTGATCACTTCGTTGTTGGTTCAGGGGGCCTTCTGCTATCTGGTGGAATACTTCTGCGCCAACTACTTTCTCAACAGCGGTTATAGCATGCAAAATGCCGTGACCTCCGCCGCGCCCATCGGCGACATGATGGTGGTGGTGGGCGACGCCCTCTTCGGCCAGGGCCATGGTCGAATCTTTATGTTGTTTGAGGCGGTCACGGTGTTTCTGGCCCTGATTGGCACCACCCTGGCGTGCATGAACACCGGGGCGCGGGTCACCTATGCGATGGGGAAAGACGAGGAAGTCCCGGAGCACTTCGGCCTGCTGCACGGCGAGAAATTGACGCCCCACCGCGCCATCTGGACTTTGGCGGTGATTACGGCGGTGATCGGTTGCATTTCCCTGCTCGCGGTGTTCGGCGACGCAGCCGCGCCCACGGACGCGGCGATCCAGGCGCTACCGCACGGTTTCTTGTCCAGCTTCGGGTACCTGAGCCACGATAAACTGGCGGCCCTGCCCAATTCCCTGCTGTTTATCACCCTGGCTTCGAATTTCGGCACCTTCCTACTGTATGGAATGAGCTGCATCACCTGTATTGTGGCGTACCACGGCCACCCCAGCTTCAAATTCATCCGCCACATGGCGGTGCCGGTGTTCGGCGTCTTGGCCAACTTGGCCTGCATGGCGTTTTACCTGATTGGGCCGTTCATGGGTTACGGCACCAAGATGGAACCGTTGCTGGCCTTGGGGGTCGCGGCTGTCTGGGGTATATTCGGGGGTATCTACTTCGTCATGAACAGCAAGAAGACCAAGCGGACCACCTTTATTGGAAGCAAAGAGACGGCGGTTTCAAAGATTGCATAGAGCCCGCCGGCTAGGGGACGCAGGAAAGCTGCTTCACCCTCGATAGCAAGCTGCGGCGATCGCTTGGGCGGTCGCCGCAGTCGGCTGTTTAGCGGTATACGCAAGTTGTCAAGTCGCAGAAATTGTCGATTCCATACGGACAATCCTGTCATTGACCCTCATGCCTGCTTCCTCCACTCCGCACAAACCCGCTCGCGCAAGCCGGCCGAAGGCGCTGATGTGGCCGCCGCTGGCGATTGCTCATGCGACGAAAACAGGAGAGGGGCGCGAGGAAATTCTCGGCGGTCTGGAAAGAGCTCTGCTCGAGGGAGCGGAAGCAATCGCCATCGATGCGCACTCTCCCGTCCTGTCGGAAGTTTTTCGGTGGGTGCGAAACCAGAACTGCATGGCCTTCGTGATTATTGGCAATGCCACTCCGGACGCGGAAGTAATGCTGGCCAGAAAAATCGGCCGGGCCAAGGCACACCACCTCGTGCGGGTGATTGCGCCGGACCTCGAGGGATTACGGCGCATCCGGCAGCTCGATGCCAAAATCCATCTCGGATTGCAAGTCGATGGGCGCAAGCCCTCGATGCGCGAGGCCCAAGCGCTGGGTGCGGAAGTGTTGCTGCTGCCGGGAAAGGGAATCGCGCCCGCGTTCATTCGTCGCGCGCATCGCGCGGCAATGCTGGTCGTCCCCTGCACAGTGGACAGTCCCCTCGAGATGCGCCGGGCGATCCTGGCGGGCGTGGACGGGATCATTACCCGCGACCCGGCGAAGCTGGCCCGGTCGATCGCCAGCCTCCCCAAGAAGGCCCCTCAGCGGCCGGCGCTGCCCCATTAAGGAGATGCTATGATTGTGAATGCCGCGGGAACGGTTTCAACTCCATCGCCATCAATAGGCCGGAGCGAGCGAGGCGCACAATCCTCCATGCTGGACATGGAATTTGCCGAACATACCGATGTGGGAAAAGTCCGGGAGCACAACGAGGACTCGCACGGACATGTGATCCCGGCGAACCCCGCGCAGGCACGCTCGCACGGCTGGCTTTTTGTGCTGGCAGACGGTGTGGGAGGCCACGAACGAGGCGAAGTCGCTTCCCGCCTTGCGGTCGATTGCCTGGTGGAGGGATTTCGCGAGGCCCGCGCCGGTGAGCCTCACACCACGCTGTTGCCGCGGCTGGCGGAAAAGGCCAACCTGCGAGTGTATGAAGCCGGCCGCACGGCGTCGCCGGGCGGAGCGCGCATGGCGACCACGCTGGTGGCATGCGGTCTGCGTCACGACCGCGCCGTCATTGCCCACGTCGGAGACTCGCGTTGCTATTTGATCCGCCGTGGCCGCGCCACTCAGCTCACCAGTGACCATACGGTGGCGAACGAGCATATCCGCCTCGGTCTCATTTCCGCCGGCGAGTCGTCACAGTCGTCCAACCGCCACCTGCTGATGCGATCGCTGGGAAATGACCTGTTCGTGAATGTCGAGGTCAATCAGACCCAGGTGGTCCCGGGCGATGTGCTGCTGCTCTGCTGCGATGGCCTGCACGGTGCACTGGAAGCCGACGATTTGGCCCGCATCGTCGCTCAAAACCGCGACGTGCAGGAGGCGGCGAAGAAGTTGGTTGACCTTGCCAATGAGCGTGATGGCAGCGATAATATCAGTGCTCAGGTGGTCCGCATCAAAAGCGTTGAGCGCGTGGGAATGTACCGAGGCAGGCCCTACAAACTACGTTGACACGAAATGCCCGACTCCGAAAGAGTAGGCAGAATGCAGTAGGCAGCCGACGAACAGTAAGCAGCGGATCGTGTGCAGTGAATGGTGGGACATGCTTACGTGTCGGTGACCGCCACAATGCCGACGGAGGATTTACCATTCACGATTCGCCATTCACTATTCCATACCCGCGGCCTGATCTGGCCGTCACTTCATGAACCCTGTCCATGCCGGTGATCTCCTCGATCACTACCAGATCGAACAGCTTGTAGCCCGCAGCGGCATGGCCTCCATTTACAAGGGCACCGACACGCGCACTGGACGCCCCGTCGCCATCAAGATCCCCCATCCCGAGATGGAGTGCGATCCCGTCTTCTACGAGCGCTTCCAGCGCGAGTCCGACATTGGGGCCAAGCTGGACCACCCCGGCGTGATGAAAGTGTTCGTGGAGGAAGACCGCCAGCGCGTTTACATGGTGATGGAGTGGGTGGAAGGGCAGTTATTGCGGCGGGTGATGAGCGGCCGAAAGTTCCCGCCCGAACGCGCCGTGAAGATCACGCTGCGAATTCTTGACACCCTGGGCTACATCCACGCTCACGGCGTGGTGCATCGCGATCTGAAGCCCGAGAACATCATGATCGACGCCGACGACAACATCAAGTTGATTGACTTCGGCATCGCCGCCAACGCCGGCGCGCGGCGCATCACCTTTGCCAAGCTCAGCAATACCATGGGCACGCCCGACTACATTTCCCCGGAACAGGTCAAGGGGAAACGCGGCGACGCCCGGAGCGACCTGTACTCGATGGGCGTGATGCTCTACGAAATGCTGACCGGCAAGGTGCCCTTCCAGGGTGAGAATCCCTTTGCCGTGATGAACGACCGCCTGCTCAACAATCCCGTCCCGCCGCGCGAAGTCGAACCCAGCATCACCCCGCAACTTCAGGAAATCATTTACCGTGCCTTGGAGCGCGAACCCAGTAACCGCTACCAGACCGCTGCCGAGTTTGCCCACGACCTTCACCACCAGGACGAGGTAGGTGTAGCCGACCGGCCGGAACTCCGCGACTGGAAAGTGCGGCGTTCGCCGGTTGCCCGGCAGGTCCTCTTCTACGTCATGCTGGCCTTAATTCCCATCGTGATTTTCGGCTTGCTCCTCTATGTAGCCAAACATACGTAGCCCCATCCGCCGGGGCTTTCCGAGGAAACCCGCGAGAGCTGCTGAAGGCTCACCTTCGCCTTCGGATCTTGCCTCGTCGCCGCAAAACATCTGTTGTGTCCGGCAAGGGCAGTCAATTTACTCTGGCCCGTGGACCGGCCCGGTGGCTTCCCCGACCCCCTGTTTCGCTGAGAATTTTTACACTCGTATCCTAAACTTCCGACGTAATTGCGCGCCGCGCAGCCTGAGTCGGGGCCCTCCAATCAGTGTTGGTTGCTGAAAACAAGAGGCTTAACACACATTGGGACAATTTGGCGATGTGCGTGCTCCATTTGCGGTGAGGATCGAGCTTTAGGAGGTGCGCCATGATGCGTTGGAACATGCGACCAGACAGCCAGGAACGGACGGGAGAATCGAGCGTTGGGGACGGTATCTTCGTCAATCAACTCGACAAAGGCGCCGTGCTGGACATCGAGACCCGGAACCGTCACTATCAACTGGTTAAACGCGATCAAGACCACGTCGCCATCTCCGGCCATCCCACCTTTTGCCCACAGCCCGTGGAGGTCGAAATCGAAGGCTCGGTCGGTCGCACACAGCCCATGTTTTCCGATCCCGGCTACATCGGTCGGGGCATGCGCCTGGTGTACAAGCACCCCGTGTTCGACATCGTGACCACCTCGGAGATTCTTGCCATCCACGCGCGGGGCTAGCTAGTGTTTGCGTACCTCCAGTTGCACGGGCGGCGCCACCGCGTTGACTTCGGGATTGTAGTACTCGTAGACGCGCGACTGGAACGTGCGTGCGCGGATGGGATACTTGGCCCGCAGACGGAACTTTATCGTCACCGTGTCGTGTGGGGCGAAAGAATCGAAGTAGAGAATTGCCTGCGTGGCGGTCAGGCTGAACTTCTCCAAGCGGCCGCTCTTCCGTCCCGCGCTCTTGTCCTGGTAGTCCTGCAAGTCTTCGCTGAGCAGATCGAAGCCCGGCGGAATGCCCAGATCGACCATCACCATGTTGGCCGTCTTGT
Organism: uncultured Acidobacteriota bacterium; assembly: GCA_963719115.1. Lineage (GTDB taxonomy): Bacteria > Acidobacteriota > Terriglobia > UBA7540 > UBA7540 > Bog-366. Next base: position 30,570 of record CAVRBF010000037.1, on the reverse strand, counting down.
TGAGATTGTTGCTGATCGTGGCGCTGGCGGTGGCGATGTCGTCCTGCGCCAGGCGCGTGCGGTCGTAGGTCACATCGATTGACAGCGCCTCCTCCTCCGGCTTCTGGTCCCAAGGCAGGAAGTAGCTGCCCACCACCTGGTAGGCCAGTCCGCCCTTGCCTTCGAAGCGAATTTCCACGGTGTTGACGTTGGCGTAGGGCCGAACGACGTTCGGCCCCGGGCCGGCGCTGCTGGTCTCGACTGCCTTGCCCGCGTCGCTCGTCCCCGCAATCTGCGCGCCCTTGAAGACAAACTGGTGAAGCAGGTCGTTGTTCTCCGGCGTCAGCGTGAGTTTTGCCACGGGCTTGCCATTGAGCAGGACCTCCAATGTGCCCTGCGTGTCCGCCGCGCCTTTTTCCGTGGCGAGCAGCAGGGCGCGCAGCGCCATGATGGTGGCCTGCGTGGTGCCCCAGGTTCCGCTGGCATCTTTCTTGGAGACGATATAATCCAGGGCCTTGCGCGCGATGCCGGAAGCCTCGCCCCGATTTGAGCAGCGCCTGCACGGCCAGCCCTGTGGTCTCCACGCTGGCGCTCGCGCCTTCGCCGTAGACGCCGGTTTCCTCCGCGGTCCACCACGCTTGCTCATCCTTTTCGGTGCGGGCGTCGAGCAGAAGCTGCATGGCCTGACGAGTGAAGTCGCGGTCCTTGCCGCCGTCGGCGGCCGCACCGTCCACGGCGAAATTCGCCACCACCGCCAGGGTGTAGGCGTCCATCTTCGCGTTCAGATGGTTTTCGATAAACTGCCTGGCGCGCTCGACCGCCGGTCCCTGGTAGCCGGTGTTCTCCAGCGACCAGGCGAGGTAAGCGGTGATGCGCAGCACGTCGGAGTTGTAGCGGTTGGTGGCGCCTTCGTTGATGAACGACGTGTCCGGCTTCCAGCTTCCATCCTCCTGCTGCTGCGAGGCCAGCCACTGCTGCGTGCGCGCGATGAGCTTCGGGTCCACGTCGTAGACCTTCGACATGTCGAAGAACTCCATCAGGCCGTAGGCGGTCAGAATCTTGTTCGCCGGGACCTGCCCGAACCAGGAAAATCCGCCGCCGGGAACCTCGAAGGTCAGCAGGCGCTGATAACCGTTGGCGATGTACCCCTCCGCCTTGGCATGAATCTCCGGCGTCAGCTTTTTGGTGCGCTTCATGTAATCGAGCGCCAGCACGTTGGGATAAGTGCTGGAAGACGTCTGCTCAAAGCAGCCGTAGGGCATGCGCAGAAGGCTGTCCATGCCTTCCACCACCTGGCTCAAGGGGCCGGGATAGAGCCGGACAAAAATCTTGCTGGCGTCCGGAATGGCATTCGCCGGGAACCCGACTTGATGCTGCACGGTGGTTTCCAGGCGGCCGTTGAATACCTGCGTCTGCTCGCGGCCGTTGGGGATAACCTCAATTTCCCGCACTACGATGTCCGCGCGCCTGCGCTTCGCCCTTCATGTTGGCAGACAGCGTCAGCTTGAACTTGCCGATGCGCCGGGCTTCTAAAGTGAATTGCGCCCCGCCCACGCGGCCGGAATCGACATCCATCGACTTCTCCGCCACGTCATCGACCAGCGAGAACCAATCGTCCGGCTGGAGCTTTACGCTCACCTTGCCGTGCGAGCCGGAGTAGTTGTAAATGGCCACCGGAATCGAAACCCGGTCGCCCTGCGTGAGCGTAACGGGCAGGTCGAGATCGGCAAAGAAATCCTGAAAGACCTTCAGGCTGGAACTCGCCGTGCCCAGCGCGCCGTGCTGGGTGGAAGCAATCATCGCCATCCGCCACGTGGTGATGGAGTCGGCGATGGGAATGACAATGCTGGCGCGGCCGTCGCTCATCGGTGATGATTTCAGGATTGATGTATAGCGCCTCGGGGAAATAGGACCGCACGTGCGCCTCTGGGGCTTCGCCGCCATCCTTGCTTTTCGCCAGGGCGTTCAAACTGCCACCCATCCCGGCGCCGTGGCCGGTAGCTACACCCTTGAACACGCCGCCCATCACCCCTCCCATTTGGCCACCGGGCGCGCCGCCCATGGCGCCCCTTGGGGCCGCGGCGGCCATCGGGAATGCCCTGTCTTCTGCCATCTCAAACATCATGGGCGGTGGCGCGGCGGCGACTTGCACCGCCTGGGTGACGGCGCCAAGCTGCAACACTGCGGACAGCACGGCGCGGTCGCGCGCTTGCAGCGTCAGCCTCCGCGAAGCGGTTTTGAACCCCGCCATCGACACTTGCACCACATATTCACCTGAGGGAACGCCGGAAAAGCTGAATTGCCCCACGTCGTTGGTTTTGGCGCTGCGAACCGTGACGACGTGCGTCCCCACGGCGGTGACGTCATGCAGCGCAATACTGGCGCCGGCCACGACCGCGCCGGAAGGATCGGTGATCGTCCCGGTGATGTTAGCCAGGCCGTTTAACGCCCCACGGTCGTGCTCGATTTCGAGCGCGATCGTGCCGGCACCCGGACTGCTGGCGAGATTCGATCGGCGAACCAGGATGTACGACAGCATGTCATCCGCGTTGTCGAATTGCCGATCCGGGCCCGCGCTGCGGACCACGTAGTACTTGTCTTGGCCATACCAAGGCACCGGGTCCAGACGAACCTCCGTGCCCCAGGAATCAAGCAGACCGGCCGTTTCGATGCTTTTCAACTGCGCAAACGCCTTGCCTAAGTCGCCTGCCTTGGGGCCTCGCTCATAGATGCTGTCGAGGTCTACCGCTAAGCGGGCCACCTGCGTCCGGAATCGCACCTGGTACCACTGTGCATACTTCGCCTGCTTGGTCGTTGGCACTTCTCTGCCGAATTCCGTCTCGAACTTGTTGGTATTGACGATTTCCGTGGCGGAAAACAACGCCCGTGCGGCGCGGTCGTGCTCCTCCGCCTGCGGGCTCGAGGCTGGTTCGACAACGTCCGGCATGCCGAGCGAATGGATCTCATAGCGTGGCTTCATCACTTCCTGTTCGAGATAGAAGAAGACTTTGGCAAAGCCCGGCTGCTTCTCGGCCAGAGCGAACACGGCTTCATCCACCACCTCCAGGCCCAGCGCCGCCTGCACACCCTCGCCATGCGAGTTGGTAACGTGGAAGCGAATCTGCGCCTCGGCTCCGGGCTTGTAGACGGGAGCGTCGGCCACGGCTTCAATTTTCAGTTCCTCCGCCGGTTGCACAAAGATCAAGCGATGGTCGCCCACGGGACGCGCGTCGCGCCCGAACAGGTAAGCGTTGATGTCCACGGTCCCCGCCATGTCCGGCGTCGCGGCCAGCGTCAGTTCCGCCTGGCCATTGTCCAGGTCCACATCGCGCGTCAGCACCGTCTGCCCTTCCTTCACGATGTCCACATACGCCGCCCCGCGCTGCCTGGTGGAAAAAACCGTGAGCTGGATGTTCTCGCCGGCTCGGTACACGGCGCGTTCGGCGCGCAGCAGAATCTGGTCCTCACCTTCACGCGAAGCAAGGCGGAGTTCCGCGGTCGCGGCGTTCTTCTCCTCATCCGCCGCCGCGATCTCCAGTTTTTCGCCGCCCTTTCCCGGCCGGACGCGAATCACCGCCACGCCGCCTTCCTCGGTGGACGCGAACTCTTCGGCAATTCCCGCGCCCTGCACGGTCACACGCGTCTTCGCCGGGGTTCCATCGGGATAGGATGTCAGGATGAACACCTGGTTTTCGAGATTCGGCACCAGCGTTCCGCCCTCGGGGATCGCGGTGATCAGCAGAGGCGATTCGCTGACGGTGATCGGTTCGCCGCGTGTTTCCGCATGGCCCGCGGAGTCCTTTACCGTCGCCTCCACCAGAACGCGCGCGGCGCCGTGGCTGAGCGGATGCCCGGCGAAGTAATTCGGCAGGACAAGATCAAAACGGTACGCGCCGTCGGAATCGGTCTTGCCCTGTGCCGACCCCACTTCCACCACCTGCACGTCCATGGCAGAAGCCTTGATGTTGATTTCGCCGCCATCCACGGGCTTGCCGAAAAAGTAGTTGGCGCGCACCGTGCCGGTCACATGATCGCCGGGTCGATACCCGTGCCTGCGCTTCTGTCCGTCCTGGCTGAATTCGACAGCAACTTTGAATTTGGGCAATACGTAGCGCTCAACATTAAGGGCGAGTCTCCGCCGAATTTGTGGGAGCATCGGCGTCACCCATGAGCGCGCGCAGATGGTAGGTACCCCGATTCACCTCATCGGCCAGGCCGAATTCCGCGGAGGCCAATCCGTATACGTCGGTCTGGGTGGCTTTCTTGAAGACCTTGTTGCCGCGCGAATCCTCGACCTCGAAGGTCAACTTGCGGCCGGCGGATGCCTCGGTGATCAGCGCGGTCAAGCGCCAGCGCGCGCACGTGGATGGTCTGGCCCGGTTGATAGATAGGCTTCTCCGTGGTCAGCAGAATGGAAACCTTGTCTTCCACGCGTACGCTCTCGGTGTACTCTGTCGAGCCGATCGACGTGTCCACCGCGTAGTGCAACTGGTAATTGCCCACCAGTCCGGCAGGAAAGCGAAACTGCGCCTCGGTGGTGCCGCGATGATTGGTACGACCGGTGAAGAGCAGTCGGGGACCTGCGGCCGCGCCTAACAATTCGATTCGCACCGTGCCGCGCCCGGCAATGACTTCGTTACTCGAATCGGTCACGATCACGCGCACCGCCGCGGCCCCTCCGGAGAGGTACGACTGCTGGCCGAGCACGTGCACTACCGGCATGCGGATAATCTGCGAGATGGAGTCCGTGCCCTCCCACCCGGCGCTTTGGCGGTCGTCATACTCAAAGCGGTGTCGGACGCGTTGCCACACCAGGTCGTCCAGGGGCAGGGGTTTCAGCAGCTTCATGTCATCCTGCCAGCGGCCTTGCCCCGCGGCCACTTGCACGTGCCGGTCGACGCGTCCCAGAACGTTGTCATCCGGGTCCAGCACTTCCAGGGTCAACTGTCCGCTGCCCGCGCGCGGCGCCTGATAGGGAATACTCAGGTGCAGCAATCCCTGTGAATACGTGGCGGCGGTAAAAGGCGCGTCACCCGATGCCTCAAAGGGTTGTAAGACGATCAATGCCCCCAGCGATAGAAGAGCGCTGAGAACAATGAAATAGAACTTTGCGAGGTGTCTGCGTGGCCTAGTGGTGTTCATGGCATCTCCGCGAAGGGGCTCTGCCGAATCCCCCAGGGTCAATTTCACTCCACTGAATGAACGCACGCTCCGGCGCTTCTTGCACGGTGCTTCCCATCTTTGATGAACTGGGAGCTATGATGCAGCGGCACCACGACGGGAAGCTAATACCGTCGTAGACACCTCAAGTCCTGTCGGGGTTCCAAAACATTTTCGAGGGGTTGAAGGCAAGGGGCACTTGCCATAATGGATATTGCGCAGGATCGCATGGCCCACCGCCTCGCGCTGGCGTGAGTTGGCGAGAAGTTAACTGGAGAGGCGTCCGATCACGAAGGGGAAGTGGATTTCGCCTTGTTCAAATGCCACCACCACCGCATCGCCAATCTGGTACCCGCCTGCGGTGCCAGACCCGGGAGCGGTCACGACCCGCGCCCAAATCGATGAAGCGACAGGTAGCCACGGTAAAGTGATCTGAACCCGTCCACGACCATCTGGATCGGTGACTCCAATAACTATTCCCATGGCGATCCCGCCCGGAACTTTGGTCCGATTTGTGCTTCCGAACACGTCCGAGTCCCGCGGATTGGTTACACGATTCGGCGGCGGCATAATCCCTCTGTGAGTAAAGATGAACTGAATGACATAATGCCCGAACCGCGCGGGGATTGCAATGGGACGTTTTATTGGTCATCGCAGGGCCGTCGCTGACCGTGGGAGTCAGCCATACCCGACCATCAATGCTCCACGCTGGCATGCCGCCACCGTCAAACCAGCGTGACGGAATAGAATCGATTCGGAGCTTCCGGCGGCGAGGTTAGAGCCTTTTTCGCCCCGCCAGTATCCACTTCGGCCATGACGTAATAATCCAGCAAGGGGCTTGAGCTCTCGCGCCAGGAGAGCTCGGCCGTGTAGGTTCTCCTTCCGTCTAATTTCATCGGCGCCGGGCTCCATGCTTGCGATGCCTGCGCGCGTGTCAAAAGGGTGGCACGCAGCACTTGGACGGCGCCGGGAACGACGGCGGTGATGCGCACTCTTTCGCCCTTGCGTAGAACGGTGGGTCGCGTGGGCACAAAGGCGCGAGGCACGGCTTTGTCATCGGCGGCGCGTGCCTGTGCGAACGTCTTTTCCACGTCCGGCGGCAGTTCGCCCAAGAACTCCTTCATTGATGCGCGCAGCCGGTAGAGTGCCAGCCGCTCGAACTTGTTGTGCATGGAGGCCAACTGGCCCAGGTCATTGCGGGTGCTCACGATCTCCTGATAGTCCAAGAGGACTTCGCGGACTTTGGGCGCCATTTCCAACCACAAAGGCACGCCTTCGGTCAGGATGAGCTGCCGGGCTTCATCGGCCTTGCCCTGCTTCTTCAAAGTACTCGCAGTTTGAAGTTTGAAGTCCATATGATGGGCCAGCGCCCAGCAGTCGGAATAGGGGCTGAGAAACTCGACGAAGCGCGTCAGGTAATTCAGCCGCTCGTGTTCCAGCGGACTGGCGGCCGCGTCAGTGAGGGCGCGAAGCTGCTTTGCCACGTCGGCCTGCGATTGCTTGACGGCCTCGGAGGGTTCGTGCTTGTACCAATACGGGAATCCCTCGCTATAGTCACCGGAGTACTCGTTGATTTCGCTGTGGCCGTTGACGATTTTCCCTGTCCATGAGCACAGGATCAGCCGGTCACGGTCCGTGTCCTCCAGGACTTTGGCCAGCGCAGCGGCTCGCGGCGGTCGCGCCTGGACTGAGGCGAAGCGCTGGAAGAAATTTCCAGGGGTCAGGCCCTTGTCCCACGAATAGGCGGACTGGAATCCCGCATCGACGTCCATAATCCGATGGCGCCAGTGAATTCCCATCAGCCCCTGGCAGCCGTACTGTTGTGCCAAATCCATATCGCGCACGAACCGCGCCGCGTGGAACTGCGGCAGCCACATGGCCGGATCATCCTCCAGCCAGGGAATGGGCCAGCGCTCGCGGGAGCCCAGCTTGGAGTACTCCTCGCTGACCGGGTCCCACCCGAGGTTGTCACTCAAGGAAGAAAAGACAATGTCCTCCGGCAGGGCCTGATGAAATTGCGTGAAGTGGCGAACCACGCCGCCCCAACCGGAAATCACCAGGCGCTTCTCCGGCGCGTGGCGCTTCAGGAAATCGTAAGCCTGCTTGAAGGGCGTCACCGAGAGCGGCACGTTGGCCTTCTGGCTAGCCCAGCTCATGCCTTCGTCTTCCCACAGCCAGACGTGGTCAACCATAGGGTAGGCTTCCAGAAGGTTGGCCAGGCGCGCTTCCAGAATGTCCCGGGCGGCGACAGATTCGGGATCGACGCGCGGGCCGGGCGTCTTGGGGTCATCGCTCAACCGCGCTTCGGGAGGCGTGGCCCGGAAGGTTTCATCGGGAATTCGATAGGGCTCAAATCCCACCCCGGTACGGATGCCCAACTGCTTTGCGTATTGATAAGCCTCACCCCAGAGCTTTTGCGCCAACTCTTGCGCCTCAAAGGTGTCGTGCGCCTGGGTGGTAGCCTCGGCGCCGAAGACCTCACCGGCAAAGAAGTCGCCGCCGCTCATGCCGTAGCGGGAGGTTCGCTCCGGCAGATAACTCCAGCGGTGGGTTGCCGACGTATCGGTGTAAGCGATGTGACTGGCGCCGGCGTATTCGAAGGAAAGGAATGACTCTGCCCACTGGTTGTTGGCGGAGTAGACATGCACCCCCAGCGTGTTGAAGCGCATGCGCACCATGGCTTCCAGATAAGCGCGCCAGTCTTCGCGGTTGTATACCGTGACGCAGTTCAGGAAGTCCGGCCACGGCACCAGCCCGCGCGCGTTGAAGCGGGGCTGCGAATTCCACGGCGCGCCGGGCGGCGGCAGGTTGATGGTCTGTCGGGATTCGAGAGGGTAGATTTCCCCATCGAGGCCGAAAAAAGCGCCTTGCCGCTCCAGAAAGTCAAACACAGCATACAGAACCGCCTGGGGCGTGGCGCCGGTGAAATTGATCCTCGCGGCACTTCCCGGTCCCGGCTGCGCCGAGATCTCGTAACCTTCCGGGTGCTGGAACCGCCGGCGATCCGTGGAAAGGGTGAACGTCACGGCGGTCGCGGGCAGTTCGCCGCCACCCAGTACAGCTTCCACCGGTTCGCGGGCAAATCCCAGGTTGCGCAGGCCACGTGCCAGTTCGCGCGACGCCCATTTCTCCTGAAAGCCCGTGTGCGGCTGACGCACGATCCAGACGGGCTGGCCACTCGCCGCACGCATCGTCAAGGCGGCGCCTTTTGGGGACGCGGGTCCCGGCTGCTCATTCGCGTCAACCGCGCCGGAAGCGATCGCCCGGGAAATCAGCGGTGCTGCTCCTAACCCCACAGCAGAATCACGAAGAAATCTTCGACGTCCAATGCGTAGAAACGGGTTCATGCGGGCTCCTAAAAGAAGGTGTCAGGTATTAGGTGTCAGGTGTCAGCGTGCGTAGGGGCCAGCTTTCCCTGGCACCTGCCGCCTTCGCTTGAACTGCTTGATCTCCCCAAAGAGCGTGCGTCGTGTCCGGGCGGGCGTGCAGTTGGTGGGCCTTCCTTGACACCTGGCACCTGACACCTGATACCTTCACTTCAACAGCTTGATCTCCTGCAAAGTCATGCCATAGCCGCCGCCGGGAGGAATGGGGCGGTGATGGGTATTCCAATTGGGGTTACCGTTGGAGAAATTCGCAGCGTAGCAGAGCCATGCCGTGCGGCCGTCGGAGCTGATGAACTTGGAGGGAATATTTACAAAGTAGGCCTGTTCGCCGAATTCATGCATATAAACCACCAGCTTCCAGGGGCCGGCGACGTGATCGGATTCCAGCACATAAGTGTTGTACTTCGCGAGGGTATCAACACCATCCGTAATGAACATCAGGTATTTCCTCAACGGAGCGTCATAGGTCATGGTGACGCAGCCACAGTTGTTGTTCCAATCCACCAGCGGCTTGATCCTGGCGAAATCGTGTGTCCAGATGGGCCGTCCGGAACGGTCATACCCTCCGAAGTATTCATACTTTGAGCGATCGTTCATATTCCCAATACTCGGCTTCACGCGAACCATATAGATCCGGTCGCCGGTGATCCAACTGAGGTTGGCGGGCCGGGGTTTGGGGTCGGGATCAACCGCGCCATGACCTACCAGGTAGGCCTTCCCGTCCGGCGAATACTGCATATTCTTCCCGAAATCGACAAAGTGTGGCGCCCCGATCTTCACTTTGCCGCCTGGCGCGGCGGGTTCAGGAAACAACGGATGGGCAGGCGTATGGGGAGTATCCACCCACGTCTTGCCATAGTCGGTGGAATAACGAAATCCCACAAAGGTTCCCAGGATATCCCAGTTGAGCCCTTTGCCCGGGTCATGCATCGTGCTCAAAAGACAATACGTGCCGTAGTACCAGACGCCTTCATACACCAGGCTGCCGCAGGGGTAACGCCCTTCGTAGGGAGTGGGGTCGTCGTGGTAGACGCCCGCGTCGGTAATGTCCAAATGCAGCGGGTCGTCGCCCAAGATGGTGGCATAGCCTGTTGTCCGTCTCGTGCCGCCGGAAGCTGACCGAATACCATTGACCGTTCCATCCGTCCACGGGGAGTATAAGTTCCCGTTGGCCGCCCAGGAGGGATACCACGTATCGGCGTTGGCATAGCGAATGTGCCGCCCCGTGAAAGCAATGCCCGTGACGTCCGTGGATTTCTGGAACGGGCAATCGGCCGGCGGCTGCGAAGGCCAGACCATATAGGGGAAGGTGTCCAACTGTGCGGCATGGGCGGGCCGGTTGTGCGGAGTCCAAAGCAAGACGGCGGGCACAAAAATCAAAAATGCAATGAATACGCGAATGACCAGCGGTGACCGAAATCGATTCGTTAACATCTGATTAAACTGCTCCCCTCATGAACAGCGCACGTGCAGCGCGCCGGAAGTAAAACTCTCCGGCACCACAATGGCGCCATCGTGGCGGAGCGGCAGTTTACTACCATCCAGGTCGGCGTGCCTCACTTTTCCGCTGCCTTCAATCTTCAGGCGCAGGCGGCCCTTGCGGAACCGCAAATCGGCAGTGACCGGCGGACTTTGCGGATAGAGCGCGGGTCTTATCACCAATCGCGCGCTCTCGAAGCGAACGCCTAGCACGTGACGCACCACAAACAGCGCCAGTTCGCCGCTGGTCCAGGGAATGAGACCGCAATATCTCGTGTTCGACCGCAGCGTGGGGATTTCTTCGAACCAGAAGCCCGACCTTCCGCCCTGCACGGAGTTCAGCCATTCGAGAGTTCGGCGGCTGCGATCATACTGTCCGGCATCGTGCAGCGCCCGCAGGATAAAGCAACTGGCGAACGGCCACGGTCCGGGCGTGTCCTGCTGCGAGCTGGAGTTGTAGCGCTCATACCCGCCGCCGAACCAGCGCGAGTTCCAGAGTTGATCGAGGTCGTCGAGCGTCTTTTGGGCGAGGTCGGAGTGTGGATCGATCAATCCCAGGGCAATCACCAACCCCGCGGAGGCGTCGGGATTTAGGCAATTGTTTTTCTCCGTGCGGAAAGGTATGTCGGGGTGAGTGCCACGTCCGGTGGGAATCAGGTTGGCGATTTCGCCCGTCACATTGCGCCGCTTGATCAGATGGCCGTCTGACACCAGCGCCCGCGTGGGGTGGTGAAGCATGGCTTCCAGCGTGCGATTTGCCTCCTGCGTCCATCGGTCAACACGGTCCTGGGCGTCGAGCAGCGGCGCGAGGTCCACCGCGTCGCGGAGCCCCCGCACGACGTAAGCCTGATAAATCAGCTCGTAGGCATCGTCGAAAGTTCGCTCCCAGAATTCCCGCCGGTTGTGCACCATGCCGGTTTCATCGCGATAGATGGGCCGCAGGGGCCGCTCGATGGCGGCAAGAAGCTTGGCTCGATGGTCGCGGATCAGGGAGTCGTCACCGGTCCAGTCGCGGTAGCTCTTGAGGACGTGAATGAGCTCCCCCATCTGGTCCAATTCTTCCAGGTCGGGATTGTCGTACTGGCTGGCGACGGCGGTGGCACCTTCGTCGTTGACCAGGTCGGTCAGAACCCGGTTCAGCGCCGCGCGCGCCAACTCAAAGTGCCCCGCATGCAGTGTGCCCAGCGCGCTGTTCGACGTGTCGCGAACCCACTGGCGGCCGTACTCGAAGATGCCCGCGTTCATCGTGCCGTCGTCCGCGATCATGCCGGGAAGACCGAAGCGCGCTTTGTCGTAGATCTCTTGCAGGGTCTGGTCGCTGGTCACGAGGGCGGAACTGGCGGCCCAGGCGGTCTTGTTTTCCGCCTCTCGCCTGTCGATGCCGCTCGCGAGCGATCGGCCCTGATCCAACAGGGAATCAAGTCCCCGCGAAGGGATCTGGAAGAAGTGTAGAACTTTGACTGAAGCCTTAGTTTTCGGGCCTACGGCGAGCGGTCCGATGGTTAGAGTTCCTCGCTCCTCGTCAACCTGCACTTTTGCGTCTGCGATCACGGCGATGCCATTGCCGTACTTGTCGCTATTCTGAACGAGCACCGACCCGCTCCCGCGCGCCTGCCCCCGCGGCAGCAAGAATCTCACGCTGACGAAATCATCCCCCGCCAAAGCCGCGCCGTCGAGTTCGATGGTTTCCAGCAGCGCCTCTGCGCCGGCCAGTGCCGCGATGCGCTCGGTCACCTTCACGCCGCCGGCCCACCAGACCACTTCGACGGACGGAATGCCATCAACCGTCACCCAGCGGGACTCCGTTTGTTCCCCGAAAGCGGTAAACGCGAAGCCGCCCAGCACAACCTGGAGCGCCGTGGAAGTGAAGCCCGAATCCGGGTCAAAGTTCAGCGCGCGTTCCTTCTTAGCGCTTTGACGCGCGTCCTCGACGTCAAACAGCATGCCCGTGAACGCCGGCCCTACATCGGCGCGATCGAGTTGGAAGATCACTTGTGCGCGGCCGCTGCGAAGAACGAAGTATTCACGGCCGTGGAGGAAGGGTATCTTGGTCAGTTCGAGCGAGGCGGCGGAGGTGACGTTTACTTGCGCCTCAGGTTGAGGCGAGGCCTTGAGCTTGGCGGCGGGGACTCCCAGAGAAAGCGCTCCCGCCATCTCCATAAACGCCCTGCGCCGAATTTTCATGGTAGTTTGTCCTTAGCCTTTTTTCTCCAGCACCAGAATCCAATCCGCAAATGTCGGAGTGATGGGCGCGGGCCAAGTGCCGCTGGAATCCGCCGCAACGTCACCGATAGCATGCTCCTTGCCGGATTTGGGATCGAAGTAGAAGGCGCGATAGGCAACGCCCGCTTCCAGGTTCGTGACCTTCGGCGGATTCCAGGCGGGCGGAATGAAGACCACACGAACTTCACCGGGGACTCCCGCGGCGTAGGGCAGTTCGTAGTTCTCCTTGCTCCAGTGCGGGTCGGTCCAATCCGAGTGGGCCTCGAAGCGCCACCAGGGGTAGCGCATCAGCAGCGCCTTGCTGTAAGCGATGTGCTGAGAGCCGGGCAGTTCCATGGCGACATCCCACGGGACATCGCCCCACGTGCGCCCGTGCGGCGAGGGGCCAAAGGGTTTTTCGCGCGTGTTCACCTGCCAAATGCCGTTCGCGCCATAGGTGTGCCCGCCCGCGCCGTTCAGGATGCACGTCCAGAACATGAAGCGCTCAATCTCCTGCCGGCTGGCCTCCATGATGCCTTCGTAGCACACTTCTCCGGCCAGCACCGGCACGTGCGGCGTCTTGAGCTGCGCGCTGGTGATCAGGTTTTCCGTGTTGGGAATGCTCTTGCGATCGCCATGGCCGGTTTGCAGCATGTCGAAGTCAAGCACCGCCGGGTCCAACACCTCGCTGCGGCCATTGTGAATGGTGACGGGGTGGTGATACGGATCGATGCTGTGGACGTAGCGCGAAACCTCCGTCCAGCCTTCCTTTTGCGTGGCGACGTCCTCTTTCTTGGTTTTCGAAAGATAATAGGGCATCGCTCCCTCGCCCGCCAGGCACCAGAACACCGGGTAAGCTCCCCAGCGCGCCACCAGATATCGCCAGTGCTTCTTGATTTTGGGAACGCCCATGAAGGGTAGAAAATATCCCCAGCAGGCGACGATGCACGGGGTCAAGCCGCACTCCACAAGGTGCTGGATGCGCACGTCGGCGGCGTCAAAGTATTGGGGATTGATGCGCGCGTACTCCGCCTCCCAGGGATATCCGCCTTCGTTCGCGCCACGGGGATCGAAAGGCGGCATGTCGGGATAAAGGCCGGCGATGATCTGGATGACCGTGAAGCCTTTGCGCACGCGGTCGGAGGCCAGTTCTTGAAAATCGTCGGGCCAGCGCAGGCGGCTGCACAAGCCCATCCACCACGTGTCACCCAGCCAGAAGAACGGCGTGCCGTCCGCGTGCTCAAAGTGGCGCTGGTCGGCCGCGACGCGCGGCGCGCCATGCTTCCGTAGCGGATGGTCACCCTGATAATCAGAAACCTCCAGCGTGCCGTGGCGGCCGTGAAGATCGCCGTTGTCGCTGGCCACGGTGCGGTAGGTGTAACGGCCCGGGGTCGGAGGCGAATAGCGAATGCGCCAGGTCTGGTCGCCCGCCCAGAACGCCGGCACCGTCTGCTCGTGCCCTTGCGAGTCGGTAAAGACCACGTCAAGCTCGATGTCGTTAAACGGGTCGGCATAAGCTTTTCCCGAGGCGTAAGACCACTCGGCAACGCAACGGGCAATGCCGTAACGCGCGGGATCGGCAAGAGCGTCGGCCTTCCCTTTGGGGCCAGTTTTCTCCTTGCCGGCTGCGTTCAATGCTCCGGGGGCGGAGCCGGCTGCCAGCGTTACTCCGGCTTTTTCCAGAAACGATCGTCGACTGACTTTGCTCATAGGTTCCTCTCTCCTATTATCACGATGGCTCGTCGCCATAATAGCCGTCGCCGAGCGGCCGTGCACTCTCTTTCCACCAGCGCTCGACCACCCACGCCTCAACATTCCACTCCACGGTTTCGGGCACGTACGCCTGCACAACAAAACTCAACCTCTTGCCTGACCACTCGGGACTCAGGCGCAGTTTGTAGACCACCCACGAACAGCCCCGGTGCTGAGTGTTTCCATACTGGCGCGCATCGGGAACGGGTATGAGCTGAACCTTCTGATCTCCGATGTACGCCACGACCTGGACGATCTCCGCCACCGCCGGTGAATATAACCACTCGAAGCCTTGCTCGCGAAGCGTGATGGGAATGGCGAGCATATAGGTCCCATCCTTCCATGCTGGCAGCGCGGCCGTCCGCGCGCGCGATTGCTTCTTGAAGCCTCGCTTTTCGAACCGCTCGGCGTCGGCGAAGCGGATGTTCATCCAGTCGGCTTGCGGAGCGGGCTGAAGGTCCAAGGCGCGGCCCATGGCGGCGGCTTGGTCATCCGTCAACTGCCGGGAAGGGAAGTTTACAACGGCACCCTCCGCGGCGCGAACTTCCAGCATCAGCACCTCAAATGGCCGCACCCATACGGGAAGCGTCTCGCCAATCCAGTATCGGCCGCCGTCGGGTTTGGAGAGTCGTCTCTCGTCGGGGAAGTGCGAGAAAACTTCCATCTGTGTGCCAGCAGAAGCTTCCAGGCCAATTTCCGGTCCCAGAACCAGTTCGGCTTTGCGGGCGGCGAAATGGACATTGTTGATGAAGAAGAATCCGCGCGTGTCGCTCACGTTGGCATAACCGTAGAGTTCGTTCTTCCACGGATCGCCCAAGATATTGCGCCGGCGGAGGAAAGCAGGCTCATTTCCTTTGACGAGTGCTTCCATTCGCTTCAAAAACTCCACATTGTTGTCGTTGAGTAGGTAAATGTCGCTCCAAATCTGCGGGAAGAGCAAGTTGCCGCGACCCAGATCCATGATGAGCGCCTCGCGCCAGCGCTCGTTGCCCATAAAGTTGCCCCAGCGAATGTCTGAGAGCCAAATGCCCAGGCTGTCCTTGTTGATGGGCGGAATGGTAGTGGCGAACTGCGTGCTTTGGTCCAGATTCAACGTCACCGAGTCGCGGTAATAAAGCGCCGGGAACCAGCTTGTGGCTGAGCCCTCCATGTAGAGCCCGGACTCAAAGATCGAGTCACCATAGAGAGCGAACAAGGGAGAGCGAACTCCCCAGTACCACATAACGTAAACGTCGGGATCGGCCTGGCGGGCGCTCTCCGCGATGTCGAGCAGGCGCTCGTACATGGCTTCCGTCGAGTATTTTCCCGGCAGATGATCGTGCGTAGTGCTGTTGCAGTAGTAGTAGCCGTTATCCAGCTTGAAAAACTTCAGGCCGTTCTCCTTGATGTGGTACAGGACCGCATCACGCAGGATGTGGAAATACGGTTCGGAAGCGGGGCAAAGCGAGTCCGCTACTCCCGCCATTCGCGATGTAGCCGTTGCGGTAAGCCACTTGCGGCAGCCTCGTGCTGAGAGTCGCTGCCCAGCCTTGGGAATTATGACTGGGCGCCATGGCGGGGTTCTCGCCGCACGACCAGCCTCCGCCGGTGGTGGAGAACCATAGGCCGAATTTCATTCCCAACTCTTTGACGCGCGCCAGAATTTTGGCAGGGCCGTTGGGATAGCACTGCGACGCAAAGTGCTTCAAATCGGAGGCGTGGTCCATCCAGCCGGTGTCGAGTGTAAAGTAGTCGAACCTGAAGCCTTGCTTCTGCCATTTTTCGAGGACGCCCAACACATCCAGAGTCTGGTCGTCGTCCAACGCGCCGCACGCTCCCCACTGGTTGTTGATCCCATATGGCGTGTAAAGCGACAGCGCCTTCTTCTTTCGCGGGCTCTTCCCTTGAATATACGAAATGAACTGGTCCAGCGCGCCGCCGGCCCTGGCCACGCCAAGCAGCGCGACGTGACTGCGCCACTTGCCACCTGCGGGCAGGCGTCGACCGGGGAAATGCACCAACCGCACGCGCCCTTCTTTGCCTTGATTCAAGCCCGCCGGGTGTTCGAACGCGGCAAAGGCTTCATCCGCCAGAAAGATGGGCGCACCGGCCCCGCCCTCGGTGCTGGTCACACCCGTGGTGAAGTCATCGATCTGCGCATCCAGCAGCAGAAGCTCCTTGCTGGTGGAATTTTCAATCTCCAGCCACTTCCTTCGGGTTATTCCGGCAAGTTGATAATGTGCGAGTGCCCGGATACGCTGCGATGGGCTGAGCAGATGGAAGGCGACCCTTTCGGAAGATGGTTGCCGGATCTGCTGTACCTCGAAATCTGCAACCTGTCGATAAGGCTCTCCGACAGAGATGAACTGGTCCACCCAGAAGGGCTCGTAAACATAATGGCGCAGCACCTCATCGCGCAGGCCGCCGAAGTGCATGTCAAAACCGCGGGTCCTGACAGACAGGAGGTTTTTCCGGCCGTCGCCAAAATGCAGAGAGGCGTAAGCGCGATCGGTGGGCACGAGCTGGAACTCGCCGGGAGTCCGCCAGCGGCCGCTCGAAGTACGTCGGCCGATATACGTACCGTTTACAAAAACCTGATAGTCCAGCCAGTCCTGATGGTCGTACCCGCCCAGCACGAAGTGCAGGTCTTTTCCTTGTGCGCTGGCCGGCAACTCGAACCAGCGGCGGTACCAGCCGATGCCGTCGTAGGTAATGCCGTCGCCTTGCGGGTTGCCCGGGCGGCCCCGCGGGAGCAGGTTCTCCACACTGCCCCAGTGCTGGTCGTCGAACGCCGGTTCGTGAGCGCTCACGATGCGCCCGTTCTCCGGCCTCCCACTCACGGCGTCATCCGTTCCGTACGTGAACTTCCACCACGGAATTTCAATTCGCTGGGCGGAGGCGGAGAAGGTGAGTAGAAACTCCTGCGCGGATGTGAACTTGATTTGGCGGCCGGAAAGCTTGTTCTCAAATCCTGTGCTGGCGAGCTTGCGGTTGTGCCATTCCAGGTGCCAGGCCATGGCGTCGTTCGCAAGTTGTATGGCTCCATCGCGTCCGGCTGGCTTCAACGGCGCGTTCACGTCCTGGGCCATGATGCCCTGGCCAGCCCGGACGCTCAGAGCTGCGGGAACGACCCCGGTGCGGAGGAAGAACTCTCGACGATCCATATCACCTCAGCGATTGGGCTCAAACGAAGGGGGGATTGTAGTCCCCGTGACCGGCCGCAAGCAAACATTCTCTGGCCAACGGAACTTGATGGTCGGGAGGGCCTAATTCGGTCTTGCCGACATTGGCGCTTCGGTGTACTTTAACCGTCGGGCAAATACCATGAAAATTCCAAAACGCAACTGCTGGTTGCTGGTGTTGACTCTTCTCCTTCTCGGTGTGACAATTCGGGGCGCGGATTGGCCGACGTTTGGCCACGATCCGCAACGCTCGGGCTGGGCCGCCCAGGAGGATTCCCTCAGCGTCAAGAACGTCGCGGGCCTGAAGCTGCTCTGGAAAGCGACTGTCAAGAACGAAGCCCGTTCTCTAACGGCGCTTACGGCTCCGATCGTTGCGGAGCACGTGACTACGCCGAAGGGGGTCCGCAATCTCGTTTACGTGGCGGGGAGCTCCGACAATCTCAACGCCTTCGACGCGAGTACGGGCGAAGCGATCTGGACGCGGGCGTTTGACAGTCACGTTCTTCCCAAAAATGCGGGCATGTGGCTCTGCCCGAACAATCTGAACGCCACACCAACCATCGACAGAGAACGCAGCCTGATTTACGCCATCGCCGCCGATGGCAAATTCTACGGTCTCGATCTCGGTACCGGCGAGACGCGGTTCGGCCCCGTGCAGTTTGTTCCTGCTTACTCGAAGGCCTGGAGCCTCAACCTCTCGCACGACGTTGTCTACACCGCCACTTCTCAAGGCTGCGGCGGCGCGCGGTCAGGGATTTACTCCATCGACATCCGTCATCCCAACCGGCCGGCGATTCAAGATCTGCTGGTGGCGACTCGTGGAGCCGGGATCTGGGGACGCGGAGGTGTGGCCATCGCTCCCGACGGGCGGATTTACGCCTCAACGGGCGACGGCAGGTTCGATCCGTCCCTTGGCGAGTATGGAAGTTGCTTGTTTGAGGCTCGCCCCGGAGATCTTGAGATCACGGACTATTATTCGCCGCTCAACTTTTTGCAAATCACCAAGTACGACCTCGACATTGGCGCCGCAAGCGTCATCTGGATTCCGTACCACAACCACCGGTTGGTTGCCGGCGGCGGGAAAGAAGGCGCCCTCTATCTTTTGGACGCCGATTCGATGGGAACAGAAGACCACCAGACGCCGCTCTACCGGCAGAAGCTCGCCAATGACAAACTTGAATTTGAGATGATGGGCATTTGGGGCGAACTGTCAACGTGGCGGGACGAGGACGTCAACACGTGGCTCTACGTCCCCATCTGGGGACCTGTTTCCAAGGATGCCCCGCAGTTCCCGCTGACGCATGGCGCCCATCCCCACGGCAGCATCATGGCCTTCAAGGTGGAAGCCAATCCCTCGACCCACAAGCCCACCCTGGTGCCAGAGTGGATCTCCGGAGACTTCGACGTGCCGGAACCCGTCGCCATCGCTAACGGGGTCATCTTCGCGCTCGCCACCGGAGAGAACACCATGCAAGCCTCCGGACCGGACGTCATAACCTACCACGGCCAGAAGTTACTGACGGACGCGCAGCGCGGCGAGAATACCCACAACGCCGTTCTACGTGCGCTTGACGCGAAGACTGGTCAGGTGCTCTACGAGAGCGGCGACGCCATGGGCACCTGGGTACACTTCAGCGGCCTTGCCATCGCCGACGGCCGCGTCTATGCCGTTGACCATAACTCAACCGTCTATTGCTTTGGTTTGGCGGAACATTAGGGTATACTTCTGCCGGCCCGAAGAACCGAAAGGAAGCACGCAGCCGTCGAAGCACAACTCCCCCCTCGCCAAGTCTGAGTTCGAAGTGTAACCAGCCCACATCGTCCCGCCTCTGTAACCAGACAGCGGTGTAATTTCGGCACGGGAGGAATTTCAAAGTGACCCATAATATTTCGAGAAGGACTTTTATGGCCGGCGCGGCCACCGCGGCGGCAGCCCTGCGTGTTTGGGGCGCGAATGACCGCATCCGGTTGGGCATCATCGGCTCGGGCATGCGAGGCCAGTATCTTATGGGCAAGGCCAACGGCGCCGGCGGCATCGAATGGGTGGCGATCTCCGACATTTACGACGTGCGGCGTGACCAGGCCGAGAAAGTGGCGGGGACCAGCGTCGCCAAGTACAACAATTATCACCAACTGCTCGAGCGCAAAGATATTGACGCCGTCATTGTGGCGACCACTGACCACCTGCATTCGCAAATCGCCATTGACGCGTGCAAAGCCGGCAAGGATGTTTACGTGGAAAAGCCTATGACGTCGCTGCCGGAGCAGGGACCGCCCCTGGTGCGGGCCGTCCGCAAGCACAACCGCATTCTGCAAGTGGGCATGCAGCAGCGCAGCACGGCCCATTTCGCCGAAGCCAAGGCGAAGTACATTGACTCCGGCGTGATCGGCAAGGTCAACATGGTGCGCACCTATTGGAACGGCAACAGCGGCTACTTGATGCCCGTGCCTCCGGGCATGGAGCAGAAGCCCGCGGGCCTCGATTGGGACGCCTGCCTGGGCTGGTTGCCCAAGATTCCCTGGGACCCCAAGCGCTACTTTAATCGTTTTGCCTACTGGGATTTCTCCACCGGCGGACAGACCGGCGGCCTGTTCGTGCACATGGTCGATGTCGTTCACTGGTTCCTGAATCTCTCCAAGCCTCTCGCCGCCGTGGCGGGCGGAGGGATTTACCTCTACGACGACGGCCGCGATACACCTGACAACGTCAATTTCATTGTGGAATACCCGGAAAAAATCAACGTGACGTTCGAGGCCACCATCACCGACATGATCAACAAAGGCGGTGAGGACATCGTCTTTATGGGCACGGGCGGACGTCTCTCCATTTTCCGCTACGGCTACCACTTCGTTCCTGCCAAGACCAATACGCAGGCCGTCGAAGCTACTGTGCCCGGTGTGAAGGACCTGCACATGGACAACTGGCTGGATTGCGTCCGCAGCCGTCAGCAACCCAACGCGGATGTGATCGCCGGTCACTATTCGGCCATGGCTTGCCACATGGGCAATATTGCCTACAAACAGCGCGCCCGGGTCACCTGGCAGAAGGAGTGGGAGGTATGAGCATCGAAGTCGGCGTAAACATGGAATTCATTCGCTCGCAGGATAAGTCTTTCGCCGCGGGCGTAGAAGTGGCCGCCAAGCTGGGTTACAAGTTCGTGGAGCCCATGGTGCACAACGGCCGCGAACTGCTCAGCGAAGCCGGGTATTTTCATTCCTTTTCCATGGATGACGATCCTGGAGAGATGAAGGACATCCTTGATCAAAACGGCGTAAAAGCCTCCGGCCTGAGTGCGCATTGCCCGCTGATGCGGCCGGAAATCAGCGTGCCGTATTTGCAGAAGGCCATTCGTTTCGCCGCGGCCGTCGGCGCGCCCGTGGTCAACACCGACGAGGGGATTCGCCCGTCGTGGGTCAGCATGGACGAGGCGTTTCACGTGATGAAGTACACGCTCACCACGGTGCTGCGCACGGCAGAGCGCTATAAGATCGCCATTGGCATTGAGCCGCACCAGAGCATTTCGAGCACCACCGAGGGCTTGCTGAAGATCGCTCACCTGGTGGAATCGCCTCTGTTGCGGGTGAACTACGATACAGGCAATGTGTACCTGGCGGGCGGCGACCCTTATGAGGGACTGAAGGCCGTCAGCGCGTTGCTGGTGCACGTCCACGCCAAGGACATTACCGTGGAGCACGCGGACGCGGAACGCGGCAAGGTGACCGGTACGCCCGTCGGTTGCGCCTGCGGCGACGGCGTCATCGATTGGCAGCGCGTCGTCTCGATTCTGCGCGAGGCGAACTTCAGCGGGGTCCTCTCCGTCGAGTGCGGCACGGAAAAGCAGGCCGCGCGGAGTCTCGAACACCTTTCAACGGTGCTTGGGGACAAGGCGGTGGGGGCTGGGGGCTAGGGACTGGGGGCTGGAAAGAGCCTCTCGCAAAGGTCACGGAGAAGTTCTCTCCTGTTCCCAAATTTTTTGCTCGCCGCGCGACGAATTCGTGCCACGGGCATCTTGCCCGTGCCGGGGCACGGCCTGGAAGGCCGTGGTACGTCATCGATTGCGCCTCTAGCCCGCTGTGTCATACATCCTTGCCTCTGACTTTCGACTTGTCCCATGCATCGATAACAGGATTTTTTGCTTTGTACTTGTGAGGTTCAGTCATGGTTAAACTTCTTCGACGCACGAGAACGATTTTCCCATTGTTTCTCGCCTTTGGCACCATCATCGTTCTGGCGCAAAATCTGTTCACCCCGACGGCGAGCTTCTCCCAGGACACCATACCCTTTTTTCAAGCAGGCAAGATTCGCGTGCTAATCTTCTCGGGCCGCAACAACCACGATTGGCGCACTACCACGCCTTTCCTGCACAAGATTCTGGTAGACAGCGGCCGGTTTGACGTGCGGGTGGAAGAAGAACCCGCCGGCGTCACCGCCGCAACGCTGGCCGCATACGACGTGCTGGTGCTGGACTACCAGGGCCCGCGCTGGGGCAAGGTCACAGAAAAGGCTGTAGTCAATTTCGTCAAGCAGGGCAAGGGACTGGTGGCTGTCCACGCGGCGAACTACGCCTTCACGGGGCTCGAAGTGCTGGCCGATAATCACAAGCCCTCGGGGCTGAAGCAGCCACCCTGGCCTGAGTACTTGCAGATGATCGGCGGCTGGTGGACAGCGGGGCCGCCCAAGACGGCTCACGCCCCGCGCCATTGCTTCACGGTAAAGTTCGTGGACCGCGAGCATCCCGTCACGAAAGGCTTGCCGGACTCGTTCCGTGTCTCCGATGAGCTCTATCACAGCCCCAAGATGTCGCCGGACGCACACATTCTGGCGACTGCCTACGACGATCCGGCGAATGGCGGCACGGGCAAAGACGAGCCGATGATCTGGACGGTGAACTACGGGCGGGGCCGCGTGCTCTACACGGCGCTGGGGCACGACGTGGCCGCCCAACAAGAAAGCGGTTACGTGAGCACCTTTACTCGCGGCGTGGAGTGGGCTGCCACCGGCGCGGTTACGCTCTCCGCCGCCGGAAAGCTTCCCAGTCAGGCGCCAGCGCCGCTGCGCGTGCTGGTGGTGACGGGCGGGCATCCTTACGCCACCACTTTTTACTCGGTGTTTGAAGGATGGGACGACGTGCATTGGGATCACGCGCTCTCAAATCACGAGGGTTTCCGCTGGGAGCTGCGCAAGAAGTACGACGTGCTGGTGCTCTACGATTTCAGCCAGGACATCAGCGACACAGAAAAGACCAACCTGCAAAACTTTGTCGAAGCGGGGAAAGGCATCGTGGTGCTGCACCATGCCATTGCCGACTATCAGAATTGGGAGTGGTGGTACAAAGAGGTCGTCGGCGGAAAGTATCTGCTGAAGCCCGAAGGTTCCACGCCCGCATCGACGTACAAAGATAATCAGGAAGCCTGTATTAAAGTCGAGACGCGCCATCCCGTCACCGCCCGCATTGGCACCATGCACCTTTGGGACGAAACTTATCACGGCATGTGGATTTCGCCCGACGTGAAGGTGCTGCTTCGCTCCGATGCTCCCACCAGCGACGGCCCGGTGGCGTGGGTGAGCCCCTACCAGAAATCGCGTGTCGTCTACATTCAACTCGGCCACGGCGAGACTGCGCATCTCTATCCCATGTACCGCGTGCTGGTCCACAACGCCATCTTGTGGACCGGTGGCAGGTGAAGGGTGCGGGACACGGGAACAGCAACCGGAGCGCAGTTCTCCGTCTTTGAGGTCTGGGCTCTTACCGAAATTCACATTCCCAGATTTGAGTGGCGGCGCCTGTCATCGAGCCTTGTCGTAATTGCCACGTAAGAACCGCGGAACCCAAGAGCGGGGTCCGCGCTACGCTCGCACTTTCCGCTTCGCACAGTGGCCGAGCGCGCTGTCAACTGCAAGTCGTTCAGGTCACCCTGATCGTCAGTTCAGCGCCGTCCGCCGAAGCCGCCGTGGAACCCGCCCATACCGCCGTGGAACCCGCCCATGGCTCCCCCGCCGCGCATGCCGGCCATGGAACGGCCACCGAAACCGCCGCGGAATCCACCCATCGCCGCCCGCCCACCTGCGGCTGACCGCGGTAATGGACGAAATCCCGCTGATCCCCGCGTCGGCACGCGGCCTAGAGCAGGCACTCTACCCGCTGCGGCAGCGTAATGGTAGTACCCGCCGAAGCCACCCCGAAATCCATAGTAAGGCGCCCATCCCACCGTCCAAGGTGAGAAGAATGGAAAGCCAAACGGTCCCCAGAACATTCCCATCCCGGGCATGAACGCAAAATCCGACCAGAATGGATCCCAGTACCAGCCCGGTCCCCACCATCCGCCTTCCGCCAGAAGCATATTGCCGGAATCGATGTTTGCCTCAGTTGCGTATTCGCTTCGCAGCTTGCTCCAGCGATAGAGTGGGTCGTCTTCAACCTGGCTCTTCTCGTACTTCTGCTTGACTGGAGGTTGCGATTCTGCCAACAGCGCTTCGTGACCCTTCGTGAGTTGGACTCGACTGTCGCCTTCCCTTACGACGGCTTTACCATCGAGCACCTCAACGGATGGCTGGTCGGCGTTGAATGCGTACAATCCCTGCTTTTCGAGTTGCGTCGTGGAGCCATCCACCACCACGCTGATGTTGTTCTCCTTGAACAGTTCATCCACTTCCACCATGGCGGATCCGTGAGTGACCTGCACCTGGGTGTCTGCCAACCCCGGAGAAATCATTCGCACTTCGCTCTCGTCTCCAAGGCGCATGTAGACGCCCGGGGTCAGCAGCACTTCCGCATGGCCGGTCGCCGTGTCGATAACCTGATTGGGTTCGAGGTACTTTGAGCCTACCGACTTCGGAGATTGGCTCCGGCCCTGCACTGAGACCTGTCCCTCGACGTAATTCAAAGTCCCCGGCGGGGGCATGGTATTGGACGTGTCTGCCACGGCCAATCCTGCGACCACGAGGACGGCCAACATTGCTTGACCGATTTGTTTCCATGGTTCCTTCATGGTTCATCTCCCCCTTTCCACTTGGTTAGATGCGAACGAGTCGCGGCACGAAACTCGAGGCGGCCCAAGTGATTGAAACGATGAGGTATTTTCCCTTAGACGGTCTGTGTCACGATGTTCAAAGATCGAGGCTTATCCGGATCGAGGCCCTTTACCTCCGCCAGCAGCGCGGCGAAGATCTGCCCGGGGATGATGTAAGGTATGGGTGTGAAGACTTCCGGCATGTCACCCGGCACCCGGATTGCCTCCGTGGCGCAGGGAATGCGCGTCTTTGCGCCGGTGATGGCTACCACTTCTGCATGCAGCTTGCGCAACCGCTCACACAGGTCACGCATGTGCGCGAAGGTTTTGCCCGGCGGCATAAAGACGAACGCGGGAAAATCGTGTTCGATCAGGGCGATGGGGCCGTGCACAAAGTCCGCCGCGGAGAAGCGTTCGGCAATCACGTAGCACGTCTCCATCAGCTTCAGCGACAGCTCGAAGGCATTGCCGTAGTTGATTCCCCGCCCCACCACCACGCAGTGGTTCATGTAGCGGTATCGCTCCACCAGTTCGCGCAGTCCCGGAATCAGCTTCAGCGTTTCCTTAACGCGGCCGGGAATCTCGCTGACGCTCTCCATGCTCACGGAGGTTCCCAGCGCGGCGGCGAGCAAGTAGAAGATCATGAGCTGGCCGGTATAGGTCTTGGTGGCGGCCACGGAATGTTGCCGCCCGGCGTGAACCAGAAAGACGTCATCCACGAGTTTCGCCATGGCGGAATTCTTCTCGTTGGTAATGCCGACCGTGTAGCCGCCCTGGCGTTTGGCGGCTTCCAGCACCATGTTGATGTCCGTGCCCTCGCCCGATTGCGAAATGCCGACCACCAGCGCGTCGCGGTAATCAACCTTGGTGTGATAAAGCGTGTGGACTGAGGGCGCCGCCAGCGAGGCGGGAATACCGGTGGTGATTTCCGTCAGGTAGCGCCCGAAGCGGGCCGCGTTGTCGGAAGTTCCCCGCGCCACCAGCACCACCAGGCGGAAGTGCTGCTGCCGGGCGAACTTCATGAACTCCAGCGCATGTGCGCGTTCCGCCTGAAACGTTGCCCGCAAGGCATGCGGTTGTTCCAGGATTTCTTTCAGCATCAAAGACATAAGGCCTCCCGCGAATCAGGTCGGAGACGTTAGCACGACCACTCTCGCGGATCGCTGCACAACCGGCACAATGTTGGGCGCTAACTGCCGGCCGTCTCCCGTGTCCCGTCTCCCGTCCTCCTCGCAAGGTACGTGCGCAGCAGCGCGAAGGCAACAATGACCAGCACCAGTGCCAGAGACACGCGGCCGAGGTTGTGGTGAAGGTAATCCTCTGCCTGGACGCCATAGCGCGCCCCCAGCCACGCCTCCGCGCCGAAGCGCAGACCCCGCCCCACCAGTAACGCCAACCCAAAAGTCACGGCGTTCACCCGGAGCACTCCGGCGGTGAGCAGAAACACTTTCAGAGGCGCGGGCGGAGGCAACAGCGACGCCACCAGAATCGAAACAAAGTCATTGCGCTTCAGCCAGTGCTGGGCGCGGCTCACCGCTTGCGGCGTGGTTTTCCGCCAGAAGAACTTGCCGCCGCCGCGAGCGATACCGTAAAGAAGATAGGCGCCGCAGACGGAGCCCAGCGTGGTTGCCAATGCGTAAATCGGCCACCAGGCGGGCCGCCGGCTGGCCATGACGATAAGGGCCACATCATTCACCACGGGAAAAGGAACCAGCGACGAATCCAGAAACGACATCCCGAACAGCCCCCACGCTCCGTAGAGAACCAGGATGTGACCGAGTTTGGCAGTGAGAGATTTCACTCTTTACCCGCCTTCCAAGGGAAAGTGGTCATTTTATGCGGTCTGGATCGAATGCGCAAACGTCGCGGTGACACTTCTAACCGGGTAAGCATGGGGACATTTCTATCCGGGCTTGACACGCTTCGAACCAGCCCTTGACGGACGTGCGCGCCGGACTTAGCATGAAAGATTGCCGTTCTCTCGAAATTCCTCACTGTAGGACGCAGGGCGAATGATCGACCGCATTACCGTTCGGGGCGCGCGCCAGCACAACCTGAAGAACATCGGGGTTGAGGTGCCGAGGAATACCTTGACCGTGGTCACGGGTTTGAGCGGGTCGGGCAAATCCAGCTTGGCGTTCGACGTGATCTATGCCGAGGGCCAGCGCCGCTACGTGCAAACGCTTTCCGCCTACGCCCGCCAATTCCTCGACCAGCTTGAGCGTCCTGACGTGGACACGGTCGAGGGCCTGAGCCCGGCGATCTCCATCGAGCAAAAGACCACCAGCCGCAGTCCGCGCTCCACCGTGGGCACCATCACGGAAATCTACGATTATCTTCGCCTGCTTTATTCTTCCATCGGCGTGGCGCATTGCCCCCGCTGCGGCCGCCAGATTGCCCGCCAGACCACGGAGCAGATCGTGGCTTCGATCATGGCCCTGCGGCCCAACGGCGAGGCAGGCAATGGCGAGGGCGAACGCGTGATGATCCTCGCGCCCGTTGTGCGCGGGCGTAAAGGCGAATTCCGCAAGCTCTTCGAGCAGCTCGCAGCGGACGGTTTTCTGCGCGTGCGTGTTGACCGGCAACTTCGGCAGCTTGACGAGGAAATCAAACTCGACCGGCGCAAGAACCACACCATCGAAGTCGTGGTTGACCGGCTGCTGCTGAAGGCCGGCATTGAAACCCGTTTGGCGAGCTCCATCGAGACCGCCATGAAACTGGCCAAGGGCATCGTGGAAGTGGCGGTGGTGAACGGCGAGGAGCGGCTGTATTCGCAGGAGTGGGCGTGCGTTGACTGCGGGATGAGTCTGCCGGCGCTGGAGCCTCGGTCGTTCTCCTTCAACAGCGTTTATGGCGCATGTCCGGCGTGCCGCGGGCTCGGCAGCCAGTACACCTTCGACCCCGCCAAGGTTATTGTGGATTGGTCGCGGCCGCTTCTGGAAGGCGGACTTGGTCCCGGCGCGGGTTCGAGCTTCCTTCAGCGCAGCTTGATGCGTGCCGCGGAGCAGATTGGCTTCGACCTCAAGACTCCTTTTGAGCGCCTGCCGCGCAAGATCCAGAACCTGCTGCTGTATGGAAAGAACGCGGAGGACGCGCCGCCGTCCACGCTGTTCTCCGGCATCCTGCCTCTGCTCGACCGCTGGTACAACGAATCGAAATCGGAGAATTACCGCGAGTGGTACAGCCAGTATATGTCGGCGGTGCCGTGTCCCCAATGTCATGGCAAACGGCTAAAACCCGAAAGCTTGGCCGTTACGGTGATGGACCTTTCCATTGCGGACCTCACCGCGTTGCCCGTCACCAAGACGCGCGAGGTGCTGACCGGCCTCAAGCTGACGGCGCGCCAGGCGTTGGTGGCGCGGCGCATCCTGAATGAGATCAGCGAGCGTCTGGAATTTCTCCACGCCGTGGGACTGGGCTATCTCAGCCTCGACCGCTCCGCATCTACTCTTTCCAGCGGCGAGAGCCAACGCATACGCCTGGCCACCCAGATCGGTTCGAAGCTGCGCGGCGTTCTTTACGTTCTCGACGAACCGAGCATCGGGCTGCATCCGCGTGACAATGAGCGGCTGCTGAAAACGCTGGGACAGTTGCGCGACATGGCGAACACCGTGCTGGTGGTGGAGCACGATGAGGAGACGATCCGCCGTGCCGACTATGTGATTGACCTCGGTCCCGGTGCGGGCAAACAGGGCGGTTATGTGGTGGCGGCGGGCACGCCCGAGCAGATCGCCGGCGCCGCCCATTCACTGACGGGCAAGTACCTCTCAGGCGAGTTGAGCATCCCGGTGCCGCAGAAACGCCGGGCCGCCAACGGCAAACTTCTGACCGTGCAGGGGGCGCGGGCCAACAACCTGAAGAATTTCGACGTCTCCTTTCCGGTGGGGCTTCTGACCGTGGTCACGGGCGTCTCCGGCTCGGGGAAATCGACGCTGGTCAATGACATTCTCCACCGTGCCATCGCCAAGAAACTGTACCGCGCCATTGAAGAACCGGGCGAGCATCGCGCCATTACCGGCCTCGAGCACCTGGACAAGGTCATTGTCATTGATCAATCGCCCATCGGGCGCACGCCACGCTCGAATCCCGCCACTTACACGGGGGTGTTCACGCCTATTCGCGAGCTTTACGCCATGCTGCCGGAGTCGCGCCAGCGCGGCTATCGCGCCGGGCGCTTCAGCTTTAACGTCAAGGGCGGACGCTGCGAGGCTTGCCAGGGTGAGGGATTGCGCCGCATCGAAATGAATTTCCTGCCCGACGTCTTTGTGACCTGTGAGGTGTGCCGCGGCAAGCGCTATAACTCCGAGACGCTGGCGGTGAAGTACAAAGGCGTGGCCATTGCCGACCTGCTGAATATGACCGCGCAGGAGGCGTTGCCGCTGCTCGAGAACATTCCGCAAATCCGCCTCAAGCTGCAAACGCTGGTGGATGTGGGTCTGGGGTACATCCATCTGGGGCAGCCGGCCACAACGCTATCGGGTGGTGAGGCGCAGCGCATCAAGCTGGGCCGCGAGCTCAGCCGGCGGCAGACAGGCCGCACACTCTACATTCTTGACGAGCCTACCACCGGTCTGCACTTTGACGACGTCAAGCAGCTTATGGACGTTCTCAACCGCCTCACCGATCTGGGCAATACCGTGATCATCATCGAGCATCATCTTGATGTGGTGAAGCAGGCGGATTGGGTCCTCGATCTGGGACCGGAAGGCGGGGAAGAAGGCGGCCGCATCGTCGCCCAAGGCACACCGGAGGAAGTGGCGCGCGTGAAGAAATCGTATACCGGCCAGGCGCTGGCCCCGCTGCTCGTGAATGCCGGGACGAATGGCAAGTGAAGAGTTATAAACGGAACGCCTGGGAGAGAGGCGATGATCTGGGCTTCCCGTTGCAACCGGGAGATGGATGATTTGCCACACGGCGCTTTGACAACAGCGTACACGAGGCGTATGCTTCCATTATGGATGCATTTTGGAAGAGCGAGGGTTGAGTATGGCAACACTGACTATCAAAAATGTTCCCGAGAAGCTCCACAAGCGGCTCAAGGAGAGTGCCGCCCAGCACCGGCGCAGCATCAACAGCGAGGCCATTTGCTGCTTGGAAAAAGTCCTGACATCTCATCGCGTGGACCCCAAGGAATTTCTGGCTGAGGTGGATGCCGCGCGGAAGCGAATGCCCCACGCGTACCTCACGGAGGAGTTCCTGCGTGCCGCCAAGAACGAAGGACGCCCTTGATCGTTGCTGACACGAACCTCATTGCGTATTTCCTGATACAAGGCGGATTTACTCCGGATGCTTGCGCGGTGTACACGAAAGATCCGGAGTGGGTGGCCCCATCCCTCTGGCGTTCGGAGTTCCGGAACGTACTCATCCTCTCATTCCGCCAGAAGATTCTAACGTTGGATGACATGCTGAGTACTATGGACCGTGCTGAACGATTGGTCATGTGGCAGGGTTATCAAATGGACTCTTCGCGGGTTCTCAGACTAGCCGCCGACTCGGGCTCTTCTGCCTACGATTGCGAGTTTGTGGCCCTGGCGCTCGACTTTGGCCTCCCCCTGGTCACGGAGGACCGCGCCCTGATCGAGAAGTTTAAACCCACTGCTGTGTCCATGAAGACTTTCTGCTCATGAGGCTGCATCCTGATAGGGTCGAACCGTGTTCGGCCTCGGAACGAGCGCCGCGCACCTCCACCTAGCGTGAACATGCCGGACGATCCTGAGAACCTTTCCACGGAAGCGGGACCCTCGCCGCGAGAGGCTTTAGCGCCACAGCCTCCCCAGCCGCCCCTCGCGCCGCGAAAAGTCTGGACCCTGCGCGACCTGCTGTTGTTTCTTGCCTTCCTGCCGTTTGCCTTTCTGGCGTCGAAGCTGATCGTGCTGATGGGTTACGCGGCGCTGCGCCCTTTGCTGGGATGGCGCGCGCGGGCCGATGCGGCGCAGTTCGATACCCTATTCCTGCTCGTCCAGCAATGTGTTCTATACGCGTTCGTCCTGGTGTTTCTCTTCCTGCTGGCCCGGTTCCAACATCGGACGCCCTTCTGGAAATCACTCGGCTGGGAGAAGCCTACGATCAAGCAGGCAGTAGGTTACCTGGCGGGCGGCATCGCGCTAGCCGTGGCGGCCAGCCTGGCCTTGTGGTTGCTGCCCGACTCGCAATCGTTTCCGCTGGAAAAGCTGTTCGATTCCCGCCTGGCGTCATTTGCTCTATGCGCATTCGCCGTTAGTCTCGCCCCGCTGCTTGAGGAGGTATTCTTCCGCGGTCTTCTCTTTGCCGTTGTGGAAAACGCCGCGGGATGGCCGCTGGCGGCGGTGATATCCGCAGCCCTGTTTGGTGCTCTCCACGCGCCCGAGTACTGGCATGCGTGGCATCACTTGATGATGATCTTCGCGGTGGGAATGGTCTTCTCGCTGGCTCGCGGCTTGACCGGAAGCCTGGTCCCGAGC
>CAVRBF010000036.1:0-27788 GCA_963719115.1 uncultured Acidobacteriota bacterium | reverse complement strand
GAAACACTAGCTTCGTAGGTTCGGCCGTTGATTAAGATTGAGTACACGCCCGGGGTGATCTCCTCGCACTGCGCCTCGATTGTCTCGCGATCCACCCGAAATTGCCTCGTGCCATCGGCGGTTCCGGGCGACAACAACTCCACCTCGTGCTCCGAAGCCTGCGAACCGCGACGAACGCGCGCGTGGAGTTTCATTGCGGTCCACCTCCCTCGCGCCGCGGCTGTCCGTGAAGCGACGTGTAGCGGCCGGCTCGTTTCCAGTTGGAACTGGGTGTGGGGCCGGCCGGCTTTGCTTCACGGTTCGTCTCCGTGTACAGCAATGCGGCGAGCATGGCCACACGCTCCTCCTCTTCCGGCGGTGGCTCCTCCTTCATCAAGCCCGCGGATAGAACGCGATCGATAAACCCCGTGTCCAAACGGCCCGCCACAAAATCCGGATGCTCAAGCACTCGGCGGAAGAAGGGAATGTTGGTGCGAATGCCCTGAACCTGATACTCGCCCAGCGCCCGCTGCAGTCGCGCCATGGCCTCGCCGCGATCGGTGGCCCAGACAGCGAGCTTCGAAAGCAGAGGGATCGTATTCCAGCGGCACTCGCCAGCCTTCATAGACGCCGCTATCGTGACGGATCCCCGGCCCCGCCGGTCCTTGCAGCCGCGTGATCAACCCCGGGGAGGGGAAAAAGTTGTTGGCGGGATCTTCCGCGTAGATCCGGCATTCGATGGCCGCTCCGCGCAATTCCGACGTCTTCCTGCTGCCGCAAAGCTCGTCGCCCGCGGCAATTCGAATCTGCTCCTTTACCAGATCGATGCCGGTCACCAACTCCGTGACGGGATGCTCCACCTGCAAGCGCGTATTCATTTCCAGGAAATAGAAGTTGCGCTGCGAGTCGAGCAGAAATTCCACGGTTCCGGCGTTCCAGTAGCCGGCCAACTTGCCGATGCGCACGGCAGTTTCTCCCATGCGGCGGCGCAGTTCGTCGTCCACCGCCGGGGAAGGGCACTCCTCCACGACCTTCTGGTGACGGCGTTGCAGCGAGCACTCGCGCTCGCCCAGGTAGATCAAATGGCCGTGATGGTCGCCAAGAATTTGAATTTCCACGTGACGCGGGTGCTCGATGTACTTTTCGAGGTAGACGGAGGAATCGTTAAAAGCGTTCTGCGCCTCGGATCGCGCGGTGCGGTAGGCGGACTCAAGCTCGGCTTCCGCATTCACCAAGCGCATCCCCTTGCCGCCGCCCCCCGCTGACGCCTTGAGCATCACCGGGTAGCCGATTTCGCGGGCGACGTGCTGCACCTCGTCGAAGCTCTCCAGGTTGCGATCGGCACCGGGAACGACCGGCAATCCCTCCTGGATGAGCGCATGGCGGGATGCGGTCTTCGACCCCATCAGTTCCATGGCGCTCACCGGCGGACCGATGAAAACGATTCCCTGCCGCTTCGCACGCCTGGGCGAAATCGGGATTCTCCGCCAGGAATCCGTAGCCGGGGTGAATGGCTTCCGCGCCGCTGCGACGCGCCACATCGAGAATTCGGTCGATGCGCAAGTAGCTTTCCGTGGAAGGCGCCGGGCCTACCGCATAGGCCTCGTCCGCGTAGCGCACGTGCAGTGATTTGCGGTCAACCGTCGAAAATACCGCGACGGTGCGGATGCTCATTTCCCGGCATGCCCGCATGATGCGAACGGCAATCTCACCGCGATTGGCAATCAGGATCTTGCGGAACATGAATTCCTCGGGTTAGCCCTGTTTTCTCGGGTTTTGCTGCAATAACACCCGGACCACCTCCGGGTTGGCGCGGAAGTTCGTGGACAGGAGCCGTCGTACTACTTCAGCCAAATCTACCAAGCCTCGTTCCGCGGCACGCTGCAGTACTCCCAATGTCCCGGTTACTCGGAGCCCCAATCGGCGAGCTTCCCCCACGCCTTCGCGGTCATCCATAAGGATTATATCCGCGCGGCGCTCCAACCCCAGGGCTATCGCTTCGCGCTCGCCTTCACCCAGAAGTTCGAGCCCCAAACCCTGCGCATCGACGATGCCGCGCGGGACGATTTCAATCCAAGCCGGAGCACCGGAAATCCAGCGACGTACAGTGACGGGAGCGCCCTCGCGCTGCAATTCCTCGACCACCGCAATTGGGGCGAGCGCGTTGCCGTAGAGGTGACGCAGAATCTCGGCTTCACCAATCAGGATCAGGATAAGGTAGTTTAGCGGGGAGGTGTCGGAGATGACGACAGGCATCTAAAGGCCCAGGTGCTGATGTGTCTCGCGATCGCGGTTCAGGTCGTCGACGCTATAGTCGAGCCAGACTCCGTGCTGCTTCAGGAAGCCGTCCAGTTCGAAGCGGGTCGCGAAACCGACGAGTCGCCGAACTTGTTCGGTGCTGAGCTTTCGCGTGCGATAGGCTTCAAGCGCGAGGCCCTCCAGCGCGGCCCGGCCCAAATCCGCCCATCCAACTGACAACTGCCTCGCGATGTCCTCGGGCAAGTCCAATGTAATATTCACAAGGAAAGTATATTCGTGTGGACCGGACTGCGCAACTGGCATGAGATGCCGGTATGTTGACCGAGTTGCCGGGCTGCGGCCAAATGATGATATGCAGCGCGTAGAGGATAACGCTCACAGCGGAATATTCCCATGCTTCTTGGATGGCATGGTGTCACGCTTGGTTTCGAGCATGCGGAGGGCGGCGATGAGCTTGGGCCGCGTGTCGCGCGGTTCGATGACGGCGTCGATCCAGCCCCGCTCGGCGGCGATATAGGGGTTGGCAAAACGCTCGCGAAATTCCTCCACTTTCGCACGGCGCATCGCCTCGGGGTCCTCGGCCTTTTGCAGGTCCCGGCGATAAACGATGTTCACCGCACCTTCCGCCCCGATGACGGCTATTTCCGCGGTGGGATAGGCCAGGTTCACGTCGGTGCGGAGGTGCTTGGAGGCCATCACACAATAGGCGCCGCCATAAGCCTTGCGGGTGATCACAGTAATTTTCGGTACCGTCGCCTCCGCATAGGCAAACAGCAGCTTGGCGCCGTGACGGATAATGCCGCCGTACTCCTGCTGCGTGCCGGGCAGGAATCCCGGAACGTCTTCGAAGGTAATGAGGGGGATATTGAAGGCGTCGCAGAAGCGCACAAAGCGCGCCCCTTTCACGGAGGCGTTGATATCCAGGCAGCCAGCCAGCACGGCGGGTTGATTCGCCACAATGCCCACGCTTTGGCCTGCGAGCCGCGCGAAGCCGACCACCAGATTCTTCGCATAATGCTCGTGAACTTCGACGAAGTGCCCGTCATCCACTACGCGCGTGATGATTTCCTTGATGTTGTAAGGCTTGTCCGGCTCAATGGGGATCAGCGTGTCCAGGGCTTCATCGCGCCGGTCAGTCGGGTCGGAGGTCTCGACGCGGGGCGGGTCCTCATGGTTGTTCTGGGGCATGAAGCTGAGCAGTTCGCGGACCAGCGCCAGCCCGTCGGCGTCATCGCGGGCGACGAAGTGGGCCACGCCGCTGGTGGCATTGTGGGTCATGGGGCCGCCCAGATCTTCCTTCGTCACATCCTCATGCATGACGGTCTTGATGACGTCGGGGCCCGTCACGAACATGTAGCTGGAGTTCTGGACCATCACCGTGAAGTCGGTGATGGCGGGGGAATAGACGGCGCCGCCGGCGCAAGCCCCCATGATGGCGGAGATTTGCGGAATCACGCCGGAGGCCAGAGTGTTGCGCAGGAAAATGTCGGCATAGCCCGCGAGAGACGCCACACCTTCCTGGATGCGCGCACCTCCCGAGTCGTTCAAGCCCACGATGGGTGCGCCGACCTTCATGGCCATGTCCATGCCCTTGCAGATCTTGGCCGCATTTGCGCCGCTGAGCGAGCCGCCGAATACGGTAAAGTCCTGGGCAAAAGCGTAAGTCAGGCGGCCGTTGATGCGCCCATAGCCACTCACCACGCCGTCGCCTGGGATGCGCTGCTCGGCCATGCCAAAATCCTGGCAATCGTGCTCAACAAGCTGGTCAATTTCCTCAAAGCTGCCTTCGTCAAACAGCAGCAGCATCCGCTCGCGAGCCGAGAGTTTTCCTTCAGCGTGCTGGCGGGCGCGCCGCTCTTCGCCGCCGCCTGCTTCCGCCGCCGCATAGCGCCGCCGCAACTCCGCGAACTTTTGTTCCCGAGTCATCCTGAACCTGCACGAAACTATAGTCGAGAAACGCCGGAGCAGGCAAGCGCGCGGCGGCTTGGGTGGTGGCTGTGGCGCCCGCACACGGCGAACTTTAAAATGTCGAAACCCCAGCGGCATGCCATGGCGCTCCCCTACAATCCGGTGGTCGGGGACCTCCGTGGCAGCAGGATGCGCATGAACTTGTGTCGCTTCGAGCAAGTAAGTCATTTGTTTTCAGATATATTTCCGGAGAATCGATCTATCTCTTTTGTTTTCTGTAATATCTCCGGATCGATTTCGGCTTCGTCCGTTGACTCCCTTATTTTTCAACAACATTCCGGCTTGGAACGTCGTTTTGTGGAAATCTACCCCATACTTACCATGAGCCGCCCGATTGGACTTGAGAAGCCGGATCGCTGCCCCGACGCCGCGCACGTGGCACCCGACATCTTGTGTTTTCATAAACATTCCGGCTTGGAACGTCGTTTTGTGGAAATCTACTCCACACTTACCATGAGCCGCCCGATTGGACTTGCGAAGCCGGATCCCTGCCCTGACACCTCGCACCTGACACCCGACACCTTGTGTTTTCATAAACATTCCGGCTTGGAACGTCGTGTGGTGAGTGAGGCAGGCGGGGGACATGGCGGGCAACTTGGGCGAGGACATCAGCACACTCCTGAATGCCTGCTTTGGAGGCTAACACACTTGGCTAGATTTGTCAAGACGGCAAAGTGTCCGAAGGCTGAGCTGATAGGTGTGGACCTGTCGGAAGCGCCAACTGATGTGTTCCAGCGGGACATCGAGATTGACGGAGCCTTAAAGGAGCACTTGCCAAACCGCCGCCCTGTGCCAGCGCCGAGGGGGCATAGCACTTCTGCGGCAAGGCTGTCCGTCGTCGAATTGACCGCTCGATGCAACTTCCGTGTGGGGCGTAATCTGGGAGCTTGGCTGCTGGTCAGATGAACGACAAAGCCGTTATACGACCAAGTGGACCGTTCCGAAGTCACCGGCACCGTCCAGATCATGTTAGGCATCATCAGCCGCAAGCCTGAAGCTTCCCTCTACGCCCCCGCGAACTAACAAGAGACTCTCAGAACTCAAGAGCAGGCATATTCATAGTGTACCTTGAAACAAGGTTGACAATACCCGATGTTAAGGTTATCATTGGCGACGTATCCGGGAGGAATGATATGAGAACACCCCA
Source organism: uncultured Acidobacteriota bacterium (assembly GCA_963719115.1). Lineage (GTDB taxonomy): Bacteria > Acidobacteriota > Terriglobia > UBA7540 > UBA7540 > Bog-366. Next base: position 22,435 of record CAVRBF010000036.1, on the reverse strand, counting down.
AGACACTGCACTTCTCATCGTTGGAATCTTTCATCGATCAGGCGAGCGCCGTGCGCGCGTTAGCCAGTTGAACGCTTCGCCTGCTCGGGGGACGTAAGCACTTACGTTCAGCTTTCATTGTTGCTGTATGCGAGATTCTTGCGATGGATTTTGATCTGATTATGGTCGAACTTGCGAGCGGCGCATTCGGAATCATGCAGACTAAGCCGTTAGAGGGCGCGAAGCCGATTACTGCGAAGCGTTGGCTTTCGGAGGAGGAACTCCACTCCGTAAAACGAGGCGTTCCCAATTTCAGGATGTTTCGTAAGGAGATCGCGGCGCATGAATCTGATGCGGCGGATGATCCGGCAGGGGTGGCATAGAGTGGCCCGTGGAAAACTCAAACTACAGACCATTGCCGCTTCGGCGCTCGCGAGAAATTACCAGGGTTTGCTCGCGAAGAGTGACCCACGCCGGGATGATGAAAGCTGCGGTTTTGCCCTGCGCCAAACCCCAGGCCGGCGTTTTCATCCCTTCTCGCTGTGAACCGCCTTCGTGGAATGAGAGAATTGCACGCCTTCGGCGTGGATGATGATGTTGTCGCGCACTTGCACTGCGCCAAATCCTGTTCCGGGTGTGGGTCACTTTTGATGAGCACAAATGGGTCACTCTTGCCGAGCGCCGAAGTCATTGCCGTGATATTATGCCTCTCCAAGCTGTTTCGCAGGCTACGTCTGGATATGTCCAATCGGAAATGGCGCTCAGGAGAAAGCTCCAGGCTGGATTTTCGCTCAGCCGTATGGTCGATCGGATGAGGGGGCCAGTTACATGATGACGCCACTTGCGCGGCAGTCTATCGGATTTCTCGCGGGTCTCGGTTACGAGGCTGCGAACCTTGTTCCAGAGTGTTCATTCACGTGGCGTGCGGAGGATCAAACCCTCCGAAATCAGAAGGCAGACCTGATTGCGTTTTATAGCCCACCACACACCATGCGAACTGCTTGCGTCGGTGTTTTTTCTGCGGCAAACCAAGCAGATGTTGCCGTTATTCTCCAGAGGGCGCGTTTTCTAACAGCGCCCGTAGCCATAGTAGGCACTCCGGATAGAATTTCGCTTTATCCAGTACGCAGGGAGCCGGTCGCTGAACCGCTCGAAGTCGTGGAAACGGGCGACTGGCCAGAAAGATTCCGGTCCAGGATCCGGGATTTGTCGCCTGCCTTCCTCTACACAATCAAGACCGAACCTGAGCAATTGTCACTGTTCGATACCGGCTTGTGGTCTTGGGCAGAGAGTATTACCGGGCAAACTCTGACGTCTCTTCTAGAATCTCTGTTGGCACGCGCGCTAAGCGATCTGCCAGATAGATATCGGGACAGGGCCGCCGCCCATACGGCTATTATCCGCCTTATTCTTCAGATGTTCGCCGGTCGGGTCCTTGAGGACAAGGGGATTGTTTCAGGAGATGGTTCGTTAATTAGCACGTTGTCGCTTGCGCATGATCGATTCTCTGAGAACATAGATCCTGCGGTCGCCAATTCGCCTTACCTGAGCCGCGGCCTAACCGAGTACATAGAGCGCGAACTTAGGGGCAGGTTTGCCTTCGCAACGCTGACGTCTGAGATGCTGGGTAGTGCATATGAGAACGCGTTGGTAACGCCGAGGCTGCGGAAAGAACGTGGCATCTACTACACGCCGCGATCAATCACAAACTACATGCTCTCAAAGCTCCCTATCGAAACGATCCCATTGGAAAGTCGCCTCCTGTGCGATCCGTGCTGCGGCTCTGGGTCGTTTCTTTCGAGCGGCTTTGATCGCCTGTCTCATCTCTTGCCAGCGCAATGGACGCCATCCCGAAGGCATCAGTACCTACGGACGCGGATCTTGGGCTTTGACATTGACGAGATGGCAAGAGAAATTGCCGGACTATCGCTCGTATTAGCCGACCCGTACAACAAGAATGGTTGGAGGATTCGAGATCACGATGCGACGCAACTTTCGGTATCCGATTTGGGGCAAAGGCCGACAATCATCGCCACAAACCCTCCGTTTCTGGAGGTTAAAGGACGAGGTGAGAGGCACGAACTGTCATCTGAAATCATAGCCCGTCTAGTCGATTTGGCGGCGGACAACGGTTTGCTGGCGGTTGTGACTCCACAAAGTTTGCTGGAATCCCGGGCGGGAGAGAAAACACGTAAGTCTATCATCGGCAAGTGTGATCTCCTGGAAATCGATGTTTTGGCCGGGGGCTTGTTTTATTCGGGGGCGGAGACGGCTGTACTTCTGATGCGTAAGCGACCGAAGCTGCAGAGCCAGTCCATGGTTTCCGTTGCCACCGTTAGAGAAGTAAGGTCACGTGACGTATCCGCGTTTAGGGAACTCGGGGCATTTACCCGAACGTACTCTGTCGAACCGTCATTGTGGCGGGAAGACCGCGACATGCGATTTGTCCTTTCCCCATTGTCGGACATATGGAGGAACCTTGAATCGCACGGCCGTCCTCTAGGCTCGTTGGCCGAGGTACGCAACGGTCTGCAGGTAAAAACTGACGATAAGAGGAGCGTAAGTATAGAGCGGCGCGACGGGCTCGTCCGATTTATCGATCGCGTTGATGTCCTGCGGCCATTCGCGTTGCTCGCCGGTCACGCATTCTGGCCTTTCAAGTGGCTTCGCTATGGTCGTCATTTACGTCGTAGCGGAGATGAAGCGATGTTCAAGGCTCGAAAGGTGATTATCAACGCTACGCGGAATCCCGGATCCTCGTGGAGACTTGTAGCCGCGAGCGCATGCGAAGACGTTTACTTCTCGGACCACTTTCATGGAATAGTACCCAAAGAGGACGACGTTACGATCGAGGAAATCACCGCTGTTCTTAACAGTCCGGTTGCAAACGCGTGGTACGACGGTCACTCGCGCAACAGGAAAATTGTGATCTCCACACTAAACGCTATGCCATTTCCTATGATCCCCGCGAATCGCAAACCAGAATTGACCGCGCTGGTAAAAGAACTAGAGAAGGCGGTAGTGGCTAAATGGACCAAGGATGACGGGTCGCTTTTCTTCGACACTTCAGAGGAGAGAGGGGACGAATCAATCCTGCGTGAGCGAATCGACTCAATTGTGCAAGAAGCTTATGGGCTTGAGCCATCAGAGACGCAGCGGCTCTGGAAGCTCATGAGCGGCGACAAGCGCCCAGGATGATAATCAGGTGGTATGAGAAAAGGATATCCGCTCAGAAACAGCACGATAGTTGGCCCGCTCGGATTGAGCAACCCTGAAGCCGAGGACTTTTACAAGGGAATAATCACCCAAATCGGGCGAGATGCCTTCTTTCTTGATACGGGCGCCATATTGGAGTCGTTCGTCGAACACGATAGCGCATACGCGCAGTTTCTCGGAAGCGTCCAAGGCAAGCTAATTACTTCAAGCTTTGTAGTCGTGGAGACGGTGCGCCGGGTTACAAAAACTCGACAGAGCGGTTTTGTAGGTCCGTCTGGCGAGCGAAACAGACAACTGGCCGCGTATTTCTTGCAAAAATGGCTCATGGAAAGACGAGTCTCTATTTTGACTGTACCTGGAGCTGTTTTTGACATTGCCAAAGCAACGTTCCACACGATACACGTGGATTGCGACCTGTGCGACATGATCTCTTACTTGATCGTCACCGGAATTGAACAAAGCCGAATTATTTCGACAGATAATCATTTCCGGCAACTCGGGCTGCAAGTCTATCCTTGAGCCTCTAAAGACACTACCAAAACCTCTCGCAGTGTGCTGCCACCTTGACTCTAAGTCGCCTATGCGCGGATGCGGCGCCCGGGGGTTCCGGGCGTATCGTCGGCCACTCGGAGAACACCCTGGCGGTCCGTTGACGGTAAGTTGACACAGACTGGCCGCTGGCGGGTGGATGTACCGCCTGACCCACATTCCGGCCTTTAGCCCAATTTCGTCACGAGAGCGTCGAAAACACGGCTAAATCTATTGAAATCAGTTCAGGCTGTTGCCGAGTCTACACTACATTCGCGATCCAAACTGAGGCGGTCGGGCACGGCGATACCCAGTTGGTCCAGCAGTTGTTTCTGTTCGGCGTTGGGCGTCGTAACGCGTCGCAAGCGAATCTCCCGCCCGTCGGTGGTGGGCAGCACGATGTCGGCGCTGACCAGCGTGCTGAGCAAGGCCAGCGCCTTATTCGGTGAAAGGTTTGAGCCTTTGCGCCGCAGCAGGTGTTTTAGCGTGACCCACAGCGCATAGCCAAGAAACGTCACCAGAATATGAGCTTTGGTCCGCCGCTCCAGTTGATGGAAGATGGGCCGGATCGACAGCGGACTCTTCAACACCCGAAACGCCGCTTCCGCCTCGGTGAGTTGGATGTAGCTCTTCCACAATTCTTCCGGCTTTCCTGGCGGCAGGTTGCTGCGCAGCAGGTAGGCGCCCTCGCGCGCCTGTTGCCAGCTTTGCCGGCCCTCAATGGCTTGCCATGGCAGCGTCACGGTGCCGTCCTTCTCCGTCACCTGCACTTCGTATAGATCGGCGACTTGCGGGTGGCGAGCCTGAATTTTTCCCAAGCTGCGCTCGATTTTATGGCGATCTTTCAACTGCCCCGCCGCCACCCGTTTCGCCAGTGCCGTGAGGGCCTTTTCCATGCGGGTGGAAAACCGGCTGCGCATCGCCTGTTCTTTCGCCCGCCGCGCCTGCGAGCGACACAGGATGTAGATCTCCTCTCCCTGCGGCACCGATACCAGCTTCACCTCCACATCCGGCCGCACCCCCTCCCAACCCTCCGCCAACAATTCCTGCTCAAATTGCTTCAGCTTCGCCCGCGGCGTGCCCACCAGATACTGACCCCCGCGCCGCCGCAGCGCTTCCAGATTTTCTTCGCTCACGATGCCGCGGTCAAATACCCATACCCGGCGCGCCTTGCCATGCTTGCGCTCCACCATGCGCAGCACCGCTTCCACCGTGGTCACGTCGCTGCGATTGCCGTCGAAAGTTTCATAGCTGAGCGGGAAGCCCTCCGGGGTGACGATCAGGGCGATCACTACCTGCTTGCAGTCGGGCCGATGATCACGCGAGTAGCCCCGCTGCAGCATCGGGTTTTTCTCTGCCGCGCCCTCCACATAGCTGCTGGTCAAATCGTAAAGCAGCACGTCGAACTCCGCCGCGAACAACTCCCCATAGCGACGGGTCAGATGCTGCTCGAGCTTCGTCTTGTGCGGCAGCAGGCGGTCCAGACACCGGTACAAGCGCGTGTCGTTAACCTTGCCTTCCTCGATCCCCAGCAAGTCGTCCAGCGCCGTCCCCGGATACCAGCGCTCTTCAATCGCCAACTCACTGCCCGGCGCACAGAGGCGGTTGATCGCCAACAGCGCCGCGATCCGCGACCAAGGCACATCGGCATCCTGGTCGGGCCCATCCAGCAGCGCCTCCCAGAAGCGGTCCAACTCCAAACGCTTCCACAGTTCCAGCGCCAGGAAACTATCTCCAAACTGCCGCGCCCGCTCCAACCGCACCTTATCGAGCCGCACCCGCGCCACCGACCCATCTTCCTCGGGCGGGGCGACCTCGGCGGGAAATAACTTCAGTTGCTGGCTCTCGCCTTGGGCGTTGAAAACTTCTATCGTCTTCACCCAACGCGCTTGCGCCGAGCCATTCAGTTCGCCCAGGTAACACAGCGTGCGCTGGCGCGGCCCGTCCGGCGTCCGCACCGTTTCCACCAAAGACCAATAGGTATGATCCTTGCCATCCTTGTGCCGAACATTGGGGCGCAAAAACATCGGCGCGATGGTGCCACGCCGCACCCACCACCGCAAGAGGGTAGGTCTACACTACATCGACTTTCGTCAGCGGCAGGACTGAAAGCAAAACCCTTACCCCCTCACCGCGACACGAAAATCATCAAAACCGCCCCCACCGTGACGAAGTTGGGTTAGGGTCGATCATGAAAGCCGGCGGGCGATTCAGTTCGGAGCGGCGCTTCCGAAACGTAGGGGCGGTTCGCGAACCACCCCTACAGGCGCTAACCGCCTTGGTCATGGCGTGGCTCGGCCACCAGGGGCGAGAGAAAGGCATCAAAAGAAACTCTCCCCCTCGACGATCAAGGTCACCCTCAACCCAGCAAGCTCACAGCTCCCACCTGCGACAATGCGCTGCTGGCGGAATTCCCTCCTAATTGCTGGAGGCCCTGGGCGAGGGTCGAATAAGCCGTCTGGGCGGCTGACAGGTTACCCGCGGTAAGGGCGGACCCCAAGGTACCGAACAATTGCATCAATGTGCTACCGGTGCTGGTGTTACTCGTTTGGGAACTTCCGCCTCCGTGGTGATGATGGTGGTGGCCCTCGCCGACCTGCTGGAGGTCCTGCTGGAGTGTTGTGTAGGCTTTCTGCGCCGCTGCAGTATTCCCTGATTGCAGAGCCGTTCCCAGCGAACTAAACGCCTGTGAGAGCGTGCTGTTGGTTTGCAATGAGCTCGGCAGATTCTGGCTGAGCGTCTTGAAATCCGATTGGGCTTGGGTCAGATTCCCGGTTTGAATATCCTGACCCAGTTGTTGGAATTCGGTCTGAATTGTCTGTGCTTTCGCCTGCCAATTCTGCAAGGTCTGGCCTAAATAGGAGCTTGCCGATATACCCGATATGGACATCGTCTACCTCGATTCGACGGTCTTCGGTCGGGATTGCGCGGTCGCGGTGGTGCCGTGGCTGCAGAATCCTTAGCCGGAAATCCCGGTCCTGGCATGGATGCTCGCTCCGCCCGGCCCCGTCTTGCTCGTCTCCCGCGCGGAGGCGCTCAGTATCGCGAGTGCAAGCGGCGTTCCACCATTGTCTTTCCGGAAATGACTGTAACTGTCGGGCCTGCATATGCTTGGCGTTGATCTTCGGACGGGACGAGGCCCCTGGCAAAAAAATAGGCAAGAAACGCCCGCTTTACTCGGCGTAGGGGGGGAAAGTGTTGCCGCGCTTGCAGACCGCGTTGTGTCCAGCCATCACGGGTTGGGCGGTCCAGATCGCGAAGCTGAATTTGGATGTGCACTCGAACCGCGGTGCGGTGAGCTACGTTTTGCCTTCGGCGGAGGAGTTCCCACGCGGCTCGAGGTCAGGAATCCCGCACCAGACTTCGCAGGCGAGAATGGAATTGGTAGGCTGTCTGGGATCGTACTTCACGCTGGCGGTTTGTCCGGGCAGGTACGGCGCCGCGGCGGCGACCACGGGAAGGGCGTTCACGTCCTGCGCCGCTTCGTAGGTCACTCCCGCCACTTCGTATTCATAGAGCAGGATGGGCCCGGTGGGGCCGTCGGGCAGGCGCTCCGCGAGTTCGAGGATCCTGCCCGAAATGATCCGCCCGCAAGCGTTCACGCTCAGTCGGCGCAGGCGCTCGACCTCTTCCGGACTCTTACGCCGCCAACGACGGACGGTTCTCCATCCCCACACACCCGCCAGTGCGACGGCTGCGGCCACTGCGGCGGCAATCACCAGTTCGTTCGAAGGAGTCACAGAAAATCCAAGAAGTATCAAAGATCAAGGATGAAGGATGAAGTCTGAAGTGTAAAGGATGAAGTGTGAAGGATGAAGCATTGAGGACACAGTACAAACAGACGTGATCTTCGGCACGGAGCTGCCACCTGTTATAGTGGCGACTGGTAGCTCGGTCTTGCTGCTTTTCATCCTTCATATTTCATCCTTCATAATTCATCCTTCATACTTCATCCTTCATCCTTCGAATTTCAGTACGTCTCTACGTCTACCGTTTGCGACGCCTTGCTTTCGTTGCCGGAAAGGTCAACTGCCGTGACGTGGTAATTGAGGGTTTTTCCGGGCGGTGCGCCGCCATCACGGAAAATGGGAGTGCGCGCGAGTTCCTTGTTAATTCGTTCCACCGTTTGACCGTCCGAGCGATAGACGTTGTAACCCGCCAAATCCGGCTCGGTATTGGCAGTCCACACCAGTTCCACCGCGCCGGCCGTGTAAAGTGCGGTCAGCCCCTGCGGCGGGGCCGGGGGAAACAGGTCGCGTGGTGCGATGGCCGCCACGGTGGACGCATCGCTCAGGGCAAACTGCCCAGGCCTGCCGAACATTGCCCGCACCTTATACGCGTAGGTCTTCCCGAACTCGAACGCGCTGTCCCGGTAGGGTGGCGTGGCGGTCTCACCGCGCACCTTAAAGTCGCCGGTGGAACCCGTTGTACTGCGATAAACGCGGTAGCCGGCCAAGTCGCTTACCGCTCCACCGCTGATAGTTTTAGCGGGGGGGGTAAACCGAACCTCGATGGCCTTTTCCGTGGTCACACAATTGACGCCTTGCACGGGCTCCGAGACGTCATAAATGTGTACGTCGGCAAAGTTTGAGGGGTCGCTCTCGAGGGGGCGATGGCGAAAGCCCCGCGTCAGTGTGCTGACCCCCACCACCACCGTGCGTCCTTGCCAGTCGTGAAACTCCTGCCCGGTCAGGTGCAGTGAGTAGACAACGTTGTTGCCCTGGGCGAACGGCTGCCAATCGTCGTGAAGGAGATGTGTCCACACGTCCGGTTTTGGCAACGCGGAGAGGCCTTTGCCCGTCGGCGCCATGGAGCGGAGGATTTCGATTTCCAGCGGTTTTGTCAATCGCTCGCCTTCCGTGGTGTGTTGCGGAAGGCTGAAGTGGAGTTCCAAGCTTTGGCCCATTTGCACGGCGGTGAGGTTGGTGATCTTCTCCGGCCGCTCCAGTCGGGGAGGATGCGGCATTCCCTGCACGCCGCATCCCAGCAGGCCCCCCACGGCGGAAGCCAAGGCCAATCTTTGCAGAATACGTCTGGGCAGAGTAAATCGGTGGACGACGACGTTGGGCGCGGCGGCGCGCGCTCGCGGATCAGTTTTCACAGGATGTATCGGCTGAGGTCTTGATTCTTGACGATGTCCGTCAATTGCTTTTGCACGTAAAGCGCGTCGATGCGCACCACTTTCTTCTTCAAATCCGGCCCTTCGAAGGAAATCTCGTCGAGCAGCTTTTCCATGATGGTGTGCAGGCGCCGCGCGCCGATGTTTTCCGTGGAGTCGTTCACGGAGGCGGCAAACTTAGCGATTTCCTGTAGCGATTCGTCGCTGAAGGAAAGCTTGATGCCTTCCGTCTCCAACAGCGCAATGTATTGCTTTACCAGCGCGCTCTTGGGCTCCTTCAGAATGCGGATGAAATCATCGGTGGTGAGCGAATGCAGCTCCACGCGAATGGGGAAGCGGCCTTGCAGCTCAGGAATCAGATCGGAGGGCTTGGAGACGTGGAAGGCGCCGGCCGCAATGAACAGAATGTGGTCGGTGCGGACCATGCCGTAACGGGTATTGACGGTGGTGCCCTCGACGATCGGCAGGATGTCGCGTTGCACGCCCTCGCGGCTGACGTCAGGGCCGCCCCCGCCGCGCTCGCGTCCCGCTATCTTGTCGATCTCATCCAGAAAGATAATGCCGGACTGTTCCGCGCGCTCTACCGCTGTACGCGTGACCTGATCCATGTCGATCAGGCGGTTCTCCTCCTCCTGGATCAGGTATTCCATGGCCTCGGTAACGTGCATTCGTCGCTTCTTGGTGCGCTGCCCGAAGAGCCCGGGAATGATATCTTTGATGTTGATATCCATTTCCTCGACGCCCTGCGAGGTCACCACCTCGAAGGAGGGCACGCTTCGGTCGCGCATTTCCACTTCCACTTCCCGGTCGTCCAGCTTGCCTTCACGGAGCTGGGCGCGTAGCTTCTCCCGCGTGCGCTGGAATTGCTCGTGCGAAGCCGGGCGGCCGTCCTCACCCTCGCCCGTGGGCCGATCCTGCCTGCGCGGGGCGGGGAGCGGCGGTAGCAGCAGATCAAGCAGCCGCTCTTCCGCATTCTGCTCGGCCTTCTCCGCCACCTCGTCCACCTTCTCTTCACGTACCATGTCGATGGAGACTTCCACCAGGTCGCGGATCATCGATTCCACGTCGCGCCCCACGTAGCCGACCTCGGTGAAGCGCGAGGCTTCAATTTTGAGAAAGGGGGAATTGGTCAGGCGAGCCAGCCGGCGGGCAATTTCTGTTTTGCCCACCCCCGTTGGCCCGATCATGATGATGTTCTTCGGAAGGATGTCATCCGCCAGTTCCGGCGCCAACTTTTGCCGGCGCATGCGATTGCGTAGTGCTACCGCCACGGAGCGCTTGGCGTTGGCTTGGCCCACCACATACTTGTCCAACTCAGTCACGATCTGCCGGGGGGTCAAGTCATCCAGCGATGTAGCGTTCTCGATATTTTCAGGGAGATAAAAAACCATCGTTAGATCTCTTCAATCACGACCTGGTCGTTGGTGAAAATGCAGATCTGGCCCGCGATCAGCATGGCTTCCTGAACAACGTCACGGGCCGAGAGTTCTGTGTGTTTGACCAATGCTCGAGCCGCGGCCAGCGCGTAGGGCCCGCCTGAGCCGATGGCCACAATGCCATCGTCGGGCTCAATCACGTCGCCATTGCCACTGACCAGATAGGTGCTCTTATCGTCGGCCACGAGCAGCAGGGCTTCAAGGTGGCGCAGGGCGCGGTCGGTTCGCCACTCCTTGGCCAGTTCCACCACCGCGCGGCTCAGGTTCCCGTGGTATTCCTCCAGTTTCTGTTCGAAACGGGAAAACAGGGAAAGAGCATCGGCGGTGCTGCCGGCAAAGCCCGCCACCACCTTCTCGCTGTATAGGCGGCGGATCTTGCGTGCCTTTTGCTTCATGACGCTCTCGCCCATGGTGACCTGGCCGTCACCGCCCATGGCCAATCGGCCGCCCCGGCGCACGCTCAAAATTGTGGTACTGCGAATTCTGGTTGGTTTGTTCACGCGTAGTCCATTATAGCATCCCGATTCGGGGCACGGGAGGAGCCGTGCGCGAAATGGAGGTTAAAATTCCGCTGCGCTTACGTCTGCACTCATGGGACTTCATGCTCGGTCGAGAAATAATTCGCGGGATAATCGTCGTTGTAATGGGCGAAATTCCGATAGGTCTCCCCGATTCGTTCGTCGTTCAGGTAGCGGGTAATGTGCATGGGGGTTTGGATTCCGTCGATGGGCTTATAGTCCGCATACGCATCAGCATAATCATCCCAGGCATTATCCTTGACGTTGCGCACGCGATAGGAGATGCGGCACGGAAGCAGCGTTTGCCGATTCAAATCCAGACGCACGCTGATGCCGCCGGACGCCGTGATTTCCAGGCCCTGAGTCGGGATGTTATCGACAAAGTCCACCTTGCCGACCTGAATGAGTACGCGCGGCTCGTTGATTCGGAGGCGGAGAAGGTTTTCAAGGCTGTACCGGTTGGCCAGGATCCAGTTCTGTATCTGCTGATCCGGCTGGAGAATCAGCCCGTATTGATCGAGTTCCCATCCCTTATCGCCGTTGTTGATCAGAATGATCTGCTTGGACTCGCCTTCGTAGGTGACGTTGCCCGTATCCATCGAGATACTCTTCTTATTCTTGGCGATGGCAAAGCGGCGCTTGTCCGGGTACTCGAACCAAATTTGATAGGGTTCCAGGCCGGCCGTTGCCCCATCCTGAAAGAAGAAAACCCGGCCTCTTGTGGTAAGGGATTTGGCGTTCAAGAATGTCTGACCCCCCAGCGCCTGAATCACGCGGTCCAAGATCTGGTGAGCCTGCGGATCGATCAGCGAGACCGCAGCAGGGGGCGACTGCGCCCATCCCGGGGTTCCAAACAGCGCCGCGGCTCCCAGTCCTAATGTGAGGAGACCATGACCACAAAGTGACTTCATCACGGGAGATTCGCCTCCATAAAACGATGACAATTAGTTCAGATGCAAGTTGCGTCGTTTTTGTAACCCACTTGTGCCAAACCCGATTTTCTCTTTCTTCGTTGTGCAGAGTTCATGAAACCACTGGACTTGAGCATGAACCGGCTGGCGCTGGATTTACGTGTACCGGTCACCCGCATCACTTTAGAGGCTGCCGGGTGTCTTGCCCGTTACCCGTTCAGCCGTTGCGCCGAATCCAAAGCGGGCTCGGTTATTCCACCGGCACGAATCGCGAAGCGATAACTTCCCGCACTTTTTCCGCGAGCTTGTCCGTATCCTTCGCGTCCATGCCCTGCGTGCTGATCGGAGGATGAACGATCATTTCGGTTTGTCCGGCACGGACGTGGTAGGTGTCCGGCTTGAGGACGTAAGCAGTGCCGTTGAGGGTGATGGGGACAACCGGAACGCCCGCCAGAATCGCCGTGTAGAAGCTTCCGGAGCGGAAGGGCAGCATTTGGCCGTTGCGGCTGCGATGGCCTTCGGGGAAGAGCACCACGGACTTGCCGTTGCGGATTTCGCCGGCCACCTTTTTCAATGCTTCACGCGGCCGCGAGCGGTCCACGGCAATGTGTCCGGAGCGCCGCAGGTGCCAACCCATAAAGGGCATGTTAAACAACGACATCTTGGCCACAAACCGAAACTGCACCGGCAGATTCACGAACAGCACTGGGATGTCCATGGCGCTCTGGTGATTCACGCAATAGATGGCCGTCTCGCCGGGGCGGATATGCTCCAATCCCTCCACGCGCACCCGGATGCCACTGGTCTTCAGAATTAGCCATGACCACGCTCGGGCGCAGGCATGCTGCCATTGCCCCCGAGCGTCGAAAATCGAACCGAGCAGCGAGGCCGTGCCGCAGACCGCTGTGTAAAAGTAAATCAGCAGGTTGGTAAAAATCAGGGATCGCGCGTAGCTAAGCAGGTAGCGGGCGCGGCTCTCCTGGCGAGTTTTGGGGGCGGGGGGCGAGGTCGAAATTTCCATGTGGGTACTTGAGATGTTTTGCTCGACCAGCAAGGAATTATAGACCGGACTGCGGGGCGGAATACTGATTTTGTCTAGGTTCCGATCTGATCAGGATCCATATAAGCAGATCGCGGTGGAAAGGATGTGTTGGCGCGCGAAGTGATTCGGTGATTTCTCGACCGACGATCGAAGCACAAAATCCACCGGAGCGCCAACTAACTCTTCAGCTTCTCCGGCCATCTCTAAAAGCGCGTCGGCAGAAACCGGCACCGCCTCGTCGAGCGTCACCAAAAGATCAACGTCGCTTCGGGGACCGGCCTGTCCGCGTGCGACTGAGCCAAATACTTCAAGCCGGCGAATGTGATGCTTCTCGCAGAACGGCCGTAACCGCTCTTCCAATTCGTCGGTGGTAGGTGCGCTCGTCATACTGTCAGGATAACTGTTCTGCGTGCTTGATTCAAGGAGTCAGGCTCGTCTGCTAACATCCGACCATACCCGCTGCCCTCACAGCCGCAGCTTTCCTTCCCGCAGTGCTTTCTTGACAGCGCCGACAAGAAACAGCGATCCGACGACCAGAACTACATCGTCGGCAGCACTGGCCTTGCGTGCCGCTTCCAGCGCGCGGGTCGGCTCAGGCTCCACATGCAATTTGGCAGGTCGGGACTCCAGCGCGCCCTGAATTTCTTCCGGCGTGGCGGCGCGCGCGTGTTCCGGATGGGTGATATAGACCTCTTCTGCCAGCGGAAACAAAATGGCGGAGATTTCCCGGATGGCCTTGTCGCGCATGGAGGCGTAAACCAGGCGCACACGCCGGCCGGGAAGTTCCTCGCGAATGAAGGTGGCCACTTCGCGTGCGGCGCCCGGGTTATGTCCGCCGTCCAGCAGCACGAGGGGCTTGGAACCGATGGGCTCCAGCCGTCCCGGCCACGCGGCGCGGCCCAATCCCTGCATGATGCTGCGGCGGGAAATCTCAAACCCCTCTTCTTCCAGCCGCCACGCTCCGGCGATCGCGGCCACGGTGTTTCGCACCTGGAATTTCCCCAGCAGAGGGCAGGTCAGCCCTGCGAAACGCTCTTCGCCGAGCGCCAGATCGAAGGAATAGCGGCCCTGTTTGGAGCGGAGATGGGTGACTTGGGCCAGGTTCTTCAATTCCCGCAAGTCTGCTTCGCATTCGTCCGCCCGGCGGCGAATCGCCGCCGCAGCCTCCGGGTCCTCGACCCCGGAAATCACCGGGCGATGCGGCTTGATGATGCCGGCTTTTTCCGCGGCAATCGCAGCCAAAGTGCTTCCGAGGAATTCCATGTGGTCGAAGTCAATGTTGGTGATCAGGGCCACACGCGGGTCGGTGACGTTGGTGGCATCCAGCCGCCCGCCCATTCCGACTTCCAGGACGACGAACTTTGCTTCCGCATGGGCAAAGTGTTGGAAGGCGGTGGCAGCCAGGAACTCAAAAAAACTTGGCGGTTGCTTCAGAACATCTTGTTGGATCAGCCGCTCGACGGCAGCAGCGACCTCGGAGAAGGCAGAGGCAAAATCCTCGTCTGAAATTTCGTGGCTGTTGACCCGCATGCGCTCATTGACGCGCACTAAATGCGGTGAAGTGAAAAGTCCGGTGCGGTAACCGGCTCGCTCCAGAATGCTGGCCAAGATGGCGCAGGTTGAGCCTTTGCCGTTGGTCCCCGCCACAATCGCGGTGTCGTAGCGCTCGTGCGGACGCCCCAATTCCACCAGGGTGCGGGAGATGGCCTCCAGGCCGAACTTCATCCCGTGAAGCTCCTGGCCGAGGCCGGCGAGGTAGGTTAAACACTCAGAGTAATTCATGGAAATTGGTTCATCGAGTCATCGGGGCATTCGCTGTAGGGCTTAGGATCTGGGATTTAGGACCAAGGCACCCCAGACTTGAACTCAAGCCTGGACGGGTCCGGATCCTAAATCCTGAATCCTAAATCCTACTCACTATGGCCCGATGATCCAATGGTCCGATGACCCGATGACTCATTCCCAGGCCTTCATAAGTCGGAAGGCGCGTGCGATATAGCCCTTTAATTCCTTGCGGGGGACGATGGCATCAAGCATGCCGTGTTCAAGCAGGAATTCCGCACGCTGGAAGCCTTCGGGTAGCTTCTGGCGTATGGTTTGTTCGATCACGCGGGGGCCGGCGAACCCGATTAGTGCTCCCGGCTCAGCGATGTTCAGGTCGCCCAGCATCGCATAGCTGGCAGTAACCCCGCCGGTGGTGGGATCGGTGAGCACGGAAACATAGGGTTTGCGGACTTCGTCCAGACGCGCGAGCGCCGAGCAGATCTTGGTCATCTGCATCAGGCTAATCGCGCCCTCCATCATGCGTGCGCCTCCCGAACACGACACGATGACCAGTGGCAAACGCTTTTCGATGCAGAGATCGATGGCGCGGGTGACTTTCTCGCCCACCACGGCTCCCATGCTGCCGCCCACGAACTGGAACTCCATGGCACAGATCACGGTGGGTTTGCCTTCGATCAGGCCCTCCCCGGTAAGCGCCGCATCTTTCATGCCGGTGACTTTCTCCGCCTGCTTCAGGCGATCGCTGTAGGCCTTGGTATCCTTGAATTTCAGCGGGTCGGTGGATGCCAGCTTCGCGTCATGCTCCTTATAGCGGCCGCAGTCAAACAGCATCGCCAGCCGCGCGTGCGAGCCCAGCTTGAAGTGATGACCGCACTTGGGGCAGCATTGCAGATTGGTTTCCAAGTCTTTCTTCCAGAGGATTTGCTTGCATTTATCGCATTTTTCCCAGAGCCCTTCCGTCTGGACGCGGCTGTCCTTGGGCGGGGGAGCCATCGGATTTTGTTCCCTGCGGAACCAAGTCATAGAAACCCTTTGCGTCCTGCATCGATGATCATCGGCTCTTTTCGGCCTTCTGGCAAGTGGTTCCCCTCTGTACGCGGAGCCCCGGACAGCCACTTTAGGGATGATCGAGCGCCGCACACCGACACTCGCATTTGTTGATCCGATCTACTCGATCACCCGATCCCCTCACCTCGGATACGGGTAGCCACGCAGGATGGTGAAGCCGCGGTAAATCTGCTCAAGAAGCAATGTGCGCGCCCAGTCGCGCGTCAGCGTCATGCGTGTCAGCGCCAGCAGAACGTCGGCCTGCTCGCGAAACGCGGCGGAGAATCCGTCCGGTCCGCCGATCAGAAAAGCCAATTCGCGTGATCCCTGCAAGGCTTCCTGGCCCAGCCAGGCGGCAAACTCCTGTGAACTCCGCTCGCGCCCGCGCTCATCCAACAGGACTTTCCGCGCCCCGCGCAGCTTCTCCAGCAGGACGCGCTCCGCGGAGGTCAGTCCCGCCTTGCGGGCTTGGCTGGTTCCCCGCCGCGCCGGGAGTTCCTCCAGGCTCAGACCGGTAAAGTGCTCGATTCTGCCCGCCAGGTCTTCCTGGATCGCGCGCAAGTTTGGGTCCCGGGTTTTTCCTTCAAAGAGAATCCGAATGCGCATCTTGGGGATCGGGTGATCTTAGAACTCGTCTCCGTCTTTGATCGCGCGTTTCGGAGCGCTCTTCCACAGCCGTTCCAGATCGTAGAATTCCCTCGTGCGTTCCACGAAGATGTGAACGATGAAATCCAGACAATCCACGAGTATCCATTCGGCCTGGTTGTAGCCCTCCACGTGAGCGGGAGCGTGGCCGTCCTTCTTCAGTCCTTCCACAATCGCGTCGCAAATCGCCTGGGTATGGCGAGTGGAAGTCCCGCTGCAAATCAGGAAGTTACTGGTGAACGAACAGCTTCCTTCCAGATCCAGAAGGCGCATGTCCAAAGCTTTGCGATCCAGGGCGCATCGGATCGCGGCGCGAAGTTGAGGCGTCATCGATGCAAACGTTTTCCGGCGGCAGTGGGGCCGTACAGACCTTCCTTTAGGATGTATTCTTCCACAAGCTTGGGGACAAGACCCGTGATGGTCTTGCGGGCGTGCACAGCCTGCCGGATGTCGCGGGAAGCCATTGGTGCGTCCACGCCGTGGAGGAAATGAACGGCGCCGTGGCGTAAGCGAATCGTGTCCGGTCGTGCCGGCAAGTGGCGCGCGGGCAGCAAATCCGGAGGAGCAACCTGCCGCAGCGCGGCGACGTCCGAGCCAGGCCGCGATACCACAATGAATTCTACGGAATCCAGCAGGCGCCGGAACTCCCGCCAGTGCGGCAGGTCGAGGAAAGCGTCCGCGCCGACGATGAAGAACAGTCGGTCGTGCTGGCGCAATTTGCGCCGCACGGCGCGCACGGTGTCAATGGAATAGCGCGGAGAACGGTCCGGCGTGGGCGCTTCGACGGTCGAGGGGACGAAGCGCGGTTCGCCGGCGCACGCCAGCGCGACCATGGCAAAGCGCTGCGCATAGTCGGTCAAATGATCGTGAATTTTGTGGGGTGGGCTGCCGGTAGGGATAAAGAGAATTCGTTCCAGGCTGAAGCGGCGCTGTGCCGCCCGTGCCGCCGTCAAGTGCCCGGCATGAATAGGGTCGAACGTCCCACCAAAAATCGCGATGTTCATCAGAGGAAAGAAATCGGGTGATCCGGTAATCGGGTGATCGGGTGAACAAGGCGGCTTCGAAACTCGAAGCTGGAAATGCGTAACTTGAATGACGCGGAGGCCGTATTCAGCTTCTGATCTTCGCGCATTGTTATGAGGTTGTTCACCGGATCACCCGATCACCGGATCGTCTGATCTTACTGTCTCCCGCTGCGGAATCTGTTCCAGCTTTGCCCACACGGCCTCTTTCAAGGCGTCCAGACCTTCCCCGGTTACCGAGGAGATCTCCAGCAACAGCAGCCCCTGTTCCGTGCAAAATTGGCGCAGCCGGTTCAGGCGCTCGCCATCGCCCCCCGCATCGATCCGCGATGCAACCAGCAGCATGGGCTTGGCCGCCACCACGGGGCTGAAACTCTGAAGCTCATTCATGATGACGTGGTAATCGTCCACCGGATCGCGATCGGAGTTTTCCGCCACATCGATCAGGTGAAGCAGCAGGCGCGTCCGCTCCACGTGCCGCAGGAACCGCATGCCCAGCCCTTTGCCCTCATGCGCCCCGGCAATCAGCCCTGGTATATCCGCCATTACGAAGGACCGGTCGCCGCCCAGTCCCACCACGCCCAGGCAAGGTTGCAGCGTCGTAAACGGATAGTCGGCAATCCGTGGACGGGCGGCGCTCAGCCGCGATATCAGCGTGGACTTTCCCACGTTGGGAAAGCCCACCAGTCCCACATCGGCGAGCAACTTCAGTTCCAGCCGCAGATCACGCGCCACACCCGGCGTTCCGGGATCGGCTCGGCGCGGAGCCTGGTGCGTGGAGGTGGCGAATCGCGCGTTACCTCGTCCCCCGCGTCCACCCTTGGCCGCGATCACCCGCATACCCGTCGCGTCAAAGTCCCAGAGCTTCTCTCCCGTCGCGGCGTCGTAGACCACGGTGCCGACGGGCAGCGTCACGGTGTAGTCGTCACCGTCTTTGCCGTGGCAGTCGGAGCCTTCCCCATGCCCGCCACGTTCGGCTCGGTACTCAGGATTATAACGGAATTTCAGCAGGGTGTTCAGGTGGGGATCCGTTGCCAGGATGATGTCGCCTCCACGCCCGCCGTCGCCACCGCTGGGACCCCCGCGCGGAACGAACTTCTCGCGCCGAAAGGCGACACACCCGTTCCCCCCTCCGCCAGCGGCCACGTGAATTTTCGCTTCGTCAATGAACATGCGGGCGATCAGGCGATCGGGTGAACGGGAGATCGGGTGAGCAAATCAGGCGAACAAGTCGGGTGATCCGAAGAGCGAGAGATTGGATAATTAAGAATCCGGTTGGCCTGCCTCGTCCTTCCTTCACCCGATCACCGGATCTTCTGATCACCCGATCACTAATTCGTAGATGGGACCAGAATGCTGACAAACCGGCCCATGCGGCCCTTGTCCTCAAACCGCACCACACCGGAAACTTTGGCAAAGAGCGTGTCGTCCTTGCCCAGACCGACATTGTCGCCGGCCTTTAAACGCGTACCGCGCTGTCGAACCAGAATTGATCCACCCGTCACCAACTGACCGTCAAACCTCTTCACGCCCAGACGCTGAGCGTTGGAGTCGCGGCCGTTGCGGGACGTTCCTTGACCCTTCTTATGTGCCATGTTGCCATTCCTTTGAAAGTCGAAGGCCAGGAGCCGGAAGTGAGACGTAGCGCCGGGCTTTAGCCCGGCATGCCGACCTCAAGGTCGGCGCTACAACTACCTCCTGATTCCTACGCCGTTACAATGTTTTCAATCAGAACTTGACTGAAGTGCTGGCGATGACCCAGCGTGCGCCGATACTGCTTCTTGCGCTTGTACTTCAGCACCCGCACCTTGGCGGCGCGGTCGTGGGTGAGAATCTTTCCCGTCACCTTGGCGTTTTCCACCAGCGGCGTTCCCAACGTTAGCTTTTCGTTGCGCACTGCAAAGACGCGATTGAACTCCACCGTCGAGCCGGGATCGCCCGCCACGCGCTCCACGCGGATCACATCACCTGGCGATGCCTTGTATTGTTTCCCACCGGTTCGAAAGATAGCGTACATAGATTTCGTTTCTCCTGTCAGCCGAAAACAACCATTATATGAACCCGGGGGAGAAGCTGTCAACAACTCGATGGTGCCTTCGGGCGGACGCGTTTTCCCGCCACGGCAGGATGAAGTTTGAGGTAATACTCCCCGTCGATAAGAAGATGGCCGACCATACCCGCCCTCACTGGGAATGGCGCAAAATCTCGGTCAGCTCATTACGCGGCCGCGGAGAAAGATGCCGCTCAGAGAGGCCCGCGTGGCCGTTTTTTTATATGTTGGGAGTACCAACGAAACTTGGAACCGGTTAGAATGTGGGTCTTTCTCAAGCATTCAACCAAAGGCTGAAGGGTGAAGATTAGCAAGACGACCGAGGGATTTTTATAACGGCAGTGCTCATTGGGCGGCCTTTGCGGGCGGGATGAGGATCAGATGAACCGAAGGGATTTGGTGCGGCTTGGATGGGCCACGGTGATCGGGGCGGGGGCGGGAAGGCTGCGGCCCGCACTCGCGGAGCCGCCGAGACCCGCTCCTGAACCGCTGCAGAATCCGATGGCGATGCCGTCGGAACCGAAGGCAAGAGGGGATGCGGATTTCACCCTGCAAATCGCACCCATGATGGTTGAGCTGGCCCCGCAGGTCGTAATCAGCACGATCGGGTACAACAATAAAGTCCCCGGCCCTCTACTGCGGATGCGCGAGGGCCAACACAGTCACCATCGACGTTGTGAACGACACGGACGTTCCGGAATATGTGCACTGGCATGGCCTGTTCGTTCCCTCGGAAGTCGATGGGGTGGAAGAAGAAGGCACTCCCCCGGTTCCGGCACACGGCCGCCGGCGCTATCAATTCGTGGCCAAGCCGGCGGGTTCGCGATGGTACCACTCGCACACCGCAGCCATGATGGATCTGCATCGGGGCGCCTATACCGGGCAGTTCGGATTTTTCATGATCGATTCCGCGCATGACCCTGGACGCTACGACCAGGAGGTCTTTCTGGCACTGCGTGAATGGGAGCCTTATTTTACGACGATGGATCCGGACGAGGGGGCTCCGGATCCCAATGACCCGATGCCGGAAAAACCCGCCACTCCCGACACGCGTCCGAACGGGCTCGAAGTCGGCGCTCCTCTCTACTCGATCAACGACAAAATGCTGGGCGCGGGGGAGCCCCTGCGCGTGCAATCCGGGCAGCGCATCCTGCTGCGCCTGCTCAACGCCAGCGCTGCGCAAATTCATCGCCTGGCTTTGCCCGCCCACAAGTTTCTGGTGGTCGCTCTCGACGGGAATCCCGTGCCCTCGCCTCAGTCGGTCGGCGTGATTGAGATCGCCCCCGGCGAGCGCGTGGATGCGATTGTGGAGATGAATCAGCCGGGCGTCTGGATTTTAGGCGAGCTGCGCGACGTGGCGCGGACATCCGGCATGGGCATCGTGGTGGAATACGCCAATCAGCAGCATCAGCGCGCCACTTGGCTTCCGCGTCTGAACCCGCGTTGGGACTACACCATCTTTGGCACGTCCGCGCCGCATCCCCCGCCCGACCAGACCATCGACATGGTCTTTGAAAAAGTGCCGGGCGGGCCCCATGGGATCGATCACTGGCTCGTCAACGGCAAGGAATATCCCCATGAACGGGAATTCGTGTTGCGGCACGGAAAACGCTATCGGCTGGTGTTCCACAATCGCAGTGACGATTCTCACCCGCTGCACCTGCACCGGCACACGTTCGAGCTGGTCGAGCTCAACGGCAAGCCCACGGCCGGCATCAAGAAGGATACGGTGATCGTTCCCGCCTATGGACGCGCCACGGTGGATCTGGTGGCCGACCAGCCTGGCCTCACGCTGTTTCACTGTCATATCCAGATGCACATGGACTTCGGGTTCATGGCGCTGTTTCGTTACGCCTGAGCGCGGCGTCGCGGAGTAAATTCCGCGATCCCGACGGGGAGGCCGAAAAGGTGCAGAACGAAAAGGTCTCAGGAACCATTCTTTAGTCTCCTGTGAACGCGACGTGGACACGTGGACTAAAGAATGGTTCCTGCCACCTTTACTCACTCCGACACCTTTACTCACCCTAAAGAATGGTTCCTGACACCTTTACTCCCACGCGGACCAGATTGGGGACGGTTTTCTGTTGAAGTGAATCAGTGCTGTCATTGTGCTCCGGCGTGGTACTACCGTGCAGGCCCCAATGGAACGAGTTGATAAGCACCGATCGTGTTCTCCACGTGGCCAACTATTCGCTCTTCCATTTCATCGTTGCTCAATTCTTGCGCAGGAGTACTCGATTTTACATCCTACCTTAGCAATTGACCACCAATTGAATGCCGAATCTGCTGAGATGGTATGTCCAATACCCGATGCTGGCGATAGACTAGAGATATTGGGTACTACCGAAGTGCCGGGATTCACGGTAATCGTGGTCGCCGCGCAGAGGCCCGCACAGGCGCTGATGGTGGCAGTGCCTTCCGCCACGCCAAGAGCTTGGCCAATAACCACTGAAATCCAGCTTGGCGATCAATTTAGTTTCATCAACTCAGTTAGGGTCTTGTCTGCGTTCTGCCTGATGACGGGGTCAGAGGTCTTATTGCGCTTCTCAAGGACATACCGAATGGCAGTGTTCACCGTCGTAAATGGCATGTCCAGGGGTTTTGTGATTTGCCATCGGTTATCCAGTGGATTCGTTCCGTCCTCCACGAGTTTGCCATTCTTGAACGTTCGAAAGTGTTGGGGGGCAAACACAAGGTCGTAACCCCTCCCTTCCTTAACTGCGGTAGTTTTCGGTGCCGGTGTAAAGCGCAAGGCGGCATCAATGATTCCCCACTCCCAGCAGCCCACGGAGACCACGGTGTCGTGGCCACTAACATCGGGGCGGCCGGCAGGACCCCAATGATTGGACACAACCAGGACATCGCTTTTGTGCGGTGGGAGAGGCTCAGTAAAGAAACCGGAGACGTTTTGCCAGCCCTCAGGCGTCAGCAATTCGCCGGCAGAGGCCAAAATCCATAATTCTTCGACAGTCTCTGAAGGTGAATTCGCCGAACCTTCCAACGCAGCCCCAGAACGTGTTATCACCGCTGCTAGAATGATAAGCGCCATACAAGTGACTTGCCGTTTCATATATCCACCAGAACCTTTCATTCGTTGATTGGGACTCCTATGCCTGGAATAAACAACCGGGTACCGC
>CAVRBF010000035.1:0-86164 GCA_963719115.1 uncultured Acidobacteriota bacterium | reverse complement strand
TGGTTCCACTTCTCCCGCGCCTTGTCCCACATTACCCAAAAAAAAGCATGGCTGTGCCCACCCGCACAGAAGGATCAAAGCCGTTAACCCGTGTAGCTTGCCGAACACCATAGCTTGAGCATGAGGACTCCGGTCAACGCCGTATCCGTGAGATTTGAAGATGCCCTGCGTCCAGCAATTGCCTCGGGGAGGCTGCGGAAAGACTCGTAGCGGCGGGTTCACCCCGCCACCCAGCGTGGCAACGCTGGGAGTTATGGCGACGTAAAGTCGCCTCTACATCTCCGATGCCGAGTTCTCCCGCAGCCTCCTGGAAAGCGTATTTCGCTGTATCGATGGGAGGTCACATTCTATCGATAGCCGTACGATCGAGGTCAAGCCTGTATTTTATCGAAGGCAAAACTGTGGTAATTCGTGTTCCATGCCCTTTCCTCCTTGCGTCTCGCGATGCAAACCGCAAGTTGCAGTTCCTATTTTCATTCCTTCTGCTATAATAAATTGACTTGACGAGGGTGTGAGCACTCAAAACTTTGATGAACTGCGGTATCCCGGCCGTGGAAATTCACACGGTCCGGCGCGCGCTTTCCCCATCACGGCCGGGAGCGCTTGCCGACGGATGCCGGAAAGGGAAGGACGAATCATGGAGTTACGACATTGTCGAATTCCGGCAAGGGCGCCGATCCGCCGGAGCGCGTCGTCCAACGAGGAGTCGGGCCGTTTTCGGGGCGTCACCGGCGAGTGGATCGTCGAGCGCTGCGGCATTCGCGAGCGCCGGTTCGCGGCCCAGGGTGAAGGCACGCGGCAATGGCAGCGAAGGCCATCCGACGCGCTGTTGAGGACGCTGTGTGGATCCTCGCGGATGTTCGAATTCACGATTTTTGCCACCCTCAGTCCCGATCATTTTTTCCTGGGCTGGGGTGTTACGTGCAGGCTCTTGCTGGGACTCCGCAATCCCCTTCATGGACGTGCGCAACCAGCGTCCGCCTTTGTTTACAGCCTGGTCGGGGCGAGCGCTCTCATCGCCAGCGGCGAATCCGCCGCATCGTGGTCGTGGGGGCGGAAGTGCAATGGCACTGTTTGGAAGTTCCCGAGACTAATAGCGAAGTCGCGGTTCTTTCGGCCATGCTGCAGCCGCGGTGGCTTTGGAGGTGAGCGACACACCGACGATCCTGGCATCGGAGCTGCACGTGGATGGGGCCGGTGCGGACGCGCTGAAGATGGAGGTCTTCGATAACAGCCGCCGCCTGTTTTTGACCGTTGAAGATATCCGAAACCGCCGCCATATTCCGGTGATGGATGGCATCCGCGCTTCCTCCGTGCCGTGGTGGAAATGACCGCGACGGCCAAAACCCTTCTGGCGAAAGCCGGCAAGCGACTTGAAGATGTTTACCCGGTCATTGCCGACGAGGCTAACCTGCGCATTGTGGACATGGCGCGGCACCGCCTGGGTCTGCCTCCCGAGAAGATGTTCAACAACATTCAAATCCGCGGGAGTACGACCGCCGCCTCCATCTCGTCCGCCATGGTCGAGGCTCGCGAGGCGGGACTGCTGCGGCGGGGGGAGTTGCTTTCGCTGGTCACCTTCGGAGGCGGCTTTACCTGGGGCGGGGCCCGGGTTCGCTACTGACGCCCGCGAAGTTGCGGCCACGGGCTTCGCGGTTCTGGTCGCACAATGGGAAGACACCCTCATGCGGCGGAGAAGAATCTACCGACGTGACGCACTGCCAGTCGCGGCGGCGCAAATAGTCCCGCCGCGCCGATCTCACAAGTGCCGCCGAAATTCCTTTCCAAGGATGATCCGTTCACGCCAGGCGCTGCGGCCGAAATAGCGCGTGAGCGTGGGGTGGATTTTGGGCTGACGTCGGAAATCCGAAAGGGAGCGGCGCGAGAGGCGAGCAGCATTTGTCGGCATCGGAAGAGACGTAGAGGCGGTCAACATTTTCAGCCCAGAAGCGCAGAACCGCCTTCCGGAGCTATTTTTTCGATTTTTCGACCAGCCGCTCGTAAGCGCTGCGGATGGTCTCGTTCTTCGGATTCAGCATGTGTGCCTTGCGATATTCCTCGAGTGCGGATGGGTCCTCGCCTTTTCCCTCAGGACCATGCCAAGAGCGTAATGCACGTCGGCATCGTTGGGCTCCAGGCGAATCGCCTCGCGATACTCTCGGATCGCCCCGTCCCAGTTTTTTGCCGGCAAAGGCATCGCCGAGGGAGGTTTGATAGACCGCGTTATGGGGGCTCAGGCGGAGCGCCCGCTATACGCTTGGATGGCCCCGTCCCAGTCTTTCTCGCTCGCGAGCGCGACGCCGATAGCGAAGCGGTACGAGTCATTATCTGGCTTCAGACGAACCACCTCGCGATACTCTTTGACCTCGTTGTCCCAGTCCTTTCTCCTCTCGAACGCGAAGCCGAGATGCTGGTGCGCGTCAGCGTTGTTCGGGTCCAGGCGGACCGTCCCGCGATACTCTGCGATCGCCCCATCCCAGTCGCCTTTCGCCGCCAGCGCGTCACCGAGGGCGTCGTGCGGCGGGGCCCAGTCCGGCTTCAAGCGGATCGCCTCGCGATACTCTGCGACATCTCCCCCATCTTCCCCGAGTTCCCCGCCGAGTTCGTAGTGATAACGCCAGGGAAGAAATTCCTGAAAGGCCTGCCAATCGGGGACGCCCGGGCGGGCACATAGTGCAACATCAGGATTCGGTCGTAGGTTAGCCAGGTCCGCCAACTCTCCGGCGTCACGCCGGGGTACTTCATGAGGCCGAACTTCACCCATGCTTCGCTGTACTGTAGCCAAGCGCGTTGGGCTGTTCGTATGCCTTGAGGAGTGACCGTTCCCATCCCCGCGAAGCCGGGTTTCGCCGATTCGATCCGGGCGTAAACCGCATTCAGTTCGTCGTCAGCCTTTTTGAATTCCGCCATGGAAAAGCTGGGGAATTGCCCCTTTTCGGACCGCTCCACGGCCGCCACGA
Organism: uncultured Acidobacteriota bacterium; assembly: GCA_963719115.1. Lineage (GTDB taxonomy): Bacteria > Acidobacteriota > Terriglobia > UBA7540 > UBA7540 > Bog-366. Next base: position 83,204 of record CAVRBF010000035.1, on the reverse strand, counting down.
ATCCATTGCTGAGCCAACCCTGCCGCTGAAAGACGTAAGCGTCCCGATCCGTGCCGCTCATGTCACTTTCATTGTCGGAACTGGCATCAATAAAATTGCTTGCTGCCTTCTCCAGGCCGACGAGGGCGGTCTTTTCTGCGGGAGTCCATCCCTTGGCAATCCCGTCCAGCTTGCGAGCCAGCGTGGCTTGGTGGATTTCCTCCTGCAAGCTGGCACACACGCCCGCCATGTATCCGCTGCTGGCGTCATCACAAAGGCTGAAGTTGCCTCCTGTCCAGTGCTCCTTCCGCAATCCCAAAAGGTGATTGATTTGACGATGGTTCCCTTCGGGCGCCCCGTTAAACTCGCAAGCGAACCTCAAGGCAAGATCGAAATTTCGGGGGCGCCTTTGCCGTTGGCGTAGATCATCATGAGTAGACCAGTGCTGCTAAGAATCGGCGCCTTCGCTCCCTCTCTCTTCAAATAGGCGCATTCGCGCGCTCCGGCCAGATCGATGGGATGGCCGATACCGAAATAGAGGTCCGCGGATTTGGAAGAAGTGAGCTTCTCGCGATCTTGCGGCGTCGGCAAATCGGCCGGAGGTATCGGGATTTTCTCCCACTGCGCGCACGCAGCCGGGCGGTCGTTGTTCTGGGCGAAGCTTGGCGAGGGCTCCAGCAAAGTCAAGGAAAGAAATGCGAGCATGAGAATACACGCGCGCCCCATGGTTTCACCCCGCCCAAACGTGAAGGCATTCTTAACAGAAGTTTTCTTTGTGAACCTTCCCTCTGCGGGTAACATACGCCTTAACGCCGCTGAACGCAATGATTGGTTATTTGCTTGACATCATCGTCAAAAGTGACGATGATCGGTTCACGCATTTACCCGGTGGGAAGGGTAAATGCTTCCAGCACATCATTAACCTTATCCCATACGTCACTTTGGGCAGAGTATCGGGGTAATCTGATGTCCGATCGGAACCAGGAGAGGCGCGCCACTTGCGCCTTGCCGCTGAGCGGAACTGGACTCTTTGAGGGGAAGCAAAATGAAACGATCACCTTTCTCGATTCTGCCGATCGTCCTGGCAGCACTGACCTTTGGATGCGGCGGATCCCCGAAGGACATTGATGTGGATATTCAGGCGCCCCCGACCGCAAAAAGTGGACAGGAGTTCGTCATCACGGCGACAGTCGAAAATCATGCCGCCACGACGCAGAAGCTGATCAGTCTTGATATCGGTGATCAATATCTCGATGGCATTGCCATTGTGTTGACCGAGCCGAATTACCACGATACCCTGCACGTGCCCATCCTCAATCAACGCAGCTATGAGTTCGACCTGCCGGTCAAGCCCGGGGAGAAGGTTCACATCCTCCTGCATGCCAGAGCCGTCAAGACGGGAGACCGCAATTCGGAAATCGATTTCTACATAAATTCCAATTCGAGTTCCCTGACCAGGAGTTTGCGCACAACGGTCGAATAATCTTCGGAGGGACTCGCCGCCAGGAGCGCTTACGGTTTCGCCTTCGAATATTACCAGCACCCATCCTCCGCCCACGAGCGTTGTTGACGACCCCGCCGCCGCGCCTGTCGGTAACGATGTTCGCTTCACTTTTCCTGGTTATGTGGCCGATCCGAAGGGAGAGAAATGATGGAGCAACTCGATCTAACGCGCCATACGCCAGATGAATTCGACGGCAAATCGGTAACGATCACCGGGCGCGATTACACGATCGGTCGGAGATTTAAGCAAAGCACCGACGGGTATGCCCACTTTCTCGTCAACCAGCTATCCGGTTTGTGTTTGCATCTCGTGCAGATTCGACCGGAGTATCAGTCGAACCCGGCCGCGGCTCTCGAGGCGAGCCGGGAAAAGGCACGGGAGACGGCGGCGTTGCGTTCCAATATGCTCCGTAACGGTGAGGCGCTGACGATACCGTTTATTTCGGTCATCGAGGGGAACGGCGGCAGCTTTGAACTGCACGAAACTTTGTGGGGTCAATTCGGCCATAAAAAAGAGGACTCTCTCGAGCGTGAGGCATTCGATTTGGCGGTGTCCCTTTCCGAAGCCGGGAGTAAACACGCGGCCGCCAATGGACTGAAGGCATTGCTCGAGCGCCATCCGAACCACGCCCTGGCGCTTGGTCTGTTAGCTGGAGTGGTTAGCGAGTTGAATGATCAGCCGTCGGCTCGGCAAATGTTCGCTCGGGCCATTGAGATCGAACCCAATTACGCCAAGCTAAGGGGCCAACAAATTGCCATCGCATTCCGTGCCACGCGCCGTCGCGAGGCGATCGAGTTGTTCCAGGAACTCAAGGCGCGCTACCCCTTGATGGACGATTATGACGGCTATGGGCTCCAGGCCTGCCTCATCTGTGGTGAACCCCAGCTAGCGCTTGATCTCCTGCAACGAAACACCTTGCCAAAGCAGGATGCCGAACAATTGCTGACCCAAATTAGTGCTGCCCTCGAAGTGAAACAGGAGATGGCGACGCTAGAAGAGGCGGTTGAAAAGAGCCAGATCAATGAAGCCGATCTGCGTGAGCATCTGGAGGCCCTTCACAAGGCTTATCCCGCAGATCCCATGATTCAGGCGAATCTGGGAAGCGCATTGTACCGTGCCGGCCAATACCAGCGCGCGGCGGAATTGTTAGTGGCCGCTGGTGGCGGACTCTCGGACGGTTTGACCCCCTATTGCGGGGTCAATCTCGCCTTTGCCTTACTAAAAATATCCGCATGGGAACCCGCCACGGAAATGCTGACAGACCTCATGAACGAAGTATCGTCAAAGGCAGCGCAGGGCTCCGCCGTGAGCCCCTCTGAGGTGCCGGGACTGGGCCACTGGTTCGCGGAAAAGGGAGTCCTGAAATCAAAGGAACTCTCCTCTTACCAGATCCTTACAGCGGCAATGGCTGAGTGCCCCAATCAAGAGCTGATTCCTCCTCAGGTTAGACAATTGGCCGAAATTTATCGTCAAGCCGAGGGCTTATGTGGGGTTGACGGGAAAGTCGCGTCACCGGCCGCGGCCCGCGCCTCGGCGACCCCGAGCGAACCGGAGCGAGCAAGGATTGTGCCTGCCCCAGAGCCAGCGAAAGCTGCTGGCCCGTCCTCCCCACTGCCCGCGAACCCCGCAGCCTCGACCGCGATCCCCACGACCGCATCAGCCCCGCTTGCCACTCCTCCCGTTGCGGCCCCGGAAGCGGCAGCCGCACCCATTGTTAATGAAGTTCCGATGATGGCGGTACACTATGCGCACACGGCTACCTTGCTAACCAGCGGGAAAGTGTTGGTCGCGGGGGGGTATGGCGTTGATGGCTGTGCTCTCAGCGCTGAACTGTACGATCCCTCCAGCAACACATGGTCGGCCGCCGGCAGTCTGGTGTCGGGACGCGAAAAGCACACGGCCACCTTGCTGCCCAGCGGCAAGGTACTAGTCGCGGGGGGATGGGACAAAGGCAGGTATGTTTCCAGCGCCGAACTGTACGATCCCGCCAGCAACACGTGGTCGGCCGCCGGCAGTCTCGAGACGCCGCGTGCTTACCACACCGCGACCTTGCTGCCCAGCGGCAAGGTGCTGGTGGCGGGGGGGCGTAGCCGTGGTAGTGGTAACTACGCTTCCAGCGCTGAACTGTACGATCCGTCCACCAACACGTGGTCGACTGCCGGCAGTCTGGTGACGCCACGTGATTACCACACCGCGACCTTGCTGCCTGACGGCAGGGTACTGATCGCGGGTGGAAACCGCGTAGGCAAGGATCTCTCCAGCACTGAACTGTACGACCCGTCCAGCAATACGTGGTCGGCCGCCGGCCCTCTTCTCCAGGTGCGTAGTAAACACACGGCTACTTTACTGCCCAGTGGCAAGGTACTGGTGGCGGGCGGGGAAAGCCGTTCTCGCGTTGTAGCGAGCGCTGAACTGTACGATCCCTCCAGCAATACGTGGTCGGCCACCGGCAGTCTCGCGACGGTGCGTGCAGACCACACGGCCACCTTGCTGCCCAGCGGCAAGGTACTGGTCGCGGGGGGGCGGGGCAATCTTCCTATCTTTTCAGCGCCGAACTGTACGATCCCTCCAGCAACACCTGGTCGAGCGCCGGCCGTCTGGCGACGGAACGTGATATGCACACGGCCACCTTGCTGCCCAGCGGCAAAGTACTGGTCGCGGGGGGGCAGGGGTTTTCTGGCAATCTTTCCAGCGCTGAGCTGTACGATCCCTCCAGCAACACGTGGTCAACGCGCTGGTAGTTCACAGGGAAATCACAAAAAGGGGAGGATTAGCAGCTATGTTAAACAGAATACCCATAGTACCCAAAGTTGGCATTCGCGCCCAGCCACTCGCGGCAGCGGTCAAGCTGGGGGCCATAAACAAAATCCGGGCGGCTTACAATTTACCGCCGGCGATTAACGTGCCTCCGGCGCAAATTACCCTCACGCCTGCGGCTCCTACCATGGGAGGACAGAACTATTTAGTGGTGTGGGGGCTATACTTCACCGGGCCAGGAGAGCAGATGATTGCATTTGCGGCTGGGCAAGAGAGTTACCTAAGCATCGTTTTCGCGGCGGCTGCAGGGAAGACATACTTGGCCGACGTCGCTATTTCTCCTCAGAGCAACCCAAATTGGGAGTATCTTCTTGGGGGGCCTGGCCTTGATCCACATCCAGTCCAAGTGACGGCGCAACAAGGGCATCTCCTTATCCCATTCATCGCCACTCCTTCAACTAGAAATCTGACTTTAGGTCCAGGCGGTGGCAGCGGTCAGTTCCTTAGCGCAGAACTGACTCAGGTAGGCTGATACTGCCCCGTTCCGAGCCCGGTGGCAGCGCTTGGGACGGCAGACTGGACCCATCGCCGCGTTCTGCGGCGTTGAGGCGCATGTTTTCGCCGCGGTGGATCTTTAGTAATGACTCGGGCAACGCGCCGAAATGCGCGACGCCTATCTCAATCCTTGGAGGTTTCTCAGATGAATTACGCTTTCGCTCCCCTCAGGCCAGTGACTTCGTCCTCAGACGAGGGTAAGGTTTCCTTGGTGGATGCAACAGCCAAGCAGGTGGCATCGCCGACCAATCAAGACATACTCAATGCGATCAACGAGCTGCACAAGAAGATCAGCGAGCTCAGCAAAAACCAGCAGATCCTCGAGACCAAGTTGTCCAATGTGAATTGGAACGTGGCACATGGCGCAATCCTAGCTGCGAATTATGCTGCCGGCGCCGCCTTTTGCATCTCCGGCGAACTGGAGGACATACTGCAAGACCTCCAGGCCATACAAAAGGGCTGGGCATTGCCCTGCTTGGGCTTTAGTAGCCCTTCGAGTTACTTCCACCCGGCGCCGCATTGGAAGTGACTTGCCGACGCGGTGGCGTAGCGCCGACCTTGAGGTCGGCACTTTTTCCGCCGGTTGCCACGTCGGCCTTGTAGCGCCGGCTTTTAAGTCGGCACTTCTCCGCCGGTTGCCGCAGATGCTATCTTAAAGTCATTACTTGAAAATTACCTCGGGGCGCGTATACTCCCCCGGCAGGAGCAAGGATGTTCCGGGAGATCAAAGCATCTCTGCGACAGCTCTATCAGGAAGATGAGCGGCCCTAGCTGGTCGGATTCAGCGGCGGCAAAGACAGCACCATGCTGGCCGCGCTGATTTTTGATGTGATCCTGTCCGTCCCCGAAGGGCAGCGGAAGAAGGAAGTGTCCGTGGTCTGCACGGACACCCGCGTGGAAATTCCCGCCATCGCCGAGATGATCGAAGGCACTCTGGACCGGATGCGCTGGTGTTCCCAGTCCAACGGCCTGAATATTGAAGCCCATCTTCTGAAGCCGATCCATGAGGAGTCCTTTTGGGTCAACATCATCGGCCGCGGGTACCCGCCTCCCAACCGCACGTTCCGCTGGTGTACCCAGCGGATGAAGATTGACCCGGTCAACGAGTTCGTGAAGCAACGCATGGGCCATTGGGGGGAGGCCATTCTGCACCTCGGCGCCCGCCGCGCCGAAAGCTCCACGCGCGCCCAGACCATGGCCGGACGCCAGTCACGCAACGGGCTGAACCGCCATCCGGACCTGCCCCGCGTCTGGGTGTCAAACCCCATTCAGTATCTCTCCACGGAGGAGGTTTGGGCCTACCTGCTTCAGAACCCGAACCCGTGGGGTGGCGACAACCGTCCGCTTTACAAACTTTACGCCAGCGCCTAAAACGGTGGATGCCCCATCCAAATCGACACCAGCACGCCCAGTTGCGGCGCGAGCCGCTTCGGCTGCTGGACGTGTACGGTGGTCGAGCGCGACAAAGCCAGTGAGGGATTGCTGGCCTCGGGCGACGAACGCATGGAAAAACTGATCGAATTCCGCGAAAAGCTTCAGTTTTTCCGCGACCCCGCCAACGGCAAACGCGACCCCCGCCGCATGAATGGCAACCAGGGCCCCGGGCCATTGCTGATTTCCGCACGGCGCGAACTCCTGCGCGAGTTGCTTGCCTTGCAGGAAGAAGTTCACTTACAGCTCGTCAGTCCCGAGGAGCTCTTGCTGATTCAGCAGATGTGGAAAGCCGCCCGCGACCCCGACGATGGCCGCGGCGTCGCCCGCATCGTCAACCGGCAGAAAGGTGTCATCATGAACGCCGACTTGAGTGAACTCAGCCGTTTGCGCGAAATGGAAGAGGAGATTGCCGCCGAAAAGGGCATTAACGTTGAGACCCTGCGGCGCATGGTGGCGAAAGTCGAGGAGTATAGCGAAAGCCACCGCGCTCACGGGCTTCCTGATGGCCTGCTGAACATCCTTAAGGATGATTTGGAGAGGCAGGGAACTGCAGTCAGAAATTAGCAGATCAGCCGCCGCTGGAAGTGGGTCGCGATTGGCCCGCTTCCAGGGGTGGCTGAGTGGCTTAAAGCGCTCGACTTATAATCGAGAGAACGGGGAACCGTTCCGCGGGTTCGAATCCCGCCCCCTCCGCAAAGCCCCTCCGAAGCTAAACGGTCGTTAGGACCGGCAAGCCGAGGAGGGGGCTTTCACGGACTCGAAAGCCAAAGACTGACGAGTGCGGGCTGGCTACCATGCCCCGGTCTGATTACTGGCTCGCGAAACTCTCGAAATTACGCGTTGACCGCGCGCGCGGTGATCCCGCGCCCCACAAGCCGTTATTACTCCTGGTGCTGTGCGACTTGGCCGAGAGCAGTGAACTCCGTGACGTTCTCCCGCTATCGCCGCAACTGGCGTTTCGCTTTTGCACATACTGGTCCATCGTCGCGGCGAGGCGCTCTCAGCGGCCTGATGTTCGCCTGCCGTTCCATTTTCTCTCTGGCGACGGGATATGGAGCGCGCTTGACGAGCGCGGCCAACCGTCCCCCGATAAGAAGGTCACAAAGCACGCGAGGCTCCCGAGCGATTTGGTCGCCTTTCTGGAAGACCCTGCAAATCGGGGAAAGGCGCGGCATCTCCTTATCGCCAAGTATTTCCGCCCGTCAGAACAAATAGCTTTATATGAAATGATCGGGCTGCCGGTCCCTAGCCGTCAGGAGATCGAACAGAACGCCGCCTATAAATCACCCGAAGAGGCGCGACTGGCGGGGCGAGAAGCGCGCTTTAGGGTAAGGGTTGTGAGCGCGTACAATTTCACCTGCGCATTAACCGCCTACCGGCTTACGACCATCGCCGCCGGCAGCATCGTTGACGCCGCGCATGTTCACGAATTTCGCGACAGCCGGAACAACGACCCGCGAAATGGAATCGCATTATCCAAGAATGCCCATTGGACATTCGATCAAGGGCTATGGACAGTTGCGGATGATTACCGAATCATCGTTGCAGTTGGGCAATTTGCAGAAGCGGGACCGAACGGGGATAATTTACTCGCAAGCTATCACGGAAGACGACTCCATCTGCCAGAAGACAAGAGCCTCTGGCCAGACCCAATTCACCTCGCCTGGCACCGTAAACAGAGATTTAGAGCGGCCTAGGGCTGGAGGAGCTATGTCATCACTGCCGATGACGCTGCCAACAACTTATACCCTCGACGACCTATATTTGATGGTGACCTCGATCTACGGGGAGCAGAACGCACACCGGTCCCCCGCTGCCACGTTCGCGCACTTCGTTGAAGTATGCGGGATGTTAACCCAATTTCGTCACGAGAGCGTCGAAAACACGGCTAAATCTATCGAAATCAGTTCAGGCTGTTGCCGAGTCTACACTACATTCGCGATCCAAACTGAGGCGGTCGGGCACGGCGATACCCAGTTGGTCCAGCAGTTGTTTCTGTTCGGCGTTGGGCGTCGTAACGCGTCGCAAGCGAATCTCCCGCCCGTCGGTGGTGGGCAGCACGATGTCGGCGCTGACCAGCGTGCTGAGCAAGGCCAGCGCCTTATTCGGTGAAAGGTTTGAGCCTTTGCGCCGCAGCAGGTGTTTTAGCGTGACCCACAGCGCATAGCCAAGAAACGTCACCAGAATATGAGCTTTGGTCCGCCGCTCCAGTTGATGGAAGATGGGCCGGATCGACAGCGGACTCTTCAACACCCGAAACGCCGCTTCCGCCTCGGTGAGTTGGATGTAGCTCTTCCACAATTCTTCCGGCTTTCCTGGCGGCAGGTTGCTGCGCAGCAGGTAGGCGCCCTCGCGCGCCTGTTGCCAGCTTTGCCGGCCCTCAATGGCTTGCCATGGCAGCGTCACGGTGCCGTCCTTCTCCGTCACCTGCACTTCGTATAGATCGGCGACTTGCGGGTGGCGAGCCTGAATTTTTCCCAAGCTGCGCTCGATTTTATGGCGATCTTTCAACTGCCCCGCCGCCACCCGTTTCGCCAGTGCCGTGAGGGCCTTTTCCATGCGGGTGGAAAACCGGCTGCGCATCGCCTGTTCTTTCGCCCGCCGCGCCTGCGAGCGACACAGGATGTAGATCTCCTCTCCCTGCGGCACCGATACCAGCTTCACCTCCACATCCGGCCGCACCCCCTCCCAACCCTCCGCCAACAATTCCTGCTCAAATTGCTTCAGCTTCGCCCGCGGCGTGCCCACCAGATACTGACCCCCGCGCCGCCGCAGCGCTTCCAGATTTTCTTCGCTCACGATGCCGCGGTCAAATACCCATACCCGGCGCGCCTTGCCATGCTTGCGCTCCACCATGCGCAGCACCGCTTCCACCGTGGTCACGTCGCTGCGATTGCCGTCGAAAGTTTCATAGCTGAGCGGGAAGCCCTCCGGGGTGACGATCAGGGCGATCACTACCTGCTTGCAGTCGGGCCGATGATCACGCGAGTAGCCCCGCTGCAGCATCGGGTTTTTCTCTGCCGCGCCCTCCACATAGCTGCTGGTCAAATCGTAAAGCAGCACGTCGAACTCCGCCGCGAACAACTCCCCATAGCGACGGGTCAGATGCTGCTCGAGCTTCGTCTTGTGCGGCAGCAGGCGGTCCAGACACCGGTACAAGCGCGTGTCGTTAACCTTGCCTTCCTCGATCCCCAGCAAGTCGTCCAGCGCCGTCCCCGGATACCAGCGCTCTTCAATCGCCAACTCACTGCCCGGCGCACAGAGGCGGTTGATCGCCAACAGCGCCGCGATCCGCGACCAAGGCACATCGGCATCCTGGTCGGGCCCATCCAGCAGCGCCTCCCAGAAGCGGTCCAACTCCAAACGCTTCCACAGTTCCAGCGCCAGGAAACTATCTCCAAACTGCCGCGCCCGCTCCAACCGCACCTTATCGAGCCGCACCCGCGCCACCGACCCATCTTCCTCGGGCGGGGCGACCTCGGCGGGAAATAACTTCAGTTGCTGGCTCTCGCCTTGGGCGTTGAAAACTTCTATCGTCTTCACCCAACGCGCTTGCGCCGAGCCATTCAGTTCGCCCAGGTAACACAGCGTGCGCTGGCGCGGCCCGTCCGGCGTCCGCACCGTTTCCACCAAAGACCAATAGGTATGATCCTTGCCATCCTTGTGCCGAACATTGGGGCGCAAAAACATCGGCGCGATGGTGCCACGCCGCACCCACCACCGCAAGAGGGTAGGTCTACACTACATCGACTTTCGTCAGCGGCAGGACTGAAAGCAAAACCCTTACCCCCTCACCGCGACACGAAAATCATCAAAACCGCCCCCACCGTGACGAAGTTGGGTTAACAGCGCACGATCGCCAGAAACGACGAGAGGAATTCGATTTGGAAGGGACGCTTTGTAAAGCTCTTGGTTGGTTTTTCCCTCTCTTAGCGAAATTCCGAGTCTCCAGTGTCGAAAAACTTGTGTACAGAAAGTACCCGTATGTGTGCCCGTATTGTCGGCGATGCCCGCACAAGGACTCTGTATGTAAGACCACTCAGGGCACGAAGCCCACGATGGACCACGATGCCCTGAGAGGAAAATATGCTGAAAATATATCTAGGCTCCCACAGAACCTGAACGCATGGCAGCAGATGTTTGAGGACATATACCCCCGCGACTCCTTGCTCATAGGGAGCGGGCGGAGCTCAGTTGGATTGTTGGAAGAGTTGGGTGAGCTTGCTGAGGCCATCCGGGTCTACGACAAGCATCCAAAGTACTTCGCTGGTGAAGCGGCGGATGTTTTCTCATACCTCATGGGCTTTGCAAATGAATACAAGACCAAGCTTGGATTGGACTGCAGGGGCGGATTCGATCTTCAAGCGGCATTTCTCCGCAGGTACCCTGGCCTGTGCCCGCAGTGTGGCTACTCGGTCTGCATCTGTCCCAACGTTCCCGAATCTACAGTAGGTCGCATGGCGAAAGAACTTGACTTGGTATCTGCGAACGAACTCTCTAGCCTTGACCCGGCTGATGGTGAGCGAAGGGGCAAATTTATCGGGTCGGGGGTTTTGCGCGAACTCGGCGGATTGAGTGCGATCGAGCACCTGCCGTTGGATAGAGGCGAGACAAACCGCGCGATGGTAGTCTTGTGCCTTCGTCTTTCTGATGAGATGCGACCGACAAATGAAAAGCTCGCGGCAGAGTTGCATTATGCTGCCATTCAAATTGCGACCGATGCTAAACCGGCGGGTAGCCGAAGGCACGGTACTGCGTCATTCGATGCGTTAAACGTATTAGCTACTGTATGGCCGCTCCTGAAGTTGGCTGTGCTGCCTGAAGATAATACCCTTCCAGCCAGCCTCGGGGGAGTTCTCCGCACGGAGAGCATACGAATTGGCATTGTAACAGCCCTGCCGAAAGAGTTCGCTGCCATGCGAGCGATGTTAGATGAACACAAGGAGAAGCGAGTGGCAGATGATCCCAACCACTACGCAATTGGGACGATTCCGACCTCGGACGGCACTCGACATCATACCGTTGTTCTAACGCTTCTGAAGGATCTGGGAAACAACAGTGCTTCTATTGGGACTACGCACCTCATTAGGAGCTTTCCAAGTGTTGAGGACATCCTCATGGTTGGAATCGCAGGAGGGATCCCAGCTCCAGAATCACCCCACGATCACGTTCGATTGGGGGACATCGTAGTTTGTGACCGAAAAGGAGTCGTCCAGTACGACAACCTAAAAGTGGGCACCGATAGAATAACCTTGAACGGTTCGATCGTAAAACCCTCTGCCCTCATGGGTGGTGTTGTTGATTTGCTCGAATCAAACCGACTTGCTAGACTATGCCCCTGGGAGGCACTTATTGAGCGGGCTAGCAGCTTAGAAGACACAACACGACCCTCTGAAGAAACCGATCTTCTGTACAAATGGGACAATGGCAACGCGTCATTGGTTTCGCATCCGGTGGACGATACGCGAAGGACCGGCCAACCGAGAGTGCATCGCGGCCCAATCGGCGGCGCAAATATCCTACTAAAAGATCCGCACCTTCGTGACCAACTAAGAAAGGATTGCGGCATCATTGCGGTTGAGATGGAAGGTTCCGGAGTAGCCGATGCTGCTTGGAATACAGGCAAGTCTTATCTCGTGATTCGTGGTATTTGCGATTATTGCGATCCTAAAAAGAATGATATTTGGCAAGGGTATGCTGCCGTCGCAGCGGCGGCATACGCCCGCGCTGTCATTTCCTCAATCAGTCTGGATTCGTACAAGAGCGAGCAGTAAACGAACGCCACGACGTATCAGGGCGAGCGGACGCAGCGCGCCCTGGAGGCGCTGGTGAAAAACGACACCCCGAAAGTCACCGCGCAGGAACGGGTGAAGGCATTTGAAGAGTTCCTTACCGGTTTGGAAACCGATGCGGTACTGCCGGAAGAGACTTTCGAGCGTGAGAACTGGTACCCCGACCGCGCGTAAGACTGCGTAGACGACCTGATCGATCTAAACGTTCTGATCCGTGCCTTCGCAGCGCCGCGCCCAGAAACAAGGCGAGAAGCGTGGTACACTTAAGCCAAGGAGGCAAGGTGAAGAAGTTCGACACAAGGCCGCCGTTCGGAGCCAAGCGCTCGGACGAGGCTCTGCCGCGCAAGGCATTCTCGATGGACGAGATGCGGAAGTATATCGATCCCAGCTCGCCGAAAGAGGCCGAGGAGTTTGTGCAGCTCATCTATGACGAGCGCCGCCGCGACGGCGAGGGAACTGCCGCCGAATGAAACGGCTCCTGGCGGACACCGACGTCGTGCCCTACATCTTTAAGTGGCATACGTCCGCTCCCCGTTACGTTCAAATCCTCGAGTCGAACGAGGTCGTGCTGTCGTTCATCACCCCCGCCGAGATGCGCCTGGGAGCGCTGAAGGCGCGTTGGGGACTGCGCAAGAGGAATCGGCTGGAAGGATATCTGTCCCGGTTCGCGGTTTGTTACGCTGACGATCAGCTTTGTACGCGCTGGGCAGAGGTGAAGCACGAGTCGAACCAGAAGGGGCAGCCGATGAGTTCCCAGGACGCCTGGATCGCCGCCACCGCGTTATATCTCGACGCGCCTCTCGTAACCAATAACGTCAGGCACTACGCGCACTTGGCAAAGCTCCGGGTACTTACGGGCCAGGATTAGCATTTCTCGATGCGTTGATCCAAGCATGTCGTCGTGTGGTGGTCGTAAGCGAAGTCAGGCCGCGCCGCAATTTGGTGATTACCGCATACGTGGTCAGCAAACTGGGGCAAGGAGTCGTGGAATGGAAGCGAAGCTAACATTTAAGTACGACCGGGAAGCCGATAACCTGCACATTGACAAGTGCCCCCCGTACGCTGCCCAGGAATCGGAGGAATTGGGCGAGGATGTTGCGGCGCGCCTGAATCCCACCACTCGTGAAGTAGAGAACCTGGAAGTAATGTTCTTCTCCACGCGCCTGCTGCGCAGCGACCTGTTTGAATTGCCCGTCACCGCGGACCTGCGGCTGACGGCACCGTAGAGCCGGGCGTGAGCCCGGCATGTGCCGCCCTCAAGGGCGGCTCTACGGTCATGCGAGGGCTCACGCTCGCGAAGATACACCTCGTAAAGCTCCCACCTCTCGATCTACTGCGGCCACAGCCGATTTGATCTGATCACTCGTTGTGGCCGCATCAATCGAAAACCTGATCATCTGCCGCGAAGCTGCCGATTCAGGTTTCATGGCTTTGATCACATGCGACGGTTCGTCGGAATCGGCAAGGCACGCCGAACCGGACGACGCACAAATGCCTTCCTTGTCGAGCAGAATCAGCAGTGCTTCCGACTCGATACCGTGAAACGTGATGTTGGCGGTGTTGGCAATTCCCTGCGTTTTGTGGCCGTTCAATTCGGTATTCGGAATCGACCTCAAGATACCTTCCTCCAGTTCGTCCCTTAGCGGACGGACCTTCTTCTCATAATCAGGCAAATGTTTGCGGGCCAGTTCGGCGGCTTTCCCCATGCCAATAAGCAGCGCCACATTCTCCGTGCCACCGCGCCGGTTGCGCTCCTGGTGCCCGCCGTAAATCAACGGTGAGAATGGCAATTTGCGCCGGACGTACAGCGCGCCAATGCCCTTCGGCGCGTGAAACTTGTGGCCGGTGATCGACAGGTAGTCCGCCGGGACCTTGCGCACGTCAATCTCCACCTTGCCCGCCGCCTGCACCGCATCGCAGTGGTATAGCACGCCGCGCGACCGGCAAATTTCCGCGATCTTTTCGACAGGGAACAACACACCCGTTTCATTGTTCGCCCACATGAGCGACACGACGGCGGTTTCATCCGTGATGGCGGCTTCCAGGTCGGCCAAATTCAATAAGCCCTCGCGGTCAACCGGCAGGTAGGTGACAGAGCACCGGGACTCGGGGCTGGGGGCTCGGGATTCGGGACAAGGCGGGCTCACGCCGCCGGCACCCTGTAGCGGCGGGTTTACCCCGCCAATTGGGGACGGAATCGCGCCGCCGCGCGATTCGGGTGGCGACGTAAAGTCGCCGCTACGATTAACCACGCCCGTCGCTAACGCTCCGGCCCCTCCTGACTCAGGAGGGGAGCCCGGAAAAGCTCCCCTCCTCAGATGAGGAGGGGTGGCGCGCAGCGCCGGGGTGGTGCCAGCCGCCTCCCGCTCCAGCGCCATGCAGTATTTCAGTACCGAAGAATGTTCCACCTGGGACGTCACGATGTGGCGCTTGGTGGGATTTGCCCGCAGCGCCGCGGCGATGGCGGTGTTGTTGCTCTCGGTGGCGCAAGACGTAAAGACAACATCCAGCGGGGACGCCCCGATCAGTTCCGCCACCTGCTCCCGCGCCGTCGCGATCACCGATTTCAGTTTGGAACCGAATTTGTAGGCGCTCGACGGATTGCCCCATTCCGTCGTCAGGTACGGCATCATCGCTTCCAGCACTTCCGGCAGAATCGGCGTGGTCGCGTTGTGGTCCAGGTAGATCACCAAGCTCATCCCACGGCGGATCAGGATCGCAAGAACCATCCTGTTCGACTGGCGACCGATATTTGGGATTCGGCCTGAAAAGCAGGTAACGCACAGGCACGCGCATCTCGCGTTCCTGTGCGGATCCTCATCGGGTATTAAGGGCAGTTGTCAGTTGTCAGTTGTTAGTGGTCAGTGGTTAGGAAGACTGGCCGGCCGGGCTCAACCAGGAAAATGGTCAGCCGACAGCCGTCGGGACGGATCGAACCCGGAACATTCCGGGTTGACCTTAGGGCGAGGTCCGCAGCTCTTCGCGGATGACGCGCCGCAGGGTATCTTCCAGCGTCGGTTTCTTTTCCCCATCGATGAACTCGCGCAGAGCCTTATTGATCAAGGTTTGATAATTGCCGCCCCCGGCGCGGTCCACGGCGTCGCGAAAGTATTCCAGAACGTCCGCGTCCAGGCGAATGGTGATCCGTTCCTTCCCGGGCGGTAGCGGCAGCACCGCTCCGCGCTTGCCCTTACTGAAGTCGTAAGTTTTCATGATTGTCCCTCATACTCCTTGCGTTCATGCGGTTCCGCACAGCGGGCGGAAATGAGCCGAATGTCTTCGCCGCGATAGGCATATACCACCACCAGCACACGACCCAAGGCGTCGGCGCCTAGTGTGACCCAGCGCGATTCGTCGGGTGATGACTCATCATCCGCAATGGTGACCGCGTAGGGATCCTCCAGAGCCAGAACCGCCTCGGCAAACCGGACGCCGTGTTTCGACACGTTTTGTGCCGCCTTCTCGGTATCCCAGACGGTCTCCATGCCTTTAGCATACACTTGTATGCACCAAAGCTCAAGCAGGTAGCGCACAGGTACGCGCATTTTGCGTTCCGGGCGGCTCCTTATCGGGTATTAAGGGCAGTTGTCCGTTGTTAGTGGTCAGTGGTTAGGAAGACTGGCCCGCCGGATTCAACCGGGAAAACGGTCAGCCGACAGCCGAGCGTCGATCGGAGGGCGACGCTACAATCTGGCAGGGTAAACCCGCCGCTACCGGGGTGGGGCTCGTGGTACACTCAGGTCAAGCGGCGAGTGCCGCGGGGGCAGAACACGAGTCGGGGTTGGGGGCTCGGGGTTAGGGATTAGGGAAAAGCCCTTCAGGAAACAGGGAATTGAGTGAGGTCGCAATGAAACTGGAAGTTGAATTGAAACCGGACATTGGCGAGGCGCTGCTGGCGCGGGCGCGGTCGGAAGGTCTCTCGCTCGACCAGTTTGCCGAGCGCGCCCTGGAGGCTCTGGTGAAGGGCGGGACGGTGAAGGCCAGCGCGCCGGAGCGTGTGAAGGCGTTTGAAGAGTTCGTTGCCGGTTTGGAAACCGATGCGGTGCTGCCGGAAGAGACTTTCGAGCGTGAGAACTGGTATCCGGACCGCGCGTAAACCGCATGGACTACCTCATCGATACCAACGTGCTGCTCCGGGCCCTTACGCTGCGAAATCCGCTCTGGCCGGTCGCCCGCCAAGCCATCAAGACCCTGCTCGAAAGCGGGCGGGGTCTGTGCGTGGCTCCCCAAAATCTGGTGGAACTGTGGAACGTTTGTACCCGGCCCGAGAAGTACAATGGCCTTGGCAAGACGCTCGCCGCAACTGATGGTTATCTGCACTTCGTCGAATCGTTTGCCGCCGTCCTTCCAGAAACCCCTGAACTCTTTACCAAATGGCGTGAGCTGGTAGTGACCTACCAGGTATCAGGAGTGAAGGTCCACGACGCGCGATTGGTAGCGGCGATGACCCTTCACCACGTCAGCCGCATCCCGACCTTCAACCCGCATGACTTTGCCCGCTATCGCGGTATCGAGGCGGTCAACCCCTCAGCAGTGTAATGTCTTCAGGGAGGCGGACCTACTCGACCGGAAATAACACGCCCGTTTCGTTGTTCGCCCACATCGGAAAAGCAGTGGTTAGTTGTCAGTGGTCAGTTGTCAGTCAAACCAGAACAAAAAGCAAGCCCTCGCGGTCAACCGGCAGGTAGGTGACGGAGTATCGGGATTCGGGCCTCGGGACTTGGGATTCGGGACTAGGCAGGTTTACCTCGCCAGGTTGTAGCGTCGATCTCCGATCGACGCGCGGCGGTCGGAGACCGCCGCTACATAATCCATCCCGTTCCAGCGCCATGCAAAAGTTGAGCACCGAGGAATGTTCCACCTGGGAGGTGACGATATGGCGCTTGGCGGGATTGGCCCGCAGCGCCGCGGCGATGGCGGTTTGGCTCCCCGGTCGGGCGGCGGTTTGATCTAGAGGATGCCGGGAACTGATCGAAATCATAAATTCCGTTCATGCCTGCGCGCGATCCATTTTAAGACAATTTGTCTATCCCGCCGGTCGGGGAGGCTCGCGGATTGGTGGGTAGTGTCGGAATAACCACGGTGCTCCTCCCAGGTCCGGGTCTCCAAATGAGATATTTCGGCAGCGCCGGTGCGGACGCGTCGCCAACCGACGGGTGAGCGACGGATGCCTTCAGGCCACCTGCGTCTCAGCGCCTCAGCGGTGAGTCGATTCGAAGACTTCTACTGCCTCTTCCAGAACATCCACCCCGGCGAGGACTTGTGGGGTTCGGGCGGGGCGGGCTTGGGGGCGGCAGTCGGGGCAGTGTCATTCGCGCCGATCTCGCCTTCCACGCGCTCGAGGTCGCGCATCATATGGCGGGCGCTCGCGGGACGCTGCTCGCGGTTCTTGTGCAGGCACTGCATCACCAGGTTGATTAGCGGCTCGGGGATTCCCAGTTGGGCGTGGGCGACGCGAATCGACCTGGGCACGGACTGGATGTGGGCCATCATCCAATCGGCTGCGGACGTGGCTTGAAAGGGCAATTCGCGCGTGAGCATCTGGTACATCACCACGCCCAGCGCGTAGAGATCAGCGCGGCCGTCCAACTGACTGCCGAGATGCCCCAGGGCCTGCTCGGGCGAGAGGTACTGAAACGTGCCGATGACGGCTTCCGGCGAGGTGCGGAAGCGGTCGCCCAGCAGGGCTTCGCGCAGCTTGGAAATGCCCAGGCCCAGCAGCTTGATCTTTTCGGCGGTGCCGTCGAGCAGATAGATGCTCTCCGGCTTGACGTCGCGATGGATCATGCCCAGCGCATGCGCCGCATCCAGTGCGGAGGCCACCTGCCAGGCAAGGGCGCAGGCCCGCATCGGCGCAAAGGGAGCCTCCAGCTCGATGTAGCGCTTCAAGCTCTGACCCGCTACGTATTCCATAACGATGAAGGGCCGGCCATCGTCCGCCGCACCAGTGCCCTCGACACGGGCGATGGCGGCGTGCTGCAACTTCCGGCGCTGCAGGGCATCCTGCTCGAAGAGCTTGACGAAGGCGGGGTCGCATGCCAGTCCCCAGCTCATCACGTGCAGCGTGCAGAGTTGCTCGTTCTTGAGCTGGTGGGCCTTGTAGACCGTGCAGATCACGTCTTCGCCGATCTTGGCGACGACGCGGTACTTGCCTTGAATCACCGTGCCTTCCGGCCACGGCGCAGGCTCCACCAGCGGCGTACCATCATCCGGGCACACGGTGAGTTCGTCGGGATGTTCGAGGCGACATCGCGGGCAGGTTCGCATGGGGCAATGGACCAGCACTCAGCCGGGGTAGATTAGCACAAATGAGCGAGATGGTGGCGAGGGTGATCCGCTCGCGTTGACGCTTGGCTTACCTTTTCCGCGGATAACGGGCTTCCACCAGCGTCCGCATGCCGCCGCGCGCGGAGAATTCCCCCTTCACCACGGCCCACTTCGGCTTGCAGGCGCGCGCCACGTCGTCCAGGATGCGATTGACGGCGTTCTCATTGAAGATTCCCACGTTGCGGAAGGCCACAATATAAGACTTTAGCGACTTCAACTCCAGGCAGAGCTTGTGCGGCTGGTAGTGAATCGTGATGGTCCCAAAATCCGGCAGCCCCGTGCGCGGGCAGATACAGGTGAATTCGGGAACGGTAATGGTGATCTCGTACCCAGGGTACTGGTTCTCCCAGGTTTCAATCTCGGGCAGTTCGGCGTGAATACCCCCGCGGGCGTGCTCGGTGGTGTATTCGGGTGGGTGCGACATTCGCGCTATGGTCTCCTTCCAGACATTCAGGATAAACTGAAAAGGCCGTCATGGGGACGAATTATCACGAGCTTGTCCGATGACGCCCCCGTTTTTTCAACAACTTCCCAGGATATTCCGTTACCGGCGCATTTTCGATATGCAAACGCTTTTCCATAACTAGTCCCGCGGGAATCCCAGTTTCACCGCCAACTCCCTGTATTTTCATCACGATATCCGGATAATGAGCTAATCTCATTTGATCTCATTTGTTTTCAATAATATATCCGGATATCCCAGCATCTCGAATTCTGTAGCCTTATTTTTCATACACTTATCCGGATATTCCAGCAGTTTAGGGGTCCCCCCTTTTTTTCGCCCTGTCCATTTACCAAATGGCTTTTTTTCAGCAACTTACACTTTCGCCTAAGCTTCGTATTTGGCGCATAAGCCTCGCCTTTTCTACTACTTTTCCGGATGCTCCGACTCGGGGAGGACTCGGAGCCTGACGGCGCTCTGCGTTGCACATAAGTCTTTCCTTTTCTGTTACTTTTCCGGATACTCCGGCTCAACGCGGCGTTCAAGCTTGACGGCGCTTCGCCTCGCACGTTGTGGGGAGCGGTGGAAAAGGGGGTCAGGGAGCGCCGGCGGTGGAAAAGGGGTCAGGTACCCTTTCTGTCTCATCAGGAACCATTGGAAAAGGGTCAGGGAAAAGGGATCAGGAAAGGGTCCCTGACCCCCTTATTCCTCCCTGACCCCCTTATTCCTCTGACCCCCTTATTCCTCGGATCACCTACTAAAGTATACTTACACTTCTAGGCTTTTGTCAAGGACAAATTGAGGCTAGGCGGGGGAGTTCCGAAGGCGGAATAAGGCATGGCGCTACGCCAGAGGTCGCCTTCACGATGCGATGTTGTGGCGGGCGGACTCCGGAAGCGCTACGTCGCAGCCAGTTGCTTGCAGCTTTGTGCCTTCTGCCGGCTGCCTTCCGCCTTCTTGAACTCTACTGCGTGGTAGACGTAGACGACCGTGCCGGGCGTGGAGCCGGGGGCGCGGCGCAGGCCGAACGCGTTGACGAGATAATCGGCTGCGTCGGCGGCGGCATAGGCCGTGTGAGCCTCGCGGTGCGCCAGTTTCGGCATGCCGTTCTCCGATTCATCTTGCATCTTGAATCGGCCATCTTGAATTGTCCTGTCCGAATCATTTTGAATCTTGAATCTGCCATCTTGAATTGTGCCGGCCGTCCCCACGCACCATTCCCCCGGCTCTCCTCCGCATTGCCGCATGTGGCCGGTCAATTCCTCCATGATTTCGTTTCTCCCTATTCGCATATTGCCTCCTCGAATCGGGACATCGAGCCATCGGGTCATTCGCCGGCCCTATCCTGACCACCGGCTTCCAGGGGGCAAAACGGTGGCAACCGCGATTGCGAATGCCCCAATTCCCAATCAGGAGCCGCCAAGGAAGCCGAACTGCGGCTACCGTCGCGCAACGGCTACGTCTGGGCTACCCGCTCAAGTCCCTGCGTGAGAATCGCAGGGGAAGCTGGCCGGACATAGAGGGGATCAGGGAAGCCCGCCGGATGCGGGCGACACTTCGAATACTTAGATGGCAGATGAAGTCGCGCCGAGCAGCGTTGAAGAACGCGCACCTCGTCGCTACACAACCTCCGGGCTACCTGCTTCATGTTTGATCGGCATGGTCGTTGTCTCTCAATTTGATCTGGAATCTTGAATTTTGAATCTGCCGTCTGGTGGAAGAGCGGCGGAGGAAGCTGAACTACGCTGCCTCCGCGCTACCCAGCTCTGTGATCAGTGGATCGGTGTGGACCGCGAAACGCAGAGCGTTGCTCTGCGCCAGCCCGCCCACAAATCGCGGATTCCCGCCAAGGGCCCCGCGGTTAATTCCCGCCCGCTGAAACCATCTTAACGGCCAAGGCGCCCGTCGCATCGCGCTGCCAGTAAACTGCTATATCAGAGGCCGTCAGTGCGAAAAACAGCGTTTGGCCCTCCCGCCTCACGGTGCCTAGCTGCGTCACAATGGTGGCAACCGATTTATTCGCTCCGAAAGATTGCGGTTTTGCGTCCTTCTTCAGGGTGTCCTCCAAATACTCGTCAATTCGCCTTTGCCAGGCTATCGCCTTGCGAAACCGATAAAGGTCGTTTATTGGCCCAGCGATATCATCTTCCGTTACATGATTTATGCGAAGGACCTCCCGCCCAAGCGCTAGACTCTTATCGTATGCCGCACTATATGCCTCAATGGGATTTGCCGCATAGAGGACCGTCGAAAGCGCATACCGGTAAGACCAAAACCCATAGGCGGCCTGCAACGCCGCAAACTCGCGGTAGTCTTTGGCGTCAGCTTTTATCTTCCGGAGACTACTGGGAATCCCAAAGGCAACATAGCCTTGTTTCTCGTCGTACGCAGGAAAGGTCCCCCCGACGAATCTGCCCTCCAGTGATGCGGCGGACGACGACGGCGTGCTTAGAAGCACCTCAACAAAGTCGGTCGTATCTCGAACCAGCTCGGTAGTGTCGCTAAGACTGATATCACCTTCGACATCCCTAGAAATACTGAAGGTGCGCCCGTCCGCTCGCTTTGCGACTAGGTAAAGAGCCTTCGTGGTGCCAGTAGCTGGGTCATCTTCTGCCAACAAGCACCCGCCACTCATCAAGACATCAGCAAGGATTCCGTCTCTAAAGAGAGTCATATTCCGGGCCCGGGCCTCCTGGAGCGACTGCTCGCCTATTCCTCGCGTACCGACGCTGGCCGACAGCTCCCGCAGTGCTCGAAATGCCATACCGGGTTTCGCTTCAGCTCGAACGGCGGCAATGGCTTCATCGGGTGTCAAACCCTGGCTAATCGGATTCATGCTCCCCTGCGCGAGAGAAATCACCGGCCATAGTAAACCCACCAGCGCCACTAAGAAAGTCAGATATCTCATATCCCACCTCGAATCATTTTCGACTGTCTCACGGGTACCATTGCTGGTACCGCTCAGAGTTGACAATGGGTTTGCCGAACAAGAGAGGACTTCGCTCGGGGCCGGGGCGAGCGGTAACGTCGTCATTGTAAGGTTTGTAATGACCTTCGAATAGCCCTCGATAGTCGATATGGACTTGGTTTTCCTTGCTACCGAGTACCAAATGCAAACGCTGTATCCCCTTGTCTGTTGGTCCCAAGTTCGTTCCGCCATGCTCTCCTGGCCTAGAAGAAAACCCATGGCTCTCAAACGCCTTGGCAGCCCCCTCCTTCCAGCTTACATCCATCTCCGTGCCATCTTTTCTCATCGCCGCCGATCCTGCCTTGATTTCCGACAATCCGGTGGCGCCATTGCCCAGCGTCACCGATTCGAGGGCGTGGGTAATGGCGGCAAAGTTCGCTTGCTGGGTACCGGACATCTTATCCCATGCCGCTTTGCCCCCGGCCAGTACGCCTTGCTGGGCCTTGTCAAGGCTCTTCCAATCAACCCCCGTCGCCGCCGGATCTGGTTTGCAGGTCGCGGGGTTGTGCTCGTCGCAGCCGTTTGACGCTTGGGCATCCGTCGTACCTTTAGGCGGGTCCGGTTCCAGCCCGCTGGGATCGGACAGCGTGGTCGGGTTATTTCTTACATACGCGTACATATTCCAGGTCTGCGGATCGTCCAGCCGGACGACTTTCAGCCCGCCGGGATCAGGGCTCAGCCAACGCCCGCTGGGCGAATAGTGGCGGTTCAGCGTGTTGTACTGGTCGGTTTCCGCATCGTAGTCGGGGAGCTTGGAGAAAGTCTGGTGCATACCCAGGTTGTTCAGGTTCACGCCTGTCCACGCCTCGCCGAAGGGATAGTACAAGCGCTCCTGGAGGTTGTTGCCGGTCTGGTCGCTGGCGGTGGTGATGGAGCCGATTTCGTCAGGATGGTCGAAAATCGTGCCGCCCGAGTAATACTCGGCCAGAATGCCGCCACTGAAGGGAACAAAGGCGCGTTGGTTGGGGTCACTGGAACTGCCCGTGTAGCGCCAGAGTAGCGAGCCGTCCGCGCCGTAGGCTTCGTCCGTGGTGTTGGTTTGCGTCACGTCGCGCACCCGCTGTCCGAGAGCATTATGCGTGTTTGTCTGCACCGCCGTGCCACTTAAATACGCCACGGTCAAATGAGCTTCCGCGTCCCACTGGTAGGTGTGCGTGCCGTCGCCGGTGAGGTTCCCCGCGGCATCATAGGTGTAGCCGGACGTGGTAATGCGGTTGGAAGAATTGTAAGACAGCGCCACGCAGCCGGGGCCGGCGGGCGAACAACTCAGGTTGCCCCAGGCATCGTAGGTATAACTCTGGGAGTAAAGGGGAGTAAAGGGGGTCAGGTACCCTTTATTTTTCAGGAGAAGTGGGGTAGGATTTAGGTCATGGCTAGAGTCAGGCGAGTGGATGTCGGCGCGATGGTTTACCACGCGTTGAACCGGGCGAATTTTCGTTCCGCGCTTTTCAAGAAAGAAGCGCATTATCAGGATTTTCTCGAGGTCGTGAAAGAGGGCTTGAGTCTCGTGCCCATGCGCCTTCTGGCTTATTGCCTGATGCCGAATCATTGGCACATGGTGCTTTATCCCCGCGCCGACGGCGACCTGTCGAAATTCATGCAACGCATCACCCTGACCCACACGCAGCGTTATCACGCCCAAACCCGCACGGTGGGATACGGGCACCTTTACCAAGGGCCGCTACAAGTCGCTGCCCGTGGAAATGGGCGGCCATTTCCTGACCCTGGTTCGCTACGTGGAAAGAAACGCCAAGCGCGCCGCGCTGGTGAAAAAGGCCGAGGACTGGCCGTGGTCGAGCGTGTACGTCCGCCTGTACGGAAATGAGGAGCAAAAGAGAACTGCTCAGCCCGTGGCCGGTGGCGGAACCGCAAGGATTACGTGCAGTGGCTTAACCACTCGCAACCGAAGGAAGAAATTGAAAATATCCGGTATGCGATCAAGAGGAGCAGGCCGTATGGTTCGGAGAAATGGGTCTCCAGGGCGGTGGCGCAATTCGGATTGGAAAACACCATCCGCAACCCCTGGCGCCCTGGAAAGGGTACCTGACCCCCTTATTCTCCCTTATTCTCCCCTGACCCCCTTATTCTCCCCCGCAGCATATGAAAGTGCCTATCCATGTCACCGCGACGTCAACGTATCGCGAATGTCCGCGGTTATCAGTGGGCATTGCATCCTCCAGTGCTACAGTCGATCACGCCAGGCAAAATGCGCGATGTCACTCTTTCTTTTTGCAGGGGGCAAGTTTGCTGATTCAGGAACCATTTCCACCAAATATCCCTCACACTCTTGTCACGCCATAGCGCAGAATGACCGTCTGCTTGTACGGTCCAATTATGTGCTCCATGTTGGCTGGAGCAGCCGACCAAAGTCCAGCAGCCTGTGGACGCAGCCACCTGAACAGCATCTCCGCTTCCGGTCACGTTGTACCATTGTCCAGCTCCTGAACTCATTGACGCATAGCCAAAAGGCGTTCCCAACGTAATGAGTGTGTTGATCTGATGTTTCAATCCAATAGCTGCCGCTTGGAGGGCAATGTTTCCGCCCTGAGGTATAAAGGGGGCAGGAGCCTTTTATTCATGAGGGAGGATGGGGTGGAATGCTGTTATGGGTAGAACTCGGCGGGTGGATGTAGGAGGTGTGGTTTACCACGTTTGGAACGAGCCGTGGGAGACCCCAAAAAGGCTCCTGCCCCCCTTTCTCTTCTGACCCCTTTCTAAATTCAATTTCCGGATGAAGAGCCGCCGAGGAGCGCTGAAGAGCGCACACCTCGTCGCTACCCAACCTCTCGGCTGCCCGCTCGATAAGCCAACTATCCGCGCTTGGCTCGGCCATTACTTGACGCAGTAATGGCTGGCAGCTTTTCCAACGGTCGCTGTTGCTGAGAGCACCGCCGAAAGCGCCCCGCGACGCGTGAGCTTTCTAGGCGCCCGGAGGACGGGGACCTCTTTGTCCCACCTTATTTCTACCGGGATGTACTACCCCTCGCCCCAGGGAAGGTCAAGCAAAATGTGGGCGGAGACGCCAAAGTGCCTGAGAAAAAATCGGATATATCGTGCCGGTCCCCGCCCGCACGTCCGCGGCGCTCCGCAGCGGAGATCGCCGATTCCTGGCAGTACTTCGAAGTTGACGCGCGGGCGGCGTGAGTGGAGAATTGCCTTCCCCATGGCAGAAAGCGGCTTCCAGGGTAGCAAGGTCAACCGCATCGCTGCGACCTGCCGGACACTCCCACGATTCTAGTCTTTCATTAGACCGCTGAAAATAAACAGCTTACACGATAAAAAATTATCTTGACAAAGACACACTCAACATTTATTCTATCGCGTGACTAAGGAGGCTTCGAGAGCATCTATATAGTTAGCGCAGGGTAGCTCATCGTAGCGCATGGTTGGGCATGCGTCCCCACCAGTGATAGAGGAGGGAGTAGGCAATATGGGCAAAATTATCGGAATCGATTTGGGAACGACCAATTCAGTAGTAGCAGTTATGGAGGGTGGGGAGCCCACGGTGATCCCCAATCCCGAAGGTGGCCGGACGACGCCGTCGGTGGTGGCGTTTACGAAGTCAGGGGAGCGATTGGTGGGCCAGGTAGCCAAGCGGCAGGCGATCACCAATCCTGAGAACACCGTGTATTCGATCAAGCGGTTCATGGGACGCCGCTTCAATGAAGTGCAGTCGGAAATCAAGACTGTACCGTACAAGGTGGTCTCCGGCCCCAACGGCGATGTGCGGGTGGAAGCTCTGGGCAAGGAGTACTCGCCGCCCGAGATTTCCGCCATGATCTTGCAGAAGATGAAGGACGCGGCGGAGCAGCATTTGGGCGAGAAGGTGACGCAGGCGGTCATTACCGTGCCCGCTTATTTCAATGACGCTCAGCGGCAGGCCACCAAAGACGCGGGGAAGATCGCGGGCCTGGAAGTTTCGCGCATCGTCAATGAGCCCACGGCGGCGGCGCTCGCCTACGGACTCGACAAGAAGAAGGATGAGACCATTGCCGTGTACGACTTCGGCGGCGGCACGTTCGACATCTCCATCCTGGAAGTGGGCGAAGGCGTGGTGGAAGTGAAGTCCACCAACGGCGACACCCACCTGGGCGGCGACGACATCGACAAGCGCGTGATGGACTGGATCGTCGACGAATTCCGCAAGGACCAGGGCATCGATCTTTCCAAGGATCGCATGGCCTTGCAACGGCTCAAGGAAGCGGCGGAGAAGGCCAAGATGGAACTCTCCACCATTATGGAGACGGAGATCAACCTGCCCTTCATTACCGCCGACGCTTCCGGCCCCAAGCACCTGGCGATGAAGCTAACGCGGGGACGCTTCGAGCAGATGTGCGAAGACATTTTCCAGCGCTCGGTGGCTCCCGTAAAGCAAGCGCTGAACGATGCCGGCGTCACGCCCGATAAGATCGATGAAGTGGTGCTGGTGGGTGGTTCAATCCGTATTCCCCGCATCCAGCAGATCGTGAAAGAGCTGTTCGGCGGCAAAGAGCCTCACAAGGGCGTCAATCCGGACGAAGTGGTGGCGGTGGGTGCGGCCATTCAGGCCGGCGTGCTGGGCGGCGAAGTGAAGGATCTGCTGTTGCTCGACGTTACCCCGCTCACTTTGGGAGTTGAGACCCTGGGTGGCGTGATGACTCCGCTGATCCAGCGGAACACCACCATTCCTACCCGCAAGGCAGAGGTCTTTTCCACGGCGGCGGAAAACCAGACGTCGGTGGAAATCCACGTTCTGCAAGGCGAGCGGCCGATGGCGAAGGACAACCGCACGCTGGGCAAGTTCCACCTGGTGGGTATTCCTCCCGCCCCGCGTGGTATACCGCAGGTTGAGGTGACATTTGACATCGATGCCAACGGCATCCTGAACGTCTCCGCCAAGGACCTGGGGACGGGCAAGGAGCAGAGGATTACCATCACTTCCTCCAGCGGTTTGAGCAAGGAAGAGGTGGAGCGCATGACCAAGGAAGGCGAACTCCACTCCGAGGAAGACAAGCGGCGCCGGGAAGAAATCGAGATGAAGAACAAAGCCGACTCGATGGTCTACTCGGTGGAGAAGTTGCTCAAGGAGAACCGCGAGAAGATCTCGGAATCCGACGCCAAGGCGATCGAATCGGCGCTGGAGGACGCGAAGAAGGCCATTCAGGAAGGCGACACGTCCAAGATCAACTCGACGCAGGAAAAGCTGACCCAGGCTTCTCACAAGCTGGCGGAGGCGATGTACAAGCAGGCGGGGGCGGCAAAGGCTTCCGCGGACGCGGGTGCAGCCGGGCCGCAGCAGTCTTCCACCGGCGACTCGGGGGGACAGGCCAAGAGTGAGGGCGAGGTGATCGACGCCGAAGTCGTTGACGACGATAAGAAGAAGGAGTAAGCGGTAGAGGCTGACAGCTCACAGCCGACAGCCCACAGTAACTAAACGTTACTTCCGACTGTCGGCTGTGGGCGGATGGTTGGAATGAGCAGCTTTTACTGTTAGCTGTAAGCTGTTGACTGTGAGCTCAAATATGGATCATCATGCGCAAGTGCCCGTCCAGTGCCCTGTGTGCAACTGGCGGCACTTTTTGGAAGTTGAGGTCGAGGATTTCAGCAAAGTGGCGGGGGGCGAACTGCGCGAGCATCTAGAGGCGTGGATCGCCTCGCGCTGCCCCGATCATCTGGGACCGATTTTGCAGATGAGTAAGAACTGAATGAGGCAGTGGCTAGTGGTTAGTGGTCAGTAGCGCGTGTGTTCCGAGGTGGGTCGTTGGGCCTCCAAGGAATTCGAGCACTCGATAGCGATGTACTGCGACGTGAAGAGCAGGCGAACTACCACCAGCCACTAGCCACTAACCACTAGCCACTGAGAACTGAAATTACCATGCCTGTTGGCCAACAAAAAGACTATTACGGCGTTCTCGGTGTTAGCCGCGATGCCAAGCCGGAAGAGATTCGCAAGGCTTACCGGCACCTGGCGCGCAAGCTTCACCCTGACGTGAATCCCGGGAACAAAGCTGCCGAGGAGAAGTTCAAGCAACTCTCCGAGGCCTATGAAGTCCTGAGCGACGAGAAGAAGCGGAAGATTTTCGACCAGTACGGCTTTTATTCCGACAATCTCCCGCCCGGTGGATACCCCCCCGGTGCGGGCGCCGGCCCGGGCGCAGGCTATGCCGGCGGTCCGCCGCCGGGCGTCGACTTTTCCGGCTTCGACTTCTCCAACATGGATGACGCTGGCGCTGAGGAAGGCCCGCGGTCCGGCGGATTTGGCGGGGGCTTCCGCGACATCTTCTCGCAGATCTTTTCGCGCGGTGAGCGCGAGGCCGCGAGCGAGGAACCGGAAAAGGGCTCCGATATCGAATACACGATGCACCTGGGCTTTTGGGACGCAATTCGAGGCGCGCAGGTGCGGATCAAGGTGGACCATGAAGTTGCCTGCGAGAATTGCCATGGGACGGGCACGCTCCCAGGTCCGGAGGTCGTCTGCGCGAACTGTCACGGTACCGGCAAGACCACCAAACAAGTTGGCACGATGCGCTTTGCCATGACCTGCCCGCAGTGCGGGGGAACCGGCAAGGCGCGCCGGCCATGTCCCAAGTGTGGCGGCACGGGCGCCATTCATACCCCCGAGACGTTGAATGTACGGATCCCACCGGGGGTTGACTCGGGTTCGCGCGTGCGCGTTCCGGGAAAAGGCAACGCGGGGATTCATGGCGGGCCGCCCGGCGATCTCTACATTGTTACGGACGTCGAATCACACCCGGTCTTTGAACGCAAGGGCGACAACTTTTACGTCAAACTGCCCGTGACCATCACCGAGGCGGCGCTTGGGGCCAAGGTGGAGGTGCCTACCATCGACGGCTTGAGCACCATCAAGATTCCTCCGGGAACGCAAAGCGGGCAGAAATTGCGCCTGCGCGGGAAAGGAGCGCCGTCATTGCGTGACTCTTCGGGAGAGGTGCGGGGTGACGAGTTCGTGGAAGTACAGATCACGGTGCCGCACGTCGCCGATGAGCGCACCAAGGAGATTCTGCGCGAACTCGCGCGCCTGAACCCGGACGACCCGCGGCAAGAGCTGAAGACGGCCGGGGCCAAGCCGTGAGGAATGCTGAATGATGAATTCTGAATTCTGAAACACCCTATCGACTGTCGACTGTTGACTGTGAACTGTTCTTATGGCTAAACGAGGCAGAAAAACTCGCGGCAAGGCAGGCTACATGATCTCGGCGGTGGCGGAGATGTACAACATCCACCCGCAGACGTTGCGCCTGTACGAGCGAGAGGGCCTGCTGATCCCCTCGCGCTCCAACGGCAATACGCGCCTTTACACGCAGGAAGATTTGGAGCAGCTTGAGGCCATTCTGAATCTGACCCGCGACCTGGGCGTGAACCTGGCGGGCATTGATATCATCATGAACATGCGGCGGCGAATGCGCATGATGCAGGAAGAAATGCAGGCCTTCGTGGATTACGTGCAAAAGGAATTCTTGCCGCGTTCCGAACACCAGACGGAAGGCACGCAAAACGCCCTTGTGCGCATAAGCCCTCCGCAGTTGGTGCGCACCCGCCGAGGTTCGAGCTAAGATCTGCCCTTGCTATTTCGCGCCGATGTTGCCGGTCTTTCAGCCAGCGCACGCTGCTCCAATCTGTAATTGTCTCGCGTCCTTTCTTCATATACCTTCCGAACAAACTGCGTCATGGGTGGTGTGTCCGTCTCACCCGCTTGCGAAACATGCGCCGGTCGTACTGGAGAGGTTCTGTTCCAAGAACCACAATCTTCCGGAAATCGGCGTGCGCGGGATTAATCAAGCAATTCGATTCGCTGGGTGCGAGCACCGACGGCACCATCAGCAAGCAATGCCTCCCGCGCCGCACAAATTCATCTCCAATACGAGCAAGTTCCGGAGGGGCAGCGGAGACGCGCCAGTTGGCGGGCAGACGGTCAGCCCGAAGCCGAGTCCGCGAGACGTCACTTGGAATTTCGGCGACCGCCAGAACCAGGTCGTCGGGGGGATCGTCTTTGTCCAGGTGAACAAAATATTCCAGCATCGAGAGTGACTGATACTGGGAGGTATAGCACAACCGGGTCCCGGGACTCGACCACCGGCCGCCATAGCGATAGGCGCCTTCGCCGTCAAAGGGCGCTCGCGCGTAGGCCTTGCGTAACACGCGATAGACCCGACTCAACTGATCCCGCCGTAGGCGATGCGGCCCAGGAGGTTCTCCACCTGGCGCGCTCCCAACTCCGTGTCGATCGCTGCAATCGGGGCCGCGCCGCCCAAGGCGCGGTTGGGACGCTTGAGCCAGCGACGAGCACGCTCGGGGTCGCCCAGGTACTCGCCGGCGATTGCCATGATGCGAGCTAGGCGGTAGAGTCGGTCGGACTCGAAACGTGCCAGCCTTCCCGTGCGGCGGCGGCGTTGCAGACTGCGGGGAGAAAGGTCCAGTGCGCCCGCCACCTCCTTCAGCGTCAGACCGGCAGCGCCCATCAGGTTCGCAACGACAGCCGGAGGAAAGCCTTCGCGGATGGCTTCACGCAGATCGCCCTCGCTTGTGAACACTCGCCCAAGCGTCCGCTCGCCCCCCAATTCTGATACCACCGCTTGAAGTTCGTTTACCATATTGTCGCCTAGTGTAGCGACAAATGGCGCGGGCTGTCAACTGCCCAGATGGCTGCAACTTTCTCAGTGTCATTTGTCTTTCAGCAGAGATGTGGTCTTGCCTGACGGGGACGTATGCTTGATGTCGCCTACGGCCTGATTCAGATTGAATAGTCCGCCAACGCCAACGGTGGAGCCATCTTTCATGTGCCACAAGAAGATATAAAGCCCGCTGCCTACTTCCTCGTCTGGGCGGCCGCACTTTTGCACTACGGTGTACATGGTCACTTCTGGAGACAGCCGGCGAAAACAGTCAACACTCTCCGTTTTCGTGGGTGCATAAGGGAACAACATTTTGGGGATGGATCGGTAATTGGCTGACTTGTCTGGCTGGACCTGCGCATGGGGGCTGGACACGTGCTCGACTGGCTTCTCTGGCTGAATCCGCACAATAACGGGCGGCTTTGATTGAGGTGCCTCCTGATTGGGTGGCGTGCCCGCCGTGTGGCAACCGAGCGCAAAAAAAACAGCGACAAAAGGAACCGGGCTGTCATAATCGACTGCAGGTTGCCACAACTTGCGCCTGCTTGGCAGTCTCTCTGGTCCCCGAGACTTTCCTTTGTTGTCTCTGGAACTGCCGTGATCTCCGGCGGGTTGTGGAAAATGCCATTTTCATAGAGTACACTGAGCGTGAGGGCCACTGTAGCCGCGCTGCATTTGACCGCTGAAGGAAGGACTATGCCTACTGTCGTAAATGTGCTGCGTGAAGTCGGGGAAGGTCGATTCTGTCTGAACCACGTAAGCTGGGAAACGTATGAGAGTCTGCTGGCCGATTACTCGGACACCAGATCGCCGCGGTTTACTTACAGCGAAGGGGCGCTGGAAATCATGAGTCCGTCGAGCGAGCACGAGGCACTAATCGAAGTCCTGGCGATGATCGCCGACATTGTCGCCGAAGAGCAGCAGGTAGAGTTCAAAGCGCTGGGCTCCACGACATTCCGGAGGCAGGATTTAGAGCGCGGCACTGAGCCTGACGCTTGCTTTTACATCCAGAATGTTGAGCGAATCCGCGGCAAGAAGGATATTGACCTGAGCGTGGACCCGCCGCCTGACCTGGTCATTGAAGTGGAAGTCACGAGCCCTGTGGTGCCCAAACTTCCTGTCTATGCGCGCCTGGGAGTGCCCGAGATCTGGTTGCACGATGGCCGCACCGCGAAGATCCTTCGCCTCGCCGGAGATCGGTACGAAAACAGCGACCGAAGTATGGTCCTGCCTGCTGTCACCCAAACGGCATTGGCAGATTTCGTCGAGCAGAGCAAATCGCTCAGCACGCTCGCCTGGCGCCGGATGGTTCGGACTTGGGCGCGGGAGCAGCCTCGCTAGCATTCGTACCCAATTAACCCTCGCTATCCGCCCAAGCTCTTCGGGGCCTACACGGCGCTGACAGGCATCTTGCCCGCGGTTCCTTTCCCATGGGTCGGCACGAAAATCCGGAACCCGCAGAACGACCATCATGGCACATCCCGTGGCCACTAGGAGCAATCCTCTCGCTGATCGGTTTTACCGCCGTCATCGCCCAGGTGGTCTTGATGCGCGAGTTGCTGGTGGTGTTCTACGGCAACGAACTCGCGCTGGGTGTGGTGCTGGCCAACTGGCTGCTCTGGACCGCGCTGGGCGCCAGCGTGGTGGGGCGCTGGGCCGCGCGAACGCGGCATCCGCGCCAGCTCATGGCTTGCCTCCAGACCCTGCTGGCTTTGGCGCTGCCGCTCACTCTGCTGGCGGTCCGCGTCAGCAAAAGCTTCTGCCAGGCGATTCCGGGAGAAATCCTGGGGCCGGTGCCGATGTTCCTCACTGCGGGCGCGACGCTCAGCGTCCTCTGCGTCGTTTCCGGTGGCCTGTTCGCGGCGGGCAGCCGGGTGTATGCCGAAGCAACTGGCGATTCCGCCGCCAGGTCCACGGGCGCCGTGTACCTGCTGGAAGCCGCCGGCTCGGGACTGGGCGGTGTGCTGGCCGGTCTGGCGCTGATCCGGCTTACGAATCCGTTTGCCATCGCGGCGCTGCTGGGTGTGCTGAATCTCCTCGCTGCCTGGTTCCTGCTGACTTCCGTCACGGCGCGTCGCCGGGCCTGGACTTGGAGTTTTGCGGTCTCAGTGGCGCTCATCGTTGTCGGCAGCTATGAACTCCAGCCACTGTCGCTCCGTTGCCTGTGGAGTGGTTTCAACCTTGTGGCCACGCAGAATTCTCTCTATGGCAACCTGGCCGTGGTGGAGACAGGCACAAGCCGGAGCCTTTTTGAAAACGGCCTGATCGTGATGACCGTACCCGACGCTGCGGCGGCGGAAGAGGCGGTGCATTATGCCTTGCTCGAGCATCCCACGCCGCGCCGTCTTCTCCTCATTGGTGGCGGGGTAAATGGCAGCATCACCGAGGCGCTGGCTCATCCCAGCCTCGATCGCGTCGATTACGTCGAACTTGACCCGGCGATTTTCGAAGTCGCGGCGCGGTACTTTCCTGCTGCTTGGGAGAAGATTCACTCCGACCCGCGGGTGCGGGTGCACGCCATGGACGGGCGGCGGTTCCTAAAGAGCACCACCGAGCGCTTCGACGTGATCATCGTTAACCTGCCCGACCCTCACACGGCGCAACTCAACCGCTTCTACACGGAGGAATTTTATCGTGAGGCCGCCGCTCGATTGCGCCCGGCCGGCATCCTTTCTTTTCAGGTCAATTCCTCGGAAAACTACATCAGCCAGCCCCTCGCCGACTTTCTCCGCTGCCTTATGCGCACGCTGCGGCGGGTGTTTCCTCAGGTCATCGCGATTCCCGGCGAGACGGTGCATTTCTTCGCTGCCACTCAGCCTGGAACGCTGACCACCGATCCGCAAGAACTGGTGCGGCGGCTGCGGGCGCGCGGGTTGCACACCCAATACGTGCGTGAGTACTTTGTGCCTTTTCGCATGTCGCCGGACCGCATGCAGGATTTGCAGACTCAGATCGAGCCGCTGCCCTCGACACCGGTGAATCACGACTTTGCCCCGATGGCCTATTATTTTGACGTGGCGTTGTGGAGCGCACCCTTTTCCCCAACGTCAACCCGCTGGTTTGAGGCGCTTGCCGGCGTGAGCTTCCGAACGCTTCTGCTGGGCACGGTGTTGGTGCTTGCAGTACTGGTTCCACTTTTGTTGCTATGGCCGGCGAGGTCGCACGACCAGCCGGCGGCGCGCGTGCGCCGGTCCGCGGCCTTCGCGGTGGCGGCGGTGGGGTTTACGGAGTTGGGTTTGGAGATTCTCCTGTTGCTGGGTTTCCAGGCGCTCTATGGCTACGTCTACCACGAACTGACCATCCTGGTGGCACTCTTCATGGTGGGCATGGCGCTGGGTGCGTGGTGGGCTCTGCGGGCGCCGGGCGGCGTGGCTTCGCCGCGGCGGGATCTTTGGCAACTCGCGGGTCTGCAACTGATGCTGGCTGTGTCACCGCTATTGCTCTATGGAGTCTTCATTCAGCTCGGTCGCGTGAACGGGTTGGCCGCGCAGCGAGCCGCCAGCGACGTCTTGTTCCCCTCGCTGGCGCTGGTGGCGGGATTGCTGGGTGGTTACCAGTTCCTGCTGGCCTCCCGGGTTTACTTCGCGGAGCGACGGCAACCTGAGAGCACAGGGGTGAGAAGCGGCGCACGACATACGATCGGACAAAGTGCTGCATCACCTGACACCTATCGCGAGGCAGGCAGCGTTCGTGAACCTCCCCGCTCACTTGGCGTGCTCTACGCCCTGGACCTCGCCGGCGCCTGCGCCGGGGCTCTGGCACTAAGCCTGTTGCTGATTCCCGTTTACGGATTTCTGCGCACAGCCGCGCTGATGGCCGCGGTGAACTTGGGCCCAGCGGCGATGGTGGTTACGGCGGGTATTCAGCGAGGAAGATAGGAGTGAACAAGCAAGCAGGATCGTCACGAAAGGTGCGCGCTCAGCGTTCCTTTATGTTGCCGTTCGGCGAAAGCCAGTCGGAACAAGGAATTGACCGCCTGAACAACCTGCTGGGCCCCGCCGGGTTCGAAGTAGACTTCGCCACAGCGACCGCAAACCCACGCTTGGAGTCCGGAGAGTTTAACCTTGGTGCCTTCTTTTTCAAATTCCTGCGTGATCGTCTTTCTTCGAACCTGACCACCACATTCGGAGCACTTCGAT
Organism: uncultured Acidobacteriota bacterium; assembly: GCA_963719115.1. Classification (GTDB taxonomy): domain Bacteria; phylum Acidobacteriota; class Terriglobia; order UBA7540; family UBA7540; genus Bog-366. Next base: position 48,695 of record CAVRBF010000035.1, on the reverse strand, counting down.
GTCACATTCCTTTTCATACAAGTCTGCCTCGCTTGGAGGGGGTTATCCACCAGGGCTTCTGCGGAAGGTAAGCCGTCACGATATCCACCACCTTGGAGTTCGAATAGTCGTACACGACGTGAAGAGGTTGTCGAACCTTTTCGCTGATCTTAAAGTAACCGAGCAGCAGGCAACGCATCTCGTCAGGGTAAATCTCCAGAATACGGCTCTCGCGAGCCACTGCTTCGACCAGATTCCCTTCGTCAAAACCTTCCTCAATCATGTGGCGGACGACATGGAGCCTAATACGATATTTCGCCGCTAGCACGAGAGCCCTGATTTTCTCGAGTAGTTCCCGATCAGCGTCCATGTGTTGTTAGCATAGCATACCGAAGGCAATTGCGGCTTCAGTGTATCGTCAGGGAGGTAACCCCCAATGCGGTCCAGCACAAAACCGTCGCACCAATGGCTGCTGAGGGTGTGACGTTCTGAGAAATGAGGATTACACCGGTGGAAGGGGGTGCGCGGCTTCAAACTCCGACCAGGCCCGTTCGGCATCGAGGATCGATTCATCCACCTCGTGCTGGTGCCCAAGGTAAAACGTGATTGCACCATATACTTGTTCGAGCGTGAGGGTGGGGAAGGCTTGCCGGATGCTTTCCGGCGACGCGCCACCACGAAACTCGTGCACAATGGAATCCAGTGGCACGCGCGTGCCTTTGATGTAAAAGCCGCCGTCCCGTGGGTCAACGTAATCGTTGCCCGTCATACTGGCTGAATTATACCGCATTTCGACTTCTGCCTGCGGCAATCGCGGACGCGCACAGCACCTATGGCCTTGGTGAGCCCAGTCCCAGGGGCGATGACGACGGGGTGTGGAGAGGATCGGCAGGGTGGTCAGAAAAGCTCGACTCCGGCGCCGAGTGTTCGCCGAACACCAACGCGGTGAACATGAAGATATCGGTGTCGTCGTCTTTCCAGGCTTGGCGGGGTAGGCCGGCCTTCAAGCAGGTTTGTTCGAGGAACGTGCCGCGGTCCCAATGCTCCTCCACCGGAACCTGCGGCAGCAGGATGCCTTCAATGTCTCCCTGCTTCATGATCAATCCGTGCTTGCCGACCCTGATTTCCTTGGTGTCCAGGACGCGGCGGAGTGGCGACATGACGGAGATTTCGTATTCGAGGAGCGGCAACTCCTGAACGGTGACGGGGTTGAAGCGAGAGTCATTCAGTGCCGCATAAGACGCCACGTCGCGTACAGTTTCCGCCAGCGATTTCAGGGGCGTGATGTAGCCGATGCAGCCCCGTAGCTCGCCATGCTCCTTAAGGGTCACGAAGGCGCCGCGCGCTTCCTCCAGGCGCGAGAAGCCGGTCGAGCCCACCAGGTAGGTCTTGCGCTCACGCACCGAGGTCTCCACTGAGGCGCGGGCGATCTTCATCAGGGCGTCCTTCTCACGGCTGGTCAGGGTGAACTCCGCGCTGGTCCTGGCTTCCGCGGCGCTCAATCGGGTGATCGCCACCGCACCATAACCCACCACGCGATCCTTGACGTCCGTGGTGTCGCCCGAGTTGCCGTATTTCAGGATGTGCGCGTGCGTTGCACCCAAACCTTCGGCGGCGATCATCCCGGCAACGATCGGTCCTCCTCCGCACGCTTCCCAGGTCTGCACGCCGCGTTCCCACATGGCAAAGTTGCGCGACAAGCTGAGGTAATCCCACTCGGCGATGGCCTGAAGGGTCTGATGGTCGATCTGGTTCGCGTAGTCGTAAGGATGGTAATGCGAGAGGTCGGAACTCACCAGGATCAGCGTCTGTGTGCGTGCCTCAGGCGAGTCTGCCAGCAGGGCTTTCGCCAGCGCCCGCCCCAGAGCACGTTCGATATTGTAATTCTGATCGCCCATGATGATGGGGACCAGCTTGAAATCGCCCAAGGTGCGCTGGAGCCATGGCAACTGGACTTCGAGCGCGTGCTCACTCATCATCTGGCCGCTCCTCGGGTCGCGGACGGGAATATGCCCCTGGTCGGAAACCTTGATGCTCGAATTCAATCGGGCCAGCTTGGCTCGAAACTCTGTGTCCACCGGAACCTGGCCGAGCGGCGTCGCGTAGGCGTCACCATCGTAGACCGAATTGAAAGGGAAATTGACGTAGTGCGAAGGCGCAATCACGATGACGCGAGTGTACTTCCGCCCCTTGAGCTGGGCAAAACACGCCGCCGCCACCGGGCCGGTGAACACGTACCCCGCGTGCGGGCAAATCAGCGCCACCAGCGGACCTTGCACCTGCGGCACGGTGTTTTGCGCCAGTAGTCCATCCATCATCTTCGTGAGTTCGCCGGGGTCGGAGGGATAGAACCCACCCGCCACTCCGGCGGGACGGACCTTGGGCTCAGCGGCGCAGCCGACTTGGTGCGGAACGGCGAGAATCAACGCGGCGAGCGCGGCTAGGATTAAGGACCGAGTTGGTGGATTTCTCATGACGTCACCTATGAGGCTAAGAAAGCCAAGTCAAAAGGCAAAAGGCGGAGGTCAAAAGTTCGGACGCCACCGGCCTTGCCTTTTGACCTTTGCGCTTTGCCTTTTGCCTTCGCTCTTCAGTAGTATGCGCCTTCTGCCTTCTGCCTACTGCCTACCGCCTTCTGCCTACATCTGCCCTACGTCCAGACCCCCGGTATAACGGTGTGGCAGAACTGGCACTTGCCGCGGTGGATGTAGTTGGCGTTGATCGTATAGCCAGTGCGGTCAACCAGTTTCTTTCGGCACTGCGGGCAATACGTGCTTTCTGCCGGATGTCCCGGCACGTTGCCAATGTACACGTAATGCAGGCCCTCGGCGTCGGCAATGGCTTTGGCGCGCTCCAGCGTTTCGATGGGCGTGGGCGGCAGGTTCTTCAGCAGATACTCGGGATGAAAACGCGAGAAGTGCAGGGGAACGTCGGGGCCGACCTCAGATTTCACCCACCGCGCCAGACCTTGGAATTCCGCATCGCCGTCGTTAAGCGTGGGAATCACGAGATACACAATCTCGTTCCAGACGCCGGCCTTGCGCACGTTGACGATGGCCTCCAGCACCGGCTTGAGCTCGCCATTCACGACTTCTTTGTAGAACTTCTCCGAGTAGGCTTTCAAGTCAACCTTGATGGCGTCAACTTGCGCGCACAATTTCTTGAGTGGCTCGGCCTGAATGTACCCACCGCTCACCACGGCGCTGCGGACTCCGGCAGAGCGGCCGGCAGCAGCGCAGTCGAGCACGTATTCGAGGAAAACCACAGGCTCACTGTAGGTGTAAGCAATCACCGGGCAGCTATTCTGCTGGGCAGCGGCGGCGATCTTCTCGGGCGGCGCGTAGGTGGCGCGAACCTGCTCCGGCCGCACCTGGGAAATGTCCCAGTTTTGGCACATCTTGCAGTTCACGTTGCAGCCGGCAGTGGCCAGCGAGAATGCCGGGGCGCCGGGCAGGAAATGAAAGAAGGGCTTCTTCTCGATGGGATCGATGTGCGCCGTCACCAGGCGCGAATGCACCAGCGTGTAGTAGGTCCCTCCGCGATTTTCGCGCACGCCGCAGTAACCACGCTCCTGGTCGTCAATCACGCATTCACGCGGGCAGAGCTTGCACTTGGTCTTCTTGTAAGGCAGTTTTTCGTAGAACTTTGCCTCGCGCGTGTACTGGCTGTCACTGTCTGTGAGCGCGGGACTTGCCAGCAACGATGTTACGAGCGGGGCGCTGGCCAACACCCCACCGCAGGCCGCCAAACAGGGCAGGGAAGCGGCTTTCAAGAAGGCGCGGCGATCAACCATGTCGAACTCGTGTAGAGGCTTGTTTCTCATAGCAAGTCCGGACTCCAGACTTTCATACTTCCACCCGTTCGATCCGCTTTTGGTCGCACGTTCCCAAGCGATGCTCGGCGTCGGCGGCAGTGGCGATGTAGGTAGGCTCACGCTTTTGCTCGCGCAGCGGCGGGAGGCCCATCTCGACGCGCTTTTGCTCAATAATCTTCCAGCCCACGTAGTCCAGCGCCACCGGGTCGCGCGCCACGAGCAAGCCATTGAACGGCCACATCCATTGCGGCATGTACGACGGGCCGCCGTCGTATTGTGCGTTCAGGGCGTCGCAGATGTGCAAGCGTACCTTCTGGCGGATGGGCGCAAACGCGTAGACGTCCGCCACGTAGGGGTCGCCTGCGTTCGAGTGGTACTTGTTGGGATTGTGAATCGCGCCGAACAGGCTCTTCATCGCTAGCGAAACGCCAACGATGCCATGATCCTTCAGCACGGGCAGGTTGATGACCGCGTCGCAGACCTGGGTCAGCGTGCGGCACAACAGGCTTCCCGCCTGTCCAAACGTCATGAGGTCATCCTCGAAGCCCAACACGTCATTGCCAAAACATCGCACGCCCGAACCGCGCTCGGCAATCTTGAAGCCGGCGCGTTCCAGATCGGAGTTCTGCCGGTCCCAGATGACGATCTCGTTAACGCCGGCTTGGCGAAGGCGTTCCGTGATGACCTCCACCAGTTCGCGGTGAGTGGCGTTACCATGCCCACCCAGGCAGTTCACCTTCAGCCCCACCACTTCCCCTGGACGGACGACCTTCTTCCAAGCTTCGACGGGCGAGTCCCGGTCGAACGACGCCTGAAGGGCACGGTCAAGCAATTGGGCGAGGCGCGCGGCGTCGAAACCGCTTCCCGTGCTGCGAACGTTCCCATCGTGAGCGATGACCACGCGGGAGCGACCGGGCTCACCATCCGCGGTCGAATTGACGGCGCTTCCGTGACCGGCCCGACAGGAGGCGAGAGTGCTTCCCAGCATGATCGATTGCTTCAAGAAGGAACGGCGGGTTGAGGTGGGAGGCTGGCTGCGCATGCGAACGCCTCAGACACAATGTCGGTCTGCCAGAAGTCTGGCGAGGGTTCGAGCCCTCAGAAGGTGGGCGAAGTCCCCCACTTACCGGGGCGAACACTTCTCCCCCCTGCTTGGAGCACTCAGCATGCCAAGGCGTGACCCAAGGGAAAATCGGGTTCCCCAGCCATTGACCGTTTCCGCCTTGGTCCGTCTTCTAAGGTGCGTAATGAATCCCAAAAGTCATCTTGACGGCGGGAGCGAGAGGGGGGAGAACGACTTGGTGTCGGCTCGGCAGGATCTGGGCACCGTTGTCAACGGACGAGACGGCTTGGGCGAACTCGAAGGTCAGGTCATTCACGGCTTCGGCGCTTTCGACCGTCAAGGTCAAATTGTCGGGATTTTTGCCCGGCAGCACTTCCCACTTAAGCTGGTCGCGCGCCCGCCAGAACCGGGCGAAGTTAACCATATCCGAGACCATGATATCGGCAGGAAGCCCATTCAAAAGTGCCTCCTCGGCTGGGACTTTGGTTTCATCGTCGTTAGTGTGGATCAGGACGACGTTGGCGGCGCCGTTATCGGCGTTGGCCCGAATGACCTCCAGCGCCTGCGCGATCCGCTGCGGCAGCGGCGGCTCATCCTCGTCCTCAATGGTCACGGGAAACTCATAAATCGGGCTCTCATGCTCAAAGTCCCGGTCATATGTGAGCCGATAAGGGAAATTGCTCATCACGTCGGGGGCGGTAAACGACGAGTCAAACTCGTAGCCGCAATTCACCAACGCCTCGGCCAGGGAGCTGGGAAATCGCAAGTGGCCGGCGCGGAAGAAGATCGTGTGATGTCCCGGGATGGCTCCATCCAACAGCTCCTTGCTTACTCGAACTTCCCCGAGCACGCTGCCATTCATAGCTTCTGTCATGCTGACGGCGCGGGGGCGGTAGTTGCCGTAGGTTTCCCCGCCCGTGCCGTAAGCGAACTTGTTAAACGCCCGGGAGTGAATGACGGTGTGACTCTCGACGTCAAATCCCATGGCCACCAGTTTCCGCAACACGTCCAGGTTGGGTCCCAGGAAGAAAGCGCGACCATTGGCATCCGACACGTACTTGGTTTGCATGAAGAAGGTGCTGCGGACGTGATGCCGCCCCTCCATTTGCGCGAAGGCCAGGCACTTGGGAACGGAATAAGCCCAGTCGATGTCGTGGGAAAGCATGACGACTGAGCGCCGGCCCTGCGGCATGGTAGCCAGCCGCACCGCATTCCGCGCAAAGCCTTCGTACCAGGCGCGCAGGAGCAGCAGCCAGACATCTCCGCCCGGCTCAAAAGTATTGACGTAGGCGCGGAACGCGTCGTAGTGACGATTGCACTGGGCGCGCATGATGACATCGTCGAACCCGACGCCGCTCAGGAACAGGGTTCCCTGACCGGTGGACTTTTCCAGCAATGCCGCCGAACCATCCTCAAAACGGGCCAGGACCTTGGAGGTTCCATCCGGCACGTAGCCGCACGTGGAGAAGCTTTCCGGGACGCTTTCCCCGGCGAGAGGGATTCGGCGCTCCTCGGGCCGGTCCAGGTACTTGCCCAGCGGATTACCGGCGGGGTCGAAGCTAACCCAGTGGCGGGATTTTCGCTGCTGATAGGTGCTGAAACCGAAAAGCCCGCCGAGACTGCCGGCCAGGACCTGCTGGGCGAAAATCGTGCCACCTGCCTGAACGAACTGTGTGATTTTCTGAAGATCATCCGGGGCGAAGGAGTCGGCATCCACTTCTGGATAAATGAATACCAGGGGGTGTTGCAGGGCGGTGGAAAGGTCTTGAGTAACAAAGAAAGGGATGCCCATCTCCCGGAACCCATGGACCAAGCTCAATCCGCCTTCCCGATCGTCCAACATGAGGACAGCGACCTGCTGGGGAAACGCTTCAGGGTATTCGTGGTAATAATCGACCGGTCGCTTGACGGCCGGTCGGAGGGGCACCTCTGCCGCGGCCAGGTTAGTGATCACTTCTGAGCGCGACCTTCTGCTCAGCGCGAGATAAATGAGCACTACTATATAGCCGACGGCAAACGCTACCAGTGTCAACTTGATGATGCGACGCATTCAGCCCATTCAACATCCGAGGATGGCCTCGAATTATAGACCTTGGGAAATGAAATCACCAGCAGGCGATAGCGTTCGGGCATCCCGGGACCGGCGCGTCCGCCTCGCCCGGGCAAAAAAGGCATGGTAAGCGCGCGTAGCGTTGAATACAATCATTGGGTTATGGGTTTCAATGAAGATACTGTCACTTAGGGCATCGCACAATTTATTGATCTTGGCTCTTTTGCTTTCGACGGCCCTGGTGGGTTCGGTCGAGGCGGCGCCCCAGCTTCTGGATCGCGACAAGGCACTCGCCCAGGTGCAGGCTGATGTTAAAGCTCACCGGTTGGACGACGCGTTGCGCATTGCGACGCAGCTTGCGAACCTGAATCCGCGTGATTTCGAGGCGCGGAATTGGGTGGCACGGCTTCAGAGTTGGAAGGGCAACTATGCCGTGGCTCAGGAACTCTACCGTGGCGTTCTGTCCGATCACCCCGGCGACGTGGAAGCGGAATTGGGCCTCGCGGACGTACTGGGATGGCAAAAACACTACTCTGCTGCCATTGAAATCCTGAAGGGCCTTGAGAGCCACGACCCCAACAATCTGGAAGTCCTCAGCCGTCTCGGGCGGTTGTACTTCTGGGAGCACGACAAGCCCGATGCGCGCCATTATTTCAACAAGGTTCTGCAGATCGATCCCGCCAACAAAGAGGCGCGAAAAACCATCGACGACATGAACGGCGAGACGCCCTTCCATCTGGAGACCGGTTACCTGTTCGAAGGTTACAACTTTATTTCCGACACCAACGGTGTGTCCACGCAGCTTGTGTACAAGGATTACGATCGCACGACGCTGCTGGTTGGGTTCCAGTTTCAGAACAAGTTTGGCCAGAACGACAGCCTGTTTACGCTCGGTGGCACCTACCGGGCGTGGACGCGCACTTACTTCCGCGGTGAATTGACGGTGGCGCCCAAGAGCCAGACTGTGGTCCCCAATCTGGATTACACCGTCGAAGTGATGCAGGGACTTCCGCACCGCATTGCCGCCGGGGGAGCGTATCGCGATCTGCAATTCGCGGTGGCCAACGTCCGCATGCCGATGGCCCAGATGGATTGGGACATCACGCCCAAGCTTCACAGCTCCTTCCGTTACACACCCGCGGCGACGCACTTCACGGGATTTCCCGGCTCGGTTTGGAACCAAGGCGGCTGGATCAGAGTCGCTTGGGACGCGAACCGCTTCGTGAGTCCGTATGCACTGTTCGCGACAGGCGCGGAAAGCTTCGCCCTCGCCCTCTCGTCCGAGCAACTCGGCATTTTTCACGCTCGTACTTACGGGGCCGGGGCGGAGTTGCGCTTCTCGACAAGGCAAGGATTGCACTTGGGATATTTCTATCAGCCGCGGTCACAGGGGCAGGTGGAAGACTGGCTGGGCATTTCCTACTATCGCAACTTTTGAATAGCCGCACAAGGATGCGTGTGAGTTTCCATGCAGGATCACCCCGAACGCCGCAAACAACTCGTAGAAATCGAACGCCATAGCTGGCAACTCTGGGCGATCAGCCTTACCATCACCGGCGGTTTGAGCTTTGGCATCACCCTGCTGCTGTATCCGATCCTGGAGGGCTACGCCGTTCACCTGGATACGGAACGCCGGTATCTGCCGCAACTCGTCTACGGGTTGCTGGTATTGGTCGTGCTGAGTGGCATCTACACGGTGCTGAAACAGCGGGAGCTGAATGCCCGGCGGAATTTCATCGTTGCGTCTTACGCCATGGCCGCCTCGAACGAAGGGAGATATCCCGTGGATGCGCTGACAGGGGTGTTGGACCGCTCGGCTTTGGTCGAGCTGTTAAAGAACGAAAGTGCCCGGGCCGATAAGATCCGTGCGCCATTCTGCCTTCTGATCCTGGACATCTGGCATTTCAAGTCCGTCAACGCCCGGGAGGGGAATTTGGGTGGGGATCTGGTTCTCAAGGAACTCGCCCTCGTGCTCATGCGGACCATTCGCAAGGCCGACTGGGTCATGAGGTATGGTCCCGACGAGTTTCTTTGTCTTCTTGAAGGCAGCCCCCGCGTCGGCGGCGAGGCGTTCGTGCGGAGGGTGGAAGAGGCGTGCACCCGCGCCGAACGCCTGCGGGGACTTCAACTGATTGCCGGCTTGGCGGAGTATCGTCCAGGTGATGACGCCGAATTGGTGGCCGGAGAAGCCGAAAAGGACCTGAAACAGAAACTTGAAGTCCCGGCATCCACCCTGTCCAGTACGCGTGCGTGATCATTTTTCCGCGTGCGTGGCGAATCCGCTGCGCTCCGAAACCCGCCAGACAACGGTTCCAAAGAGAAAGTTCCAGGTCGCCTCGATCCTCCACCAGAGATACATCTGACGATAGCCGAAACTCTCAATCAGCGAAAAGGCCAGCAGCAAAACCGCATCACGGGGAAAGTGGTAGCGGGGAAAGTAAATCTGGTCAATCAGCACGGCCGTTAGCGAGAAGATGATCCCGGCAAAGAACGCCAGAGCGGTGAAAACCACAAAGGCCGAGTCGTTGACCCAGCCTAACAGAAAAAGAACCGGCATCAACAGCAGTCCGAGAATTTCGATGAACGGGCCGCCGGCCTCGAAGAATACCTCGTAAGGCAGCGCCACAAGCCCCACCATGCCGTAGCGCCAATTGCAGAGCATCTTTCGATGAACCGCGATGGTTTGCAACAAACCCTCGTGCCAGCGCTTGCGTTGACCACTCAAAACTTTGCGGCTGGCGGGCATCTCCGTCCAGCAGACCGCATCGGGCGCCAGCAGGATGCGCCATTTCAAGCCTTTTTCCCGCGCGTTGCGGTGCATTCGCAAGACCAGTTCAAAATCCTCGGTAACGGTGTCGGTGGCGTAACCCCCGCAATCAACCACGGCGGCTTTTTGGAAGAGTCCGAATGCCCCGGGGATGATAAGCAAGCCATTCACGAGGCTCCAGGCGGTTCGACCGGCAAGAAAGCTGCGAAGATATTCGATGACCTGGATGACGACCCAGAAGTTGAGGAGCAAGTGCGGACGGCGGATGCGTCCTGCGTCAACGATCGAGCCATTGATGCCGCGCACCACGCCGCCTACGCCGACCACGTGCTCGGGATCTTCCAAAGCCAGACGCAAGGCGCGGGTCACGGCATCGGGCTCAAACAAAGAATCGGCATCCATGCCGATGAAATAAGGGCTTTGCGAGAAGTTGATTCCGGCGTTGATCGAGTCGGCCTTGCCGCCGTTTACTTTGTCTACCACGACCACGCGCGGCTCGACCGTGGAAATGTAGATCCCCCTGACCGGTTTAGTCGGCAGACCCGCGCTGGGCCGAACCTCCGATTTTCGCAGGGAGAACGAGCGGATCAATTCGTCCAGCGTGCCGTCCTTGCTGCCGTCATTGACCACCACCACCTCCAACCGGCTGTAGCTTAAAGCCAGGAGCGAGCGAATGCTCTGGGCGATGACTCGCTCCTCGTTGTAGGCAGGGACTATCAGTGTCACCGGCGGAATCACATTTTTCAATTCCTCCAGAGCGTCCAAATCAATGGGGTGCGTTAGCGTGTTGTGATGATATTTCCGGCAGTACCAGAAGGAAAATACCAGCAGGAGCACATTGAGAAGGAAATAGACGGCAAAATAGGTGAGAATGACCGCCTCAAACCCATTGGCGATCCAGTGGACAACAGCTTCAAAGATGGTATTGAAATCGTTCAAACTGATCCTGCCTCCGGATGATTCGGGGTTCGCCCTACCCACGCCCATCATGATGGCTTGGGCAATCCCGGGATCGCATCGGGGATCGCTCGCCAACGCTCTTACCCGTTCCCGGACTTCCTGCTGCGGAGTCTCCAATAAGAGACTGGCAAGTATCAAGCGGATTTCCCGGCTCGGATAGAGTAGAACGAAGCTTTCCAAGGTGGAGGAGACACCGCTGGCAATCAGGAGCCGCAGCAGTTCTCTGCTCGCCTTGGCGCGATGAACCTCAGCCACAGCGAGGTCCTGGGCGATTTCGTAAAGAAACCCGGCGCGGTCCCACTCGGAAATGAGGCTATCGAAGCTCAATTTGGACCTGTTGCGAAGAACTTCGACGACAATCTCGGTCTTCATCCCCCGGATCTTGCGCAGAGCTCCGGCGGCGCCGTAGCGAACCTCCCGGACTTCGTCATTGAGAGCGGACATCGCCACCGCGAAGCCCTCTGGGGCGTGCAACTCTCCCAACGCGTGGAGGGCGCGGTAGCGAACGAACCACACGGAGTCGCGCGTCATCCTTTTAAGGGTGTCCAGGGAAACTTGATCGGGGATGCGGGCCAGACAGCGCGCGACCTTGGCGCGCACTTCGGGGTGGGCGTCGGCAGCGGCAGCAACCAAATCCGTCAGCACGGTCGCATCGGCAACTTCGGATAGCGCCCACGCGCCGAGCAGCCGAAGGCGGTCGTCCGGCAATTTCAGCAAGTCTGCCAAGCCCTTGGGTTCTTCCCGCGCGCACCCGGCCAGCACGGCCGTGAGCGTGACGTCAGGAATCGTCCTGGGCATTGATGGCAGGCTGCGCAAGAGGGCAGGCAGCGAAGAGGGATTCCTCAGTCGTCCGAGGCTTACCACACACGCGAGAACGACCTTGGAAGAAGGGTTGCGAAGGCCGGCAGTCAGCGCTTGAATCCCGCGCTCGTCGGGAAAATGACCCAACAATCTTGCCGCCCGGGCCCGATCCGACGTACTTCCCTTGCCAAGACGCTTAAGCCACTGGGCGTAAATGGAAGAGCTCGTGACGGACTTCTGGAAGGCTGCTCGCTCTCCCTCCCGGGCCAACTGCGCCTCCGAGACCAGAACGTCTTCAATCGCTTCGCGGTCATCGGCCGGCGATAAGGCCCAAAGTTCTTCCAGATGCTTTGCATCCCATGTCGAGCCGATCAGGTTGGCGAAGCTGAGGCGCCTGGTTCCGCGGGCGAGGTTTCGGGAGTACCGAACTTGCATCAGAAAGAACATCCCGACCCCCATGACAAAGCTACAGAGGGCCATGACGACCAGCGCGGTTTCGAGAAATTGCAATGAAGGTCTGAACACGAACCGTCACATTCCTATCTATACTTGGCGGGGTGGGGTGTAGCGTCGGTCTCCGATCGATGAAGTCGTTCGGAGACCTCTGCTACCATCGTGTGCGCCGAGACTCAGGTCGCTTTGTATAGCGTGCCGTCTCATCCCGGAACTTGAGCGGTTTTAAGTTTAATCCCCAGAGCAAGTTACTTGTATGGATGATTGTTGTCAAGCGAGGTAGCGCATCTATAACGGCATCGGCGTTGTCAAGCAAAACTTCTCCGTGAGGGTGGCGGTTGGGTTTTTCTCGCGCCTTTCCCCCTGTGCGATTCGTTTTCGGCTCATCCCGACCAAGGCTCGCCTCCTCGAATCTCACGGTGGAACGCTGGGGTTCCACCACTCATCTATGCGATCCGCCTGTTGACGGACCATGATTCACCGTTCGACCTCCCCGCCGGCAGCGGGGAGGCCCGGCGCCCAATCAGAGTTTCGGTCCGCCCTGGGGCGGAACCACTGCGCTACTCGGGCTACCGGACATGTGAACGAGCTGCGCATAATTGTGGCGCGTGCGCAGCATCCAGAACAAACGGACCACCAGCCGGCGGGCCACGGCAACCTTCGCCACCCCGCTGTTGTTACGCTGGTGCTTCAAGCGTTGATAGGTACGGCGCAATTGCGGATCCAACCGCGCCGCCGTCTGCGCCGCCTCGATCAGCAGCCAGCGCATCATGGTATTACCTTGCTTACTAATGGAGCCCAGTCGCTGGCGGCCGCCGCTGGAGTTCTCGCGCGGATTCAGTCCGTAATAGCTCACCAGCTTGCGGCTGTTGGGGAAGCGCTCGACCGGTCCCACCGTCAGCACGAAGGCCAGAGACACCACCATCCCCACTCCCGGATGCGTGCGCAGCAGGGCCACCTCCGGACGGGCGCGCCCGGCTTCTTCCACCGCCCGGTCCAGTTCCCGCACCTGCTCGTCCAGGCGGTCCAGCGACTCCAGCAGTTCCTTCCGCCGTCGCGCCGCCCAAGGCAACAGCGCGAGGCTCTCAAGTTCTTTCCTTCCCTTCGCGCTCCACAGCTTGCCCTTCCGGCACACCCCCTGGCCGATCGCCAGCGCGTGCAACTGGTTCTTCACCTGCGTGCGCGCCCGCACCTGCTTCATCCGATGCACCAGCAACTGCCGCAAGTCGCGCTCTTCCAGGGAGGGAACCCAGATGCGCGGAAACCGCCCCGTGCGCAGCAAATCCAGGATGTTCCCGGCGTCGCGCGGATCGTACTTTTGATCGCGGACCTCGTAGGCTCGAATGCGCGCCGCGTCCCCCACCCACAACTCGTGCTTGAGTTCTCCCAGCAAGCGTTCGAACCAGTACGCCGGAAACGTCGCTTCAATCCCCACCACCGTCCCCCGCGGAAACTGCGCGTAGAACTTCCGCACTTCCTCGCCCGCATGCTCCAACCGCCGCTTCCGAATCTCTCCCGTCTCCTCTTCGATCCAGGCCACCACTTGGTTGCGCGTATGGACATCACATCCGATAAAATGCTGCATGGCTTCGGCTCCTTTCCCGGCTCGCCTTGGTCGTTTGAGCACTTCCAAGTCTACCGGATCGGAGCCGATGCCGTTATCCAATCAGAGTCTCGCCTGTTCAGAGACTCTGCGGCTTTTCATGCCATCGCGCGACCGTCGGGGGTATAATCCGCGGGCATGTCACGGCTGCGGCGGTTGGTTTTGTCCGATCGGTTCTTCTTTTTGAGCTGCCGGGTACTTCCGCATCGGTCCCACCTGAGCGAACAGGAGTTTGGGATTCTTGCGCGAGCGTGCACGATTACACGGGGACCTTACGGGCGCCAGCCGGAGCGGGCAGCCCCATCCCCGTGGACCGCATGACCCTACCCGCCGACCCGCGCACGAGAATATGAAAGCCGTGGAACGAATCGAAGTTGGAATCTCGCAGAACGTAGGACGGAGGAAAAGCCGCAGAGTCTCTGACAGGCGAGACTCTGCGCTACCCCGCTAGGCGAGGGAATTATGAATTCTGAATGCTGAATTCTCAATGCGGAGTTCGCCCTGCCCGCGCGGGAATGGTTAGGTCTGTTAGCGACAACCTGTCGGCGCCGTCGGCGCGCGGCCGGGCCTGTTCCCGGGCCAAATCATCGTGAAGGCGCCGTTCCGTCCTTGCGTTTTCCTCCGCTCGGGTGTATAAGTCGTCGCTCTTATCCCGACCGCACCCGGCCAGTGCTCCGGTCGTGAGCACGGTGGTCCCGCCGTCCGTCTCTCGACCCCGCAAGGAGGAACCCGTGAACTACAACCTCATCGAAGAAAAATGGATTCCCGTTTTGTGGAGGGACGGAAGTACGGGTCGCGTCGGAATCCGTGAGGCGCTCGCGCAGGCGCACCACATCCGGCAAATTGCCGCCTCCAATCCCATGGATCGCTTGGCCATTCTGCGTTTTCTCCTCGCGCTGCTTTACTGGTGCAAGCCTGAACCCCCGGCAGAAAAGGAACCGATGACTTCTTTCCGCCGGACTGGTTCAAAAAGATCAAGGAAAACCAAGATTATTTCAACCTCCTCGGTGATGGAAAGCGCTTCTATCAATGCAAACCCAATTCGGGCAAGGTAGAAAAGAAATCCGCCAATTACTTGATTCAGGAAGTGCCCACCGGCACTAACTCGTGGCACTTCCGGCATTCAACAGATATGAAGGATGGATTGTGTCGCGCCTGCTGCGCGACTGGCTTATTGCGACTGCCATTGTTCGCCACCGGGGGCGGGAGCGGTAAATCGCCCGCCATCAATCAAAAACCGCCTATCTACGCGCTCCCAATGGGTGATTCGCTCCTGCGAACCCTTTGTCTTTCGTGGAGGGAAGTGGCGGGATCGGACCTGGGGACGCCCGCCTGGGAAAAGCCCGGCCGAAAGCTCCCGGATGAGGGCGAGATACCTCTGCTTGTCGGACTAACTTGGGTACCGCGCCGCGTGTGGCTGGAAAATCCAGAGGAACCTGAAGCCGTCTGCGTATCCTGCGGGCGCACCGACGTTTTGATTAGAAAATGTGTCTTCGCTGGTATGGGCAGCACTCAACCGGTCACCAGGACCGAGCTTACTATCCTTCCGCCCGAAGTCGAATTTCCGAAAAGGTTCGATAAGAAGCTCAAATACGACAGGGCAGGAAAATGTCTCGTCCTCAGGGGAAACTTGAGCACGAAAGAGAAGGACGATTTACTAACGCTTTCTAGCGACGCACTTTACCACCGAGCCGTGAATGAACTGTACTCGGAACAATCACATCGGGAATGGAAAGACCCGCACGTGATGCGTGCGGTCGTGCCCCCGAACGCCCTCAAGGCCACCGATGCAAGCGCGAAGCAGTGGGCAAAGGTCTTGGCTGGCAATGTGGAAAATGAGGAAAGAGCCGAGGGAACCTCGATCATTACATTTGCTACGGTGCAGAATGACAAATATCTGGAGGCGACCGAAAACCTAATCCCCCGCTTATCCGAATCTCAGCGCGAGAGGTTCTCGCAATGGGCAGAGGATAAATTGGATGGCGAGGTGCGGAGAATCGTAAGGGGCGCACGCAAACGAAGAAAGGATGACGTGCGAGTCGCGACTTCCGCGGTCGCTTCTGTTCGCCCTAGCGTCGAGGCGAATGTATCGCAGCGCGCGCTCAACCTGGCTTCCGGCGACCCCGACGCCTGGGAAAAAGCGGCGCGTGAATACGGGCCGATGATGGCCGCCGTCGCGAAATCGCTCGTGCCAGGTTACACAACCGCCGCACTCTGGAGGCGGCAACGGATCGAATCGCTAATTCCAGGTATGCGGTCGAAGAGCAAAGCCCGGAGAAAGGAAAGGGACAAGTGACTCCTACGGAACAATACATTAATGTCCTTAGGCATCTCAAGGCGGGCGAGTTGTCGGTCTTGCGTCGGTACCTCGGTCGGGGACTTGACGCATCGGTAGAGGCGTTCGACCTCTTCGCCGGGCTCTGGTGGCCGCTGCGGAGGAAGTATCCACCTCCCCCACGACGTGAGGTGGCGTGGCTGGTCGCCAAGCTGTATACGTCGCGGCCTATCGATCACTCATCGGGCCACACGATTGCACGTCAACTTGCCCGCCTTCGCGAGCATCCAGTTCCGGCCAAGGACCCCGTTGCAAGGCGGTTAGACCGAATGTTGGCACTCCCGCTGAACAAAATTGAGCCCGCTCTGCGATGGGCACTCGACCTCATCGCCTCCAAACACCTGAAGCTGGATTGGGTGGAGCTGACGGATGATCTTCGGTTTTGGGAACGAGAATCGAAAAGGCTCAAGTGGGCCAAGGAATTTCTGAAAACCCGAGAGGAGGGAAATCATGTTGATTGAAATTCATGCGATTCAAAACCATAGCCCGGCGAACCTGAACCGGGATGACTTGGGAGCGCCCAAGACCTGCTTTTTCGGAGGCGTCTTGCGCTCTCGCATTTCCAGCCAGTGTCTTAAGCATAGCATCCGAATGAGCAAGGAGTTCGAGCATTTGCGCGGAACTCGCACCCGGCGGCTGGCGCAGTTGATCGCGGGGAGTGGCCCTGACTCGGACGAGTTCAAGAAGGCGTTCGCGGTTCTGGAAGCTTGCGGGATCGCGCCAAAGGAGAAAAAGAAGAAGAAAGTGGAAGAAGAAGAATCACCAGCAGAAGACAAGAGCGCGGGAACGGTGTTTGTGACGAAACAAGCTGTTAAGCAAATGGCTGAGCTCCTCAAGGCCGGCACCGGTAAGAGCGTCAAAGACCTGGCGAAAGAGTTCGCCACGATAATCGCCCAGCAGAGGTACAGCCCGGACATGGCGCTGTGTGGCAGGATGCTCGAACCCAAGAAGCCCAAGAAGAGTGGCGGAGCCGATGCAGAAGAGTCCGAGAAGCCCGATGTCTGGAAGGGCCTTGATCCCAAAGTTGACGCCGCCCTCCAGGTGGCACATGCCATTTCCACCCATGAGGCACGTCCCGAAGTTGACTACTACGTGTGCGCTGACGATGTGAAGGGCGAAGATGCTGGCGCCGCATTCGTGGACGAGGCGGTGTTTGGCTCTGCTTGCTTCTACAAGTATTTTTCAATTAATTGGGACGCCCTTGTTGAAAACCTCAAAGGCAACGAGGCGCTGGCTGCCCACACCGTCGGCGCCTTCCTTCGCGGCGTTGCATTGGTGGTTCCCAGTGGCAAGCAAAACGCTTACGCAGCCCACAACCGGCCCGACGCCATACTGGTCGAAATACGGGATTCACCCCTCAGCTATGCCAACGCCTTCGCTGACCCCGCTGCTCCCCAGGGTGAACGAGACCTCGTTGCGCAAAGCATCGCGCAACTAGGCCAATACGTCCACGATATCGATGCCGGTTACGGAAGGCCCACAAAACGCTATTGGTTCTCGCCTAACCTCCGCCATCGCCTGGCTTCACGTGTAAAGGAAGTTGATGAGGGTAAAGAAAAAGAAGTCGTCCGCGAGATCGAACTCGCGGATAGAGCCGTTGGCGCGTTCGATGATCTTGTCGCGGCGGTAGTAAAGGAGACGGACCATGACTGGGAGGAGGTCAAGAACGTGGTGATCGATGCGGAGGTAGCCTGATGAGCGCCAACACGTTGTTTCTCCGCCTCGAAGGCCCCCTTCAAGCATGGGGGAATGAACAATCCAAGTTCGTCATTCGCCGAACGGCTGAAGCCCCGACCAAGTCAGGCGTTATCGGGCTGCTGTGTGCGGCATTGGGCATTCCCCGCGTCGAGGCGCCAACGATCTGGCTGCCTAAGCTGGCCGCGCTGAGGATGGGGGTTCGCATCGACCTGCCGGGGGACCGCTGGTGGGACTATCACACGGTCGCCCCAGGAACCGCCACCGCCGGTGGTGGGACCAAGAAGGACGCTGTGCTCACGCGGCGCGAATACCTGTGTGACGCTTCCTTTCTTGTAGCGCTAATGGGTGAGGCATCGCTGATTGCAGCTCTTAGAGATGCAATGGAGCACCCGATATGGACGCCCTACCTCGGCAGAAAGTGCTGTCCTCCGTCACGACCGCTGTTGGAGAAGCCTTCAACGGGCGAGTTTGAGGGACTGCTCTTGGCCCTTAAGTCGCCCCACTGGCATCCTCGGTACAGGCGAAACACCACTCCCGAATCGTTGGACTGCCTGATCGACTGGGAGCCGACAACCGAAGAGCCGGAAGCTACCGATGGCGCACTCGTCTGGTACGACGTACCTCGCACGTTCGACCCGCCGTCGCACGAAGCTCGCTTCGTGATTCGCAAACAGTTGGCAGTGGGGATTGAAGGTGCCGTGGGTATCGGGGATGCATCGCAGAGCTCCACCCCGTTCCCTGACCGTCCTCGCACCGATTACGGCAAGTCAACCTGGGGCACGATTCGTGACCGGCGGTACGACGTGGACTGCCTTCTGTGCGTCTTTTGTAAGTCTCCGGCCACGACCGGCCAACACATCTCCTACCGCCACGCTGGCAAGGAGGACAACCTCGCGGCCCTTGCCGATGAAGAGATCATGCAGGAGCGTCTTAAACAAGTCCGGTCTTTGTGCCGCCTCTGCCACGACGCCGTGACCATGATCGAATACGGCCTGGGCATGGGCCTGGACCGCATCAATCCCGAAGACCCGCAATGGCGCGAAAGAATAATCCAGAAGCGCAACGAGATTATTACCTTCCGCTCGCTGGAAACCCGCCGAAGGCATCTGGTTGCAGAGGAGGTGGAATAGACATGTGGAGGTCCTGTCTACTCGTCAATGTCGGCGATAATCCTGACCGGCCTCGTCCGGGACGCACGTGGCTGCGAAATCTGTATCAGGTCCACCAGCGGCTTTGGATGGCGTTTCCCTCCAACCCCCAAAGCGATCCCCAGTTCCTCAGACCATTTAACCCGAAGCACTTTGACGGCAAGCAAGTGAGTTCGCAACGGAGCGCGGACTCGGGCTTCCTCTTTCGCATCGATCCGCAACCGGGTGGCCGGGTGGTCATCCTCGTTCAGTCCGCGGCTAAACCTGATTGGAGCTATGCCTTCCAAAACGCGGATTTTCTATTGCGCGATTTCCTGGCGGCTCCTCCGCACATGGTCGAATACGACCCTTCCTACCACTCGGGCGACCGGCTTCGTTTCCGTATCCGCGTCGCGCTCAGCAATAAGAAGAAAGTCAGCACCGCCGGGGTTGACCTTAGAAAGTACAAAGAGGCGAATGACAAGTACGGTCGCCTGAAGTCCCAGAGCAAGCGGGTGGCCCTGACCTGGGAGAAGGACCAAAACCCTGAGGATGTCATTCGCGAATGGTTCACCAAAAAGGGCCACGAGGGCGGCTTTGCGATTGACACGCCAGCCTTCCGTGCTCTGCAAATCGGTTGGGGCGACGGAATCAAGACGGACGGTCCATCGATGGGCGGGGATCGCAACTCCAGCCGCCACCATTTGAAGTTCCGCTCGGCTTTACTCGATGGGACGCTCACGGTCACTGACGCCGACCGGTTTCGGATCACTCTCGTGCAGGGAGTCGGCTCCGGCAAGGCCTTTGGGTTCGGGTTGCTTTCAGTGGCCCCGTGCGCCTCGCTTCCCCCGGCGACCTCGTAGGGGCGGTTCGCGAACCGCCCCTACCATCGATTGCTCCCCGCGCGGTTTTGGCCACCGGATCGTCGATCCAAGATCGACGCACCGTAACGCCGCCATCCTGGCGGCACCGGCGGGTGCCGGCTGGAAGCCGGCGTTACGGTAGGGGCATGCCATGGCGTGCCCGTACGACTGCCGACCGCAGATCGGCACGGCGCTGCCCACGCGCTCGGAGGTGAATGGCCGTTGAATGAAGGCTGACCGCAACCGTAGGTGCTCGACTGGCGAACGCTTACCGCCTTCTGCCTACTGCTTACTGCCTACTGCTTTCTGGGTTTTATCATGCGCATACAAGACCTTCACGTTCTTCCCAAGTTCAGCGACGGCTGGAGTTATCTCTACGTCGAGCACTGCGGCGTCGACCAGGAGGACCGGGCCATTGCCGTCCACGATAAGAGTGGACAGGTGCCGGTGCCCTGCGCCAACCTGGCCTTGTTGATGCTGGGTCCGGGCGTCACCATCACGCACGCGGCGATTTCCACCCTGGCCGACCACGGCTGCCTGGTGGCCTGGTGCGGAGAAGAGGGTGTACGCTTCTACGCCCTGGGCATGGGGGAGACGCGCAGCGCCGGCAATTTCCTGCACCAGGCGCGGGTGTGGGCCCACCCCGGCTACCGCATGGAAGTGGTCCGCCGCTTGTATCAGTTGCGCTTTTCCGAAAGGTTCGATGCCAGTTTGACCCTTCAGCAGGTGCGCGGGATGGAGGGTGTGCGGGTTCGCGACGCCTACGCACGCACCGCCAAGGAGACGGGCGTGACCTGGTCGGGACGCAGCTACCAGCGCGACGAGTGGAACAAGGCCGACCCGGTCAATCGCGCCTTGTCCACCGCCAATTCCTGCTTGTACGGCATCTGCCACGCCGCTATTGTGTCGGCAGGTTTCTCGCCGGCCCTGGGATTTATCCATACCGGCAAGATGCTGTCCTTCGTCTACGACGTGGCCGACCTTTATAAGACGGAGATCACCGTCCCCATCGCCTTTCGCGCCGTGGCCCAGCCGAAGGGGATACTGGAGCGGCACGTGCGCCTCACTTGCCGCGACCAGTTTGTCTCCACGCGCCTTCTGGAGAGGATTATTCCCGATATCCAGAAGGCCCTGATGATGCCCAAGGCCCGGCCGGGGGGCGCTCCCTACGACCAGGATGCCGCTGCCCCCGGCTACCTTTGGGACCCGGAAAAGGGAGACGTGCAGGGCGGCCGGGTGCAACCGTTCGAAATCGACGATTCGGAGCCTGACGATGGTGGTCCTGATTCTTGAGCGTGTCCCGCCGGGATTGCGCGGCGAATTGACTCGCTGGTTTCTGGAACCCCAGGCCGGCGTTTTTGTGGGCCGCGTCTCGGCCATCGTTCGTGATAAGCTCTGGGAGAAAGCGTGCGCCCAGGCTCGCGACGGCGGCTGCCTGATCCTCTACTCCAGTGACAACGAGCAGGGATACAGGGTCCGCACGTGGGGCCGAACGGCACGGCAACTCGAAGACTTCGAGGGCCTTTGCCTCGTCCGTATGCCCAAGAATCAGTCACTTAGTTAGTGTCGTCCCCACGCGCGTGGGGATGAACCGTGGTGGGCCGCACAGCGGGCGGAAGAGAAGGCGTCGTCCCCACGCGCGTGGGGATGAACCGCGCCGGTCTTCGTCCGTGAGAGGAAGGGGAATGTCGTCCCCACGCGCGTGGGGATGAACCGGTTGCTGACCATTAGACGGTTCAGCAGTGGTGGTCGTCCCCACGCGCGTGGGGATGAACCGCTGTCCAGGAACACGGACCAGTTTATCGACTTGTCGTCCCCACGCGCGTGGGGATGAACCGTTCTGGATCAGGTAGGTGAAGAGGTTGATCTCGTCGTCCCCACGCGCGTGGGGATGAACCGAAATACGGTGAGAGCGTGAGAAGTAAGGGCCTGTCGTCCCCACGCGCGTGGGGATGAACCGATGGCGCGGAACTGGCCAAGGGAATTTGTGTTGTCGTCCCCACGCGCGTGGGGATGAACCGGATTTGTGTATGACGTTGATGTGGCCTTGAAGGTCGTCCCCACGCGCGTGGGGATGAACCGGAGAGTGAAAATGAGAGAAGCGGTTCTGGCAAGTCGTCCCCACGCGCGTGGGGATGAACCGGTGATTGTGCAGGGTACAAATAGCGCCAATAAGTCGTCCCCACGCGCGTGGGGATGAACCGGTGATGGAGAGAAAGGGGTCAGGAGCCTTTTATTCATGAGGGAGGATGGGGTCGAATGCTGTTATGGGCCGAACTCGGCGGGTGGATGTAGGAGTTGTGGTTTACCACGTTTGGAACCAGCCGTGGGAGACCCAGAAGACAGGGACAGGCACCCTATGCACTTTTTTTGAACAGCGCGAGACAGGCAATAAACCTTTCCATAGATAGGAAACATCGCGCCTGTTCCGCCCTCTTTCTCTAGTCTTCAATCCGAAATCCAAACTCGCCCTGCGGCCCAAAGCCGCCTTCGCCCTGCGACCCAAAGCCGACTTCGGGCGACGGGTCGGGCGACGGGCGCAAATCCCCAACGCCCGGCGCGTAGCGCCGCCCGCGCTTCGGACAATCTTTCCTCTTGACAAAACTTAGGCTATACGCATATGCTACGTGCCTGAACGAGGTATGGTGCCGTCATGCCGCGCAAGTCCCGCGCCCGGTCCGCAGCCTTCCTGGAAGCAAACCGCCACGAGCAGAGACCCACCGCTCCCCGCAATGTGCGAGGCGAAGCGCCGTCAAGCTTGAACGCCTCGTTAAGCCGGAGTATCCGGAAAAGTAACAGAAAAGGAAAGACTTATGTGCAACGCAGAGCGCCGTCAGGCTCCGAGCCCTCCCGGAGTCGGAGTATCCGGAAAAGTAACAGAAAAGGCGAGGCTTATGCGTCAAATACGAATGTTAGGCGAAAGTGTAAGTTACTGAAAAAAAGCCATTTGGTAAATGGACAGGGCGAAAAAAAGGGGGGACCCCTAAAACGCTGGGATATCCGGATAAATGTATGAAAAATAAGGCTACAGAATTCGAGATGTTGGGATATCCGGATATATTCTTGAAAACAAATGAGATCAGCTTATTATCCGGATATCGTGATGAAAATAAATGGAGTTAGCGGTTAAACTGGGATTCTTGTGGGACTAGTTATGGAAAAGCGGGTAAGAGGGAGAGATCACCGCCTCAGCCGGCGTGCCTCTATTAACACGAGTGTTAAGTTGCGCTGCTGGAAGGCACATCCGCGGACGATCCGGCGGAATGTCCAAGGTTGGGTCCGGTTGTTCTGCCGACGCCCTCGGCAGATGCACTCCGCTTCGCAATTAGTTTGCGCAGCCAAAGTGCCAGTTTGATAAAATGAGGCCGCAGTACGGCCTCGAACGCACGGAACAGTCATGGAGAAGATCGCCGAACAGGAACCTGTCCTCGCCCTGGAAAGGGCTTTGTACATCCGAGTGTTGGGCATTGTGCTCGCCGGGGGTAAGGGAACACGGCTCTTCCCACTCACGCGCGAGCGCGCCAAGCCGGCTGTTCCTTTTGGCGGCAAGTACCGGATCGTCGATTTCGTCCTCAGCAACTTCATCAACTCCGGAATCAACTCCATCTACGTGCTCACTCAGTTCCGAAGCCAGTCCCTTCTCCAGCATTTAAGTGAAGTCTGGCAATTCAGCGGCCTGCTGAAGAACCACTTCATCATCCCCGTTCCGGCGCAGATGAGGTCCGAGGACGAAACCTGGTACCAGGGCACGGCTGACGCCATTTCGCAAAATATCAATCTTATCGAGCAGTCCAATCCGCAAGTGGTGGCCGTGTTCGGCGCCGACCACATCTACCGCATGAACATTGCCAGCATGATTGAGTTTCACCTGGCCAAGCATGCGGAAGTGACCGTGGCTGCGATTCCCGTGCCCCGCAAGCAAGCGGCGGAATTCGGCGTGATTGAAGCCAACGAAAATGGCCGCATTATGGCGTTCCACGAGAAGAACCCCGATGCCCCTACGATGCCCGGCGATTCCGACCAGGTCTATGCGTCGATGGGCAACTACATCTTCTCCAAGCCTACGCTGGTGAGTCTGCTTAAGGCCGACGCGAGCGACCCCGAAAGTCACCATGATTTCGGGCGGGATATCCTGCCGAAACTCGCCGGCAAAGCACCCATTTACGCTTACAACTTCCGCACCAACTATATTCCCGGGGAGGCGGAAGATTACGTTCCGTACTGGCGCGACGTCGGTACCATCGAGGCCTACTACGAAGCCAATCTGGACCTGCGCGCCGTGAAGCCCGAGCTGAATCTCTACAATCGCCAGTGGCCGCTGCGTAGCGCCAGCTATGCCGACCCACCCGCCAAGTTTACTTTCGATGATGACCAGCGCCGCGGCGAGGCTATTGACAGTGTGGTTTCCTCCGGATGCATTCTTTCCGGCGGGGTGGTGCGGAACTCGGTGCTCAGCCCTGGCGTGCGCGTGCACACCGGAGCCCTTGTGGAAGGCTGTGTGATCATGGACAATTGCGATATCGGCCGCCGTGCCAAAG
Source organism: uncultured Acidobacteriota bacterium (assembly GCA_963719115.1). Classification (GTDB taxonomy): domain Bacteria; phylum Acidobacteriota; class Terriglobia; order UBA7540; family UBA7540; genus Bog-366. The sequence continues at coordinate 24,644 of CAVRBF010000035.1, read as the reverse complement.
TGCGCCGCGCCATCTTGGACAAGAACGTTCGCGTTCTGGAAGGCTCGCAGATCGGCTACGACCCTGCTGCCGATCGCGCGCGCGGCTGGCACGTCACCGAGTCCGGCATTGTCGTTATTGGCGGCGAGCCCGGCACCGTGCCAGTCTCGTCGGTCGTTCTCTGAAGCGACGGTGAGTGGTCATCATGGACGAGAGAAGGGATACGGAACGAATCCTCTTGAAGTTCCCCATCCGGGTTAGCTCCTTCGGAGAGGGCGCCGGGGCGTTCACAGAAGAGACCTGGACCGTGGAAGTCAACCGCACCGGAGCCCGCATCGCCCTCAAGCACGCCGTGGCGCCCAACGACACGATCCGCATTGTCAACTTGGAGAACCTCCGCGAAGCCGACTTCCGCGTGCTGGATCCCGTACGGCTCGAACAAGGGGAAATGGGTGAGTGGGGGGTTGAGTGCATGGAACCTGACCACAACCTGTGGGACATCAAGTTCTCGCCGCCTCTCCAAGGTCCTGACAATGCTTCCGGAGCCCTGCTGGTCTGCGGAGACTGTGGCGCGCAGAGCTTTTGCAATCTCCAGGACTGGGAGCTTGATGTTCTAAAGTCAGGGCCACTCCAGCGGCTGTGCGACAAATGCGAATGTCCCACCGCCTGGGACTACGTCGATGTAGGCCGGCGGGTAGAAGCCGCTCCCCAACCCACTGCCGCACCCACGGCGGCACCGGTGGCGCCCAGCGTGGCAGTTGCCTCGGCGCCTTGGATGGACAAGCGCCAGCACAAGCGCCTCGCTTTGAAGTTGCCCACGTTAGTTCGCGATGAGGACGGCCGGGAGGAGATCTCAAAATCGGAGAACATCTCCAAAGGCGGGCTGGCGGTCAGCTTGTCATTGGTCTTTGAGGTCGGTGATATCGTCACTGTCTGCTGTCCCTACAGCGAAGGCGGACAGAACTTTGAGCAAAAGGCCGAGGTCCGCCATCGGCGTACCTTCTTCCACGGTGAGAGGTGGATTTACGGCCTGCATTACCTCGCGACTTCGTAACCGTGGGGCCCTCGTCACTTACCCTTGGCTGCTTGCAATTCGTTGTGCAGCAGTTGCACGTGAGATGTCGCGGCACTGTTGAGCAGCATGGCGTCGGAGCCGGAAGCGATTACGCGGTATCCGAGGTCAAAAAACTTCCGAAATTCCTTCATGCTCGGTAACAAAATCCCGCAGTGTTTCCCTTGCGATCTGGCCGCCTCAGCCGTTCGCCGGATGGCGGCAATGAAATCAGGATGGTCGAAGTTACCCAGCATGCCCATCGAATGGGAGAGGTCCGCCGGGCCGATGAATAGCACGTCCACGCCCTCGACGGCGGCGATGGCCTCGGCGTTGGCGACGGCCGTGGGCGATTCCACTTGCACGATGGTCAGCAGCGCCTTCGATCCTTCCATGTAAGGGCGGGAGTTCGAACCGTAGCCGCAGGCGCGATTCGAGAACGCCACGCCCCGCACCCCGGCGGGAGGGTAACGCATGGCGGCCACCGCGGCCCGTGCATCCTCCACCGTGTCAACGCGGGGAAACATGATGCCGTGCGCACCGAAGTCGAGGATGCGATGCACGCGCTGCCGCGCCGTTGATTCCACCCGCACGATGGTGATGCATTGCCGCGTGGCCAGCGCCTGCATCTGGCCGAGCGCCATTTGCTCGTCGCCCGCCCCGTGCTCCAGGTCAATGCACGCCCATTCATACCCGGCGGCCGCCATCAACTCCGCCGTCTGGGCCGACCCGAAATTGAGGAAGCAGCCGAGGACGGTCTCGCCGCCCTCCAGTCGCTGGTGAAATCGCGCCGCCTGCGCTTGCGGCCAAAGATCGCTCAAAGGTGTTGTCATTTGTCGCTCCCCATCGACGGCGAGTTCCAAGCTTGCTCGATTGCACAGATTAGCTCATTTTTTGCCAGTTTTTGCGTGTTTTTCGAGGTTACGAAGTCGGATGGGACCCGAAAATCTGCCGTAACTATATACTTTTCAATTAGATGGGAGATTTGAGGGCGAAATTGAGATAAGTCATTGTCTTTTCAATAACTTATCGGGTTCGGGGGGAATTCCAATTTCTCGCACCTCTGTTTTCAGTAACATTCCGGGTTCACTCGTCGTCCGAAAAAAAGTTTTTCCTTTTGGCCGACCCAAAAAAGGGCGCATCTGGCTCTCAGCACGGCGGGCGATGGCGTTGCGGATGGTTAGCGACATAGTACCACCTCAATTCTCAACGCCTTTATTATATATCATTTCATGCCGTTTGTCAAGGAAAAAATACCAGATGCAGAGGCTACAAAATGTCGCTAGGGACCGACCTGCGCACCGGAAGCGCGCGCAGCGTCCGCGCCCGCCGGTGAAGAGCCGCAGACCGCAGGACCGGCGGCCTGCGCTGCGGGTGGTCGTCCTCGCGACCTGTTTGACGTACTACGTGATGCGTGGTACTCTACACGTGTGATCCGCACGTTTCGGTCGAAGGAAACCGAAAAACTTTTTGCTTACCAGCAAAGTCCGCGGTTCCGGGCCTTTGAACGGGTTGCATTGCGCAAGCTCCTGCAACTTCACGCCGCTACCGAACTGGAGGTGTTGGCTTCACCCCCCGGAAATCATCTTGAGTCGTTGCAGGGCGATCGCAAAGGGCAATATTCGATAAGGATCAACAATCAGTGGCGGATATGCTTCATTTGGCGTGATGGACACGCCTACGAAGTGGAAATCGTCGATTATCATTGAGGAGTAATGACCATGCGCAAGCGTGAGATCTTAATGCCTCCGGTTCACCCCGGCGAAATCCTGCGCGAGGATTTCATGAAGCCGCTGGGACTGTCTATCAACCGCCTGGCACTGGATCTGCACGTGCCGGCCACCCGTATCGGTGAAATTGTCCACGAGCGCCGCAGCATTACGGTCGATACTGCCTTGCGATTGGCTCGTTACTTCCAGACCAATCCGGAATTTTGGCTGAACCTTCAGAATTTCTTCGATATTGAAATGGAAAGGCGCTCGGGCGCGGCGGACGAGATCGCGCGCCACGTTCAACCCGCAGCCATGCCTGCAACCTGATCTGCGCCTCATCCTTTTGGCGCGGCGTCGGCAGAACACTGCGTAGCGCGACCGCCCCGATCTGATCGGGGGGAGGGAAATGGAAATGTCCTGGGCATGGCGTCTCGCGGAACGCTGGCTGTGGCGAGGGTGAAATATCCGATGAGCGTCCGCCGGGACAAAGGGTGGCGGGCGAAGCTGTTCTTCTTCACTTCATGGTAGTCTTCCGGCCCTCGGCAGAATAAGCCTTCCGGCTTGTAGCGCCACGGGACGCCTGACGCTTTCTATCGATCCTAAGGTGGATGGTGGTGGGCTTAGAAGAACCGGCAGCGGCAGCGAGCGCAAACTGATTCAGTGCGGTAAGCACGGCAACGGGATTCTTGTCGATGACCGCGAGCAAAGTGCGAGCGGGCGCTTCCGGAGTCCTCCGGCCTCCCTCCCAGTGCTTGATAGCGTCAAGACTAAACCCGAAAGTGTTCGAGAATCTAGCTTGCGTCATGCCAAGCCGATTTCGGATCGCTTTCACGTCAACTTCCTGCGGCACATGTGCCTTGAATCCTTCGCGCTTCCCAGCGAGAAAGGCCTCAACATCGTTAAGGCCGTCCATCATTTGCTCGAATTGGGTTTTCGCAACCATTGTCACGATGGCCGCACGCTCCTCCTCGCCAAAGAGCTTGTTGGCAATCGCGAGGTAGGTAGGTGTCTCAACGACCGTCTGCACAACCCCGTTGTACTCCATTGGACACCATCCGTCAACCGGATTTTGATGGCGCGGCGAAAAGACAAATTCACCACAGAGGGCGCAGAGCGTCACAGAGAAGGCATCCGGAACCGTTCTCTCCGTGGACTCTGTGGCCTCTGTGGTGAAGCCTTTGTTTTGGATGCGGCTCTGCTGGCGGGCGAGGGGGCCCGATCTCGACCGTTGACTCATTAAGCGCTTGTCGGGGCGTACTTCTCGAGCATGGTGAACCAGTACGAAACGGCGCCCACGGCCAGCACGACCTAGATGGCCCGCATGCGAGCCTGGTCGTTTCCGGTCTGCTGTTGCAACCAGCCGGTGACGCAAACACAGCCCGGTTGAAGGGGCTCAATCCTTGGGAAAGCGCCAGATTCGCAAGGCATTCTTGCCCAAAATCAATTCACGATCATTGGCCGAGTAAAAGTCGAGGAAATGGTCGACAAACTCCAGTTCCTTGTCCATCGGAAGCTCCCAGCGCGGCTTCGGATAGCCAGTACCCCAAATCAATTGGCGGCCTCCGAACTCCTCGTACGTGGCCTTGAAAAAGGGGTAGGTGTCACGGTAGGGAAAGGTCTTTGTCAGCGAGATTTCATAGGGCTCGGACGCACTTACCCACACCTGCGGAAAGCGCTTCAGCCGAAGCATTTTGCGAAAGTCCGCCCACGGATCGCGGGCTTTCAGATCGGGCTTGCCCAGATGGTCGATTACGATCTTGACGCCGGGAAAGCGGCCGGCCATGTCCTCCAACATGGGCATCTGGTGGGGAAGAATGTAGAAATTGAACACGGTGCCCAAGCGCTCGGCCTCACGCCACAGGGGGTAGAGTTCCGGAGAGTTGAGCCATGTGGAGCGCGGATCATACAGGGGGCTGAAGCGCATGCCTTGGAAGCCGTGCTCCTGCATCCAGTAACGCAAACGGCCCGGCGGGTCGGGGTCGAAGGGATTCAACAAGCCGTGGGCAACAAACAGTTTCGGGTACTTATGCAGGGAATAGCTGATGTAGGAGTTGTCCCAGCCGTAAAAACGCGGGTTGATGAGCACCGTATACTTCAAGCCGAACTGCTGCATCTCCGCCACTTCATTTTCAATCGGCGCTTCCACGGCTACGCGCTTCAACTCCGGATGCTCGGGATGGTGGAACGGGAACTTCGGGTCGAAAGTCCAGACCTCGAGATGAGTGTCAATGATCAGGCGTGGAGGCTCCGCGGGCGCGAGCGCCGCCGCTCCGAGAGCAAGGAACCGCCGGCGGTTCATGGGATGAGGCACGTCGCACGTTTTGGGCGTGGCTCGTTTCATGCCTTCAGCTATAGATGGGTTCCAGCACTTTCACCACATAGGCGCCGGATCGCTGATAGCTGGTGCGGGCGCCGTGGCGGGCGGTGTCCAGATCGACGCAGATCCATCCGCGATAGTTCACACTCTTCAGAATGCGATGGCACGCGGGAAAATCGACCTCGCCATCGCCCAGATCGTAGATGCTGGCGAAGAAGCGCGCCTGCTCCGAGCCTTTGGGCAGCACGGCGCCGTTCGGCTGCACCCAGTCCGCAGTGGGAGTCGTCCACTTCGCATCCTTGTAGTCGAGAAAGCGGATCCGGTGCTTGTATTTCGCCAGCGTGCCGACCACGTCGCAGCCTGCCAGGTGCAAATGCGCGGTATCCGGCGAGAGGCCGAAAAGTTTGGGGTCGGTCAGTGACATGAACTGATCCACTTCCTCTTGCGTCTGCACCATCTCACCCAGATGGTTGTGCAATCCGGCCGTGAAGCCCATCGCACCGGCAATTTCGCCGATCTGATTGGACCGTGTAGCGACCTCGTGAAGCGCCTCGGGCGGTGTCGCTGCCAATCCGCGCCGGCCGGGAGGAAAGACCACCAGGTGGTTGGCGCCGAAATCGGCAAGGAACTTCATGGCGTTCCGCGCACTCTCTAGAACCGCTTCGCGACGCGCCGGGTCATCCAGCGGCCCGCCCCAGGAGACCGTGGCCACATGGAGATCGCGCCGCGAGATTTCCCGATGAAGTTGTGCGACCGTCAGGTTGTAGTTCTTCAGGAAGCCGTCGAAGTTGGTCAGCCGGATGCCAATGAAGCCCGTGTCCTTCATAACATCGAGAATGTCGGTGAACGGGCACGGCGGCAGATGCTGCCACAATCCCAGGGAGAGCGCCCACCGGATGTTCCGATTCGCAGGCAGTCGCGCGGCAGCTTGGGCGACGGCCGCGGAAAGGCACGAGAGGCGAGCGAGGAAATTACGCCGATTCATCATCTTTGTGGGCCATCAGCGCGTCACCTCGGATACGCACCGCAGGTTCGCGAGAAATCCTTTTTCCATGATGGGCATGGCGCCCAGCGTGTCCAGTTCGAACTGGACGACGACCGCCTTGCCGTTGGGTGCAGTGACGGGCCGGTCGCCTCCCAGAACCCACTGGAGCGTATAGACGCTTCCCCGGCGCTGAACCACGGTGGCGTCAGAGAAGAAGTGAAATACTCCCCACATGCCATCATAGCTGGGGAATCCCAAAGGTACGCCGCCGGGGATTTTTACCGTCAACCTTACTCCCTGTCCGGAGCTGCCCGGCCAGCTCAACGGCGTGGCAGGTACGTTACCGCCGCTGAAGCCCAAGGCTTTCCCGTCGATGCTAAGGGCGACGCTGCTGACATTGTCAGTCGGCAGCGGGCGAAGAGTGTAGGGGAACTGCGGTTGCCCGCCCCCGCCCGGATAGAGCGCCCGTTGCACGTCCATCGCGCGGTTAAAGAAGTTGAGAAACGGCGGGCTTACTCTTTGTGCGGCGGAAGCGCTTGCGGCGTAAGACATGCCTTGCTTCACCAGCAGATTCTTCAGCGCCGAAGCATAGAACTGGGAGAGCGCGCCCTTCTGGGGCGCAAAGAAGGTGGCGAGTCCCTGCAGGGAAGCTTCCGCGGAGGCTTGGGGACTGAAGGGGTATTGGCCTTCCAGCGGACTCATCTGTTGGCAGAGCGCTGCGGCGCTGACCGGGCCTGGTCGCAGCAGGACTCCCGCCGCGTTGATGGGTGTCAGCAGCAAGTCCTTGACCGTCTGATCGGCGTGCGCGTCGGGGTCCGACCGGAAAGCCTGGGCGATCTGCTTAACGGTCTGCTCTGCCTGGGTGACACTACCTAAACATTGAGCTTTGGCCGCATCTTTCTCATCGCTGGAGCTGTTATCCGCGTGGTCGACACACGCCTGGAGATCGCTCAGAATCTTTACCCATGCGGCGTTCGACGGACCCACATTCTGCTCCGTGCAGTCGTGGGGAGTCACCGCCTGCACGGCCTGAAACGCCTTGCTCACATCTGGCTGATCGACCGACGTATTCTGCGCGGCGACACACAACAAAGCGAGCAGCGGAGACTGGTCGCCGGCAAGCTTCTGTAGTTCCTGCGACGCGCTGCCCAGGCTGACCGGGCGATTGACGCTGGCACCGCGCAAGAACGAACGCCACCGCTCGATGTATTCCTGTTCATACCGGTGGCGAAGATCGTCAGTGCGTTTTGCCAGATCAGCGGGTGAGATGTTCTCCTCACCCAGCACCCATGATTCCGAGCCGAAGTAAGGCGCAGGATTCGTCCAGACGCCTTGCATGTACGACCACCCGGCCTTGGTAAACGCCCCGCTCACATCGGTTTGATCGCTTACCACGTCCGCCGTTGCGGGGAACTTGCGGTTGAAATCGAGAGCGGGGTTAGCCTTGTCGGCGTCAGCGAGCATCAGCCGGTAAACGCGCTCTCCGCCTCCGAACTGCGCCAGGTAGTGGCGTGCATGGGCCACAGCCTGAGCATCAACATCAGGGGGCAGAGGATTACCGTTCTTCAATTCGCCCGCGTAGAAGTTAAACTGTCCCCCGGCCAGTCGCAGGCGAGCGGAATCAATGTCGCGGGTTCCCACCCAGGAGCGCAGCAGGACAGAAGGAAGAAACTCGCGATCGCTTCTGGCCGCGTCGGTGGTGGTGAGCAGGTAGGCTTTCAGCGCCTCAAACGCCGGGTCATAGCGATCGTTGGCCCTCGGTGCCGCCGGAAGCGAAGAGAGTGTTTGCAGCAGGGCGGACTGCGCAGGTTGCAACAACATTTCCTGGAATTGGCGATAATAAATCCTTCGCGCCTCGGGGAGCAGGGAATCACCCACATAGAGTCCCCAGCGCAAATCCCACGGCGGGCCTTGTCGCTGATCGTCGGCCAGCGATTCCACGGATTGGCGGAGAGTTTCGAGCTTATTGAGGTCGTCGAGAGAAGGCAATTGACGCCCCTCGACGCGGATGTCCGACACATCCTGTGCGGCTGCCAGGACGCGGTCTTCCAACTTCTTGTTGCCGATGGAAGAGACCGTGAAACCGACCATCAGCAGCAGAACAATTCCCATGGTCAGCGTCAAGAACGCTCTTTTGTGCTCGTCGGTCTTGGTGCTGAACCCGCTGGAGAGCAGCGCGGTCTTGTCTTTGAACAGCACCTCCTGGAAAAGCTGCGAGAGAAACACCCACTGCGGTATCCGGCGGGTTTCCACTGCTTCGGCAGCATTCAGTTGACGGGCAATGGCCACCGCCTTCTTGATGTCCATCATGCGGGTGGCGCTTAAGCTCGGCGCCGCGGCCAGAGCTTCCGCGGTGAGGTCCTCTTTTGCCGCCTCCGGCTTGGGCGTGCTCACCAGCAGGGGTCTGACGCCCGTAAAGTAAAAGCCGCGCAGAAAGGGAGCGGTGCGGGACGTGCTGGGCCGGCAGAGATCGACCAACAGCGGCACAAGAACCGACCGCAGCTTCTTAAATTCACGGGGAAACTCGTAGATGGGTGAGGCCGGTGTGGCGTCGGGTCTGTGTGCCAACAAATCGACGCGTCGATCCACCATGGAATAGAAGAGACTGTCGAAGCCCGCCGACACCGCTTCTGTTTCCAGCTCGGCGTAGGAGGAGGAAGTGTAGGCGGTCATGGGGAGCGCGGCGCCAAAGACGCGCGCGGCCTCTTCATTGCTCAACGGCGCGACAAAGTCCGGAAAGAATTGCAGCCGGTCCGCGCGTGTGAACAGCACGTAGACGGGAAGGTTGATGCCGAGCAATTGCGCCGTCTCGCGCAGACGCGCACGCACCTGCTCGATGCTGGCGCTGAGCGTGCTTGCCGCTCCCGCTGTTTGTAACCTTTCACAATCGATGCACACCAGCGCCACTCGAGCCGGGCCGGCGCCGTCGCCCAGGAAGCGCAACCCGCCCGCGACAAACTTCTTTACCCAATGCGCCCAGCGGGGCGGTTCGTGCAGCAGGGGCCCGCCGGCTTCCACCACCAGATAGGGGGAAGAGAGCCACAAATTCAACGCGCGCGTGGGAATGGGCGTATCGTTCTGGATCGTGTGGCCGGCGAGCAATTGGGGCTCCGTGCCGCCGTGAAGGACAATGCTGGTTTTGGCGGAGCCGCTTTCGCCCAGCACCAGAACCACGGGCAGGTTCCCCAACGGCGTCTTGCCGCCTTCCGTGGTGCGCAGGCGCGCCTGAGCCTTCCGGATCAGGATATCGATCTCATCGCTGCCGGCGGTGGCTTCCTCCGCCAGTTGCGAGTCCTCGCCGCGGAACCACCAGATGGCGGTGGCGAAGGCCGCCAGGCCAATCAAGATCAGCGCCGCGCGGAGAATCCAGAGGTCTTTCCCTTGCAAACTCATCCACACGCCGGTCTGCCAGGCCAGCACGAGCCACACGATGAGTGCGATGCTGACTGCCCAATATTTCCAGGTCGTGTTCACAGACATGTCCTAACGAGGCGCGAGCTGACTAACTGCGTGTAATCCTGAGGCCCCGGAAAACAGCGTGACTTTGAAGCCGACAAAGAACAGTATTGCGAGCAGGATGGCTCCCACCGTACCAAGGGCGAGCGCCCTGACCCAGGGGTCGCGCGGCGGCCGCAGCAGCGAGCCGGGCCGCGGTTCCCAGTCGGGCGCCAAGGTGCGCTGTCCACGAATGCGCTGAATCTTGTCGGTGATTTTGGCCAGAATGGGACGAATCCCTTCCTGACCCGAGGCACCGTATCTGCCGTGGAATCCCAGCAGCAGACAGAGCGCGAACACCTCCAGCACATCGGCATCCTGGGGAGCGTCGCTGCGTGCAATCAGTTTGTCAATGCACTGGAAAAAAATCGCACCGGCCGTATGCTCACCGAATAATTCGACCTGTAAAGCTTGCCGCGACCAATCCGTGGAACCAAGGTCCTTGGAGGTTTCCACCGATTCGTCGAGGAAAGCGACGACGGCAAAAGTGGCCAGGCGCGCGTCCGCCGCTGTGTACCCCTTACGCGTGGCCTCGATTTCCGCAGCGGCAACGGCGGCCTTCATCGAGCCGCGAAACGCCGCGAGGTCCAACACGGCCTGTCGCTTCGAACGCAATCGGGCGATGACCGTCAGTATCTCCTGGTAAACGAGCGCGAGGTTGTCTCGGCCCGGCCCTTCCGGAGGCCTGGCAACCGGCAGGGCTCCCATGCTGGTGGCGTCGATGTTCATGTTGATATCATCTGGGCTTTACTTCCCGAAGGGGTAACGTCTTAACGTGAAGGCGCTACCTGTCGAGAAGGTGACGTACCCGGTACCGGGCACATGTTACAACATCTTAGCGCCGAGGAACATAATTTTGGGGGATTGATCCTGCGGTTTTCCGCCGGAGGCGACCACATCATGTTCAGCGTCGGTTTCGTGGTATGATGGGCCGCATATGCATGACGGAGCCGGGTGGTGAGCTTCCAGAGTAAGTACCAAATCCTGTCCCCTCTGAGTGACGGTGAAACCCAATCGTTCCGGGCGCGCGAAGTGGCTTCGGGCCGGACGGTACTGGTCCATTATCTGGTCACGGGTCGATCTGCGCCCGGTGAGCCTGATCTTGCCTTCTTGATTTTCAAATTTCTTCGCAGCGCCTCTGCGGAAGCAGGCCGCCACCTTCTCGACATGGGAGAAGACGTGGGGCGGATTTACGTGGTGACGACGGACGCGGCGCACTGTTCGGATTTGCGGAAATGGCTGCGGTCCGTTACGGATGGTCCGCAGGAGAGCGACAAGGCTGCGGGAGCGGGCGAGGGCAGTCCGCTGGAGTCCGGGCATTTTGATTTCACCCGCACCTTTACTTCCGAGGCGCTGCGGCAATTTACCAATCTGCTGGCGAATTCGTCTGCCGCAAAGCCCGGTCCGGATGCCGCAGCACCTTCTGCGAAGCAACTCTCTGGGTCGCCCAAACTTGCCGACACCGGTGCACACGACTTTACGGTCTTCTGGGACAAGTATTACCCCGTGGGTGGCGGCGCCGGCGCCGGCTCTCCACCATCCTCATCCCCCTCGGAGCAGAAGCCGGCTGAAGTCGCCAAGGCTCCCAGTGCCGCCGAGGAACCTCCTAAGCAGCCGCCGGCTTCGAGCCGTCACGAATCTGACGGTGCTGATATCACCAGTCTGCTGGCCCAGGCAGCGGAGCAGGACCGCACTCATGCACCGGCGGCCGGAGCGGAGGGAGCCAAGGGCGGAGAGTCTGCGGCTTCAACGCCGACCGCCCAGCCGGCAGCGTCACAGCCGGTTTCCATCGATGAGGTGGATATCTCCCGCCCAGGAGCGAGCGTCGCGAAGCCGGCTTCCGACCCATCTACGCGGATTCCTATGCTGCTGGCGGAGCTTTTGAAGGAAGGCAGTGACGCGCCCGCACCGGGGCCGGCGGCGCCTCCCCAGCCCAAGGCTGGAGACTCGCCAACGTTGGGCCTGGCAGCGGCAGAACAGGCTGCGCGCCGGCCCATGCCCAAGGGCTTTGAAGTTGTGTTCCAAAGCGACAAACCGCGGTCGCGTCCCACGCTGTCAGGCGTGTTTGACGCCTCTGCCTTCGCGAGCGCGCCGGCTGCGGGCGCGCCGCCTCCGAGTGGGTCTTCCGCGGTAAATGAAAAGCCGCTGCCAACGCCGCCAGAAGTGAAATCACCCATTCTCGCGAAGCTGGTGGCTGACTCGCGGGCAAGGGAAGCGACGAATCCGCCCACCGGTACTTCCAAGCCCCCAAGTGAAGTGAAGCCCAGGGCGGGAGTGGGACACGCCACGCCACCTTCGCCACTGCCAGCACCGTTCGTCGCCAGTGAGTCAGAAAAGCCGACTCGCCAGGCTCCCGCTCCGCCCGTGCCGCCAGCGAGTCTGGTACCTCCATTCCCGCCGGTCGGTCCGGCACCGGAGGCCAAATCTCCATTGAGCTCTCCGCCGCCTGCGCCGGACGGTTTTGGGGCCACACAGCTCTTTGCGGCTCCGAAAGTGCCACCGGCCCAGTTGGAGCCGTCGTCGCCATTAGCATCGACTCCGCCGGTCCCAGCCCAACGGGCGCAACCGGGTGAATACACCCGAATGGTGGAGAATATTCGTGCCTTGGCCGGTCCACTGCCGCCCTTGAGTGCACCCGAGCCGGCGCTCCCCAATTCCTCGCTCGACGGCAACCCCGCCGTGCCCGCACCGCTCTCCGCCCAGACTTCACTGTCAAACGTGCCCCTGGCTCAGACCACGGGGTACAATGATCGGCCGGCGAAGCGCCAGCCCGCCGTGTACATTGTCACTGACACGCCTGCCTACCCCGCCGGTCGCAAGCGCAAGGTGTGGGTTCCCATCGTCATCCTCAGTGGCCTGTTCCTGATGACGCTGGGACTGCTGCTCTTCTTTTCCTTCAAGCACTAGTCCGTTCGGGCTATTGCGAACGGTACTCCTGTGCTCGATTTGAATACTGACTTTGCTTGCATTTCCCGAAAAATTCGTTAAACTGCACAGGTAGTGGGATTCCTTGTCGGCGTCTAGATACCCAGCGCGGAAAGGGGAGGAGTCTTCCTCGTGGCAGATCAGAGCCCTGAACTATCGATGATTAGCGGTGAAGACAATGGTGCCTTCCGTCTTTGTGCGCGTATCGCTCACGTGACTGATGTGGGCCGTCGCCGGCGTAACAATCAAGACAATCATCTTGTTCTCCATCTGGACAACGTGGGCGTTGCCCAGGACACCGAGCTGGGGCCGGTGGAAATTGAGAAGGGCCGGTTGTTGCTGGCCGTTGCCGACGGCATGGGCGGGCACTTTGGCGGCGAAGTGGCCAGCCGGCTATGTGTTGAGAATCTTGCCACGGAAGTCACCGATCAGATTCGCGCCGGGGGGCATGAACCCGACTTGCCCGCGGCCCTGCGGAATGCCGTGGAGGCCGCGCACAAGGCGGTCTTCTCCCATGCGCAAGGTTACGCCGAGAGCCTAACCATGGGAACTACGCTCACGGCGGCGCTGCTGCACGGAGATCGCGCGGAACTGGCGCAAGTGGGCGATTCGCGCGCCTACCTGTTCCGTGATGGGAACTTGATTTTGTTGACGCAGGACCAGACCATTGGGAACCAATTGCGGAGCCGGGGTGAAGACTCCAGCAAAGTGGACTCGCAAATTCAGGACATGCTGATTCAGGCCGTGGGTGCGCAGGCGGACATTGAGGTCATCATGGCAGCCGTTGACCTGGAACCGCAGGACCTTCTCCTCATCTGTTGTGATGGCCTGTACAAAGTCGTACCTCCCTCGGACATTGTGGAGACCCTGGAGTTGGAGATTGGACTCCACGAGAAAGCCACGCACCTGGTTACACGCGCCAATGAGTGTGGTGGGCCTGACAACATCACGGTGATCCTCACTGAGATCGGGCAGGCTGAGAACACAATCTGATGGATCAAAAAACTGACCAGAAGGTTACGAAGATCGGAAAGTACGAGATCGTCTCGGAACTTGGTCAGGGCGGCATGGGAGTGGTCTATAAGGCACGCGACCCCTTCATCGGCCGCCTGGTGGCGCTCAAGACCATCACCCCGGAACTTGTCTCCGACCCCGAAATCCTCAAGCGCTTTTACCGTGAGGCACAGTCGGCCGGCACCCTCCAGCATCCGAATATCGTCACCATTTTCGATTTGGGCGAAGCTGATGGGCGCCCTTATATCGCCATGGAGTTCGTCGAGGGCGAAAGCCTTCAGGCGATCATCAACCGGCGCGCCAGAATTCCTCTTGCTGCCAAGCTGAAGCTGGTGCAGCAATTCTGCGAAGGGCTCTCGCACGCGCACAAGCACGGGTTTGTCCATCGTGACGTCAAGCCTGCGAACATCCTGGTCACGAACGAAGGCAACGTCAAAGTGGTGGACTTCGGCATCGTCCACCTGGAATCGACGAACCTGACCAAGACCGGAATGTTCCTCGGGACCATTCACTATGCGTCACCGGAACAGATCAACGACGGCCGCGTGGACAGCCGGTCCGACCTGTGGTCCGTCACAGCGGTTTTTTACGAATTCATCGCCTACAAGAAGGCGTTCGACGGCTCCAACATCGCCGCCATCATCGCCAAGGTGCTGAGCACCGATCCCGAGCCACTCAGCCGCTGCTGCCCGGGAGTTCCTACCGAAATTGACGCGGTGATCAGCAGAGGTTTAAAGAAGAACATCGAGGAGCGCTACCAGTCACTCGACGAAATGCTCGGCGATGTGCTTCCGATTGCCCGCAACTTGCAGCAGAGTTTCATCGGCGATTTGTTAACGGAAGCCCGGGATCTGCGGGAAAAGGGTGACATCAGCGGCGCCCAGGAGAAGATCAAGGCCGTCCTGATTCTCGACAACACACACGGTGAGGCGAAACGGATCAATAGTGAACTGGCCTCGGAAATCCACCGGGTGGCGCCCATTGCCAAGGCCAAGCGCATGGTGGCGGAAGCCGAACAGGCTTTCAGCCGCGGCGAATACGCAGAGGCTGCCCGCATTCTGGGCGAAGCACGGGAGTTGAACCCGGCTGACACCCAGGCGCGCAAACTTCACGACCGGGCGTTGCGCGAGCAGGACCGTGTGCGTGAATTGCGTGATGCCTTGACCGCCGGCCAGAAGGCCATGAAGTCGGGCGACCTCACCTCGGCGGAACAGGAACTCCAGCGCGTCCTTCAACTTGACCAGAATAACCCCCAGGCGGTGGAACTGCTTGAGCAAATCCGCCAGGACCGTCTGGCTCGCGAGCGGGATTTCCGTCTGAAGGAAGCCTTGTGGCAGGCCGACAATCTGGTGGGCGAAGAAAAGTATGAAGAGGCGCAGGGCCGCCTGCTGGAACTTCAGCAGGACTTCCCCCATTCCGATGAGATCGGTCAGAAGCTTCTGATCCTCGAGCCGTTGATCCGGTCGCGGAACTTGGTGAAGGAAGGAGAGCACGCGTTTCAACAGGGGGAATATGCCGAAGCCGTCCGCACGCTGAGTGACGCGATTGACCTGAATCCCCGCGATTCCCACGCCCGTGAACTCAGGGATCTGGCGGTGCAGGAACGCGACCGCCTGCGTCAGGTGCGTGAGGCTTTGAGCGCCGGCCAGCGGGCGATGCGCCAGGGTGACACGGCCGCAGCGGAAGCGGAATTTCAGAAGGCCCTGCAGTTCGATGCCAACAACGCCCAGGCGACCAGCTTGCTGGGACAGGTTCGGCAGACCGTCGCCACGCGCGAGCGTGACGCCCGGTTCCGGCAGGCTTTGCAGCAATCCGATAATCTGGCGGCGCAGGGGAAGTTGGAGGAAGCGCAGCACGCGTTGCTGGAACTGCAACAGGATTTCCCCGATTCCACTGAACTCGATCAGAAAGTGGCGGCGATCGACCAGAAGATGAAGATCGCCCGCCTGCTTGCGGAAGGCCGCAAGGCGTTTGAGCAGGGGGAGTTTGGCGAAGCCGTGCGCATCCTCACCGAGGCGCAGGAACTGGCTCCCAGCGACAGCCAAATCCGCGACCTCAAAGTGAAGGCCGTGCAGGAGCGCGACCGCCTGCGGCAGGTGCGGGAGGCCATCAGCTCCGGACAAAAGGCCATGCGGCAGGGCGACCACATCGCCGCGGAACGCGAATTCCAGCGAGCGTTGCAGCTTGACCCCGCCAACAATCAGGCCAAGAACCTGCTGGCCCAGGCGCAGAAGGAGCGCGAGGCCCGCGAGCGCGACAAGCGACTGAAAGAGGCCCTGGGGCAGGCAGACAAGCTCATCAACAGCAAGAAATTCGACCAGGCGCAGCGCAAACTGGCGGAAATGCAGCAAACCTTTCCGGATGCGGAAGAGGTGCAGCAAAAGATCCAGTACTTGAATTCGAAGCGGTTGGAAGCCACTCCACCTCCTGCGCCGCCGGTGGTCAGCGCTCCTCCTATGGAGAAGACGCCTCCGCGCGCCGCGCCCATCAGCGATGCCGCCCGCTCGTTGCAGTCCGCGGAAGAACTTCGCCGCAGTTTGCAGCCGCGGGAGCAGGTTCCACCCGCGAGACCGGAGCCGTCTCCAGGCGCGACCCTGCCGAATCAGTTTCCCTTCCAAGGTGCTGCCGGGCCGGAGCCGCTCCCCGGTGAACCGGCATCGGGCGTGAGCAGCGCCACATCGATGATGGCTACCCTCTCCAGCCAGGCCGCGGCAGGGCAGCAAGGCATGGAAACGCCGCCTCCTCTGCCTCCGGTGGCGCCGCCTCCAGTGCAACCGCCCCCGCGCCCCGAACCGAAGAAGGCTGCACCCCCCGTGACGCCAAAGCCGGCTCCGCCGGTGGGCGCGAAGCCCCCTGCGGCGCCCGGCACCAAGATGTCGCCGATGATCATGGGCGTGGTGGTCGTCCTGGTGATTATCCTGGCGATTGGCGGCTTCCTGATTTTCCACCATCCTCAGCCGGCGGTACCTGGCGGCAACAACAATCCGCCTCCGGTGTCGGGTCCCACCAACACCAAGCCGCAGGAGGCAGACCTCTTCAAACAGGCGGAGCAGGCGAAGGATGCCAAGAAGTGGGACGACGCCATCAGACTTTATAACCAAGTTGCCGACATGGGCGGCACCCTGAAGGAACAGGCGCTGTCGGGCGTGAATACGGTGACGGAACTCCGCAAAGGAACGGACGTCGCCCAGATCGAGAAGACCAAGTTCGCCGAGGCTTCAAAAGCTTTGAAAAGGAAGGACTACGCCAAGGCACAGGGGCTTTTCCAAGGCGTCATTGACCTGAAAGTTCCTGACTCCGCGCTGGCCCCGCAGGCGCAGGCGCAACTGGCGCAGATCCAACCGATCTTGCAAGACAAAGCGGAGTATGACGCAGCAGAGGCTGCTGCGAGCAGGAACGACTTGGACGGCGCCATAGCGCGGTTTGACAAGATCGCGAACGGCAACGGACTGTACGCATCGCAAGCGAAGGCGCGTGTATCCGTGCTTCAGAAGATGAAGACCGAGATGGCCCAGAACGCTGAATTGAAAGGCCAGTTTGATGCCGCAGTTCAGGCCGAAAACCGCAACGACCTGGACGGTGCGCTGGCGCAATTCAAGGCGATTGTCCCCAAGGGAGGCAGTTTTGGATCTGAGGCCCAGCAACACGTCAAGGACATCACTGCCAAGATGAACGCCCAGCAGGGCAAGAAGAACTTTGACGCCGCCGTTCAGGCTCAAGATGCCGGCCGATTCGACGACGCGATGAGCCAGTTCAGCGCCCTACTGTCCAACCCTGATTTCAAAGATCAGGCCCAGGCGCACATTCAGCAGATCAAGGACAAGCAAGTTGCGGCAGCGGACCAAGTCAAGTTCGACGACGCGGTCAAGAAGCAAAACAGTACCGACGTAAAGGTCTTAAAGGATTCCTTGGCCGAGTTTAAGTCGCTAGCCGCAAGACGTCCTGACGCCATCGACCACATTGTTGCCGTGACCGCGAAACTTACCGAGCTTTCCAATCCAACAACCCCGACCCCGACAACTCCCACCACGCCTACGACTCCTACTACTACCTCGTCCGGGCCCCGTACCGGGACCGTCACCTTGATCCCATCCGGCGATTATCAACGCTGGAACGGGCCCGTGGCCAAGGGCCAGACCATGCCTGATAACAGCATCGAAGGCGGCCTGAAAGCGGTTAGTCTTTCCTTGCCTCCGATATCGGGTGCTTCAGCCGGCGACAAGGTGCTTTTCATCATCGCCATCGACCCGGATGGCAACGTAAGACCGGTGCGAAAAACCCAGGATGATGCGGGTTTGGCTCCCCAGGTGATGGCCGCTGCCAAGTCATGGAGATTCAATCCTCCCGTGGTAAAAGGGAAGCCGGTATCTACCAACATCCAGGTGCGGGTCACATTCTAAGGTCTCCACCGCCGGTCTGCCCGCGGTGATCAAATCCCATTGGGGCAGGCGCCCGCACGCATTCAAGTTCGAGTTCAAATCGCGCGAGTCGCGTGTCGGCGCCAGTTCCTTCCAGCAGTTCCAGTTCGCCAGGTCACTTGGGTACTGCATGGGGTGGGTTGCCCTCCACACCTTTCGGGACCAGTCGTAGAAGGGGGTGCCGCCTTAACAGGCCCCACCCAGGTTGCGCCGTCCCACCGAAACCTTTATCCAACCCAGTTCTCACTGGCCAAGCTAATGACGGACGGTGTCGGCATTGCGGCCGCGGAACTTTTCCAGCCGCCACACACTGCGAGACAAATGTTTGCGCATTGGGTTGTAGCGGCGGTCTCCGACCGTCGGCGTCGATCGGAGATCGACGCTACAGTTTATGTCGCACGGTATAGTACGTTCGGCGAGTGGGACGAGAGGGCCGGATGCACTCGCGGCCGGTGCGTGGTCGGGGGATCGCAGGCGGGGAAGGGGTTCGACTCGTGACTCCCCCATCTCGTCGCGTCGGCTTCGAGATGGGGGAACTGTTAGCTGTTTAGAAAGTGAAGTGAACGCCGAACTGCATCGTTCGGTTTCCGGTGTTCATATTGCCCTTGCTCAGGAAGTCGTACGTGCCAGCGGTGGTCTTGGCATCGATGGCGCTCTCCGGAGTAGCTCCGGTGATGCCCGCGGACGTGGCGCTGGGCGAAAAGGCGTAAGCAGGCGTTGTCTGAGCATTGGAAGGCAGGACGCTTCCCAGCAGGTTGCCATAATTGGGGCGGTTGAACACGTTGTAGACTTCCCAACGAAACTCCAACGTCCTGGCCTCACCCCAGTGGAACTGCTTGTAAACGGCAAAATCGAATTCCACCAAGCTGGGCCCGGTCAGAATGTTGCGGCCGGCATCTCCACCTCCGGATGTTCCCAGTGGAACCTGCACAAAGTGTGCGCTCGACGGCGAGATTGAATTCCCGTGCAGGTCAACGTACCCCGTGCTCGAACTAAGGCCCGGGTAAGGGAATTGGTTGGCGGGATTCGTGGATCGACACGTCGTGTCGTTGATCAGGGCCACGGAATCGAGTGGCGCCGAGGGGTTGCCGATATTGGGACGCGCGTTCGTCAGCACTCCCTCGCCGGTAGCATCCGCGCACGCCCCTAGCGGACTGCCGTTCAGCGGGGTGAAGGGTTGACCGCTCTGCAAGGTTCCCACGCCGTTCAAATACCAGCCGCCCAAAATGTATTTTGCCGGGCGATTGAAATTGGCCGCCGTGGGCAACCCCCAGATTTCGCTAAACACAAACCGGTTGCGCCGGTCATAAGCGGAGTTCCCGCGCTCCTGGGCTCCGAGCTCATTGTAGACCTGCGGGAAGGGAGTTGAGGCCTCAATAGTGGAGAGTCCGGAGGGTGAAAGTGCACCGTCATCGACGTTGCTCAGTTGGACAAAGCGTTGGCCCGGGCCAAACGCCTCGCTGGCCGTGTCGATCATGTGACTCCACGTATAGGCGGCGGTGAAAGTCAGGGCGTTCCCGCGCGGGTGCAAGGTGCGCGTGTTCAGCAAAGCCTGCAACGAATTGTAGGTTGAATACGCGTTGTTGGTAACCTGCGTGATGTCGCCGCGGTTGGGGTTGAGCCGCGAGTTGTAGCAGCTCGCGCTGGACTGGGCTGATGCGATGCTGGGGAAATTCTGCAAACAGGTTGTATTCCATCCGCCATACGGATTCAAGTCAACGCGCTGATAGAGTTTGGTCCCTCTGGTCCCAACGTAATTAACCTCCACCATCAGGTTGGGCGAAATCTCCCGCTGGACGCCTGCGGACCAAGTCTGGACATACGGATTGACGAGATTGGGAGATACCGTGTTCTGTACTGCGCAGTTGAGCAGGGGAACCGAGCCGGTGACGTAACGGTTGGACGCAACGCTGCAACCGGCAACTTTCACATTGAGTGACTGCCACGTGAAAGGCGAATTGGGATAGGCGCCGGGGACGGGCAGCGCGAGGCCGTTCAAGCCTGACAGCGCACCTCCGGCAGGAGTGATGGTCGAAATCAGGGGCGAGATCGGGGCGCTTTGCCACATCAGGAGCGGAATGTTGAGCGGCATCTGGTCGTACATTAAGGCATAGCCGCCACGGAACACGGTCTTGCGATTCGCACCCGGCGACCACGCTACGCCCACGCGCGGGCCAAAGTCGCCACCACTGGTGGGCAAAATAGTTCCGCCCGCAGGGTTCATGTTCAGAATTCCGTTGATGGGCTGTCCGAATCGCTCATAACGCAGCCCGAAGCTCAAGTTCACGTTGGAGCGGACGTGAAAATCGTCCTGAATGAACCCCGCGATGTCGCTCTCGCGGAGGGGCAGTTCACTTGAACCCTGGCCGGTCACCGCGCCCGTGCTGTTGCTGATGACGTTCGGCAGCGCCTGAACCACGGCGACGGCGTTCGTCGCGCCGGACGTAGGCTCGCCGATAAAGCTCTTGAAACCGCCGGCAAGATTGAATTGCCCAAAGAAGTAGTGACCCAGATTCGACGGGACATTGATGATATTGCTCTGCGTATGGACAAAGTCCACGCCCATCTTCAGGGAGTGGCGGTTGTGCGTCAGGGAGAAGTTTTCCTGAACCTCAAAAATGTTCGTATGGTTGATAGCGGGGCTGGTGTCTTGGCCCAAGGTGAAGTTGATCCCGGCGGAAGGAAAGTCGTTCTGATACGCGCCGAATCCGCCAAAATTGTCGGTCACCGTGGCGGCGGGCAGTGCCTGGAGGTTGGCGGGCAAGTTGGTGTCGCCCACGCCTTGGGCGATGCGGCTAAAGGAAAATCGGACTTCGTTCAGTGAGTTGTTACGCGCAAACCGCTCATCGAGCAGGAAGCTCTGGGTGCGCTGGCGCTCATACGAGCGGGAATCCGGCAGGCTTCCCAAATCACCAAAGGCCACGGCCCCAATGGGCTGCAGAATTCCCTGGGGGGTGCTCAAATCGTCCACCAGATAACGTCCAAAAAAGTCGTTGGAATCATTCAGCCGCCGGTCAATTCGCGCCGAAGCCTGGTGATCGTACACGTCAAACAAGTTCCCCTGGGGCGTGTCATACGTCCCGAACTGATAACTGTCCGCAGTGCCGGTGAAGCACGGGTTGGTGGTTGAGGGGCTGGTAAAACCCATCGCCGCGGGTGGCGTCGTGGCAAAGCACTTTCCACCCAAGCCGGCAACCGTTCGAACAGACGGAAACGAAAGCATGGTGGCCAGGGCCGCCGAGGGCGTGCCGGCACCTTGGAGGGCGCTCAGGCCTGACGAGGTCGGCACCGTCGAGATGATGGGAAACGTGTTGGAGAGGTCGGTGCGTGCGCGGTCGTACTGGTAGGAAACGAAGAAGAAAGTGTCCTTTTTCCCGAGCGGTCCCCCCAGTGTGCCACCGATTTTCTGTTCATAATCGGGCGGAGTGGTGTTCAAGAAGGCGGCGGTATCGGCGCGGGTCATGGCGTCAAACTCATTGTCCTGGCCGAACCAGAAGCCCGTACCGTGGAACTTACTCGATCCGCTCTTGGTGATGACATTGACCGTCGAACCGCTATCTCGTCCGAATTCGGCTTTGGCGTTGCTGGTAATGATGGCGTAATCGGAAAAGATATCCGGGTTGCTGAATTGCGTTGCGGCGCCGCCGAACATCGGTTCGTTGTTGCTCACGCTGTCGATGATGAAATTGTTGTAGCGACCACCGTTCCCGTCGGCGGCGAAAGGCACCAGGGTGCTGGCGAAACTGAAAGTGCGAACACTTTCCACTCCCGGCGTCAACAGGGCGAGATTGTTGATGTCTCGCGACAGGATCGGTAATTCCCGAATCTGGGTCTGGTTAAAGTTGAGGCCCAGGGTGGCCATGTTGATATCCGTCATGGGGGCGTCGGACTGTACGAACACGACCGTCGTCGCGGTGGATATCTTCATCGAGAAATCTTCTTCCGTGACGCGGTTGACGTCCACTCGCACGGGGTAGTGCTCCTGCGTCTGGAATCCACTGAATTGCGCTCGCACGCGATAGATGCCGGGAGGGACTTCCGGGATGACATACATGCCCCGCGTGGCGTCCGTAACTCCCTGATAAGTGAGCGCGGTTTCGGCGTTCGTGGCGGTTACACCAACGCCGGAAAGAATGCCGCCTTGCTGATCGAGGATGGTGCCGACGATCGTGCCGCTGATGGTTTGGCCTCGGGCCAGCGTCCCAAAGCTGGCAATGGCCAATGCAAGGATGAGAGATAATCGCGCGGGTGTTTTGAGGGAGAACATCTATTTTTCTCCTTTGCGAGAGACCCCAGATGGACAATGCGAGGAAGTGTGCACCATGACAAGTTGCTTGCGGTCTGTCCCGCCTTTTTTATATATATCGCTACGAGTGGATCTTGTCTTAAACGCACTAGCGTGTTTAGCAAAGGGCAAGCCGTTTGTCAAGTAGACTTATGGGTGCAGGCAATACCTTTGTGCCCGTGTGCGGCGCTGGCGATTGCCTAACGCCCCTGCCACCGAGGCCGGAAACGGAAGCCAAACATTCCTTTGGACGAGGTCAGACTTAGGCCGGTCGGGAGGAGGGGAAAGTCCCCATCGGGTACGGCGGGACGACGGTGGGTTGTGACTGACGGCGAAAACCCGTGGGATTAGCGCTCGACGCCTCCTGCCAAGGCTTTTGTCCGGAGCAGGTTCCACCAGATCGACGAAGATGGGCTTGACAAACCTTCCGAACAAGCGCTATATGGGTCACTGTAAAGCTGTAAATGTGTGTGGTAGTTAATGCCGTCGCTAAAAATTTAAATGCTGTCCCGATCAACTAGGGACTAGGTGTATCGGCGTTTGCTACATCTCTCATCATGGTTGCGCGCTTAGATTGGGCGGGGGTCGGGTTCGCGTCCACGACGCGAGGGAGTGCGTCCGCTTGCACATGTGCCGCCCCAGTGCGCCAACCTCGGTCCCCCCGCATGGAGATGAGGGGCACTGGCTTGATCTCCGCGTTATTGCGGATATTTGTAGTCCACTTGGGAGAAGGGAGAGCCCTGCCGTGAGCAAAGGTTATTACCGGATAGTTCTCATTTTGAGTTTGATTGGTGCCAGTCTTCTTACCGGATGCGGAGTGACCTCGACGTCGCTCCCGTCTAATTTGCAACGGAGTACCGGCGGTCCCCTTTCCATTACCACTGCGACGTTTCCGGATGCGATCACGGGAAGAAGCTACTATCTGGTCATCAGCACCAGTGGCGGGAGCGGAACTCTATCCAGTTGCGCTGTCGTGTCCGGGGCTCTCCCCACCGGGCTCACCTGGTCGATTAACGCTTCCAACTTCACCCAGTGCATTTTGAGCACGACGTTGTCAAATGGTGTACCCACGGGAACCGTCGCCGGCGCCGCCGGCAGTTATTCGATTGTCATGCAAGCGACGGACAGCAGCGGCAGAACCGATCAACTCCCTTACACGCTTGTCGTTCGTCCCGATTTTTCCGTTTGCACCGGGCCGACCTCCGCCGTCACCGGCTGCTCAGCCTCTTCAACCTCGGCCTCGACCACCAGTTTTCCTGATTCCGTCGTCAATCGCCCGTACGGCATGAGCCCCCTGTCCCAAATCGTACAAACCAATCTCAATACGACCGCCGACGTCAGCCCTGTGGGCGACAAGACGGAAGCCGGCAACGGTCCGTTTACCGCCGCGTTGACCGTCACGGGTCTTCCCGCCGGCTTCACCCCGACCCTGCAAGCGTCCCAGAGCAACTGGACGATCAGCAGTTCCGCCGTGTCTGCCGCGGCGCAGACGTACACAGTGATGGTGAGCATTACTGACAATCCCATCATTATTGCTACCCAGACGCCCCCCGTAGTTCCCGCTCGGACCTTGGTCAAGACCTACACGCTCAAGGTTGATCCGCAAATCCAGCTTGCCCAGTCCTTGACTGCCACCTGGCCTGATGCCGTGAGTGGCAGGGCCTACGGGACCGGCACCGGTTGCACGGGAACTGGCGGCAACTGCGCGCCTGCGGTTTATACTGCGACGAATGGACTGGGCGGTTATGTATGGCCCGCATCCATGCCCGCCGGTCTTGCCGCGATTACCGGGATGTCCTGCGCGCTGGTGACCACGACTTACAGTTGCAGCGCCGCGAAAATCACGGCTTCCCCCGGCAGTGCGGGTGCGGCGTCGGTTCCGTACAGTCCCAGCTTAACCGTCACCGACACGGCAAACACGGCGACCCCGGCGGCAACGACCACCACGGATCCACAAAGCACTCGAACGGATGCCCTGGTGGTTGATGCCCCGCTGCTGTCGACGCTGACACAGAACGGAAGCACCAATCCGGCCAACCTGCTTCCCGCGGTCGTGGGGCGCAGTTACGGAGTGGTGGGTGCTCCTCCCACATACACCGCCACGGGCGGACTGGGAGCGGGTACTGCCGGCGCGGCCGATTATGAGTGGTGCGTAAAAACCGGCACGCTGCCGACCGGGTTCAAACCCTTCTCCACTCGTGAGCTGGTGGCGCGCGTTCGGGCCGTGCTGCGCCGCTTTGAGCGGCCCGACGCGGTCTCGGTTATCCGCTTTAAAGAAGTCATCATCGACGCCAACGCCATGCAGTTGACGGTGCGCGGCGAAGTGATGCCCACCACGGCCACCGAGTTTCGTCTGCTGGACTACCTGGCGCGTCATCCTGGCAGAGTCTTCAGCCGCGATCATTTGCTGGACGCTGTCTGGGGCGATGCCCGCTTCGTCACGCCCCGTTCGGTGAACGTTTA
>CAVRBF010000034.1:0-41981 GCA_963719115.1 uncultured Acidobacteriota bacterium | reverse complement strand
GACCGCCCCGCCTCCGCCTGCCTGTCCTCACGCATCGCCTATGGCATCGAAGTCACGCCCGAGCGCCTGGCCGTGGTCGAGCAGGGCGAAGACGCCGTGCGCGCCCTGGGATTCCGCCAGTTCCGCGTGCGCTATCACGAGCAACTGGTGCGCCTGGAAATCTCGCAGGAGGAATTACCCCGCGCCCTCGACCCCGCCATGAGCCGCAAGTTTGTGGAGATCTTCAAGCCCCTCGGCTTCAAGTTCGTGACCCTCGATCTCGAAGGCTTCCGTTCAGGGTCAATGAATTCTGGTCTGGGTCGTATTCCGCAGATGCGTTACTTCGCAAATTCCTTCGCCACCTGCATGGTCTTGGCGTGAATGGCGATGGTGTCTTCCACGCGGCGGGCGTAGCCGCCGGCAAGGACGACGGCGACGGGGATGTTCCTGGCGCGCGCCTTCTCGAACACCAACCGGTCGCGCCGCTCCAGGCCTTCGATCGAGAGCTTGAGCCCGCCGAGTTGATCGTCGCGATAGGGATCGGCGCCGGCGACGTAGTAGATCAGGTCGGGCTGAAACTCCGCCAGCGCCTTGGTGAGGCCTTTATCTAATTCGTCAACATACTCGTCATCTTCCGTGCCGTCGCGCAGGTTGATATCAAGCGTGCTCGGGGGCTTGGGATAAGGGTAGTTGTTCTCCTGGTGGATGGAGAGCGTGAAGACAGTCGGATCGTTGGCGAAGATGGCGGCGGTGCCGTTGCCGTGGTGGACGTCGCAGTCAACGGTCATGGCGCGCGCAATGGCTTTGTCCTTTTGCAGCCGGCGAATGCCGATGGCAAAGTCGTTGAGCACGCAGAAGCCCTCACCGTGGTCAGGGTGGGCATGGTGGAATCCGCCGCCGATGTTGGCCGCGGTGCCGTCCTTCAGCGCCAGTTGCCCCGCCAGGATCGATCCGCCCGCGCAAAGCCAGACCGCGCGTACCAACTCGGGTGAGTAAGGGATTTCGAGGCGCAGGATCTCCATGTACGAGAGCTTACCGGCCTGCAACTTGTGAATGTACTCGCGGCGGTGAACCAGGGCGATGTCTTCCACCGAGGCTGGCGGCGGCTCCACCAGGTCCGCTTGCTGGATGATCCCATCGTGGAGCAGTTTCTCCTTTATTAGCCGATACTTGATGGACGGGAAGACGTGGTTCCCCAGGTTCAGGTCGTATTGGTCGGAGTAGACGAGTTTCATACGGCAGTTGATAGTCGATAGTTCATAGTCTATAGCGATTAGAACCAGGTCTGACATCACATGCGACCGTGGACGTGCCCCGCTTTGAACTGGCGACCATGAACTATCAACTGATGATCGACGGTGAACGATCAACCTCTATTCCACCGTCACCGACTTCGCCAGGTTGCGCGGTTGATCCACGTCGCAGCCGCGCAGCACGCCGATGTGGTAAGCGAGCAATTGCAGCGGCACCACTTCCAGAATGGAAGAGAGCAACTCGTTGGTTTGGGGTAGAACGATGAGGTGGTCGGCCATATCGCTGACTTCGCGGTCGCCTTCGGTGACCAGCGCCAGAATGGCGGCCCCACGAGCCTTGGCTTCCTTGATATTGGAGATGGTGCGCTCATAGCGGGCGCGCGAATCCTCGGCGGACCAATCGCAGGTGGCGATCACCACCACCGGCATGCCTTCGGCGATCAGGGCGATGGGTCCGTGCTTCATCTCGCCCGCCGGGCAGGCCTCCGCGTGAATGTAGGAGAGCTTCTTCATCTTCAAGGCGCCTTCCAGCGCCACGGGGAAGTGCACACCGCGGCCGAGGAAGAGAAAGTCCGTCGATCGATACAAATGCCGCGCGAAATCCTCAAACTCATCGTCCTTTTGCAGCACGCTCTCAAGCTGCTTGGGCAGCGCCGTGAGCGCGGCCAGCAGCTTCTTGGCTTCGGCGGTTGCCAGCATGCCGCGCGTCTGAGCGAGGTAGACGGCGAAGAGGTAAAGGGCCGTCAACTGTGCGGTAAAGGTCTTGGTGGAACCCACGCCGATTTCCGGACCGGCGTGCGTGTAAATGGTGCCATGCGCCTCGCGCGGCACCATGCTGCTGAGTACGTTGCAAATCGCCAGCGTTTTGGAGTGTTTGGCCTTGGCCTCACGCTGGCCGGCGATAGTGTCCGCCGTCTCGCCCGACTGGGTGATCAGCAGCGTCAGCGTTTCCGCGTCCACCAGCGGGTCACGATAGCGAAACTCCGAGGCGTAGTGCACTTCCACCGGCACGCGTGCCAGGCGCTCGATCATCACCTTCCCCGCCAGGCCCGCGTGGCGCGAAGTGCCGGCGGCGACAATGCGGATTTCCTCGAACGCCCGAAAATCGTCTTCGGTGATCTCCATTTCATCCAGGAAAACCTGGCCTGATTCGGGGGAGATCCGGCCCAAAGCGGTGTCGCGCACGGCGCGTGGCTGCTCGTAAATCTCCTTCAGCGTGAAGTGCTTGAACCCGCCCTTCTCCGCCATGATGGGGTCCCACGTGATGTGCTGCACGCGCCGCGTTACGGGGTGGCCCTCGAAATCGGACAAGGTCACACCGTTGGGAGTGATCACGGCCAGGTCGCCGTCGGAGAGAAAGAACAGGTCACGGGTGTGGTAGAGGATGGCGGGGACGTCGGAGGCCACAAAGTACTCGTCCTTGCCCAGGCCAATGACGGCGGGCGGTCCCATGCGCACAGCTACGATTTTGTTCAGTTCACGCGTGGAAATGATGGCGAGCGCAAACACCCCGACAAGCTGCCGCACCGCCGCGCGTACCGCCTCCTCCAGGCTGGGGGTGGCCCGGCCCTCGCCGTTGTCGTTCAGGTGCTTCTCCACCAGATGGGCGATCACCTCCGTGTCCGTCTCGGTGGTGAACGTGTGGCCTTCGTCTTGAAGTTGTTTCTTCAGCTCAAGGTAATTCTCAATGATGCCGTTGTGAACCACCGCGACGGTCTGGTGGCAATCGGTGTGCGGGTGGGCGTTCTCCTCGGTGGGTGCGCCGTGCGTGGCCCAGCGAGTGTGCCCCACGCCGTAGGAGCCGTCCAGCGGATCCAGCCGGATCTTCTCTTCCAGGTTACGCAGCTTGCCCGTGGATCGGCGCACGTCCAGCTTGCCTTCGTGCATCACCGCCAGTCCCGCGGAGTCGTAGCCGCGATATTGCAGCCGCTGCAAGCCCTCCAGCAGCACGGGCACAACGCGCTTGTTGCCGATATAGCCGATAATTCCCGACATGGGTCAATGGTCCCGGCGGTTCAGTCTGGCCCCCTCAGACCCCCCACGCCATGATTGGAGTTAAAGCGGGATTATATCAGGACCGCAGAACAAGGGGGCGGTTTTGCGGCGGAGGGTGCTCTAACAATTACGGAAGAACTCGTGATTCGAGATGTAGCGGCGACTTTACGTCGCCATAACTCCCAGCGTTTCAACGCTGGGGTGGCGGGGTGAACCCGCCGCTACAAGTTCTTCCGCAGTCTCCCAAGCGGCGCGCGGAATTCGGCCGCTACCCGCGTTGACACGACAGATCACCATTTTGCCGATGACGTTTTTTTGACTAGTCCGTGTTTTCATACACATAGCCGGATGAACCTTCATTTTTTGAAGTGCAGGAGTCAGGAGCCAGAAGTCAGGATAAAGGCGGTGCGCACGTAAAGTGGCGGCAGCTTCAGCCTGTTTCACTTTTTTGGTGACACGCAATTTCACCCTCTTGTGTTTTCATACATATAGCCGGATGAACCTTCATTTCTTGAAGTATAGGAGCCAGGTGCCAGATTGCTGACGGCTGAACATCGCACGGCTTCGGACTTCTGACCCCGGACCTCTGAATCCATGTGTGTCTTTTTCGCACCTGCCATCGATCCACTCCCGAGGGCACTAAGTGATTTCAGTGAGTCAAAAATCGCTAAGTGCATGTGTTTTCATGAACATCGTAGGTTAAAAATCATAAGTTGTTTGTTATCATGCATATCGTAGGACTTACCGCGCAGCACGTTTCATCTTCCTTTATTTTCATCAACATCGTAGGATATGCCGTCAAAATTTAATTCCCTTTTTTTGCCGTGCTTCCGCCGGCCCTATTAACTAACCTCTGTTGACTCATCGATTTGTCGCCAACGACATTCTGCCCGTTTCGCGGCTAACCATATTTTGTTTCTTACACATCGTAGGTTCCAAGGGAAGGTTCGCCGACCCCCACCGGGCTGAGCCCTGTGGCTTTTTGTACACATTCGGGCCTGGAACGCACTCAATCTTCATCGTGCCACCGCCTCGGTCGGTTCGGACGCTTTCGCTGTTGGACTCCTGTCTTCTGACTCTTGACTTCGGATTTCGGATTTCGGATTTCGGATTTCGGACCGTTCTTCCATCGCCTACACCCATCAGCTATTCGTGTAGCATAGAATCGGCGCGTTGTCAAGTAAAATCATGTAAGATCGGACAATTTGGGCGATGTTTTTGTGGTTGAACTTTCCCGGCTCGCCGGGGCCTAAGTCCACCCTGCGCGGATGATCGCTTTTGAAGCCTCGCACCCGGCCTCAGATAAGCGGTATGGCGACATAACCGGCGAGTGGGTGGCGGGGCTGTTTCCGACAAGCCCGCGCAAGGTGACGACGGTTGTGGTATTCTCCCGTTCAATGGACTGGAAGAATAAGCTGTTATTTGAACGTGAGGAGAAATGAAGGATGGCGCGCCTAAAGAGCATCACGCTGCGCGGATTTAAGACTTTCAGGGAGCTCGCAGACTTCCAACCCGGCCCCTTCACCGTGCTCATCGGGCCGAACGGGGCCGGGAAATCCAATTTCATCTCGTTTTTCCGAATGCTTTCTTGGGCGCTCGTCCCTCCTGGCCAATTGCAGGAGCACGTTGCGAAACTGGGAGGCGCAAGCGCCATTTTGCATGATGGCCCAGAGCGAACCCACGAAATCGAGGCCCACCTTGTTCTGACCACAGACGCCGGGGAGAATGAGTATTCCTTCAGTTTAGCGTACGCCGCCGGAGATACGTTGATATACACTGAGGAGAAATTTCGCTTTTCAAATTTCAAATATCCGCCTAACCCTCCATGGAATATCCTTGGCGTAGGCGACAGAGAACCCGAGCTGATCAAGTCGGCGGAGGGCGGACATCCGACAGCAAGCACTATATTAACATTGCTTCGGAAGCTCGTTGTCCATCAGTTTCATGATACCTCTCAGACATCGCGCATTCGCCAAAAGTGGAGCGCAGACGATGGCCGTTGGCTCAAAGAGGATGCGGGAAATTTGGCCCCATTTCTCTACCGGCTCCAGCAGCAGTATCCCAAATATTATGCGCGAATTTTGGAGACCATTCGCCTGATCCTCCCTTTCTTCGCAGATTTTGAGCTTGAGCCGGAGTTTGGGAAGGTGCTGCTTGCCTGGCGCGAAAGGGGCACGGACCGAATATTTACGGCCGGCCAGGCTGCAGACGGCATGTTGCGGATCATGGCTCTAGTAGCACTCCTTCAGCAACCGGAGTTCGACCTGCCCGATGTGGTTATTCTGGACGAGCCGGAATTAGGTCTTCATCCGTACGCCATCGAAGTCCTCGCCGGCTTGATCCGGTCTGCCTCGCAACATGTTCAGGTTATTCTGGCAACCCAGTCGGTTTCGCTCGTTGATCGCTTTACCCCCCGGGATATCGTGGTGGTAAACCGAACGGGCCGGGAATCTACGTTGCAACGACACACGGAAGCCGAATTGGATGCGTGGCTTGAGGAGTACACGCTTTCCGAGTTGTGGGAGAAAAACGTAATTGGCGGGAGGCCCTCCTAGCAATGCGATTGCACTTGGTTGTGGAGGGTCAGACGGAGGAAACCTTTGTCCGCAACCTGCTTGCTCCAGAATTGGGAGCCAAGGGAATCTTCTGCGATGCCCATAGCGTAACGACGGGAAGAAGGGGTGGAAAGGCATATCGGGGAGGATTGGTTGCCTTTGCACATTTGCGAAGAGACCTTGAACGTTGGATAAAGCAGGACGGCGCTTTGGACTCATGGTTTACAACCATGGTGGACTTGTACAAGTTGCCTGCAGATTTCCCTTCCATTGTGGCTTCTCGCCGCATCGCTGACCCGTTGAAAAAAGTCGAATCCCTTGAACATAGCTTCGCGGCCAATATCAGCTACCCGCGTTTTATTCCCTATGTTCAGCTTCACGAATTTGAGGCGCTTCTTTTTTCCGATCCGCAGAGCTTTGCTATCGCGTTTCCGGAAATGGGCCCCAAGCTGGCAGAATTGCAACTTATCCGCAGCGCAGTGGAGACACCTGAACATATTGACGAACGGGAAGACTGCGCACCCTCAAAGCAAATCCTTAGATTGCTACCAGAATACAATAAGCCCGTGTCCGGACCCTTAATCACTAAACACATAGGTTTGGCGAAGCTTCGACAAGAGTGTCATCATTTCGATGGCTGGCTGACTCGGCTGGAGGCGACGTTGGCTGGCCCGTCGTCATGAAGGTGGGCTCCGCTCGGCTGGCGTTTCGCGGACGCAGTGTGTTATGTGGGTCGCACAGCCTCCAAAGGGCGCAATGTTTGCGACTCACGCTGCCGAGCGGTGGCAGCTCCGTTCTAGGGCGACCGGCAGTGGGTTTTACGGGAGGGGAGCAAGATGCCCATGCTCTTCCTTACAGTTGAACAACATCAGCAGGTCCTGCGGCGCTTGCTCGAGTTCGCCAAGAGTCGAACGGGCAAGATTCCCTTTCATTCCGCGGGGGTGGAATACACTTCTCTGATGAGTTGCTTTCTCTTGCACAATCTCTCGGCCGCGGACACGCTACTGCGGATTTCAGATTCATTCGGCGACTCTTGGTTCCCTGTCACCGTTGGCTACACCGTCGCCCGAACCATGTTTGACGCAGACGTAACGGGGCACTACATCTCCAAAGAGCCAGCGGAGCGTAGTCGTCGGTACATCGAGTTCGGCGCGGTCTTGAACAAACGCCAAATGGACGCATGCCTCGAACACCGCAACAGTAAGGATTCACAATGGCGTGAGGCCATGGGTATTGTTTGGCAACACCATTGGGCACCGCGACAAGCCGACGTCTTGAAGAAGTTCGAGGCGGTCGCTCCCAAATTCAGGCGGTTGAGCAAGAGTGGAAAGCAAATGGATTTTCAGAACTGGTCAGGAAAGACAGTGCGCCAGATGGCTGCCGAAGTTGACCATGTCGAAGCCTACGATATCTTCTATGGAGAACTATCTTCATTTACCCATGTTGACGTTCAGCTCGCTGACCGTTTTCTCCAGCGCCGTCCCGACGGCCCGGTGTGGTCGCAACGCGCGCAAGAAGGTGACGTTGGAAACGTCTTCAGACACGCCGCTTCGTTCCTAACCTGCTACCTTGAACTGTTTGATCGTCAGTTCAAGACTTGGTCGGAGGCGGAGGTTCAGCAGTGCTGGAATACGCAGACTGCGAAGAAATGACATGGCGGATGGCGCTACCAACGGGTGCACAGGGCTCGGAAGCCTTGAACGAAATCGATCCGCGGCTGGCGCAGACATGCCTTTCAATGTCTGCGGCTCCGATGTTGCCACCATGGGGAGAACGCGCACTCCCACAAGCACGGAGTTTGCGCCAGCCGCGTTTGATGGAGATTGAAATGGAGACGCAAATTCTAATTCCCGCAGTTGTCGCGCTGATCTCCCTTATTGCGTCTCATCAGTTCGCGGCGTGGCGGGACCGCGAAAACAAAAGGCGCGAACATCGAGTGAGCTACCTCATACAGGCATTCAGGTCACTATCAAAGGCCAACCATCACCCGAAGTTATACGAAATTGCGGATGAAGTTGAACAGGCGTTGTCTGATATCCAGTTCCTGGGAAACATTGAACAAATCGTCGCGGCCCAACAATTTGCGGGCCAGCTTGGGACAGATCAAACTGCTGACCTTGATCCAATCCTCTTCTCTTTAAGGACCGAGCTCCGCAAAGAACTGGGACGAGAGGCATATTCTGGCAAAATGATTTGGCTGAGGATTGGCAGAAATGAGTAGCCAAATTTGACCACGGTCTGTGGCCGACAGCGTCCACACTGAGAAAGACGCCATCCTGAAGGGAAATCTCTACTGCTATGTGGACGAAACCGGCCAGCACCCGGCATCAAGCAAGCGCGGACCGCCGCCATTGCGGCCCGCGTCTCTTGTCGTAAGGGGGACGGCGTGGTGACGGTCAAAATTCAACTGTACACATTGTGAGTTATATGGCAGGCTTGGAGGGATTCGAACCTCCGACCCACGGTTAAGGAAACCTTTCTTGGATAGTGACTCCAAAACAGATCAACAAGTTACCTCGGCATATCCCGAACAAGTTCGGCAAATTCCGCAACCTGGGCGCAACCGAAATTCCGATGAGCACAGCGGCAATCCGACCGGAAGTGAGGGTCCGGAAGGGGGTGAATTGTGAACCTCTTCGCCTCAGGCTCGCCCCTATTCGTGGGGGCCACTCAAGACATCGATCCAAAGGACGCCGGGTCTGGGGTCGTCTCGTGACGTAAACGTGAGGACGTTATCCGTCCGGGAGGGTGCCAGCGGCGCCTCAATGGTGACGCTCCCGACGGCGTGTTCGCCGCCGGTGGAAGGAAAGGCAATCCGCGTGGCGATATGCCCGTTCACCCGCAACTCTGCGAGTAGTGGCGCCTTGTCCCCATTGGTGTAGGCGATTCGAATGTACGTAGACTTCGACGTCGAGGCGACGCCTTGGAAGGTCAGCGACCGCTCACCGGCCAAGGTTGCGTTTTGAACGATTGGCCGGCCTTCACTTGCGCCAGCCGCCGCGCTTCCCACGCCTTCATTTCCCCGTGCGGCATTTTCGTATCGAGTTGCTTTGCCTTCCTTTCCTTTGACGGTGAGCATCAAGGCATCCTCAGCGGGGACGGTGGTGCTGAAAGTTGCGGGGTGATACCCGAGGTTAGTGTGCGCCCAGATGTCGCGCACTGCGACCGGGGACGACGGGTCGAGACCCAGTTCGCTCCAACTGACAGTGACGGGCTCGGAGGAGTTCCTTCTGTTCAGCAGTAGCACTGCCAGACTGCCGGAAGCGGCCAATGGCTTTGCCCAAACCTGAAGTCCGGCGGTAGGTTCATCAACCTTGACGCACTGAAGACCCAAAGCGTCCTGGTCAACCGCAATGACTTCCGGGTTGGTGATTGTCTCAACGGTTGCTTTGCTGAGCTTCGTCAGGTCGGCGCCCAGGATGAGCGGCGCGCCGGAAATGGCCCACAGGCCCATGTGTACTCGGTTTTGACGATCGGACAGCCCTGGCATTCCAATCACCATCATGTCGGGATCGTTGTAGAAAGCCGATGTTCCTTGGTCATATCGACGGCATGGCGCGCATCGGCGCCCGGATGCGTGGGGTGGGCGGGGTTGGGACCCTGACCGCCGCGGCCGAAGTCCAGCCAAATCTGGTCGCGCAGAACGTAGGCCCTCAGGCCAATACGCCCGATGTTGAACGTCGCGATGGCATTGTCCGCCGGGCCTTCCACACGCAGGGTTGCTTCAAGCACGATGTTGCTGCGAAAGTTCTCCGGTGGCATCAAGGTGTAGCGTGTTTCCCCATCAGTCTGGTTGTTGATGTGAAGGGTTCCATCCTGGATCTCGCAGGCGTCGCCGTAATGTGTGCCAAATACTTGATAGCCGTAATCGGTAAACAGGTCACCCAGCCAGGCGTTGGTTCCGGCATTGCCCGATTGGTTGCGGTAGGTCACCAAGACCCGGCCGTCGGACATTTGTCCCAGAAAGGGGCGATCGCCGGAAAAGGGCAGAATTTTCGGTGGGGCCCAAGTGGGTCCTTGATCAAAGGTGATACGCGGGGTGATCCACCGCTCCTCACCCTTGCGGACGTCGGCCTCCGCGATGACTTTAGGATTGCCCCAGGTTTTCCCCTCATCCGTCGTATGCAGCGTCGTGATCCGGGTGATGCCTTGTGCCCAGTGCTGGTCCGAATCGGAAAATACCAACATCATCTTCCCGGACGGGAAGCGGACAATGTCTGGATTCTTGGTGAACCGGCCGGGGTTGCGCCAAATGGGCCATACCTGGCCCGTGCCCTCGAGAGTTGCCATGGCCGAAGGCTGCGGTACACCCGGCGCGGCGCCAAGTGCCGCAGAAGCAGAAGCCGCTAGCGCTGTGGTCCCAAGAAACTCCCGACGATTGAGCTTGTTCATTCTCTCCCCCCATAATTAGATGAAAAGGATGGTTTAACTTTCTGAATTACCAAGTTGGCTTATTTCTACACCTTGATATCCCAAACTGTTACTGGTCCAAGGCTCGCTGTTTGTAGCCAGGGATTTCCAGTCGAAAAAGCAGAAGAGCGGCAACCAAAAACAACAGTCCGGCGGCCTGCAACATGCCTCCCAAGCCGATCGAGGATTTCAGCGCTCCCGCCACGGCGGCGACGACACCACCGGCGACAGTTCCGGCGCAGTTAAACAACCCATATCCCGTGGCTCGCAATTCCGGCGGGGCGATCTCACAAAGCACCGGCATGATATTGCAGTCATAACCGCCCCTTCCGATTCCAAAGATGACCATCGCCGCGAGCAGAATCCCGGCCGAGGCAGCCCTTCCGGCGAGGAAAAGGAACGGAGCTGCGAAGGCCAGGCTAACCGCTTGCGTAAGGAGTCGGCCCCTTTGCGAATGCGCCCGCCATCGGTCCGCCAGCATCCCGCCGAGCAGCATCCCGCCCATGCTCCCTGCCTGGAGATAAAAAGTTGCCGAAAATCCCGCCCCCAGCAAGGTCATGTGGAAGCGCTCGTAGAGGTAGATCGGCATCCAGGTATACATCAGCCAGTTCGCCATGGACATTACGACAAATACCAGGGTCAAAGTGGGGAAGGCGCGAAGTAAACAAACCTCGCTGAGGGAAGCCAGGAGTCGGGGTTTCTGGGTCGCAGCGCGGGTAGCTTCTGCCGCCGGGTTCGCCATCCCTGCGCGGAGAACCATGCTCGCGAACAGTGCGTAAGCAATGCCAACGAAACCCAGAAATGTAAATGCCGGCCGCCACCCATAGCGCTGTCCGATCCAACCTCCCGCCACGCCGCCTAGCACCACTCCGAGATAGGCCCCACTCATGTGAAGACCGGTGGCGAGCGACCGGGTGCGTTCGCTATGGTAGTCGGCAATCAAGGCCAGGCCGGCAGGCAGATACGCAGCTTCACTGACCCCCATCAGGCCCAGGGCGAAGACCAGTTCGTGGAAGTTCCTCACCATTCCCGCTGCCAAGGTCACGGCCGACCAGATGATGAGGCTCCCGATGATCACTTTCTTGCGGCTGAACCGGTCTCCGAGATATCCCGTCAACGGGCTGACCAGGGCATACACCCATAAAAAGGATGTGCTGAGAAGGCCCAGTTGAAGATTCGAGAGCTTGAGGTCGGACCGCAACAAAGGAAAGACTGAGTAGATAATTTGCCGGTCAACGTAGTTCAGCAACCAGATGAACCATAGGATGGCGACGAGAACCCACGCATAGATGGATTTCTTCATAAGGCGGACCAGGCGCCGCTCAGCAGCCTGTGAAAGGTGCTTTTCTGCAATTGCTCGCGGTCCTTGAGCGTTTCATTCGACGACATGATCGCGAAAGCCCTCCAAGTTAAATGCGTCACTCCTCACCCAATCCATCAGGCGACGCTCGCGAGCACGAACGGTGTTGACGGCGGCGGCAAGTTCCTTTTCGCATCCGCGCGGCACGGTGAGCAGGCCGTTCTCATCCCCATGCAGGATGTCCCCGGTCGCAATCGTCAGCCCGTGAATCTGAATGGGTACTCCCACGCGCACGATGTGGAAGTTTGCATGGCTCACCACCGATCCCCGGGCAAAATATTGGAATCCCAGCGCACGCACTTCCGGAATATCGCGCACGCCGCAATCGGAAACCAGGCCGATTGCGCCCTGGCGCTTGAAAATGGTGCCCATTACCTCCCCACAATGTGCGGCATACTCCGGGTAGCCGCCGATTTCCTGGAAAGCGACAACGGCGGGCTTGGGGGATTCCGCGACGAGGCGGTAGAGGTCAACAAAGCGATCGAGACTTAGGGGGTAGCATTCCGTTACCGTTTCCACCTGGGCGGTTACCG
Source organism: uncultured Acidobacteriota bacterium (assembly GCA_963719115.1). Taxonomy (GTDB): domain Bacteria; phylum Acidobacteriota; class Terriglobia; order UBA7540; family UBA7540; genus Bog-366. The sequence continues at coordinate 29,896 of CAVRBF010000034.1, read as the reverse complement.
CATAACCCACCATCCGCCCGAATTCCGGAAATAAAGAGTGGACAGACACCGGCACAAACCCCTCGCGCGGGGCGCGCACCTTGAGCGCCTCAATGGCGTTAGAAACCGTGGGAGAATCCACCGTTTTGAGGAATTCGATAAAGTCATTCACGGGCATTCAGTTCACCTGATTCCCTTTGAGATATGGCCAGCCATCACGTGGGCAGAGCGGTGGCTCGGGCGGTCTTCGCCGCCGGCGATGACGACCTGGTTGTCCCAGACAGCGAGGCCGGTAGTTACGAGGGCATAGGGCATCTGCCCCATGGCCGACCAGTGTTTCGTTTCAGGGTCGAACTGGAATACCGTCCTGGAAAAACCAGGGTGGCGATCTCTAACTTCATACTCATGGCTGGCGAGGCTGCCATCATTTCCCCCCAATACCTGCACCCTGCCTTCCACCACGGTTGCCAGACCGCCCGCCGTAGACTGCGGAGGACTTGCAATGCTTCGCCAACCCTTGCCGCGGGTGTAACAGTATGCGTCGGAGAGGAACTTCCGCCCAGGGGGAGGCCCGAGCGTCCCCGTGAGGCTCGCACCACTAATCAGGTAAATGGAGGAACCGGAGGCGGCCATTTCCGGAAAAATTCGGGGCGGGCCGGGCCATGGCGGCAAGGCGGACCATTGTGCCTGCGATGCCGAAAGCGATAGAGACCAGAAATTGCGGAGAGCCGCAGTGGAGGTCGGCGTCGATTGCCCGCCGGCAACGTAAACCGTATCGCCGGCCAACGCTCCCGCCATGTTGGCGGCGGTTTCGGGGAGATCGGCGAGACGATCAATGACGATCTTGTTTCCCTGGAAACGAAGCAGAAGCGTTCGTCGCGAATTTCCCGAGGGTGTTTGTCCTCCAACGCACAGCATACCTTGGGGGGCGCTGATCGCCACACCGTAACCCAAGGGTGTGGGCAGGTGGCCCACCAATCGCCAACTTGACTCGTTCCGGCCCAAGGCGTAGATGGTATCGACCCACTGTTTCGTCCCGCCACTCCAGGGTGGAGTGAAGAAGAAACTCCCGCCGGCAACCACGAGATGGCCGTCAATAACTCCGACGAACTGCCCACCGAGCGCCTGCGGAAGGTCCGGCAGGCTGCGCCACTCAAATGCGCTTGGTCCAGCCGTGCTGGGGATCGCAGGTACCAGTGCTATGAAGCTTGCTAAAACTAATGCGTGTGAAAACATATAATTGTTGAACTCCCTTCTTCGTGGCCTGTGCGCCACCCTTTGACATCGGTCCCTTTTATGTATCGTTTCCGCATCTAGCATCCTCAACCTCTGGCGCCAGGCAAGTCCGCCCTCGTCGGAAGCCGAGAAAGCATCTTCTCCTCAAAGCAAACGTGCAGCACTTGCCGGAACTGATGCGAGAAAAATAAGTGCACAACACCTCGATCAGCCAGCACGTCAGAGTAGGAGACTGACCAGTTAAGATAATCCCCGATGGTCCCGCCTCCGGCGCTATTGGCGAGCACAAATCGAGGTTCGGACCAAGTGCGTCCCTCATCGTGCGATTGAGCCACCCAGAGCTCCGACCGGTCATGGCCGGTTCCCCAGCTACTCTCCGTGTGTGTAAATCGATTGTGGTGAAAACACACCAGCGTCCGGCCGTCACTTAAGTGCGACACCGTGGGAGGAGCCGAAGGATGTACCAAAGGCGTGGGCTGGGGGTCCGTCCAAGTCTGGCCGTCATCTTCGCTGCGCAGTTGCCATAAATGCCCTTCGGATGTCCGACCTAGAAGCAAGACCTTAGGTCCTCCTAAACTGATGGGTCTACCCTCTTCCAGCCGATCAAAGCCCGGGGTAACCCAGCCTTGCGGACGAGGGTGCGGCAGAAGGCTCCAAGACCGTCCACGGTCGGTCGTACGCATGATGTACAGTCGTGCGGAAGTAGGCTCGCACCATTTTTGTCTATCGGGACAATGGGTGTTGTAGTGGGTAGGGTGTGGCGCCAGCAGCCATGTTCCCGGGCCCGTCTCGCACATGCGCATCACACACATACCAAGAAAGTCGGGGTCATTGCCCGGGCGGATCAGAGTTACTTGTGACCATGTGTGACCGTCATCGTCGGAGAAGCGGTAGCCGATCGGCGCATTCTCCGGCAGGTCGAACAATTTGAAGATGGGCTCAGTTCCGAACGCGTAGATTCTATTTCCACCTTGTGGAACTAAAGGAACAAATCCGTGCTGGTTGTAAGGGATATTCCAGGCGATTTGCGGCCCGCTCCAGGTCTTACCCTGGTCGGAGGAACGAAAGGCCACCATATCGTTGACCTTGGTGAGGCGTCCACCATAGTGGTGCTGGCCCGTGGTCAACATCAGCAAGTAATCGCCGCGCGGCGTCTTGATGCAACGGGATTCCCCACACCAGTCATCGGGGGGCACGCGGGCATAGATTCGCTGCCCTGACATCCCTTCGTTGACCAGGATGCCCAAGTCAGGGAGATTAAGCAGGCCTCGGGGCGGAGCGCTGGGGTGAATTTCCTGACCGCCCACGGTGATGGTTTCCAGGGACGGGAAGTTGGGACTTTCGCTCGCGCCGGAAAATAGTCCCGGGGGCATGAGCAAAGGAACTCCCGCCAAGCTCGTCTTCTGGAAAAACTCTCGTCGATTCATTCAGGTAACCCTCTCTCGCGATGTGTGCGCCAGGATTCGATCCCACCTCCATCAACGCTTTTAGCGATCAGGCAAGCTCAGCAATTCCGCCCGCGTGGGAAGCCGGTGGAGAAGTTCTTCCTCCAGCCGGATATCCAGTACCTGCCGGAATTGATGGGAAAGAATGATGTGCAAGGCACCTTGATCCACCAGCAAATCCTGATAGGAAACGCTGCAGTCCGCAAAATCTCCCATTTTTCCTCCCCCCGCGCTATTGGCCATGACAAAGCGCGGATCTGACCACGTGCCTCCGTCGTCGTGCGATAGCGAAACCCAGATCTCCGACCGCGTCAGGCCGCTGCCGGGAACGGAATTGAAGCCTGCCGTGAACCGGTTGTGGTGAAAGCACGCGAGGGTTTTGCCATCCGTTAAGTGGAACACCATGGGAGGCGCGGCGGGATGCACGAGCGGCGTTGGCCGCGGTTCCGTCCACGTTTGCCCGTCGTCTTCGCTGCGCAGTTGCCATAAATGGCCTTCGTTGGTTCGACCCAGCAAAAGAACCTTTGAACCTCCCAGGCTGATGGGCCGTGCTTCGTCCATGCGATGGAAACTCGGCTCTGCCCAGCCCCTGGGGCGTGGGCCTGGCAACAGGTTCCACGACCGGCCTTGGTCCGTGCTTCGCATGATGTATGAGCAGGAGAGTACAGGCGGACACCACCGCTTCCCGTTGCCACAGTTCATGTTGTAATGGCTGACGCTCGGCGCCAACAGCCACGTCCCGTGGCCCGTTTCGCACATGCGCATTACGAAGAAGCCGCGGAAGTCCGGGTCGTTGGCAGGATGGATCAGCGTAACTTGCGACCACGTGTGACCGTCATCGTCCGAGTAGCGGTAGCCAATCGGCGCATCCTCGGGCATGTCCAACAGCTTGAAGAGGGGTTCCGTCCCAAACGCATAAATTCTCTTCGACCCGCGGGGAATCAGGGGGACAAAGCCGTGCTGGTTGTACGGGATATTCCAGGCGATCTTCGGCCCGCTCCAGGTCTTGCCTTGGTCGGAGGAACGGAAGGCCACCATATCGTTGGTTTTGGTAAGTTGTCCGCCGTAATGGTGCTGGCCGGCTGTAAACATCACCAGGTAATCGCCGCCCGGAGTCTTGATCCCGCGCGATTCCCCGCACCAGTCGTCGGGAGCCGCATGCGCGTAGATTCGTTGCGCCGACATGCCGCGGTTAACCAGGATGCCGAGGTCGGGGAAATTACGCAGGCCGCGCGGCGGAGCACCGGGGTGGATTTCCCGGCCGCCCACGGTGATGGTCTCGAGTTGCGGGAAGCTCACTTCGCCAGCGCCGGCAGAAAACAGATTGCCGCTTGCCAGCAAGGATGCACCCGTGAAACCCGCATTTTGCAGAAACTTTCGTCGATTCATTTGAGCAATCCTTTCGAGGCTGTCTCCCTGCGGCTCTGCCGCACTGCGCGGCAGAGCCACAACCCAAACTGTGCCATGGCCATCTTGGCCATGCCCGAGCACGGGCAAGATGCCCGTGGCACAAAATCTCCGCGCGCAGCGTCTTGGATTGCGGTAGCAGCAGCTACCGCCTTCCCCCTTCGGTTCACACCGCAGTTAGGTAAGGATGAAAGGCGGTAGCTGCTGCTACCGCAATCCAAAGGCACAATTTCAAGGCTTGGATTTCACCCCCAGGTGGTCCGCGCCGTGGGTGAGCCATGAAATGTTGAAATGGGCGAAAATGATCTCCGTGCCGTCAGGTGCATAGGATCGGTGCTCTGGAGTGGGCTTTCCGGGGCCGCGGGTGTAGAGCAAGCCAATGGTGCCATCCTTTAGAATCGCGAGACACGAATACTCGGAAAAGTCTTCGTAAACCATCCGGGCCACCGGCCAGGTCTTGCCCTCGTCATAACTCATGCGCACTGTCATCCGGTCGCGAACGGTGTCAGCCGGATTCGCGAAAAGGAGGCGGTTCTTGTCCGCGTTCCGCTCGAGGGTGTAACGGATGAAGGTCCCCTGGCAGATCGGCTCCGTCAAGGCAGGATCAAACCGATTCGGCGACCAGGTCAGTCCCCCGTCGTGGCTGTAAGCGATGGCCCGCAGGTGCGGCTCGGCAAAGCTGCGCATGTTCATGAGCAACGAACCATCGGCCAATTGCACGACCGCGCACTCATTCGTTTGGGGTCCGGCGCTGCCCCCCAGTTGCCACGTCTTGCCATCATCGTCGCTATAGATCACGTGCGAGAAGGAAACGCGCGATCCCTTCACCCGGTGGTCGCACGGAATCACCAGGCGCCCGTTTTCAAGCTGGATGCCGTTGCCGGGACCAGTGGCATACCAGGTCCAGTCCGGCTTTTTGATTGCGGAAGTGATCTCTTCCGCCGACGACCAAGTCGCGCCTTCATCGCTGCTGTGAGTGATCCATACGGTGCGTGTTCCTTTGGGGGATCCATCCTCGATCTCGGTCTGTGTTTCGTTCGCGGGGTTACTGGTGAGAAGCAGCCAAATTACTCCGGTCTTGCGGTCTTGGACGGGAGTCGGATTGCCCACCGTGGCCGACGGGAAGTGCGCGGCCACCTGGGCCGGCGTCCAGGTTTTCCCGTTATCGAGGCTGCGCCTAAGCATCACGTCGGTGGCGGCAGCGTCGCGGGCAGAGTCAACACGCGCTTCGCAGAATGCGAGGAGTTCGCCGCTCTCGGTGGTCAAAAGCGCAGGAATGCGGTGGATAAAGTACCCGCCGTCCTTTTCGAGGAATACCGGGACCTGCCTCATTACCGGGCGGGCGCCGTAGGCTTGCCACGCGGCCAACATGATTCCCGCCACGGCGCAGGCGGCAATCCTTGGCAGAGCCCATCCCTTATAAGAATTCATTAACCCCCCATCGTCGCCACCGCGCGGCTCAGCTTTCTTTTGCCGTGGGGCCTTCCAGACCTGCTGCCGCCATCGCCTGCTCAATGACCTCAACCGAAACTCGGGCATCTTCGATTCCGCATTCCGCCGGGCCCGCTCCGGTAATTGCATTCAGAAACGCGCGGTCTTCGGCCCGAAACATGTCATCGCGAGCGGTGGGGAATGTCTCGTGTTGCCAATCGCCGCCCGCCTCATAGACAGAAACCGTGCAGCGATCCCAGGATGCAAACTCCACCATGACGACCCCAGCCGTGCAGATCAACTCGGTTTGGCGACGGCGGGGTATTTGAAAGAAATCCAGATGGACGGATGCCAAACACTGTGCTTCGAAGGTGATTAGAATTTCCGCCACGTCGGGTGCTTCGATGCCAATCGTGCTGAAACTGCCGGCGGCACACATCACCTTCCGGACAGGGCTTTCCGCAAACCACACGGCGAGATCAACTTCGTGGGTCAGATCGAATGCGCCGCTATATTTGGAACTGAATAAGGTACGGTAGTCCGGCCTTACGGCGGGAAGGTTCTCACCCATCATGCACCGAATGGAGACCAGGCGGCCGAAGCGCCCACTCTCCAGGAGGCTTTTGGCCTTGCGCAACCCATCGTGATAACGGAAACAGAGGCCAGTCATCAGAACGCGATTCGCGCGCCCGGCCGCACCGCCCAATTCACCGATTCCCGCGCTCGAAAACGCTAATGGTTTTTCACAGAAGACATGCGCGCCGGCCTCAATGGCTTGCGTGGCCATGGGAATGTGCATCTTCGGAGGGGTGCAGACAAAGACGGCGTCCGGCTTGCTTTCCAAGCCCAGTTCGTAGGACTCAAACATGCGGACCGGCGTCTCGCTTGCCAGCTTGTCGCGCTGATCCGGCGCGGGGTCGCAGGCTCGTATGTCCTTCAGGCCGAGACCGCGAAGCACGCGCGCATGGCGTTTCCCGATGCTGCCGCAACCGGCTATCAAAACACTGGTTTCATTCCAGGTGCCTACCATGCGGTCAGACCTCCATCAATGGCCAGATTGGCTCCCGTTACGTACGAGGAGGCCTCCGAGGCAAAGAAGACGACAGCTCCTTTCATTTCCTTGCCGTCGATGCCCATGCGGCCCATAGGGACCAGGTCGCTGTACTGTTGCGTGAAGGTCTCCGTGTGCCCGCGCCAGAAGCCGCCGGGACAAATGGAGTTGACGCGAATGCCATACGGGGCAAGGTAAACCGCCATATCGCGTGTCATCGCCACCACGCCCCCTTTGGCGGCGTGGTAATCGACCGTCGCTCCGCCCATGGTCGTGCCCCGGTAAACGCGGCGATCCTTGCCCGCCAGCGCCGTCACGGAAGCAATGTTGATGATGTTCCCGCCTCCGGCCGGCATCATCGATTTGGCGAGAACCGCTCGCGAACATAGGAACACGCCGTCCAGATTTACCGCCAGCGTATCGCGCCACAACTCGAACGGGCGTTTATCAATCTGTGCGGTATCCGGCGTGCTGATGACATTGCCGGCGTTGTTCACCAGGATGTCAATGCGCGCAAACTCCTTCAAGACGGCATCGACCATCGATCCCACGTTGCTCTCGTCACGGACGTCACATTGGAACGCCATGACGCGCTTGCCGGTATCCTTGGCGATGCGTGCGGCGGACTCGCGCGCGTTGTCGAGTGTGCGGCTGGCAATGGCCACTTCCGCGCCCGCTTCCGCCAGCGCCAGAGCCATGTCGTAGCCCAGATTGCGAGCGCCGCCGGTGACCAGCGCCACCTTGCCGCTTAGATCAAAAAGTTCCTTGATATGGGGTGACTTCATATTACAGCCTCCCTTTCTTGCCGAAATTCAAAACGGCTTCGCGCAGGGCGAGGAAATTCTCCAGCGGCACCGCGTCGTGAAGTTCCGTCGTGGAGCCGATCATAATGCGTCCCTCGGCCGCTTCAATGGTGCGCTCCACAGTGTTACGGATCTCCAGTGGGGAGCCGAATGGGAGGAGTTGCGATACGTCGATTCCCCCCACCAGCAGCAATTGCGGATAGCGGCGATGAATATCTCCGACATCCATCCCCGCCTGAATCTCCAGGGGGTTCAAGGCGTCGATGCCCGCTTCGACCAACCCGTCGAGAATCCTGTAGAGATTGCCGTCGGAATGGAACAGCACCTTGGCGCCGCGCCGATGAAACGCGGAGAAGATCCTGGCGACGCGGGAGAAGTAGGCGCGCTCGAACCACCTGGGGTTCAACAAAGGCCCGGATTGGAAAGCGATATCGTCGGCGAGAAACACCGCATCGAGTTCGAGGTCGAGGGGGAGATGCTCCACCCAGGCGACGGCCTCGGAGACGTTGACTTCCAACAATTCGTCAATCAGTTCGGGGTAATCCGCCAGGTAATAAACAAACTGATCGAGGCCGACCTCGTGATACATCTTCGTCAGCCACTCGCAAGGACCGACCAGGAAGAGGTACACGTCTCCCAGGCAACGCTGTTCCTCAGCGTGATGCGCCAGCGCCTGGTCCATGGCGGCTTGCTTGGCGGTGGTCCAAGCCGGGTCATGGGCGGACAAGAAACGCTTCTTGTCCGCCGCATAGTCCTCTGGCGTCGCGAATTTCAGTGGGCTGATCCAGTCGGTCCAGCGGAAATAGCGGCGGACCCGCCCGTCGGGCAACGCTTCTGTCCGCTCATCTTGTGGCGCGCGAATCCTCGGCCGGGTCGCGTCGATGGCAGGTTCGTATGCCTTGTAGACGACCTCCTGGCCATTTTGCGGAGTCGCGCCCTGGCCGGCAAAATGGGCAACGACCGCGTCATTGCGCAGCAGGTCGTAAAGAGGAACCCGCGGAGGCGCTTCACCCCGGAGAAATCTGCGAACTATTTGCCGAGATCCGTCCATGATTTGGAATCCAACCCGAGCTCAAAAGCGATTGCCATTCGCGTCCGCCGCGACCGTCGCCCGGAAGATTACACCGCTCAGAGCGGCGAGCCTTGGCCAGTGCTGTGCGCCGTTTGACACATGGCCTGAAGGGGATAGCGTCCCCATTGCTGCGCCGCCTGGAACATGGCCCACACGTTCTCGCCTGGGACATCGGCTTCAATATTGTGTACGCTGGCAAGCACGTAGCCACCCCCCACACTCAATTCCTCTAAGCGCTTCCGCACTTCCTTCTCGACATCGCACGGCGTGCCGTGCGGCAGGGTGTGTTGAGTATCAATGCCTCCCCAGAAGCAGAGATGTTTCCCAAATTCTCGCTTCAATCGTGCCGGTTCCATGTCGTGCGCCGCGACTTGGATGGGATTGAGAATGTCGATTCCCAGGTCGATGAGATCGGGGATTACGTAGTAGACGGATCCGCAGCTATGAAACCAAATCTTCGCGTTGGTGCGCTTTCGGACGGCGTCCAGGTAGGTCTGCATACGCGGCTTCAGGACCCGGCGGAACATTGGGAGCGACATGAGCGGACCACTCTGCATGCCGAAGTCATCCTTAAAGGCGAAAACGTCGAGGGCGTCCCCGACGGCGTCCAGGAAGGTCCCTGCGATGTCAATCTCAACCTGTAGAATGTGGTCCAATAAATCCTCGGCGAACGCGGGGTTTTCAACGAGGTCCAGGAGAAAGGTATCAAACCCGCGGATCATTTGTGCTCGCTCGAGGAGGTGTCCGGAAACTTCGCCAAGAATGGCGTAGCGGCCCTCCTCCTGCAGTTTCAGGGCTCTTTCCCGCAGCCCGGCGTCGGCCGCCAGGCGCTTGCCGTCCGGAAAAGTGTAGCCCGCGAGGCTGTTGGCATTTGCGAGCGGACACGCGATGATGCTGTAACAGGTTGCACTCGGCCGCAGTTCCCATGTCGTGCCCCAGAGGTCGATCACGCGATCCGCTGAGGCTGCTGATTTCGCGCTGGAATATGAGCTGGCCCGTAGGCCGCGAACGTCCGCTCCCGCCAAGATGGCTTCGGAGGGCTGCGCCAACTGGCCAATGACGTCCCAGAGGATGATGTCCTCTTTGCGGCCAAGGTAGGTCAGCAAACTTCGGTAGGCATGGATGTGGATGCCCGTGGGCCCACAACTTCCGAGATCAATAGGAACGCGGTCAGTCTCCTCGTGCCTTAGCGCGGCCAATACCCGTTCCCGCGGCGTCATTTCATAACTCATCGATTTCCTTCCCTGATATCGCGACTACGGCCCTGCGCAGCGGAGACCCTTCATTGGGTGTTCCGACCCGCCAGCGGCGATTCCGCGAAGCTGCTTTTGCGCAGGAGATGGCTCAATTTAGCTTCTTGATTTCTCGTCAGTGTGTGCGGCGGCGCTAGACATGGGCCACAATCTATGCCGGACCACGCCAGCAGGGTCTTAAGCGCGGGCAAAAAAGGGAATCGCAAAAGGATGGTGATGAGCTCATTGGCGCGGTCCTGGACACCACGGGCGGCGTCCCAGCGCTGTTGTTTCGCCATGTTGTAGAGGCAAACATACAATTCAGGGATCAGATTGTAGGTGCTCCCGATTCCACCATCGGCGCCCATAAGCAGGCCCGCCACGAGGACCTCATCTCGGCCGTTAAAAACCACGCGCTCAGTCCTCTTGATACAGTGCATCTTGTAAAGGTCAAAGTCAGTGAATTTGAGACCGATGATGTTCGGAATTTCACATAATTCGAGGATCTGTTCCGCGGTGGCGATTACGGGGCAGATGGCCGGCATGTAATAAACCAGGAGAGGCAGTTCGGCCACCGCCGCCAGCCTTTTATAGTACCGTCGGATTTCAGCAAAGCTGCGGGCCGCTACCGGCGGTAGACTGCTGATGGCGTGTGCCCCGATGCGCTGCGCGTGACGAGCCAGTTCCAATGCCTCAGAAGGTTTCGGCGCCCCAACATGCACAATCACGGCTTTGCCCTTGGGGGAACACCTCATCACCTCCTCGGCAACGCTTTGGCGCATCGCGACAGATTGCAAGGACCCCTCTCCCGTCGTGCCACACACGTACACTCCGTGCGCTCCGGCAGAGTAAAACCGTTCCAGCAGAGACGCCAAGGGCCCAGCGGCGAACTCACGATCGCGGGTCAAAGGCGTTACCACTGCTGGGAGAATGCCTTGAAACATGTATTTGCACCTGTCCGTATAAGTCTCTCACTCCGCGCAACCTTTTCCACTCGTCAGCCAATCGAGCGAAAAGTGCGCGATGCGGAGATTGGAATTGGCGAGCTTGTTATCCGAGGGAACACCATACTCATAGAGGCAATAGATCGATCCATCTTTCCCAATCGCCAGGTCGTTGTAGCCAGTCCGCCCGCCTTCCAGCAATTTCATGATGGGCCAAGTCTTGCCGTCGTCGCAGCTCAAGCGCACGGTTAGATTGTCGCGCGGGCGCATTTCGTATTGGGGAATGATCGCGGTGGTGCTTTGGTTATACGGATTGGCAAAAAGAATGCAATTAGGGCAGCGCCCTTCCTTACCGCGATACCGGACGGAACTGGCGAAGCAAACCGGTTCATACAACTCATCCTGTAGCACTGGTTTGGTCCACCCCGAAATCCCGTCCGGACTGAAGGCGATGGCACGGCGGTGTTCAATGTTTTCGTTGCGGATGTTCAGCATTACGCGGCCGTCGGCCAACTCGGTGGCGACCCCCTCGCCAGGATCGCGGAAGACGGTAGGAACAACGGTGCCACGATCCCACGTCCTGCCATGATCGTCACTGTAGATGGTGGAGACGATGGAGGGGCGGTGGGTGTGGCTTGTGGACATCCACACGGGAACCAGCAGCCGGCCGTTCTTCAATTGAATGGCGTGGCCAGGTCCGGGCGCCACCACAATCCAATTAAATTCCGAGTGGAATTTGTCCACCACTGGGGTTAGATCCACCGGTGGCGAGAACGTCTTCCCATCGTCGTCGCTGCGAATGTAATAGACGTGAGCGTAGTTCACCTGGTAAAGAAAGTGAATCGCCCCATTCTTATCGACGATAGGAGTGGGGTTGTCCACTGTTGACTCGCCTTGCGCGGCAATGATCCGAGGTGGTTCCCAGGTCTTTCCGCCATTCGTGCTCCGGCGCATGGCAATATTGATCTCCGCCCAATCGCTGAAGTCCTTGCGGGCGGCGCAGAATGCCAGGAGGGTACCCTTCAGAGTCACGACGAGAGCGGGGATCCGGTACGTCTTGTAGCCGCCTTCGCCACCGTGAAACAGGTCGGTCTTCACCGGGTCCTTGGGAGTTGATGACGCCAACAGGTTTCCAGCACAGAGTAGAACTGCCAATAGGATTCTCACGTTTTGCTCCCTTATGATTCTCCGCAGAGTCGGGGTCCGCTTAGGAGAGAAATGCCCTGTACCGGCGAGCAGAAGGGCTCCGCGAAGCTCGCCCTTTGTAAAAACCACCGTCCATTCATGTGAGCAAACTTCCATTTCCGGGAATTCGACTCGTCAGGGCTTGGGTTTCGTGCCCAGGTGGTCCGCGCCGTGAGTGAGCCACTCCAAATTGAAACGGGCGAAAACAATCTCCGGGTTGGTGGGTGGGTACCACCCGTTCTGTGGGGTGGGTTTCCCAGGGCCCTTGGTATAGAGCAAGCCGATCGACCCATCGTTCAGGATCGCCAGCGACGAATACTCGGAGAAGCCTTCGTAAACCAGCCGGGCCACCGGCCACGTCTTGCCCTCGTCATAACTCAAGCGCACGGTCATCTGGTCGCGCGCAGTGTCGGCCGGGTTCGCGAACAGGAGGCGATTCTTGCCCCCGGTTTGCGCCAGAGTAAAGCGAATGAATGTCGCCTGGCATACGGGCTCTATCAGGGCGGGATCGAGCTGAACCGGGGACCAGGTCAGTCCGCCGTCGGGGCTGTACGAAATGGCGCGCCGATGCTGCCCGGCATAACTGCGCATATTCAAGAGCAAGGAGCCATCCGCCAGTTGCACGACCGCGGACTCGTTCGTCTGGGGTCCGGCACTGCCCCCGATTTTCCAGGTCTGGCCATCGTCATCGCTATAGATTACGTGAGCATTGAAGGCCTGGGTTACCGCAACCTTGTAATCGCACGGAATCACCAGACGTCCGTTTTCAAGCTGAATGCCGTTGCCGGGACCCGTGGCATACCAAGTCCAGTCCGACTCCTTCGTCGTGGAAGTGATCTCTTCCGCGGAGAACCAAGTGGCTCCATCATCACTGCTGTGAGTGATCCAAACCGTCCGCGTCCCGCGGGGGGAGCGATTGCAGATCTCTTTCTCACTGACGCTGGCGGGATTAACGGTGAGGAGGAGCCAGATCACTCCCGTCTTTCGGTCCTGAACGGGCGCCGGGTTGCCCACGGTATAACCGGGAAAATGCGCCACCACCTGCGCGGGCGTCCAGGTTTTCCCATTATCCCAGCTACGCCTCAGTGCAATGTCGGTGGCGGCGGCATCGCTGGCCGATGCCATGCGCGCCTCGCAAAAAGCCAGCAGCGTGCCCTTGTCGGTGGTCAGGAGCGCGGGGATGCGGTGGATAAAATAGCCCCCATCTTTTTCCTGGTAAACGGGGGTCTCCACCATAAACGGCCGGGCGGCGAAGGCTTGCCCCGAAGCCAAGACGGCTCCGACAAAAATAACGATCACAACCCAGCGCGCAGCCAACCGATGGTTGGAAGTCATATGTTTCCCTCTTTCGGAATACGGCTCGTTAGTGGCGCGGGCCTTACAGGTCTGGAAATACCTTCGCCGGTGACATCCTGGGGAGGCTGCGCCGGTCCCGGCTGAAACGAAACAAGGGCCCCGGCATTTGCCGGCAGATTCAAACGCCGGGGTCCCTCGCTACGCTCCTCACAGACTCGGCTGCCAAATACTAGAACTTTAGAGTGCCCGCCAACTGCAACGTTCGGCCTGCATTGGCCGAGGTGAACTGACCGAACTTGGGGTCCGTCACCGTGGCATCGATGCCGCCCAACACGGGATGATTGAAAATATTGAACATCTCCAGCCGGAAGGTGAAGAGGAACTTCTCTGTGATTTTAAAGTCCTTATGCACGGCTGCGTCATAGTAGAAGCCGCCGTTACTAAACTCCGCGTTGTAGGAGAGATTGCCATAGCGTTGCGCGTTATAGGGGGTGTTGACATCGAACGCCGCCGGATTCAGCCATTGGAGAACGCCCGTTTCGCTTCCGATGTAAGGGTTGACTCCAGCAACTCGGTCAGGACGATCACCCGCACTGCGCTGATTTCGAACCAGATCCTTGCCCGCCAATATGTTTACAGGTATACCTGACCGGATGGTCATAATACCGTCCAGGCTCCAGCCTCCCAGGGTCTGCCGGGCGTAACCCTTGCTCTTTGCGAAGCCCGGGGTCGGGAGCAAGTAAGTGTGATCGAGCACGAACATGTGCCGGATCTCGCCGTCCGTTATCCCGTAGGAATTCTTAATGTTGTAAGGATCCTGGTAATTGTTGCCCTGACTGACGTTAATGTTGAATGTCCCATTCACAATGCCGTAGGTGAAGGCATTGCTGTAAGTGTAGTAGGCATCCAACACCAATCCGTGGTAAGCACGCTGTTTCAGCGACACTTGCAGGGCATCGTAGCTGGAACTGGCGCAGCCGCACGCGAACTGAACATTTCCATCAGCAGGGAGGGGACGTTGCGTGGCGCCCGGCAGGAACTGGTTGGGGAACGTCGGAATCCACAAGTGCCAAGTGTGGTTACCGACGTAAGCTACTTGCAGGGTCGTATCCTTCGTCAGAGCGCCCTGAACACTGACGTTCCACTGGCCGGCCGTATTGTCCTTGGTGTTGAAATCGGCGACGCTCCGGCCGGTGTTAATGCCCAACTGGCTCACCAAATCCGGATTTGATTCCACCTCCGATACGAAGGTCTGCTTGGGAAATGGAAACGCCAAACTATAACCGGAAGGCACATCGGAGGGCGTAAGGGTCAATGTGCCGGGCAGCCTCGGGTCGATCGCGGCAAAGTCGTAGTAGAGGATGGGCTGAGGAGGCAAGTAAGAGGTGCCTCCGCCCGCTCGAACCACCAACTTCTGGTTTCCTAGAACGTCCCAGGCCACTCCCAGGCGTGGACCCCAGTCGTTCCAATTGGAGGCAAACATCGGGCTGTTTATTCCTGGAATAAAGCTTCCGAAGGGGTTCGGACTGTTGATATTCCACATCCCCACCAGAGGCGTATAATGTTCGTAACGCAAGCCCAGATTGACTTCCAGCTTCCTACTGATTCTCCACTCGTCTTGCCCGAAGAAGGAGAGGGACCAATCATTCAAGCTTTTGTCGCTGGGGATGCCAAAAATGATCTGATATGGATTGTTGTTGATGAGATCAGTCGGTGTTTGGTAGTAGGTGTAAAGCCCCGTGTCCTGGTGGCGCCACGATTTGCGATCAATGATTTGAGTTCCCGCCTTGAACGTGTGGGCGCCGTGAACCATGGTGAAATTATCCACGATCGTGTCGGGCGTATCGCGATAGTGGATTTCGCTCTGCGCGCCGGTCGTCATGCCGGGCGAAGTAACACTAATCAAGCCGCCCAACTGGTTCAGGGTGCTGTTCTTCCGATCCAAATTCACGCGGGCATAACCGAAACGAAACTCGTTCAGCATCGTCGCGCGGAGTGGAGCGGTGTACTCAACCACCAGATTGCTGTAATGGAACGGCGCCTGCTGGGTGTCGATGGGCTGGAAGGTGGGCGAGATGTAGTTGGACCAGTTGTTCGAGAACCGCACCGCCAGACGCTGCTTGCCAAAGTTGTAGTCCAGGCGCGCCAGGGAGTCGTTCTCGGTGTCGGGGACCGAGGCGAAATAGGTGGTATACCCAACGAGAGGATTCGTGGTGGTCGTGGTCGCCACGGGGAAAGTCTGGGCATTAGTAAGAAGCGCAGAGTTCGTGATCTGGTTGAACATGGCCGCGGAGGGCACGTACCCGGACTCCTGGGCGGCGGTTTTCTCGCGCACTCCTTCGTAGTTCAGGAAGAAGAAAAGCTTGTCCTTCTTGAGGGGACCGCCGACTGCCCCGCCGAACTGGTTCCATCGCAAAACCGGTTTCTTAGTTCCACCCCTATTGGCGAAGAAGGTCGCCGCGTTGAACACATCATTTTGCACCATTTCGAAAGCTTCACCGTGGAACTGATTGGTTCCCGTCTTTGTGGTGAGGTTGACGACGCCGCCCACCGAATTCCCGTATTCTGCCGAGAACGAATCGCTATCAACTTTGACCTCGGAGATGGCGGCAAGACTTATTCCCCCCATCTGCGACGTCCCGGCGCCCCCAGATTGATCATTGGGTGGGGAACTGATCTCACCGAAGGACATATCCACGCCGTCGACCAAAAGCTGGTTTCCATAAGTGGGCGAACCGTTAAACCACATGCCGCCCCGGCCTCCCGTGCTGTTGCTTGGGGCATTTTGAGCCCCGGGCTGCAAATTCACGAGGCTTAGCCAGTTGCGGCCACTCAGAGGAAGTTGCGATACGCGGTCAGTGTTAATGACCTCTCCCACATCGGTCTTTTCCGTATTTACGAGCGGAGCAGCGCCCGTCACTTCCACTTTGCTCACCGAGGAGGCGACCGGCAGAGTCAGATCCACGCGGGGGTGGGTGCCCGTGCTGAGGGTGAATTGCTCGCTCTGCGCCGGGCCGAAGCCGGCGTGCTTCGCTTCAATGACATATTGACCCGCGGGCAATAGGGAAAACTCGTAGTAGCCACTATCGTTGGTGCTGGTCGGAATGGCCACCCCTGTCGCTACGTTTCGGGCAGTGACCTCCGCGCCCGGAACCACGGCTTTCGAGGTATCCAGCACATAACCGCTGATGACCCCTCCTCCAATTTGACCGAAGGTAGCAAGTGGCACTGTCACCAAATATCCAAGCACCCCTAGTGATAGGCAAAAGCTTTTCAATGCACGCTTCATCAGGATCCTCCTTTTCCGGAGCATGTCCGGTCAGTTAGGCAACCGTGCCTAACTCGGCTTCGGTAACATCCAAAGGCAAGACAAGACCGACGCAACCCCCATTCACGTAAGGGGAATTGACGGCGTAACCGCCGTCCAGAGGAACATAATTAGAGGCCTTGTGGTTTTTCGCGCTGGGCGCGTAGCTCCTCGGCCTCTTTTTCGGATGGAAGCAGCCGGAAATATGAATTGTTGGTGTGATTCCGTGCCGCTTGCATCGCCTTCTCCTCATCAGGTACCGCCAAAGCTTCCAGTAGGACCTGGTGAGACTGCACGCGCTCGTTCAGCGGGCTGTTGCTCGTGCTCAGGAAAACCATGAGATAGGCAAACAGTGGAGTGCAAAGCTGTGAAAGAATTCGTTCGAGCGTTTGATTTCCCGAGATGTTCCAAACCTTTTGGTGGAAGGCAAAATCGGCACTCGAAACCTGGTAATAGTCATTCTTAGCCACGCCTTCCTCGATCCTGCTGACCAGGCTTTGAAGTTCATCGAGATCCGTCGGCGTCTTCTTCCGACAGGCTAGGGCAAAAGCCTTGGGTTCGAGGTCGAGCCTCATTTCCACGATCTCCGTGACTCGCTCCGCACTTAACTGGGTCACAAAGCTCGCCGTGTTGGCTTTCTTGAAGATCAGACCCTCGTGCTCCAGGACCTGTAATGCTTCGCGCACCGTGGCCTGCCCCACACCCAGAGACTTTGCCAGAGTGCGCTCCACAACCCTCTCTCCCGGCTTCAGGTTGCCTGACAAGATCAAATCCCTCAGGAAGTTAGCGACCTGCGCACGAAGCGGTGTTTGTTGAGGAACGAAATTCGTCAAATGTACAGTGGTCATCATATCGCTCAATCAGCAGATGATCGATCACGCGATGCTTGTACGCCTAGACTTGGCCCTTGTCAAGCAGTTTTTTCAAGATTTTTTCATGACTACGTCAAAGCCCATTCGAAATGCGCCGCTTGCCCCTATGCCCGCCTTGACTCGGAGTATCCATCAGAAAGGTGACGGACGTGCCCTTATGGGTTCCAGGCGGCTCTTTCGGCGTTGCCCACGCTCGAAATTGGTCAGCGCTGGTTTTCCGGGCAGGCGGCTTCCCCCGCCGAATCCGCTCGCTTTGCAATCGCCTGGAAATAACTTGTGGAATTGGGAGATCAACAGGATTCAGTAATGCTAAACACTGCGTCATTACCGAGGATCTATCTTGGCCGGCGGTCATTAGACGGGAAGACGACTTTCAGGCCGAATCCCCACAGCGCCGGAACTATCGGTACAGTCACAACTTGCGGTGCGTCGAGAGCGCAAATTCTTCTTTGACCACTTGAGAGTTTTCTCCGAGTGACGTAAGTGCTTTATCGGACGATCGCGCCGGTTTCCTTCCAATTTGCGAGCCCATTGAGATGGCTGGGCGTCCCTGACCCAGCCGTGAACGGCGACAGGCTTCACTCGCGGATCAGGACCGAGAACAGAACTCCCAAAGGGTGGTCGCGGAGGTTGCGGCCCAGATTGGCGGTCATCGCTTGGAAATCCGGTCCCATCACGACTCCAAGGTTTAGTCCGCCCGGCGGCGGTCCGGCTATGGCCGCGTTGAACCATTCGAGCGCGATCTGGGTGTCATCGCGCCACAGGACCGCCTTAAATCCGGCTTGTTCAAGCGCCGTGCGGGTCTGGGCTTCGCTGAACAGGAACCCTCCCCGGCCAAGCAGCTCTTGCTTCACCTCCGCTGGCAGGGCGGGGCCTCGACCGACCTCACGGTGCAACTCCCGCTCCCCTTAGCCGATCGCGTGCGCTATCCGGCCGTACTGGTTGACAACGTCCGCGAGCTGGCACACGCCTTACCCGATGCGGAGATCGCGAATCGGCTCAATCAAGAAGGGCATGCCAGTGCCAAAGGTAAGCCGTATACCACCCAGATTGTGCGGTGGATCCGTGGGCGCTATCAGATCCCTCCGGGGGGCCGAAGCCTCACTGCCTCGGTTCCGGCGGCTGCGGCACAACCGGAAGAACGATGTGCGACGGGCGTTGCCGGTCGTGGTACACCGTGTTCAGCGCCGTGACCTCGTGCGTCTGATAGCCGCTACGCTCACCCGTATTGGGATTGACATCGAAAAACGGGAAGTTGCTGCTCGAAATATCCACGCGAATCTGATGGCCGGCGCGGAAGCGGTTGGCCACCCCCACCAGATCGATGCTCACCTCGCGGATTTCGCCCGTTTTCAGAAACCTGGGCGCGGCAACATCATCCCCGGAGCGGACTCGGATGATGCGGTCCACCAGGTTCATGGCGTAACCTGCGGGATAGTCATTGCTGGTAGGTGAGACATCCACGAGTTTGGCGGTGAAGTCGGTGTCCGGCGCCGACGAGGAAATCCAAAGTTCAACCGTTACCGGACCCGCGATGACCAAGTCTTGCGCCAACGGCTCCGTTTGGAACACCAGAACATCGCGACGCGACGACAAGGGTAGTTCGTTCTCACACCCGAAGATTTTCGATTCGCAGCGCTGGTCGCGAGGACCGTCAGGCGAGAAATCCTTGCCGGAATCAATTTGCCCGCCCACGGTCGGCACCGGATGCTGGGGATCGAACCGATAGGCCGTGGAAGCTTCGTCGCCCGGGACCTGCTCGTTCAATTTGCCATCGCCGTGCAGATAGTAGGAGCGGAAAGATACGCCGGGAGGGGGCCAGGCCGTGGTTGCCAGCCACTGGCCACCGTCCTCCATGCGCCCGCTCGAATTGCGCGCGCCGTCGCCGCCGCCCATGACGAATAAGCGCACTGGCGGCTCATCCAGAATCCCCGTTGTCTTCCCTTTCAGGACCTGGTCGAACCAGCGCTGCTGTTCCGCCCGCAGGTCGAGCCCGGCCGTGGCTCCAAAATCCACATCGCCGGATGCGCGCGTCCCGATTCCATGCACCCAGGGTCCCAACAGAAGCTTTGTGGGGGACTTGTGGCGCCGGGCGAGACCCACGAAATTGTGCAGCGTGCCGCGCTCGAAAAGGTCGTACCAACCGCTGAGGAAGTAGACGGGGATGTCCGGATACTTGTCGTACGCGAGTTCGAAATCGAAACCGTTCTGCTTCCAGTAGTTATCGTAATAGGAATGGTCAACGAAATCCTGAAACCAGCGTTGATGCAGCGGAGCCAGCAGCAGGGGCGAGGCGTTGGCGCGGAAAGGATAAGCACGCAACCAGCCGCCGAGTTGCTCGTGGCCCTCGGCGAGCAGCGCCGTCCGCAACGCCGGGTTGCTCTGGGCCTCGGGGCTGCTGGCCGCGAGGATCAACGGATAAACGAGATTGTGTAATAAGGTGAACGCGCCGCCGCGGTAAGCGCCTTCGTCAAAATAATTCGAGGTGCCGACCATCACAAACATGGCTGCCAGGTGCGGCGGCCGCAGCACCGCCAGCGCGTTCTGCGCCTGCGCCAGGTACGACCCGCCGTAGGTTCCCACCTTGCCGTTCGACCACGGCTGCTGCGCCGCCCATTCCACCGTGTCGTATCCGTCCCGGCCCTCATTCACGTCGATATAGAACGTGCCCTCCGAGTTGTAACGGCCGCGGCAATCCTGCACGACCACTGCATAGCCAAGTTCGGCGAAGTAGCGCGCCACGCTCTTCGCTCCGGGTGACGTGGGCGTCGGATCCTTTCCGTAAGGTGTGCGCGAGACCAGCACCGGAAACTGTCCAGGTATCACCGTACCGTTATGCGCCGGCAGGTAAACGTCCGTGGCCAGCCGCACGCCGTCACGCATGGGCACCATGATGTTCGTGGCTACGATGACGTCGTACTTGGCAGGCGTCGTGGCGCTTTGGCCATACCAGGCCCCGGCCCACGCCAGCAGCCATACGAGCGTCGTCCCAAAAACGACGTGGAACCGTTTAAATATTGCCATTACGCTGCGCACTCCCGCGCGAGAGTATATCGCGTTTTGCGGGAAAGGGAATGTGGGCCCCAGGTTTTCGAGTATGGAGCATGGTGGATATTCGGCGAATCTGCGCGCAATGCCGACAACATCCAGCCTCGCCCCCCGCTCATTTTCGACGTTTTGTCCGCATTCCACTCCCAGCCCGGCGCCTCCTGGTACCTCGAGTGACGGCGTGCTGACCTTTCCCCGGACATCGGGGGAAACGGTCAGGAACGTGTGAATAAGTTAAAAAGTTTGACCAATTTACATGGCGTATATAACTGGGCTCTAATAACCCGGAGACATAAACACCGACCCTAAGGTTGCTCGTCCCCGTTTGTTGGCCGTGAATCGGCAGCAGATGGTGACGCGGGCGATGGATGTGGAGCGATTGATTGAGGAAGATCACCCCGCGCGCGCGATTTGGGAGTTGGTGGGGCGATTGGATCTGAGCTTGCATTTTGCCGCCATCGCCGCCGCGGAGGGGCGGGCGGGGAGAGATCATACCGATCCCCAGGTTTTGATCAGCGTCTGATGGAGGCTCCGCCGTTGACAAGCGTTTTGACCTAGCTTAAGATGTGTACACAGGTGAACACACATGGAAACGCTCAAAGTTGGTATTCGTGAATTTCGAGAGAGGCTCGCCAACTACTTGTTGCAGACTGACAAGCCGGTGGCCATTACACGTCACGGTGACACCGTGGGCTACTATCTTCCTGCCCGTCGCAAGCGTTCCGAAACCGAACGAGCAGCATTGAAGGAGGCAGCAGCACACCTGCAGCAAATACTCGCCGCCGAAGGCATCCACGAGGATGAGATCATCGAGGACTTCAAGCGGTGGCGTACCGGTAGGCGTAAATGAACCCGCGGAAGGGGTTGGTGCTCGACGCCAATATTTTGATGCGCGCTGTATTAGGCCGGCGCGTCCGCGAATTGCTGGAAGCGTACGAAGATGTGGCGACCTTTTACAGCCCCGATGTCTGCTTTGAGGATGCCCGCCACTATGTGCCGCAGGTTCTCGAAAAGCGCGGCCTCGATCCTGAGTCTGGGCTGAGGGTTCTTACCCAGCTCGGCGATCTTGTGGAATCAGTGGGCTTGAGCCTATATGCCGATTATGAGCGCTTGGCACATGAGAGGATTGAGATTCGCGACCCGGACGACTGGCCGGTGGTCGCCGTCACGTTGTTGCTTGATCTGTACATTTGGACCGAGGACTAAGACCTGTTTGAGAGCGGCATCGCGACGTGGACGACGGAGCGGGTTGAAGTGTACCTGAAAACAGGCCATTGACGCCCAATCCCTTTGACTAACTCACCGAGCAACAAAGTCATGCCGCCGTGCTAGCCAAGAATCCCGTGGCGTGGATGCCCTGGAATAACCGGGTCTTCGGTTAGCGTGAAGGTCCGTTGAGTTTGGTCGCACCGATAGACGTGCTTCGGTTTCGTTGGCTGGCCGCGAAAGTGCCGATGTCAGTTTCGCCTGACCGGAGAAATCCCAGAAAGTCCACGCCCGAGTACTTGCACGTTTGACAGACACTCAAGAGGATGAGGTATTCTTCAATTCCTTTCGGCGTCGAGAGACCTTCGATTGCACGGCGGATCCTGGCAAAAGCCTTGATCGCGTGTTCGGCATTATTATTGTTCCAAGGAACACCATCATAGCGGAGAAAGGTGAACAGCTCGTCGTGGTCCCTGTCCAATCGCGCCTTCCATTTCGAGGCCGCCGCGCTCAACTGACCCGCCCTTGTAATTCGTTTGTAGAATCGGGCGACGTCAACCAGATGTTTCCGCAGGAATCGGCTTCTGAGGCCCCACCGGTCGATGGTCTTTACAATCCCTCTAAGCAGCTCGGCAAACGCCGTCGCGATCTCCTTGATGCTCGCGTCGTATGGGTTATCCAAGACAGCGTCATTGAGGTCTCGCATCAAGTGGAGTAGGCACTTCTGCTGCGCGCATCGAATCGAGTCATAGGCTGCGTAAAAATCAGATACCAAAACGCCCTTGAACCCATCCAAAGCGCTTTGGACAAAGCTACCTTCGCGCGTCTCCGCGTAGACGTAGGATACTTCGCGAAACGTAGTAAGCACCCAGACGTAACCTGTCCTGCCGTGCAGTCGAATCCGTGTTTCGTCTGCATGAATCACATTGCCTTGAACCATTCGAGCAAGGATCTTATTTCGAGTTTCCCGGTAGTATTCTGCCCCACGCTCCTTGAAGCGACGGACCACAATCTCGTCAATTTGGAATCCGAAGAGTCTATTCAGGGTTTCAGTGACAGAACGCTGGGAGACGCACAGCTGAATAATTTCAAAGATGGCAAAAGCGGCTAGGTTGCGACCATATGTGCTTCGATCCCAGAACTCCTTCGGCCAAGGTGTGAATGCCCGGCACGCTGGGCACCAGAAGACTTGAAATTGATACTTCACTACCCATCCAGTGGCCCCAGATCTGCTGAACCTTAGATCGTGGAGGCACCTTGTTACCGTCCGAAGATTCTGCGTTCCTTTTCTCTGGCAACGCGGGCACACGTGTAATGGTTCGCAATTCACAATTTTACTGATGTGTATTGGCCGCTTCGCAATTCCTTCTTTCTTCCGCTTGGCCCGCTCCAACTCGGCATCGGTTCTGATGTAAATCCGGTCACGCTGGTAATTCCAGCGGGCGGCCTTATTGATTGCGTCAAAGTCTTGAATGGAAGTGTTGAATTTTGGCCACATCGTGACCTTGGAGTCTAGCCTATCGGCAACGACCACTTCCAAACGGTCTGCCATTTCTGGTTCGATATCTTTTTGGCATGCCCGTACAACCGCATGAGCAGCTACCTCCAGCGCAGTACAGTCTTGCGAGTTATACGTTATAAGTTTCGCCTTCACCGACGGGGCCTGGTTCTGGTCCCACTGGTACCGCCATACAATGGAATGCAAACCAGAGGGGTCGGGATCTGACCATTTGAATCCCAACCAACCGGCAATGTCCTTCAACCCGTTTGAATAGGTTGGAAAGTAGATCTGTGCAAAGATGACGGAGAGAAGATTGACTGAGGATTTGATTGCTTTCGCTGCAACAGAGCCATCAGGGGCGCCCCCATGCCTTTCGCTCATTCGCTTCAGGAAGACGCTCTCGAAGCTGCCGTAATGGATCAAGACTGGGTTCTCAATCTCTGTCAGCTTGCACAGGAACTCCCGCCAAATGTCGCCTTCGTCCGAAAGGCTGTCAGCCCAAAGGCTGTGCTGAACGACAGAGTCGCCTGATTCGATCCGAATCCCAATGAGATAATAGAAGTCTCGGTCGGGCAAAGCCTCTACGTCCAAATAGACAGGTGTGCCTTCGATCTTAATTTCCGGGCTGCCAACAATATGAAGTTTCTTTTCACGGATTGCGAGTGCCTTCAATGAATAATGATGTCTCTCTCGCTTGTCCCTCAGTCCTCTTGGTCGGCGCCGCGGTCGAAACGTGAATGAAAGTTGGGTAACCGTGAAAATACCCCTGCGGTTAAAATCCGCCCGCTCTTTTTCAGTCATACTTCCGAGCAAGCTAAGGTCGTCTTTCTCAATGGCCTTCTCGCGGCAGCGGCTTCGAAACTCACACTCGGCACAGTGTCGGTTTAGGACCAAATCAGGAGGCGATGGGCTCGAAATCAAGGCGCCAATCTCTTCGGCCAACTTCTCCACTTTGCTTTTCAGCGCTGAGGTCTTCACGTTTAGCGTGGCATGGCTGTCCCCGTAGACGATCCTGCCGAGGGCTACCTCCCGACTGAACACTTTTGATATTACGAGTGCATCAAAAGCAAGCAGAAGCTTGTCGTTCCGAGTTAACTTGTTCTTAAACACGAACCGAATCGGGGTAAACTGGGCGGGTTGGCCTCGTCCGTCCGGTCGATTCCGCTCCACCGCATGGCAGGAACATTGCAGGTTCCCGCTCTGCGCGACGAAATCGGGGGCCAACTGCCATTTCTCCGACCTCACAGTTTCCACGGCGCGTGTGCTCGCAGCGCATTTATCGGGTGCAACCCCAGTCACCAAGCGTTTGATCCCTTCACTGCGGAAAGCGTCGCTCTGTGTTCGAATCCAGTCCGCATAGACGTTTTCCGTCTCGATGACCATATGAGCGCGGAGGTAGCATTTGGTGCGGCATTTAAGAAAGGCCTCCATCAGACCGGTAGTAATATTCATATCCCCCAGCCTACGGCAAGCCTAACGGGGCTACAAGGGGCGCAGTGCAATCGTACCTATTCCGAGTAGACGAATACGGCATCCGATAATTGGTGGCGGCGTTTGCCGCAATATTGGCCAGCACCGACTCTGAGCCATCCTCGTACCACCCTCTCCTTTTGGGAACGGTCGCCCTGCTTCTTCATACTGTTTGCCTGACATCCCTCGGTCGGCTTCTTTTCTGCTCCCCCTCTCGCGGGCACAGCGAGCCGGGAACGCGCCTGCGCGCTGGCGACTCCGCGGGCTTCTGCTTCGGCTGACGCCGCCCTGCGGGTTTTGGCTCCTCCGTTGTCCGGCCCCTCCAAAAAAGGACAGCCCTTGGTCTGGCGAGCAGGCCACCGCTCGCCTCTTTTATGCCCCGTGAGAAGCGGCGGATCGAGCTCAGCAGGCCATTGCGCAAAGGCGCTGGGAAGAGGCGGAGGCACTTCTTGAGCAAGCGATTCAGGCGGACCCGGGTAATCCCAATTATGCTTTCGTGCTCGGAAATGTTTTGCTGCTCTCCGGGAAGCCTAAGCAAGCTATACCAGCCTTGCAAAAGTGCCTGAAGATTAGGCCTGGGGATTGGGATGCGCGGATCAGTCTGGCGCAAGCCTATCAAAAGGTCGATGCCGACGCGGAAGCGGTTCGTACACTGGGGTCCACGGCGCCGCCCTCAAGCCACTTGGCCCTATGGCGATTCACGCGGGGATTCAGTCTTTATCGTCTGGGTGATGTAAGCGGCGCTGCACCCCTCTTCAAACAACTCTTGGAAAACCACGAAATGCGGGCTCCGGCGAATTTCTTCCTGGCCAACTGTTATTCCCAAATGACCAAATACCAGGAGGCAATCCCCTATTACCGAACGGCCATTGCGTCCGGACAAGGCACGCAAAACAAAGCCCTGAATGTTTACTATTACAATTACGGACTGACATTGTTCAAATTGGAAAAGTATGACGACGCCCGAGACGCGTTCACAAGGTCGGCGCAGCAGTTCGCTGATGACCCGCTGCCTTGGTACTACCTTGGGCGATGTGAAGTGCAGTTGGGCCACCCCGAACCCGCCCGCGAGGCCTTGGAGATGTCGATCGCTAAAGACTCTTCATTCAATCCGGCTTATTATCAGCTAGCCAGGCTTTATGCGGCACAGGGAAACCAGGCGAAAGCACAGGAGCTGTACGGCAAGGTTTCCAAAGAGCTGCATCGCCAGTTGCAGGAGAGCGAACGACTGAAGTTTGGGAACGCACACTGAACTTAATTTGAGATAACGCTGCGACCTTGAAACTCTCCGCCCACTCGGATTCCAAGCAGAATACTCGCCAAGCCTTTCAGTGGACACGGCGCGAGGTTCTCCTGAGTCTTGCCGCCCCGCTGGCTTTGCGTGGGCAGGGGATGACCTCGCGCGGAGTCTCAGCCGCTCCCCGCGGAAAGGCTTCCGGTGTACCCTTTCTCGCCCACTTTACAGATATTGCCAGGCCCGCCGGCCTTGTCGCACCGTGCATTTACGGGCCGGTGGACAAGAAAGATTACCTGTTGGAAGCCATTGGTTGCGGCGTGGCTTTTCTTGATTACGATAATGACGGATGGCTCGATATCTTCATCCTCTGCGGCACGCGTTTCGCCTCGCCTCCCGCCGGCGCTACGAACAGGCTTTATAAAAACAACCGTGATGGAACGTTCACCGACGTTACCGCCCAAGCCGGATTGGTGAGAACTGGCTGGGCCAGCGCCGTCACCGTGGGAGACTATAACAACGATGGTTTCGAGGATCTGTTCGTAACCTACTATGGTCAGAATGTACTTTACCGCAATAATGGAGACGGAACCTTTACTGACGTTACCAAACAGGCGGGCTTAGTCCAATCCGCCAGCCTTTGGGGGTCGGGTTGCACTTTTT
Source organism: uncultured Acidobacteriota bacterium (assembly GCA_963719115.1). Taxonomy (GTDB): domain Bacteria; phylum Acidobacteriota; class Terriglobia; order UBA7540; family UBA7540; genus Bog-366. The sequence goes on along the minus strand of CAVRBF010000034.1, from coordinate 3,514 downwards.
GGATTACAACCGGGATGGGCACTTGGACCTCTTTATTGCCAACTATGTGGACTTGGACTTCAAGACGCTACCCAAACCGGGTGGCGCGGCCTACTGTGTTTGGAAAGGCATCGCCGTGAATTGCGGGCCGCGGGGGCTCAAGACCCCTCACCACTATCTTTTTCGCAACAACGGCGACGGCACCTTCACCGACGTCAGCCAATCCTCCGGGATTGCTGCGGTAGTTGACCGCTACGGCATGACGGCGCTCGCCGCCGACTTCGACGGCGATGGATGGACTGATTTGTACGTGGCCTGCGACTCGACACCCAGCATGCTCTTCCGCAATCAACACGACGGCACTTTCAAAGAAGAAGGTCTGGAACGCGGCGTGGCCCTTACGGAAGACGGTCTCGAACAATCCGGCATGGGAATTAGCGCCGGAGACCCGGACCTGGACGGAGAACTCGATCTCTTCAAAACCAATTTCGCCGACGATACCCCAACTTACTACCACAACGATGGGGGCGGCTACTTTACCGACGCAACCTTTGCATCGGGATTCGGCGTCGAGACCCGATACATTTGCTGGGGCAATGGAATTTCCGATTTCGACAATGATGGCTATCCCGATATCTTCATCTGTTCGGGTTCGATTTATCCCGAGGTTGAACGGAGTGTACCCCAATATCCGATGAAGACGCCCCGTTTGCTTTTTCGAAACCTCGGGAATGGCAAGTTCGAGGAACTTTCTGACGAGGCCGGCCCCGGAATCGCCGCCCGGCACTCAAGCCGTGGATGCGCTTTCGGAGATTTCGATAATGACGGTGACGTTGATATTGTGGTCATCAACCAGAACGAGATGCCCTCTCTGCTGCGCAATGACCTGAAGGGAGACCGTAATTGGTTGAAGGTTCTGCTGGCGGGTACGAAATCAAACCGGAGCGCCATCGGCTCGCGAGTCACCGCGCATTACGGCGGGAAGAAGCAAACTCAAACAGTGACAGCGCAATCCAGTTTCTATTCTGTGAACGATCGCCGTCTCCATTTCGGGCTGGGCACATCGTCCACCGCCGACTTGGAGATTCGCTGGACAAACGGTGACACTGAAAAAGTGTCAGGAGTTCCCGCTAATCATTTGTTGGTTCTCCACGAAGGGGCGGGAGTAGTCAAAGTCGAAAGTTGGGACCGGAAACGGTAGGCTTTCATGTCATCTCTGCTTAACGGGCCGCAGAGGGAAGTTGCAATTCTGTGGCGAACCCTGTGCGGCCTTCCGGCGCTACCTGGGTTGAAGAGGCCGCCCAAGCTGAGGAGGATCACGGCGATGAGGATAAAGTCGCTGATTAGGATAAGGTGCCTCTTGGTTCGAGCGGTCGCCCCTTTCCAGTTTCCCGCCATCAGTTCAAAGGGATTCGCGTGAATTCCATTGCGCTGGGAATTGTGGCCGTGGGCACAGCGAAACGGCAGTGGGACACCGAATCCGATTACCGCCATCGCGCCGAGAAGGCCATTCCCCTGGGCTTCATGCAGCCGCCGGAGTCGGTCGCGGATGCGTTCATGTTTCTCTGTTCCCATGCATCCGACTACATGACGGGCGCGACCTTGCTGGTGGATGGCGGTTGCAGCCTCCATCCAACGGACTAACGTGCATGAGACCGAGCTTCTTTTCGAGAGTCGGTCAAAAACCGTGTGAACTAAGCGCTGTGGAAGGGGACGGCTATTTACTTAAATGTGGACAAGAAGACGCCCCCTCTCTCATTCGAAAATGCACCCCGACGTGCAATAAACTGGGCTACTAAATCAAATGCAAACTGGCGATATGCACCCTATGTGCACCCCAACTGAAGGTCAACACAATTCAACGTCCCCTAAGTCGCAGAAAGAAAGCGAGAAAGCTGTAGGCCGGGGAGATTCGAACTGGAAAGCCACGGATCAGCAGACCGTGGGTCGAAGGGTTTAACGGTCCTTGTAAGTTATTGAAAAAAGGGCCTGGAGGGATTCGAACCCCCGACCTACGGTTTAGGAAACCGTTGCTCTATCCGTCTGAGCTACAGGCCCGTACTTTCCTTTCAACAACTTAGCACAATTACACTTGCTTATCGATCTCTGCGGCAACATTTACGGCAACACTTTCTGGAGCAAATTCGATATAACCTCTGCAGCCTCGCGCTCCCCTTCCCTAGAGAACTCCACATACCAATCCGCCGTAGTTTCCCACTTTGAATGTCCCAGCCTGGACTGAATCACCTTCACCGGAACCCCAGCCCGATACAGCATCGTCCCTGTCCAATGCCGTAGCTGGTGCCAGGTCAGCTCAATTCCAACCTTTCTTCCAGCGGGCTTAAGACCAACCCTGAGAGCATGCCACTCCGTCATGGCCTTACCCGGGTGCTCTGGGTGTGGGAACACCAAGTCGTTTTCCGTGGCGTTGGGAGATAACGACTTGAACTTCCTGAGCCGTCGAATCTCTGCCTCGCTCAGGTACACAGGCCTATTGCTCCGATGACCTTTCGTGAGATGCATCTGCCCGTGGTAGCTGGCGGTGAGAAACCAGACGAGTTTATCCTCGAAATTGATGGCTCCCCACTTGAGGCCGAGAGCCTCACCAATCCGGCAGCCTGTAACGAGAACGAACCAGGCTAGTGTCGCGTACGGCTCCTTAAGCGTATCCAGAAGCTCTTGGATCTTCTCCTGGCTCGGTACCTCTACGGGGATGCGCGCATCGGCTTCCGGCATCTGAATGAGTGTCGCGGGGTTGGCGGTGACGTACTCATCCCGGATAGTCTGGCGGAACAGAGAACGAATAACCGTTCTCACATTGTCGCAGGTATGCCTGGCCCTGCCTTCGCTATGGAGGCGGTTTATGAGCAACTGTACATCCCGCCTGGTAACGTGGTTGAGCTCCATGGCGCCCAGGGTTGGCACGATGTGAGCTTTGAGGATCTGGAGATACGCTAAGCGCGTGCTGGGTTTTCGCTTGCTCACGAACTCGGGTATGTAATGGTCTTCCACGTAAGTATTCACGGTCATCACCGAGCGCGGCAGCCTGACGATCTCCGACTCCACCTTGGAAATAATCGTCTGGAGCCGGCGTTGTGCTTGCCGTTTCGTGATTTCATCTTTGTAACCGAGATTCTCTGATTTCCACTTCCCCGCTGGCTGGTCATCGGATCGCACCCGATAAAGACCCTGCCAGTAGGGCCGTTTCACGTCCTCACGAAGACGAACGTGACCATCTTGGTGGCAACGCCGCGACATATGTTTAATCCTCCTGTCACGGGCAGCCACGCTTCCGTCTGCAAGGTTAACACAGTTCTGACTGGGCTTGCGAGCCTGGAGCCAACCCTCGACCTCAGCGAGCCTGAACCTCGGTCGATTTCCGAGCCAGGTGGCTACGGGGATTGGATCAAGTCAAATCCCCTCCAACGAATTCGCGGAGCTTGAATAGGGGAAATAAGACGCTCCGAGCGCAAGAACCTCACAAACTTTTTCCTGGACGACAGCGCGTACCAACCTTCCCGGCAAACTCCTGCAA
>CAVRBF010000033.1:0-244707 GCA_963719115.1 uncultured Acidobacteriota bacterium | reverse complement strand
GCGCCCGCTTCGGTTGGAAGGGCAACAAGCCCGGCGGCGGAATCTGCGTGCGCAGATCGGTTGCACTCCGATGGCGCGCGAAAGTGCGCACCACACTCAGGCGGCGCGCCCATTCTGCGGGCTGCGCGGTCGATGATTGCTGCGCCCAGGCGAGCGCCAACGGGGCCGTGATGTAGGAGGAGCGCTGCTCTTCCATGAATTGGACGAAGGCCAGTAACAGCTTGCCAGTCTCATGCAGTTTGAATCCTAAGCTGCGGCGCAACTTCAGGTATTCCCCTACGGCGTCACGAAGCGTGGTCATCGCGCGCCTCCCGGCCACGGCATGGCGAGGGTTCGCAGGGCATCGAGATCTACTTTCGCGTAGATCTTGGTGGTTTGAGGGTTATGGTGACCCAACAACTCACCGATCTCACCAAGCGAGGCGCCCTGACGCAACATCTCGGTGGCTAATCCATGCCGAAACTGATGGGCTCCGAACGTAGGAGCATCAACACCGGCCCGCTGAAGGCGATGCCGTACGATTGATCCAACACCACCGGCGCCTTGAAAGCCGCAGACGGGAGCTCTGGCACGCAAGAACACGCGCCGACTGCTACATTGTGGCCGTCCATACCGCAGATACGCGGCGATCGCTTTACCCACTTCCACGGGCAACGGTAGGTCGCTGCGCTGACCACTCTTGCCGCGAACACTCAGCTGCCCCGCCTTCCAGTCGATCCCATCGAGTTCGAGAAACGCCACTTCGCCTGAACGTAAACCCAGGCGTGCGAGCAGGAGCAAGATGGCGTAATCGCGACGGCCAACCGCCGTACTCCGGTCGATGCTGGCCAGCAACTGACGGACTGCGTCCACTCCAATCGCTCGCGGGATCGATGACATCGACCAGTTAGGCACGATGGGAACGGCCGCCGCTAAATCCAGCTTTACCCCACCACGATAGCGCGCATACTGCAGGAAGGAGCGCAACGCGCTAGTCAAGAGTTTCGCTCGCTTCGGGTGCAAGCGCGGTGCCTGATCCTGTACGAATGCCACGACGTCGTGGGCACACAGGTTCGACAGAGTGGCGGGTCCGCCGCCGAAGCGGCCTTTCAGAAAACTGCGAATGAACGGAACGTAGTTGATGATCGTGGCTCTGGCCAAGCCGCGAGCTTCCCGTAAGTGCTGCTCGTAGGCCTGGGCACAGCGCTCCGCAGAGGTCAGGAGACGAGCTGACACTTTCTTCTCCGTGGGAATCACGCGCTCCTGGCGCAGAAAATCGAGCAGGTGCCGGAGCGCGGCAGCGTCCCCTCGGCTCGGCCGCACCCTCCGAGCCCGGTAACGCAAGTACTGCTGCGGATGATCTGAGGTGATGCCGCGTAATGCGACATCCCGTTTTCTAAGCCATTCGCTGAAACACGCCGCGAGCAAAACCTGCCGGTACAGCGAATAGCGGGCATACCCCTGCCCACGCATGGTCCTTTCAAAGCGTACGATGTACTTCGCAAGCGGCCCTTCCGGCGCTCGCGACAGAATTATTCGATTATCGATGATGTATTTCACGGAAGACTCCTTTCTCCCCTTGTACGGGGTTGAGGAGTCAATACTATGTCGATGCCGCTACATGCATCGGGCCGTAATCATTAGGCTGGCGAGCGATTACAAGACATAGTCAGGAAGGGCACATAGTGGCGACTATGTCTCTGAAGACATAGCCGCCACAGCTTCGCCACTCACCTCCTGGAGGCGGGGACGGATCTGCGCACCATTCAGATTTTGCTGGGTCATGGTGATCTGGAAACGACAGCGAAATATCTGCATCTGTCCCAACGCCATCTGCGCGCCGTCGTCAATCCCCTCGAAGGCTTGCCGATTTCCAGCGTGGAGGAAGTCAACCGTCAGTACCATCGTAAAAAGAACCCATGACTCGGCCCGCCGTGGAGGTGGCTGACATCCTCCGCGTGCAGGGCCAGCGCTTCCTCAACCGCTATCGAGCGAGCTTCGATTTCCAGCAGCTCAAGGCCTTTCGCGCCCTGTTGAACTGCCGTACCGCCGCGCTCGGAGGCCACCTCAACGCCTGCCCGCAATGCGGATTTCAGGCCATTTCTTACAACTCGTGTCGCAATCGGCACTGCCCCAAGTGCCAGGCCCAGGCGCGCGAACGCTGGCTCGCCGCACGCGAACAGGAATTACTGGATACTCCTTACTTTCACGTGGTCTTCACCGTTCCTCACGAACTTAACCTCCTGGCGCAAGACAACCCCCGGCAGTTTTATCATCTCCTGTTCACCGCCACTGCCGCCACCCTACTGGAAATCGCCGCCGATCCTAAGCACCTGGGCGCGGAGATCGGCATCCTCGGCATTCTCCACACCTGGGGCCAGAACCTGCTCGCTCATCCGCATATCCATTGCGTCATCCCGGCCGGAGGCCTCTCTCCCGATCACACCCGCTGGGTGCCTCCTCGCTATCCCGGTTTTTTTCTGCCGGTCAAGGTTCTGAGCCGAGTCTTCCGCGGCAAGTTCCTTGCCGGCCTCAAACGCCTTTACAATCGTAAGCAGTTGAGCTGTGCCGGTCCCTCCGCCGCGCTGGCCGACGAGAAACAATTCCGCCAACTGCTGCGCCGCCTCTACCAGTGGGATTGGGTGGTCTATGCCAAGCCCGCTTTTGGCGGGCCTCGACAGGTGCTCCGGTATCTCGGCCGTTACACCCATCGCGTGGCCATCTCCAACCATCGCCTCACTGCCTTCGACGGGGAGCAGGTCACCTTTCGCTGGAAGGATTATGCCCATGGCAGCAAGACCCGCCAAATGACACTTACGGCCACGGAGTTCTTACGCCGCTTCTTCCTGCATGTGTTGCCCAAAGGCTTCGTGCGCATCCGTCACTTCGGCTTTTTAGGCAATCGCTTCCGTGCCAAGCGGGTCAAGCTCTCTCGGCAATTGCTGGCGCAGGCCCCCGTGCCGCCCGCCGCCACTCAAGTTCCACAAACCGACGCCGCAATTTGGCACTGTCCCCGCTGCGGCACAGTGATGCTCATCATTCAGCGATTCGCCCGCGACGTATCGCTTTTGAGGTGCAGTTACTTTGATTCTTCCTAGACCGGTGCGCAAAGTCGGACCCCCGACGTGCACCCCGCACGCCCGCACCCTCGTGTGCCCACGTTCCGTTGACCCCGACGCACGATGGTCCACGTCAGACTTCACCCGCCCCACTCGGCCCTTCGGCAACCCCCAGACTGCTCGTGCTTTCACGTTTACCGCCCTCATCCACACTCTCGCAACGCCCAACTCAAAAGAAAAAGCATTCCATCTCCATAGTTGGTCGTGCGCGCCAGCGGCTTCCTTCTAGTCTCCTTATCGGAAATGCCCCGGCCCGTCGTCATCCTGCCGGCACCTAACGTCACCCGTTTGGGCCGGAGCATTTCCGATCAAGGCTAGCGACAAACCGTCAAGGTGATCACAAGTTGCGGGGAAACCAAACATTGATTGGGTGGCGCATACATCGATTTTTATGTATGCGGCACGCCCACCCTGGCGACTGGCCTGGTCAAGTTGGAAATTCTACTACCGCGAGGATCGTTCCCTATTGGCGGTGTACTGCCGGGGCTGAACATCCCCTGCTCCGGCTCGCAAAGCGACGCCTCGGGTCGCATACATACACGACAATGTATGCGCCACCCCGCGCAGCAGTAGATGCCCCTCAAGGGGGCTCCCACCGGTTTCGTCGAAGAGCCTTGCTTCTCGTGGCATAAGAGATTTCCTCCCTGCGTTAATCAGACTTCGAACTCTTGTTCTGCGGGCAGCCGGGAGCCACGGTGAATCGTAATCTGATAGTATGTAACCGCTTCCATGCCCACAAACCAACGGCCATCAGTACACCACTATCGGTGCCCGCTTATTCTCGAATACCAGCCCAATAATTCTGAAAAGTGGCTTGGTAGAAAACAAAACTTGAAACATTCGGTCCCAAAAGCCTTCTGAAGGTTGTTTCCGCGGTCTCGTCAGGATTGACTACCACGACCCTTAGCGGCAGCTTTTCTTTCTTGCCAGACTTCAGGCTGTTGCTTCTGAGAGCACGCCCCAAAACCAGCCGCGCAAACTGGTCTTCCTTGGGCAGAGAGTACCCGAAGATGTATAGATTCGTGGCTCTTGAGACAGCCCTGTATACACCCTGCCATGTGCGCTTCAGAATGTCGTGCGAGAAATCTTTGGCGGCAACTGGCGGAACGATGACCGGCGTGCAGTTGGCCATTTCCGGGATTTCTGAGAAATCGAATCGGGTGAAAACAGATACGGATTCATCAAGAGCTCTGGACTCTTCCTTTGAGTCTCTTCTGGGGCAGATCAGTCTTGCGATACCAATCGACCGACCCGTGCGGCTTCAAGACGGTGACGCTCTCATCGTCCGAAGAATTTGGCGGGTAGCTATACCAAAACGAGGGGTTCTTCGCATTATCCTCTAGCGCACGTTCGAGCGAGAGGTCCCAATTGAAGGTGATGAACGTATCGCCCGCCCTCACCCATTCCATTATAAATTGCTTTATTACTTCCATCCCTTGATTCTGCTGCATCTGTTCCCAGATATAGTCGGTGACGGCCTTGAGGGTAATGCGTTCGACGTCCTGTATCTTTGTCTCGGACCACAATGAGCTCTCTATGAAATCTTCCGTGTTAAAAAGCTTGGCCATCTGTAACAGATTCAAAAAGTCTTCAATGTTTGGATAATTTAGGACGAGATTTTGAAACCCTGGATAAAGGTATCTCAACAGCTTGTGGATTCTCTCTGCCCTTTCAGAATCACGGCGACTCAGCCGGACGACCGCTTCCCGGAGGATATCCTTGGCGACAGCGATGCCGCACGACGCCGACATGCCGGCCCCGAAAATACAAACTCGACGGTGGTGCCGCGAGGCTCGCGCCCTCTTTTTGGTTTTCAGCTCGACTTTCTGCTTAGTCATCTTGCAGGCTCGGGAGACGAATACGGCCCAAGGAACTTCGGACCGTTAAAGTGAATCATATGTCCGGGGTTGTCGGCGATCCAAACCTCCGTCTCCCAGGCAATATCCGCCGCGTACTTGCGAAAATCACGCATCCGAAGGAATGCAGTCACATAAATACGTTGGACAGTGCAGTTCTGGAGAAACTTTTCGATCTCGCGGTGACGTTTGGGCGATACCGGTCCGTGGGAAGTAACGGCCTCTATGAGAAACAACCACTTGCGGTCTTCCGAATATAGTAAAACGTCCGGCAATTTATCATGCTCGGTAATGATAATTCCCAGGCGCGCTAGTTTTTCCGTGTCGCAAACAACGTGTTTGAGGGCAGTGTCGCCCACATAAAGTACGTCAGCACCGGGAGCATAACGCGGTCCGAACTCCTCAATAACTGCGACCTGAAGGCGATTGTGTTTACCTGGTGATAAATAGATCGTCGTTCCCTGAGGCAGTTTTAATGGGACGCGGTGACTTGCACGGGAGCTGTTGTAAGCCTTTTCGAGCGAGCCGAATTTTTTGATGAAGGCAGTGACAGTCTTCTCAAAGTCCGTCGTGCCATAACTCTTTAGAACTTGAGCTGCACTTGGCGTAAGGGTATAAACCGTTTTCCCGCTGTTCGTTGGACGGTCAGGATCATCGAGATTTCGGTCCACGATCCTAGCTTGTTCGAATTGATGGATGGTCTGGCGGCGGATGGTTTCCCGAGAGTTCGCTGCGTAGTCCTTCCCGTAGCGGGACCTCATGAATCCCATGAGGTCCCAGATGCGGAGGGGCGGCTGCTTGGTTTCACTCCATGGGGTTCTCGGCCCAACGTCAGCCAAGGCCAAGAGGGTGAGGGCAGAACGCTCATTCTGCTGGCCGCTCGGGAGTCCCAAAGCGCGGAGGATCTCAATTGCTTCTTCGGTTTTCGACACTTGAGAGCCTTAGCTAGAGCAGCATGCCGTCGATCAGATGACTTTCGACTGACTCATCAACGCCTAACTTTTTCAGTACAATCCGCTCAATCTTGGTGCTGCTGGCCCCTTCCAGGATAGGCTGAATCTCCTTCCCTATTGAGGCCAACATTTTCAAGTCTGGAAAATTCATAGTGCGAAGCTCGGTCGCATTCACCTGTGTGTTGCCGCTGATGGTGCGAAAATATCGATCCAAGAGAGCCGAGTTGAAGAGCGCAGCAAGGCCGTACGTCTCGTTTACTGTCAGTTCGCGTTCCGCGTGGTAAACATAGTTCAGGTGATTCTCCAATGCGACATAAGGACGTTCTTGATCCGCCTTTAAGAAACAACTTGCAGTAAGCCTGCGGGGTTCCTCTTTGGCGCTAAATCGGCGAAGCAAGACATAATTCTGGGTCGGTAGGAGCAGGCGCATCGAAGCAGCGCATACTTGCAAAGCTACAGGATGTTTCTTGTTCGGATTCGGCCAGACTGTCTTGAATGGCCGGACGCTGTAAATCGATATTAGTGGCGCCGTTGTGTTGCCGTTGGCTTCGTCCAGAAGAAATTGCGTGGCACGAAAAGAGACTACGGGGCCAGTCGAAACTCGAAGCCCCAAGTCCTCGAAGCGATGAGGCCATGACTCAACGGCTGCCATAATCTGGGAGTCTTCCGCGCTTGCCGGAATCTTTACAACCTGATCGGCTGACGATTTATCCAAAATCAATTGCGTTGGCAACTCACGAGTAAGCGGCCGCGTGACTTCGGGGCCGCAGCTGGTGCTTACGGTGACGCTGGGCTTCTGCTTGCCTCGATGAGAAACAGTGATCAGACTTTCCTGAAGCACGTCGCGGAAATTCCCTGTTCGGGATTCGAATAGATGGATACGGTCAAGGGACATACGGTCGAAAAAGGATCGCCTGAAATCCCGGAAATAGAGCCCATTGCAAAAGCTACGAGGTGTGATTGCTACCAGTTCCCCACCGGGACGAAGCAATTGGGCAGCAGCCGCCAAGAAGAACGCGTAGATATTGGGCTGTCCATGAACAACCTCTTTCATTACCCTTGCGTATTCCGAATCCTTGTTGAGCTTGAAATACGGCGGATTCATAATCACACCGTCAAACTCCCCGAGCGCGCCCTTCTGCGAAAACAGCGAGGGTTCTCCGAATACTCCTGCGGCGGCGTCAAGGATAAAGTCCTTCCCCTCGTGGATGGAGTAAAACAAGGAATGACCCGCTGCCGCGAGGCGTTGCTTATTGTGCTCCATGGATTGACGGAGCGACGACAAAATTCCTTCGTCGGTCTCGAAAAGATGGATCTCTAGCTGGCGACTGGTGCGGAGTTGGCTCACGAGCTCGCAGAACGCAGACGACAATGCACCAATGCCAGCCCCAGGGTCGAGTAGCCTGAAAGTTTTTGGTATCGGCGGACTGAACAGTCCTGCCATGAATTGGGCTATTTCAGGGGGGGTAAAGAATTGCCCCTTCAGCCTCCGCTGTTCCAGCGAGGTCGTAGTCTCAATTTGCTTTTGCAATTCAAGAAGGTTATGCATCAACTCGCTTTGCCTCGACGATCTCGGAACGCGCTCCATCCATTATCTCACATCCGAGACGAAACAGGCGCGGTCACCAACAGTCACTATATCGGCTGGACTGCGGCCGGGAATGAGAGTGGGGAAGCTCGAAATTGACGGCGTCCCGATCGGATCGGGATAGATTGCCCCGGGGGGACGAGGAAGCGCCCGCTAGCCATTCCAAAAATAATTCACTTGACCGTATAACGCCCGAACCGTGCTTTGGGGGTGGGCCGTGATGGGGGCCGAGGCGGTGAAATCCACGTCCGAGATGTAGAAACTCCCGGCACCGGCAGGAGTGCCTGTGCCACCCGCGTCGCGGGCTTGGGATATCCGGGCGAAGCGCTGCAAGGCAGACTTCCCAGAATTGAACCCCGAATCAATATAATTCAATTGACGCTGCCTGGAACGGGGTTTATCTTCCCGTTACCTAGGGGTGCCAAGGGTCGCCCCCTCGCTTTGACCCTGGCATTGCCAGTGTGTCCTGCGGGGAACTGAGGCGGCGCGAATCGACAGGGTCGTGCGAGTCACGTGCCCAACGGCAAATGGGCGGAAAGCGCCAATATGCGACAAAAAGTCGTTTTCCGCCCACGTCCCTGTGCCGGGAATAGCTCACGTTGGTGGGAAGTAGTGGAATAACCATGGTGCGACCCTGGACACCCTTGTGAAAAAACCCTACGGATTTTGATCATCAGGCTGCCCTCTTCCTTATCCTCGCCAAGTGGGGCGAGTTTCAGGGCGCGGGCGACAGCCCCTTCAGGGCAACGGCCGTCTTAAACCTCACGATGCGCGGTGCCGGCGCCAGCGGCGGACTCGACCGCGGGCAAAGCGAAATAGCTCAACAATGCGGCTTTGAACTATACTTACGGTGCGTCAACCGGCCAGGGTTCCAGGGGCAGCAGAGCCGTAAACCTGGTGCCGCAATCAGCCGAAGTTTCCGACAGCATGCAGAGTTTCCTGTTCCCAAAGCACTCGGGTTGGGGTGCAGGGGCGAAATACAGTGTGCGCATACTCCGATACGCGCGCGAGGCAGGTGGTGTATGAAAAGAATTGCCGGGTTTATCGCAATAGTCTTTTTCTTGATGCCATGGGGCGCACTCGCCCAGGAGCCGCGACTGGACGACATGAGCGGCAAAACCGTGCTGGTCTTCACTCCTCACCCGGACGACGAACTTTTCGGCGCCGGCGGTACCATCGCCATCCTGAACCAGCACCACAACCGCGTGTACATCGTGATCTACACCAACGATGACAAGGGTTCGTACGACCCGGAGATGAGTTCGCAGCGACTGGCGCGGATTCGCAAGGCGGAGGAAGAGGCGTCGGAAGCAATCCTGGGAACGCCCAAGGAAATGATCTCCTGGATGGGATATGACGATGGCATGCTCGAATACGCTCCACAGCCGAAGCTGGTTGAGGAGACCACGGCTATTATCCGCAGGATCCGGCCTGATGTGCTGCTTTGCCCGGACCCGGGCGAATGGTACGTGCGCTGGCACAAGACCGACCACCGCATGGCCGCGAACAACACGGTGGATGCGGTTCGGGCGGCAGAGTTCTGGCTCTATTTTCCCAACCAGCGCTTGGAGCAACACCTGGAGCCGTTCCAAGTTCCCCTGATCTACTTCTATTACACCGCGCCACAGGAAGCGAACACCTGGGTCAACGTCAACCCCGTGCTGCCGCTGAAGCTTGAAGCTGCCGCCAAGCACGTGAGTCAATTCGAGCCCTCCATCACCCGGTACCGCCCGGACTGGGATCCCGCCGATTGGGCAAAAGCAGAAGCAGAGATGAAGAAGCGGGAGCCAAGGAAGGATGGCCACTACGTGGAAGCCTTTCGCCGGGCCACGGGTTTCAATCAGGAATAGAATTGCACTGAACGTCTCCACCTGTCCGCGCGCTTCGCCACCTCTCATATACCAGGGAGCCTGATATGCGCACACGCAAACCCCGCCTTATGTATGTTGTGATCCTCGCGCTATTTCTCGGGGCGGGGACCATCCGGGCCCTTGGGCAAGCGAGCCGCCTTCCTGACAGAGTTCCGCCCAAGCGTTCCTCCCAAATCAGCGATGGCTTCGGGATCAATTCCGACTTGCCCCGCGATCCCTACCTGCCTTGGACGCGCTGGTGGTGGACGCGGATGTTCGATGCGGGGGTCAAATGGATTCGCATCGGCCAGTACGAAAACAGTTCCGACCTGACCAGTTGGGACTATGTTGAACAGAAGCGTGGCGTATTGGCAGTTGATCCCAGGTTGGATGACTACGTAAATTCGCTGATCGATAACGGCGTCAGCGTGCAGATCCAGCTCATTTACGGCAACCCGATGTACACGTCGCCCTCCGGCAAGAAGCCGGACTCAATCATTCCCGAGCCCGGTTCGTTTCACAACGACGATCGCAGCCTCTATTCCGTCTTCTGGCCGCCGCGCACGCCGGAACAAATCGACGCCTTTGACAATTACGTACGGTTCATGGTGAAGCACTTTCGCGGCAGGGTCCGCTATTGGGCACTTTGGAACGAGCAGGACATCGGCTATTGGAATCCCCGGGGTAACCCGGAAGAGTACGGCCACCTGCTCAATGCGGTGGTAAAGACCATTCACGCCACCGATCCGGACGCCAAGGTGATCTACGGAGGCCTGGCCGACCCGATCAGCGAGTGGGCCAAACGCTCGCTGGATGCCTGCGAATGCGCGCCGGGCATCGATGTGTTTGCCTACCACACCTATCCTGGTTACGGGCAGAACCTGAACCCTGAATCCATGGACTATGGCGCTTATGGCCCCGATTCACCCGCCAAGTTGCGCGACACGGTGCGGCACTACCCGGGGATAAAGCCTGACATCCCGTTCTGGGATGACGAATTCAATTCCATTCCCTCCTGGAGAGGCTCGGATGAGTCTGTGCAGGCCAAGTATATCCCTCGCGGCATGTTGTATAACTGGGCGGCCGGGGTGAAAACGTTTGTGTGGTTGCTCGCGGCGGGGACGGATGGCAACGAGTACGATGACTTTGGGCTCATCCATGGGCTGCGCAATCTTCCCGACGATTTCACGCCGCGCCCGGTGTTCCAGGCCTACCAGAACACCAACGCCCTTTTCTCCGACACACACTTCGACCCCGCGATCACAATCGAAAGCCCTGCCGTTCCCGCCCTGCGGCGAAGGTCGGGATTTCCATTTGACGCCTACGGGTTTCGCCGGAAGGACGGCAAAGCGATCGTGGCGTATTGGTTGGCTGGGCACAGCCTGCCGGGCGGATTCTTCACCCCCTACTACGAAAGCCTGACCCTCGAAAACACCGGCATTGAACACCCCGTGCTGATCGACGTGGTTTCCGGTGAAATCCGGCCGCTTGACTGGAAGAAAGGCACGACAAATGCTTTGGAGTCGGTGCCGGTGCGCGATAGCGTGCTGGCCATTGCCGATCAGAGCTACTTCGATTGGGCAGTGCTGCCGGAGGCCCCCAGTATGCTGACTGCGCGCGCGGCGGGGACCGAAGTTGAGCTTTCCTGGCAGTTGCACGGTGGAGACGCAACGCAGGTGGCGATTGAACGGCGAGTCGGCGTGAACGGTTCCTGGGAACGTGTCGCCACTCTGGCCGCAAGCGCTTCGTCGTACCGCGACTCCAGCGCCGTCTCCGCTGCAACTCCCAGCTATCGCGTGCGGGCGCTCAATGCCGCCGGTGAGTCGGCATATTCGAATGTGGTGCGGCAGACGAGGTGAGAGCGGGCGATGGGGTGAACGAAAGCTGAGTGCTCGTTTTCGAGACCGCGTACTTTGGATCACCCTTGAAGGAGGAATTTGCATGGGCAAGCTGGCAATTACCGGTGGCAAACGTGTTCGCACAAAGCCCTTCACACCTTGGCCGATCTTCAACCAGCAGGAGGAGAGGGGAATCCAGCGAGTTTTGGCCAGCCGCAACTGGGGCGGGTATCCGTTCCCGAACAAGCATGCTGGCGCGTTCGCTCAAAAGTTCGCCCGCTTCCACGGCGCAAAATACGGCCTGGCGGTGGCGAATGGCACGGTGGCCATCGAAGTCGCCTTGAAGGCGGCAGACATCCGGGCCGGTGATGAGGTTATTGTGCCGGCTTACACCTGGGAAGGCACGGTGGGGCCCATTCTCCTGCTGAATGCCGTGCCCGTCTTTGTGGACATCGATCCGGCTAGCTATTGCCTGGATGCCAAGTTGGTCGAAGCGGTCATCACGCCAAGGACGCGGGCCATTCTCCCTGTCCACCTCGCTATGCGCTTTGCCGACCTTGACCAGATTTGCCGCATTGCCAAGGCTCACAACCTCGTAGTGATTGAGGACTGCGCCCACGCGCACGGCGGCAAATGGCGAAATAAAGGGGCGGGAGCCACGGGGGATGTGGGTTGCTTCAGCTTTCAGTCAAGCAAACTGATGACCGCCGGTGAAGGTGGGGCCGTGATCACGAGTAACCTGGAATTCTTCGAGCGCGCCCAGTCCTATGTGAACTGTGGCCGGGCCAGCATGACCGATAAATATCGGCGACGCATGATCGGCTTCAACTACCGGCTGACCGAGTTCCAGGCCGCGATCCTGTCCGCGCAGCTCGACCGTCTGCCTCGGCAGGCCAAGGTCCGCCAGACAAATATGGAGCACTTTGAAAAGCGTCTGCGCGGAACACCCGGGCTTGCATTCCTCGATCGCGATAAGCGCCAAACCCGTGTCGCCGCGTACCAATTCGTCTTCAAGTATCGGCCCGAGCACTTCGGCGGCATTCCCCGCGCGGCGTTCTTGGGCGCGCTGGAGAGAGAAGGCATTCCTTGTGACGGCCTTTTCTACGAACCGGTCTACAAGAGTGCGCTTTTTCCCTTCAATGCAGGCGACTGGCCCTCGTTCAGTTCGGCCGGTGAGGCGGCTGGCGATTTGAAGGCCGGTTTCCACTGCCCGGTTTCCGAACGCGCCGCCTACGAAGAGTCTGTGTGGCTTCCCCACCACATATTTCTGGGCTCGAAAAGGGATACGGACGACATTGCCTTGGCGGTGCTGAAGGTTTGCTCGAACATCGAGGAATTGCGCGGCCTTAAACATTCGGCGATCGAGACCAAAGCCATGAGCCGCGCCGAGCGCCCGCGAATCGAGAAGCGGCAGTGGTAATGACACGAGGAGATTGCTTTGAGTAAGACCACCTTACGGACGGGCGATGTTGCCGCCAGCGCGCCGCCCCGATTGCGGCGAGTGCTTTCGCTTTGGGACCTGATTCTTTACGGAATCGTCCTCATCATGCCCATCGCGCCGGTGCCGCTTTTTGGCATTGTCCAGAAGCTCTCGCTGGGGCACGCAGTAACCACCATCTTGATTGGCATGGTTGCGATGATGCTGACGGCTTTCAGTTACGGCCGCATGGCGGCGCTCTACCCGTCGGCGGGATCGGCTTACACCTATGTAGGCCGTGGACTCAATCCTCATTTGGGCTTTCTGGCAGGCTGGGCGATGTTTCTGGATTACTTGCTGGTCCCGCTGATCTGCACCATCTATGGCGCCCTCACCGTTCAACGGCTTGTGCCGGAAGTTCCCTACTGGGTGTGGGCGGCAATGTTCGCGGGGGCGATGACTTTCGTAAATCTGCGGGGCATCAAGGCGACGGCAGGTGCCAATCTGGTGCTCTGCGCCGTGATGTGCGGTGTGGTTGTCTGGTTCATCGTGGTGGCCGTGAGGTTCCTATTTGACCATCAGGGCTGGCACGGGCTTTTTGCCGTGGAACCGTTCTATAGTCCGGGCAACTTTCACTTTTCATCGATTGCCACGGCCACATCTGTGGCCGCTCTGACCTACGGCGGCTTCGATGGGGTGACGACGCTTGCCGAAGACGTCAAAAACCCCCGCCGCAACGTCCTGCTCGCCACCGTACTGGTGTGTCTGTTCACGGGTATTTTCGGCGGCTTGCAAATTTACCTCGCGCAGCGGGTGTGGCCCGATTACACGACATTTTCCAATTTGGAAACTGCTTTCATGGACGTGTCGCGGGTGGTCGGCGGCGCCTGGTTGTTCCAGGCGATGGCAGGGATTTTGATTATTGCCAACCTGGGCTCGGGACTCACCGCGCAGGCCGGCGTCTCGCGGCTTCTTTTTGGCATGGGACGCGACGGTGTTCTGCCGCGGCGTTTGTTTGCGTACCTGGATCCAAAGCGCAACGCCCCCACATTCAACATCGTGCTGGTGGGATCTCTGGCCTTCCTCGGCGCGCTGGTACTGAATTACGAACGGGCGGCGGAACTGATCAATTTCGGGGCGTTTCTGGCGTTTATGGGAGTGAATGCGGCGACCATCCGGCAGTTCTATTTTGCAAAAGCCGAAGGCCGCAAGCCGAAGCTGTTCCAGGACGCGGTTGTTCCCCTGGCCGGATTCCTGTTTTGCCTGACGATTTGGCTTAACCTGGCAACCCCGGCCAAAGTTGCCGGTGCGGTCTGGTTTATTGTCGGGATCACCTACGACGCCATCATCACGCGCGGATTCCGCGTGCAGCCGGCGACCATCGACTTTTCAGAGTGACTCCGCACTAGTACGTCCGCGTGCCATTCACTTGCGTCGTGATCTTATAAACGCTGTCGTGATGGGTGACGTACAGATCGCGAAAGTCCCGGCCTCCCCAGCAGCAGTTTGAGGGAGAGTCCGGCAGGCTGATAATGCCCAGGTGCTTACCGCGGCCATTGAAGACCCAGATTCCGCGCGGGCCTGCCACCCAAACGTTACCGTCCTCGTCTGTCTTCAGCCCGTCGGGCACACTGCTCTGATCGGAACTCATATCCGCGAACAAGTGGCCGTTCTTGAGTGTGCCGTCGGCATCGACGTCATACACCCAAACCGTGCAGGGCCCGCTGTCGGCCAGATAGAGCTTCTGCTGATCGGCGGTCAGCGCCATGCCGTTGGGACGCACGCAATCCCGCGACACGACCCGCACTTTCCCTTGTGGCGTGAGCTGATAGAGCGCGGAGAAATCGGTTCGGTCCGGGTACGAAGGCGACTGGCGATAGCGCAGGTCGCTGAAGTAGACGCTGCCATCGATGGCGCAGACCAGATCGTTGGGAATGTTCAGATGCTTGCCCGCAAACTGATTGGCAATCACCGTGATGCGGCCGTCGTGTTCGGTGCGGGTTATGCGGCCCGCCTCGCAGGTGAGCAGGCGGCCCAGATGATCGAAGGTCAAGCCATTGGCGCGATTGCTGTCGGTGCGCAAGGCCGTAACCTCGCGGCCGTCCCATTTCATGATGCGCCGGGCAGGGATGTCGCTGAAGAGCAGAAAGCCCTCGCGGCTGTAAGCGGGCCCTTCCGTGAACCACATGCCGTCGAGCACTTTTTCAACTCGAGGTGTCGCGCCCACCAGTTGTGACAGGCTATCCGCCATTTACCATCCTCTGCCGTGCGCGTAGAAGGAGCGCTCGGGCGCGGTATAGGTGATTTTCAGCATCGGAGTCTCGATGCGCCGGCTGCCTTGCTGCACGGACGATTGCAGGGTCGCGAAGGCGCCGCTGGTCAGCAGGTTTCGTTCGATGGGGTAAGGAGAGTTGCCGGTCAGCATTAAGTTGGAGACTCCCTGTGCAAGCATACTGAAGTCATTTCGGCTCGCGATCGGCGTATAACACAACGTGCTGTCGATTTCCCTCCGGCCATGGACATGGAAAGCTGCGAGATATTCACTCACCAGTCCGCTTAGTGACAACACGCAGCCACGGGTTCCATCGTTGTACATGATCAGCGACGCGGCGGGATGCTCCACATCCTCGGGCCGGCCCTTCCCGAGGTGCGTCGCTCGCCCCAATGCGGCTGTCATAAGGTCTTTCGACCAACGGCCTTCCTCGGCGGAGCGCCACACTTCACCGTTAACCAGACGCTCGATGGAACGGATTCCCGTCTCTCCACCATTGCGCCTCTCGACGAACGACTGGAGAAGCTCCAGGCCGGCATACATGGCGTCTGACGATTCCTCGCCCGGCGCAATGACCAGCGCGCCGTCGAACTCCACTCCCAATGGATAGTGGGGCTTTGCAGGGTCGCCAAGACGCCTGTCGTCATATTTATCCGGCAAGTGATAATCCAGTTCCGGCCGGCGGAAGGTGACAGGAATGGAGGTTCCCGCCATCAAGGAGAATCCGAGTTCCCGCGACCATTGATGGATTTGCTGGGCGTCGGTCCAATTCGTCGAGAGGTAGCCGTAACAAAATACCGGCACTGAACGGGCGGATTGTCGAAAGACGTTTACGATCTGTTGAAAGCAAGTGAATCGTTGATCATTCCTCGCTGTTTTGTCGTCCGCCGATGGATTGTCCTCGTCTCCCACCAGCACAACGCCATCCACGGCCAGTTTGCCGGTCCCGAGCGTGAGCGCGTCAGAGACCGACGGCATGACCTGAACACCGCAGGCATCGGCAAGGCGGCGTCCGACGTCTCCCGCGCCGGTCTGGTGCAGGTATAACGATGCGGCATCGCAGGTGGGAGGATGGAACTCATCGTTAATCCAGTGTCCCTGCAGGATTCGGGTGATGAGGTTGTCGGCACTCGAATGCATTCTGTAGCTGGCCGCGATTACAGCCAGCCGCTGGCGAGTTGAAGTGGCAGGCAGTGACGATGAGGGCTTGGGAGCCCCAAGGGTGGAAGCCGCAAGGGTGCCGAGCTGTAGAAAACTTCGACGTTTCATTTGGGATTACCTGGCACCGCCGCGACGTTAGCTTCCGTGGACGCGCGGACCGCCGCGAAGCCGATCAAACCCGGCGTCAGGCTTTCAAAAAGATCTTCTGCCGGTAGAGGAAATAGAGGAACAACCATTTTGCCAACACAACTGAAGCCGCGAGCAGCAGAACCTTGCCTCCCCCGGCGTAGTTGGCCAGCCCGCCGACAAAGATATTCGAGATCTGGCTGAAATCGAATCGCTCCTGCACGACATAAATGGTAATCGGGTTCAGGCCAATGACGATGAATGGAAATGCCCACTTTCGATATCCCCGCACGTCGATAATCCAAAAGAACAGCGCGAACAGCAGCATGGCCCAGCCGTTCGAGTAGAGGGTGTAGGAGCTCGTCCACAATCGGGTGATAATCGGGAATATCGTTCCCCACAGCAGGCCGAGCGCAAGGCTCGCGAGTCCCCCGCCCACCAACATCAGCAGCTTCTTGCGATTCGTCCAGGAAGATCGTATCAAATGCCCGCACAGGACGCCAAACATCACGGTCGCAATCGACGGAATGGTGCTGAGGTAGCCTTCATTGTCGCCAAACACGTAGCAGCAGAATTTGCCGGGCAGGAATAACCGGTCCAAATAGCCTTCCAGATTTCCCTGAGGTGTGAATACACCGTGTCCAAATCCCGGCACGGGGATGAGCGCCATCATCGCCCAATATCCGAGAAGCAGAGCTGCGGTCCAGATCACTTGACCACGAAGGCGGCAAGTCAGCGTGATGATGGCGGCGAAGAAGTACGAAAGTGCGATGCGTTGGAGCACACCGGTGTAACGGAAGTCCGTGAAGTTGAGGCTCAGAATGCCGTTAAAAACAAGCCCCAGCAGGATGAGGATGATGGTGCGCTTGGCGATGTGCCAGAACAATTCCTTCCGGCTGGCCCCCTCCGCTACTCGTTTGCTGATGGCATACGGCAGGCTCAGGCCAACGATGAATAAAAACAATGGGGCGATAAAATCCCAGAAGGTGAAGCCCACCCACTCGGTATGGTCTAACTGCGCAGTGATGGCCTTCGAAAAGGGCAGATGCAGGGCGGCGATGAGTGCCGGCGCCAGTCCCGGATCTTCCTGCATCAGCCAGAACATATCGAAGCCGCGGAGGGCATCAATTGATTGCACACGCGCCGGCGGACGTGCGGGAGCTATTGTCGCGCTCGTCACCGTTGCTTCTGCTGTTGCCATAGCTCCCTCATTGCTCGCGAATGTATTGGTGATAGAGACCCATGTAATACGGCAGCAGAAAGGCCTGACCATCGGCGAGAGTCCTGCCATTGCCGCCCTCATTGAGTTCCCAGGGATCGTGGTTCCACAGGCCGACCCAGCGTTCATCAATGGGTAGAACTTTGCCATTCACCCGATAACCGACGTCGCGGACGTCCCGTCCGAAATCGAGGTAATCGGGCAATCGGATAATGTCAATCCGGTGGCTGTTGGTCAATCGCCAGTCGAGGCGGTCGAGGGGGAAGCGCTTGAGCGTATCCACGGACTCGTCCAGCCATCCGTTGTTCTTGGGGGAGAGATCTTCCGTGTCAAACGGGGTCTCGATCTTCTGATTGATGCAACTCGCGGCGTAGATGAAATCAAAGAGCGGGTTCAGTTCCTGCTGTTCCCACTGCCACTGCTTGTAAAGAGCCAGTGCATAGGTTTCGCGGAGAACGGGGTTGGTCTCGTAACGGATAAGGTTGTAGTAGTTCATGAAAATCATCTCGTCGTCCGACTGATTGCCGGAGCCGGGACCGGTGTCCGCCTTGGGGATGAGAACGTTGGTGTTGTAAGCGTGGCTCTCAATCAGAGTGCGCTCAGCAGCCGCGAAGCGTGGCTCGCCGGTGATATGCTCGGCTACCTTCAGATACGCCAGCATGCTGAGGGAGTTGGTGCCGCGCTCCCAGTTCCACTCAAAATTGTGGTTGAGGTTCTCGGGATTGAAGATGCCCCAGCGTGTGGGCAGGCCGTCATGATCGACAAGCTGGAAGTTATGGCTGATGAGATGATCCACGATAGCCGCGACCTGCTCGCGCACACGGCTGCGCTCTTCTTCTGTGTCGGCGACGAGGTCGTAGTAGAGTCCGTAGAAGAAAAAGTGCCCGTCCAGTTCGTCCGAGCTGACATCGGTCTTCCAGTACCACTTGCCGTCCGCCGAAACCGGCCAACGGGGATCGATGACCTTCCACAGATGGTCGCGAGTGGCGCGATTCCGGGCATCGCGCTCAGGGGTGTACTCCTTGTTGGGGTCGGGGCCACTGGTGGGCAGTATGGCACGGGCGACAAATCCGGGCGGCGCCGGATGCGGTCCGCCTTGGGTTACGATGCGCAGGAAACGCAGGGATTCAAACACCATCTTGGCACGGTGCTTGGCAAGCGAGTCGTGCGTGACAGCGTAGGCAAAGCACTCGCCGGCTCCATACATGGCGTTCCACAAGCCGTCGTTGTCCGTGTCACGCAGGGTCCACTCGCTTAAGTCGCCGGGGTGTTTCAGATACGCGAAGGTGACGTACTCGTAGGGCGTGCGGCGATGGCGTTTGTCAATCTCGTCTTCCAGGAACTTGGCTTTCTCGGCAAGCGTCGTGGACCGGCGCTGGATGACAGCAACCCCGGAGGCAGTGGCAAACCAGGCGTCACCGTTTGCATTCACGGCGACAGACCGGACGTCGTCATGAGGAAGCCACCGCAATCCTTCGCGGTACTCCCAATCTTTTCCGTCGTAGCGAATGGCTCCCATGTGGGTTCCGAACCAGACGGTGCCGTTTTCGCCCGCCACGAGTGTGGTGAAATCGTTGTAAGGGAGGCCGTCAGCGCCCGTGTAGAGATGCCATTCATTCGTCTCGCAACCCACGCCCTGAGTGCTGGCGAACCAGAGACGATCTCTGGAATCAAAGGCCACGCCGCGCACGTCGTACGGAGCCCAACTGCGCGTGGAGGTGCGGGGGTAAACGGCTTCCCAGCTTCCACCTTGGCGCTTCAGATAGAGCCCATCGAGAGCGGCCACGGCGATGCGGCCGTCCGCAGCAACAGCCACATGCCTCACAGCAGCGTCACTCCCCAGCAGCCGGGCCAGATTTGTGTCCACGACGAATTTCTTCTGCACCCATCGAAAGAGTCCGGCATCGGTGGCCAGCAGGGTTTCCGCACCTGCCACTATTTGGTTCACCTTCGCGATCGGAAGCGCGAGAGACTCGCCATTCAATTTCACCAGCTTGCCGCCGGAGACGAACCAAACCTCATTGCCCGATACAGTGACCTGATCGACCGGCTCGCCGTCTGCTGCAACGGTGGACCATTTCCCGGCCGAGAATCGCGCCAACCCACGGGCCGTCGCGGCATAAACGTCGCCCGAGGCAGTCACCGCGACTGAGCGGACATCCTCCGACGGCAGACCGTCTTTGACAGCGTAGGCCACGCGGACTTCCACAGGAAATTCGCCGACCTTCAGACCAGTCACTGCCGGATCGACCGATTGCGCGGAAGTCGATGCCTTTTGCTGTGAGAATGCACCCTGACATACGAAGATAAGAAGTATGATGAAGCCGACAAGACGGGTTCTCATAAGGATTCCTCTCCATGGACCGCACCGTGAGCGTGTCCCCGGTGAACCGGAATAAAAGAGACTGAGTGTTCTTCGCGCGAGAGAAGGGCTGGCCGAACGCCTTGCCCTCCCCTCGCGGCTGGTTGGTTTTTCAGTAGTCGCTAAAATTCGAACTTCAGTGACAGTATGATCGTGCGCGGATCGCTGTTGGGACTCTCGTAGTCAGGAGCAATGTTCCCAAAGGTCCCGGACGTGGAGCTGATGTTGGGGCCTTTAAACCACATGTTGGAGTTGAACGCGTTGTGGAAATTGGCGATGAAGACCAGGTCGTAGCGCTCCTTGATCTTCGTTTTCTTCGAGGCCGACATCTCGGGGTTGTGGAAGTTCATCCCGCGGAGACGGCTGAGGTACGGCGTCCAGGTGACAAGCTGATCGGCCACGGTCGACTTCCAGGCGGGTGTTGTTATGCCTTGAGGGCAATGGACCAAAACTCCCGACGCGTTGACCGTGCAAGTGTTGAAGTACAGGTTGAGGTTTGAGTTGGCAAGGGTTTCCGTAGCTCCGGTGGGCTCCACTCCCGTGGGAGTCGCAATCGGGAAGCCTGACTCCGCCTGCAAAACCATACCGTAGGTCCATCCCTCCACTAAACGGCGAACTACCGCATTGGTGCTCGAGAAGAACCGCTTTCCCGGCCCCATGGGTAGGTACCATGCCAAGTTGACCTTGCCCTCATGGGTACTGTCGTCCGGGCTGATCGTCCACACAGGGTGTGCATCCTGAGGATTGTTGAACGTGTTGCCCTGCATGAGTTTTGAGTAAGTGTAGTTGAGGGTGAAGGAGAGTCCATAGGACAGGCGTTTGTTCAGCTCCGCTTGCAGGCTGTTGTAGCTCGATGTTCCGATCGGCTCAAAATCCTCAGTCACCGCTGAGAACTGCGGGAAGGGAACCAACAAGCGGGATTGCGTAATGGTGGAGTTGGTGGGCGACAGGTACGTACCCTGCATCAGGCTGTAATATGGAGACGTACCCGGTACCGCGGCGAAGGGATTCGCCACACTGGCGCCCAGTTGACCGACGGTCAAGCCCGTGGGGTTGGTTTGGAAACTATAGGTGTACGGCAAGTCCGCCAGCGGTAAAGCGTTGAGCGATTGGTTCACCGCCAAGCGGCTTCCTTTGGTGCCGACGTAGCCGACGCTGGCCAGCCAGTTGTGTCCCAACTGATGCTGTACCTCGACGGAGAATTGCTGGGTGCGCGGAATGTTCATGTCAGGGTCGGCAAAGGTGATGCCGTTCCCGATATTTGCAGCCAAGCCGAATTTTGACCCAACCGGGGTGAGAATGCCGGTTGGAAATGGATTCTGAAGCGTAACGGCGGGGTTGGGAATACCGGTCGAAACCGAAGTCAACATGGTTGTGGTCTGGCTGAAGCCTGGAGCGATGCCGGGCACGTCAAAATTCGAACCGTAGATCATGCCGTATCCGGCCCGCAGGACGCTGTTGTGGCCGAGGTCATAGGCAAACCCAAAGCGCGGGCCGAAATTGCCGTACTTGGGATTGAAGATACCACGGGCGGTCGGCGCCACGCCGGCAAACAAAGGCCCTCCCAGTAAAGGAAATCCCGGTACCTGCAAAGGACTCTGGCAGGTCGCGCAGAAGCCGCGCAGCAAGGCGTTGTAGCGATCGGTAACGGCGCCCTGGTAGTCCCACCGCAAGCCGAGATTGAGCGTGAGCCTCCGCGAAACATGATAGTCATCCTGAACGAAGAGCGAATACTGGTGCATCATCAAGGCAGGGCTGGCCTGCACCTGAATGTCTCCGGAATTCGCGTACCCGGCCACGAAATCCGCAATCGAATTGCCACTGGCCGCACTCGAACTGGTGGGTGTCGCTCCCGTGTAGGTGCCGGTGAAACCGAAGTTTCCGGCGACATTTCCGGGGCTCAAGGTGTTGCGGGAGGTCTCATAGTTTTGGAACCCGATTTTAAAGTTGTGCTCCTTGCGGGTTTTGGCCAGGACCGCTTCCGTCGAGAAGGTTTTGTAGTCCTCAAATCCCGTGGGGCCGCTGGTGCCTGCGCCGTTGTAATCCGACCAGCTAAAATCTGGAAACCATGGCGTCGCTTCGGACACGAAGGTTGGGGAGAATCCGAGACTAGCGAGATTGTAGCCCTTTCCCTCACTGCCCCCGCCAGGATTATCTTCATAGCGGGTCATGCCCGTGCGGAATTCCAGGACGGTGGTGGGATTGAACGTGTGCACGACTTGCAGTGTGTACGTCTGGGCGTTCCTAAACAACGGGTAATGGGAGGTCGTTTCAGCGGGATCGGTATACGAAGGGGTTGAGTACATAAACCCTGAATACTCCGCCAAGGCGCTCAAAGAGTAGCGGAAGAACGCGTGGGTTTTGTCCGAGAGGTTAAGATCGGCCCGCCCCGACCACATCGGGTTGACATCGGTATCTTCGCGGTAATTCGGTAAGTTCACGAAGTTCCCATCATCGTTGTAGCCATTGGAATTGTTCGGGGGTGGGATCAGCTTGAGAACGCCGAGCGCGACGGGATTGAGCCGCGACGTCGGCATGGTGTTGTTAGTACCGTATTCGGCGCTGAAGCTCTGCCGGGCGTACCCACTTGTCGCCCCATTGCACCACGCGGCGGCGGTTTTACTGCAATCCACAGTGGTCAGCGGATCGTAAATCGTCACCTGCTGCGTTTTGGTGGCGTCAGTATAAAGCGCAGAGAAGTTACCCTGCCCCTCGGCGGCGGTGGGCACTTGGCTTTCAAACGGATCGGGTGTAATAATTTGGTACTTCTGCCATGACACGAAGCCAAACAGCTTGTTCTTGAGGATCGGGCCCCCAAACGTGGCCCCGTACTGATTTTGGTGAAAGGGGCTGGAGCTCTTCGGAAGACCCTCGACATTGTTGCCATAGCTGTTCGCTATGAGGTTGGTATTGGAAAAGTACTCGTAAGCGTTGCCATGCCAGTTGTTGGTGCCGCCTCGAGTGATGGTGTTAATGGAGGAGCCGGTGCTCCAGCCATACTGGGCATCGTACATGGTGCCCTCCACGCTGACTTCCTGCACGGCGTTATCGACAGGATTATAAGAATTAGTGGTTCCACCAATGTTCGTTTCAACTCCATCCACCAAAAACTGGTTACCCCCCAAACCGCCATTGTAAATCGAGGCGGACATTGCGCCGGTGGCATACAGGGCGAGACTGAGTTCCAGAGATGATGTGGAGGCAAGCGTCGTACCCGGCGCGTTATAAACGGATTCGAAGGTGTTCAACTCGCCGGTAGGCAGTACCGCGAGCTTCGCTTGATCGACGGTATAGCCACGGTCTGCGGACTCCGCCTGTAGGAGCGGTGCGTTCGCCGATACCGTGACTGATTGCGCCACCGCGCCAATCTCCAGCTTCACGTCCACCGTCGCCTTCTGATCGATGACGAGCGTAATGCCGGTCTGAACGTACTTCTTGAATCCTTGCAGTTCGGCGGTGAGTGTATAGGTTCCCACCGTGATAAACGGGATCCGGTAGATTCCCGAACTATCAGTTTCCGTCCTATAGACGGAGTTCGTATTGACATTCGTAATTGTTATCTTCGCTCCGGCTACGGCTGCACCGGACGGGTCAGAAATGTTCCCCGTCAAGCTTGCACCGGTTTGCTGGGCGTAGAGGGAAGAAGATAGAAGCGCCAATAACAAAAGACTGAATGAGACTTTCTTCAGCATGACAACGTCACCCTCCTTGTTGATTTTCACATGTTGCCTTACACATGCCTTGCATACTTCCCCTGGGTCTGCTTCCAATTGGCGTTTTCCTGCTACGCCGCCCCTCAGAGCTGCACGTCTACAGCTAACGCCGGCTGAAACTACACATTTGTGTTGGTGGGCCTTGCTGAGGTTCAAACGCAACCCCACCGCAGTCCGGTTGTTACTCAACGTTTACGAGTGCCTCCAATTGCGGCAGCGGTCCTTGCTTATAGCCCTCACCGTAGAGTTGAAGGCGCGATTGCAATTGAAGCCAATAGTGTGCCTCTGCGTCCCAGTGCAGTAATGCTTCGCCAAGACGGTAAGGCGTGTACTCCGTCATCCAAGCTTGTTGATATTGAGGCCGCAGTTCGGTGAGCAAGTCCATCAGGTCAACCAGCCTCCCGTGCTGCTGGGAAGCCACACGCTCGATAAACTCCTCGCGCAGACGGTTGGGAGTGGGGGAAGTCCCCAGTGCGCGCCACCCGTCCGCAATCTCGACGGCGTACAGGAACTTCATGCCTGCGTAGTCAATCAGGCGGCTTCCCAACAGGAGACTGCTGAGGCCTGTGGCGTCAGGCCCTGCCACTAGCGCGCGGTCAAAATTCACCTGCGCTTCCTCTGCCAGCAGTCTCGCCTGCCGCAGATCTTCGCGGTGCTCCTCGCAGCGCTGCAAGATTGCCGGTGTGAAGGGGTTCCTCCACAGTACCGTCATCGTTTCCTGACCCAATGCCTTTTGTAGATGAAGTTCCGCCTGCGTGATTTCTTCCAGGGCTGAGGCGACGTTCTTCGAAAGCTCGTCGGGATAAATCTGCTGTGAATACTCGGAGAAGAACCGGGCACGGTCGACTACCGTGGACTGCCAAGCCGCGGTCGCGCCGTACGCCACCCCTGGCCACATCATCCTCATCAAAACCTGGCCATCGTCCGTCCACAGCGTGTTCATCATCCCCAGGGCCTTGGATTTGCGTCCCGCAGCCAGAAACGTGTCGATGTTTCTAAAACTGATTTCATAGTCGGGAACGATTTCCACAAATCCGTGGACTCCCGGGGCAACAATGTGCGGGACATGTTCCTTGACAAGAGGGCCAAGCCAGCGTTTGTACTCCGGATCCGGGTCAGGCTCATACCACCACGGCACCGCAATCAGCCCCGCCGGCAACTGGGGGACAATGCCGGGATATTTCACCATGATGTCGCCCCAGGCCATGACCCGTTTCCCGCGCTGCGTGAAGAGGCGGCTCACATTGTTCAGTTGGTCCACGAAAAGCTGTGTCGCCGTGGTTCCCCCACCTTGTTGCTCGGCCGCCTTCTGAATCTCCCACGTCTCGTCGAAACCGATGTGTACGAAGGGGCTTGGAAAGAGCTGAGAGAGTTGTTCTGCCCAGTCGCTGAGGAGTTTCATTACTTCCGGGTTTCGAGCGTCGAATTCGCCACCGTGGGGGAAATCCGCCAGGGCCGAGTATTTCTCCAGCCGAAAGAGGTCGTGGAGATGTCCGTACAATTCCATGCAGGGAACCACGTCAATGTGGCGCTCCCGTGCGTAAGCCACGATATGCCGGATCTGGTCCTTGGTAAATCGCGTGCCCTGACTGACCAGAGGATAACCGTCCAGTTCGATGTTGGTTTCGTTGTAGAAATAGTACTGGTTAGCCTTCCAGCGCGACAGGAAATCAATCTGCCGTTCCACCTCCGCGGCCGTGGGCAATGGACCTTCGCTCATGTCGACCATGGTTCCGCGGTACGCCAGTGCGGGCCAGTCATGGATCTCGACCTCGGGAAGCGCAGTGCCTACTCCGTTGCCCTCCACCATTTGGCAGAGGGTTTGCACACCGTAGAACACGGCGGCTGATGAGCGCCCCTGAACTTCGCCTCCGCCAGGCGTAATGCTAATGGAGTAAGCTTCGCGAGAATTGGGGCCGGGCGCTTCATCCGGCGCCGGAAGCGCATCAACGGCCCCGCTGCGTTGGAGCGAGACGACGGGCCCCTCTGCAGATGACTGCACGACCGGCACCTCGGTTCCCGAGCGTTGGGCCAAACATCCGGACAATCGGCGCGCGCTGAACCAATCCTCCTCCTCCGCCCCCGCCGGCAAGCGGATGCTCATGCCCCGGACCGATGTTTGCCCTGAGCCATAAAGAATTTTCTGCGGGCGAGGGAGAAGCGGGCGGTGCTCGCCCCGCGCTTCGCTGGGGATCCCGCCAGCGAAGAAAAACACGAGGAGGCAGGTTAGGCCATTTCCAGCGACGGGCCGCTTTGCGCGTAGAGGGACTGGGGCGGAGGCCGCGGTGTGACGAGCCTCTAGTGATGGCGCATGGCGGGGTTGCTTGTTGCCTGCCGACAGCCGCTCGCGCGATAGTCTCAAGATCCAATCCACCTTCCTCGCTCCTCCATCTGGGTGACAGATGGCTCAGCACATTAGCAGACGATAATGGGAGCGTCAAGAACTTTTTATCAGTGCCGATAACTATTACCGCATAATTACGGGAATGCTGCGCATGATTGTATCGCTACTGATATTTTATGCTTGACTCGCGTGCGACTGGGCACTAGGATGGCGACTTGAATTTGCGGCAAGAGAGCGCCGCCGGAACAATCTCGCCAGCCGCATGGCCCGTTTAGGTTATACTTATGGCCCACGCAGAGGGCGGAACTTCAACCAAAGATTACTCGTGAAGCCAGGGTTTGGCTCTTCATGAAACATGTTGAACAGCAAATCTCAACGTGACAAACATGTGATCGAAGCGGTGGTATGGCGCTTTGGTCCCGTGTCCCGCGTTCAAATCCACGAACTGACCCATCTTCGCAAGACCACCATCTCTGTCCTGGTGCGCGAACTGACGCGCGAGGGCAAGCTGGAGGAAGCCGGGTACGCCGACAATCCGATGGGACGCAAGCAAACTCTGCTGCAACTCAACGGTAATCACGGTTTTGTTCTCGCTCTGGAATTCGACGAGGAATGGGTTGTTGCCGGCGTTCTGGATGTGCGAATGCAATTGCGCACTATACTTAAAGAGCCAACCCATCTGGGAGGAGGCATGGAAGGCCTCCTGGATCAGCTCAAAAGGTGTTCCCGCAGAGTTCTGAGCAAAGCCAAACTGAGCCCCAAAGCCGTGGTCGGCATCGGAATTGCCGATCCCGGCCTTGTGGATAGTCGCCGCGGAATCACCGCCGTTTCCTCGACCATCGAATTCTGGAAGGAAGTGCCGCTGAAGCAGGAATTCGAGACCGAGTTTAAGATTCCCACCATGTTGGAGAGCAAGACGCGGACCAAGACTGTGGCCGAGCGCATGCTGGGAGCAGGCAGTCGGCTGGAGAATCTGGTTTATATTGATTACGGAGTGGGCATTGGTGCGGGCATCGTTGTCGATGGCCGTCTGCTCTACGGCCAGGGCTGCGCGGTGGGCGAATTCGGTCACACGCATGTTGCCGAAGGTGGGCCAGCCTGCAAGTGTGGCAGTATGGGATGCCTGGAGGCGTTGGTCGGCACGGGAGCAGTGGAGGCCAAGATTCGGCAGGCTCTTGCCGAAGGCACCCACTCGCAGGTTCTTTCTCTGGCGGGAGGGGAAGCGGACAAACTCACGGCGTGGATGGTTCTCCAAGCCGCCAAAGATGGTGACAAGATTTGTAACCACATCGTGACAGACTTGGCAAACCACCTGGGCTTGGGAATTTCCAATCTTGTAAACTTGTTCAATCCCGCAGTGGTGGTGCTCGACAAGAGACTGGAGTTGGCCGGCGATCTGCTGCGCGACCAGGTCATGCAAGTCATACGACGGCAGGCGCTGAGCAACTCCGTTGACGGGCTCAACCTGACCTATGGCAAGCTCGACAATCAACCCGGCCTTTTGGGGATCGGTTTGATGGTCTTGGACAAGCACTTTGAAATTCCCGCGCTCCAGCTTCCGCGCTTCATGATTGAGCCGGTCCAATTGACCCCGGTCGGACGCGAATCCGCACCGAGGCCGGTAGCTTGAGCAGTGCCCGCCAAGAGCGGTGAGAAAGCAATGAACAAGAACCGTTGGATCAGACTTTTTGCTTGCAGCCTGCTGATTGCGAACCTGACCGGCACGATCGGTTCGGCAGCGTCGCTTCGCGCGGGAATTGCCAAGGCTGACATCACCCCGCCTCCGGGCATTCTCCTGTGGGGTTACGGAGGGCGCAAGAGCCCCGCCACGGGTACTCTGGACCCGTTGGAAGCGCGTGTGCTCGTCCTCGACGATGGGCATGCGCGTATTGCTCTGGTGACGGTTGACCTGGGCCGGGCGTTCGGCCCATCTTCCCAAGCTCGCCTTGAGGAAGCGGCGCAACGTTCGAGCGCGGTTTCCGCTGTCCTCGTCGCTGCTTCCCATACACACTCGGGGCCTGTGATCATGGACGCGTACGCGGAAGCGCCACCCGCATGGGAGAGTATGGCGATAGACAAAATCGTCAAGGCGATTGATCAGGCCGCGTCGAGTCTCGTCGATGTGCGGATTGGCGTGGGGCGGGGAAGCTGCTTCATTGGGTACAACCGACTTGTGGTCGGTCCGAACGGCAAGGTGAAGTGGCTCGGAAGCAATCCCACCGAGATTCCCACGTCTCCGGTGGATCCAACGGTGACCGTTGTCCGTCTGGACCGCGCAGATGGAACGCCCCTGGCGATACTTGTCAACTATGCCTGCCATCCGGTGGTTTTCGGCGGGGATAATCTGCAGTACTCGGCCGATTATCCGGCGGTGATGAGGCGAACGGTCGAGGAAACCGTGGACGGACACCCCCTGTGTCTGTTTCTTCAGGGCGCTCCCGGCGACATCAATCCGTACCACGCTACGACGCCGTTGCGCGCAGATGCCGTCCACTGGAGGGACCTCACCGGCCAACAACTGGGCGAAGAGGCCAGTCGCGTGGCGAAGGGCATCGCGACGCAAGCGGAAGCGACAGGAACTTTGGATTACGTTGAAGACTATCTGCAATTCCGTTTGCGCT
Organism: uncultured Acidobacteriota bacterium; assembly: GCA_963719115.1. Classification (GTDB taxonomy): domain Bacteria; phylum Acidobacteriota; class Terriglobia; order UBA7540; family UBA7540; genus Bog-366. Next base: position 216,289 of record CAVRBF010000033.1, on the reverse strand, counting down.
GGGATCCCGAAAAATTTCGTCAGGAATTGATCCACATATTTGGTCCCAGCAGCTTCGAGGTTTTCGCTCCCCGAATCGAGTCGGAGTTCAAACTTCCTGTCGCGACGCTCCTCATCAACAAACGCATCGCCCTTATGACCATGCCGGGCGAACCTTTCGTTGACTTCCAGATCGATTGGCGAAACCGCTGTCCGGCTCCGGATCGGCTCTTCCTGGGGTACACCAACGGCTACTACGGGTACTTCCCGACGATTGCGGCCGCGGCGCGCGGTGGCTACGGCGCGTCCGGTGCGACCACGTGGCTGCAGGTGGGGGCCGGCGAGCAGATGGTCAACCATGCGCTGGTGCGAATATATGAAATGCTGGGGCAGTTGGGATCGGTGCCGGAACAAGTGCAGTTCTGATTCCCATCTGCGTCCTATCTCTGATGAACCAGAACGAGGTTTTCGATGAGTCAATTGGCGGTGTTGGGCGGTTCCCCGGTCCGAGCCAAGTCTTTTCCTGCGTGGCCAGTGTTTGACCGGGCGGAAGAAGACGCGCTCCGCGAGGTCCTCCACAGCGGAAAGTGGTGGCGGTACGCTTACTCCGAGACGGAAGAAGCCGGCGGCGCCGGATCGAAAGTGGCCGAGTTCCAGCGCAGCTTCGCGCATTTCCAGGGGGCGAAGTACGGCATTGCCTGTGCGAATGGAACGGCGGCGCTGGAAGTTTCCCTGAAGGCGCTTGGCGTCGGCCCGGGTGATGAAGTTATTGTGCCGGCATACACCTTTGTGGCCACGGCAACTGCGGTGCTGATGGTCAATGCGGTGCCGATCTTTGCCGACATCGACTATGCCACCTTTACTCTCGATCCCGCGAGTGTCGCGCGCGCCATCACCAGCAGAACTCGGGCCGTCATTCCGGTGCATTTCGCCGGACAAGCGGCGGATATGGACGCTATTCTCCAGATCGCCAAACTCCACCGACTGCGCGTGATCGAGGATGCGGCGCATGGGCACGGCGGCGCATGGAAGGACCGCGGGCTGGGCAGCATCGGAGATGCGGGCACGTTCAGCTTTCAAGCCTCCAAGAACATGACCGCCGGCGAAGGCGGCATGATCATCACGAGCAGCGAGGATTGTGCCGCGCTCTGTGAATCCTATACGTCCTTGGGCCGCAAACCCCAAGCGCCCTGGTACGAGCATCACCGGCTGGGTTGGAATTACCGCATGACCGAGTTTCAGGGGGCGATCCTTCTCCAACAACTGAAGCGCCTCGAGCAACAAAACGCCCGGCGGCGCGAAAACGCCGCCTACCTGAGTGAACGCCTCGCGCAGATTCCGGGAATCGTGACCCTGCGGGTTCCGGAGTACGCGACTCGGCACTCCTATCATCTGTACATGTTCTGTCTGGACGAACAGGATCTCGGAGTGTCGCGAGCCCTGTTCCTGAGCGCCCTCGACAAGGAAGGAATTCCGTGTTCGGGCGGATATGGTCATCCGCTTTATAAGAACCCGATGTTCCTCAACCGCGAGTTCTATGGGAACGGCTGTCCGCTGAACTGCGGGCACTACGACCACAGCGTTGACTACGCGGCTTTCGAGTCGCTTTGCCCCAACGCCGAGCGCGCTTCTCGCGAGGCCGTTTGGCTTGAACACCGCCTGCTGCTGGCGGAAAAGGAAGACATGGACGACATTGTTCGAGCCGTCTCCAAGGTCTACGAACATCGCCATGAACTCGTTCGGGATACCGTCCCCCTCGGCAGGTAGCGTGCTCAGACTTGGGATTATCGGATTTGGCCACATTGGAAGGATTCACGCGGAATCAGCCGCACGCGTGGCGGGAGTGGAGTTGGTGGCAGTCGGTACGAGCCGCCCAGACGACGCCCGGCCGATCTGTGGACCCGCCGCGGCGACCTACCCCAACTATTCGGAAGTCCTTCACCATCCCGATTTAGACGCCGTTGTCATTTGCGTTCCCACGTATCTCCATGAGCAGTTCGTCATCGAAGCCCTCGACCGGGGACTGGCCGTGCTCTGCGAAAAGCCGTTCGCGCTTGACGCGGCTTCAGCGCAGCGAATGCTTGATGCGGCTCAACAGAGCCGGAAGTGCCTGATGATTGCCCAGGTGCTGCGGTTCTGGCCGCCGTATGTGAAGATCAAGCAACTGGTCGGAAGCAGCGCGATTGGATCGGTGCAGGCCATCGCCGCCTATCGGCTTGCTCAATACCCGCCGTGGGGAGTCTGGTTCCGTGACCCGAACAAAAGCGGCGGCGCGCTGCTGGACATGCAAGTTCACGATGCTGACTTTCTGTATTGGCTGCTGGGCTCTCCGCAAGAAGTGTACGCCGCAGGATTGCAGTCGAGTACCGGCAGTTGGGACCAGGTAACAACACTCTTGCGCTACTCGAACGCTGTAGCGAGCATGGAGGCCACCTACCTGATGCCGCAGTCGTGGCCCTTCTCCTGCGGGATTCGCGTCTCGGGCTCGAGCGGTTGCCTGGAGTTCTCGTTCCGCGTGGCCGGAAACGTGGAAAAGAGGAGTCAGGCCGAAAGCAGCTTGTTGCTCTACGCAAACGACGGAACCATCACTGAACCTACGGTCGCGAGTGACGACATGTATGTGGCGCAACTGCAGTACTTCGTAGAGTGTGTTACTCACGGTCATCCGCCCGCCCAATGCCCGCCGGAGGAAACCCTGGAAGTCATGAAGATCATGGGCGCCTGCCGCCAGTCTCTTGCCTCCCACACTCCTGTTCCCTTGCCATGAATTACCTCGATGCGCTTGGACCATCTGGGATGCGCTATTCACCTTTTACGCCCGGCCTCAGTTGAAGCGTGCCCACTCCTCTGCCATCAATTCTCCGCCAGATTTAGTCCCGAGGAGCTGGGCGTAATGGGACCCAGAAGTGTCCAAAGAATGGCCGCGCAAACAAGTGGCATGAGCCCGAAGCCAATGAACACCGGTACGTAAGAGAAGCGATCGACCAGCAGCCCTGTAAGCAGGGAGAAGATCATTCCGCCGAGCCCCGAACCCATGCTCGCGAATCCCCACACGGAGCCCACCATGTTCTTCGGAAATACATCAGCCGGGCATGCAAGCAGAATGGAACAACACCCCGTATATCCCAGCATGGCCAAAGACACGAGAGCGATGGAAGCTCTGACGTCTCGCACGAGGACGGCCGGAATTGCCGCCGCCATCACCGCTGCGAAGACCGTTGCCCCGAACTTGCGTGCTGCGTTCAACGAAAATCCCTGTTGCAGGATGAAGGCGGAAAACCCGCCGCCCAGGATGTTTCCCAGACCCGCTACCGCAAAGGGGATCCAAGCGTATTTCCCAATCGACTGCAGGCTGAAATGCCGGGCGCTCTTCAGGTATTCAGGGAACCAGAAAATATAGAAGTACCACACGGGATCCAGGAATACTTTGGCCAGCGTAAAGGCCCAGACGAAACGGCTGCGGCACAACTTCCAGGGAGGAACCTTGGGTGCAGCGACCTCTGCCTTTACTCCGGCCGGCGTGTGATAAACCCACAGCCATATCGCCAGCCACACGTAGCCAGTCACGCCAACCCAAATGAAGGCCTGGCGCCACCCGTAGCGGAGCAAAAGCCAAACCACCACGGGCGGGGCCAAGATTGCTCCCGCGGCCGAGCCACTGTTGAAGATCCCGGAGGCCAGGGCGCGCTCCTTGGCAGGAAACCATTCCGCGACCACCTTGACCCCCGCCGGCCAGTTACCGGCCTCGCCCAGGCCTAAGAGAAAACGGTAAACGCCGAGCGACACCGGGCCGTGCGCCAACGCCTGAAGCATGTCCGCGGCGGACCACCAGGCCATCGTCAAGGCAAATCCCAGCCGCGTACCCAACCGGTCCAGCACCGGCCCGGAAATGCCGTTGGCGATGGTGTAGGCGAGCATGAAAACAAAAATCACGCGCGCATACGCCGTGTTGCTCATGTGGAACTGGTCGATGAGAACCGGGGCGGCGACGGAAAGCGTTTGCCGGTCGAGGTAGTTGATGACAGTGGCAAAGAACGCCAGTGCGATCATCAGCCAGCGCAGGGAGTGGCCGGAGGATTTCATCAGCTCAGATCCACGCGAATCGCCTCGTAAATTCGCACTTGAGGCACCGTCAGTTCGACCCATCCATTCCGCACCTTAAAGGGCACAGAATTCCCGCTCCAGATCAGGGCAACTGACTTCGCGGTCCTGCCCTCCGGAAGGCGTAGGCGCACGCGCACGTTCTCCACCGGCAGAAATTCCTCCTGCACGAGGACCTTTTTCCAGATGCTGCCCGTGTTCGCCAAAAGATGGAGCAGCAGAGTGTTTTCACTCGCGACAAACTCCGGCATCAGACCTCTTCTGAACTCGACCTCATAGGTTCGTGAAGGGGCAAGAATGGGATCCAGCAGGGAACGGAAATAGGAGCGCAAGGGTTCGAGCAAGGTCTCTTCGTAAATCGCTTCCAGGCCCGATCCGATGTAGATCACCTGCCCTTTTCCATGCCGGCGGCGGATGATGGCCGGGCCCAGGGCGCGGCGCTCGCCCCGGCTGTAAGTCTCAGCCAACACGGTGGCGTCATCACTGGCTTTGAACGGCACGACCTGCGGATCCTGGGGAATCAATTCCTGCGATGGCAAAAGCCGCAGATAGAGGTCCGGGATTTCCACCGGCTGCGGTGCCGCCAACTTGGCCCCCAACAACTCCGAAAGCCCATAGTTGTTACGAGGCCTTCCGTGCTCGTCGGCAGTCGAGGTCAGATGCGTCGCTACCAACGTGCCGCCGCCCGCGACGTATTCGGCCAGGGCTGCGCATTGGGATTCACTGAGGCAGGGAGTGTTGGGCACGTAGACAAGCTTGTACCTGGCCAGCCTGTCGGCGGACGCCTGATAGTCGAGAATAGGTTCCGCGTCGTAGCCAATGTCCTTGATGAGCTGATAAGCACCATAATAGTAGTTCGCATAATACTGGGGAACAAAAATTGGTTCGCGATACCAGCTTATCGTCTGGGTTCCCGTCACTATGCCGGCTGGCGGAGCCGGACGGGCCGACCGCAGCAGGTCCTGATTGCGCCGCGCGAACTCAAACAGATCGCGTAAGCCCCGAAGGGCAGGCTGCTCAAACGTCTCCGCCGGCATATAAAACAGGCGGTTCAGTCCCCAGTAGCAGTAACCGGTGCCGGCGGCGGTGGCGACGGCGCCATCCAGCAGCAGGCGCTCTCCGCCGATCGGGCAACTGTACCATCCCCGCACCGAGTTGTTCTTCATGTGCTCGCGGTTGTACTCCGTGTGGGAACTCACGTAGGTCCAAATGACCTTGCCGGTGGATTGGCCCACCCGCATATTGAACAGCTTCTGTTCCGGCGTTTCCGCCGCTTCGAACATAAAGCCATCGACGTAACGGTAAGCTCGTGAGCGCACGCTGTTGCCGAGGAGACCGGTGTTGTTGTACACGATGGGCACCGGGCGCGCCTGGCGAACCATGTCGCAGATCTCCCGCATGAAAGCACCCACCACATCCTCGGTGAGCCATTGCCCGTATTCGATTTCGTCCTCGATGGTCGTGGTGCTGTCCTGCCGCGGGATCTCCTTTCCCCGCGCCTGCCGATATGCGGCCTGGCAATAGTGGCAGTGGCAATATCGCCCGCCCTTTTCCATGCCCTGGTAGGGGCCGTCGAAATACATCAGGTCGACGGGATAGTTGGCAACGACCTCGCGGACCCTTTCCCGGATTTGCTCGCGCAGGGGGCTGTTCAGGCACCCTTCGTAAAACGAGGTCCAACCCATGTGGCGGGTGATCAGCGGCTGCCCGTGAACGTCGTAGCGCATCCAGTCACGGTATTCGGGTCTGCTCGCGTTGACGTCCATGAACGGATGATTGAGCGGATTGTAAGCGACCACTTTCAGTCCCTCACCATGAAACAGCTCCACGGTGCGGCGGAAGGGATCGCGGGATCCCAGTTCGGAATGATGCGGCAGCTTCGTCTCGGTGGGGAAGAAAGCGACGTAAGAAAACGTTGGGTAGCGGATGGAATCGCAGTTGAGCCGCCGCGCGAGGCGCAATGCCTTCTCCGGGTCGTAGTCGAGGCAGGGGTAGAACGGTGGAGCGTAGCCTTCGGCAATCATCAGCCGAAGCGAGCGAAACCAGTCGGAAGACGATTCCGCCGCCGGCCCACTCATGTCGCGCGCAAAAGGTGACCCGTATGCGGTCCCCGCTCCGTTGTTGCCCGGGAACGCCGTTGCCGCCGCGAGTGTCCCGGCGCCTTGTAGTAATTCCCGCCGACTAACCTTCTTCATCATCAGTTTCCTTTCGAAAGGCTGATCTGTGCAGTTTCCAGCGTTTGCCGCGCCAGCGAATCGCTGTCCGGACAGCAGCCAATGCCGCGTTCACTTGATGCGGTGATCTGCGACGGTCCGGAGAGGACCAGTTCCGGCTGTGCCAAATCCTTCTGGAAATACCGCCGGGAAGGGAAGACGTCCGAGGGATACTTGATGTTCGCCATGGTGGCGAGCGCCAGGCAGTGGGAGGCACCTACTGCCGACTCCAACATGCCGCCAATCCAGCAGGGAATGCCGGCGCGCTCGGCCATCTGAGTAATGGCGATCGCACGCGTGATGCCACCTACGCGGCCAGGCTTGACGTTGAAGTAGCGCGCCGCGCCCAGATCGATCGCCTTCGCGGCCTTCTCCGGCGAGACGAGGCTTTCATCAAGGCAGATGGGCGTCTGAATGCGACGCTGAAGCTGGGCGTGATCCAACAGGTCGTCGTGCGCGAGAGGCTGTTCGATCATCGCCAAGCCGAATGGGTCGAGTTCTTCGAAAATCTTGCAATCGCTCAGCCGATAGCCGCTGTTGCAGTTAACGTGCATAACCAGTTCAGGGAACGCGCCGCGCACGGCACGAACCATGTCCAGGTCCCATTGCGGCCGGAACTTTAGTTTTACCCGCTTGAAACCAACCTGCACCGCCCCCGCGACCGCCGCGAGCAAGTCGTCAATTGAGTCCATCACCCCGAAGTCAGCGCCAACGTCCACCGTGGGCGACGCTCCGCCCAAAAGTTTCCAAAGCGGCTTTCCTACGCTCCTGGCATGCAGATCCCACCACGCGGTGTCCAGCGCAGCCTTGGCGAAGTTGTTGCCTTTGAACATCGCCAGTTTTTCCTGGAGCTGAGTGGCGGATTCGATGTCCTGCTCCAATAATCGCGGGGCCAGCCAGTCGCGGACAAGAATGTAAACTCCCGCCGCCCACTCCGCGCTGTAGGTCGGCGAAGCCAAGGGAGTGGCCTCGCCCCATCCCGCCAGATCGCCGCTGCCCATGCGCACGAGGACGCTCTCAATGACGTAGTCCTCGCCATAGGCGGTCCGCCAGGGATAAAGCAGCGGCATGGCCACGCGGTAGACGCGGATGGAATCGATCCTCACTGCTCAACTCCCGCCTTTGCTCTCCATCAGTTGCACAATCAGCATGGCCCCGCGCGGCAGGTGGAATGGATCTTTTACCGGCAGCGCGATGACTTCCGAACTGGGCTTCCCCTCGCGCGTGAGGCGCTGATACCACTCGCCGCAATTCGGCATGGGGAAGTGGGACCACGCCCAGTCCGCCACTTTCTTGTACCAGGCGAGGCACCAATCCTGGCGAGTCAATTCGTATGCCAGCAGCGTGGCATAAAGCGCCTCCACGTGCGGCCACCAGAGCTTTTTTTGCGAATGCGGCAGGAACGGCTCGCCTCCCAGCGTATCGCGCGAGAGCAGCAGGCCGCCGAACTCTGCGTCCCAGGCGTACTCAAGGTGCCAGCGAACAACCTCCGCCGCGCGCTGAATCAATTCGCGGTCGCCGCCGTGACGGGCCACATGCATCACGAACCACATGGACTCAATGGCGTGCCCCGGCATCACGAACGTGCCGGCAGGCGGCGGCAATTCCTGGTAGTCGCGGGTGAGAAATTCCAGAAGCACCTTGCGGTCCGGCTTCACAAAGTGCTGCATAATGCGATCTGCGTATTGTGCGGCGAGCTTCTCCAGTCGTTCGTCACGCAAAGTGCGTGCCAGTTCGTGCGTAACTTCGGTCATGATCATGGGCACGCCGTGATTCCGCCATCCCGCGGGCATGGGATAAGGCACGGTCTCGTTGAAGTCGGGTTCTTCGATGCGGCGGACCACTCGATCAAAGGATTGCCGGGCGACATCGAGTGCGGCTTCATCCCGCGTGGCGCGGTAGTATTCGCTCAAACCGTAAATGGCGAAGCAATCGGCGTAAATGCTGGTGGCGCCTTCCAGCACGAGGCCTTCACGGTCGGTGTGATAGACCCAGCGTCCGCGACTGTCGCGGCCATGCGCTAGAAGAAAGCGAACCGAGTTTTCCGCCGCTTCAAGAAATTCCGGACGTGGCTCAATTCGGTTATAGAACGCGGAAAACGTCCAGACGGACCGGGCCTGCGACCAGATGAACTTGTCGCCGCTCAGCACCCGTCCATCGTCGCTCATGCAGGTCAGCACGCCGCCGTGTTCGCGGTCAAGGCCGCGCCCCAGCCAGAATGGCGCAATGCCGTCAAGCAGCAGGCTGCGGTATTGGCTTGCAAGTTCCTTCTTCCCTTCCAGTGTTAATCCCATAGCGTCAGGTTGCCTTTTCTCCATCGCTGTCGATCAGGAAAGTTGAGAATCTGCGAATTTGCCGATACGCGCTGCATAAAGGGAAAGCCTGCGGCGAGCGTTCCACCTGCTGTGGAACGGACGTTCCACGTACCACGGGCATTCCTTCGCGATGCTCAGGACAGGCTCTGCCCGTGCCCGAGCACGGCCTGGAAGGCCGTGGCACGTCGAGCACGATGTCCATGCCGTGAATCCTTACCATTTCGAGTCAACTCCGGGCGAAAGAATATCCGCGAGGGCGCGGCCGGTGAGGGCGGTAACGGTGTTGAACGAGTTGGACTTCACCCCGCCCACGGCCCCACGGTTGAGCAGGCCCAGCGACTTGCCCTTCTCGGGGTCGAGAACGAAGGCATCAAATTTTTGAACTGCCCCGGCCACCCGTGGGTCATGATTTACATGTTCATAATACCATATCAGGTAATCAACCACGCCCGGCCAGCGCGTGCGGTCCCAACTGGTCGGCGCCAACTTTGACCAGGTCCCATCAGGGAGTTGGTTTTTCAGCAGGAACTCGATGTTGGGCTTTACCGCCTTTTCAATCCACGCCCGCCACTCCGGTTGATCACAGTGCAGGTCGAAAGAGAGGATGCCTTCGCCCACGTAGCCGGCCGTCCCGTACGTCATATCCTCCCAGAGTTCGTAATCGTTCTTCGGGTCGCCGTGCTTGTCCCAGTCGGCGCCCTCCTCGGCGAGGATGTAGGGAATGTTTCCGTCAGCGCGCATGGTGCTGAGGACCCACTGGAGCGCGCGGTGGGAAATCTCACCGTACTTCTTGTCGCCGGTTTGGCGATAGAGCCACGTGTAGATCTCTCCTCCGGTCAGGGCGGACGACAGCGTGTACTGGTCGGGGATGGGCTTGCTCATCGTGTCGCCCTCGACGTGTCCCCAGCCCGTTCCGAACGCGCCGTTGGGATGGATCATGCCGTTTTTCGCAATCGAATCCGCGTAGCGCAGCGTGGCATCCAGGAAACGCCTCTGCCGCTCGGGGCCGGCGTGGTTGTAGAGGGAGATGAAAAGTCCCAGCGCGCTGCCCGTATCCGCAAGGTAGATCGCGCCATAACCCGTCGGCCAGAAACCGCTGGATTGCTGTCTGCCCAACAGCCAATCGCTGTAGGCGAGCGCCGTGTCAAGGTAGCGGCGATCGCCCAGGATTTCGTAACCGTCCACCAGCGTGCGCATGTAATACCCGCCCACGTAGATCGTGGGTACATTGGCCTTGTTCGCCACGATGTAGTCGCAGGTTTGCTTCAGCAACGCCCGGGTTTCCGTGCACCCGGCGTCGCTGCAGAACGGATTGGGCTTCTGCGCGCGCGGGGCGGCAAACAAATGAGCGCTGCTCAATAAAAATAAAGCGGTAATGCTCAATGGTAAAATCCGTTGCTTCAACATCGTCCCCCATCCTTTGACGTTTTGTCAGCGACATCATAATCATCCTGCGGCGCATTGCAAGGGAATCATGCCCTTCGGACACGGGCGCGCTGCCACTCTCCCGGTGTTTTCAACAATTTCCCAGGATATCCCGTCACCGGCGTATTCTCTGCGCCTGCAAACCATCTTCTTGTTTTGCGGCAGGTCAGTCGTACCGTTGTTTTGGGCTCGAACGCGCACAACAGCTCGTTCTTTTCGCTTTGACGCAGACGCAATGTCGCTCAACTGCTGTCGAGATTGCCGATAATGTCCGCTTTTTTCCGGACAAGTTGTCTTGACTTTCTTTGTTTTCATACACATTCCGGCTTCGGTCGTACAATTTTTTATTTTCTGTGCCGGATTGGGCTCGAAACTGATTTTTTGTACTAGGGAAGAGTTCGCGGACGGCCGCGTAGGGTGGGTCAAGACAGCTTCCATGCTGGGCATCCGCCGGGACCTTTCGTCCCTGCGGCGAATCACCAAATTGAGTATACCGACAAAACTAGGCTTTGTCAAGAAGAAAAAGTCATCGGTAGTATCTTCGTTGGCCATTGCGCTGGGCTTGAGAGGCTGCGGAAAAAGGTGTAGCGGCGGGTTTACCCCGCCACCTGGGTGTCACAACGCCTAGTGTGATGGTCCGTCGGCTGACGGATAAAGTCGCCGCTGCTTAATCCAACAGCACCGACCAAAGAAAGCTCGATCGCTCGTGATTGTCGTTCTCGGCGAGATAGCTGCGCTGATCGTCGTCGACGGCGAAATCGTGGATGCGCGCGGGGCATTCACCAATTGCGGGATCGCGCAGAATGTGGGCCTTAACGGAGCGCGGCTTTACCGGATCACTCATGCCCGTACCGCTCCACGCGCACGTGCGCCGTGATGGCGTGGGCCAGCATGCGCTCCGCCGCGCACTGCCGCTCGGTGACTTCGCCGATGAGCTTGCTGGCCGCCGGCGTCATCTTCTGATAGGTGACGGTCTTGAGAAACTTTCCCACCCACAGTCCGCCGGTGTAGCGCGCGGCGCGGCTGGTGGGCAGAATGTGATTGGTGCCGATGCACTTGTCGCCGTAAGCCACGGTGGTCTCCTCGCCGACGAACAGCGAGCCGTAGTTGCGGAGGTTTTGCAAGTAATAATCCTGGTCAGCCGTGTGGATTTCCAGGTGCTCGGGGGCGTAGTCATCGGCGAGTTCCACGGCCTCTTCGGGGCTCTCGGCGATGTAGATCTTGCCGTTGTCGCGCCAGGAGAGCGCCGCCACGTCGCGCGTGGGGAGGACTTCCAACTGCCGGTTCAGTTCGTCGTTGCAGCGGCGGGCAAAGTCCTGACTGAGGCAAATCAGGGCCACGCCGCTGTTGGGATCGTGCTCGGCCTGACCCAGAAGGTCGCAGGCCACCAGCGCGGCGTCGGCGGAATCATCGGCGATGACCATGATCTCCGTGGGTCCGGCCAGCAGGTCAATGCCGCAGCGCCCGTAGAGTTGCCGCTTGGCTTCCGCCACGAATTTGTTCCCCGCGCCGCAGAGCATGTCGACGGGCTTGAAGACGCCCATGCCAAAAGCCATCATGGCGAACGCTGGCACGCCGCCCACGATGAAGATGCGGTCAGCGCCGGCTTTCTTCATGGCATTCACCGTGGCCGGGAAAAATCCCTGTCCCTTTACCGGTGGAGTGAAAGCGTAGACGTTCTCCACGCCCGCCACTTTGGCGGGAATGATGCTCATCTGCGCCGAGCCGAACATGGGATAGCGGCCGCCGGGAATGTAGCTGCCCACCGACTTCAGCGGCACGTGCTTGTGTCCCAGAATGATGCCGGGGCGGGTTTCCACTTCGAGCGGCAGCAGCGTGCCCAGTTGCGCCTTGGCGAATGCCCGCACATTGGCCTGACAGAAATCCGTGTCCTCAATCACCCTGGGGTCGAGCGTGGCGATGGCGGTGTCCACCTGAGCGGGGCTCAGCTCAAAATCCGGCGGACTCCAATCGTCAAACTTCCTGCTGTACTCGCGCACCGCGTCCATGCCGCGTTTTTCCAGGTCCGCCAGCATGCGCGAAACGATTTCCGCGCATTCGGGATCGTTCTGGAACAGGCGATGGCCGCCTTCCTTGTAGACTTGCATAAACTTCCTCCTTGGACCGAAACAGGCTAACACAGTTCCAATTGACCGCGCCGTAGGATTCAACTATTGTGGGGCCATCCGGTTTTTGGTGCACACTCGATGGCGCTGTCATCCTGAGCCCGGCTTTTCAGGGCGAAGGACCCTTTTCATTTGATGTGGCAAGCTGGGCGCGGGAACGCTTTGCGCCAGCGCGCGGCGCGTAGAGCACCGGGGTAAGACGAAATACGGCGGTCCTTCGCCCTGAAAAGCCGGGCTCAGGATGACAGGACATATCTATGAATCCTGCTGACAACGATTCGGCGACCGCGGTGGTGGACCCGAGGGTCTCCGAGCCGCCGCAATTGGTGCGTGCGCTGGGCTGGTGGCAAGCCACGGCCATCGTCGTCGGCATCATGATCGGCACCGGCATCTTCATTGTGCCGGCGGAGATCACTCGCTCGATGGGCACGCAGGGCGCGGCGCTATCCGTGTGGGCGGTCACGGGTGTGCTGAGCCTGTTCGGCGCGCTGTCGTTCGCGGAACTGGCGGCGATGATGCCGCAAGCGGGCGGGCAATACGTTTTTCTGCGCCAGGCATACGGTCCGCTGACCGGCTACTTGTGTGGATGGTCATTCTTCATTGCCGCGCAGACCGGCGGCATCTCCGTGCTCGCGGTGGGATTCGCGGAGTACCTCAACGAATTCGTACCGCTTACGCCGTGGGAACAGAAGGCCGCCGCGGCCGCATCCATTGTGGCGTTGACGGGTATCAACTACCTCGGTGTGCGCGAAGGGGGCGCGCTACAGGGAATCCTGACGGGTCTGAAGGTGGGCGCCATCGTGGCATTCATCCTATTGGGTTACGTCCTGGTGAAGGGGCTGGCGCGCGGTCCGGCCGCGCTCGCGGCACCCACGGGCCACGGCTTTGTGGCGTCGTTCGGCGTGGCCATGGTGGGTGCCTTCTGGGCATATGAAGGCTGGAATTGCTGCACCTTTGCCGCCGAGGAAGTTCGACGGCCGGAGTGGAACATCCCGCTGGCACTGATCCTCGGCACGGGCGCGGTGACGCTGCTCTACCTGGCGCTGAACCTGGTCTATTACCACGTGCTGCCCATGGATCAGGTGGCCGCCTCCACGCGCGTCGGAGCGGATGCCGCCGTGCGCATCTTTGGCCGCTCCGGCGCTCAACTGGTCTCACTGCTGATCATCATTTCCACTCTCGGAAGCTTGAATGGCAGCATTCTGGCGGCGCCCCGCGTTTACTACGCCATGGCGCGCGACGGCCTGTTCTTCCGCTGGTGCGCGCGCGTGCATCCGCGCTTCCGCACGCCGCACGTGGCGCTGCTGGTGCAAGCCGCGTGGGCGATTGTGTTGGTGGCGGCGGGAACCTACGAGCAGCTTTTCACCTACGTGATTTTCGCGGCCTTTGTGTTTTATGCACTGACGGCCTTGGCGGTGGTGGTGCTGCGACGCACCATGCCGGACGCACATCGGCCCTACCGCGTGTTTGGTTATCCTTACGTACCGTTGATCTTTGTGCTCGGCTCAGCGTGGTTTCTGGTCAATACATTGGTGGAAGAACCGCGGGAGGCAGGTTTTGGCGCCGTTATGCTCGGCGTCGGCGCAGTAGTCTATTGGATCTGGAAACCGAGGGCCGGATCGGGGGAGAACGTCCGCGAGTCCGGCCCCAGTTCTGATGGAGTAATTGTTTGCCAGACCGCCCGGCTAATGGGCGGCTCGAACTTTGGCCAACAGGGCCCTGGCCTGCGCTTGGAACGGTCCTGGCAATGTGACGGCCTTGTTCAACGCCGCCGCCGCCGCCGGGTGGTTGGCCGGGTACCCGAGTTCGTAAGCGAATGCCAGGTAGTAAAGGGCCTGGCCCTCGAGCGCGGGATTGGCGTCCAGAAGAGTGGTCGCCGTCTTGAGTTCATCGATTGCCGGCACGAGTTTGCCTGACTTTTGCGCCCTGACCAGCGCGGCGTCTCCCAACGTCAGGTGCGCCATTCCCAATTGCGTGTCCTGCTCTTGCTTGAATGCCGCATCGTCCACACCATCGGGCTTCTTAAGTCCCTGAGCGGCGGTCAGAGCCTTCTGTGCGTAACCGGCCGCCTTCTCAGTGTTGGCAGGTTGGCTGTAGAAGGCATAGATCAAGCCCATAGTGTTCAGCACCACAACATTATTGGGGTCGGCGGCCAAAACCTTGTCGCCGTATTCGGTGGTCCTGGCCAGATTGCCCTGCGTTTGATAAGCCTGAAAGTAGATCAGGTTTACCTGGGCGGCCTGGTCCTGCTCCACTTCCGGGTAGACCTTGAGAAAGGATTCGAGATAGGTGATCTGCTTCGCTCGATCGGTGACGCGCGGCAAAACCTGGAAAAACGCCCATACGGCATAATCGTGGCTGTCCTTGGCGAGTTCCGCGTCGTCTTTCTGCATCTTCGCCCATTCCTCATCCGTAGTCTTGGCGGGACGCGTGGGCGTGCCGATTTCGGTCTTCACCTGGTCAGGAACCTTGTTGATGATATTGAAAATGGTATCGTCCAACTTAGTGCTGCCGGCATACGCGCGCATGAGGGTGAGATAGAGATTCAGATCCACATAATTTGCCGCCAGATTCTTTTCCCCGTATTCAATGGACTTGTCGTAGTCCTTCAGCTTCAGTTCCACCGTCGCGTAGTACTCATTCGCGCAGTTCATGAACTTTGAGTCGGGGTGTTCCTTGGCGAAATTGTTGAGGGCGGTGAGTTGGTCCTCCGGCTTATCCGCGCCGTTGAGAGCCAGCATCAGGTGGTCTTCGTCCGTGTTGACGGCAACGGTAAATCCCGGGCAGGGCTGCTGAGCCCACGCCGACAGAGCCAAACTCAAGATAACGAGAAGTAAGGCACAAGCGCGCTGAATCATGAGAACCTCCGGTTCAGGACGAAATCCGGGTTTCGGGCGTCCGCCCAAGGCGCGGCACGAACCGTGGGACCGACTGCCGGTAGGCTTCATACTGTGGACCGTACTGGTCCAGCAGTTCGCGCTCCTCAAGCGGTGCGAGGATTTGATACATCAGGACGTTGAGAATTGCCAGCAAAAAAATTGCCACCGCGCCCGTCAGGAAGGCCATGCTCAGCATCATCAGCATATAGAGCAGGTAGCGGGGATGGCGCACGCGTCCGTAAACACCGGTCCGGACGACTCCGCAGAGGCGATGCTGCGGGTTGATCTCGGCCAGTCCGGCCAGGCGCCGCCAGCCGAAAGTGTGCCGGGTCTGGCTGTCCAGCCAGTTGGCCACAACGAAGAGAACCGCGCCGGCAGCCCAGGTGAGCGGGTTCCGCCCGACGCGCATGGCGAAGAGATCATGGCGGGCGATGATGATGCCCGCGGCGAAGATTATCCAAACCGGCAGAGCGACCCAGAACGCCCTGTTGCCCAGGCGTCGCCAGAATCTAATGGCGGGATGGAATACGAACCAGAAGAAGGGAATCCAAAGCAGCAGGATAAGGTAAAAGAGCGCGACGCCGTCGATGATGCGAAGAAAAATCGGCATGTCTATTAAGGGCGGTGCAGACCTCTGGCTGATCAGTTTCTGCGTGGCGCACCTTGGCGCTGCGAGAGATGAATAGCCCTGGTCTCTTTGCCCCCTCGCCATTTTAGCGCGAAACTTAGCCGCCAGTGTGTACAATAGCCGGTCAGCGGCAAGCGCGAGAGAGAATCCTTGTCAAAAATGGGAGGCGTGCGATGCAGCATTTGGCGTGGCAGAACGTCAAGCGTGAAATAGTAACCGACAAGTTTTCGCGACAACTGGTGACTGGCGAAAAAGTGATGGTGGCCCATCTTCGCCTCGCCAAGGATTGCCTGATCCCGGTTCACCACCACGAAAGCGAGCAGATCAGCATGGTGCTGGACGGCGAGTTGAAGTTTGAGCTGGAGGGCGGCGAAGTGACCGTACGAAGCGGTGAAGTGCTGGTCATACCTTCCAACGTGCCACACAGCGCATTCGCCATCGTCAACACCATCGGCATCGACATCTTCAGTCCCATTCGCCAGGATTGGCTGGATGGAACCGATAACTATCTGCGAAAGTGATTTTTCGTGGCGAAGCGTGCTCGCGGTTGTCTGGTCTACGGTGCTGACATTATTGTCATCCTGAGCCCGCACTTCAGGGCGAAGGACCCCCGTATTTCGTCTTACCCAAGTCTGCCGCGGGCGCGCGGCAGACAAGACCGAGGCGCTCTCGCCCTGCGCTTCCTACGTACAATAAAAAGGGTCCTTCGCCCTGAAGTGCGGGCTCAGGATGACAGTGAGGTTCATTGGTGGTGTAAATGAGTGAGGTTCATTGGTAGTGCAAATGAGTGAGGTTCATTGGTGGTGCAAATCAGTGAGGTTCGTTGGTAGTGCAAATTGATGAGGGTGACCATTCCCTTAAGGAGCAGCTTATGAAGATTGTCCTGCGTTTCGCATTCGTGATTCTCAGCTTGATCATACCCATCGCGGCCAGGGCCCAGGCGCCGTTTTACCTTAACACTGGCGACCGCGTGGTGTTCTACGGTGACAGCATCACCGACCAGCGGCTCTACACCGTTGACGTCGAGACCTACGTGCTGACGCGCTTCCCCAAGCTTGACGTGACCTTTGTGCACAGCGGCTGGGGCGGCGACCGCGTCTCCGGCGGCGGTGGCGGCACCGCTGATGTGCGCCTGGAGCGCGACGTGTTTCCCTACCATCCCACCGTGATGACCATCATGCTGGGAATGAATGACGGCTCCTATCGCGCCTTCGACGACGGAATTTTCGCCAAATACACGCAGGGGTATCAGCACATCGTCGAATCGGTGCAGAAGGCCTACCCGCAGATTCATTTCACCCTGATCGAGCCCTCGCCTTACGATGATGTGACCCGTCCTCCGAAATTTGAAGGCGGCTACAACGCGGTGCTGATTCGCTACGGTGAATGGGTGAAGGACTATGCGCAGAAAGTCGGCGCCACGGTGGCGGACCTGAACACGCCGGTGGTGGAGGTGCTGGAAAAGGCGAAGGAGGCTGACCCGGCCCTGGCGGAGAAGATCCTGCCCGATCGCGTGCATCCCGGACCCGACGGCCACCTGATCATGGCGGAGGCCATTCTGAAGGCTTGGAATGCGCCCGCCACCGTCACCGAGGTGGAAATCAATGCGAAAAAGAAGCGGGCGGCGAAGGCCGTGAACACGGAGGTTGACCACGTGTCAAACCACTCCGGCACTCTGACCTGGAAGCAAACCGACAACGCTCTGCCCATGCCCATTAATCTCAGTAATCCCACCACGGCGCTGGTGATGCGGTGTTCAGATTTCATGCAAACGCTGGACCAGGAGCCGTTGCGGGTGACCCACTTGAAGGCCGAGCGCTACACGCTCAAAATCGACGATGAAGAGATCGGCGCCTTTACCGCGGACCAACTGAAGCAGGGAATCAACCTGGCGGAACTCTCGACGCCCATGACCAAGCAGGCGATGAGCGTCGCGACGCTGACGGTGAAGCACTCCGATGTTCACAACACTCGATGGCGGATGATTCAAGTGCCGCTGACGGGATTTTCCGCGCCCCACCTGCAAGCGGTTCTGGATGACTTGAATGCCCTGGATGGAGAGCTCATCGAGGAACAGCGCGCCGCCGCGCTTCCCAAGACGCGCACGTACGAACTCATTCCGCAGTAACGGAACTACGCGCGCTCGGCTTCGATTTTAAACACGTAAGCCTGCGCGCAGGGCTTGTGCTCCGCGATGGCCGCCGGGATGGAGACGCGGAGGCTGTCTCCATCCTGCCGCCAGTCGAGGGGTTGGTCCACGCCCAGCATGGATATCGAAGATCCCTTCACTGCTCGCACCGATTGCGTCGCAAAGGTTTCTCCCGGCCAGCCGATGCGGATCGCATAAACGTAGCGGCCATCCTTGCTGGACGTGAACCAGACGTTGTCACCTTCGCGATAGACTTTGCGCGGACGGGTGTTGTAGATCGCCTCGCCGTTCACGCGCAGCCACGCGCCCGCATACTTCAATCGCTCCACCGTTTCCGGGGACCACTCGCCGCTGGGCATAGGTCCGAAGCCGACTTCAAAATTCCCGCCCTTCGCGGTGACTTCAATGAGGCTTTGCACGATCCATTCCGCCGGCTTATATTCGTCATTGGGGCGGTAGGAAAACGCCGTGCCGCAGGGGTAGATCACCTTCCAGAATCCTTGGGACGGCCCGCCGGGAATTTCGCGCTCGGGCGTGTGGTAGTCGCCGTAGGCGCCGATGCCGCGGTCGCGAATGATGACGTTGGGCTGCAGTTTGCGCACCATCATGGTGATCTCGGCAATGTCCTGCGCCGCGGCCTGGGGCCATCCAATGTCAAAGTCCAGGTAATCGACGCGGCCGTATTCCGACATCAACTCGCGCACCTGCTCGCGCTCATTGGCGATAAAAGTCTGCCAGCGCGCAGGGTCGGACTCTCGCGTGAAATTCGGATTGTAGAATTGATTGAACGGGTCCCACGCGAAAGCCGGGTCGTGCCAATCCACGTGCGAATAGTAGAGGCCAATCCCCATGTCCTTTCTTCTGCCCGCCTCCACGATGGCTCGCACGATGTCTTTCTTATAGGGCCCGTCAGCGATGCTGTAGCTTTGTACGACTTTCTCCAGATTCTCCACACCTCCATGGGAGAAGCCTTTGGAAGTTAGCCGGACGGATTCCTGGGTCGTGCGCGTCGGCCACATCGAAAAACCATCGTGGTGTTTGGTGGTAAAGGTGAAATACCGGATCCCTGCCTGCTGAAACAAATCCATCCAGGCGTCGGCATCAAAGCTCGTGGGATTGAAGAATTGATAAAACACGTTGTACGTGTCCCAAAACTGCTTATTTGCGCCCGCCAGCGCCCAGGAGGCGTCACTGCTGATCATGCAGTAAAGGCCCCAGTGAATCCTGATGCCGAACTTGCGATCCTTGAATGCCTCAATGGCGCTCTGCGGAGCGTGATGGTAACCGGGGTCAACCTGCTTCGCCAATCCCCGTTGCATGGCGCCGCGATCCAGGGCCTTGTTCAAGGCCTCAAAGCGGGCCCGGCCTTCCAAACCGGCGGCAGGTTGCTGCGCCGCCGACCGCCCTGCAAGTGGTGTCACGCTTCCGTTGATTCCGCATGCCAACGAACTTGCCGCCAACGATTTGGTCAAGAAATAGCGTCGTTTCATCTTCGGTTACCTCGCGGAGTTTCCCAATCAGAGTTTCCCTTTTCCATGGAGAACCGCATTGTAGCTTGGAAGACTGTGCCGAGCCAGTGAATGTAGAGTTGGCTGTCGAGTTGACGTACCGCAGCGAATGAAGGTAATGCTGACCAAGTCGCGCCTTTGAGGATGAACCATCGCTTCGTAATCCTGCGTCCTTCCCACTACCGTCATCCTGAGTCCGCATTTTGGGCGAAGGACCTGCATTTGTCCTTTCCTCATGCACGAACGGAACGCAGGTCCTTCGTCCCGACCCACGGCGGCGGTCCTCAGGATGACCGTTGGAGTGCGGTGGCGGACGACAGACTCAAACTGTTTAATCTTCGTTTCACGTCTTACTGGTTGCCGCCGTTCCACCAGTGCAGTTTTTTGGAGTATAGTGTTCTGCGGCTGTTGTAACTGATCTGGCAACACGCTTCCGGCTTCTCGAAGCCGCGAGAATGACCATATTCAATTCGCGCTTGAAGAAGGAAGGGACTTAAATTATGAAGGCATTGACGCTGACGGCTTACAACCATCTGGTCTACGGTGACGCCCCCGACCCGCAGATCGCCGATCACGAGGTTTTGCTCAAGGTTCGCACGTGCGGAATCTGTGGCAGCGACGTGCACGGCATGGACGGCTCCACGGGCCGGCGGGTTCCCCCCGTGATCATGGGCCACGAAGCTGCCGGCGTGGTTGCGGAGGTCGGCAAGAACGTCACCGGCTGGAACCCGGGCGATCGCGTCACCTTTGACTCGACGATTTCCTGCGGCGCGTGCTGGTTCTGCCAGCGCGGGCTGATCAATCTTTGCGACCATCGCCGTGTGCTGGGAGTCTCTTGCGGCGAATACCGGCAGCACGGCGCCTTCGCCGAGTATCTTGCCCTTCCGACGCGCATTTTGTACCGCCTCCCTGACGCTGTTTCATTCGAGCAGGCCGCGATGGTTGAGCCTGTGTCGATAGCAGTACACGGAGTGGCCCGTACACCTGTTTCTCTCGGCGACACGGCGGTGGTGATGGGGACCGGCATGGTCGGTCTGCTGGTGGTACAAGCTCTGCGCGTGGCGGGTTGCGGAAAGATTATCGCCGTCGACCTGGAGCCGCAGAAACTGAAGCTGGCCGAGACGCTGGGAGCGGACGTGACGCTGAAGGCCAACGCCTGCGACGTGGCGGAAGAAGTGAAGAAGCAGACTGACGGGCGAGGCGCCGACGTGGCATTGGAAGTGATTGGTTTGAGCCCAACCATCAACACCGCCGTGGCCTGCCTGCGCAAAGGCGGCACGCTGACGCTGATTGGAAATTTCCGACCCACCGTGGAGATTCCGTTGCAGGCGGTGGTGACGCGCCAGTTGACGCTGGCGGGAAGTTGCGGGAGCAACAATGAATATCCGGCGTGCCTCGACCTGCTGGGCCGCGGGGCCATCAAAACGGATCCGTTGGTTAGCGCCACGCCGCCACTCGCCGAAGGCGCAGCATGGTTTGATCGCTTGTATAAGCAAGAGCCCGGATTGTTGAAAGTCATCCTGGAATGCTAGGAACAGTATGCCCTCCCTGAGAACCGCCCTCGTGGGCTGCGGGAAAGTCGGTCACCTGCACGCCAAGGCGCTTCGTAACGTACCTGAATCCACCTTCGTCGCCGTTTGCGGCCGGGACTTGAAGAAAACGGAAGCCTTCGCTGCCGCTTACAACGTCAAAGCCTATACTGACGTTGAGGAGATGATTGCTCGCGAAGGCGTTCAGGCGGTGACCATTTGCACACCTCACCCGCTGCACGCCTTGCATGCTGTCAAGGCCGCCAAGGCGGGCGTTCACCTCTTGGTGGAAAAGCCCCTTGCATCGAATCTGAGAGATTGCGATGCCATCCTGACCGCCGCCAGGGAAAGTGGCGTCAAAGTGGGGATGGTTTCACAGCGCAGGTTTTACGCTCCCTGCGCGCGGGTCAAGAAGGCCATCGAGGATGGCAAACTGGGCCGGCCGATCCTTGGCTCCGTCGCCATGTATGGCTGGCGCGATGAGGCCTATTACCGCAGCGACCCCTGGCGCGGTTCGTGGCAGGGCGAAGGCGGCGGCGTATTGGTGAACCAGGCGCCGCACCAACTGGACTTGCTCCAATGGTACCTGGGAGAGATCGACGAACTCTTCGGCTTTTGGGCCAATCTCAATCACCCTTACATTGAAGTTGAGGACACCGCCGTCGCCGTGCTGCGCTTCAAAAACGGTGCGCTGGGCAACATCGTGGTGAGCAATTCCCAAAACCCCGCCCTCTACGGCAGGGTCTACGTGCACGGCAGCAATGGCGCGAGCATCGGCGTCCAGACCGATGGCGGGGCCATGTTCATCGCCGGAATGTCGAGCATCACCGAGCCGCCCATCAACGATCTGTGGACCGTGCCGGGCGAACGAGAATTTTTGAAGCAATGGCAGAAGGAAGACTCCGACCTTTTTCTCAGCATCAATCCCATCGAGTACTATCACCAGCTTCAGATTTCCGACTTCCTCAAGGCCGTTTCGGAGGGTCGCGATTCCTCCGTTCCCGGCATCGAAGGCCGTAAAACCGTCGAGATTTTCGAGGCCCTGTACCGCTCACAGCGCGACCGTAAACCCATCAAGTTTCCGCTGACGGCGGAGTAGCCAAGTAAATCGATCCTTGAAAGTGCATTGCCCCCTACAGCAATTCCGAAGAGACTTCACCAAAGAGAGTGAACATCGCACGGAATTTCTCTGGGAGCCTCTCTGGACTCTCCCGAAAATTATCCTGTGATAGCAGAAGTGGCGGTAGGTTTCCAGGATTGTGGTAGGCTTTTTCAATCGACATTACGAGGAGGCAAGGCGTGGCACTTTACCTGGTAACTGGCGGCGCGGGATTCATCGGCTCACACATGGTGGAGGAGTTGGTGAGGCGTGGCGAATCCGTACGCATTCTTGACAACCTTTCCACTGGCCGCGAAGCTAATCTGGCCGGCCTGCGGGACAAGATCGACTTCCGTCAGGCGGACATCCGCGAGCTTGAATCCATCCGTCCGCTCTTCGCTGGCGTGGACTACGTCATCCACTTGGCGGCGCTGGCGTCAGTGGTGCGCTCCATGGAAGACCCGGTCGAGACGACGCTTGTCAACCTGAACGGCACCCTGCACGTCCTGTTGGCCGCTCGTGACGCGCACGTGAAGCGCGTGGTGATGGCGGCTACGGCCGCGGCTTACGGCGATGCTCCCACGCTGCCGCGGGTGGAAACGCAGACGCCCCAGCCGCTCTCGCCGTACGCGCTGACCAAACTGGCGGACGAGTATTATGGCCAGATCTTCAATCGCTATTTCGGACTGGAGGTGGTCGCCCTGCGGTTTTTCAATATTTTCGGGCCGCGGCAGGACCCGGCGTCCGCCTACACCGGTGTGCTTTCCAAGTTCATCGTTGCGTATTTGCGCGGGACCACGCCCACGATTTTCGGTGATGGGGAGCAGTCGCGCGACTTCACGTACGTGGCGAATGTGGTGGATGCCACTCTGCGCGCCTGCACAGCACCAGCCGCTCCCGGCAAAGTCATTAACGTCGGCACCGGCACGAGTTCAACTCTCAACCAGACGATTACGGTTCTGAACGGCATTCTGGGCAAGCAGGTCAAGCCGCAGTATGCCGCGCCCCGAGTGGGAGACGTGCGACACTCGACCGCCGACATTTCACTGGCGCGGGCGACGCTTGGTTACGAACCACGGGTGGCGTTTGAAGACGGTTTGCGGCGTACGGTCGAGTGGTTGCGTGGAACTCTGCCGGAGGCTCGATGACGCGACGCCACCCTCTCATTTTTTCGGAAGCTGTTTCAGCAATTTTTGCGTGCGATTGTTCAGCTCGTTGATCTGGCGCAGGTCGTCCTCCGCCGAGCTCACGGCGTTCTGGATGCGGCTCAGGGCAGCGCCACCGCAGGCCCCGGCGTTGGCATCGTGATTAGGATCGTGGCTCGTATCGAGCATGCTGCCCATGGCGCGGAAGTCGCTGGTAATGTCGCGGTAGCGGCGCAGGATCGAGGTCAGGTACCCTTCGCGCCGGCGATCCAGTTCCTGGAGGTTGGTAAGAATGCGGGACACGTCAGCCGTTTGCGTGCCGGCCGCAGAACTGGCGTTGGTAAGCCTGGTGTTGTCAGCCTCCAAAGCCGCGGCGCGTTGGCGGGCAATGTCCGACTGCTGCAGCGCGGCGTCAAGCTTCTTTTGCAGGTCGTCCAGTTGGGCCTTCGAGTCCTCCTGCTGCTTTTGCAGAGCCGCCTGGGCGCTTGCCTGGGCCTGGGTGTTCTGATCGTTGGCAGCCGTGAGCTGTGACTGAAGGTTGGTGATGTTGGCCTGGGCTTCCGCCAGTTCGCGGTCAAGGCGTTCGATGGTGGCTTCGCGTTTGGCGATGGCCGACAACTCTCCTTCGGTCGGTGACTCCTCAGTCACCTGGGGCGGCGGGACGTGCAGCCCTTTCTGCGCCAAGGCTTCGCGGAGCAATCGCAGGGATTGGGCGTCCGCGTCCTGGCGATGCTGGTATTCGGCAATCCGCCGCGCGAGGCGCAGAATCACCACGAGGGAGGTCACGAGAACCACGCCAAGAATCACTTCAAAGGCAATTCGCATACGCAGGGGGCGCATTAACCCTCCTTGGGGCGCAGTCGTGTGCGCCAGGAAAGCCGCGCGTCTTCGCCGCCGCACGGCGCGCTCAGGTGAATTTGCGCGCTATTGTGAGTCTTGGGAGGAATTCCCAGGGTCAGCCGCCAGGCGCCGGAGATGCGGGCAAATGCCGCGGAGATGGCATCGGGGATTTCCGCCACGGAGCGGCACACCTGCCCTCTGCCGCCCGTTGCATCCGCCAGAGTGAGCAAGCCATTCTGATAGGAATCGTTGAGCGTATCCCCGCGATAGTTGATGTGAACCACGAACAGCGGCGCCTCCAGCGAGCTGACATCGCCCACCAGCCGGGAAATCTTATCCTGAATCAAAGCGTCAGGAAAGACCCGGCTGAGATCGTGAGGATCGCTCGAGTTGATAACCGGATTGGTATAATCTTCTCGGTAAGAATAGATGTTGCTATCTGTAAGATACAAAACCGAGACGCGTATGGGAGACTTGTGCAGGATGCCGTCCGCGAGCGTCAGCGCCGTGGTAACGGTTTCAAACAACCCCGGCTTTCCAATGGTGGAGAAACTCTTAATGGCTGCCAGCAGAGGCTGCCGGTTGGGGCTGGGGTCAGCAAGCACGTGCAGTCCGTCTTCGTCGTTGAGAAGGCCCACCCAGGCATTGCCAGGCAGCTTTTCGATCTGCGCCGTCGCCGCCTGCTTAGCCGCTTCCACCAGAGAAGCGTCGCCGTTGAGATCGAGGACGAGCAGGATAATCTGGTCGCTGCCGGGCCCAACCTGAGAGATCACCGGAGCCGGCTTGCCGTTGAAGGTAGCTTCGAACTTCGGCGTGGGGCCGCAATGGTCCTCCTCCACCCAGGCAGGAATCGACACACTGGTGGTCTGCGCCTGGATGTTTCCCAGCGTGGAAGCGGCGGCCAGCAATGCGAGAAACAAGGCGTAGTATCGGAGCATTAGAAGCTGAACTTCAGTCCCAATTGGATGACCCGTCCACCGTGGGAGCCGATGATTCTGCCCGCATCAACGTTGGGAGCACTCACCGATCCGATCATCGTGTCGGGATAATTCCAATTCGCATGGTTGAGCACGTCGAGGGCCGTGGCGTTGATTTCAAAAGCGCGCTCGCCCCCGATCGGCAGGCGTTTGCCCAGGCTGACGTCCATGGTGTTGTAGCCCGGTCCCAGCAGGTTCGCAACGGTGCGCGAGGCGTTCCCGATGGTGAAGTCCGCCGGCTGATCGAAGGCGGCGGGGTTGTACCACTCGGCGGGACCGGGACTGGCGACACGCGGACTCACTCCCGGCACCACGTTGACGTTCAGCGTGGAAAGGATATCGCCGGTATTGTTGAACTCTGGATGCGGCGCCAGGGGTGTGCCGTCGTTCCAGTAGGCGTTCCCGCTGAGCGACCAGCCGCGGACCAGCGCGCCGGCGATGCCGGAATAATTCAGCATCGGCTGGTTGGGGCCGAACGGAAACTCGTACACATAGCTCAAGGTAATGTACTGCGGTGTGTTGTAAGCGCACACCGACCAGTCGTCGCGCAAGTCGAACAGGTCCTGATTGCCGTACGGCCCGGAGTAATCGTCCATCTGTTTGGAGAATTCGTAATACGCAGTGAAGGTCAGTCCGAACGAAGCGCGTTTTTCTACGCGGAGGTAACCGGCATCGCGCTGGTAGCGTCCGGCGGGGTCGAGGCCGTAGAGCTCAAATCCCGTGTATTGGGGATAAGGCTGGAGGGTCGAGCGGAAAGAATAATCGTAAAGGTTGTCGCCGTAGCTCATCTCCGCCGGGCTGATCGCATTCGGATTGACAGTGCCGTCGCCCACCAGCAGGGAGCGGCCCACGCTGTGATTGACTCCCGCCGAAAGGGTGATGGAAAAAGGAATGTCGCGCTCGACGGAAAGAGCGGCGGATTGATAGACCGGTTCATCCTTGGAGAGGACCATGAAATCCGCCGTGGTGTTATCGGCGGCGTCGGGGCTCAGATCCGGCAGAGTCATTCCCAGCGGCGGAATGCCGACCGTCATGTCCACCGCCGGGCTGAGTTGGATGTTCGGCGAGGTGAAGGTTTGGCGCGCATTGAAGCCCTGCGTGGCCCACTGCCCGTTGTAGATTGGAATCTGGGCGTGCGAACGGCTGTAGGAGGCACGGACCACGGTCTTGCTGCTGCCGTGCGGGTTCCAGGTGAGGCTGACCGAGGGGTCGATATCGTAATTCACGGGACGCATGCCGCGCGAGATTCCGTCCACGCCGGCGAAGGCGAGCCCGCCGGGCAGGTTGTTGGAAGGATCAATCACGTCCGGGTCCACCGTGCTCTGGCGGTTGTACTTTTCCACTCGCGGCGTCCGCCGGCTGAAGGTCACGCTGGCGCTGATGACCAGGTTCTTCCGTGCGGCATAGCGATCGTGCGCCGTAAAGTCCTGGTAGGAGTTCCGAAAATAGCTAGGGGCGGTGATAATGGTGTTCTGCGCTGATGCCGGCAGGCCGAGCAGAAAGCTCGCGAAAGGATCACCCGTGTCAACGATGCCCGGCAGGCTGGTGATGTCGGGGGTGAACTGGAAATATCCCGACGGGTAGGTGGGGTTAAAGGAATTCACCTGATAGTAGTCCTCGTCGCCGCTCAGGTGAATGGAGTGCTTGCCTTTGCGCGTGGACCAGGAATCGGAAAGCTCGAAGCTGGTGCGGGCGTTGCGGGTATTGGGGTACGCCGTTCCCATCGAAACGTAGTTGCTGAGGGAATAAACTGGAAAAGCCGTGGCCGTCCCGCCGCCCGACTGCACCACGTTGGAGCTTAGCACCAGGCTTGCCGAGTCGGCGGTATTCGAGTTGGCCGTGTACGAGTAGTCGAGTTCCGAGCGCAACGTGGTGAAGTGTTGCTCCGGCGAGGTGGGGCTGGCGTCGTTAAGAAAGTACTTCGATGGGCTCAGATAGCCGCTGGAGTCCGTGGCATTCCAGGTCAGGCGATGCCGTTCGCGGAAAGGGTGATCGAGTTTGGCAATAATTCCGTCAGCATCATCTATTTGCGGAGAGTTAATGAAGTAGTTGTTCTGGAAAAACGGCCCGATATCGGTGTTGGGCGCCGGGTACAGCGAAAGCGCCTGCGCGGCCACGGACGGAATACGGTTCGCGGGTATGACATTGCCCGGAAACTGCGCCCGCAGATACTGGAGATTGGCCGTGGACACCGCCTGGGTCGGGTCGTAGGCAGGATTGGGCGTGGTCTGCTCAGGGTCGTAAATCGGCAGGACGAGTCCGGAGGGATCCACGACGTCGGAATAATCGCCCTGCCGCTCCGGCGCGGTGGGAACGGTCAGCAGGTTGGCGCGGAAGATCCGCTCGCGCACGCCTTCGTACGAGAGCAGGAAAAACGTATTGTTGGGATTGGTGATGAGATGGGGAATCAGGACGGGGCCGGAAATGTTGAACCCGAATTGATTGCGGCGCAGCGGCGAGACGCTCTCACCGTTCTGCTTCACCTCGTGGGGAATCGCGTCCAGCACGTCATTGCGGAAGTTTTCAAACAAGCGCCCGTGCCAGCGCATTTTGGGGCCGTGGTGTTCCTGCGTGGAGGGCGGGCTTTCGGGACGCATCCCCAGATCCCGCGTCAGGGTCTTGAACTCATCGGCTGCCTGGGTAAGTGGCGCGCTCTGCTTGGGCGAAGTGGCGCTGCCGGCGAACACGCACACATTCACCACCAGCATGCCCAGAAGAACCGTGACCCGGAAACCGACGCTTACCAAAGTCTTCATCTGACAGTCCTGCAAACCCACTATTATACATCACCGATATAGGGCATTCTCTTGGAGCACTCGCGTTAACGTCATCCTGAGGACCGACGGTTTTTTGTCGGGCCGAAGGACCTGCATTCTCCTTTGGTGGGAAGAACAAATGCAGATCCTTCGCCCTGAAGAGCGGGCTCTGCAGAAAGATGGCGCGGAACTCATTTATTTTCAATAAATCGACCCCTCGGGTTTGCGCCATCTTTCTGTACCCAAGGGGTGGCCAAAGTGGCCATAAATGCTCAGGGTGACGTGGGGGGGAACAAGGCTCAGGATTAGGGTTGCGGCGCAGGGCTTAGGATCACGGTGGCCCCACGGCTTGCGGGCGGGCGTGGTTCGAGTCATGATGGGACCATGCTTACAGAAAGTGCGCCGCGGACGAAGGCTTGGCGCGCGGAGTTCCTGAAGAGCGACGTGCTAACCGCACTGCCCGTGCCTGCGGACGTTCGCTTGCTGGCGCCGGCAAAGTCGATGGCGGTGGCGCTCCAGGCGGAGAACATGGCGGAGGTTCTGGCATCTTGCTCGGATTTTCTGGGGATTGCCGCGGAGTTTTACGGCGTTGAGAGGCCGGGAATTCGCGTCCTTGCCGCCCGCCCCCTGCGCGTTCGCGAAGGGTGGAGTTCCGAGTTGTTCGGCGATTATGACCCGCAGACGCACCAAATCCGCGTCTGGATGCGCACGGCGATCCGCAAGCGAGTGACTTCGTTCGGAACGTTTTTCAGCACGCTGTGTCATGAGTTCTGCCACCATCTCGACTATCAGCGGTTCAAATTCCGGGACTCCTGGCACACGCGCGGCTTTTATGGGCGCACCGCCGTGCTTTATCACCACGCGCGCGGCACCCCGGCCAAAGAACTCTTCTGGATCAAGATGGCAGGCGGCCGATGGAGAATCGACTGGCTGAGGACGCGACGCGGTCAGTAGGCCGCCACACGGAGCAATACACGGCGACATAAATGTCCGCGCATTGGGTTATAGCGGCGGTCTCCGACCGCCGGCGTCGATCGGAGATCGACGCTACAATTCCTGTCGCACAGTAAAGAAATGGAAGATTCTCAGGAACCCGTTCGCATTCCCATCACCGACGTCTTCGACCTGCACACCGTGCAACCGAAGGAGGTGGCTGCCGTGGTGGAAGCCTACCTGGAGGAAGCCGACCGCCTCGGATTGAAATCCGTGCGTATCATTCACGGCCGCGGCACCGGCGTGCAGAGGCAGGTTGTGCGCTCGGTGCTGGAGCGAACTCCGTTCGTTATCGGCTTCTACGATGCGCCGCCGGAACTGGGTGGGTGGGGCGCCACCATCGCGCGGTTGCGGTGAAACGGGGATCTACCGATCATCACTTAATGAGGTGGTGAACGAACCCCCTCACCCGTCGCTGCGCGCCACCCTCTCCCCCAAGGGGGCGAGGGCGTGAATTCAATCTACCTCTCCCCTCGCCCCCTTGGGGGAGAGGGGCCGGGGGTGAGGGGGTCGTGTCTCTTCATTGTGCAAAGCTTATTAAGACGACTCCTCAGACCGCCGGATCGTGGGTGCGCACCGGCGAAATCTCCAGTTGATCTCCGACGCGGGTCTCGGTTCGAAAGACCGTGTGGGCAGGAAGTTCCAGCACGCTATCCGCCTTGAAGCTGACTTTGGAAATCCGAAAGGGGCGAACGTGTTCCTCGACCTCCACCACCACGCGGTTGCGGTCGAGGAAAACCAGGTCCAGCGTGTACAACATTCCGATCGTGTGGACTCCATGCGACGGCACAATCCAGAGGCCTTTGCCGGGGCGCGCCCAAGTCCGGGTAGTGCCCAGCAGACCGATCAGCCGGCTGAAGTAGCCGTCCGCCACCTTCGCATGCGTGGCCACAAACCGCTCGCGGGTTTTATTGTAAACGCAAACAACGTTGCCGTCGCCGGGCTCTGAATCGGACACGGATCAAGCCTCACCTTCGCAATATCTGGAACTCGTGGGGCACTTCCCCTACTTGGGGGTCCCGCTCTTACGGCGCCAGATGATAATCAGAAGAATGATGACGACTCCCACTGCGGCGATGACGCGAATCGTAGTTTCGCTCATAGTGAACCTCCTTGAGAACTTGAATGACCTTAAAACTTGCAAAACTGTTTTCACACCCACTCTCATCTCTCGACAATGTGCGACATAAATTGTAGCGTCGATCTCTGATCGACGCCGGCGGTCGGAGACCGCCGCTACAACCCCATGCGCAGACATTTATGTCGCCGTATATTGCAATTGAGCGCCGCCCCTTCGCTGCCCTCAGGGCAGGCCCTAACGGGCGGCGCTACTTCAGCGGTTGAGTTGTCCGAGCGTGTGGATCATGGTGATCACGGCCGGCCCCAGAATCACGACAAACAGCGCCGGAAAGATAAAGAAAACCAGGGGCACAATCATCTTGACCGTGGTTTTCGCCGCCAGTTCCTCCGCCCGCTGCCGGCGCTTGGTGCGCAGGTCGTCGGAATGGATGCGCAACGATTGCGCCACGCTGGTGCCGAAGCGGTCGGTCTGAATCAGCGTCGCCACCAGCGACTGAAGATCATCCACGCCGGTGCGCTTGGCGAGGGACCGCAGCGCATCCATCCGGGTCTTGCCCACGCGCATTTCGGCATTCACGAAATCGAATTCCTCACACAATTCCGGGTGCGCGATCTTCAGCTCGTGACTCACATACAACAGCGCTTGATCGAGCCCCAGCCCCGCTTCCATGCAAATCACCAGCAGGTCAAGGGCATCGGGCAAGGCCAGGCGAATGGTCTGCTGGCGGGCTTTGACCAGCCGGCCGAGAAAGATGTCCGGCAGAAGAAATCCCAATGCGATCGCCACCAGAAAGAGCACAAAGGGATTGTTTTCGTAGAAACCGGTAAAGTAGATCAAACAGATCAGCACTGCCATCATGACGAATCGTGACGCCAGCAGCACCGCCGGCGCCTCCGGCCGGCGAAACCCCGCGCTGATCAGGCGCGGTTCGCCTTCCCCTGAGCCCTTGCCAGCCGCGGGAAACAGTTTGGCTATGCCCGCAAGAATCGTGTCCGTGAGCTTTCGATGTGTCTCCTTAAAGCCCATGCGCTCGCGTTCGGGGGCGGCCCCCAGTCGCGTCAGCCGATCGGTAATCACCCGCGAGGGGCCGGAAAAGGCCCACGCCATCCCCGCCACCACGACGATGAGCGATCCCACGATAACGATGCTGAGAGAGAGCGGCATAGTCCTTAAACCTTGATCTTGACAATCCTCCACACAATCAGGGCGCCGAGGGTTTGCATCACCGCAGCGGCAATCAGCATCAATTGCCCCAAACGGTCAACGAAAAGCACGTTTATGTAATCCGGATCGATAAAGTGCAGCATGAGCATCATGATGAGGGGCAGGGCGATCAGTATCCCCGCCGTCAGCCGTCCCTGGGCGGTGCGAATCTTCACTTCGCCCGCAATCCGGGATCTTTCGCGGATCACGTGGGAAAGATTGTCAAGGATTTCCACCAGATTGCCACCCGTCTCCCTCTGCACCAGTAGAGCGATGACGAACAGGCGGACGTCCACTCGTGGGACGCGTTGGCAGAGGTTCAGCAGGGCGTCGCGCAAGGGCAGGCCGAAGCGCTGTTCGTCAAACACCATCCGGAACTCTGTGGAAATCGGATCCGACATGTCCGCTGCCACAACCTCCAAGCCCGAGGCAAATGAATGTCCGGCGCGCACCGAGCGGGAGAGGAGGTCGATGACCTCCGGGAATTGCTTCTCGAAGTTGGCGAGGCGGCGGGCACGCATGACGGCAACGAAAAGCAGTGGAATCAGGCCGACGGGGACACCGGCGGCGACCGCCAGCCAGAATTTGCCATAGATGAGGTCGGTTATTTCCAGCGCGGCCAGACCCATCACCCCGCAGATCAGCATGAGTTTGCCCGGTCTCACCTGCATGCCCGCCTGGCCAATGAATCTCCGCAGGCGGCCCGGCCACGACCATCGTGTCAGAATCCGGTTAAAGGCGGGTATGCTGCTTAGCAGTTCATCCCGGATCAGGTCCAGGTTCAAGGAACTCTTCGCGTAGGGAGTGCCCGACCCGATGGCTTCCAGCCGGTTGCGAACGATGTCGCTATCCTTCTCCCGCCCCATGAACGCGTAAATCGCCCCCAGGATGAGGAAGATGATCAGGAAGACGAGAACTGTGAATAAAAGCTGCATGCGCCAAGACTCATTCAGTGGAACCGGGTCGATTCAAACATCGACGGCGGTGACAAACTCCAAACTACCTCTCCCCTCGCCCCCTTGGGGGAGAGGGGCCGGGGGTGAGGGGGTTGAATTCTGACCGCGTTTCACCGTTCAAACACTCCCGGCAGCGACCAAGCCACATCGAGCACCTTGTCAACAAACCGCTCCGGTACCTCCGTGACCATGCCATTGGGCACTCGCAGCACGGTGTACCCCAGAACCTTTAGATGTGCGTCCCGATGGGCATCCTTCTTCACTTGTTCCTGCCTCCCGTGCACGCCTCCATCCAGTTCCACAATCAAGCGATGTTGGGGACAGCAAAAGTCGGCGGTATATGGCCCCACCGGGTGTTGCCGTCTGAACTTAGAGCCTTTCAACCGGAGACGGCGAAGCAAGAGCCACGCCGTTTCCTCCGCTTCCGTGGGCGTGTGGCGGATCTCGCGCGCTCGTTCAATGTGCATGCCCGTCCGGGCCGCGGAGCGGGTCTTGCGGTACGCACGCGCTGCACCCTCGATGGACATTTCCCGCATCTTTCCAGTTCGTGACCCCCTCACCCGTCGCTCCCCGGCTGGTGAAAGCGCCGGTGTCGCGCCACCCTCTCCCCCAAGGGGGCGAGGGCGGAGGTCTTTACCGCCAATAATCCGGCTCAGTGGAACCGGGTCGATTCAAACATGGATGGCGGCAGGTTGACCCCCGACGCCGTCAGCCGGTCCGAGAGGCGCGGCCGAATTCCCGTGGCCACAAAGTCTCCCAGCACCGTGCCGTTCTCCGCCACGCCGGTCTTTCGAAAAGCGAAAATCTCCTGCATGCTGATAATGTCGCCTTCAATACCGGTGATCTCCGAGATGCTGGTGACCTTTCGCGTGCCATCGCTCATGCGGCTGATCTGGACCACCACGTCGATGGCGGAGGCGATCTGCCGGCGGGTGGCGATCTCCGGCAGGTGCAAGGCCGACATGGCAATCATGGTCTCCAGGCGCGCCAGGGCGTCACGTGGCGAGTTGGCGTGAATTGTGGTCAAGGAACCGTCATGGCCCGTGTTCATGGCCTGGAGCATATCCAGCGCTTCGTCGCCGCGAACTTCGCCCACGATGATCCGGTCGGGACGCATTCTCAGGCTGTTGATCACCAGTTGCCGCTGATACACAGCTCCCTTTCCTTCCACATTCGGCGGACGTGTTTCCAGACGCACGACATGGTCCTGGTGAAGCTGCAATTCGGCCGCGTCTTCAATGGAGATAATGCGCTCGCGATTGGAAATGAAAGACGACAATACGTTCAGCAAAGTTGTTTTCCCGGCACCCGTTCCTCCCGAGATCAAGGTGTTCATGCGAGCGTAGACGCACCCCCGCAGCAAGGCCAGCATGCCGGAGGTCAACGTCTGGTTGCGCAGCAAGGCGTCCACGTTCAAAGGTTCGCGGCCGAAGCGCCGGATGGAAAGGCACGCGCCGTCAATCGCCAGCGGCGGGATGATGGCGTTCACGCGCGACCCATCGGCCAGGCGCGCGTCCACCATGGGCGACGATTCATCGATGCGGCGCCCCACGGCGGAGACAATGCGATCGATGATCGCCAGCAGGTGCGCCTCATCGCGAAATTGCACGTTGGTCCGCTCCAAAAGGCCGCGGCGTTCGACGTACACATCCTTGTAGGTGTTCACCAGAATGTCGGACACCGACGGATCTTTCAGCAAGGGTTCCAGCGGACCCAAGCCAAACACCTCGTCCAGAACCTCCTGGGCAAGGATCTCCCGTTCCTGGAGGGTCATCGGCGTGCTTTCCGTCATGGCCAGATTATCGACGATCTGCACCACCTCGTTGCGGACGGTGTCTCGGTTCAACTGCGTCAAGCGATCCAGGTTTAATCGCTGGATCAGCCGGCGGTGAATTGCCGTCTTCACCTTTCCCAGGTCGGGTTGACTGGATGTGTGGAGATCCGCCATCTACTCCTCTTAATCCTTGCTCGAGAACAAGCCGAAGAATGAGCCTCGTTTGGTCTCGACCTCTCGCCGGGCGCCGGTGATGTGCTCGGCCATCTCGCGAAATTTCTGCACGAGCAGTCCACTTTGATTGTGGGCAAGTTCTTCCCCACTGTTCACGGCCCGGCTGACCTGCCGGAAGTCATTGGGCAGCCGTTCAAAGATGGGCAGCTTTACACGCTTCTCGAATGCCTGAAGAGGGTCATCATCCGACCGGTGCCAACGATTGGCCACCACCCGAAGCCGCGCCGAGTTGACATTCAGGGAACGCATGAAGTTAATCTGGCGCTCCAGGCTCCACAGGCTGGGCACGTTGGTTTCCGTCACCAGGATGATCTGCCGCGCCAGGCGCAGGACCGGCGCCCAATCGGAAGAGCAGGCGGAGCCGATGTCGGCCACCGCGCTGTCAAAACTGCCCTGCGCCACATTGATGACGCGGGCCAGGGAGATGGGGGCAATGCGGTCCCATTCGTCGGCCTGGGACGCCCCCGCGAGCAATTGCACGCCACTCTTGTGAGTGGCCAGCAATCCGCTGAACAAGTGGCTGTCCAGGCGGTCCAGACTCTCCACCGCGGCGCGGAAGGAAAAGCGTACTTCCAGGTCCAGCAGCAGCGCGGCATGTCCCAGCGGCCGGCCGAAATCAAACAGCACCGTGCGCTTGCCCGCCGCGCGAGCCAACTGCACGGCCAGATTCACGGCGATGGTAGTGGTTCCGACTCCGCCCTTGGCGCCTGCCACGATCACCAGTTTCTCGTTGTCCGACTGGGGAGTGCCCCGCTGCTTGACCTGGCGCTCCAACATCTCCCGCACCACCATGGGATCAATGGGCTGGGAGAGAAACTCCCGCACCCCGCTCCGCATGGCCTGCATCAGCAACTCCGGACTGGGCTCCTGATAGGCCGAGCAGGCAATAATGCAAGCGGCGGGATTGATTCGATTCAGACGCGCGGCGAATTCCAGGGGCGTCTTGGCATCGCGACCGATTTCCACCAGCACCACATCGGGCACGGCGGCACGATTGGTGGGACCCTCGCCCGCCATCAGGTCCCACTGGGCAATGGGTTGCACCAGCCCGGTCTGCTGCAACATGGCGAGTAAGGCCGCGCTGTTCTTGGTGTCGAGACTTACAACGCCAACGGTCAACATTCCCTGGACCCTCTTTGGCCCCTTGCCTTCCGCATCTTCCCTTTTGGCCTGCCCCTATGCGCGACTTACTTCGTCTTGGGCGGCGCCGGCTTGGAGGTGGGCAAGTCCTTCAGGAAGCTGTCAGGGAATTGCGGCACCGTGGGTGCTGGCTGTTTTGAATCCAAGCGCACGACGTGCGGCGTGACCAAAATCAGCAATTCATCCTGACTCTTTGAGATCGAGCGGCTCTTGAAGAGCTTGCCGAGAAGGGGCAAATCCCCCAGCCCGGGTATTTTCGAAAACTGCTCCACCACCTGATTGTTTACCAAGCCCGCGATCATGAAACTTTGACCATCGCGGAGAATCATTTCCGACTCGACGCTGCGCGTGGCGAGAGAAGGAATCGTGAATCCCTGAATGGTCAGTGCGTTGGTGTAATCCAGCGAGCTCACTTCCGGCTTGACCTTAAGGTGGATCAGCCCTTCCGGGTTAATGACCGGTGTGAAACTCAGCTTGACTCCATACTCGCGGAACTGCACCGTGACGACCGGCACCCCGCCGGTGGCTCCCTGGACGACAGGGAAGGGGAATTCGCCGCCCGCCAAAAAACTAGCCTCCTTGCCGTTCTCCGCCAGCACATTCGGCTCCGCCAGTATTTGCACCAGGTTCCGTTGTTCCAGCGCCTGAATGAGCATTCCGAGGTTGATATCATTGCGAAAAATGAAGATGTTGGCCAACGAACCGAGAGTAAGTGGAATTCCTGCCGAACTGACCGTGCCGCTGGTGGTCGTCGTGGAATTTCCGGTGATGGTCTGGCCGGATTGAATGGAGGGCGGGGCATACTGGCCGGTCGTGGTGGTAAACACCGTCTTGGCCGGTGAGGTGCTGAGGATGTTTGCGCCCAACTGATTCATGGTGGAGCGGTCGATGTCCGCAAATTTAACTTCCAAAAGGACTTCGCCGCCGGCCGGGGCAGGAATCTGGAGCAGGGACACCACATTGTTCTTGCCGGGTACCATGGCCTGGGCGATGGCCACCACACGATCCGCGTCAGCTTGGGATGAAACCTTGCCGGCAAGGGTCACCACGCCCCCGCGAGCTTCCACCTGAACCTGTTCTCCGGGCATGACTTGGTCAAGCTTGGCGGTCAGTTCCGAAACGTCAACGTCCACATAAGCGTCAAACGTCTGGGTTTGCCCAGATTCGTCCCAAATGACCAGGGAAGCCACGCCCGGGCCCTTGCCGTTGATCAGAACCTGCGTGGGGCTCACTGCCAGTGCGTCAACAATCGCCGGGTCAGCCACGGAAATCCGGGTAATGCGGGAGGGTGACGAAATGACCAAAGACCGCCCCACCAACAAGTGCAGCGCTTCGGCGGACGATTGGCCCTCAGATTGCGCTCCGCCCCGCACGGGCGAGGCTATCACCCTCGGTGCCCTTACGGCGAGCGTTAGCGGAATAACCAAGGTGCCGAGCAGGACCGCAGCCCTCATAATCCGCAAACGAGTTGAGATCGTCGAACTCTTCATCAGGCTACCCAGGAGTTGCAATTCAATTCGTCATGCTGCCACGGGATTCGAAAGCTTGACCCGTTACCGCGGAAACGTCTGCGTTTCCACCTTGTCTCCATGAATCACTTGAATCGTGTACGGTGGCGGAGCCGGCTTGGCCGCCAGCACCCGCGGACCTAGCGGCGACCGTAGGGGCCGCCGCTCCGACAAACATGCTGGAGCCGTAAGCGGCCGCCGGATGGACATCGGCAAGATCAACCGTATTGCGGAGCGCCAACCGAATCTTGCCCTCGGCGGCAGCAAGCGTCACTTTTTCTGCGTCCTCCGGATTGACCAGAAGCGTCACTACGGGCGCCGTTTGCGGCTTGGCGCCGCCGGGTTGGAGTTCCTGGCCCACGGCCAAAACTCGAACATGTTCCAGAATCGTGCGCGTCACCGGACCTCCCGCGCTCATGCCGGTCACCAGCACGTCTACGATGGTGCCGGGAGTCACGAAGCCGGCGACAGCCACGACATCGTCAACGCCCACAGATACCGCCCGCATGCCCGCGGGGATGGTGACCGGCAACCCTTCGCCCGCTTCGCGTTTGGCTAATTCCTGATCCAGGACCAACTCCCCGGGGACGAGCGGAGTCAGGGCGGCACGGCCCACCGCGTCCTCGACTTTCGGAAGCGACCCTACGGGCTGCTTTCCCTCCGGCCAGTCCAATAGCGACAAATCCGTGGCGGCCAACCGCTGGCCCACGTTCACTGGCAATGCCGCCACGACCAACTGGGTCTGCTTCACCGGCTTCACTGCGCTGCTCTGCTGCGTCCGCTGAAGCTGCCGGTAGACGTACATGCTTGCCAGCAACGCCACCAATAAGGCTCCGCCGAACCCCACCAGCATCCGATCACGATTCATGCCGTCATCCCAGCTTATGGAAAAACCGCAGCGCGGAAATCGCCGCGAAAAACAAGGCGGTCGAAAGCGCTGCTGCCACGCCAAATGGGATTTTTAACAATCCCGGGTTGTCCAGATTGATGGCGCGCGCGCTGCTTACGTGAAACGTCGAGTATGCCACGAACAAAATCCAAAGATTACGGAGAGTTTCCATTACTTTGCGCTGGCGGATTACTTCCAGCACCGACATGATGCCGGCAATGAGCACCGTGCCGAGGAGTACCACCAGGACTCGATAGGGGCCCAGGTACGCGCCAAGCGCTCCCATCAGTTTCCAGTCCCCTGCACCCAGCCCGCGCATCAAGACGAAGGGCAGCAGATACCCCCAAGCAGAGGCCAGCGCCTTCGAGCGATGACTTCAGACCTGGCCATCGCCAGAGTGCCACGCTCAGGATCAAGCCAGCCAAAATCGCCGGCACGGTGAGCCAGTTGGGAATTCTGCGCGCGCGCCAATCGAGCCAACCTGCCCACCCGGCTAATCCCATGGCACAAGCCGAAACCGCTATTTCTTTCAAGAGGTTGCCGTCCATTTTGACGCCGGACTAACGCCTGCTCTCCGCCGGGCAGATTTTGCCTTTTCGATGCCAGTTTCTGCCTGTGCCAGGAGACCCTCCTTGGGATCCGCTCACTCCGGCGAAGCCCTGCTTAGACTAGCCCGCTTCGCACCTGCTCAAACGGCTGGACGTTAAGATGCGAGGACTTTCTAGCTGGTGGTGGTGAGACTCGTTGCCGCACTCTTAAAGACCGTGCTGATGGAACTGGCCAGCCCTTTCATGGACGCAATGGCAGCAAGCGCGATGAGAAACACAAGCAGACCGTACTCCACCAGGTCCTGACCATCGTCTTGCTGCCAAAGCCGCTTGATCTCGCGCTGCGTACAGCCAAGAGCCGCCACTAACCTTGAGTGGATCCGCAACCGCACTGTGCTCTCCCTTCCGGGGTAGCTGCCTTTCGAGCCACCGATTACCAGCCGTAATGCAGATTGACGGCCCGGTCGTCTCCCGTCAGTCGCGAGGAGGCGGTCGTCCTAGACCGCCCTACCTCGCACCATAACATCGGCTGACGGCTTTGTAATATTACAAAGTTCCCTTTTATTATCAACTTCTTAGAGTCGTCTAGCTGGTGCTGGTCAGGCTGGTCGCGGCGCTGTTGAACACCGTGCTGATCGAACTCGCCAAGCCCTTCATTGAGGCAATGGCCGCCAGGGCGACGAGGAAAATCAGCAGCCCGTATTCCACCAGATCCTGTCCTTCTTCTTCCTGCCAAAGCCGTTTCAAAAGATTTTTCATACGTACGTTTCCTCCTAAACTCGTTCGTGGCAAGCGTATGCCACTTAAACTCTAATCATACACTTCGCAGTCAGATTGCCAAAGCGGCGAGTACGAAAGTAATATCCGGGTTTATTGCAAACAAATAACTTAGAATATGCCGAGGACGGCTCGTTGAGTCGCAGCGAGTTCGAGTCTTTTCCTTGTCACTTTTTAGTGACACATTCCGGCGTGCTTTTGGACCTTTCAATGACAGCTTCGGGCAAAAGCGACCTATATATTTAATGAACAATCTCTTACGTTTGAGGTGTGGCATCACCGGCAAGCAGGCGCGTCTCATGGGGAATGTGAAAAAAGGCGTTACGGCAGTGACAAGATGGCGCTTTTTCGCGCACCCATGCCTTTCGCCACTTCAGTTCCAGCGTTTGGTTGCACCTGTGTCCACCCAGTACGTCACGCCACCCTGCCATCTGATCATCGAACTTGGTGAACCAAGGTCACTTCCTGTTTGATGTTGCGGGCTGTGACTCGGAAAGGGAGTTGCCAACGTTCGCCGCCTCCCTTAGGATGAGCTCTGAGGTTTTGGTTTTGGGAGGGCCACCCGTGCTCAACGGGAAAAAGGTTTTCGTCGTCATGCCTGCTTACAACGCGGCGCGCACTTTGAAGCAGACGTGCTCCGAGCTCCCGCGGGAAGTTGTCGACGAAGTCCTGGTGGTGGACGATCACAGCTCCGATGCTACGGTGAGTCTGGCGCGGGAACTGCACCTGACGACGTTTCTCCATCATCGGAATCTCGGCTACGGACGCAACCAGAAGACCTGCTATCGCGAAGCCTTGCGCCGAGGGGCCGACATCGTCGTTATGCTGCACGCTGACTACCAGTATTCTCCCCGCCTCGTTACCGCCATGGCGGGCATGATCGCCTACGGGGAATATGACGTCGTTCTGGGATCTCGCATTCTCGGCGTAGGAGCGCGCCGCGGCGGGATGCCGCTCTACAAGTACATCTCCAATCGGTTCCTGACCTTCTACCAGAACGTCCTCTACGACCACAAAATCTCGGAGTACCACACGGGGTACCGCGCTTTCTCGCGTGAAGTGCTCAGCAAGCTTCCCCTGGAAGATAATTCGGACGACTTCATTTTTGACGCCGAAGTTTTGGCTCAAGCCATCTACCTCGGCTACCGCCTTGGGGAGATCTCCTGCCCGGCCCGTTATTTCCCGGAGGCCTCATCGCTGAACTTTTCGCGCAGTGCCAAGTACGGGCTTCAAGTTCTGGTACTCTCGCTCAAGTTCTGGTTGCAGAAGAAGGGGCTGGCACGATTCCGGTTGCTGAACCCCGCGGGGCGGAAGCTTAGCGACGAATACTACTCGGAAATCACGGACGCGCCTTCCACGGGAAATCGCTCGTGGAAGCAGGGTTGAGGTTCATCCAGGATTCCGTCAAAGCCGATGGACTTGAAAGTGACCCCTCACCTACCGGCTCAAATCCCGCGCCACCAGCAGGATCGACGGCGAAAGCCTCACTTTGGGTGGACTCGCCGTGGCCGTGGTTACGCTTTCTTCGGAATCGGCCCATTGAGCGCTGCGGATAATCTGATGCCAGCTCGCTGTAACTCCGTGAGTTTAAAATTGGATCGCGTTATTTTTGGCGTACTTTCGACGAACTACCGTTCGGGGAGAGGGATGGCGGATTGTCTTCCCTCCGGGTACTCGGCGAATCCGAACGGCGCAGACTATAGCCGAAGTTAATCAGGGATGCTCAACTGGCGACGCCCACCGGCGGCCTTGCCGCCGATTCTCTTCGAGCCTCAGCGGGGCACCCAAACGTAGTACTCAAGATGACGATCGGGAGGGGGAGCACGGAACGTGTGCACAATTTGATAATCCTTAATGATTTCCCGGCGGAGATCCTCGGTCCAGCATAGGTCTTGGGGCCTCCAGGTTATCTCCGGATTCGTGAGATCGGTTCTCACTAGCACCGCCGCAAACCGCCGGTCCTGAATCTGCCTTACCAATTCGCTGGGAGGGATCTGTCCTAGACATCGCAACCAGGAGTACTGGTAAAGATCGGGAATTGACGTGACGAGGCCAGCTCGGGTCAGATCACCCGAATATTCACTTAAAGCCGGAGTCCCCGGCGGGAATCTTCGCCGCAGATATCCCTGGATTGCGGCATCATTCGTAAAATCTGCGGGCTGAGGCGGCGAGAGCGTCCAGCCCGTCAACAGCAGAGAGGCCACAACCAAGACAAAAGCTTGGGCCGCACTCGGGATGCCCTCACGCTTTACCCGAGAAACCAGCAGCGTCGCGAGCAGCGGGCACGTTACGAAAACGAACTCCGCAAAATAGAGTGATGAACTGCCCTCCTTCCCGATAGTCAAGACCGCCACGGCGAAAGCCCAACCGAAATACAGCGTCATCAAGCTGTCGCGCGTCCGTCGCAGAGATTCGATAGCCCCAATCGTTGCCGGTAGCAGGGTCAGCGCGAAAAGGATTAGGAAATATCTGAGCCGGCCCCACGAAAACGGCAGCCAATTGTATTTGATCATGTGCAGAAGCATGGCCTGCCCTGGGAAAACTGCTATCTGGAAGAAGAGAATTAAGGCAAGAAATGCCGAGCCACATCCCACCGCGAATTCTGCCCCTGCCCGATAACGCTTCTGTGTCACCAGAAAAGTCAGGACCGCGGCAGGCGCCGCAACAAAGACCATCTTATAACCCAACCCCAACGCGAACAGCGGGCAAGCCCAGAGCACTCGCCGGTCCAAACGGAAGTGGTACGCTACCAGAAAACCGCTTGTGACCAGGAACAAGGCCATCATATCGCAACGGCAGGTTATGGCCAGGGCATGTACCAGCGGAAAGGCCAGAAACAAGATGGAAGATAGTGCAGTGGTCAGGATGCTCCGCGATAGCCTGAACGCCAGCAGACCGCTGATGACGGCGCACCCCAAAGTTGCGAACATTGAAAGGAGCCGCAGATTTCGATAGCCGGGGTGCTCCGGGTTCACGAACCACGACCCAACCTCATAGTAAATAGGACCGTAGTTCGCCAGAGTCGTACCGTTCCGGAGACGGCGGAGCGTAAATGGGTACGCCTTGCCGAAGTAGGACCATTTCGGTCATGGGCCGTCCCTCGATATCGGAAATCTCGCCCGGATAGCGTACGGCAACGGGCCATGAGGAGAGGTTTCGGTATGCCAGATAAATCACGATAGCGGATGCCATCAGCCCAAATACGAGAGGGGCGATCCAGTTTCTTCGGTTTTGTCCGCTTAGCTGCGCTAGAATACTAACCTGTTCGACTGGCATCCCGAAATCTCACTTCACCTTGCGCATATTTGCTTCGCAACAGGCCGTAACTCTAACCGGTCTTGCGTCGGGAAGCACTAACCACGCGGTTCGGCCCTTAAAATACTTGATCAACTCCAGGTTTTTGCCCACACCCATGTCGTGTGCCCATACGATTTTTGCAGTGTCAATATCCGCGCGATTATATACCCACTCGTATGCCGACTTCGAATTGGCCGAAAACCTCACGAACACAAGCTCATTCCCGGCCAACGATTCCAGTTCCGCCGAGATCCGTTCGCGGTCGGTCTTCACCATTTGCGCGCTGTACCCCGTGGGCGGCCAAACCGGCCCGATCGACAGATGCAACGGAGTGGCCAGCGCTCGCATTAGGAGCAAACAGCTGATAGCGACGGGAAGAGACCGAGTCACGAAGCAGCCGCTAGGTTGTCCGCGCCAGTGCCATCTGCGCAAGCGTCGCATCGCCAACAGTTCCAGCATCATCAGCACGCAAGTCAAGGGAGCAGCGTAATGCACAAAGAAGAACACCTCCATCGCCAGCCCTGCGAGAAATGTG
This sequence comes from uncultured Acidobacteriota bacterium, assembly GCA_963719115.1. Taxonomy (GTDB): domain Bacteria; phylum Acidobacteriota; class Terriglobia; order UBA7540; family UBA7540; genus Bog-366. Next base: position 173,686 of record CAVRBF010000033.1, on the reverse strand, counting down.
CAGGTCGCCGTGACCATGAACTGCGTTTCCTTCGAAATGCAACGCCAGGAAAAACCGATGGGCGATGTGGCGATCACTAGCACAAATGGCAGCGTGAGCAGCGAGCCATAATAGAAGAGCCAGAGGTTCAGGAATTTTGACATTGTCACATGCAGTATTCCAGAGACCTGCCGCGTTTGCCGGTAGAAATCCAGTTCATTCCGAGTATAAAAATCGCGCATTTCGCGGTGGTGGTAAACCGGTTCGGGCCGCGGTGATTGCCAGAGGAAATATGGCGCCACGGCGTAGGTTGCGCGGTCCACCTGGTAGGGCATGCGAAACGGGCTGCCCGTGACCCGCCAAAAATAATAGCAGGTGGCGAGCGCGGCCAATCCCAGCACGATGCCAAGCGGAGCCAGCACACGCGCAGCCACCAATTTCAGCGGCGGGCGCGGCCGGCGCGCGACCCAGGCGATCAGAGCCACAGCCACGGGCAGACAGAAGACCATACCTTCGTAGGGGCGGCTATTTGCCAAGACTGCCGCACCGAATCCCATTAGCAGGGCGTCGCCGATACGCTGCGACTTTTTGATGCGCGGCAGGGCACCCAGAACCAAGCCGCCGCCGATGGCTGCCATCGCCCCGCCCCAATAGCTATCTGCCCAATAGCTGAACACACCGAAATGCATCACCGCCAGCAGACCGCCCAAAAGCGCCCACGGGGGCGGTAACCATCCTTGCAGCATCCAGCACAACGCCGCACACATCAGAGCCGCACTGAGGCAGACCCCCACAAAGGGATGGCCGGTCGTGATTTGCCCGAATGCCAGCGCCAGACCCTGTGCTGGTGGGTACATCGACGCGTAAGTCGGCTGTTGGATCACATGAAACGTTTCAAAGTGAACCCACATGGGATGAGGCGGATTGGCCAGCCGCCCGTGCGCAAAGGTGTCCGCCGCCAGGAGAAAGCTGAACTCGTCATTGACGAACGGCTGCGGCTCAGGCAGCACTGGAAGCACCAGAGCGCGTAGAGCCAGCGTCGCGGCGGCCACAACAAGTACCGAGAGCCTTTGCCGCTCAGCCAAGGCCACAAAGCGTCGCTCCAGGGAACCAAACCAGTTCGCGCCGAGGCGCGGGCACACTAGCGCCATGAGCACCAGAATCAGAGCGAGCGCGGCCTCAAGCCACATGAGCATAGGAACCGGTGGTCAGTGGTAAGTGGATAGTGGTTAGTCTTCTGTTCCAACTCACCTGGAGAGTCCTCGCAATATCGGCTGCGGCGACGTGCCTGCGCTCACTGCCCGCTGAATGGAGAAGACTGACTACCCGCGTTTCGTGTATACAGCACGCTGAGTTCATCGCCGTACACCTGCTGCCATCCTGCCTGCGCAGCCAGCGTGCCGGCCAGAGCGGAGTCTCGCTTAACCAGGCAGGACTGCACATTGTACCTTGCCAACAGTCGCATTGACCGCCGGTCTGCCTCGATGATACGCAGATAGTCCGCCAGCACGCCTGAGTATTCATACACGTCCAGGCGGCCATCGATGAATACTTTGTGTACCGGCCAGCGAGTGGCGATGAGATAGCCACCCCAATCGGAATCGTTAAACATCGGCTCCGGCACAGCATGCGCGCACAAGTAGGCGACCGCGCGCGTGGGAACCCGGTGCGACATGGCCTTCTCGAGTTCGCCGGTGCGAGGCAAAAACGCCCAAACGCCTGCGCCGATCATCAGAATCAGGGCGGCGTTCAAAACATGTCGATCCCCGGTGGTTGCAAGCGGAGCCGTCCAGCGGGCGATGAGCACCGCGAGCATGGGCGCAAACACACAGACGAAAAACATCAGAAAGCGTGCATGCGCAACGGTGGCGTACGTAGCCAGCAACAGGAGAATCACGTCTTCAAGACGGTAAACAGTCCGAAGGATGATCTGGATGGCAACAAAGGAAACTAACAGGACCAAAAACATGATTCCGAACCACTGGTTCCATTCCAGTGGCCGCCATTCGCGGATGATTGCGACGTTGAGAGGCTGTGAGAGGGCCAGTTGGAACGGGTAGAACGCCAACCGCGTACCGTAGGGCGTAACGGCAAGCGCCAGGAGAGAGAGTAGCGAGGTGATCCCGATTTGTTGCCTTTGTTCGTGGCTCCAACTCACGGCTTCCACGCCGCCGCGCCTTCCGCTCACCAGTCCGGAGACCGCGTAAACGCCCACCGCCACACACCCGAGAACAAATGAGCCGTGGGTATTTACCCATACGGCGAACACAACCGGCAGCGGCCACAACGCGTGAAGATGCCCCCGGCGAAAGCGCTCCAGGCAAATCAGCGTGATCAGCAAGAACGCATAGCCGAATTGCTGCGGGCGGAGAATGGAAAACTGCGACGCCAGGGGCAACAGCACGGCCGCGGCCAGAAACGCCGCCCGCACGTTTCGGCAACGCAGGTGAGCATGAAGGTAGATCAGTAGGATGATGGCTGATTGCGCCGCGATGAAGAGGGCCGCGAGCGCACGCAGCTCGCCCAGACGCTCCACCATGGCCAAGGCAACTTCACCAAGCCATTCATAGGCAATCCATGGCGTGCCAACGGCAGTGAATGAGTACGCGTCGGCATGGGGCCAAGCGTGCGTCGCCAGGATCTGCTTCCCCGCCGCGATGTGCCACCAGAGGTCACCTTCCAGGAAGAATTGGGACGAGCTTGCACCCGGCGCGGACGCCACTGTGTCAAGATTGCCGCGGATGGAAATAACCGTCGCCGCCACAAGCAAGGCGCCCAGAAACACGGGAAAAGAGAAGCATTTGTGCCAGCTCCTGGAACCTGGTGGGTGCGAATTTTCCATGCGCCGCTCTTCAGCATTCATACGCGCAGGCGTCTCCATTTGGGAATCTGGCACAAAGCTGCCAAGGCATAGAAAATTGCCGCGAGCAGCAAGAGTGATCTCATGCCGGTCAGGAAGGAAATGTTCTGCGACAGCCCGCCGGCCACCGCTCCCACGATATTCGCACCGAAGGCGCCGGACTTCCCCTCCGCGCGCGCGAATTCCTCGGTAAAGACAACGCCCGCAAAGAAAAGCGACACCGAATACGCCGCGCTCAAAATCAAGCCGACCGAGTGCGCCCCATACGGCAGACGATTCCAAGGCAGAAGGTAGACAGCGAGGATACTCATCACCAGCAAGAGAAAGTAAAGGGACAGGCGGCCCGGCCGCACCAGCTTGACATAAAGATTGGCAAGTATCAGCACGATCAGAATTGCCGAAAGGGCCACGCAGTTCACCAGCCAGGTGGTTCCGAAATACAACCCCAACCTGCTCACCAACTGCGTTTCCATCAGCAGGAAGCCCGCTCCAAGGAAGAAGAATTCCAGGGTCGCGCTTCGCCTTACATCCATCGGAGCGCGAATCATCAGGATGGTCAGGGCGAGCAGAACCAACGACACCACCAGGTAGGTGCGCGGAATAGTTCGATCCCGATGATAGACATATGGCCAGTCATCGGTGGCCGGGATCACGCTACTGGCAGTGGTTATCGAGAACGGCGGCGGATTCCCCGCGACCAGCGCCGCCAAGTCCGGCTGCGCCGCCCGCGTCCACAGGCTGGGGGCGTCCGACGCAATAAAGACGGTGGCGGGAAACAACGCCTCCAGTTGCGGGGTGTAAAACACGATGGGTGAACGGCCGAAGGTTCGACTCAGCATCGTGTAAAAACGCTGGCCCACCCACGTCCAGGGATTACGGACCTCGAACTTCACGACCATCACCCCGTCCGGTTTCAGCAGACTCCGGGCTTCGCGGAGAGAGCCCTCGGTGTAAACATAGTTGTCGATCCGCATGTTGCTGAAGTCGGAAAACTGGGTATGCGAATCCAGGAGGCCGAACAGGATCACGTCGTATTTCTTGTGGGTATTGCGGAGAAACGCACGCGCGTCAGTCAGGATTTTATGCACGCGCGGAGAAGCGTAGGGTTGAACGGGATGGAGTCTCTCCCCCAACGCGTAGATCACCGGGTCGATTTCGACCGCGTCCACACTACCCGCGCCGTGGCGCAGGGCGGCCGCGGCGTCATTCCCAGCTCCCGCGCCTACAATCAAGACGTCGTCGCATTTGGCCACAAATCGAAAAGGGGCATCGTAAGAGCTGTAAAGGCGGTAGCGGCTGGCAATGGCCGGGTGCCGCGCCAGGAATTCCGGAGAGGTATTGGCAATCGCCATGTACCCGGTATTGTTGACATTTATTTGGTACTGTTGCTCGCCCAAATCCTCGACGGCGAGTTTTTGGTACGGCGACCAGTAAACCTTAACGTTCGGTGCGACGCCCAGGTGGAATAGAAGTATACAAACACCCGCCGCCGACACAGTCAAGGCGATGAGTCGCGGATGTGCGTGCCCGACGATCATCAGGAGCAAAAACGCCAGGCAGAACCAATAGACGGGCGGTAGAGACTTGAAGGCCAGCGCAGCGAACGCCCAGATACCCGCTACGCTGCCCAGCAAATTGGCGGAGTAGGCGCTGACCGGATCGGGAGTTGTATCAAGGTAGAAGCCCACCCATTGCCCGGGAGGAATCATCACGGCGATCAAAAGCAGCAGGAGGCAAATCACGATCAGAATGGCCGTCCAAGTTAAGAGTGCCACGGTCTCCGGGCCGGCATTCAGAAACACCCCGCCCCACATGATGAAGTCGGGGGAGATGGAGAGAATGGACGTCAGGCTGTTGACCAGGCCCTTCCAGAAGCCAATGGCTCCCTGCAATTGCACCAACACCACCAGTGTGGTCATCGCCAGGATGCTGAACACCACGCTTCTTCGCTGCCGGGCATAAAAGCATCCCATCCCGAAGCCGAGGAAACACGCAATAAGTGCCAGGTTTTGAAAGTAGGCAAATATTCGAACCTCGGTGCTGACCCAGCGGATCAGCATGATTTCGAGATACAGGGCCGCAAAGCTCGCGAAACACAGCCACAGAACTGGACGTGCGGGCTCAGGCTCCTCCGGCGGGCTGAAAAGAGCGCCGAGGCGGTCCGCCAGGCTCTTGAACGCCATCCGATCGCGATAGGCCTTCACGAAGATCAGCGTGAAGCACGCGTTGCAAATCAACAGCCCGACGTCTGAACCGAGCCTCGCGCGGAATCCTTCCATTGGGTCCTCACGGTTGATTGCGCTCAAACAACACGCTAAGGTCGTCCTCGTAAACGCGGTGCCAATCCGGCTGGGTATCCAGCAGGGCGCACAGGGCACCATCTCGCTCAAGCAGGCAGGACCGGACGCCATATTTTCGCAGCAGAGGTAAGGCGTCAGGCGCCGGCTGGATGATGCGGATGTAATCGGCCAGCACGCCGGACGGCTCATAGGCGTCAGTCCGGCCGTCAATAAACACCCTCTGCTCGCCGTGCGAAGCCCAAATCAGATAGCCACCCCAAAAATCGTCGTTAAACATTGGCCCGGGCACGGCATTCGCACGCAAGAAATCCACCGCCCGGCGCGGCTGGTTCCGATCAATCAGTCGCTGAAGGCGGGCTGACGATGGGAAAAATGCCACTACGGCAGCGGCGAAGAGGGCGATAAGACCCGCGTTCAACAGCGGCAGATTTTTGTCCGGTACGTAAGCTGGAGATACGGCAGCAAGCAGGCTGGCAAGCGCCGGCGCCATGACGATGGCGAAGAAAACAATAAAGCGCTGGTGGCGGAGCGCCAGGCCTGCGGCGAGCAGCACCAAGGCCACCACCTCTGCACGCTGCGAGCGACGCAAAATCACCGATCCCGCGGCGAATCCAAGCAGCAGCACCAGAGACCATACGCCAAAGAAGTCGTTAAAGGCGAGAGGCTGCCATTCCTGAAAATAGGTCAGATTCAAGGGCTGTGAGCTGATTCCCAGCTCATATCGCAGCAGGTGCGGCCCATACGGATTTACCAAAAGCGCCGCCACGCAAAGCGCGAGGATGAGAGCCAAGTGCCTGGATTGGTGCTGCGGCCATGCTTTGCCTGAAATCGGACCCCAGCGAAAGCTGGTCATGCCACCTAACAGGTAGATTGCAATCGCCGCCAAACCCAGAACGAAAGTCCCGTGCGTGTTCACCCAAAGCATAAAGACCAGCGGCAGAAGCCAAAGGCTCGACAGATCGCCATGGCGGAATCGTTCGAGGCAGATCAAAGTGATGAGCAAGAAGATATACCCCAAAAGCTGGGGCCGCACGCTGAAGCAACTGCCCAGCAGGGGCAATACCAGGGCGGTGGCCGCAAACGCGGTCTTGGGATTGCCGCTCGCGAGATTCGCGGCTGCGTAAACCAGAAGCACAATCATCGACACCAGAACCAACAGCAGTGCCATCAAGGCCCGTGCGCCGCCAGCACGCGACGTCACCGCGAGCAGCACCTCGCCCAGCCATTCGTATGCGAGCCACTCGCTATTGGGTGTCGTGAAGGAATAGTAGTTGGTGGTCGGCCAACGGTGGGTGTCGAGTATCCGCTGGCCAGCGGCGATGTGCCAATAGGTATCTCCCTCGACAAAAGTCGCGTGCCAGTGTCCAGCCGGAAGCGACTCGGCCTGCTGAAGGCGCAGTGACAGATTTAGGAAGACGGCGGCCACCAGCAACGCCCCAAGAAACACAGGGAAAGGAAACAGCCGGCCGATCCGTTCCAGGAATGGGCGCATATCGCTCGTCACTTAGCAGTGGCCATCGGGCTCTCCGCGCCCGGGTGTCGCTTTCTCACGTACAGCACGCTGATGGGGTCATTGTAAATCTTTTGCCAGTCCGGTGATGCATCAAGCAATGTCACGAGTGTCTCATTGCGTCCCATCAGGACCGATTGGATGTTATAAGCATTCAGCAGAAAGGGAGCGGGGAAATTCAGCCGCGCAATGTCAAGGTAATCAACGAATACGCCTGTGCGAACGTAGATATCGGCGCGGCCGTCGATAAACACCTTGTTGACATCCGACATGGAGTAGATCAAATACCCGCCATACTCGTAGCTGTTCAGCATGGGCTTGGGAGGTGGGTGTTGCCGCAGATACGCCACCGCCCGCACCGGCCACTTCTGCTCGATGATGCTCGCAAGCTCGGCCCGCGAGGGGAAAAAGCCCACGACGGCTGCCACGACCAACACCATCAGGGCGGCGTTCAGCGCATACTTGTCCTTGGCGGGCTCGTAAGGTTCGATCCAGCGCGCCATGATGACGCCAAATAGCGGAGCGCTGAAGGGTACGAAGATCAGCACCAGACGCACATGCAGACAGGCCCCGCCGATTCCGGCGAGAAGCAGGACGAATTCCTCCAGCCGCCAGCGGAGCCGCAGAGTGGCCTGGGCGAAGATATAGGCAAGCACGAAGATCAGAAAGATTTTCCCCACACTCTTGTCAAACATCATCGGCTGCCATTCGATGATGTTCGCGATCATGATCTGCTGGGAAGAAGCCAGGTCGAGTGGGTAGAGCAAGAGTTCGACGCCGTAGGGGGTAATCACCAGTGCGATCAGGATGAGGAGCCCCACCAATTCCAGGCGCACACGCTCAGCGGTCGTCCAACGGCGCGAGTCGAGTCCACCCCAGTGAATCTCCATCAACCCGCAAGCCCAATAAACTCCCAGTGCAAAGAGGCCGAGAGTGAAAATGCCGTGTGTGTTGACCCAAACCAGAAACAGCGGTGGCAGTAGCCACAGCGCGCCTATATGCCCCTGGCGAAAGCGCTCCAGAATGATGAGCGTGAGCACCAGAAACAAGTAGGCGAGCATTTGCGGGCGCAGGCTTAACGACGAGTAAACGAGCGGCAGAAACAATGCGCACACCACAAACGCCGCCTTCGAATTCCCACAGCGCATCGTGACCAGCGCGTAGAGAGCGAACAGAATAGCTGCGGCAAGAATGACGTCGAGCGCCAGCAGGCCCCGCAGTCCCCATAGGTTGGAGAAGATGGCAATCGCCACTTCGCCCAGCCACTGGTAGGCGATCCAGTGAGTGCCATAAACAGTGAAGGAATAGGGATCCGTTGTGGGCCAGTGGTGCGTGGAAAGAATCGTCGCACCGACTCTGATGTGCCACCAAACATCGGGGTCGATCCAGAAACCCCGCAGCGGTACAAACATCCCGCCTGCCAGCAGTACCGCCAGCAAGACCGGGAAGGAAATAATCTTCTTCCCGAAAGGCTGAGGCAGAGAAGGTTGCGGATCGTTGGATGTCGGCGGCTTTTCCGAATTCACAGTCACGCCCCAGGAGTCAAGTCGACCAGTTTTTGAAACGCGGGGAGAACCGCGAACGGTTTCCGGACGCTCTCCACGCTGACGCCGAGTTGGCGGATTTTGTCCGCCCTTAAGTGCCCCAGCAGCATACCTGCTTTGGCCAGATAATCAATTCGCTCGGGGGCGAGGCCGATCACGCGAGCGCACGAAGCGTCAACTGCCACGGGGTCGTCGCCCATGATCAGCACGCCACTGGCCTTTGCAGAGCCCTGAATGGGTCCGTTGCCTTCCATGCCGATGATACCGTCCACGATGGCGAAATCCGGGCGCACGGTGCTGTTGATATCGAGAATGGAAGGCGTAATGCCCGCCCAGTGAAGCACATTTTTCGGCCAACCGTAACAACATCCGGGGACGATGCCGAACATATTCTTCAGGGACAAGGTTACTCCCACCCAATGGTGCGTCTTGAGCTTCGGCAAGGAAACGATGTAATCCGCCTCGAGAACAGTGCGCGGAAAATAGAGTTGCTTGAGTTTGGAAGCTCGCGACCGCAGGTTAACGACGCGCACTTCATCCAAATTAAGGTCGACAAACAAATCGTGTAGAGGGCCAAGGAAATCGCGCAGGCGGATGGTTTCAACGATCGCCTCGGTGTCGCGCTCATGACCGGGCCCTTCGGCGACGCGAACCGATTCGGCCCCCATTCGTAGAAAAGCCTCCCGCGCCGCGCCCACGACAGCAGGATGGGTATTGATGATGCCCTCGGCGTCGGGCTCGACAAAGTTGGGCTTCAATAGTACGGATTTTCCGGCGACGGGCAACTCAAACTCGCGCAAGCCTTCGAAAAGCAGGGCTCCGAGATCGCGCCCATAGCTGCTGGCCCGCATGATCGCCACGCGCGACGGCGGCCGCGTGAACGACGGCATCAGACTGGCTTGCGCGTAACTCATGGGTTCACCACCGCGCTGGCTGTAAGCACCGCGCCACTCTTTTCCTCGCTCAACGCGAGGGTAACCCACGCCACGGTGAGGATATTTTCGAAGAACCGGTTGCGGGAATATAGCTCACCAAGCGCGGGCGACAGCGATGGAAGACTTCGCCCGTGCGCGCGTAGGCAGAGGTGGGCCAGTGCCAGCGAGGCACCGCCTTGAATTCTGTTGTATGCGCCTTCGAGCCATCGCAGGCTTGATTGGACTTCTGCGCGGTCGGCGTGATCCTGCAGCGCCAGCAGCGCCCAGGCGGTGGGGCCGACTCGCGGTATGCCCGCCACGCCGTAGACTTGTGGATTGCCGCTGTTCCACCCGCCGCCGGGGCACATGCGATCGAAGAGCATTCGCTCCGCCAGTTGCCGCCGCTTGGACGCCGAAGGGGGCAGCGTCTTCGCAGGAACAGCATATAAGAACATCAGAGCATGGGCCGTAGGTTCGACCCAACTGGCGGTGCCGGGAGTCCAGCTCCAGCCCCGAAGCGAGTTGTCCTGCCGAGCCAGACGGGCAGGAAATAGTGCCTGGCGCAGGCGCCACCAGAGTGCGCCCTCCGCCGGCCACGCCTTTACGAGCCAATAGAGTGCCTGCCCCACGGCGTCGTGCGAGCCTCCTTGACGGAGCAATGCGCGGGCGGCGATGGATGTTACCCAACATCCTCGCGGCTGGCCAGGAAAGGCAGGCCAAGAGCCATCGGCCAGTTGCGTCGCCAAGAGCCAGTCGCGTGCTCTTGTACAAACTTGCTCCGGCGCCTCCCGCGATGACGCAAGGGCTGGCAGCGCCCACGCCGTGGCTTCCACAGCACTGGTGGAACCGGGATGAAAGCCCCAGCCGCCATCGGAGTTTTGATTGGTAACAAGGAAATCCGGGAAGTCGGTGTCGCGGATTTGGCCGGAGACCATAAGTTACATGATACTGTCGGAAGCCGGAGGTTGATCGATACCGGGCGGAAGAGACGTTTCCTCCGATTGGATTTTGAGATCGTGAATCAAGCGATGCAGGTAACCGCGTGCCAAACCCAGTACACGAGCCGCTTCCGCCTTATTGCCGTTACACTTCTGTAGAGTACGGACCACCAGCCGACGCTTAAAATCGCGCAACTCCTCTTCATACGAACGTGTTTCCGCAGCTTCTTCCACGCCTTCGCGCAATTTGGCGGGCAAATGCCAAAGCTCTACGACCTGCCCCTCTGCCAGAACTATGGCGCGACGGATCACGTTTTCCAGTTCACGAACATTTCCGGGCCAAGCGTACTCATCAAGCGATTCAACTGCCTGCCGTGAAAAGTGGGTCACCTTTTTGCCCAATTCCTGGCTGATCCGCGACAGGAGGTGATGCGCCAGCATCGTAATCCCACCCGAACATTCGCGGAGCGGAGGCAGATGGAGTTGAATCACATTGAGCCGGTAATACAGATCTTCACGGAACTCGCCCTTTTGAACCATTGTCTCAAGATCGCGATGGGTGGCGCAAATCAGGCGGACGTTGACCGTCAGGGGAGTGTTGCTGCCCAAGCGCTCGAAGCTTCGATCCTGGAGCACGCGAAGCAGCTTGGATTGCAAGCCCAAGGGTAAATCGCCAATTTCGTCCAGGAACAAGGTTCCGTCGTCGGCGACCTCAAATCGGCCACGTCGCAGCATCAGAGCGCCAGTAAAGGCACCTTTCTCGTGGCCAAAAAGTTCGTCTTCCACCAGATGCTCCGGCAGATTGGCACAGGAGAACGTCACAAAGGGTCCGCCTTTGCGGAGGCTTAGGCGGTGCAGCGCGCGTCCCAAAAGGCTCTTTCCGGTCCCTGTTTCACCGGTAATCAACACGTTCACGTCGCACGGCGCCACTTTGCGGGCCATGGCGAACACTTCCTGCATGTTTTCGGTGTAGCCGATTAACTCGTCCAGGTGATCCTGCGAGGTCCGAAGTACCCGCAACCGATGCAGTTCCAGTTCGGCTCGGCGCAAGCGGTGGGCCCGGCGCAAAACCGATCGCAGTTCGACTACGTCGGGGGGGCTGACCAGCACGTCGTAGGCCCCGGCCTCCACCAGTTCGCGTAGCAGCACGGCGTCGTCATCGTCCACCATCACTACGACGGGAAGCGAAGCCTCCGATGTTCGAAACTTGTCGAAAATACCGAGCTTCGCGACGGCGCCGGACTCCCTGGGGAGTTCCCGCAAGTCCAGCAAGACGCAGTCATAGCTCTCCTGCCAGCCTGGCGCGGAGATGTCCTCGCATCTATCGAGCTTAACGTCGAAGCCCGCTCCTAAAGCGCGCCCCACGACCTTGCCGAAATCCGGCTCGGGAGTGCTAAAGCGAACCCGAATGGCTTCCTTCTCCATCTCTCCAACCCTGCGGACAAGTGGCGGCAGCCCCGTACTTGCCCAATAACATTTCCCTTCGCCAACACCTGGTTAACATGTATTTATCACTTAATGGACTAAATTTAAACCTTCTTCTTGTGCGTCACTGTAAAATGACCATCGCCGAAGTGCTTGACACGGTCCACGTGGAAGCAGATGAGGGCAGGAACGGGAGCATGAATTTGTAGGGATAACTCACTACGACCTGTACCAGGCAGCCGGGACTGTTGTTGCCGTTCGCGGTGCTGCAAGTCCCAGAGGCGCCCGTCGGAGCGGCACCCGGCCAGGTCGCGGTGGCTGACACGGAACCGGCGATGATTCCCGGCGGGCGTCAGGCTCCGCACGTAGCTCTGGATATTGGCGGAAGTGGCATCGCAGGCAAAAGTGGCAGTTGAGGCGCAGGCCGTTCCGGAAAATGACGATCCACGCACCACGGCATACCGGGTTGCCTCGCGCGCCACTTCGCTAATGAAATGGTACGTGTAAAGGAACCGCGAAAAATCCATGATACCGAACAGAAAAGTCAACAGCACCGGCACGACGATGGCGTACTCCACCAGCGAACTGCCGCGGTCGTCGCGCACGGCTCGGGTTCGTGGGCCGCAGTCCGGCGTCTGAGCTTTCGCCGCCGCCTCCATCGTTTTGTTCAACAGACGTCGTGTTCCCCACATTGCGTTACTGCCCGGCCCGGAGCCTTGCCGATCCTTGCATGGTCAGCGAACTGGGAATACCCGGCCACGGGAAAATCGGCTTGTAAGTGGCTGTCGTGGTGACTTGCACATAGTTCACCACATTAACGCTGCAACTCGGTTGGGAGGTGCAATTGGCTACGGGATTTGTCCCGTCGGAACATTCACAACCGTACGTCGCCGTGGCAGTTACGCCCGGCACGTCCGGAGCGTCGCCAGTGGCGGCGTTTTGCATGCCCGTGATGTCGGTGGAGTTCTGCGTGCCGTAAAGCGCGCCGGTATAAGCGGCGTTGCTGACCTCTACGTTCACGTAGTAGGCGCGGCCGAAGTCAATGACCCCCACGAGCAGCAGAGCGAGAAAAGGGATCATCAGAGCGAACTCCACCAGGCTGGCGCCGCGTTCGCGGGCCATGACAGCGAGCGAAGCCCTGAAGTCCTGGCGCCACCGCGCCCAAACTTCATCCCATGTTGCCAACTTCTGCCGCACACTCACTCCACGATGACGCCACCCGTACCGTTACGGTACTACCCGCAGCATATTATAAAGACTAATTATGGGTTTGAATAGCATTGCCCATATTACTTTCGTACTGCGCTTGGAAAGAGGCTGTCGGGCCGCTTCCCGTCGCGTGGGGGCCCCGACTGGCGGGCGCCAGTCAGGGTGACGGCGATCACTTGCCGCCCGCCAGAGCCTTCTGCGCCTGCTGGGCGTCGGCACCGGACAGACCGGATTTCAGTGCCGCTTCGAGTTGTTCACGGCTCTTGACCTTTTCCCCCTGGGCGAGCAAAGCCATCCCGAGGTGGTAGTGATAGACGGTGTGGGTTGGCGACTTGTTCACGCATTCCTGCAGAAGCGGGATCGCGGCGCCGTACATGCCCTTCTTATAGTAGACCCACGCGAGGGTGTCGCTAACGGCGTTGACCTCAGGCAGCAGTTGCTTGGCCTTCTGAGCAAGCCCCAAGGCGGCATCAAGGTCCTCGTTTTGCTGGGCGTCCACCCACGCCAGGTCGTTCGCCGCCACGCCGGATTCCGGATCCAGCGTCAAAGCCGATTGGTAATAGTGGCCCGCGGTGGCCAAATCCCCCTTGGCCTGGCACAGATCGCCCAGCATGATATTGATCGCCGTTAACTTGGGCCTCAGGCTCAGAGCTTTTTGATAGCGTGTGATAGCCGCGTCCAGATTTCCACGCTCCTGCTGAAGCCGGCCCAGTTGCACGTAAGCCATCGCCATCCGCGAGTCAAGCTCGGTGGCCCGGCTGAGTTCCGCCTCGGCCTCATCGTAGCGCTTATCGTTCAGATCCAATTCCCCGATGATGTAATGGCCGTTAGCATCATCTGGAAACTTTGCGATGTAGTCCCGGACTCGGGCGGCTGCCTTGGCTTGCTGCTTCTGGGAGTACCAGAGGGCCACCAGTTGGGCGAGGGCCGGCGTATAGTGGGGATTGAGCTTTAGCGCGTTCTCGAGTGCCTTCTCCGCCTCCGGCCAGTTCTTCTCACCAGCAAAGGCTTCAGCCAGGTGTAACAGCATGGAGGGATCGGCCGGGGCGAGTTTCTGCGCTGTCACGAACTCCGTGCGCGCTTGTGCAAACTGCCGCTGGCGAAGCAGCGCCGTCCCCAGGAGCACATGACTTTGTGGGTTACTGCCGTCGTTCTCCACCATTTGCCGGGCATAATCCTGGGCCACCGGCAGATCCCCCAGGCGAAGGTTCAGCCGCACCAGGGCTCCCAGAATCAGAGGTGATCTCGGGGCGTACTTCCGCGCTTCCTGAAGCTCGGTATTGGCTTGAACAAGACTTCCAGCGCTGGCGTAGGCCATCGCCAGAACATAATGCGCTTGCGGGGACGACGGGACGTCTCGAACGACCTGCTGCGCCAACAACATCGCGTCATTGGCGTTATTTTGGGCAATCAAAACCCGCGCCTGCTCAAGACGCGCCTCCGGGTCGCCGGGCGCCTGCTGAAGGACGGCCTTTATGAGACTGCCGGCCGGCTCGACTTTACCGATGTTCAGGTAAAGGTCAGCCAATTTCTTTTTCACTTCCAGGTTGTTAGGCGCGATTGCCAGGGCACGCTGGTACTCGGCCGACGCGCCGTCGGTGTTTCGCCTCGAGGCATAAAAGTCGCCAATGGCAACTGCTGCTTCCGGGGATTGCGGCATCGCAGCCTTGAGTTTCGCGAGGACGGATTCCGCCTCTGGCTCCTTGTGCCCGCCCGCCAGTAGGTTGGCCCACGCCACGTAAGCTGGAACGCTGTTGGGATTGTCGCGCACGCCCTGGGTGAGAACCTCCTCGGCTTCATCGAACTTGCCCTGGGATTCCCAGAATTTTGCCAGGCTCAATATTCCTTCGACAAAATGCGGGTCTACCTCCACGGTCTTCCTGAAACTCTTTTCAGCTTCCGGTAAGCTATTTGAGTTCATTTGCGCAATCGCGAGATCCAGGTAAGGGCGCGGATCTTGAGGCCGCAACTGGGTGAGCCGGGTGAATATCTCCACGGCGGGACCCACCTGTCGCCGCGCCAGAAGTGATTCCCCTAGGATCTGATCAGCGGGGGCGTTGTTTGGATCCTTCTGAAGCACGATTCTGGCTTCCTTATCACATTCTTCAAACTGCCGCGCCGCGAATAGCAGGTCAGCAAGCGCCAAGTGGACGTCAATTCGTCCCGGTGCAAGTTCGGCCGCACGCTCGAGGGCGTCGTAGGCAGACTTCCCTTGATGGAGTCTTATGCTCGCGAGTCCCAGTTGGTAGTAAGCTTCGACAAAGCGCGGGTCCACTTGCAAGGCTTGGCGAAACAGAATGCTGGCTTCGGCGTACTTGCTCTTCTGCATGGCTTCCTCGCCGCGCGCCAGGTAGCGAGCCTTCCGTTTCTCCGGAGTGCAGGAGGCCGTCGCCAGAGCCATGCCCACGAGCGCGGCCAAAAGCATAGCCACGAACTTTCTATTTTTCCGGATCATCTTGCCCCCTGCCGGGCGGGCGCCGATCGGCTCGTCGCGGCTGAAGTCCTCCGGCGTCTTCTCAGCCTCTCGTAACTGCGCGTCGCAACGTGGATCAAAACCTCCCGCACATTCTATCGTCAGTATGCAAGTCTTACAACAGGATCAGCAAACCCCGATTCGACATCCCGCGCTTTTCAAGTTACGATTCTCGGACGATCTCTCGAAGGGGAGGAGCAGGATTCGCGGACGTGATGGCAACGATTGCCTTGGATGCTACTTATAGCGCCGAGCCGCAGCTTACGGGGATCGGCCTGTACTCCCGCCGTCTCATCGAAACGCTGCCCACCGTGGTGACGCCGCACCGCTTCCTGATCTGTTATCGCCTTTCTCGCCTGGGTCGGCGGCAATATTTCCTGCGCCAGCAAGATGTTCCGGAAGCGCGGGCAAGGTTTTCGACCTGCGTTTATCAGGAGCCCCTCACCTTCTGGTTGCCCTGGCAGGCGCAGCTTTTTCACAGCCTCGCGCAACGTCCTCCGGCATTTCATTTCCGCCGGGAGGTCGTGACTGTTTTCGATATCTTTCCCATTACGGGCGAGAATTATTCCACCGCCGAATTCCGCAAGAGGTTTTCTGACCTTCTGCTGCAGGCGGTCGCTCGGGCAACACGAGTCATCACTTCCTCGCACGCCACCGAACGTCTGCTGATTTCGCACGCGCGGGTATCGCCGCAAAAGATTCGCGTCATCCCCTTGGGCGTCGATCCTCCCGCCGTCAACCTTTCGCGCGAGGAACGGGCGCAGGAGCGCGCTCGCATTATGGGCGGCGACGGCGAAATGATCTTAAGCGTCGGCGTCATACAGACCCGTAAGAACACGCTCAACATGCTCAAAGCGCTCAAGACTCTTCCGCCAGAATACCGGCTGGTGCTTTCTGGAGGAAATGGCTACGGCAGCGAAGCCGTTCATGAATTCATCCGCACCGAGGGTTTGGGTGACCGCGTAAAGCTACTGGGGTTTGTTGACGACGCACAACTCGCTCGTTTGTATCAGGCGGCGAGCGTATTTCTTTTTCCTTCGTTCGAGGAGGGCTTTGGCATCCCCATCCTGGAAGCGATGGCGAATGGCGTGCCCGTGGTCACCTCCAACGTCTCGTCGATGCCGGAAGTTGGAGGGGAAGCGGCGCTCTATGTCGATCCGCACGAGCCGACAGACATCGCCGCAAAGGTAGTCCAGGCGGCTGCGGACTCCGCTCTGCGCGCAACCCTCGTGCATAAGGGCCACGACCGCGCCAGTCACTTTACGTGGCGGCGCACGGCGGAGGCCACGCTTGCCGTGTACGATGAAGTCTTGCGTGCTGTGCCCTGACGTCTTCCGGCGCGTCCCGAGACCCAAAACAGCGCACTTCATGATACCCTAGTGGAAGCAGGAGTGGATCAATGGCTACCAAAACCTCGCTGACCATCGAACAATACGCCGCACTCGATGAACCTGTGGGGGTGCGTTACGAACTGACCCAGGGGGAACTAATCGTGACACCTTCCGCCAGCTACTTCCACAATAAAACCCGCGATCGATTAAACGCGCGGCTCCAGGCATTTCTTGACTCCCACCCGTGTGGGGAAGTCGTCAGTGAAATGGACGTGGCGCTGGCCGACGACGTTGTCCGTAGGCCCGATATTGCATTTATTCGCAAAGAGCGTCTGGAAGGGGTCGATCTGGAACGAGTCCCATTGCCGATTGCGCCCGACCTGGCCATCGAAATCGTATCCAAGAACGACCGCGCCGACGATCTGAATTTGAAGGTGTCACAGTACCTTCAGGCAGGAGTTGCGGCTGTTTGGCTCTTGTATCCCACTACAAGAGCTGCTTATCGCTATATTAGGGGCAAGCGAGATCCCGAGGTTCGCAGCGCCAAAGCAGGCGACATGTTTGAAGAGCCCGAATTACTCAGCGGTTTTTCCTTGGCGCTCTCCGAAATACTGAAATAGCCTGCCCAGTGCTAGGTTCCTGTGCTGCTGTAGTTTCCCACCCCGCGATTCCAAACCACGATCGCCAGCGCCGAAAATACCGCGGCAACGACCGGCACCAAATGAAACTCCCGTGTGAACGCCGAACGCCCCAGGAAGTGCGTGGTGGGATAAAACGTGGCGAAGCCAAAGGGAATAATCCAGCTCAGCATAAACTGGATGAAGACGTTATAAATGGTCAAAGGATACCGGCCGAAGTTGAGCATGTTGAAGACCGGTGGAACGATGCCTACGCGGTCCTCGAACCAGAACGACACGGCTGTAAGCATGAGGAAGACCGCCAGGTAGATCGCCGTTCCGCAAGCAATCATCACCATGAGCCAGAAATAATCGAGGACTTTCAGCGTTATGTGCAGGCGGTGAAGGCAGAGCCACACCACGGCCACGCCCGTCACGACCTCTTGCAAAGACTCCAGCCGGAACTTCTCAAAGACTACCTGAAACAGCGTGGAAACGGGCCGCAGCAAGACGCGATCGAACCTGCCCTCGATGATGTAAAGCTCGCTGAAATCATAGAGATTCCAGCTTACAACGTTGAAGAAGCCCAGGGGAAGGAGGGAGAAGCCGTAAAGGAACATCAACTCGTCAAATGACCAGTCCTGCAAGCGCGGAATCTTGGAGAAAAGCACCAGCACGAAGCCAAACGCGAGGACGGTGGCCGCCATCGAGGAGAAAAAGGCGATGATGAAGTCCGCCTTATACGCCAAGCGGACTTTGGCATACTGGGCAAAGTACTGAAGCAGGAGCCGGAGGTGTCGTTTCATCCGAATCTGTCCACGGTCGGCGCGGTTAGCCGCCCTGAATAATCACTTTCCTTGATGACCACCGCCACAGGCCATCGCCGATCGCCAGCAGAATGGCAATCCACAGCATCTGGATGCCAAGGGCGCGCGCTACACCGCCCGCATTCAGTTTTCCCAGATAAATCAACATGGGAACGTAGCTGATATATTCGAACGGCATCAGCGCCAGGACCTTCTGTATCGCGTGAGGGAAGAAGGTCATGGGCAACAGCAGTCCCGAAAACAGTTCCAGCAGAAAGAACTTGGCGCGCATGAGCCCCAGGATGGATTGCAGGCGCAGCGCGAAGGTGCCCACGACGAAGTTAATGGCGGCGACGATAAGGAAACTCAACACTACGCTTGCGAAAAACGCCGCCGCGTGGCCGCCGCTGGCCGGGTAATCGCAACGGAAAGACCCAGAACAACACGATGGCCGTGGGAATGGTCAGCAGGGCCAGGCGGAAAACCGATTCCCCCGCCGCGCGCGCCACATACATCAACTGAATATTGACGGGCTTGATCAGGTCCATCGCCAACCGACCTTCGATGACCAGGTACGCAAGCTCCTGGTCAATGTTGTTAAAATAAAACGACCGGATGATCCATCCCACCCCGATGTAAGTCAGTAGGTGGCCGAAGTCAAAGCCCTCAATCGCCGTGCTGTGCTCGTAGATGGCTTTCCAGATGAAGTAATACACTGACACATAAATGAAGTAAGTTACGATACCCGTGTAGTATCGCAGCCGGAAGGCAAGGGTGTTGATGAAGCCCACGCGAGCGAACGCCCAGTACAGCCGCAGCACCTGGCCGATCGAATTCCTTTCGGCGGCACGTGAGCGCGCGATTCCTTCCGGCGCCATCAGCCCACCTCTCCGCGAAGATAGATGCGCTTGACGATCTCTTCAATGGGTTCCTCTTCCACCAGCAGATCGCGGACTTCGAGAGTGTTCACCACCTGGCGAATCACGCCGGCGCTCGAGTGCTGTTCCCGGTTGAAGCGGATAAAATATGTCAGTTCGTCCACGCGCTGGCAGACGATCCCACCGTTCTCGATCTGCGCCAGGCGCGGAATCTGCATACGATCCTTCAAGAAGAATTTGACCTGATTGTAGGAGGCCAAACGCTGCTTCATTTGCGCCAGGTCGCCATCGAACAGGATGCGCCCCTTGTCGATGATGATGATGCGTTTGGAGAGTTCCTCGATATCGGAGAGGTCGTGCGTGGTGAGCAGGACGGTGGTGCCTTCTGTACGATTGGTTTCCTTCAGGAACTCGCGAATGCGTTCCTTGGCCACCACGTCCAGGCCGATGGTGGGCTCGTCCAGGAAGAGCACGGGCGGGTTGTGCAGCAGCGACGCCGCCAAATCGCACCGCATGCGCTCGCCCAGGCTCAGCTTGCGGACCGGCGTGTTCAGATACTCCTTCAGGTTGAGCAGTTCTCCGAAGACTCCCAGTCGGTGGTTGTAATCCTGCTCGGGGATTTCGTAAATCTCTTTGAGGAGTTTGAAGGACTCGATCACGGCAATGTCCCACCACAGTTGCGTGCGCTGGCCGAAGACGACGCCGATGTGCTTGGTGTAGTGACGGCGTTGTTGATAGGGAACGAAGCCGTTGGAAACCACACGGCCACCTGTGGGCGACAGTATTCCGGTGAGAATCTTGATCGTAGTTGACTTGCCGGCGCCGTTCGCGCCGATGTAACCCACCATTTCGCCGGGTTCAATCGCAAAGCTCACATGGTCCACCGCATGAACCGTCAGGTATTCGCGGACCACAAGGTTCTGCAAAGCGCCCCAAACACCTTCGCGCCGGCGAAAGGTGCGAAATTCCTTGACCAAATCCTGGACTTCAATAATGGGTGGCATGCAACGAATATCTTCCCGGCGGGATGGGCAATCACGGCCAGCCGCTCAGATCGATTTTAGCAGAGTCCTGCTGATCGCTGGCGAAAGCCTGCCTCCTAGGACCCTTGAGCCTTGGTCAGTTCACTCACCAATGACTTTGATCAGCACTCTCTTTCGTCGTTGGCCATCGAACTCCGCGTAATAGACCTGCTGCCAGGGGCCGAAATCCAGTTTGCCATTGGTCACCGGCACGACAACCTGGTGGCCGATCATCAGGCTCTTCAGGTGCGAATCTCCATTGTCCTCGCCCGTTCGGTGGTGGCGATAATCGGCGCGAAACGGCGCGAGCTTTTCCAGCCACTCGTCGATATCGGCAATCAGGCCGTCTTCCGCGTCGTTCACGTAAACGCCCGCCGTGATGTGCATAGCCGAGACCAGGATCAGGCCCTCCTTGATTTGCGCTTTGGCCAGGGCCTTCTCAACCTCCTCGGTGATATTGATGAACTCGCGATGCTTCTTCGTGTTGAACCAGAGGTATTCCGTATGTGATTTCATAGGCCGCTCGCTTCTCAGGGGATTTTGACTTCCGATGCTCCAGCTCTCATTAACGCAGCGCAGGAGCACCCCGAAACTTCGGAGAATAGCAGAATTTGCACGCCGACGTCGCGACGAGGCGGGAGTAAAGGTCCGCCGCAAGAGGGTTCGGTATCGCGGTCATTTGTGGTAGTCTTACCGCGCCTTGAATCATTATATGGCCTAGTGCCAGCTTGGGGGAAACAGAACATGAAAGCAATAATTCGGCTCGCATTTGTGGCAGCGTTGTTTTTAACTATTGCAGAGCCAGCATTTGCGCAGCTTGGCATGTTTTCTATGGAACAGCGCGTCGAACTGACGGGCGAATGGAAGGGAGATCGATTTCCGGACGGACGTCCCAAAGTGCCTGATTCCATTCTCACCAGTCTGAGCGATGTTGATGCGGAGGAAGCTTGGAACGCACTGCGCGCGCACGGCTACTACCTATCAATTCGAAGGTGGTTGGCGTGAGATCAATCCCGGAGGGCGGATGGTGGGACGGGTATTTACCGCTGTTTTTATGCCCTTGCGGCCGGATGTGAATGACCTGATCAATGAGAGGGGCAAGGCAGAGGGGCGCATCGGGGCACAGAACTCATGGCCCATTGACATGCTCTCGCCCGGCGACGTCCTGGTGGTGGATCTTTTCGGGAAAATCCAGGACGGCACGTTTGCGGGTGACAATCTTTCAACTGCCATCTTCGCCAAGAGCCACAATGGATTGGTTGTCGACGGGGCGGTGCGAGACGTGACCGGCATTTCCGAGATCAAGGGGATGCACGTCTTCGTGCGCGATTTCGACCCCTCCGCCTTGCGCGATACTACGCTGATGGGCATCAATGTTCCCATTCGCATCGGCCATGTCACGGTACTGCCCGGCGATGTGGCGGTGAGCGATCCGGAAGGAATCACCTTTATTCCGCCGCAACTCGTCCAAGACGTCATTGATCGGGCGCAGATGATCCACCGCGTCGACGAGTGGGGGCACCAGATGCTGCGTGAAGGCAAATATACGCCCGGCGAGATCGATCGCAAGTGGAGCAAGCCGATGATTCAGGAATTCAACAAATGGCTGGAGCAGAAGGGTCTAAAAATGCGGATGCCGGAAGAATAGGAGGTTCGACTACGGTGAGCAAACCTGATCCTTATCTCGTGGACCGTCGCGGAATCTTGAAGGGCTCCGCCGCCGCGTTGGGAGGCGCGCTGCTCGGTGGCGAGCCGGGGGATGCCTACCCCAAGGGTGTTAACGCCAATTCCAGCCCGTCGGAACTGCGCATCACCGACTTGCGCGTGGCCACGGTCGTAAAGCCCGGCCCTGGCCCTTGCCCCATCATTCGCATTGACACCAATCAGGGTGTTTACGGGCTCGGTGAAGTCCGCGACGGCGCCAGCCCCACGTATGCCCTGATGTTGAAGAGCCGGATTTTGAACGAGAACCCGCTGCAAATCGATCGACTTTTCCGCAAGATCAAGCAATTCGGCGGACCTTCGCGCCAGGCGGGCGGAGTCTGCGCGGTGGAGATGGCCTTGTGGGACATTGCCGGCAAGGTTTACAACGTGCCCGTCTACGTGATGCTGGGCGGCAAGGTTCGCGACAGGATTCGTGTTTATGCCGATACCACGGAATCCGAAGACCCCAAGGTTTATGCGCAAAGAATGAAGGAACGCAAAGAGGTGATGGGCTTGACCTGGCTCAAAATGGACCTGGGCGTGGACATGGTCGCAAGCCACCCGGGCACGGTGACGGTGCGCTCCGGCCTGAGCGACTGGGAAATGACGGAAGTCCCCCATCCGCTGCTCGCCATGGAGGTCACCGACAAGGGCATTGCTCTGCTGGAAGAGTACGTGGCCGCGGTACGCGAGGCCGTCGGCATGGAAATCCCGCTCTCCATGGATCACCTGGGTCATCTTGGCGTGAAGTCCATCATCCGGCTGGGCAAGGCTTACGAGAAGTACAATCTCTCGTGGATGGAAGACGTCGTCCCCTGGGAGTACACCGACCTTCTCAAGCAGATTTCTGCGGAGAGCCCGACGCCCATCCTGACCGGCGAGGATATCTACCTCAAGGAAGGGTTCCGAGTCCTTTGTGAAAACCACGCAGTTGGTAAGATTCATCCCGACCTGGCGACATCAGGCGGGATTTTAGAGACGCACAAAATCGGCGACATGGCGTGGGAGTATGGTGTACCGATGGCCATGCATTTTGCGGGCACGCCAGTCAGTTGCATGGCCAACGTCCACTGCGCCGCGGCGACATTGAATTTCCTCGCGCTCGAGAACCATTCCCTGGACGTGCCTTGGTGGAGCGACCTGGTGGAAGGTGTCGAGAAGCCGATCGTGAATCACGGTTGGATCACTGTGCCGGACAAGCCAGGCTTGGGGGTTACGCTCGACGAGGACATGGTGAAGAAAAACCTGAAGCCGGGGACGGGCTATTTTGAACCCACCTCGCAGTGGGACCACGAGAGATCCGTCGATCGGGAGTGGAGCTAAGCCTAAAATTAGGTTCCGGTTTCATTGGCAAATTTCCGTGATTTCTGTGGTCTGACTCCTATGCCGTCCAAACCTAAATACCTTTGTGCGCTGGTGCAGATGTCGTGCTCTGAGAGCGCGGATGCCAATCTGCAAAAGGCCGCGGCGCTGGTTGAAGATGCAGCCCGCAACGGGGCGGAGGTTGTTTGCCTCCCCGAGTTGTTCCGCTCGCAGTATTTCTGCCAGCGTGAGGACGCCCAGTTGTTTGATCTGGCCGAGACGGTTCCCGGCCCGACAACGGAAGCCTTGGGCAAGGTTGCCAAAGCGCGAGGTGTGGTGATTATTGCGCCGATCTTCGAGCGCCGGGCGGCGGGCGTTTACCACAACAGCGCAGCGATCATTGATGCCGACGGGGAAGTGGTGGGCCTTTACCGCAAGATGCACATCCCCGACGACCCCGCGTACTACGAAAAATTCTACTTCACGCCCGGCGACTTAGGTTTCCGCGCTTTTGATACGCAGGTGGGTCGCGTTGCAACGCTAATTTGCTGGGACCAGTGGTATCCCGAGGGCGCGCGTCTGGCGGCATTGCAAGGTCCCAGCATTCTTTTCTACCCGACGGCCATCGGCTGGCACCCTGCGGAGAAGATCCAGTACGGTGCCGGGCAACGCGACGCTTGGAGAACTATCCAGCGCGGGCACGCCATCGCCAATGGCGTGTATGTGGCTGCGGTCAACCGCGTGGGGTTTGAGAAGACCTCCGCGGAAAGTGCCGGGCTGGAGTTCTGGGGTTCGACGTTTATCTGCGATCCCTTCGGCTTGGTGCTGGCGGAGGCCTCGACAGAGCGTGAGGAAACCCTTATCGCGGAGATCGATCTGGCGCGCATCGAAGACGTACGGCGCAACTGGCCCTTCCTACGCGACCGCCGGGTTGATTCTTATGCGCCCATCACCAGCCGATTTTTGGACGAGAATCCGTGGAGAGAGCAATAGGGGTTGGGGACTGGGGGCTGGGTTCCAGGGGGCCAGCGCCACGCGTCGCGCACTTCCAATTCGACCAAGAAGCGTTAGGAGTCAATCTTGAAGAGCGAGAATTCGGAAGTCGCTGAGCCCCCAGCCCCCAACCCCCAGTCCCTAGTCCCTAGCCGCCAACCCCCAGCGCGCTACCGCATGCCGGCCGAGTGGGAACTGCACGAGGCCACGTGGATCGCTTGGCCACACAACCTCGCGGACTGGCCCGGCAAATTCGCAACGATCCCCTGGGTCCATGGTGAGATTGTTCGTCAGATCGCCGTCGCCGAAATCGTCCGGATCATCGTCAATTCCAAGCCGCATGAGGACAAGGTGCGCCGCCTCCTGAAGCGAGCCGGGGTGGATCTGGCGCGCATCGAGTTTTTCCGCTTTCCCACCGATCGCGGCTGGACGCGCGACTTTGGGCCGATATTCGTCAAGCGCGACCCACCGCGTCCCGACGTGGCCATCACGCGGTTCGGCTTCACCGGTTGGGCGAGGTATCCAAACTGGGGGAAGGATTGCCAGGTGCCGGATCGCGCCGCCAAGGCTCTCCGCCTGCGGATGTTTGATGCCGCGGTCGAGGGCCGGAGGTTTGTCCTGGAAGGCGGCAGCATTGATGTCAATGGCCGCGGAACGCTGCTGACCACGGAGGAATGCCTGCTCGACCCGGAGACGCAGGTGCGCAATCCCGGTTTCAGCCGCGAGGAAATCGCTGCCGTCTTGCGGCGTTATCTGGGCGTGACCAACGTGCTCTGGCTGGGGAAGGGAATTGCCGGAGACGATACACACGGCCACGTAGATGATCTGTGCCGGTTTGTCAATCCATCCACGGTCGCTCTGTGTTATGAGAAGAATCAACACGACGCTAACTTCGCTGCGCTTAGGGAAAACTGGGAGCGAGCGAAGGACCTGCGCCTGGAAAATGGAGGGAAGCTTGAGGTAGTAGCCTTGCCCATGCCCTCGCCCGTCTATTTCGACGGCCGGCGCCTGCCGGCGAGCTATGCCAATTTCTACATCTCCAACGCGGCGGTTCTGGTTCCGACTTTCAATGACCCCAATGACTTCATCGCCCTGGGTATCCTTCGCGACCTGTTCTCTGATCGTCCGGTGATCGGAATTCACGCCGTGGACCTGGTTTGGGGATTGGGAACAATACACTGCCTGACGCAGCAGCAGCCGGCCCCCTATCGTTAGGCGGACCTGTAGCAGGCAGAGCAGAACGAAATTCGAAACTCGAAGTCCGGGCGAACCCTCGAAGGTTTCAAGTTTCGGCTGCCAACCTAATGAGCATTACACCATGAAGTGATACGACCCCCTCGCCCCCTTGGGGGAGAGGGGAGAGGTAGATTGAATTCATGCCCTCGCCCCTGGGGGGAGAGGGTGGCGCGCGGCGACGGGTGAGGGGGTTCGTTAGTCATCACATGAAGTAATGATCACTAGGCACCTTGCGGTCAGCCTGCGAGCCGCTGCTTGATCTGGTCAACCAATTCGCCCACGTCAACGGGGCGAAGCAGGATCACTTCAAATCCGTGGCCGCGCAATCCCTTTTCGACAATGTAGGTGCGGCTGGCAATGACCCAGATCGGAATCCTGCGGGACCATGCCGAGAGGGCATCGACGTCGGCGGATGGATCATCGCTGGCGGAGATGTCGGCGATAAATAAATCCGGGACGTTGGCGGCCAGAGGCAGCGTCGCGAGGGCGTCGGCGATGGTCTCGTGGGCATCCACGTCGAATCCCTCCTCCAGCAGTTGTGCCCGCAGCAGCGCGCGGGCTTGCCAATCCTTTCCTGCGAGGAGAATGCGGTTCACGTTGGACCTCCTTGGCAAGTCATTAGGGCGATTCACTCCGCCGAAGGAAAGAATGCCTGTGATGATGCAAGCTGGCGTCCAGCGGCTTGCGGGAGTATTATGCGCTTCTGGCCGCGAGAAGGAGAAAAGTTTGGCGAGGCGTTCTGTCCGGCGTCCCTCGCCGTCCCTCGGAGGATGCTCTCATGCGGATTCTTTTGACTGGATCCAGTGGATTGATCGGTCGCGCGCTCCTGAACTCCCTGACCGCTGATGGCCATATCGTCGTCTGCCTGACCCGGGCGGAGTCGGCCGGCGTGGGCCGGCATATTACGTGGGATCCCGAGAAGGGCATCATTGACAACGACGACCTGGAGAATTTCGATGCCGTCGTGCATCTGGCAGGCGAACCCATCGTGGGTCGATGGACGGCGGCCAAGAAGAAGCGCATCCTTGAAAGTCGCGTCCGCGGAACGCTGTTGCTGTGCGAATCCCTGAGGCAGTTGCACAGCCGCCCCCTGGTGCTGGTTTCTGCATCCGCCGTTGGTTTCTACGGGAATCGCGCCGATCAGGTGCTGGACGAGGAAAGCTCCGCCGGTTCGCTGTTTCTTTCCGACGTCGCGAAAGCCTGGGAGGAGGCCACGGAGCCTGCCAAGCGCCACGGCATTCGGGTGGTCAATCTGCGCATCGGCTTTGTGCTCAGCAAATCGGGCGGCGGCTTGGCCAAAATGCTCCGGCCTTTCAAATTCGGTGTGGGCGGACGCGTCGGGAGCGGGCGGCAATACCTGAGCTGGATCGTCCTTGATGATGTGGTCGGCGCCATATCCCATGCAATCCTTAGTGACACGTTGCGCGGGCCGGTGAACGCCGTGGCCCCCCATCCCGTCACCAACCGCGAATTTACCAAGGCGCTCGGCAGCGCTCTGGGGCGGCCCACCATCTTCCCGCTACCGGCCTTCGTTGCACGCATCATGTTTGGCGAAGTGGCGGATAACCTGCTGCTCGCCAGCGCCCGTGTGCAACCGGCGCGCTTGCTGGCCGGCGGCTATCAATTTCGCTTCCCCGATCTCAAGCCGGCACTGCGGCAAGCGCTTCGAAGCTAAGCCCACCACGGGCCGGATGATATACTTCCTTCCTGCAAAGAGATGCAACATTCGTCAAACGAGATTTGTTTCATGCGCGCCGTGGATCTTGTCGGCGCGATTCGTGACAAGAAACTGTCCGCGCGCGAGGTGATGCAGGCCCACCTGCGGCAAATTCACCGCCTGAATCCCAAGGTCAACGCCATCGTCACGCTGCTTCCAGATGACGATTTGATGAAGCAAGCCGCCGTGGCGGACGAGGCGTTGGCCAAGGGCCATTGGCTTGGACCGCTGCACGGCTTGCCGGTGGGAGTGAAGGACCTGCATGAAACGGCCGGGATTCTCACCACCTTTGGATCCCCGCTGCACAGGGACTATGTTCCTGATTTTGACTGTCGCGTGGTGCAGAGGGAAAAACAAGCGGGCGCGATTGTGGTGGGCAAAACCAACGTGCCGGAGTTTGGCCTGGGCTCGCAGACGTTCAACCGGGTGTTCGGCCCCACGCGCAACCCTTACGACGTGACCAAGACCTGTGGCGGAAGTACCGGCGGCGGCGCCGTGGCCCTGGCTTGCGGCATGGTTCCGCTCGCGGATGGCAGCGACTTTGGCGGATCGCTCCGCAACCCTCCCAATTTTTGCAACCTGGTCGGTCTGCGCCCATCGCCCGGGCGCGTGCCGAAAGTTCCTCATCAACTCGGATGGTTCACGTTCTCGGTCCCCGGACCCGTCGCCCGCAACGTCACCGACTGCGCCTACTTCCTGAGCGTGCTCGCTGGATACGACCACCACTACCCAATATCCATAGACCAACCCGGCACGCAGTTCGCACAACCGCTCGGCACGCGAAGCTTTAAGGGCGCACGCGTGGCCATGTTCAAAGACCTCGGCTTGCCGTGGGAACCGGAAATCAGGAACGCCGTCCGTGGCCAGACCAGAGTGTTCGAGTCGCTGGGATGCGTTGTCGAGGAGGCCGAGCCGGATTTTACCGACGCCAATGAATGCTTTCTCGCCTGGAGGCACTGGGCGGTTGAAGCCAACTTTGGCGATTTGTTGGCGTCAAAGGGCGATCAGCTTAATGAGTACATCCACTGGCACGTGGAACAGGGCCGCAAGCTGACAGGTCCTTATCTCTCTCGCGTCGAGGTGAAGCGGACGGCGCTCTACCAGCGCCTCTGCGCATTCCAGGAAAAGTACGACTTCTTTGTGCTGCCCGTGAATCAGGTGCTTCCCTTCGACGTGGACACACACTATCCGACGGAGATTGCCGGTGTGAAGATGGAGAATTATCTCGCCTGGATGAAGTCTGCCTACTACATCTCCGTGGCGGGGAATCCGTCGATCTCGGTTCCTTGTGGGTTCTCCGCCAGCGGACTGCCTATTGGGATTCAGATCGTAGGCCGCCATCACGACGAGTGGGGTTTACTCGAATTTGCACACGCATTCGAGGAATCTACCAATGTCGGGCAGCAGCGACCGGCACTGGCGTAGTCTGCCAGATTCCCGGTTTGCGCCGGATGAGAAGCTGATTACGGACATTCTGTCCTTGTTGGGGTAGATTGGTGATTAGCGCAAAAGGGCGGCGGAGAGTCGCTATTCTTTGAATCGGCAAACCAAATGGCGGCCAGCAGGATGAGTGCAAAACCAAAACTCAGGGTCCATGCGTTCGGGATATCCATCGATGGGTACGGGGCCGGTCCGTCCCAAAGCCTGGAGAACCCTCTTGGCGTTGGGGGATTAGCTCTGCATGACTGGGCCTTTTCCACCTGCACGTTTCAACGCCTGCACGGAAAGGACGGCGGGACAACGGGAATCGATGATGACTTTATCGCGCGCGGATTTGAGAATATCGGCGCCTGGATCATCGGCCGCAACATGTTTGGTCCTGTCCGCGGCCCCTGGCTGGACGAATCGTGGAAGGGTTGGTGGGGCGAGAATCCGCCGTACCACACTCCTGTTTATGTGCTGACTCATTTCGAGCGCGCGCCGATTGTCATGGCCGGTGGAACGACGTTCCATTTTGTCACCGATGGGATTCAGTCCGCGGTAGAACGCGCCACCGCCGCGAGCGAAGGCAAGGACATTCGAATCGGCGGCGGCGTTGCGACCGTCCAGCAGTTTCTGCGCGCCGGGCTGGTTGATGAGGTCCACCTGGCCATCGCGCCTGTTCTGCTCGGTTCCGGAGAGCGGCTCTTCGAGAATCTTGATCTGCTCAAGCTGGGTTACAACTGCACCGAGCACGTTCCCAGTGACAAGGCAACTCACGTCGTTTTGAGCCGCAACCGTTAGACCGTCGATTGCCGGCAGGACGCGCCGGGGCTGAGAAAACCTGGCACCCTGTTTCGGGGTTGTTCGGGGAGCCGCTCACGTCGATACACCCGGTGTTGCTGTCCCCGGCATCTTGTTGCCGACTCTCAAAGCGGTCGGGCTGGCGCAGAACAAAGTTCCGCGACTCAGCGAGCGCCGGGTTTCGCCAGCCCGATGTGACATTTTATAGCCTCTAATTCTGGTATTTTTTTCTTGACAAATAGTAAGAATTGGTATATGAGATTTACGTTAAGAATTAAGGTCGTACTATGCCGCTGCACAAATCTCCCACCCGCACCCCGGCCCTGCTCGCCGCCAAGCGCGGCAATGCCCAACTATCCACCAACCTGCGGACTTGGCGTGGCGATGAGGGTTCGCGGTTGAACCGACCCCAGGAGGGCTGGCACTTGCGGGAAGACGTCAATTTCCTCACGGCGCTGGCAAATGACCCAAGGAACCATCTGCGCCTTATGGCGATGGCGTTTGCTCACTCCCTGGCGGGGCGATATCTATTTTGCCTCCAAGCGGTTATCTTAGCCAACCGGAACGGAACCGCGCATCGTGACGAGAACTGGCCTCGCGGTTTTTCTGTGAGCGTGAAGAAAACGAATTTGTCGGACGACGAGCGAAGCCGGAATGCTATTGAAAACAAAGGCCCGCGAAATCTGAATTCTTGTCGAACCCGATTAGTTATTGAAACTAAGCTGTTTATGTCGATTTCAGGGTTTGTTTTTCTATCTAATTGAAAAATATGTAGTTACGGGGTATTTCCGGGTTCCGTCCGACTTGCACACCTTGCAAAACACGCAAAAATTGGCGAAAAAGCTCGAAATGGAAGCGTCCCCGTGTCACTGACCGCTGGAGATCAGTTGACGTCGGCTGCGAGCGCAAAACTCCCTGGCGCGGGCGGGTGGCAAGGACAAAAGCACCGAGATCGTCGATCGTCATTTCTGAACGCCTGCCCATTTCGGTAACGTCCGTGTCCTTTCGTGATCTTCCGCACGCGCTAAGCGCCCCCATTCCGGAGGCCCGCCTGTGCCTCGTGTCTCGACTAGGCCGATGCGACACGCGGGACCGGACGTCATCCGATTTCGTGCTCCAGTTGCATTGAACAGCGGACCGTAGTACCCTTTTGGGCACGTCCTAAGTGTCTCATGGATAACGCTGATAGCAGGTCGCGATTGTCGCAGGAGCAGCCCATCACGGCGCTCTTGCACGAGTTCGCCTCCGGGGACAAGAGCGCGCTTGACCGTCTGGTTCCGCTGGTCTACCCGGAACTGCGGCGGTTGGCGCGGAGCTACATGCGCAATGAGCGTCCCGGTCACACCTTGCAACCGACGGCACTGGTTCACGAGGCGTATGCTCGGCTGGTCAAGCAGGAGCAGCCTGACTATTCCAACCGTGCGCACTTCCTGGGAGTGGCGGCGCAGGTGATGCGCCAAATCCTGATCGACCACGCGCGGACTCGCGACGCGGAAAAGCGCGGGGGAGGCGTGGCGAATGTTTCCATTGAGGTGGCGGCCGGCATTCCCGCCGCTCAGACGTCTACGATCATCGCCATTGACGAAGCGCTGGAACTATTGGCGCGGCAGGATGCCCTGAAGGCGCGGCTGATTGAGATGCGCTTCTTTGGCGGGATGACCGCCGAGGAATCGGCCACGGTTCTCAAGCTCTCCGTAAACGAAGTGCGCCGTCATCTCCGCGTCGGGCAGGCATGGTTGCAGCGCGAGCTTGACCAACAGTCAAAAAAAATTTGAGCCGGCCCGCAAATTTCCCCTGCATTTTTCGCCTTAATAATGGGGAACTCCAAACATCCGGGGAACGACGGTGTCCACCAGCAACTGGGATCAAATCCAGGAGATATTTCTGGCGACGGCCGACTTGCCCGCCGCCGAGCGTAAGGCCTTTCTGGCACAAGTCTGCCAGGGAGATGCCGAGTTGCGCGCCGAGGTGGAGTCGCTGCTCCACGCCGACTCGACCGACGGCGCCACCATTGCGGCGGCGATCGAATCAGAAGTCAGTGCGCTGCTTGACGACCGCTCGTCTCTGGTCGGCACGCGCATGGGGCCTTACCGTTTGCTGAAAGAGATCGGCCGCGGCGGCATGGGAGCGGTTTACCTGGGCGAGCGCGACGACGAGCACTTCCACAAGCGAGTCGCCATCAAGGTTGTCAAGCGGGGCATGGACAGCAGCGAGGTACTGGCCCGTTTTCGTCATGAGCGCCAGATCCTGGCGGGACTCGAACACCCCTACATTGCCCGCCTCATCGACGGCGGCACGATTCCCGATGGCCGCCCTTTCTTTGTCATGGAGTATGTGGAAGGGCAGCCCATTGATGTCTACTGTGTCGCACGCGGCCTTAACGTGGAACAGCGCTTGCAGTTGTTCCTGCGAGTTTGTGAGGCTGTCGCCTACGCCCACCGTGCGCTGGTCGTGCACCGCGACCTCAAGCCCGGTAACATTTTCGTGGCCGCGGAGGGAATCCCCAAGCTTCTTGATTTCGGAGTGGCCAAGCTCCTGGATCCTGCCACGGGCAACAGCTACACGTTTACAGCTTCCGCCACCGGCCCGCTGACGCCGGAATATGCCAGCCCCGAACAAATCAAGGGCTTGCCGATTACTACGGCCGCCGACATCTATTCCCTGGGCGCTATTCTTTTTGAACTTCTGACGGGCACGCGAGCCCAGAAGATCACCACGCGCGCCCCGTCGGAAATTGAGCGGGTGATCTGCGAGACGGATACGCCCCGCCCCAGCACCGTTGCCCGCGCCGCCGGCGCACCCCACAAGCTCGACAGCGACCTTGACAACATCGTGCTCATGGCGATGCGCAAGGACCCCGAACGCCGGTATGGTTCGGTGAACCGGTTGGCTGACGATATTGTCCGCCACCTGGGTGGCCGGCCGGTTTTCGCCCGGCAGGAATCGGTGCTGTACAACCTGCGCAAATTTGTGCGCCGCAACCGATTGACGGTGGCCGCAGCAGTGCTGGTTTTGCTCAGCCTGCTGGGGGGGATCGTGCTCGTTGAGAGGCAGGCACGGCGCGCCGAAAGAGAGCGTGCTTTTGCCGAGGCGCAGAGGCTGGTTGCCGAACAGGAGCGCGAGCGCGCTGAAGTGCAGAGGCAACTTGCCGAACGCGAGCGCGTCCGGGCCGAAGCCGAAGCGCAGATCGCCAGAACCGAGCAGGAACTCTCCCAGCGCCGCCTGACCCAGATGCTCGATCTGGCCAATAGTTCACTCTTTGGCGTGCACTCGGCCATCGAAAAACTGCCCGGCGCCACCGAGGCCCGGCGTCAGATCGTCGTCACGACGCTGCGCTACCTGGAGGACCTTTCCAAAGACGCCGGCCAGGACGACCGATTGCGGTTTATGCTGAGCGCTTCGTACTTTAAGGTCGCCAACGTTCTGGGATACCCCATGCAGCCGAACCTGGGCGATACCAAAGGGGCGCTTGCGAATTACGAGAAGTCCGCCAGCTTGATTGCGCCGCTTCTGGCGAAAGATCCGAATCGCGCCGAGTACGTTTTGCAGTGGGTACAAACGAAAGGCAATTGGGCGACGTTGCTTGCCCGCACGGATGAGAAGCCGCGGGCGGTGCAGATGATCCAACAGACATTGCCGCAGGCGCAACGGCTGGTGGACCTGCATCCGCAGGACCCGCAATTCCTGCTGGCGCAAGGCCAACTGTACTCAGTACTTGTGAATACTTTGCTAACCGCGGATTCCGAGGCCGCGCTCCACTTCAGCCAACTCCAAACGCAGGTGATGGAGCGAGCCCTGCAACTTGCCCCCGGCAGCTCCGAGATACAGATCCAACTCGGTGCGGCTTATAGCCAGGAAGCCAGGGTGTGGAATACCAGGGGGGGATTGCGGCCAGCCGCGGAGCTCTTCCGGCGGGCCGTGCCGCTCATGGAGGGGGCGTTGCAGCGCAACCCCTCCGACGTGCGGACCCGGCGCAGCCTGATGATCACCTTCGGCAATCTCGGCGGCGCCTTGGGCAATCCCCTTTATCCCAATCTGAACGACATCGCGGGCGCACGTGAATATTCCGGCAAAGCCCTTGCCATCGCCCGCGATTTGGCGAAAGCCGACCGTAACGATCAGCTTGCTCAATATGACCTTGCGAACGCGCTCCTGTATCACTCGTGGTTGGACCTTCCCCGGGACCAGTGGGCGGAATCCCTCGCCCATCTGCAAGAGGCGGACGGCATACTCGAGAAGCTCTGCGCGGCTGATCCCCGGTCCGTCGCGAACTTGCGAGCCTTGGCCAGCGTCGAGGAGTACGAAGCCAAGCGGTTGGAGGGCCTGGGAAGAGGTGAAGAGGCCATCCCGCGAGCACGGAAGTCTCTTACCGACGCGGAGAAGGCGCTGGCCCGCACGCCCACCGACCTGGGCGTGATTTCACAGGTCCTGGCCAGTCAAGAGGAAACCGCGGAGGTTCTGGCCCGCCTGGGCGATCAAGCGGGAGCGCTGGAGATGTCTCAGGAAGCGATCTTGCGAGCCGAGCAGGCTTCCGCGGCGGCGTCCGACCGCGACCGCGTCATTCGCGCGCGCGCCATGGCGTACCAGAACCTGGCGAACGTTGAGGTGATTCTTGGCAACTGGAGAGATGCCCGGGCATCCGCACAGAGCGCGGTCGATGCCTGGCGCCAGATCAGCGCCTCAGGAAGCCCCCGTGCTGACCCTGTCCGCTTGGCTCGCGCCGAGGCCCTGCTTCAGGACTGCGATGCGCATTTACGCTGAAAATAATTCGCCGGCCGCGCAAAAACTGCCCTCCTTTTTCGCCTTAATAGATGAGAACCCAATTAGAGGTCCGAGCTGACAGACCACTTTCCTCCAGGTAGCGCGGACTAATCCCGCCTTGCGCGGGACTAGTCCGCGGGTTTTTGGCTGTGAGGATGTAAGACACTGCAGCGTCTGTCCGGTTAACCGTGGCGGGAAGCTGCGCAGCGCGCCAGTCCCCGCACTCACCTGCCCCTCGCTCGACCTTATTCCTTGATGCCCTTGTGGCGGGAACTGAGGTCGGAAGTAGAGCGGCAAGAAAGTGTGTTTAACCTTATGCAGGTAGTGTGCCAGATGAGCTATCCCTACGCCCCATACGATGACCGACCGCAGTTTGGGCTCACCCCGCGTGAGCGCGAGATCATCGGTTTGGTCAGCGCCGGCTACACAAATACGGACCTCGCACTAGAGTTCGGGATCAGTGAAAGTGCCGCCCGCGATTACCTTGCAGATGTCTTTGAGAAACTGGGCGTCTCGAACCCCATCGAACTGGTCCTGTTCGTTGCCCACCACGGGCTGATTGAGTCCGATTAGTTCCGCCTGTACGCGGCGGCTGGAAGGACGCGATCTTCCGGGCGGCCGGCCCTTCAACGATGTTTTCGCATTCTCGACTCTCGTTGCCGGAAAAACCCAGGTTGTATACGCACACCTACGTGGTGGGGCAGCAGGCGCCGCGCGGGATGGGCGAGCCGTGGGGACAGGTCTGGGGGTGGTGTAGAAACGTGCAGATCTTCTCGGTCACTTCCGCGCTCAGGGTGTGTTCAATCTTGCAGGCGTGATCGTCGAGCGCATCCTTGTCAATTCCGAAAGTCTCATAGAACAGCCGCTCGGCAAGGCGATGGCGCCGCAACACGTGGCGCGCCCGGGCTTCACCCCGCGGGGCGAAGGTCAGAGTATCGCTCTCGAGCTGTACCAACTCCTCCCTGGCCATCAGCAAAAACGTCGCGCGGTTGCGGGCGAATTCCGGTAGGGCAGCGGGCGCCAGCACGTCACCCCCCGTGTCTTCGCGTGCGTGCCAGACGGCCTTCAGCAGGTCGTCAATCAACTCCTGCTCGTTCGTCGGAAAGGCGGCGACTTCCGTGAGGCGTCCATGATGCAGTTCGATGCGGCGCTCAGCCATGCGGCCAATCTCCGGATCGTGTGTCACCAGCACAACGGTGTGGCCCTCGCGGTGCAAATCCGTTAGCAGACCCATTACCAGCGTCTCGTTCACTTCGTCAAGATTCCCCGTGGGCTCATCGGCCAGGATCAGG
The DNA here is from genome assembly GCA_963719115.1 of uncultured Acidobacteriota bacterium. GTDB lineage: Bacteria > Acidobacteriota > Terriglobia > UBA7540 > UBA7540 > Bog-366. Next base: position 138,652 of record CAVRBF010000033.1, on the reverse strand, counting down.
TTGGGCTGGTTGATCAGCGCCCGCGCGACGCAGACGCGCTGCTGCTCGCCCCCGGAAAGCTGTGAGGGAAGGTGGTTCAGCCGGTCGCGCAACCCGACACGCGCTAGCGCCTCGGCGGCTTCACGTTGGTCCGCAAGACTGTGGAAATACTGCGCCAGCATCACGTTCTCCAGCGCTGTCAGATAAGGGACAAGGTGGAATTGTTGGAACACGAAGCCGATCTTTTCCGCCCGAAAGTGCGCCAGGGAATTGCCCGTGAGCGTGGCAATGTCCTGGCCGTCGAGGGTCACGCGACCGGACGTGGGAGCGTCAAGCCCGCCAAGGATATTCAGCAGCGTGCTCTTGCCCGAACCCGACGGTCCCATCACTGCCATCCACTCGCCTTTTTCCACGGTGAATGAGATGTGGTTCAGCGCGCTCAGCGACGTGCCGTAGGTTTTCGTCAGGCCCTCAATCTCAATGAAAGACATCAGTTCACTCGCCCTTCAGGACCACCGTGGGCTGGATCGCCCGCACGACCCGCACCGGCAACTGCGCCGCGGCCACGGCCAGTGCCACTGTCAGTCCGCAGACGACCGGCAGCGTCCACACATGCACGCTGAGCGCGACGCCAAACAGGCGCGCAGCCAGACCGCGTGCCAGCACGAGCCCCACAGCGCATCCCAAGGCCCCGCCCACCAATCCCAAGCCCGCGCCCTCCGCCACGAAGAGCCGCATCAACAGAACGTCCGGTGCGCCCAGCGCTTTCATCAGCCCGATGTCCTTGCGGCGCTCCAGCACAATGGCCGTCATGGTGGCCATCACGCAGAGTGCAATGATTACCAGAATAAGTACGGTCAAGGAAAGCATGAGCCAGCGAATGGTGCCCAGGACTCTCCCTTCGGAGTAAACGATCTGGCGAATGGGACGAACCTCGACGCCGGACACAAGCCGCGCGAGTTGCTGAACCGCACTTTCCACCTCGCGCCCTTCGCCGGGGACGCTGATCTCCACCAGTGTGACCTTGCCCGTTATTCCCAGCAGCGATTGCAGCGTGTTGAGCGGCAGAAAGACCTGGTCGTCTTCCGAGGCGCCAGTGGTGAGAATAGTGGCAACGCGAAGCGTTAGCGGTTGCGACGCCGCCCCAGAATCGGAACGATGGAGACCGATCGAATCCCCCGGGTGCAAGCGCAGGCGTGCGGCGAGGTTCGAACCCACGGCGCACTCGCCGGGCGGCAAGCCAGCGGGGACGGTATCCCCGCTTTCACGCCAGCCGGGATTCAAGCGCCGCAGCGCACCGAAATCCGCACCCGCTGCCACGGCGTTGGCGAACTCCGGCAAGCGCGGATCATTGGGATTCGGCGCCACGCGGACAACACCGTAAAGGACAGGCGTGAACAACGTGCCCGGCGTCCGGCTCGCAAACTGCTCAACGGCGCGGGTCGCGGATTCTCCCATCAATTCGCCGTCCTTGCTCTGCACTGCGGCTTCCTTGGCGGCAGGGGCGACGACCACGTTGGCCCCGTAGGAGCGAAAGTCCTCCGTCATCTTCTTGCGCACGTCACCATAGAGGTTGAGCAGCATGGAGGTGATGGCGGCGCCGACTACCAGCGAGCCCAACGCCAGCGCGGCCTGCGAACGCTTGACGGAGATCGCACGCCACCACAAGCGCCAGAACATGGAAGATCTGGCGATCGGGTGATCGGGTGACCGGGTGATCGGGCTATTCCCTGTTTGCGTCATCGTACTTCTCAGGCGATCAGGTCTTCGATCTTAAAGTTCTTCGTTTCCCAGAAAGTGAATGTCGAACTTTTTGTTGGTAATGAAGATCACAACGACGTCGGAGTCGGCCGAAGCGCCATGCTCCATCCGCATGCCCTCGGGAAACCAGACAAACCCTCCCGGTCCAAAGCGGCCGGCGTGAGTGACCAAGGTGCCCTCGAGCACGTACATGCCGTGGGCGCAATGGTGCGTGTGCCATGTCGTCACGAACCCGGCGGGGTATCGCACCAGTCGAATTTCCATCCCGGTGTCCGGGTCTTGCAGCAGGAGCTTGCGGAAATTGCTCTTGCCCAGAGCTTCCATGTACCGTTCTTCCCACGGCATGGCGCTTGTGTCAATTGCGATCATCGTTTCCTGGTTCACGTTGTGCTCCTCGCTATTCCTCGCCAGTCATCAGTCACGGAGCGCCATCGACGGCGAAATCTTCAAGGCTTGCCCGAGCGGCAAAGCGCTGCCCGCCAATGTGACGAACACCGCTGCCGCCAGGCAGAGTGGCAGGATGATCCAATGAATTCCCACCGCCGTGCCGAACACTACGAGGGCCAGACGCCACGCCAGCAGGCTGCCGAAGAAGTAGCCGGCCACCCCTCCCAGCACGCCGATGGCACAAGCCTCCAGCAGGAAGACCGCGGCCACGCGAGCGTCCGTAGCGCCGAGAGCTTTGAAGAGGCCGATCTCCGCGCGCCGCTCCAACACCGTGGCGAGCATCATGGAAGCGACGGCCAGTCCTGCCGCCACCAGCGCCGCGACGACGAGCAACGCCATCAGGACGCCCACGCGGTTCATGATGCGGCCTTCGGTCTCCGCCACGTGATACACGGGTTTGGCCTGCGCCTCCGGTATGGCTTGCTGAATCTGGTAAGCGATCGAACTCACGTAGGGTGTGCAGTACCAGCGGTCGTATTCCGCCCCCGTGAGGCGCGACACGTCGGAGCGCGCGAAAGCGTCCTCCGGCTTGGTCAGGGCGCTGATCTCGATGCGACGAACCTTGCCCTCCAGGCCGGCCCAATGCTGAACCGACGCCAGCGGCGCCATCACCTGATCGTCTTCGGGTCCGCCGGACTCCAGAACTCCCCGCACGACAAACTTCGCCGTCGATGAAGAGGCCGGTTGCGCGTTGTTCCCCATGCCCTCCGTCAGCACCAGCACTTCGCCCGGGTGCAGATTCAGGCGCTCGGCAAGACGGCGGCCCACCAAAGCCCCGGTGGCATCATCGTCCGACGGCCACTGGCCCGTGACCTTCCACGTGGGGTGCAGTTTTTCGAGTCCGGTAACGAAGACCTCGGACTTGTCCACGCGCATCGGATTGTCAAACCAGCTCCCGATCACCACGACGCGCTGGCCTTCCAGCGTTGCGGGGACAAAGAGAAACGGCGCGAAGGCCACGATGTTGTGGCGCCAGAAGATCCGCTTCAGGCTCACCAGCGTCGATTCCGGCAGAAACGCTCCGGCCCCCGCCGGGCGATAGTCAATCCCGCCGACTTCCACCGGCAAGCCGTCCGCGGCGGGCGTGACCGACAGATTCGCGCCGAACGAGCGCAGTTCGCGGCTGACCTTGTCACCCACGTCCAGTGACAGCGTGGCCACCGCGGCGGTAACGGCCACGCCCAAGGCAACCGCACAAACGCTCAAGACCTTGCGGCGGCGGCGACGGAAGAGCGATTCCCAGACGATTTGCAGGATCATGCTTGGCTCAGTGGAAGGTCCCGGCGGCATCGGTCAAAGCCGCCCGGGTGATGTGCAGCATGTCTCCCTGGATCACGAAGTCGATGTGGATGGGGTTGCATCCGCCCGCCTGACCGATGGTGGGAACGTAAATCACCGCGCCGCAGTTGCGGCAAATCACGTTGCGGCCGTCCTGGTAATAGCCCTGGTGCCCGCAGATCTGGCAGGCATCAAGCGCGGTGTGCACCGTGCCCGCGGCGTCGAGAATGGCGATCAACCGCACGTCCGTGCCGTCCACATTAATCACGATGTGGTGCAGGTTGTGATCCGCCAACAGGCCGGTGGGAATTTGGACCTCGCCGTTGGCAATGTTCACGCGTTCCGGTGGCGTCATGGCGTGGGCCGTGCGCGAGTAGATGAATTGCGCGGAAATCAATACGATGACCAGCAGGCTGGCGGCAGTTGCGGCGAGCTTCCAGAAGCGATCGCGCTGCTGGTCGGCCAGCAGTTTGCGGCGCTCAGGCGACGACAACGGCGCGCCCGCGGCAGCGGCGGTATCGCCTGCCTGAATGCGCTGTGCGATGATGAGGAAAAGCGCCAGGGCCACGATGACGACGAAGAAGAACGCGTCGTTGTTGACAATGGGGCCGATCAGAGCCATCTCCCGCGGACCGGAAGGCAGCACCTGCGCTTCCGAAAGCTCGTGCACGCCGGAAACCAAGAGCTGCGCCGCCACCACGAAAAGCACCATCGTGGTTACGGTGAAGAACTTGCGCAGATCGACTTTGATGCTGCCCTTGAAAAACGCCACGCCCAGCGCCACGGCCAGGCCCAGGCCCAGAATTCCGCCCATGAAATTCAGCAGCTCGCTGGTGCGCAATGAAACCGCAGCGAGGAACAGGACGGTTTCCGCGCCCTCGCGGAACACCATAAGGAAGACGAAGAGAAAGACCCCGAACGCGGCGCTGCGATTTGGCGAGGTGGAAAGTTCCGAGAGCCGCGATTCGATCTCGTGCTTCAGGCGCTTGCCCGTTCGCCACATCCAGTACACCATGGTGGCGACAAAGACCGCGCCCACCAGCATGAGCCAACCCTCGTAGGCGTCTTCGACGACTTCGAAGCGGTGCACCACGTAGGCGGCAGCAAGGCTGGCGGCAACCGCGCAGACAAGCCCCCACCAAACGTAGCGGCTCCAGGCCTGGCGCCCGGTCTTGTTGAGATATCCCAGGACGATGCCCAGAATCAGGGCAGCTTCGACGCCTTCGCGGAGCGTAATGACCAGCGATTGGAACATGGCAACCAGTACAGCGCAGGGCCCGCAATTTAGCAATAGCTTGCATCTTCGATCTTAGTGATCTTGGATTGCTCTGTCAATTTTTTGCTGAAATTAAAAGGGTTAATTCGCAGTGAGAAAGGTCCAGTTGCAAGTTAATTGCAACTAACTTGAGTCATTGTGGGGTGCCTGGGGAACCCGCAGCAGGCACGGCATCGACAAAGCGGAACGTCCGGATGATCTTGTTGAAAATGGCCTCCTGGAACTGGTAGGTCTCCGCCGAAGTGAGGCCAATGATCCCAAACACCGTATTGCCGTGGACGACGTGTACGGCCACGCCGTGCCACTCCGACCCGTCGAGAAGTCCGGTGAAGGTTCGAAGCATGGCCGTCCGGCCGTCGCACTCAATGGAATTCTCGCCGATGCGGTGGTAATCCTGGTAGGTCTGGCGAAGCTTGGCTTCCACTTCATCGTTCGTCAACTTGGGCGTGCCGCTCCACACCTGCCGATCGACGATGAGCAGCGTGATTTCATCATCCGTTCCCATGGCCATGATTCCCGAGCCGGTCTCCTTCGGAACTCCCTCAAAGATCTTCCAGTCCGGGGGCTTGTACATGGAGAACTGGAACGTATCGCTGAAGTAGGTGTTGCCGTCAACGTGCTCTTCCAGGCGCGCGGGCATGGGCACATCCACCGGGTGGCTCGCGGGCGGCGGCGGTAGTGGTGGCGTCGGGAGGTTGCTTGCGGCGTGATCGGTTGACGGAGGCCGCAACGCAGCAGGCGGCGTGGCGGGTTCGGCAGGCATGGGTGGCGAGGTGGGGATTTTCGCGGTCATGGGCAGCGGTTCCGCAGGTTTCGGCGGAGCGGCAGGCGCGGGAGTTTCGGATTTCGCCGGTGCCGTGGCGGCTGCGTGCTCGCTCACCTCGATGGACGCGACTTTGTCTTTGCGCACCAGGGCTATGCCGTAGCTGGTCTGCACGCGGAACATGTCATTTTCGTAGCCGACGATGGTTCCGACGATCTTCTGCCCATCCTTGAGCGTAATCTCCTCCGCGCGCGCTGCGGCCATCGCGCCCAGAAGGGTGCCGACGGCTACTAGACTCGCGATGATGCGCCCAATTCTCATGTGCGCTCGCTCACGTTCAATACTTTCGCAGCACGCCCACCACCCGGCCTTGGATTTTAACATCGCGGGCGGGCACCAGGATGGGATCCATCTGCGAGTTGGCAGGTTGCAGCCGGACTTTACCGTTGGTTTCACGGAAGAAGCGCTTCAGCGTGGCGTCTGTGCCTTCGATCAGCGCCACCACAATATCGCCATTGTCGGCGGTCTGCGCGCCCTCCACCAGAATGTAGTCGCCGCTGCAAATGTGGTCGTCCACCATGGAGTCGCCCTTCACGCGCAGTACGAAAAGGTTTCCCTTGCTGCCGGTGAAGTCGCCGAAAGAGAATGTCTCGGCGTCGCGGATGGCTTCGACCGGCTGGCCGGCGGCGATGCGGCCGAGCAGCGGGAACTCCATGTTGCCGAGTATTTGGGAAGGACTGAGTGCGCCCACGGGCGTCACGCCGCCATGCTTGTGCCCGTCGCCGTCCGGCGCCTTGCGCCTGCCAAACGGTGCCACCGCCGTCTTGGCGAAGGGCACGGAGGCGGGAATGGCCACCACTTCCACCGAGCGGCTCTGGTTGTACCCACGCCGGATGAAGCCCTTCTTCTCGAGCGTCTGGAGGTGCTTGTGAACTGTGGCCAGCGAGGAGAGTTCCAGCCCCGAGCCGATCTCCTCAAAGCTCGGCGAATATCCGTGGCGATTGATGAACGTAACCAGGAAATCGAAAACCTGCTTTTGCCGGCGCGTCAGTGCCATGGCATGAACTCCATTCTTCGCGGTTGGCTTTGAGCATTCGGACGCTGCGCTCCATGGGGTGGAGAATTTGGGCTGAAAGCCAAAGCTGGGCTTTGCTGATGGAAGCCCACCCAGCACATTCTAGGCGAACAAAAGGCGAATCTGCAAGGAAAAAATTTTGGCCGCGGCCGACGAGCTATTGCCCAGACGGCACTGCCAACACAGATGGTTCCCGCACCTCGGTCTTTCCCGCCGGCAGGTCCGGAATTCTGTGACCTCCGAGAGCCCACAACCGCTGCATGAAATGTGCCGCGCGGGGGCCATCCGGGACTTTTGCCGAAATTTTCGCTGCATTCCGGGCTGATTCGGGGCCTTTTCGGTCGAGTAGAGGCTGCCGTTGGCCTTTCCCGAGGACCTATCCACCTTATTTTCAACAACATCTCCAGAAAACAGTGTAACTCTTTTGTTTTCATAGACATCTTGAGAAGCCCCAAAATCCAAAAATTTCGCCCTTTGTTTTCATATACATCTCAAGAAATACCTTCGTTTTTGAATCTTTTTTTTGCTTCTTTTTCCCTGGAATTAAGCGTTTTGTTTTCATTGAGATAGTTTTTGCTGGACGGCGGCCGGAACACGGTAACCCCTTGTGTTTTCAATAACATCTTCAGAGACCGCAATCTCGCGGATTTGTGCCGTTCTAGAATTTCGCGAAGCGGTGAAAGGCCCAGCCGTGAAGTTGACGCGCTGTGGCTGACCGTAGTCGCTGCCGGCATGATCGCTCCAACTCTTTTCCGCCGCCGCGTATCGTCCTCTCGCTCGCCGTGTCCTTCGGTTGCCCGCTCCGCACACCCGCCCAGTCTAGAACAGAGCCCAGACGTGTTGTCAACAGAATAATGGGCCAAATTCCTACCGGTAGGAAATTAATTACGATTTTTTTCGCCAAATTCCCACCGGTAGGAATTTGCCTTCGCGGCCGCCGCCGAGCGCAGGGCCCGGCCGCGGGCACTGGCCCCATCCGTTAGACACCGCCCGAGGGATGATAAGTAAGCTTCCGCGTCGTTTTGTAGGTCTTCCATTTCTTGTCACTCCGAAAACGGCTGCCTTCGATGCGTTCGATCCAGTTGCCTTGTTCGTCGCATTTATACCTGAATGCGCGGACGTGGTTGGGAACGTTGCTATCGCTCCAGTCGTCATAGCTCAGAATTCTCCGCTCTCGGCCCTCCTCGTCGTACTCATATTTGTACCGGCCGTCTCCGACGGGTTTACCCTCTGCGGTGAGCCCATATGTTTCCACAATTCGTCCGAGCGAGTCGTAATGACACGTCCAGACCTCCCCAGGTTTCCCGCGATAGAAGGATTTCGAAACCTTTTTGAGGACCTTGCCGCCTTGGTATTCGTAGGCTGTCAGGAGCGCAGGTTGGCCGTCTGGTTCGTAAGAGCTGGACGAGATCAACGATCCGTCCACATAATCGCTCGCGCCACGGCTTAGGATGTTGCCCACTCCGTCGCGCGTGGTGCGGAGGCACTTCCCATCGCAATATTCAAAATCAAAGCGTCTTGTTTCCATGCCCGATGCGTCGGATTCAATGGTGCGACTCAGCCGTTGCGCATTGTCATACTCATGGCGTCTATGCCGGTAAATGTAGGTTGAGTGGGTGTACTCGGTTTCGAGCAGAACCTGTTGGGTGGGGGAGAAGTGAACGTCGAAACTGTCGTGATTGGGGCAGTTGGCTATCCCTGAATCAAGCAGCCAAATCTTTATCTTTCGCTGCTGTAAAGTGCGGACACGTCCTTTAACGCCATAGTGATCATGCATTCCTCTGGTGCGGTCAACAGCCGGTAGTTACCGGGTGACCAAGGCACGCTGGCATTATACTCCTTCCTGTGGCTTCGAATTCAAAGTAAGAGACGAGCACGACGGAAGAAGGAATCAGGCTGGCCTTTAACTGCGTTGTAAACCCGCCGGAAAGCCGGCGTTGCGCCTCAAATTAGGGGAGTAACTTACTTGAGTCATCCAGTTTCCCACCCCCAACACACGCGCCTGTCATCCTGAACCCGCTCTTCAGGGTGAAGGACCCTTTTCATGGTTCGTAGGAAACAGGGCGCGGGAGCGCCACGCTCGGGCTGCGCCGCAGTCGCGGCGCCCTGAGAAAGACGAAATACGGAGGTCCTTCGCCTTGAAGTGCAGGCTCAGGATGACAGTTTCCAGTGAAGACCGTGCTACCCGAGGGGCGGATGAGTGAAGTAAGTCATTCCCCAAATTGGGACGGCCCAGGGTTTCCTGCCGTGTATACTGAAGAATACTGCAATCGCTGTAGGTAAAATGAGTTTCGAGCGCATCATGAAAGTCAATGTGTTGTTTTTCGGCGTAACCCACGACCTGACGGGTTGTGCGCAGGAGCAGGTGGAACTGCCTGACGGTGAAACCCTGGAGGGCTTGCGCCGCCATTGCGAGACGCGTTTTCCGCGCCTCGGGTCAGTGGGCGGTTCGCTGCTGCTGGCGGTCAATCAGGAATTCACCAGAGGCCCTGTCTCCCTGCACGATGGTGACGAGGTGGCGTTCATGCCTCCCGTCAGCGGCGGCTCGGACGCCGATTTTTTTCGCATCACCCGCGAGCCGATTCTGGCTGCCGAGTTGGCGAAGCCCCTGCGCGCGGCGCACGACGGAGCGGTGGTGATCTTCGAAGGTTTTGTGCGCAATCACTCGCGCGGCGGCTCCACGCTCTATCTGGAATACGAAGGCTACGAGCCGATGGCGATCAGCAAGATGCGGGAACTGGGCGAGGAAGCCAAGCAGAAGTTCGCCATTGACGCCATCGGGATGATTCACCGCCTGGGCCGCCTGGAAATCGGCGAGACCAGCGTGGCCATTATCGTCACGGCAGCGCATCGGCGCGCCGCCTTTGAGGCCTGCCAGTACGCCATCGATCGTCTGAAACAGATTGTGCCGATCTGGAAGAAGGAATACTTTGCCGACGGCGCCGTCTGGGCGGAGGGAGAAGGACAGACGCGCGTCGTGGTGGAGAGCAAAAGCTAAGATCCAAAAGCAAGGAAAAAGGCAAAGTGCAAAAGGCAAAAGGCAAAAGCGAAAAGCATCCGAAGAATTCAGGGTGATGCTTGAGGTCTTGACTTCGGTTTTGACTTTTGCATTTTGCACTTTGCCTTTTGACTTCTGTCCTATTCTTTGCCTGAGGAAGGGTTGCGAGAATGCCTGATTATCTGAATGCGGCGGTGGAGATTGCGCGGGAAGCGGGGGCGCTGCTGGAAGAACTCTCTACCCAGCCGCTGGACATCAACTACAAGCGTCGCGCGGACCTGGTCACGGTGGCCGACCGGCGGTCCGAGGCCCTGATCGTCGGCCGGCTGCGTGAGCGCTTCCCCGATCACGCCATTGTGGCCGAGGAAGGCGGCAACCATCGCGCTTCCTCCGGCTACTGCTGGTACGTCGATCCCCTGGACGGAACCACGAATTACGCGCACGGCTTCCCGGTTTATTGCGTCACCCTCGGCCTCGCCCTTCGCAATGAAGTCATTGCGGGCGTGGTCTACGATCCCACGCGCAACGACCTGTATACCGCCGAACGCGGTGGGGGCGCGTTCCTGAACAGCCGCCCCCTGCGCGTCTCGACCACGGAAAAGCTGGGCGATAGCCTGGTGGCCACGGGCTTCCCGCCGTTCGCCACCAATCATGACCTGAACGTGCAGTTCTATTTCCGCTTCACCGAACTCACGCACGGCATCCGTCGCGCGGGCTCGGCGGCGCTCGATCTCTGTTCGGTAGCGGCCGGGCGCTTTGAAGGTTTTTGGGAATTGAAGCTGAATCCGTGGGACAAGGCGGCGGGCGTCCTGATGGTCACTGAGGCCGGCGGACGCGTGACCGACGTACGGGGAGCTGCCTTCAACCTGCTGGGCGACGATGTGTTCGCCTCCAACGGTCGGGTGCACGAGCAGATGCTGGAAGTGTTCGCCGGCATTCTTGAGCGCCGCGGCCAGTAACGGCGAGCCGGCCGCGACATCGTTAGTGCTTCCTGCCGGGAAGCTTGGGTTTGTTGGCGTCTTCCTTTTGCTTGATGGTTTTGATGGCCAGACTCCGAATGACTTCCGGAACGTTGCGGTTGAGGGAAACACCTTTCAGGTCGCGCTCATTCAATCGCATGAGGAGGGGCATGGTGATGTTGACGGGCGCGCGGGGATTATTGACGAGGGCGCGCATGACCACGTAGCTCTTCATGAATTTGCGGTTCTGGGCGATCAGGCGCAGGACTTCCTCCGATACATTCTTGGCGGCGGCATAGCTCTCCGCCTCGGTATCGGAAATCTTCGGTGACTGGAGCACCGCGCGCGAGATGATTTTGTTGGAGTCGCGAACCAGCAGGCTGCGCGTCTCCATATTGCCGGTAAGCGCCGCCTTGATCTTTTCCACTACGCTCATCCTGCCGATCTTCTCAATCAAAGTCTCGCGGTCTTTCTCGGTAAGTTCATGGTCATGCTTGGTGACTTCCGGCGGAGCGTCGGCAGGCAGAGTCGCCAATTCTTCAAGGTTCGTGCCGGCCGCCAATTTGGCCAATATCTCAACGGCGGATTTTTCATCGTCAGCATGTGGCGCTTGCCCGAGCGCACTTTCGGCGACGGGCTCTTTCGACGCGTCCTGGGCAGGAGCCGCCGGAGGAGCAATGGATTGAGGCGGGACTGCAGGTGCGGGCTTTGCCTCCACAACCGGTGGCGGAGGTGCGGGCTTCTTTTTTTGCAGCAACTCGCGCGCATCTGCCGGGAGGCTGGGGTTCCAAGACAGCGCGTCCCTGAGCTCTTCTCGCTCCGGCAAAAGCTGCTCGGCGGCAAAACGCAAAACGTCCGGAGCGGTTTGCGGATTGGCGGCGACCCGCAGGATCTCGGCGCGGCCCAACCCCTTGAGGGTCTCCAGCGCTTTTTCTCGCAGATCCGCTTCCGGCGACTTCGCCAGCAGCGTAAGAATCTCGATTTTATCGCCCTCTGGCAGGGGCAGCGTGCCTTCCGCACCCTTGCGGCGGATCACCTCAGGCGCCTTGCCGGACCGGATTAAATCCACGATGCGCTCAGAAATGGTGGGACCTCATGGTGCGGAATTCTTCAAATCGTCGCGAGTTAAATGCACGGACTTCACTTCGCCGCGCCGGCCCAGGGGTTTGAGCGTCTCGCCATTAAGGGTGAGAATGGTGGATTGGGCGTTGCCGGTGGTGACATCGAATGACTTGTGCGCCTTCACCGTCTTGACATCGTTGGGGTCTACCACTCCCTGAAGCACCGTTTTGCCGTCTGCATCCACGGCTACCCAGGTGCGGTCGGTTGCCGCGACTTGCAGCACCAAGTCACCGTCGAGAGTAGGTTTGGTGCCCGAAGTGTTCGCAGTTTGCGCAGACGCTGCCGCCGCGGGATTGGTGCCGGCCGCAGTCGAGCCTGCGGGTTGAGTCGTGGTGGCTGAGGTCGCGCTCGTTTCGGGGACAGCAGGAGTGCCGGCGGCAGTACCCGGCGTTGTCGCAGGGGTCGCTGCGCCCGCTTCCGGCGGTGCACCTGGGGCCACTGAAACGTCGCCCGACGCCAGCGGCACAGGCACACTGGAAGGGACGGTGGATTTGGATGTTTCGGCTACAGGGGGCGGCGGTGGGGGTACTGGTACCTCGGACATGCGCGTGGAGTATCGAAAGAGCGCGTACCCACCGGCCAGCAGTATTACCGCCAATAGGGTTGCCTTGAGCGGCGTTAGCGTGGTTCGCTTTCCCGCGCCTGCGCCCGGCGACAACCGATGCAGGTCGAACTCCACCTGCGGCCGGGCTGCCAATTGGTACTCCGCCACCACGCGTTCTTCGTCCAAGCCCAGATAGCGCGCATAGCTGCGGATGAAACTACGCGAGAATATTCCCCCGGGGAGTATGTTAAACTCTTCCCGTTCAATGGCGTCGAGAAAGCGCAAGCTGATCTTCGTGGCCGCAGAGATTTCTTCCAGGCTCACGCCTCGCATCTCTCGCTCGCGCCGAAGATTCTCACCGAAGGCGGGCATAGGGGGTCTTAGTCGCTCCGTACCGATTAAGCCTCTGTCATGATATTTTCCCGCTGGAAGAGTGTCAAATGCTTTAAGTGGACGCCTTGTCTAATTCGGTGATCGGCAACAGGGGTCTTTCTCACGCGCGGCGGTTATGGGTGGCACGTGGCGGTTAGAACGTCGGCATTAACTCTTGCCTCGGGGAACCCGCAAGTAAGGGGGCACGACAAAAGAGTTGAAAAGCACGAGCTAATAGTTTAAAAATTCTGGAAGCACCTTTTTTCCGGTTGTAGCTTGGAAACGTAATGGGTCCACAAGAAGAGATTCTCGAACTCAAACGCCAGGTGGAGCGCCTGTCTCTCTTTCACGAAGTGGGCAAGGCGCTGTTCTCCACGCTCGACCTCCAGAAGATCCTGCAAACCATCATGGAGAAGATCAGTGACCTGCTTCAGCCGGATACGTGGTCGCTGCTGATGCTCGATGAGAACACGCAGGAATTGTATTTTGAGATCGCCATCGGTTCCGGCGCAGAAAGGCTTCGGGATGTCCGTCTGAAGCTGGGCGAAGGCGTGGCGGGCTGGGTGGCTCAGCATGGCGAGCCGGTGTTGGTGGAGAACGCCGCCTCCGATCCCCGGTTCAGTCGCAAGATTGACGAGTTGACCCACAACGAGACGCACTCCATCGTTTGCGTACCCATCAAGGCGCACGGCAACGTGCTGGGGGTCATCGAACTGGTCAACGCCCTGGGCAAACCGAGTTTCGGGGCAGACGACATTCCCATCCTCAAGAGCCTGGCGGACTACGCGGCCATCGCGCTGGAAAACGCGCGTTACGTGCAACGCATCCATGAACTGACCATCACCGACGATTGCACCGCGCTCTACAACGCCCGGCATCTCAACTTCGTACTCGATACGGAGATCTACCGTTCCAATCGTTACGGCTATGAGTTTTCCGTGATCTTCATCGACCTTGACCATTTCAAGCAGGTCAACGATGTCCACGGGCACCTGGTGGGATCGAAGCTGTTGTGGATGATTGGCGACAGCATCAAAGGCCACCTGCGGATGATCGACTACGCGTTCCGCTACGGTGGCGACGAATTTGTGGTGCTGCTGCCGCAGACTTCCAAGGAAAACGCCCTGATGGTGGTCCGCCGCGTGCGCGAACTGCTGCTCAATCACGTCTACTTCACGGAAGAGAAACTGAACATTCGAGTGACCGCGAGCTTTGGCGTCGCGTCGTTCCCGGTGGACGGCCGCACCCGCAAGGAACTGTTGCGCAAAGCGGATGAGGCCATGTACCTTGTCAAGAATACCAGTCGCAACAATATTGCCTTGGCCGGCCAGGGCATCGTTGCCGGCTGAACGGTCTCACGCCGCTGCCATCTCCGCCACTTTCAACATCCCTTCCATCGAGCGTTGGGAAGTTTGCTGGTGCGTCAATCCTGGCGCGCTATATTCGCATTCCAGTGACATCGTTCCGGTGTAGTGGTCGCGACGCAGGGCGCGGAACTGACCGAGCAGATCGATGCTGCCTTCATCGGCGAACGCATTCTTGCACTCCTTGCCGGGCGCTACGCAGGACATTCCCTTCACATGCATGTGCCAGATGCGGTTCTTGGGCAGAACGTCGTAGCCGGAGGGAAACGAAACTTCGCCATGGACCCAGGGATTGCCGACGTCCCAGTTCGCGCCGATGTTGGGAGCCTTGACCTTGGCCAGGAGCCGCGCCAGTTCGTGACCGGTTCCCACGTTGCATGAGCCTTCATCCTCAATGGCGATGCGCACGCCGGCGCTGCGGGCCACCTCGGCGGCTTTTTCCAATTCCTCCGCCACCCGGTCCTCAACTTTCTCGGGATCGGCGACCCGCCAGAAAGTGAAGCCGCGCAGCGTTTCGGTTCCCCAGGCGTGGGCGCGGTCGGCGGCGCGCTTGATCAGGTCCATCTGCTCGGAGTAAGGATACGAGTCCTTCTCTTTCCCCGTGGGGGTGGTACCGGGCAACACGCATTTGTAAAGCGCCGTGCTCACCACCGAGACGTGAAATCCGTACTGGTCCAGCAATTCCTTAATGCGGCGGACCTGCTCGGGCGTCGCTTCCGTGTTGTAGACTCGACCCCAGATGTGGCGAATCTCCACCCACTGGAGCCCATAGCCCTTCATGATCCTCAGCGCTTCGTCAACATCGTTGGAGAAGCCGTCGGAAATGGCGCCCAGCTTGAACGTCCGCAGCGCCGCGGCATAGTCTGTCGCGCCGTACGTCCACTTTGCGGCGAGGGCTGCGCTCGATGCCGCCACCAGGCCTTTCAAGAAACTGCGCCGACCTGCTTGAGACATGGTTGATGCTCCATTCACAGAGATTTGAATTGCGAAAGTTCACCGGCTCATGGCGTGCTTAACCAATTCCACGCTTTGTGCCCACACGCGCCCGCGAACTTCCGTGGCCTCCGCCATCACCCGGTCCATGGCGGAAATGATGATCGTCACCTCCGCCTCGCCGATGATCAGCGGCGGAAGGAATTTGATGATGTTGACATCGGGACCGGCAACCTGCGTCAGGATATGGTGATCGCGCATCAGTGCCATCACCACGAACTGGGCGAACAGGCCCTTCTGGGCGGCTTCTGCCGCGGTCCAGGCGGCGCGCAGCGCCAGCGACCGCGGGGGCTTGAATTCAATCCCGATCATCAGGCCCTTGCCGCGCACATCGGCGATCATTTCATAGCGCTCCCGCAACGCACTCAAGCCTTGCAGGAGCTTCTCCCCCAGGGTGGCGGCGCGCTCAACCAATCGCTCCTCGTCCAATACGTGCAGGGAAGCAAGCCCGGCGGCCATGGCCAGTTCGTTCTGGCCAAAAGTTGTCGAGTGCGTCTGGCAACGATCCAGCCGATTGAACGTGGCGTCATGAATCTTGCGCCGGGTGATGGTCGCGCTGACGGGGATATAGCCGCCGCCCAGGGATTTTGAGAGCGTCACGATATCCGGTTCGAGCCCCCAATGTTCGCAGCAGAGAAAGCGTCCGGTGCGCCCCATGCCCACCTGGACTTCGTCGGCGATGAACAACGTCCCGAACTTGCGGCAGAGGCGCTGGGCTTCCGGCAGGTACTGCCCGGCAGGGATGTACACACCCTTGCCCTGAATCGGCTCCACGATGAAGGCGGCCACATCGCCGGCGCGCAACTGCTTTTCCAGCGCGGCAAGGTCGTCCATGTGCACCGCGTCGCACCCGGGCAGCAGCGGCTCAAACCCCTTGCGAAAATCTTCTCCGCCGTTGATCCCGAGCGTGCCCAGCGTCAATCCGTGAAAGGCGTGCTCCAGGTAAAGCACTCGAGGCCGGCGCGTGGCGGCGCGCGCGAACTTCAGGGCGCTGTCAACCGCGTCCGCTCCGGAATTGGCGAAAAAGACCGCGTCCAGGCCCGGCGGCATGCGTTTTGACAGTTCCTCCGCCAGCAACCCCGCCAGCAGCGGGCAGTCCATCTTGATCAGGTTGGGACGGTCAAGTGAGATCAGTTCCTGAATGGCTTGTTTGATGCCGGGGTGGGCGCGTCCGAAGTTGAAGACGCTGAATCCCGTGAGTAAATCCAGGTAGCGCGTGCCCTCGGCGTCCCACAAGTACGCTCCCTCGCCGCGCGTGTAGACCTTGTCAAAGCCGATGATGCCCTGGACCCGCGCCATACTGGTGTTGATGTAGCGCTCGTGGAGACGGTATTGGTCCGCCTGCCGGTCTTCAATCAGTTGCCGCAATGACCATGCCATGAATCAGTCCTGCACTCCATCTCCGAAGGTATCGGCGTCGCGCGCTGGGCGGATGCGTCCGCGCACGAGGCCCGCGCGGGGCATTATAACCATTTGCCGGTGGGGGAGGAATTTCATTCGTCGGATCTTTCCGCTTTGCCGATGGATTTAAGCACCACGCGGGTGGTCTGCACGGTCTCCTTGGTGGACTCCGGCTTCCCCCGCTCCACATCGCCGATGTCAGACTTCACGCTCACGGTGTCGAGGTCGCCGACCAAACGCAAATAATCCGAATCCTTCTCCTCGTGGCCCTTGCCCCGCTCCACCGTTCCGGAGAAACGGTAGTACCTTCCGTGAATCCGATTGGTGCGGAATTGCACGTGGTTCTTGGTGCGGGTGCCGTCTACGATGTCGTAGTTCAGAGTGTCTTCGGACTCATTTTCGGGCTGAGCGACTTCGATATACCCCTTGAGCTTGCCTTCCTCATCGAGAATGGCCAAGGTATCGTCTGCCGAGAGGAAATGGTAATTCGCCGTCATGTCGTTGACGGTTTGGCCTTCCTCCTGGGCCTTGATGGCGCTGGCCGCAAGCAACACCACCGCCGCCAGGGCCGCCAAAATCCAGTGCCCGACAGCCGTAAATCGCTGCCCCGATTCCGCTGACGCTGTTTCTGCAACCATTTGGGCCATCTGCCTTGCCGGTCTTTTCCCCTTGCGCACTTTGCGGCTGTCGCCGACGCCGCGGCCGCCGCCTTGCTGTACTTCGATCAGTTTATTCCCACTCGGACCTGACGGCAAGCAAGCTGTACACAGCAAGCTGTCCACACAATCTCTCGCCAAGGCGCCAAGCCGCCAAGGCCGCGAAGTGGAAGTCTCCCGTTTTCTTTGCGACCTTTGCGGCTTGGAGCCTTGGCGAGAACATGTTTTCGCACTTCGGAAGGTTCTTTCACACTTTCTGCGCCCTGGGCCAGGTTATGGCGCCCCTGACGGGGCGGAGGCGGAGCGTCCCGTCCAAGCCGACTAAAGCCGCGAACCACGGTGACAGGACGGTAGTGTCCTGATTCAGACGTAGCGCCGCCATCTTGGCGGCTCCGGTGCCGGCTGGAAGCCGGCGTTACGACTCAAATTAGGACACTACCGACAGGACACTAAGTTTGACAAACCCTGCGGTGCACTCCAGAATGAGGGCTCTGATTATTATCTGAACTTCTACGGAGAACCGGAATGAGCAGTGGCATTGGTCCTCAGGACGTGGTGAACGCCCTCCGCGCGGTCAAGGATCCCGAGTCGGGGCGCGACGTCGTGACGCTGGGGTGGGTGAAGGAACTGGAAGTGGGCGACAATCGGGTCACGTTCGCGTTGACTCCGGTCACGCCTGCGGGCCCGGCTCGCGATCAACTGATGGCGCAGGCGCGCGCCGCGGTGGCGGCCCTGGGCGTCCGCGACGTGGAAGTGCGAGTTGTGGCGCCGGCCCCCGCGCACGCGCCGGGACCCTCGCTGATTCCCCAGGTGAAGTACACCATCGCCGTGGCCAGCGGTAAAGGTGGCGTGGGAAAGTCCACCGTGGCCGCCAACCTGGCCGTGGCGCTTCAACGCTCAGGAGCCAAGGTGGGACTGATGGACACTGACGTTTATGGTCCCAGTGTGCCCATCCTGATGGGCGGCGCGGATGCTCCCTATGTGGTGGAGGGGAAAATCGAGCCCCCCGTCGAGTACGGCGTCAAGATCATGTCCATGGCGTTTTTCCTGCCCAAGGACGAAGCGGTAATCTGGCGCGGTCCCATGCTGCACAAGACCATTCAGCAGTTTCTTGGTGACGTGCGCTGGGGTGAACTGGACTATCTGGTCATCGATATGCCGCCGGGCACCGGCGATATCCAATTGAGCCTTTCGCAGACCATTCCGCTGACGGGAGCGGTAATCGTCTCCACGCCGCAGGATCTGGCGCTGACGGTGGCGTCCAAAGCCATCGCCATGTTTCAAAAAATGAATGTGCCCATTCTCGGCATTGTCGAGAACATGAGCTACTACCTCTGCCGGCAGTGCGGCCATCGCGAGGAGATCTTTGGGCACGGCGGCGCACGCGAGGCAGCGAAGAAATTGAACTACGCGTTCCTGGGCGAAATCCCGCTCGATTTATCGATTCGCGAGCAAAGTGACTCCGGCAAGCCCGTGGCGCTGGACGGTGAAACCGCTTACGGCAAAGCCTTTCAGGAAATCGCCGGCGCATTGGCGGCGCAGATTGTTGCCGGAGATTTTGCGAAAGCAGAAGATATCAGTATCGAGTAATGGCTCTCACCCCAACTAAAGTCAAACTCGCTGCCGGCAACAATACCTTGGCCATCCGCTGGTCCGATGGCCACGACAGCGTTTATCCCTACCGGTATCTGCGCAGCAAGTGTCCCTGCGCGACGTGTGACGAGCAGGCCCCGGTGGCGGAGCAGGCGATGGGGGGCCTGCCGATTCTCGGCCAGAAGCCGCTGCACCCTGAGCGTGCCGAACTGGTGGGCCGCTATGCCCTGCAATTCTACTGGAGCGACGGCCACTCCACCGGCATCTACTCCTTTCCTTATCTCCGCTCGCTCTGTCCCTGCCCGGAATGCACGGCCGTGCGCGAGGCCGCCGAAAGCGAACATTGATGTTGTCTCGCTGATGGAATAGAATTCCCCACTGTCGCGGGCTTCAGGGCGCCGACACCACTACAACACAGGAGGGTTTGACATGGATAGCTGGGCGTTTCGTCTTCTACTGGTCGCAGGGGCTACCTTGATCATGGGGCTCGTTGCTCTGCCCCAAAGTGATCCGCCTTCCGCCGGCGGCGTGCTGATTGTCGCCAACAAAGGCGAGCACACGATGGGCATCATCGATCCGGTGGCGGGGAAGGAAATCGCCACGCTGGACGAGCACGGCATTACCGGACACGAAGTGGCCGCCTCGCCCGACGGCCGGCGTGCCTTTGTTCCCATCTACGGCAATTCCGGTGTGGGCGCTCCCGGTACCGACGGCAGCACCATCGCGGTCTTTGACATTGCCCAACGCAAATTGATTGATACCATCGACCTCGGCAAACCGCTGCGTCCCCACTGTGCGGTGTTCGGGCCGCAGAACGGACTGCTTTACGTGACCACCGAGCTTGACCATTCCGTGACCATTATCGATCCGCAAAGCCTGCGCGTTCTGGGTTCGGTGCCTACCGGCCAACCGGAATCGCACATGCTGGCCATCACCCGCGATGGCAAGCGCGGCTATACGTCCAACGTTCACGTGGGGACGGTCAGCGTGCTGGATCTTGAGGCGCGGAAAGAGATCGCGGTGATCCACATTTCCCCCCAAGCCCAGCGCATCGCGCTCTCCCGAGATGACCGCTGGGCCTTTACTGCCGACCAGACCCAGCCGCAACTTGCCGTAATCGACACCTCGACCAATCAGGTTACGAAGTGGATTCCGCTTGAAGGCGAGGCCTACGGCACGGGCGCGACGCTTGACGGCAAATGGCTGCTGGTCACGGAACCCAAACCCGGCAAGGTGGCCGTGGTGGACCTTGGCACCATGAGCGTGGTGAGGTCCATTGATGTGCCCAAAGCGCCGCAGGAAGTGCTGGTGCGTCCGGACAACCGCGTGGCGTATGTTTCCTGCGACGCCAGTCGCAAGGTGGCGGCCATCAATCTGCAAACCTGGAAGGTGGATCAATTGATCGATGCCGGCCGAAGTGTGGACGGGCTGGCGTGGGCCAAGGGACAGTGATGAATCGGGTGATCTGGTGATCGGGTGATCTGGTGAACGGCTCATCCCGTGATCGGCCTATTGGGTCCTTCACCGGGTTCTGCCGAGCGATCCTTCAGACCCACAGAGCGACAATTCGCGGAGTGGTTATTCACCCGATCATCGGATCACCCGATCACCCGATTCTCAGACGATCTCGACTTGGCAGTGTTTCACAAGGCTCTTGAATTTGAGGGCGTCGGCATCGGTGCCTACGATGGCGGCGTAGTGCATGGGCACGGCGATCTTGGGATGAATGGCCAGCGCCGCCTCCGCTGCTTCCTCCGCCGTCATGACGTAAGTCCCCGACACCGGAAGCAGGGCGATATCGACGGCGATGTTGTTCATCTCGGGAATGAAGTCCGTATCGCCGGCGTAGTAGACGCGTGTGCCGTCCATCGTAATCACGAAGCCCAGGCCCTTTTGCTCCTTGGGGTGAAACGGCTTCCCCGGCTCGCGGAACTTGTTCACGTTGTAAGCGGGGTGGGCTTCAATCTCGACCTTGCCGATCGTGATTTTCCCACCGGGATCGAGAAAGCGAACCTGTTTC
This sequence comes from uncultured Acidobacteriota bacterium, assembly GCA_963719115.1. Taxonomy (GTDB): domain Bacteria; phylum Acidobacteriota; class Terriglobia; order UBA7540; family UBA7540; genus Bog-366. The sequence continues at coordinate 118,051 of CAVRBF010000033.1, read as the reverse complement.
ACCTTCAGGTCCTTGAGGCCGTCTTTGCAGAGCGGGCTGGCCACAATCGTGGTCCCCGGAAAAACCACTTTGTTGAGATCCTCAAGACTGAGATGGTCAAAGTGCTCGTGGCTGAGCAGGACGATGTCCGCTTCGTCACGCTGGGTCACTTTAAAGGGGTCGGTGTAGATGGTGCTCGATCCCTTGATTTTGAAGGTGTCGTGAGCGATGCGAGTGAAATCGAGATTCAGAAGCTTCATCATGCCCCCCATCAGTTGTTGGTATGGTGTCCGAACAAACTTGCGCCCTTTAGAATAACACCAGCCTCCGGTTTAAGACGAGAGCCCCGGCGAGGAATCGACCAGCGCTGGCTTGCTGTCGGCATTTTCCGCCTGGCGCAAGCATCCGATTGCGTGGCGCATTCATCGAAGTCAAGGTCAACACCTTGGTGGAACGTTCCGACCCGGTACCGGAACTCCCCGGTTTGACTTTGGTGGCACCGAACCCTAATATTGATTGCTTTCGCTTTGCATCAACTACGCTACGGCAGGCGCGCTTCACTTGACCCTTCTGCTGTAGTCGGAATGAAATTCAGAACTCTGCGCGTGCGTACTCGTCGCCAATTGCTGAGTTCCCAACCCGGACCCGGAAGGTCTGGACTGTGGATTAATGCGCCACTCCCGGCTACGAGCTTGCGACCAAGAGCGGTTTGGGCAAACGACCACCCAGGGCAAAGGAGCCTTTGCGATGTGCGACCTCGCTGATGTGATCGGCAAGAAGAAAGCTCTCCGGCGCGCCGGCGTCATTCCCGCCTTTGGTGCTGGCATGAATCGGATGCGCGGATGGCTGGCACCGACGCCTCAAGGGGCTGCCCGTTTTTCCATCTTGCTGCATTTTCTGGCAGGACTTCTCTTGCTTTCCTCATCCCCAGCCGCCCTGGCCGCCGTGCCCCCAGTGACCTTTGACGGCGTCGTTTCCACGCTGAATACGGGCGGGAATACGCTCTCCGATCCACCAGCCACGGCGATAGATACTGCCGGCAATGTCTACATTTCGAGTTACGGCTCAGGCCAGATCATCAAAATCACGCCCCAGGGGGTGGCGTCCATCCTCGCCATCAGTGGCTTAAGCCCTGGGCTGAGCGGGCCGTGGGGACTGGCGATTGGCCCGGCGGGCGACCTCTACATCGCTGACTACCTCAACAAGCGGGTTGTCAAAGTCACCCCGTCGGGGGCTGGCTCGGCGGTCAACTTGGGGAGCATTACGCTGGCGGGACCGACGGGCGTGGCGGTGGATTCCTCCGGCAATCTGTTCATTGGCGATGCCAGCGGGAATCAGATCGTAGAGGTTCCCGCCTCCGGAACTCCCACGGTCCTCAACATCACGGGTTTGGGAGCGGAGCTCAGCTACCCTGTGGGCATAACTGTCGATATTGCGGGGAACCTTTACATCGCGGATTACGGTAACAATCGGATCGTGAAAGTCGCCGCCGGCACGACAGCGGGGGCAATCCTAAGCATCAGCGGCCTGACCACGGCATTGGCTGGTCCGCAAGCGGTGGCCGTGGATGATCTGGGCAACGTCTACATCGCGGATTATGGCGATAATCGCGTTATCCAGGTTACGCCCGCCGGGGCCGGATCGGTGGTGAACACCGGTGCACTGACCCTGAGTCATCCCTATGGCGCCACGGTTGATGTGGCGGGCAACCTATACATTGCCGATCCCTTCAACGCACGTATCGTGACGGTGGCAACCACCTCCGTGGGATACGGCCACGTGCAGTTCGGGACGACGGCGGGCGTGACGCAAACTCTACCGTTTACCGTGAGTGGGGCCACCACCATCGGCTCGGTGGCCGCATTGACGATGGGTGCTGCCAATCTTGATTTCACGGTGGCAAGCGGAACCACCTGCACCAATGGCACGACTGGTACAACCTGCATGTGAACGTCCAGTTCCTTCCCACCGCCGCAGGTTTGCGACGCGGCGCGTTGGTGCTCTATGACACCTCCTCCAATCCCCTGCTGACCGTTCCGCTCGATGGATTTGCCGATGCCCCACTGGCAGCGCTGGCACCCGATAACGGCAAGCGTGATCAGCACCGGCAGCGGAGCGAGCCTGAGCTATCCGGTGCAGGTCGCGCTGGACGGCACGGGAAACATCTACGTGGCGAACTCGTCAGGCAACAACGTAATCAAGATACCGCAAGGCGGCGGCAACGCGACGGTGGTGTCAACGGGCGCTGACACCTTGAATGACCCGATGGGCGTGGCCGTAGACGGCGCCGGCAACCTGTTCATCGCCGACGAGCGTAACCAGCGCATTGTCGTAGTGACGCCGGCAGGGACTGCTTCCCTACTGAGCATAAGCGGCCTGAGCACCGCGCTCGGCGCGCCATGGGAACTCAATTTCGACGCTGCGGGTAATCTGTATATCGCTGACTATTCCAACAGCCGCATCGTTAAAGTCTCGTCCCTGGCCGTCACGGGGTTGACCTCATCCGGAGTCGGAACGGTAGTTGTCACGGGCCATATCGTCCTTGGAGTCGGGAGTGTGACCGGCGTGGCTGTGGATCCCGCAGGAAACGTCTACGTCGCCGATTCCGCCAACAATCGGGTGGTTGAAGCCAACCCTTCAGGCGCTGCTTCGCAACTGGTTCTTTCCGGCATTACTCCAGGGTTGAGCATTCCCTACGGGCTGGGCGTGGATGCGATGGGCAACGTTTACATCGCCGACTCGGCCAATTCCCGCGTGGTGGAATTGAACAGCTCCGGCCTGGCATCGGTGCTTGGCACTCCCGGCCTGCCGAGCCCGTCTTCATTGTCCAACCTTTATGGCGTTACCGTCGATGCTTCCGGCAATGTCTATCTTCCGGATAGCGCCAACAACCGCATCGTGGAGGTTCCGGTCGCCGGGGCGTCACTCGCGTTCGCCGGCACAAGTTATGGAATGGCCAGCACCGACAGCCCGAAGACCGCCACCGTGACGAATCTCGGCAACCTGCCTCTGGTTTTGGGGGCGAGCCCCAATCCCGCGTATACGCCGAGCTTCAGCGAAGATTCCCTCGACACGAATCTGTGCGCGGCGGGCGCGTCACTGGCAGCGGGATCGTCCTGCGATGTCTCGGTGGATTTCACTCCTCAGTCGGCGGGCAGCCTGACCGCAGGCCTTACGGTGACAGACAACTCATTGAACGCGGGCAGCAGCCAGCAGGTTTCCGTCAGCGGAACAGCCAACAAGGCCAGTGCCGCGATATCGCTGACGCCCTCCGCGAATCCATCGTCGCTGAACGGCCGGCTCACCTTCACCGCCACCGTTTCCTCGACTGCCGGCACGCCAACGGGAGCTGTAAATTTCCTTGATGGAACCACCCAGCTTGCTTCTATCGGTCTCACCGCGGGCGTCGCGACCTACGCGTCCTCCTCGCTTGCTTTGGGTTCACATTCCGTCACTGCGGTGTACAGTGGGGACGCAAATTTCCTTGGCATTGCCAGTTCGCCCGTGCCGGAGCAGATCGTCTCCATTACCCCGACCATTAATTGGAGTCCACCCCTGGGAATTGTCTATGGCACCACGCTGGCGGGAATCCTGAATGCCACGGCGTCGAGCGGAAACGCACCGGTGGCGGGCAGCTTCGTCTACACCGTCACACCTTCCGGTGGAATCGCCTCCCCGGCGACGAGCGCAACGCTGTTAACTGTGGGCAGCTACACGCTGACGGCGACATTCACCCCTACGGATACCACCGATTACAGCTCGGCGAGCGCCAACTCCTCGCTGACGGTGACCAAGGGGACTGCCAAGATTTCCCTGGCGTCCTCGCTCAATCCCGTGCTGCTGAAAAACTCAGTTACGCTGACCGCCACGGTATCTTCACCGGCGAGCACTCCCACGGGTACAGTCAGTTTCTATGATGGAGGAACGCTTCTCGGTATCTATGAGGGAGGAATACTTGTCGGTACCACGGAAACTCTGGTGCAGGGCGCGGCGACATACACCACCGCGACTCTTGCTGCCGGCACACACTCCATTACGGTGTTCTACAGTGGTGACATGAACTTTAGCAGCCAAACCAGCCCAGCATTTGCGCAGACGGTGGAAGACTTCACCTTTGCCCTGGCAACCTCTCAAGGAGTTACAACGCCGGTGCTATACCCGGGACAAACGGCAACTTACACGTTCCAGATTGAGCCGGGCGCCGGGGTGGGTTTTCCCTCTGCCGTGACGCTGGCCGTCACTGGCCTCCCACCCGGAGCCACGGCGACCTTCACTCCGCAAGGCTTCGCTGCGGGTGCGGCAGGAGCCAATGTCACTTTGGCGGTGCAACTCGCCAATAAACTTTCGGCTCACAATCCCGGCGCACCCCTCGGAGGCGGACTGGCGTTGGCGATGATGGGGGGATTCTTCCTGCTACCTTTCGGAAGCCGGCTGCGCCGGCGCGCAGAGGGTGCGGGAAGAGTGGTGGGGCTGACGCTTCTGCTGCTGGCGGCAGGCTGCGCCGCGCTGGGCCTCTCCGCCTGCGGTGGCGGAGGCAGCGGCTTCTTTGGCCAGCAGGCGCAGAACTACACGCTGACCATCACGGCAACCTCCGGCGCGTTATCGCACAGCGCCACCGTCAACCTTACAGTGCAATAAAGGGAGCGACCCGAACATGCGTGAATTCATTTTGGCAACAGCACTTTTGGCAGGGGTTTTGACGGTGGGAACTTCCGTGGCGCACGCCCAGGAGCAGGCGAAACCGCCGCTATTCCAGGCGACCTCCGCCGACCTGGCGTTCACTTACACCACGCAACTGTCCGCGGTCATCCCCGGCAGCGGGAACAACTTCTGGATGCAGGGCGGGGGATTGAACGGAGCCGTTACCTTTCTGCACGGCTTCGGACTGGCCACTGACATTACTGGTGTTTATAAGTCGCGCATTGCCCCCGGAGTGGGCCTGGGTTTGATCAGCTATATGGCCGGCCCGCGCTATACTCGCGCGTTGCCCCTCGGCGGATCCAAGCACCAGGTTCGTATATTTGGTGAGGTCCTAGCCGGGGGCGTGAAGGGATTTGATAGCACCTTCCCGACTGGCTCGGGAATTAGCGGCAGCGCCACCGCGTTCGCCGGACAGGCCGGCGGCGGGATCGATATTGCCATCTCCAAGCGTTTTGCTATTAGAGCCATCGAGGCGGACTACGTTCGCACCAAATTGCCCAACAATGTCTCAAACGTTCAAAACAACCTGCGACTTTCCTTTGGCATAACTTTTCATACGGGAACGCATTAACGCTGGACTATAGAGAACGACATAAGTGCCTGCGGACTCGGCTGTAGCGGCGGTCTCTGACCGCCGCCGTCGATCGGAGATCGACGCTACAATTGATGTCGCTATGTAAAGTAATACCGGCAGGTAATCGCTAGCCGGCGGCGGGCGGGACGGGAGCGGTTTCAGTAGCGCTCTGTTTTTGCCGGGCCACCGCGCGCTCCAGCAGGCGCGGGAAGTCGTAACTGAGGATTTGCGGGCAATTGCGGCATTTCCAGAGTGTGTCCTGGGGGTCGAGGTAGTTAAAATTCACGCAACCGCATTTGCACACCACCTGTAATCCGGTACTTCGTCCCTGAACGACCTTGACATCTTCGGCTCCGACCGGAAAATTCATCGTACCTCCTCGTGCTGCTTCGACCAGGGCAGGCGTGCCGCTGCGCTGATTGTAACCCGATTGGGTGCGTGACGCCGATTTTCCTCTCCCCCATCCGAACTCGTCGCTTGCGCTTTCCGGTGGCGGCCCGAACGGCAACAGGTTTTGTGCACTCCGACGCGGCGCGACGCACACCGAGCGGCGGCTCTTAGCCTGCCTTGGGAACATAAACGCGTGCGGGAGCGGAAAGGGAGATGCCCGGAACCTCCGTCGTCACCCGGATCCGCTGGTATCCCGATTGGGGCCTCGATGATGCAAGAAAGGTGAGCACATATTCGTGGTGCAGATCATTGGAGAATTGGCTCAGATAAGGCGCAAAGGAGAGGGGCGTGATCGTGCCCATAAAGTAAGACTGGCCGCCGGTCTCCCTACTCAAACGCAGCAGGCAGCTTTGCCCGTTGTCGAAAAGATACCAGTTTCGCTCCAGAGAAAATGCTCCGCGGGCAAAGAGCGTATACACGGGAACATCGCCGCTTTGCGCAAGGTCAATAGCGCGCTGCAACTCGATATTCAGCATGGGATCTGATTCCACATAGCCCTGATTGAAGTCGGTGCCGTCACTGATCAGCAGCAGTGCGCGGCGATTGCCGTCGTTGGGCCAGTGCTTAAGCAACTCCGTTACGGATTGATAGATGCTGGCTCCGGCCATGGTGGGACCCAGAGGAATACGCAGCGCCCGTGCGGCCGAAGGATAATCGGCGGTGAAATCCTGAGCGATTCGGTTTCCGCCGTACTCGGCATAAGCGACCCGCACGCGCGTGCCAGAGGGCAAACTGGGAAGGAAAGCTGCCAGATCGCCAAACTGCAAGCTCACAGTGGACCGTATCGAATCATCCAGCACGATGGTCAGGTCCAACGGTGCTGTCTGTGCTTTCGCGGCAATCCACGACTTCACCGGGAGGCTCCGGTTGTTCTCGTACACCTTCACATCCTGCGCGGTGAGAACCGGCACGGGGCCGGGTTGCCGGGTGTGGACGGTCACCGTGACCCGGCGCCAGTTCGCGTCCGCCCCTTCCGGGTCAAACGACTTGCCAGCTCCCAGCGCCGGCAGCACCGTTATCAATCCCGCCACGAAAACGCCCAACCATCGTCGCACCGAGCAATCTCGCATCGCCGCCTCCGAGGACCGCACGCCTTATCATCCTCTACTTGATTAGATGCCTGGGGGTTGGTGGGAAGCTGCTTGCGCTCCTTCTTGATGCCCTCTTACCGCTGGTTGGAGGACCCTGACGTGAGTAAAGTGAGCAGAATCAACCACGTGATTCCTCGTCACCCGCCTTTTTGGGCGCATATCCCGGACAGTGAAGTACGGGAAGGCGCGGGTATTTGGAGTATCTTCGGTCCGTGGCCGCGAGTTGGCACTGGTAGAATACGGATCCTCGATCGGTGCGCACGACACGTGCGTGTTGACAAGAGAAACACAGACCAATGCCGTCGCGCTCTTTTGAGCTTGAGATCATAGCCAACGGTCGCTCGTGGGCAGTTTTCAGTTGCCAGTCGCCCGTTCACGGCAGTCAGCTTCCAACTCAAACTCCGGAAACGGACCGGCTTTTGCCGACAGCTAACCACTAACCACCATCAACTGACAACTGTTTTTGATACGTTCTCCGCAGTTCGCCCACCCAGTGGTCGGCCTCGCGTGTCGGTTGGGGAATTCGGAAGCCATCCCGACACTGGCTCACGATGCGCACGGCCGAATCCAGCGAGACACGGTGCCCAATCGTGACGTAAATCGGCCTGACGTTATCACGCGTGCGGAGCACGGTTCCGACGATCTCTCCCTGTTCCGCCAGCGGAGCCGTCGAGTCGGCCTTAGGTCCTGGTTCCTCTGCTTCGCCTATCAGAATCGACTTGGCGCAGCCGATGGTCGGGCGGTCCAGAAGCAGGCCGAGGTGGCAGGCGATTCCGAAGCGTCGCGGGTGCGCCAGGCCATGGCCATCAATCAGGATCACGTCCGGATCGGTCCGGAGGCGTGCGAAGGCGGCAAGCAGAACCGGACCTTCGCGAAAAGACAATAATCCCGGCACGTAGGGGAACCGTAGTTTGCGACGAGCCATCCGGCGCTCCACCTCTACCATTTCCGGGAATCGGTACACGATGACGCCGCCAAAGGCTTCATCGGTTTCCGGATCAAAAGCCATATCCGCGCCCGCCACGTAGCGCAGAGGCCCAAAGCGATCTTGCGTTTCCACACGCCGGCGCCAGTCCTCTTGCAGTGCCATGGCCTGGCGCGGCGTCAGATTCCAGCGGGCTCGTAATTTAGTTTTCATCGCGGCCCGGTTCTGAGAGAATAGTCATATCTTGATCTTGTCGGTCTGCCGGAATTCGGCCGGGAAACAACCCGGCGGAAGCGTTCCGAGGGCGCCGCTCACAACCATCAAGAAATCTCTTACGCTTCCCCGGAGGCGAGGACTCGCACTCTTGAAACTCCTCAACTTCGAATTCAAAGCTCTTCTCCGCGACGCATCGCACGTGCGCACTGCACTTAAGCAGCAGCGTGCCCGCTTCCTCGGTACCGACCGCCAGGTTGACACCTACTTCCGCGTTCCCACGGGCCGGTTGAAGATCCGCGAGGGGCGGCTGGAAAATGCTTTAATATTCTATCAGCGAACCGATCGTGCCCACGCACGGCGTTCCACTGTGGAACTGATGCTGCTGCCACGCCGCAACTCCGTGCGCGCCATTCTCTCCCGTTCGCTGGGGATTCTGGCCGTGGTCGACAAGCGGCGCGAGATCTACTTTGTAGGCAACGTCAAAATCCACCTCGACCGCGTTCGGGGCCTGGGGACTTTTGTGGAGGTGGAGGCGATGACGCGTACGGGCGATATTCGCAGGGTACGCGCCCAGGCCGAGAAATTCCAAAAGCTTTTTGCGATTTCACCCGCGGATATCGTGCCGCAGTCGTACTCCGACCTGATTCTGGAAAAGCGCGCGGCGCGGGGGAAGTGACGCCCCTACGATTCGTACCCTATGCTCTTTAATAGTGAATCGAAATCCGCGGGCAGTTCCATCAAGGGCTTGTCGGTTGAGCCCCCCGCATGCTTCACCAGGTTCAGCAGCAGTCGGTCCGCAGCGGGATGGCGGCTGACCTGATCGAGAAGCTGAAACGTGTTGATGATGAATCTGCCTGCTCCGAAATGATAAGTGCCCAGCAGCACTCCGGAAGCATAACCGCCCGGCGTGGAGTAGCCTGCGGCGAACGCGGCAGCGATGACCTCCGCGGGCGTCTCTTGCCCGTCGAAAAGATACGTGGGAATTACCGGCCCGTAGTAATACCAGTCCAGGATGCCGCGGCCCTGGAGACCTTCGAACACGGGATGTGACTTCGCCACGCACTCCTTGTGATACAGCCAATCGTTGAACTTGTAGCAGCGTCCTTTTTGAGCGAGAGGCAGCCACGCCACCGGGTTCTTATCCAGCTTGAAAACTTCGGGCGCAAGGAATACCACGGTGCCGCCGCGCGCCATCCGCCGGGCCAGGTCCTTCCAAACCTCACGGTCAGCGTGGGCAGGTGCTCCGACGAGAATGAGTTCCCGCCGGTTGGGCGCGGCAGACGAAAACGGCTCACCCGTCACGCCGTGTGACTTAAGCCACGCCTCGACCGCGGGAGGAATTCCCCATAGCGTGACCTTCTGATCCAACCGCGGCAGCGATTGGGGATCGGTCAGGTGGAATTTCCAGCAGGATTCGGTGGCCGCGGCGCCTCTTTCGAACGAAGCCGTCAGCTCGTAATCGCCGGGCGGACCAGTCAGAGCAACTTCCTCCGCCATCACCGGCACCGCCAGGGGACCGTCTTCGCCCGCAGGCGTCTCCGGAATGAGTACCGTCGCCACCTTTTCCCACGCGATGCCCCCCGGACCGCTAACGCGAAAGCGTACGGGGTATTGGCCGGGGCGCAGCACGTCCTCGTTGGCCAGAACAGCCTCCAACTTCACGGTTTTGCCCGAATAGACGTGCGTCGGCTCTACAAACAAGCACCAGCGGACCGGCGCCCATCCGTCGCGCATGGCATCCATCACGCCGGGCTTCCAATCGCGCCAGAATCTCCACACGCCTTCACCGGTCAGCCCGTGGTCCAGCAGACCCGTCAGGTTGAATCCGCAAATCTTGGGATTGGAGCGAATGGCGTTAAAGCCCAGCAAGCGGTGCCGCGCCATGCGAACCTGGCTGTCGCGCAGCAAAAACTCCGGGAAAGGGTACACTCCTTCCATGCCCAGTCGCTTCCAATCGGCGATCAGCCGGTCGGCCATGGACTTTATGATGACGTAGTCATCCATGTCCGGCCGGGCGCCGGCTTGCTCATACATGCGCGCCTCGTGGATGACGTCCATCATGCTGCCGACGCCGTATTCGGAGAGAAAAACCGGCTTGCTGTCTTCGCCCAGGGTTCGAAGCTGATGGGTGATTTCCGGCGTTTGCGGCACGTGGGGGTAGAAGTGCACATCGCCCACGTCCTGCGCCTGCCCGCCCACCTTGGTCATGTGCGTGGCGGCAGCTCCCGGCGCTTCTTTCCCCCACAAGTGCTCCCATTCCGAACTGCCGGGATTGCTGACTGAGCCGATGCCGGGCTGCTTGTCCCATCGGCCACTGCCGAGAAGCACCATGCGGCTGTCGTCCAACGATCGAACCAGACCCAAAGTCGATACGGCCTCGCGAAACACTGCGCCGTCTTCCGTCTCATTCAACAGGCCCCACATGGCGAGGCTGGGATGGTTCCGGTCGCGCCGCACCATTTCCCCAATCGAGCGCTCGAATCGGCTCTTCATGTTGGGAGAGTCGGCCAGCAGCCATCCGGCCAGCGACTCCTCGTAAACCAACAGGCCAATCTCGTCGCAGAGGTCAAGCTGGTAGGGATGTGCCATGCCGGAGATAAAGCGCAGCATGTTGAACCCTGCTGCCTTGGCGTACACGACGTCAAGCCGCAACAAGTCCGGAGCGCCCGGCGGAGGCACGATTTGGCCCACGGGACAGTGATTCCCGGTATGGCTGCTGCGGACAAAGATTCGCTTGCCGTTCAGCCGAAAGTAGCCTCTTCTCGACGCGGAAGTCGCGGAAGCCGCAACGCACCGAGACTTCATCGGAGCCGTCCACGCCATCCGCGCTCACCTGCACGGACACGCGGTACAGATAAGGGTCGGTTAATTCCCAAAGGCGATGATTATCGACGTGCAGAATTGCTTCGACCTGTGGTCGCCTACCGGGATGGCGTGGGGGCGCTTTACCAGCAACGTCTTTCCACCAACGGCTGGGCTCAGTGTGAATTGCAGGTGGACGGGCGTGGTCTTCGCGGCAGTGTTGCGAACGCGCACCTGCACGCGGATATTTCCGGTCTTCCAATCGGGGCGGGCATAAACATCGTCCACCCGCACGGCCGGCGTCATCACCAGGTCCACCGGTTCGACGATTCCGCCGTAGTCAAAGCTGGAGCCGGGCACGTAATCCACGCGCTCGTTGCGATGCGGGATTTCGTTCAGGACGTAGCCGTCGATGCGCTGATTGCCGGGTTTCAACACGCGCACAGCGAGCAAGTTGGTAGCCTTGGGTTTAATGGCATTGGTCGCGTCAACCTCGAAAGGCGTTTCCGAGCCCTCATGCTCACCCAGGCGCACGCCGTTGAGCCAAACCTCGGCAAAGTACGCCACCGCTCCGAATTGGACCAGGTAGCGCCCTTGCGCGAAGGGATGAGCGGGCGCGGTGAACTCCCGCCAATACCAAACAACGCCGTGGTAGCCGGGAAAAGCCTCCTGGAAGATGCCGGGCACCCGGATGGGCGTGGCATCAGCGGCACTGCGGGTGAACCACTTCTGCTCGCGCCCCACGTTTTGCGGGTCGCGCGCGATCGACCACTCGCCGTTTAACGTCAGGACGGGGGTGGCCACTTCCGCCAACCCATCAGCGTGGGTTGAGACGGCGCGCGACCCCACGGCCTGCGGACTCACTGTCGCGTGGGCAGATACTCCGTTCAATACGGTGCCCGCAATTCCGCCCGAAATTCCCAATTCCGTCACGCCTTGGAAAAAACGTCGTCGGTTCATCGTTTTCCTTCCGCCGGACTGATTTCGATCACCTTGAGTTCTCGCGGGGCCAGCGCTTCGTCCCGCTCGACGATGCCCTTCACCGCGGCCAGCGATTTGCTGCCATCGGGTGTGATCTCTTTCAGTTCCCAGTTCCCACCGGTAAGTCCGAATTGCTCCGGATCAATGCGGTATTTGAATTCCACCGGAGCGTCGATGTAGTTCGCCAGGAACACCGCCAGGTTGCCGTTTTCGTCCTGCCACAATCGTCCCTCGGCCGCAGGCACTGTGCCCGTGTGCTGGTCTTTATTCCAGCCGAACCCATCTTCGGTAAAGGTGGCCACGGCCTTCAGCGGCTCGATGGGTTCCAGTAGGCGGCCATAAACCAGGAAAGGTTTTGTGGCCACTCGCAGGCGCCCGCAAGCCCGCAGGTATTCCGCTTTGACATGATTCTCCGGTTTGAAGACATTTAGGTCCATCCAGCCGTTTTGCCGCCCATCCATCCAGGCTTGCCCTTGTGCGTAGCAGAAGTAGCGGTCGCTCTTGCTGATGTCGCAGGGGCTGGCAAAAAGAATGGTGTAGCCGGAATAGACCATTTCCATCATGGGAATTTCGCGGTCGGTGGTCTGCGCCCAAGTCAGGTTGGCGTCGACCAGATCCAGAAAGACTTCATCGGCGCCCTCGGAAGTGATCACTGGCCGCCGGCCCTCGCGCGTGGAAGCATTGCGCACCTTGGCCAGCAGTTCGCGGTTGCCGTCGGTCCAGTAGCGGCCACCGCCCACCGGATGGCCGTGTTCGCGGTTGAAGCAGAGTTCGTGCTCCATGGCGGAAACCTGGTCCACGTAGACACCGTTGACGCCGTAGTCCTCCACCAGGCTTTGAACGAGACTGGAAATGGATTGCTGCCAGTACTCCTGCGTGGGGCACATGGAGAGCAAACGGCCGGAGGTCTCACCATAAAAGTGCAAACGATAACCGCCCGCTTCATCCACGATGGCGTGCGGTGCGAACTTGTCAAAGTCAGTAATATTAAGGTCAGCGCTTGAGCCGTTAATGTATGGCATCACCAGTACGCCCCGACTGACCAGGTCTTTGACGCGTTCCGCGAAAGCGGCCTTGGGCGGCAGGAAGTGCGGGTACTCGTTATCAAACTTCATGTGATGCCAGTTGTACCAATGCAGCCCGATCGGCACGCCGAGGAACTTCTGCGCGTCGAGCAAAGGCGCGTCCATTTGCTGCGGCGGGCCTTCCGCGCCCTCCCAAACCCAATCCCCCAGAATCCACACGCCAAGGTTCTTGAGAATCTCGGGGAAGTCATGGCGCTGGGAAATTTTTCCGCGCTGCACCCATTTCTGCTGCAGCGCCCACTGGCGATAGTGCAGCGTCGCTTCCTGCCATCGGCCTTGATAGACGCCGAACTCCACCGGATAGTAGCCGGGATAATCCGAACCGGTGACGCCCATGTTTTCGGCGTAATGGACAATCGCCAGCTTCCGCTCGCCGGAATCCACCAGGAAATCCTTCGCGTAGGCGTTGGGGTCGCGCGTGCCGAGATAGACGGAATCGCGGCTGCGGCTCAGCGCCAGGAATTGCATGGGGAACCCGCCGGAAGGATAGCGGGGCTGGATCTTGCCGCTCCAGGCGCGCAGCAATTGTCCGCCGCTGCCAAACACCGGACGTGCCAAGTCGTACTTGCCCGCCTCCGGAAAACCATTCACCAGCGGGAACGCCACCGTCCAAAGTCCCCAGTAATCGCTTTTGTTGATTACGGAGATTCGCCATTGCGCCAGGCCGGAATCCGACGGCAGGTCCACCGTTACGCGCACCGTCAGAACCCGTTCCTCGTGCCACCAACGCAGGTCGTTCCATTCCATCACCGCGCGTTGTGCGTCGCCAGGCAATTTCTCTACACGGAGGTAATTGCACGCCGCGTAGTTGTTCGTGACTTTCTCGATCTGTTTACCCTTGGCGAAGTCAATCTCCCACAGAAGATGTTTATCGTTTGTCGGCTGGATGTGGTTGTAGCCGCTGTGGACGTCAACCAAGGCGGTGAGTCCCATGCCTGTGGGCTCAAACTCCATTCGCACAAAGTTGTTCGCGAGCGTGAGGCCTTTCGAGGGGTTCAGTTGCTCGGCGGCGTGAAGGCGAAGCGAACACAGCAACACCAGAAGAACTACCAACGTCCTTATTCGTGTTCCTGCTGGTTCGACCGCAGTGGAAAGATCGGGCGTCATCATGGTGCTTCCTCCGGCTGGCTTTGAAGGGGTAGAGTCTAGGGCCGGCCCCTCTTAATGGCAACACGAATCTGGAGACTCAAGCTTGCGGCGCCGCCCAGCCCGTATTGGCATTCATAATTCTGCGACGATGAGTGGTAAAATAGCCCTGAGGAAACGCGATGGCGACAAAGGCCGGCATCAGTTGGGAAGAGTTTCTCGCCGCGGGCAGAGAGGGGCAGCGGTGGGAGTACGTCGATGGGGAGGTCATCTTCATGACGCCGGTGTTCAGACCGCATGGCAAGATCAACGCACAACTGGATTACGAGTTGGTCGCTTTCACTCGTAAGCATCCCGAATGGGTTGTCTACGGAACGGACACGGCTTTCACCATGGCCAACGGCAATTGGCGCTGCCCGGACTCGGCCCTGGTACGGAAAGAGCGCGACGAATCCGCTGACCCCCAAGGTTCAACTCCTTTCGCTCCCGACATCGCTTTCGAGATTCTCTCGCCTAACGATACCGGAAGCGAAATGCAGAGCAAGCGCCGTGACTATTCCGAGAGCAATGTCATCCAGGTGTGGCTGGACCCGCAGCGCAAGACTGCCGAGGTTATTTCGCCCAAGCGGCCTGCCGAGCATTTCCGCGACGGTCAGGTCTTGACCCTTCCTGAACTACCCGACTTCCAGTTGGATCTCACCGCCTTGTTTGCATGAGAGCTTAGGTCCCCGGCATCATCACCGGCAGCAGTTTGTCCATGTATTTTGCGACTTGGCTCTTGGCGGTCAATTCCCACAGCGATGTTTTCATACGCCGCATGGCCAGCACCGAAGTGATCCAGGCCTGTGTCCATCCGGTTTCGGTGGACCACACGCCCCAGCCCGCATCAGAATTGCTGGCCCAGTAGTCCCAGATTTTGTAATCGAAGGCACGAAACCACACGCCGTCAAGTTCCGGGTGCGCCGTGGAACGGGCCTGGATGCGGCACAGAAATTCCGCCAGCTTGCTGGCTGCCTGAGCGTAATACGCGTCGCCGGTAGCGGCAGCGGCTTCATGCAAGCCGAGAAAGGCGAAGTTCGACGTGTAGAGCAGGTCGCAGGCAGGATCACCGTTTTCCTGAAGCAGCGACGCCTCATTGGTTCCGTAGCGGTCGTTGGAAGTGGGCGGGCCGTAGTGGCTTTGTCCCGCGGCGCCGACCTCTTCCCGCAACGCGCCACACTCGACTTGAAAGGAGAGCAGTTCCCCCGCCATGTGCCGCAGCCACTGGCGATGTTCGGCTGTGTTCTCGACGCGCACCAGCCAAGCCAGCGGCAGCAGCAGCCGGGCGCGTTCCTGCTGGATGCCGTTGGTCCACTTCCATTGATCGGGATAGGCGGCCATGGTCATGCGGATGGCGTTTTTCGTACGGTCAAGAAAGCGCGCGTCGCGAGTCTTGTCATAGGCCCAGAGATAGCATGCCCACGGAAAGGCCTCGTAGTGCGGCGCGTAATGAATCGTGTCCGCATCGTAGTAGTAGCGCCAACCGTTGGCTTGCAGCTTCGCCTCTTCCAGACTCCTTCCGCGGAATCCAAACTTTCCCGTGGTGCGCAGGTTGGCCAGCAGGCAGCGCAGCACGAATTCATCCCAACGATCGGACTTCAGCAGCGCCGCTGTGCCAATGGTTCCCAACAGGCTGCGGGCATTGTCATCAGCATAGTAGGTTCCCGTGGAGTTCGGCAGCCCCCAGCCGACCAATCCGTAAGAGGGACTGGCCGGGTCGTTCCGCGGACCTTGCGCGAGGGCCGAAAGCGTATAGATAAAGTCGTTCAAGTTCGCAGCAATTTCGCCGTCGCGCGTGTTGCCGCTTATGACCGACGAGCATGCCATGGCGAAGGACGACTCGCCCGCGCAATCGTTACGGCGGCCCCATCCCAACAACTGGCTGCCGTCATACTCGATGGTGTTGGAAAATCCCTCCAGCACGCCCTCTGTACCGTTGCCAACCGGCCAACCTGCCGGCGGAGCGGGTGAAGGATGGCCCAGCGCTTCGCGTTCCAACACAGTCTGCTTCCACGAAACATCAACGATTACTTTCGACTTCTTGTACCATTCCACGCCCCTTTGGAAGGCTTGCAGTTCGGCGTCTTGAGGCAGGGTCTGGTTCGGAGAGAAGGATGGGTTTACGCTTGACTTCCAATCCCACTGACGAAGATAGGACCCAAGCTGCAGCCAATCAAGAACCCAATTCCAAAGAAGAGCCCAAGACCATGTAGGCGCGTATCGCCCCGTAATGAATTCGCTGAGCTTGCTAGTCGCTACCAGAACATTACCCTGTGGAGTCTTGAATAAGATTGGCCTCACGCCGTCCGGTGGAAGGCCGTAAACCGCCCGGTCAAAACCCGCCACGCGCGCCAGCACCAAATCGGCGTTCGGAAACTCCACCGGCACGTAACGGGCGTCATGGCAATCCAGAATGGTGAGCCTTTCGGCCGACTGGCCGAAAGCGTCGGAAGCAACGACGACGCGCTCCAGCAGGTTCCCGCCTTTTCCCTTGGCAATTCCTTGCGGCTGGCCGATTGCCAACCCTGGCACATAGGAAGGGAATTCTACGTAGAGCCGCAGTTTCTTGTCCGCGGCATTCGCAAAAATGTCGGGCGAAAGCGGGGTGGTGTGCTCCGGGTATCCGTCTGCCAGGATCAGCACACCCGAGTCACGCGGCGCTTTTGCCACGGCTTCTTTCGGGGACTCATGGCGCGGAAAAGACCTTCCACCGGCTGTTACGACTTTGTAGACATCATTCGATGGGGAACAGCTAAATACCAATTCGGAATGACTTCCGATCGACAACCAAGCCGCGGGAAGAAGGCTCAGCGCCTTCAGCACTTCACGACGACGGACGCTCTGCTGCCGTACTGAATTTTTCACGGTAACCCTTCCTCTCCCGTGGTGATCCGGACCATCCCCAGTGACCTTGCAACGCCCGCCACAGAACGCTCGATTAGGGCGCAACTCAGTGAGGCTGTCATCCTGAGCCCGCTCTTCGGGCGAAGGACCCCAGTATTTCGTCGCACCGAGGCGATGCCGGCGCGTGCCGCCGCAGACGCAACCCGGCGATGACTCATCTCGTTTCCTACGTACAATGAAAAGGGTCCTTCCCCCTGAACGGCGGGCTCAGGATGACAGCAAGGTGACGTTGTCGTGACCTCACGCCGCATTCCCCGCCGCTTGCAGCAGCGCGCGGATATAGCCGTAGCAGAACGCGAATGACTGCAATCCGTCCGGATCGTTGGGCGCCTGGGGAACATGGTCGGGCATCATCAGATAGGGATAGCCAACCTCAATGTAAACCTGAAGCGCTCTTACGAAGTCGATGTCCCCTTCGTCAGGGTAGACCTCCTGAAAGTTGTCGCGATGGCCGCGAATGTTGCGGAAATGCACGTTGAAAATCTTCTTGCGCGTGCCGAAGTACCGGATCACATCGAAAATTTCTCGTCCGGGATCGTACAACATTTCCGACACGGTACCCTGGCAAAAGTTCAGCCCGTGGTAGGGACTTTCCTTGATGGTGATGAAGCGCTTCAAGCCATCCACGGTTCCCAGTACGCAGACCACTCCCTGATAACCTTCCGGCGGCATGCCCGGATCGTGCGGGTGGCACGCCATGCGGACCTTGTACTCCTCCGCGACCGGAATTACGCGCTCCAGAAAATACGTGATGCGCTCCCAGTACATTTCGGCGTCCACGCGCCCGGCGCGGGTGAGCGGCGGATCCGGGTGCGCCTCCTTCAGGCGCCACGTGCTGTAGGTCGCGTCGCCCCGTCCGGGAGTGCGCTCCGTGCGCACGACGCCCAGAAGATTCATGTTGTACTTGATGGAAGGAATCCCCACGGCGGCGCAATTGCGAATAAACGTTTGCAGCGACTCGATGTCGCGAAGGCGCTCGGGGCTCTGCGCCAACATGATCGCGTCATGCGGTGTCTTATCAACGTGTGTGGACTCGAGAAACGGCGGCGCGACGCAGTCAATGGAAATGCCGTTTTTCGCCGCCAGGTCGAGCATGCGTTTCAGTTCGTCCACCGTGGCGTAGAGTCGTCCATCGGCGATTTCCGGATAGCCGCAGATGTGGCGAACGCCATAGCGCGCCAGGTACTTCAGGTGATTTTCATTGGTGGGAGCGCTCTGGCACCCGAGCTTCATCAGCACCCGCTTGCCTGTGGCCGCCACGGCGCTCGAACTACCACTCTTCAAAACCAGCGCCGCGGCGCCACCGGTTGAGGCAAAGAACGTTCTGCGGTTCATGCTGCACCACCTTCTTCTTCGGGAACTCGACGAACGGTCGTCGTTGACTCACAAAGCAACGCACTGTCATCCTGAGCCTGGCTTTTCAGGGCGAAGGACCCCCGTATTTCGTCTTACCCACGTATGCCGCGATCACGCGGCGCACAGCGACAAGGCGTGAGCCTTGGTCCATACGTACAATGAAAAAGGTCCTTCGCCTTGAAGAGCCAGGCTCAGGATGACAGCGCCATCAGTGTGCATAAATAAGTGCAATAGCCGTGAGCGGCCGGAGGAATCTTCTCCTGAAAGCGCATAAACCTACTACCCCACCTCCGCGATCGCCCGCTGCCGTAGGGCGCGCATATACGATATGCAATAGGCGTCGGCGGTACGCCGATTGGCATCGCCCACGACGCCGGGATAATGATCGGGAATCAGCGACGCGGTGCAGCGGACCTGGCGCAGGGCTTTCATGACTGCGTACATGTCCTGGTAGCCGTCGTCGGGGAACGTCTCGTGAAAGCTCGGCAGGGGCGAACTGACGTTGCGGAAATGGACGGCAAAAATCTTGCCACGGGCGCCGAAGTCGCGGATCATGCCGAACACGTCCTTACCCATTTGCGTGCCGCCCTCTGACCACGTCCCGACGCAGAATGTGAGTCCCCAGTAGGGACTATTCCCGGCAATTTCGTCGGCGCGTCGAATGCCATCGTAGTGGGTGAAGATCTTCGCCACACCGTTCATGGGCGTAATGGGCGGGTCATCCGGGTGCAGGCCCAGGCGAACGTTGGCCTTCTCCGCCACGGGCAGAACCGCCTTGATGAAATACGTGTAGTTGGCCCACATATCGTCGGCCGAATACGGGCGCTCGAACCGCTGCTTCTCCACTTTTTGGCGAAAGTCATCCACGCTGAACTCGCGCACCCGGTAGCCGCGCGGAGAATCGACCATCTGCGTCGTATAGGTGTTCCCAGGGTGGAAATCAATTCCTGCGGAAAACACGCCAATGCGCCCCAGGTCGCGAATAAAGGTCTGGTATTTCTCAATGTCCTGGTCGCGGCCGGGCTGGCCCAATTGGATTCGCGGCGAGCGATAGGTTTGCAGCAAGGCGGAGTGAATCTTCAATCCGTATTGACCAAGCCGCTCCTGCGTGGCTCGAACAACCTCATAAGGAGCGTCATCGCCGAAATCCATGTGGACCCATTTCAGGCCCATCTGCTTTAGGAAGAGAAGTTCGTCGTCCGTCGCCGAATGCAGCTCGATTTTAACTGCGAGCTTGGGATTGTCAGCGTCGTTGGCGTTCGCGCCCTCGGAAGCATTCGCCGCGGACGACTTCGGAATGAGCGCCGCCGCACCGGCCGCCGCCATGAATTTTCTACGGTTCACGTTGAACACTCCTTCCAGCGAGACGCGAAGTGGGCCGACGGCGATGGGCCGCGAGTTTTTCGTACCACGGGCATCCTGCCCGTGCCGGGGCACGGCCTGGAAGGCCGTGGTACGTCACCAGTCGCTCGCCCTTGCCTAAACATCAATTCGATACAGGTACGAATCTCCCACCCATCCGTCCTTGAACGCGAACATACGCGTCATGTGCAGGGCAATCTGATGCGTTTCGCGATCCTCGCGCGCGTAGAAATTCGACAACATCAGAATGGGGTCGTCGCCCGGCTCAAGATCGTCCACCACGATCAGGCTGTCGCGGATCAACAGGCCCGTGGCCTGATCGACCTCGCCCACATAGAAAGGCCGGCGGGGCAAATCGTTATTGGCGTTCTCGCGGCAGATGTTTCCCAGCCAATAAGGTTTTCCGTTTGAGTGGCGCAAAAGCTGCGAGCACGAACTGGGAGAATAGAAGTTTTCGCCCGACGTGTACGTCCAGGGAGCGGGCGGCGTCCAATGCCAGCCGTCATCATGGGAGTAGGAGATCCAGCGGTAGCTGGGCAGTTGCGGTTTGTGGTGGTTCGATCCCCGCATTACCACCATCAGTCGGTCGTCCGCCAGCGCGCCCAGCGTGCCCTCAACCACACCGCGGGTGGAGCGCGCCGGATCGGCCTTGATCGGCTCCGCCATGCGCCACTCGAGCGATTTTCCCTTCCACCGCGCGTGCAGAATGGTGACATCGGTATAAGTGTAGCCGCCGCCGGGATTGTAGAGCTTGCCGTCCGCGTCGAGCGGCGTGGTCTGCGTGGGCAGCAGAATGGAGCCGTCCTTCAGCGTGATGGGCAGGCACGGCACGTCTCCCAGCATCACACAGTTCTTGCCGGTGTAAATCCCCGGAAGCGGATGGCGCGCGTCAAACTCCGCGCCCTGTTGGATGACCTGATGGACCACGCCGTTGAACGGAACAGAAGACATTCCACTGGCGCAAGCCTTCCCGGGGATCGTCGGTGGGCAACACCGCCTCGTTCCAGAATTCCAGGTAGCGGCCGGTTTTGGGGTCAACATAACCGGCGCGCGGCGCCAGCCGCCACATGCCCTCCGGCCGCTTTTCGCGCACCTTCCTCTCCGTGGGCTCGCTCCACGTGTGTCCGTAGTCAGCCGATTTCCGGTAATAGACCGCGTCAGTCGTATCGGAGCGACTTGACCGGCCCTCGAGGGAGACCATGGCGCCGCCGTTCAATTGTGTGTAGTACGCGCAGGCATCCACTGCCGTACCTTTGCCCGGTGAGCGCACAAAAATTTCGCGCGCAACGTGCTCGCGGGAAATACCCGTTCGCGGCAGGGCAAGCGCACTCGCGGATGCAGCGAGAAATTCACGACGCGTCAATGGAGCACCATTCCCGTTGTCTGTTCGCCCGCACAGGGGTTGATTCGCCCCAGCCGGGCAGCCCCGGATAGTATCAGAGATTATTGCGCAGGAAGGAAGAGAATCGGGGCTTCTGCCGAGCGGGATGTGGCCCTTCCCTTGTCGCTACCGCCACTCTGCGGAGACGACCGCACTTTCCGCTTGACAAACCGCCTCGGATATGCTAGTCTACAAGCGGTGGCTAATGATATACCGAAGCCAAATTCTATTCGCCGCTGCGCCCCGCTGCCAGACGACCGTCGGGGTGGAGTCACGTCTAGCCTCCCGGCGGGAAGTACAGACTGCCAATTTGTCCGCGATCTCGTGCCAGCAACCCCCAAAAATAAAAAATGCGTGAAAGAACCCGATGAGTTGTTGAAAACAAGCCACTTAAAATATGACACAATGCCCGATGCCGATGAGTTATTGATTCCAAAGGGACTTAAGTCTTGTCGAAGGCGTTTTTGCGTGGTTTCCCGCCGATCTCATTGAATCTCAATAGCCTTACATCATTTTTGCTGCTCCAAACGAAAATCTGTCCAACGAAAATCCACCTGAAATCGTGCAAAAATGCGGCGTTTTACGAGCTGTTTTTCACCCTCCCTCAAGCAGTGCGACTAGCCTCCTGACGGCCGTTCGGACGTGGGTTCCAAGCACTCTACTGCCGTTTGAATCCGCGTCCCGTGGGCGGCGGAGTGTCCGCGCTGAGCGTCGATGGCTGGACACGTCCTAAGTCTTTTGCGCTCCGGCCGCTTTGATGACTCTCTCCACCAGCCCGCCGGCTTTCAGTACGCCGTCCATCGGCTGGCCCGCCATCGCCGCCGGCAGCGACCACAGCATCATGTCCTGATAATAGTCGTGGCCGTAGACGGACTCGCCCGTGTCCTTGTCGCCGCGCATTATGTTGGGTGCGTCCCACGTATAGCGCCACGTGCAGGTGATGTTCTCCCAGCAGCGCCGCGCCAGGTCCAATCCAAAATCACGCTGGCCTGCGTACATGTAGGTCATGGCCAGCATCAGGACTTCCGGCGGGAAATAACTATAGGTGCCGTATCCGCCCACGGGCGCGGGACTGCCGTCGGCATGGGCGTAATTCGCCGCGCCGGTCTTGCTTAGCGCCACGTTGCAGTGCTTGATGGTGCCGAGCGTCTGCTTGGCGCGGTCCCGTTGAAACACCGCGGCCAGGCCGTGGAAATCCGCCACCCATTGGCCGTCGAGCTGATAGCCGAACACCAGATCGGATTTGGTGCCCGTCTCCGGCTCCCAGAAATTCAGGTAATAGCTGCCGTTCCACATCTTGGTTTCCATGGAGTTCGTGCCGGCGTCAAGCCACTCGCGGCACTGGCGGGCAAAGTCCGCGTCGCCCACCTGCTCGGCCATCTTCAACGCGATGCGCAACTCGGCCAGGTGCAGCCCGCCCACGTGCGCCACCATTCCCGACCAGCCGGGCTTGTCCGCCTCAAACCACTCCGTGCCCTCGTTGCCCGTGGGCATGCTGATGACGCGGTCGCCGATGGCGTATTCAGGCCGCAGGTTGATGGTGAAGATCGTGTTGCGCTTCACCGACTCGTAGAACTCTTCGGCGAATTGTTTATCGTGGCCCCAACACAACGCGTAGCGGTCCACCATGTCGGCGTAGCAAAGGCCATTCAGGCTCAGTTGGTATCCGCGCGTGGGCGTGTTCATGTTGAGCGGCGGAGTGTCCCCCGTGGCGCCGCCGAAAATCCACGGCACCGCGCCTTCCGGATACATGTAACCCTTATATCCACGCAGCGTGGACAGCGCCAACTGGGGAAAGAAATAAACCACCGGAATGTTGCCATAAAAGCTGCACGGAATGCACTCGATCTGCGGGCAGCCGCGCGGGCACTCGTTCATGCCGAACAAGCCGTCTTCAGGACGCACCCACGCGGGCAGCGGTGGTTCGGCTGCGGCCCACATGCCCGTCTCGGTGATCAAGTGCAGATTGTTGATCAGCGCGTCCTGCAACCAGCCGGGAAGGGTGGCGTCGGAATAGATCACCTCCTGCCATGCCAGAATTCGGCGCAGCAGGGAAGTATGCTCTCGCGCCAGCAGCAACGCCGCGGCCACTGCGCTGCGATATTTGAGCGCATACATGTGCGTGAAGGTGTCGCCCTTGTCAGACGAAGGATTGCCGCCTCCTTTCCACTGCGGACTGTGCCATGCCACCAGGAATCGAATCGTGCGACTCTCGCCGAACGCGAGTTCAAAATCCACCGCGACGGAAGCGCCGCCGTGGTTGCTAGTTGCCTCCGGCAACTGCTGCGCGATTTTGGCCCAGGCTTCTCCGCTCTTACCCAGTTCGTCCCCGAGCCGAACTTTTTCCTCGTCCACGACGCCCAGCACGTAGCTGGCGCGCGGCGCCATCATGGGAGTGCTGGTCCAGCCGCCGCGCACTTCCACGCCGGTCAATCGTTCTGCCGTGCCGTGCACGGGACGACGTGAGTAATGGTCCGCGCCGGCTTCCTTGTGCGAAGGGCCCGGGAAGCTGAAAGCCAATGTCCCTCGCTGGGCGCCGTCGCTCTGGTTTTGCAGGTAGACCTCGAAGACCATTCCGGGCAGCGCGGAGGCCTCAACATCGCCGGGAAGAAATGGCGACCACGCGCGCACGCCTGTTGTAATCGGCGCGTCCGTTTCAAATTCCATATCGGCGACGGGGTAGTGTCCCCAATAGTGAATCTCCTTCGGTACAAGGAGATTGTCGAACAGCAACTCGGTGTTGTAGGACTCCACCGGAACCCTACCGTCAGTGGTCTGGTATTGCTTGATTTGCTTAGGATCGCACATCACCCAGGTTTGGCCACCAACACTGAGTCCGAGGAAGGGCAGATTCAGCGGGCCGCGGCGCGGTACGTGACTGTTGAAGATGGTGCTGTAGCCGAAGAGGCCGCTGGTCTCCAGGTCGATGCAGCCCGTATCAATTCCGCCCAGCGGCATGCCGTTGGTGGCGGGTTGCGCCTTGCGGTAGATCACTCCGGTGGCCGGATGCGAAAATCCCGCGGCGTCAAACTTCACCCACTGAGAGCCGGGGAGGGTCGTGTTGAAAAACGCCGTCCTAAGCGGTGGCGGCTGGTGCACGTTAACAGTAGTCTGGCCCGGGCCTTCCGAGCCGCGGGCGGCGGGATCGGCAAGCAACTTTGACAAGCCCGCCACCGAAATCAAAGAATCGCGCACAAAACTTCGCCGGTCCATAAGATTGATCCTCCTCTCCCGCCATTGCGGAACTTGCTCGGGAGTTCTAGCCGCGCAGTAATCTACCTCTGACCTCTGCTCGTGCACAAGCACGCAGTTTGAGGGGGGCACTTTGGTTATTCCGGCACATCCCGCCAAAAGCCGCGCCGGCCCGCAGCGTTAGATCGGGCAATTAACCAGTTGCCGGCAGTCGCCCGGCTTTAACCTGGAGATACGAGATGGACTATAATGTCTGTGCCAGCAACGCTGACGAGCGGGCACCGCCATGCCCTTGCACTCGGATAACACTTCGCGGCCGACCGGCTTGTGAGGTATCGGCGCATCGCTCTAACAAGTCCGAGAACCCGTCTACTTAGCGCCCTATCGACCGGTCGGTGGAGAATGTAAAAAAAGTAAAGCAAATCCGTAACGCCACAACTTGTAAAACCGTCTATCCATTCTTGAGGAGAGGCTCGGTGAAAAAGGCAAGTTCTCATATTGTAAAAATCTTTGCAGCGGTTTTGGTGTCTTTTGGACTGGCGGTAGCCCCAGCGACGGCGCAGAACGCCCCGTCCGGGCAAGCGGCACGCGCCTCTGGAGACGTGACGCAGGTGCAACCGGGTCATCTGTCGATTCACACGCTGAAAGGCGCTGACGTGCAGGTGGTCTTGCCGGACGGCGTCAAGCTTTTGCGAGTGCCCCCCGGCGCCAAAGACTTGAGTAATGCCGTGGCCATTGCCGTTACGGACATCAGTCCCGGCGACCGCGCCGTGGTGATTGGCCGCCCCGGCGAGGAGCCGCAATCCATCAACGCCGTGCGCGTGGTGGTGATGTCGAAGTCGGACCTGACCAGCTACCACGAGGCCGAAGTTCGCGATTGGCAGACGCGGGGAATTGAAGGGAACGTGAAGACCGTGGACCCGGTCAAGGGGGAAATTACCCTTTCCGTGCCCAACCGCCCGCCCACGCCGGGCAATTTGGCGCATCCCGTGGTGGTGACTACGACCGCGGAAACCTCCGTTTTGCGGTACGCGCCAAACTCCGTGGCGTTTGCGGACGCCAAGCCCAGTGCGCTGGCTGCCATCAAGCTGGGCGACCAATTACGTGCTTTGGGAACGGTCAGTACTGACGGTACGCATTACGCCGCAGAGAAGATGGTGTTCGGCACCTTCCAGAACATTGGGGCGACGGTTCTTTCCGTTGACGCCCACGCCAACACGTTGACAGTCAAGGATCTTGCCACCGGCAAGCCTGTGGTGGTGCACGCCGATGCCGAGTGCAAGATGCACCAGCTTACCCCCTTCCTGGCACAAATGATTGCCCGGATGACGGGTGGAGGGGCTGGAGCGGCAGGCGGCGGTCGCCCCGGAGGCGGTGGTGGCGGAGCTGGTGTGCCGGCGGGTGCCCCGAGTGGTCCTCCTCCTGCAGGTGGCCCCTCGGGCGGCTCTCCCGGCGGCGCCGGGATGCACCGGGGAGGGATGTCAAGTCTTTCTCAAGCCCTTGAAAATATGCCGATTGTTACGTTGAACGATATTAAGAAGGGGGATCCCATCGTGGTATTTGCCATGGAGGGCACGACTCCTTCGGAAGTAAAGGCCATTTTCCTGCTTACGGGTGTGGAACCCATTCTTGCCGCGCAGCCCAAGGGTGGCGGTGAAGTGAATCTCGGTCAATGGAATTTGAGCCTCGGCGGTGGTGGTGCCGAAGGCGGTCCGTAAGACGCCCTCCCGATCCCCACAGATGGACGCCCTGGTGAGGTGCAGGGTCCGACCCTGCGATCCCCTCACCACACAACAGCCTGATGCGATTTATGCGCAGACTTTTTTTACGAGGAGAAACAACCTTGTCACGAAACGCACGTCGAATCTTACGCGGAGCATTGTCTGCCGCCATTCTATTCCTGATTCCCGCAGTCCTCTTGGCGCAGAGACCCGCTCCCAGCTTGAGTGGCCAGGTGCTGGATCCCTCGGGCGCAGCCGTGCCGGCCCTCAACGTCACCCTTGCGGGCCCAGCCGGAGCGAGCCTGACGGCGCAAACAGACGAACAGGGCAAGTACGCCTTCCGCAACCTGCCGCCGGGAACTTATACGCTAACTATCACCCTCAAAGGTTTTGAAGATTTCGTGAAGTCCGGCATCGTTATCGCCCGGGGCAAGCCGCAAGTGGTCAACGCACAATTGGCCGTGGCGATGGCCAAACAGCAGATCACGGTAACCGAGGAGAGTTCCAAAATCAGCACCAATCCTGAGGAAAACGCCAGCGCCCTGGTGCTTCAAGGCAAGGACCTGGAGTCGCTCTCCGACGATCCCGACGAACTCCAGTCGGAACTGGAAGCGCTTGCCGGACCTTCCGCCGGCCCCAACGGCGGCCAGATCTATATTGACGGCTTTACCGGCGGCCAACTGCCGCCCAAGAACTCCATTCGCGAGATTCGCGTCAATCAGAACCCCTTTTCCGCACAGTACGATGCCTTGGGCTACGGGCGGGTGGAAATCCTGACCAAGCCGGGCTCGGAGAAATTTCACGGCTCTGCCTTCGTGGATGGGAACACGATGGATTTCAATACGCGGAATCCCTTCGCGACTCAGATCCCGGGCTATCACTCCGAGCAGTTTGACGGAAGCTTTGGCGGGCCGATCAACAAGACCAGCTCGTTCTATGTGGATGGCGAGCGCCGCAACATTGAAGACGATGCCATTGTGAATGCGACCATCCTCGATCAGAACCTCAATCAATCATCTCTGGTCCAGGCCGTCCCCACGCCGCAAACCCGCACGAACCTGACCACTCGCTACGACACTCAGATCGGCGATAATAATACTTTGACCTTTCGCTATCAGCTTTGGCAGAGCAATGCCACCGACCCTAATGTGGGGAACTTTCACTCTGCCGAGCGCCGCATACGATTACGGTTACACGGATCACGTCTTTTCCATCAGCGACGCCCAGGTGATTAACCCCAAGGCGGTTACAGAGGTTCGTTTTCGTTTCTACCGTGATTACTATGACGTAATTCCCTCCAGCACGCAGCCCTCGATCTCGGTCACGGGCGCCTTCACTGGCGGTGGCACGGGCGGCGGCGGACAGCAGATCCTGACCAATACCTATGAGCTTCAGGATTACACTTCCGTATCGCTGAACAAAAATTTCATCAAATTTGGAGCCCGGTTCCGCGACGATGTGGAGTCTGCCACTTCCAGTTCCGGCTTTAGCGGCGCGTTCTCATTCAATTCCATCCAGGCTTATCAGATCACTGAGCAGGGGCTGGCGGCGGGCTTGCCCTTCTCACAGATCCAGGCCAATGGCGGGGGCCCGAGCCTGTTCTCCCTCAGCGCGGGGCTGCCCTTGGCGCATGTGAACTATTTCGACCTTGAGCCTTACGTGGAGGACGATTGGAAGGCGCGTCCCAACTTGACCGTCAGCGGCGGATTGCGCGTCGAAACGCAGGATCACATCAGCGACCACGCCGACTTCGCGCCGCGCCTCGGCATCGCCTGGGGACTGGGGAAAGGTAAGTCCACCAAGACCGTCATCCGCACTGGGTACGGAATCTTTTATGATCGCGTGGGCGAGAGCTACGTTCTGAATGCGTTGCGCCATAACGGGATCAACCAGCAGGACTACGTCATCGAGAATCCCAGTTTCTTTCCCACCATTCCGGCGATCAGTAGTCTTTCCGCCGGCCTGTCACCGACGATTTATCAGCTTGCCCCCAATATGCGGACGCCTTACACCAGCCAGGGCGGAATCGGAGTGGAGCGGCAGATTACCAAGAGCCTGAAAGCTTCCGTGACCTATCTCAACACCCACGGCGTCCATCAACTGATGGTGCGGAACATCAACGCGCCGGATCCGGCCAATCCCGGTGAAGCGCCGCCGAACCCCAACCTCTCCAACCTCTATCAATACGAGTCCGCCGGTCTGTACAACCAGAATCAGGTGATCACGAATTTCAATTATCAAACCTCCAAGTTCTCGCTCATGGGTTTCTACACGCTCAGCTACGCCAATACCAACACCAACGGCGGATTCCCCATGAATCAGTACGACGTGGACGAGGATGACGGACGCGCCCCCTACGATGTGCGGAACCGCCTCTTCTTGAGTGGCAGTTGGAACCTGCCGCGCGGATTCCAGTTCTTTCCCTTTATTGTGGCCAGTTCCGCGGCGCCGTTTAACATCTGGACGGGGGGCCAACTGAATGGCGATTCGATTCTTCAATGCGCGTCCGGCGTTCGCCACCAGCGCCACCGTGAATCCCGTCGCCACCCGCTGGGGCACGTTTGACCTTAATCCTACGGCGGGCGAGACCCTCATCCCCTACGACTTGGGAACCGGCTACAACCATTTCAGCGCCAATCTCCGTCTGAGCAAGACCTTCGGCTTCGGCAAGGAAGTGCAGGGCGGTGGTGGCTCGGGTGGTGGTGGCGGTTACCATGGCCACGGTATTGGCGGAGGTGGGCTGAGCAGCATGGGCAATGCCAATATGTTCAACCATGGCGCGGCTACGAATCGCCGGTTTAATTTAACCTTCAGCATCTCCGCACGGAACCTCTTCAATAACGTCAATTATTCAACGCCCGAGGGCGCCCTGAGTTCTCCGATTTTCGGCAAACCCTATGCCCTTTCCGGCGGGTTCTACAACAGCAACGCGGCCAACCGCCGAATCGATTTCCAGGTAAGGTTCAGCTTCTAGGCGAATTCACCAACAGAGCGCACAGAGACACAGAGAAAAGCCGTTCTATCTTCCTCTGTGCCTCCGTGGTGAAATCCACTTTTCTCATTTGCAAGCCCGCCGCTGCACTGTCATCCTGAGGCCGTTTTTCAGGCCGAAGGAAACAGGTATTTCGTCTTACCCACGCGCACCGCAGCATGCGGTGCAGTGATACGGCGCGGGCGCGCCGAGCTTCCTACGTGCAAATGAAAAGGGTCCTTCGGCCTGAAAAGCAGCCTCAGGATGACAGTTGCGTTCGTTCGTGGCCTGATTCCGAGATCGGACTAAGCTTCCCGAAGGCGTGGGATGGGCAGCCTCGTGTGACTCTCCGTCATCAGATATACTGTCCTGCGCGTTATGAACCCTCGGCTGCCCTTTGCCCCGCCCTGCGGAAATTCGGATGGCTACGCCGATCACCCGATCACCCGATCACCCGATCACCGGATCTCCCTCGTGCTATTTCTTGTGCTCACCCTCTGCGCTCCCCTGAATGCCCTTGCGGAGGGCTGGGGCGCCGCTTCACCGCCCTCCGTCATCCTGATATCCATCGACACTCTGCGCGCCGACCACCTGGGCGCGTACGGCTACAAGAAGATTCACACACCGCACATCGATTCCTTCGCGCAGGGGGGCACGCTGTTTGCCCAAGCCGAGGCGCAGGTGCCCCTCACCCTGCCCTCGCACACATCGCTATTCACGTCCACCTATCCCTTCGAGAACCAGGTGGAAGAAAACGGCGAGCGCGTTCCCGCAGGAATGGTCACGCTGGCTTCGGTGCTCAAAGCGCGCGGCTACCAGACCGCTGCCTTCATCGGTTCCGAATTTCTGGACCGTCGTTACGGGCTGGATCAGGGTTTTGATGTTTATGACAGCCCGTTCGAAGGAGAGGCCACGGCAGTAACGAATCCCCTGGCCATGAGCCTGCGGCGTGACGGCGCCCTGGTGGTGCGCGCCGCACGCCAGTGGCTGGATGGCCAGAAAGGTAAACCCGTTTTCGTCTTCGTCCACCTGTTCGATTTGCACGTTCCCTACACACTGCCACCGGAGGTGGCACGCCAAAAGGGCATCTCGCGCTACGACGCGCAGCTTGAATACCTCGACCAGGTCATGGGCCGCTTTCAGGATGCCCTGAAGCAGGGCGGTTGGTGGGACACGTCATTGGTGGTGGTGTTTGGCGACCATGGCGAGGGATTAGGTGACCACCAGGAAACCGATCACGGCTACTACATCTACGAAAGCACGCTGCATGTTCCGCTGATTGTGCATTGGCCCAGCGCCATTCGAAATTCGAAACTCGAAAATCGAAACTCGAATCTCGACTTTCGGGTTTCGAACGCCCCAGTGGGCCTGATTGACGTGGCGCCAACCATCTTGGATTACCTGCGCATTCCCGCGCCACCTTCCTTCGAAGGACAAAGCCTGCTCGGCGCGATCAAGGCGGCAGAGTCCGCCGCGCCGCGCCCGGTCTACAGCGAAAGCCTCTACGCTCACGACGCTTTCCGTTGGGCGCCGTTGCGCGCACTGCGTGTAGGCAAATACAAGTACATCCAAGCTCCCAAAGCCGAACTCTATGACCTTGCTGCCGACCCGCGCGAGCAAGTGAACTTGCTGCACAAGAACGCAGCGATGGCGGCGGAACTTCAGAACCAGTTGAAGCAGTTGCTGACCCGCTACGCTCCCACGCAGCACAGCACTCCGCCCGCTTTGTCACCGGAAACCATCGCGGAGCTGGAATCTCTGGGTTACCTGGCGGCGCAGGCAGGGCGCGTCAGTGGTGGTACGGGCAGCGACGACTCGCCCGCCGGCCCGATCCCAAGGACCGCTTCGCTGAATTCACGCGGTACCAGAGCGCCTTCGTCGCGCTCACCGAAGGCCACGCCGCGGCGGCCCTTCCCGCCTTTCAGGCCATCGTCAGCCAAGACCCGCAGAACACCCTGGCTCGATTCCATCTGGGCGAGTGCTACCTTCAGCTCAAGAAGCCTCGGGACGCCCTGCGCGAGTGGGACACCGTGCTGAAGCTGGATCCAGAGTACGCTCCGGCGGCGGAGTCGATTGGCGAGTATTGGCTCGGGCAGGGTGATTACGACAAAGCCCGCTGGCGCTTTCAGCAGGTGCTGGCCTTGACGCCCGATAGTTTTACCGGGCATTATCAGTTATCGGTCGCGGATGAGCATCTAGGCCTTCTATCCGAAGCGCGCCAGCATCGACAAATCGCGTGCAAGATCGATGCGCATGACGAGAAGTGCGCGCAGAAGCTGGATTCGCTGGCGCCGAAGTGAGGACGAGATGGACTCACACAAGACAGTGAGAGTTTACGTGAGATTGCTCGAAGAGGGCACATCCGCGTTACGACCTACCCAGGCGATTCCACTTACCGACACCTTTTATAAACTGCTTCCGAGTCCGGGTTACGATCCAGCGGATGAGAAGTGGGAATTGCTCCCCGGTACGATCGTGCGGGTGGAAAAACACGAGGGTAGCGCGGGAGAATACCTGCTTGCGGTGGCACAATAAATTCGAAGCCCGCTACGATTTCTCCGCACACATTCGTCGGCATTGGTCTAGAAGTTCCTGCCGGAGCGATCGTGAAGTCTTCCCGACTGCCGCCACGCGTAGCGTCTAGCCACTAACCACTAACCACTGCCAACCTAGACGTACTTCACACTGGGTTTGCCCGCAATGATGCGCCCGATGTTCCAGAATTTCTCGCGGCGTTTCTTGAGGGAGGAGGTTACCTTCGGCAGGTCGCGTGGGGAAACGATCAGCAGCATCCCCAGGCCCATATTAAACGTCCGCATCATGTCGTCGTGGGGCACGTTGCCGCACTTGGCGATCAGGTCGTAGATGGGCAGCACCGGCCAGCTTCCGAGTGTGACTTCCGCGCACGCGCCTTTGGACAGGATGCGCGGAGTGTTGTCTGTAATGCCGCCGCCGGTGATGTGAACTAAGCCTTTCAGCCAGCCCTGCGACAGAAGCGGTTCGACCACCGGCCAATAGCATCGATGGGGCGCAAATAACTCGTCGCCGAGCGCCCGGCCGAGTTCCGCGACAGGCTTCGTCAGCGACATGCCTTCCTGCTCGAGCAGAACCTTGCGCGCCAGCGAATAGCCGTTGGTGTGCAAGCCCAGTGACGGCAGGCCGAGGATCACGTCGCCCGGCCGGATGCCGCTGCCGTCAATAATACGACTCCGCTTGACCCACCCCACGATGCAACCCGCCAAATCGTACTCATTGTCGGGATAGAAGCCCGGCATTTCCGCCGTTTCGCCGCCCACCAGCGCGCAGCCCACCTTGCGGCAGGCGCCGGCCAGGCCTTTGACCACTTCCGTCACAACTTTCGGGTGCATCTTGCCGGTGGCGAGATAATCGAGGAAAAAGAGCGGCGCCGCGCCGTGCACGGCAATATCGTTGACGCAGTGGTTCACCAGATCGGCGCCCACGGTGTCATGCCGATTGAGGGCGAAGGCGAGCTTCAGCTTGGTACCCACGCCATCGACGCTGGAGACCAGTACGGCGTCGCGGGGGAGTCCCTGGAGTGAGAAAAATCCGCCGAAGGCGCCGACCTCCCGCAAAACGCGCGGGCTGAAGGTGCTGCGGGCCAACTGCTTGATACGTGCTTTGGCTTTGCTTGCGGCGTCGATGTCAACGCCAGCGTCTTTGTAGCGCATGTTGAAAGCAGTGGTTAGTGCTTAGTGTATAGTGGCTAGAAGCCTGTGACCTGTGGTTGGTGTACGAACGCGCGAAGCGAGACGTAACGGAAAACTTGCAGGCCCGGGCCACTGCCCGCGCTCTATCTAACCACTAGCCACTCACCACTAACCACTGTTCTCAAAACGTCTGCCCCGTTCTCGACCAACGGGTGCGTTTGAGAAAATTCTTGACGATCGAGGCGTCGAATCTTCAGTCGCGCGGCCAGGCTGTCGGCGGTCCAATCCGGGGTCGGCGCATCGTACGACCAATACACAAATAGCGGCTCACCCACGACATTCTCCAACGGAACGAATCCCCAAAAGCGGCTGTCGAGCGAATTGTCGCGGTTGTCGCCCATGACGAACAAATATCCCTGGCGGTACATGCAGGCCGTCATCGTGAATAAAGCCGGGCATTTCGCGTGTCCAGGCGGGGTCGAGTCCCCAGGCGGCGGGAAGCGTTTCCAGCAGGCTCGGCGAAGGAGGAAAGTCGTCGCGCAATGGCAACATGCTGGAAAACTGAAACTGCGCGTAGGGCTCAAACAAGAGCTTGCCGTTCAGGTAGACCTTCTTGTCCTCGATTTTTATCACGTCGCCGCCCACGCCGATGACGCGCTTGACGAACATCACGGACGGGTTGCGGGGATAACGGAACGCCACGATATCCAGCCGGTGGATCTCCCGCAGCGGCGGAATGCGCAGGTCGGTGTAAGGTACGCGCGGTCCGTAGAGCAGCTTGTTCAGGAAAACGTGGTCGCCGATCAGGATGGTCGATTCCATTGAACCAGTGGGAATCACCGTCGCCTCGGCCACAAAGGTGCGAATGCAAAGAACTCCCGCCAACACCAGGATCAACGAGCGCAGAGTTTCCCACACCGTCTCCGGGCGCTCGTGCCGGGGGGGAGGGCCGATCTCGGCGGGCTCCAGCGGCTCCACGGCGACTGCTGGGGGTTCCGCAGACGACAACTCTTCCGGCTTGGGTTCCAGTGTGTCCATACCCTTCTGATTTGATTCAATCTCGATTGCGTATGGCGATCAGCGGTTCCTGAATAGCGGTAGGATATTCGCTGGTATAACACGCCATGCAGTAGTGACCCTGCGTGTCCCCCACGGCGGCGCGCATCCCTTCAATGGAGAGGTACCCCAGAGTATCCGCGCCCAGATACTCGCGGATCTCTTCCACCGTGTGGGTCGCGGCAATCAACTCCTTCCGCGTGGGCGTGTCAACCCCGTAAAAACACGGCGACACCGTGGGGGGGCAACTGATCCGCATATGCACCTCACGGGCACCTGCCTCCCTTACGATGCGCACAATCTTGCGGCTGGTTGTTCCGCGTACGATGGAATCGTCAACCAGCACCACCCGTCTGCCTTCCAGCAGGCTGCGCACGGGGTTCAATTTCAGCTTCACGCCAAAGTCGCGGATGGCCTGGCTGGGCTCAATAAACGTCCGCCCCACGTAGTGGTTGCGGATCAAGCCGACCTTGAAGGGAATCCGGGACTCTTCGGCAAATCCGGTGGCGGCGGGCACGCCCGAATCAGGAACGGGAACTACGACGTCGGCATCAACGGGATGCTCCTGCGCCAGGCGGCGGCCCAGCATTTCGCGGCTCTGCTGCACGGACCGGCCGAACACCACACTGTCGGGGCGGGAGAAGTACACGTGCTCGAAAATACACTGCGCAGCTCGCGGCGCCGGCGGAGCAAACCGCAGCGAAGTGATCCCCTGATTGTCAAGAATCACCATTTCACCCGGCTCTACGTCGCGTATGTACTTGGCGTCGATCAAGTCGAAGGCGCACGTTTCCGAGGCCAGAACGTAAGCGTCGTTCAGCTTGCCAATGCTCAGGGGACGGAAACCGCGCGGATCGCGGATGCCATAGATGGCGTCCCTGAACATCATGACCAGCGAGTAGGCGCCCGTCACCTTGTCGAGCGCTTCGGCCACGGCTTCCGGAATGCCGGTCTGCCGCGAGCGGGCGAAGTAGTGCAGAATCACTTCCGTGTCGCTGGTGGTCTGGAAGATGTCGCCACGGCTTTCCAATTCCCGGCGCACCGCGGTGGCATTCACCAGGTTGCCGTTGTGTGCCAGCGCCACCTGACCCTTGTGGCAGCTCACTTTCAGGGGCTGGGCGTTTCTCAGATCAGTGTCGCCGGCGGTGGAGTAGCGAGTGTGGCCGATGGCGTGCTTTCCCGGCAGCTTCTCGATGACTTCTCGGGGAAAAATCTCTTCGACGTGCCCCATGCCCTTCTGGCATATCAGGTTTTCACCATCGGAGGAACAAATGCCGGCACTCTCCTGGCCGCGATGCTGAAGAGCATAGAGGCCCAGATAGACCAGCTTGGCGGCTTCCGGGTGGCCATAGACGCCGAATACCCCGCAATGATCGTGGAACTTGTCAACGTCGAGAGTATGACTTGGGAAGAGCTGGATGGCTGGCTCCACTGAATCTTCTCCAATTCGGGTGGGTAATCGGGGATACGGCTGCAACCTATTGAATGCACTAAGCTTAATCGTCAAGCACCCGCTGCACCTCAAGCCTGCCGGGTGGGGAGGAAAGCGGGTGAAGCGGCGCTCCATAGTCCCTGTGCCGCATCGCCCCCAAAGCCGCACGACTGCCCAACGGTGCAACTACTATTGTGCCCTCTTTCCGGAGTCGGCGCAACTGGTTTCTGCGCGCCCAACATTCCAGACCGGAGTCCGGGGTCTGGAGTCACACAGTTCCTGGAGACGGTGCCAGCAGCCGGAATCCATTCCCTCCATGGCCCCGCCGTAGGCTCCATGGCCGGGTGATTTTCGCCCTCGCCACTGTTCTTTTCCCGAGGTTGCTCGAGCACTTCGGTGCGGTCCAAAAATCAATAAGTGCATTTGTTTTCATCAACATCGTAGGTTCGAAATCATAAGTTGCTTGTTTTCATCACACATCGTAGGATTAGCCGCCGCGCTTTTTGTCATCCTTTGTTTTCATCAACATCGTAGGATATACCTCAAAATTTAATTCCCTTTTTTGCCGGGCTTTCGCCGGCCAAGTCAGAGAACTGGCTTCGATTCAGTGGCTTGGCGTGCATGACATTCTGCCCGTTTCGCGGTCAAGTGTCTTTATTTTCTTGCACATCGTGGGTTCCAAACCCAGCGTTCGCCCACCTGGATGTAACGTCCTGCGGCGCATCTTCCCCGCCGTTCCGGATTGTAGCCTATCAAGTCTTCGTCGTGCCCACGCGTCAGCCCCTTGGGATGCATTCGGCCTTGGTCCTCGGCCCGTCGCCCGACCGATTGCCCCAAGGCGGCTATGGGCCGGAGGGCGAACGCCTGCCTTCTGGCTCCTGACTCCTGACTCCTGACTCCTGACTCCTGACGCCTGACTCCTGACTCCTGACGCCTGACGCCTGACTCCTGACGCCTGACGCCTGACGCCTGACTCCTGACTCCTGACGCCTGACGCCTGACTCCTGACGCCTGACTCCTGACTCCTGACTCCTGACTCCTGACTCCTGACTCCTGACGCTCTTACCGTTGCCTACCGCCATCAGCTATTCGTGTAGCATAAGATGGGCGTGTTGTCAAGTGAAATAATGCAGAGTCGGGCAATTGGGCCGATCTTCTTTCCGCTTAAAATCTCTCGCCCCATCGATCCCCAAAACCCATGGCCCATTGCGAAGTGCGGCGTGGTTTCAGGGCGCTCACCTTTGAATCCTCGCGCCGGGCGTCGGAATAGCGGCAAGGCGAAAAATCGGCTAGGTGGACGAAGAATAGCAAACCTTACACAACCGACAGGAGTGCTTTGTGGGTGGAAAGCACGGCGACCGGCACTGAGCTTTCCCCAACGGTGAAGAATATGGACGTTGGTTTTGGAGGTCGGCCCCTGAGTTGCGATCATCTGTCGGCGCGCTGCAGGGCCCGTTGAAGGACCTGGCGCGTGGCTTCGCAACGGCTGAAATCGCTGTTGATACAGGCCGGAATGTACTCTTTTGAGGAATAGTTGTCGCTACGGTAATCTGCGGCGTATTCCAGTGCACGCCGTCCCTTGGCGTCGCGTGCATTCACATTAGCTCCCCGAGAGATCAGGAAATCAACCACAATTGGATGCCCTCGTTGAGCGGCCAACATCAGTGCTGTTGTACCGCCCTTTGTTACCGCGTTGAGATTCGCACCCGCTTTAAGCAGAGCACTGACCACGATTGGGTTGTCTTTTGCCGGATTCTCTGCGGCGGCCATCAGTGCCGTTTTGCCGTCGCTGTCAGCAGCGTTTACGTCTGAGCCGTGGGAGAGAAGCGTCTGGAAGGTTGCGAGTGCTTGAGGCCAAGGTTCGTCAGACTCCCGAACAAAATCCGCCGCATACATCAGGGCAGTCTGGCCGTCCTTCGACCTCATCGTGACGTTGGCACCGTGATCCACGAGAAGTTCGACAATTTCGGCTCCCGCAGGGTACGCGTGCTTAGGGCTGACGCAACAATAGATTCACATCGGAGCAATCGTATAGTTCCAGGCGGGCAGGGTCGAATGTCGTTTGAGGGAAAGACGGCGGAGTTGCTCTGGTTCGGGTGAGGTGCCTGTTGGATAGTGCTTGCGGTCAAGGTAGGCTGAGACCGCGAGCCCGGTTCGGGTGCAGGTATGGCGGATGAAGTTGAGGACTTTGGGGTAACTGTCGAGAGGCTCGGCGGCCCAGTTTTTGGAGATCTCGGAAAACAGGCGATGCTCGATGGGATTCCATTTGGAAGCGCCGCTGGGGTAGTGAGCAATGGTGACGGTGAGCCCAAAACTGTTGCAGAGTTGGCTTTGCAGTTCGGTCTTCCAAGCGCCCGTACGGCAGCTGTTGCTTCCGCCGGTATCGGCAAGGATGAGCAACTGCCGGCGGCGATGGTAGCGGTCCGCGCCGTCGCGCTTCCACC
This sequence comes from uncultured Acidobacteriota bacterium, assembly GCA_963719115.1. Lineage (GTDB taxonomy): Bacteria > Acidobacteriota > Terriglobia > UBA7540 > UBA7540 > Bog-366. The sequence continues at coordinate 80,635 of CAVRBF010000033.1, read as the reverse complement.
AACCGGCGATGGAGTGGGCGGCGAAGGCGGCGGTGTCATGCGAGACGCCGACGAAGACCGAGCCGCGGTTGGCGAGCAGATCATAGATACCGTAAGGGATGGCGACGCCGATCGCATCGGAACGGAAATCGTGGTCATTGACGCGCACGGGCGTGCGGTCCCACTTGACCCCGGGGTTTTTGAAATTGCCGATCAGCTCTCGCTTTTTGGTATCGACGCTGATGATGGGAAGCCCCTGGCGCTCAAAGCGGGTACGTAGTGACGAGATGTAACGGAACTGTTGGTCGCGGTCCGGGCTGGAGTCGGTGGCGATGGCTTTGCGATTCACGCGCAGAGAAAAATCCATGTCGTACAGCAACCGCGCCACCGTATTGGCTGAGATCTCGATGTCGAGTTGCCGCAGCAGTTCCGCGATTCCGGCAGGGGTCTTGTGGGTCCAGCGAATGCCGGTGATGGGATCGCCGGCGGTGTCGTGTTCCAGCAGGATTTCGATGGCGGCGATTACTTCGGGCGTTTTTTTTCCACCGGTTTGCGCCCGGCGCCGGACTGTCGAATCCGGCCGACCTCGACATCCTGATCCCGCAACTGGCGGCGGCCGCGGGCGATGGTGTGCGGATCGAGGCCAAGGAATTCGGCCAGCACGCTGTCGCCGCCATGGCCGAGTTTCAGGGATTCCAGACCGGCATACAAGCGGCGCTGCTGTTCGTCCAGCAGACTGTAGAACAAGATGATGGCGGCTTTCATCTCATCGGGAGACACTTCCAGGCGGGTGGCATCGACCACCGTGGGAACGGACTGGTGGCTACGACGTGCCAGACATTGTCGTCGGTGGGTGACTGGATCGATAGAAGTATAGAGGAACATGCCGGAGATCAACTCCCGGGCGATCCTGTTTTGCTGGACCAGGTGCCGCAAGGCATCCTGCGTTCCTACGTGCAGGATCACAGACAGTTCTTCGGCAAAATATCCGGCGACCGAGCTACCGACGAACGCCTCGGCGGTGGCCAGCAAAGTACCGTAGCGGGAGAACCAGGCCGGCGTGCAGGACCACAGGCCATCGGCTCCGAAACGGGCGATCTCGCGAAGCGTGTAGAAACGACCGCCATGAGAGTAGCTGGTCAGGTAGTCGAGTTCTTTGAGCTTTCGGAAGACGGTGAGGTTGACGTCCGTGCCGAGGGCACGTTTCAGATCGGGAAGTGTTGCGATTTTGTCGTGGAGCAGCAGCTTGCGCAACGAATCAGGCGAGAAGGTGAGCGGTCTCATAATGTTATAGTTGCGACTGAACGAGCAGGACAATCGCGACTATAACATAACCAGGGGCGAGTTGCACTAAGGGTCTGGCTGCATCCAATGGCCTATCAATATTGGGGAAGCCGACTACTGCGAGGGGAACGAAGCGAAATTGGCAGCCGTAGGTAATGTAGCTGTCGCGACTACGGGTGAATGGTTATTTTTGCGTAGACCCTTAGCGGCAAGCATGAGAGGTGTCTCGCCTTGTTGAGTTGCGAGGTTCGGATTTGCGTTGTGCGACAAAAGAAAATCAACGGTCTGTACTCGGTCCTCTTTTGCCCCCAATTCCAATGCTGTCTCGCCATCCCTGTTTGCCGCGTCCAAATGCGCTCCTGCCCGAACAAGAGCCTCAAGGGTAGTGGTGTCGTTCTGGACCGCGGCGGCCAAGAGGGGGGTGATCCCATCCCAGTCGGCAACATTAACGTCCGCGCCCTTGGAAATCAGCATTATTAGGATTCGGGAACGTTGGGCACCGTGCCCTGACATGGCCGCCGCCGCATCAAGTAACGCGCTTGATCCGTCCTGTGCTCGCACATTCACAGAAGCTCCGGCTGCAAGCAGATGTTCAACCGTATCGCTGAATCCCATGGCAGCGGAATCCATAAGGGCAGTAGTGCCTTCATCGTCTGGCGCATCAACTTGTGCACCCTTAGCCAGAAGCCGTTCCACGATGCCGAGGTGATTGGTGACTATCGCGTTCTCGAAAGGCAGATGAACCCTCGTTGTCCTGTGCGTTTGGGTCCGCCTTCGCCTCGAGTAGAATGCGAGCGATCTCCTCCTTACCGCTAAGGGCTGCGTACATCAGTGCGGTCATTCCCCCAAGGCCCCGCGAGTCAGCAGGCGTGCCGGTGCTCAGGCATTTCCGAACTGCTACCGCATCACCCTTTACGGCGTCCGCGAACCACGACACAGCCACGCAAGAACTCGCTCGAGTTTCGACGCTAGAAGCGGGCGCCAGTGCCTTCGATTCTTCAACTTTCTTTGCAGTCTCCAACAGCCTTTCGGCGTTCCGATGGTACTCAGCCGACCCTTGTTTCTCAGCAAGGACCTCGTAGTCCTTGGATAGAGCCCGATAACCTCGAGCCAAGACATAACGAGGAGCCTCAGGTCTCCATTGTTCCAAACCTATGGGGTTGCGCAACGCCGCCAAAGCTTCATCGACACCTTTTTCGTCTTGCTCCACTCCCTTCTGGTACCGATCAAGCCCGAAGGCCTCGCAACCTATAAAGTCAGGGCCTGCACCTAGTAGGTACTGGGCACGCTGGAAATGATACTGGCCGGGGGACACTCGATGGAGAAATGCCTGGGCGGCGCGACAATCCATCGGAGCAACGCCTTTCGGCAAATCCGGCGGCACCATCGTGGGGCCCTGATGTTTCTCATCCCAAAAGAAAGGAGGAGCTTCCAGAAGCTTCCGAATTGCCTCCTCCCTCTTCTGCTCAATTTCAGGAGGCGCCTGCGGCGCTGAAGATAGACCCGAACTCAGACAGAACACCAACCCAAATGTCGAGAAAAAGGAAAAGACAGATGATTTCCTTGGGAATAGCTGAGTCGCGCGCCTGAACATTAGTTGGGACCTAGGCATGGTTTCCGTAATAACCGGTCCCATTATCCGCCCGACCATGAAACGGCGCAAGCGCCAGCAATATGCCCACAATGCGCCTGGGGATTTGCGGGCATTGGGGAGTAGCCAATGAGATGCGTGACTCGCACGAAGGAAGTTCAAGGGGGGCAGTTTGGAGCCAGTTTTTCGCCAAGGGTCGAGCAATCGAAACGCGCATCACCACGCCGGGCACTTTGATCATACGCCCTTCCCGCCGACGGGGACTGAAAATGCACAAACTGCAGGCCTGCGGTGTTGCTGGAGGATAATGCGGTGTAGCCGGAGGGCAATTATGATGGCGCTGCTGATAACGCTTACCAGTCGTGGCAGGCGGCCGGGCGGGGGGGATTAAAGCTCCCGGCGTGCTCCTGCCACCAGGCGTGCCAGCGGCCCACGACGCGTTGCCATTCCTCAGCGGAAGGAGTGGCGGACGCCGCGACGCGATAGCCCGTCACACCTTGCAGGGCGAAGTCTGCCACCTGGCGGACTTGCGGATCACGGTCGTTCAGCGCCGCAAGCAGGGCGGGAACCACTTCCTTGGTGCCGAGGTTCTTCAAACCCAGTACGGCGTTCATGCGGTCGGTCACTTGCGCTGAGTGCAGGCTGTCAAAAAGGGCCTGACCGGCTCGCGGGTCGTGGAAAAATCCCAGTGCGCGCAGGATGTCGCCGCGCATGGGGTCGGCACTTTTGGCCAGCGCCGCGAGCAAGGGCGGAACAAACTGGGGCTCACCTTTCTCCGCCAGCAGCAGCAAGGCATACGACTGCACGGGACTCTCGTCGGACACCAGTGCGCTCTTGCTTCCCGCCGCGGCCGGATCGGGGCTTTGAAAGAGTTTTAGAATGGCCTGCCACGAAGCTGGAGTGTTCAGCCGGGCCAGGCCGTCCACCGCATCGCGCCGATCCCAGCGCTCGGGCTTGGCGGCGCTTGCCATCGCCACCAGGCGGTCAAGAAAGAACGGCAGGGGTAGGGACGTGAGCACCACCACCGCCTCCGCGGGGTTGGGATCTTTGGCGTTGGCGACAGCCTGAAGGTAGGGCTGAAACGCCGCCTTCACGCCCGCCGGAGTTGTGGGCACCACCACTGCCGTGAGTTCATCGATCGCCAGTGCAAAAGCGGCGGGCTTGTCCGTGAATTTCCCCGACAACCCTTCAGCCGCCAGCAACGCCAGGCGGCGCTCCGCACGCACGTGATAAGTGCCGGGTGCGGGAAATTGCGCCCATTGGTTCAACAGCCAGCGCTCGGTATGCGTTCTCCCGGGGGGAAGCGTGACGTAGCCGTAGACCGCAGTGCCCTGGGGACTGCCACACGGGCGCGGACCGGGGTCGGGCAATCGCCCCCCGCTGGCGTTCGTCACCACGAATCGCGGTTCCTGGTCGTAGTCCGTGCTCAACGCGCGCGTGGGCGTGCGATATCGAAAGGCAAAACCCTTGCTGCCGGTGTTGCGGATCACAAAGCGGCAGAAGATTGGCTCGCCTAACAAGAACTTCGCCTTGTCCATTTCAAAGTGGACGGAGTAGTCCACCTGCGCGATCGCCGGAGACGGGCTGAATCCCATCAACCATAGCATTAGCCCCAGCCGAATCGTCCGCTGGGCGCGCAGCGAAACTGTGGTTGCGATGGTCCATCTGTCGCGGCAGAACAGCCGCCATGACCCATTGCATTTCCCCAGTCGCGACGTGAATGCATCAAATGTGGGAACGCCCGTGGACCCGCGCCACCTTGCCAGTGTCATGTGTCCATCATACGCGAAAGTGCATTGGCGTCGCGCGTTTCCGTCGTGGCCCCGTTGGTCCGAGTGCAATTGCCATTGACGCGAAGTGTAAACGCGCATATAGGAAAGAAGAAGGAGGATCGTTGTCGCGCCCTCGGAGAATAGCGCAAGCGGCCGTCATGCTGCTCGTGGGTTTGGCGGGCGCCGCTGTGCCGCTGCAAGTCACCCCCGCGGGCCCGGCGGATTATCCGGTTCCCCTGGGCTTGCCGCCCATTCCCTGGCCGGACGACAATCCGTACTCACCCGCGCGCATTGAGCTGGGCAAAATACTCTTCTTTGACGGCCGGCTTTCCGCCAACGATGTGGTGTCTTGCGCCTTCTGTCACGAACCCTCGCACGCGTTTGCCGCCGGCGCGCCGCTCTCCGTGGGCGTCAACGGGAAGTTCGGTGTTCGTCACGCCCAGACGCTGATCAATCGCGCCTGGGGCAAGTCGCAATTCTGGGATGGCCGTGCGCCCACGCTGGAAGCGCAAGTGATGGACCCCATTACCAACCCCAATGAGATGGGCATGACGCCGGACCGCGTGGTGCAAAAGCTGCGAGCCATCAAAGGCTACGGCCCTTTGTTTGTCGCGGCGTTTGGGGACGACGCCATCACTTTCGACCGAATCGAACAGGCGCTGGCTTCGTTCGAGCGGACCATCGTCTCGGGAAACTCGGCTTACGATCGCTACGTGGCCGGCGACAAGTCGGCGCTGACCAAAGAGCAGAAGGACGGCCTGGACTTCTTCAACAAGAAGGGCGAATGCGCCGAGTGTCACAACGGGCCGAACTTCTCCGACGAGAAATTCGCCAACATCGGCGTGGGCATGGACCGGGCGAATCCCGATCCCGGCCGTTTCGCGATTACCCGGAAGCGCAGCGACTTCGGCAAGTTTAAAGTCCCCACGCTGCGTGACCTTGCCGTGCGCGCTCCCTACCTGCACGACGGCAGCGCCAAAACGCTCTCCGACGTGCTCGATATCTATGCCAGGGGCGGCCTGCCCAATCCCCATCTCGATACGCGCCTTACTCCTTTCTATCTCGACGCGGAAGCGCGCCGCGACCTGCTGGCCTTCCTCGACTCGCTCAACGGCGAAGGGTGGCAAAAGATCAAGCCACCGGCTAAATTCCCGCAGTAGCCCGATTAAATCCACCCATTCGGCAGCGGCCGCAGGCGCGGGCGCCACCATTCCTTCACTACCCAAACATTCGTGCGCATCTCTACCCCAGGCGGCAAATGGCTGCTGATTCCCAACTCGATCGGTCGGCCGCTAAAGATCTTGGGCAGCGGCGCGCTGAGCACCAGCCACGCGTTCCACTGGTTGTTGTGGGTTTGGCGAAAGTCCGGTGTGCCGGTGAATTCCATGTAAATGCCGTCAACCACCGCCGTGGCCTGCACGTAATCGCTGGTGCTCTTCTGCCGCCACAATTGGCCATCCTTCCAGAAGGTGCAGACGATGGCCAGGTGATGGCGGCCGCCGGAATAGGCGGGCAAGGGCCCCTGCAATACCGTTACTTTCTTCCTGCATCCTTGCTTTGCCAATGCGTCGGCATCGGCGAAACGGAGTTCCAAGTCGTCGCGATACGCGCCGGGCCGTGTGGACACGGCATAGGAGTAAACGGGGCTGCTTTCGATTGCTTCTCTCGCCGCGGGACCTGCATCGGCACTGGCGGCGGGCTGCACTTCAATCATCATCACCTCGAACGGGCGCAGTTGGATTTCCGCCGTCTGGCCCGCGGCGAACGCGGGATTTCCCTGCCGCGCCAGAGCCACTGTTCGGGGAAATGCAGTCGCAGTCGAAGCTCGCGGCCCGCGGACGCCTTTAATCCCACGAACTCGTCGAGCGCGAGTTTTACCGTTCTGCTGGAGAAGGCCACGTTGTTAAGGAAAATGAATCCGTGCTCGCCGTGGAAGTAGCTGTAACCGTAGATGGCATCTTTCCACGCGTCGCCGATCGTATGGCGGCGCTGCAAGAAAACCTTTTCGTTTTGCAATGCGAGTTGTTGCAGGCGCCCCAGGAACGCCACATCGTGATCTTCAAGAAGGTAGACGTCCGACCAGAGTTGGGGAAAGAGCAGGCTGCCGCGCCCCAGGTCCATCACCGTCGCTTCCTGCCAGCGCTCGCTGCCCATGCAGTTGCCCCATTCGATATTCGCCAGCCACACGCCCAGGCTGTCATGATTCATGGGCGGCACCCACTTGGCGAATTGCGCACCCTGGTCCAGCGCCTGCGTCACGCTGTCGCGGAAGAACAGGGCGGGGGAGTCGCACGTGTTCGCCGCTTCCATCGACAGGCGCGCATCGAAAAGCAGGTCACCGTGCAGGGCGAAGAACGGCGAGTAGAGTCCCCAATACCAGACGATCAGCACCTCGGGATTTATCGCGCGCGCCGTGGCCGCCAGCTCAATCAGCCGCAGATAGTGCTGCTCGGTCGAGTACTTTCCGGGCAGATGGTCGTGCTCGGTGGAGGTGCAGTAGTAGCGGCCACCATCAAACTTGAACAGTCCGGCGTTATTCACGCGGCAATGGTACTGCACCGCGTCTTTGAGCATGGAAAAGTAAGGCTCCGCCGCCACGCACATGCTGCCGGTCCCGCCGGCCAGGTAGCCGTGGCGGAATAACGGCTGCGGCGGCATCGCGGGCTGCGGAATGCGGCAGTTTACGGTTTTGGGATTGCGCCACAGCGTCCAGCCGCCGTTGGCGATGGAAAAGTACTGGCCGTACTTCACGCCCATGCGCTCCATGCGATCGATCATTTCTCCGGGACCATCGGGATAGGAGAAAAGTCGCAGCCGCTTGGAGTCGCCACTGGGCGTCAGATCGTAACTGAGCTCGGCGGAATAGTAGTCAAAGCGCACGCCACGTTCCTTCCAGCGGTCGAACAGATCCAGCGTGTGGATGTTCTGCTCGGCGTTCATGGTCCAGTTCAGGCCCTGGGAGAAGGCGGTGATGCCCAGTGAGTCGTAGAGCGAGTGAAACTGCTTCTTTCGTAGCGAGTGCGCTTCGATGTAGCGCAGGAACTGCTCGCGCACGCCGCCGGCCGGCGCCACGCCGATGATCGACGCAAAACTTCGCCACTGCTCGCCGGCTTTGAGCTGCTTGCCGGGAAAATGCGTCAGGGTGATTTTTCCCGCTTGTCCGCGGTTCAATCCCGAGGGATGCTCCACCGCGCCGAAGACCTGCTGATCCAACGTCACCGGGTACCCATGCCCGCCGTCGGCGCTGGCAGCGTCAGATTCAAACTGATCGAGCTGCACGTCCAGCAGCAGGGCCGGTTTTTCCGTGACGATCTCCGCCCATTTGCGGCGAATCATGCCTTCGAGTTCGTAATGCAGGACGACGCTGATGGCTGCTTCGCGGCTGCGCAGTTCCGCGACCAGGCCCGGGCCTTTCGCGATCTGCTCTTTGCGGACAGACTGGACCTCGAAGTCCGACACATCCGATACGGATCGCCCACGGTCACGAACTGATCGTAGAAGGATGAGGTGGGCGCGTAATAAAGATTGAACAGGTAACGGACCAGGACGTCATCACTCAAGTCGTCGAAGTGCCGGTCATAGGTGTGGGTGCGCAGGGCGAGCAGGTTCGACGCGCCGAAGCGCAGCGCCGCGTGTCCGGGGGAACCCGGCGCCAGCCGAAACTGCGCAGGATCACGCCAGCGCCCGCCGGCCGAGCGCCGACCCACCTCGACGCCGTTCACGTAGACCCAGTTTTCATTCCAATCGGTTTGATCATACCCGCCGAGATTCAGAACAATATCCTCGCGTTCGGCGCCTGCCGGAAGCTCGAAGGCACTGCGAAACCAGCCGTAACCGCGATAGACAATTGCCGGGCGGCCCTGGTTGTGGGGAAGGGTTCCGCCTTCCTTCACCGCGGGCTGGCAGGGCATGATGCATCCGTCCCAATGGCGGTCATCGAAGTCGGCCGTGTGGAAGCCCTGCGCATAACCGGCTTCGTGCTGGGGGGCAGTCGAATCGTTGTCCGGGCCGAAGGCGCAGCGCCACCAGGGAATCTCGATGCGCGCCTGGGCGGCGGAGAACGTCAGACGCAGTTCCGTCGCATCGCGCAAGGCGTAGCGCTTGCCGCTGAGTTTGTTGGTGAAGCCGTCGGACGCGAATCTGCCGCCCGTGGCGGAAAACTCCCAGGCGACCTCGTCGTTCTCCAGCGTCCATCGTTCGGCGGGCGGCTGCTGGCCGCCGGAGCCGTCAATATTGATGCCGGCAGCAATGGCCGCCGCCGTGCCCTTCAGGAATTCGCGTCGTTCCATGATTCACCCCTGCGTAGCTTTGCGCGGTCGGTGACGCCAAACGCCGCCGGATATCCCCGCGCCCCGTACCTGTCCGCCGAGGGTATCAGAATATTCGGCCGCGTCCCAGTTGCAACACCCTGTTTGCAACACCCTGTTCAATATTCACGATCAACGAACCTAACTGTCATCCTGAGCTCCGTACTTCAGAGCGAAGGACCCCCGTATTTCGTCTTATCCACATGCACTGCGGGATGCCGCAGTGCAGTGACACGGCGCGCTCGCGCCGTGTCCCCTCGATGCAAATGAAAAGGGTCCTTCGCCCTGAAAAGCCAGGCTCAGGATGACAGCACCATGAGTGTGCATCGACACTACGATTAGCACGAACGGCAACGAAAACCTTCGTTCGAGATGTAGAAACTCCAGCCCACGGTCAGGAAAGCACTGACCGTGGCTACGAGTTCGTGGGGCCTACGATAAAAGCCCACGGTTTCAGAGATGGCCGCGAGCGACATTCCTTTAGCTCGCGTGTTCATATTGAGATGGAGCAAAATTAAGCGGGGCCGAAACCACTCCAGCGCTCGAACTAACGGCATCGCCGGGCTGTTTATGGGTTATTGTGTCTGGGACGCTTCGGGGCTCCCAGGATGGTTTTTTGCAATTATTTAACAAGCACTTGGAAACCTTTGGAGGGCTACATACCGTCCAAGCAAGCAGCCCAAAGGGAAAGTCCGACAACAAGAGGATGGAAAACACAAGGGGAAAGGCAGGCATAAGAGTAATGAAAAGAATCCTGATAGTTCTGCTGCTGATGTTGAGCAGTGTTCCGGCGTGGGCCGCGTTGGGTGACAACGTCGCCACTGTGGATACCGACGCACAAGCGTTCCACGGCAAGCATGCGATGGTGGCCAAGGTGGGCTATAACGTTCACCAAATCACCATGACCGACGGCAGCGTGGTGAACGAATTCGTTTCGCCCGCGGGAACGGTATTTGCGGTTTCCTGGCAGGGTCATCATATTCCCAACCTCCAGCAATTATTGGGAAACTACATCACCAACCTTCAGCAGGGACAGGTGACGCAACGTATTCCGCGCCGCGGCGTGACCATTGAGGGCGATAACTTCGTGTTCACAAGCTTCGGTGCGATGCACGCGTTCCGAGGCCGCGCCTATGTGCCCGGCTTGATCCCCGCCAACCTGACGCCGGAGGTGGTGCAATGAGAACCTCAGAAGGCAGCAGCCAGGAGTCAGGAGCCAGAATGATCACCGCGAGCAGGACATTTTGTAGACGGCCGGTATCCACGGCGACGATGATCCGGATTCTTTTCGTGATCGCAGGCGTAACGATCATGGCCGCTTGCGGCGGATCGGGAGGGGGCGGAAGCACGACGACCACCACCAGCCCGGCGGCCAGCCTTTCCGTCTCGTCCCTAACCTTTTCCGCTGCCGTGGGCGCCACCAGCGCGGCGCAGACGGTGACGGTGAGCGACACGGGCACAGCCACCCTTACCTTCAGCGGTATCACGCCCTCGCCGAGTGCTAATTTTAGCGCTTCCACCACCACCTGCAGCGCCGGTGGCATCGGTGCAGGCGCGACTTGCACCATCAGTGTGACGTTCACTTCCTCCACCGCCGGCACGGTTCCGGGCTCCCTGATGATTACCGACAATGCGGGAACTCAGACCGTCACCTTGAGTGGAACGGCCGCAACCCCCACGGTTACGGTGACTCGCCACGACGCCTCACCTTTTCGGCCAGGCCTGGGCACATCGAGTGCCTCGCAGTCCGTGACCGTCATCAATACGGGCACAGTTCCTCTATACGATCTCTCAACCCGTGTGAGCCGGCGATTTCTCCGCTGCACCATCACCTGCCCGGCCTGCAATCCACGCTGGTCCCGCAAATCAACTGCACCTTCGTGTGACTTTCACTCCCGACGGCAGACGGCACGCGTAACGGCACGCTGACCTTCACGGATAACGCCAGCACTAGCCGCAGTGGTAGTGACTCTTAACAGGCACGGCACAGGCACCAGTGTTTCGCTTTCCGCGAATAGCTTGACATTTACCAGCGAATCCGTCGGCACTGCCGCGCCCACACAGTCCGTAACCCTTACGAACAACGGCACAACCATCATTACGAGTCTCACTGCGGCTATCTCTGTCGGGTCCAGCGATTACAGCATCTCGGCGAGTACCTGTGGCGCCAGCCTCGCGGTTTCCGGGACTTGTGCGGTCACCATCACGTTTACGCCCTCGACGACCGGCACGCGTACGGGCACTCTCACCTTCACCGACAGTGACGGCACCCAAAACGTGAGCTTAACAGGAACTGGCTACTCGAACACAGCGCAGGTGACCATTGGTTTTGGGCCGGGCGGCTGGTTCCCTCCCACCGCGAGTTCCTCGCCGTACTACAATGGGATCTTCACCACGGTTACCGTCTGCCAGCCGGGCAGCACCACCGCTTGCGCGACCATTCCCAATGTCCTGGTGGATACGGGCTCTTAGGGCTGCGCCTCCTTTCCTCCGGTGCGGGGTATAATGGCAACGCGTTGGCTAGCCCAGGTTAGCAGTCTCAGCCTGCCCCAAATCAATGATCCCGCAACCGGCTTCCCCTCTACGAGTGCGTCCAGTATGGCGATTTGTCTTACACTTGGGGGCAGATGCAAATGGCCACCGTACAGGTGGGTGGGGAAACCGCCTCGCAACTCCCTACCTCCGCCGGCGGAACGACGAATACCGGGAATACCCATCCAGGTAATCAGCACCACCACCACTCCGCCTGAGGCGATCTACGAAGGGCCCGCCGACAACAGTAATCTTTACAGCCAAATCTACAACCCCTGCTTGATCAACCCCGCCAGCACCAACAACAACATCATACTTGACACCCAAGCACAATACGATGACGACACGGTAGCCACCCTCGGGGCCAACGGCATTCTGGGTGTGGGGAACCGAAGCGCAGGTTTGCGGCGTGAACTGCGAAACCCTGGCCAATACCATCAACTATACCGATGGGCCTTACATGGTTTGCAGCGGCACCTCCTGGTGCGGCCTGCAAGCGGTGGCGGAGGCCAACCAGGCCTGGAACCCGATTGCAGCGTTTCCCACCGACAACAACGGGGAGTCCATCCAGTTGCCATCGGTACCTACGGCGGGGGCGGCTAATAACACGGTTACAGGTACCATGACGTTCGGCATCGGCACCGAGACCAACAACGCCATAACCACGCAAACTATCTACGAGGCGGACTGCGAGGCCGATTTCCCCGAGGTCATGTTCAACAACATTCCCTATTACGACTTCACCACCACCATCCAGGACCCGTGCCAAACCGCCAACGCGAGCTTCCTCGATAGCGGCTCGAACGCCCTCTACATCCTTGACCCCGGGACGTTGCAAGCCGCCACGGAGATCACATACCGTGAACTGTACGGACAATGGCTGGTACTGCCCACAGTCGACCCTGAATTTGACAGGGAACCTGGCATTTACCATCTTCGGCGCTAACAGCACGCAGGGGACAGTTTCCCTGAGCATCGCCAACGCCGATACCCTGTTTTCTGGTAACGAGAATGCGGCGTTCTCCAATCTGGCCGGCAGCAGCATCGCCACAGGCGAGTCTTCCGCTGACGACATACTTGACTTCGGGTTGCCGTTCTTCTACGGCCGCAACGTCTTTGTTGGGATTGCGGGTACAAGTGCAAGCTATCCCAACGGCTACTGGGCGTTTTGATTTTCCTCCCAGGCAGGGGCGCAGCGCGATGGCTTGTGGCATCGTCCTGCGCCCGGTTTTCTTTCCCAACCTGCATCTACAACCACCCACACGGCGGCAGCATCCAAGACCCTTGGCCGCAGGGGTGCGGACGAATTGTTCTGCCTCCAGTCTCTGCGCCCCCGCGCCTCTGCGGTGCGAAACTTGCGCCTCTAGCCTGTCGGCGGTGTGTTAAGAGTGCGTTGTGGATTGACCCCCTCACCCCCGCCCCTCTCCCCCAAGCGGGCGAGGGGAGGGTGAATTTTGTTGGTGAGACGCGGACTTTTTGAATAGACTTTCCCCCTCGCCCCCTTGGGGGAGAGGGTGGACCGCCACCCGCGCTTTCACCAGCGGGCGCGGGCCGGGTGAGGGGGTCCAGGACTATCGAGCAACGCGCTGGTGGCACACTGCTGATTTGTCTCAACACTGGATGGCCTGCGACACTCTGTGGTATTTTGTTGAGGCTCATCATCACGCTCGGAAGCCCGTATAGCGACGGTGGGGGAACCCGGCAGTGCGGGTTCAAGCTAGAAAGGTACGGATCGAGGTCCATGAGAATTTCCCTGGGGGACGTTGAAGGTATGGGGCGGAGGCCGGTTTCCGCCGCCAGGTTGGCCAGCGTTCTGGTGGTCATCGCGAGCGGGATTCTTCTCGCCAGTTGCGGGTCAAGCGCCAAGGTTCCGACCGTACTTCCCTTGCCGGTGGTCACGGTTTCACCCGCTTCCACTTCGCTTCCCGCCGGCGGCGCGCTGCAATTCACCGCCACGGTGGTCACTTCCACCCCCACGGTTCTTTCCTGGTACGTCAACAACATTCAGGGCGGCAATTCGACCGTCGGTACGGTCACGGCCTCCGGATACTATTCGGCTCCCGCCAGTATCCCGAGTCCCGCCACGGTTACCGTAAAGGCCGTGAGCTCGGCGGAAACCGGGCCCTACGGCTCGTCGCTTGTCACCATCACCCCGCCGGTGACTGCCGTGGTCACCGTCGTGCCCACCAGCATCGCGACGCCGGTGGGGACCGCCGTGCAGTTTGGGGCCACCGTCACCGGCCCTGCCAACACGGCCGTCACGTGGTCAGTGAACGGTGTGGCGGGGGGCAGTTCCACCGTCGGGCAGATCTCATCCTCCGGCCTTTATACTGCGCCCTCCGCGCTCCCGAATCCCGCTACCGTGGCGGTCACGGCCACCAGCGTGGCGCAGACCAACGAATCCGCTTCCACCACACTTACTGTGACATCCAGCAACACCGCGCCCTTGTACGTGAATTTCGGCCTCAACGGCAACACCGGCAACCCCAATACCACGACCTATAACGGACTCTATACCAACGTCACGGTTTGCCTGCCGGGCACGCTCCAGTGCCAAACCATTCCCAACGTGCTGGTGGACACCAGTTCGGTGGGCCTGCGAGTTTTCAATTCGGTTCTAGTCACCGTACCCGCCACCGAACTCGAGACGGTTCGGGACTCCGCGGGGAATCAGGTGGAGGAATGCGAACAATTCAGCAATGCTTCCTACACTTGGGGACCCGTGCTGGTGGCGGATGTGGGCTTGGGCGGCGAAACCGCCTCGTCGGTTCCCATGCAGGTGATTGGCGACGTCACGTTTGGTGTTCCGGCATCGAACTGCCTCAGCCTCGGTTCGGGCACCAATATTGACTCGGTCGAGACGCTAGGTGCGAACGGCATTCTGGGCATAGGAACCGGCGTTCAGGACTGCGGCCAGAACTGCGCCGGCGGCCAGAGCTTTGCCGGATATCCCTACTACATCTGCCCCAACAACGTATGCCAGACCGCGCCCCTTCCCGTGGCGCAGCAAGTGGCCAATCCCGTTGCGTCTCTTCCCAAGGATAACAACGGCGTCCTGATATCCCTGCCCTCGGTCGCCGCGGCGGGCGTGACCTCACTTCCCTATGTGAATGCGGATGGTACTGGACTGGTGCCGGCCGGACAACTGATCCTGGGGATCGGAACCGAATCCAACAATGCCCTGGGCAGCGCGACTATTTACGGGACAGACACGAAAGGGAACTTTGCCAAGGTCGTCTACAACGGTTCTTCCTTCCTTTCAGGCGGGACGGTGAACTCCTCTTCCGGTTCGCTCGGCATCTTGAGCGCCTCATCCCTCAATATGACCCAGTGCACGGACAACTCATATTATTGCCCTGCCGCCACCACTCCCGTGACCATCACGCCCTACGGAATTAATGGCACCTCGGGGACGGTGACGCTCAACATCGCTAATGCCGACCTGCTGTTTGGCAACAATTCCACCTATGCCGCATTCAACAATCTTGCTCGTCCGGCCGGCACGGGTCTGGCGGCGAATTACTTCAGCCTGGGATTGCCGTTCTTCTTCGGCCGCAACGTCTTTGTGGGAATTGCCGGCACCACCGCCGCCACCAACGCCAACGCTCCCAACGGGTACTTCGCGTTCTAAGGATTACTTGGGCAACGGGCGCAAATGGTTGAGCAGTTGCTGTGGTGGCAGGGTGTTGAGCACTCCGGACTTTTCCATCCAGCCGCGCCGGGCCGTAATCACGCCGTAGCGCATCAGCTTGAAGTGCTGCGGGTCGTGCGCGTCAGTGGAGATGATGACCTTCATCCCCCGATCGCGCGCCAACTTCACGTGACGATCGCTCAGATCCAGCCGTTCCGGGCTGGCATTGACCTCCAGGATCACGCCGAGTTTCTTCGCCGCGGCAAAGACTTTCTCCAGATCGAACAGGAACGGATCGCGCCGCAGAATCTGACGGCCGGTGGGATGGCCGAGGATACGGATGTAAGGGTTTTCGAGAGCCCGCAGCAACCGCGCGGTCATCTCGTCAGCAGGCATGTTCATGCGGGAATGCACGCTGGCGAGAACGATATCGAATTGCCGCAAGAGTTCGTCGGAATAATCCAGGCTTCCGTCACCCATGATGTCCACTTCCGTGCCCGCCCAGATTTCGATCCCTTTGACCTTCTTGCGCGCGGCATGGATGCGGTGGATGTGCTCGACGGCGCGTTTCTCATCCAAGCCGTTGGCCACGGTGACGGCTTTCGAGTGGTCGGTGATCAGAATGTATTGGTAGCCGAGCACCTTCGCCGCACCGGCCATTTCTTCAATGCTGGCGTGGCCGTCGGACGCCGTGGTGTGCATCTGCAAATCGCCGCGGATGTCGCCCAACTCGACGAGCTTGGGCAATTCACCCTTTTCCGCCGCCTCAATTTCACCCAAGTTCTCGCGCAACTCCGGAGGAATCCATTGCAGCCCAAACCGTTCGAAGATCTCCTCCTCCGTGCGGCTGGCCAGAATTTTGTCGCCATGAAAGAGGCCCGACTCATTCAGCTTCCAGCCTTGCCGCTTGGCGCGGTCGCGCAGGGCCACGTTGTGTTCCTTCGAGCCGGTAAAGTAGTGGAGGGCGGCGCCGAAAGCGGAGCGCTCGATCATTCGAACGTCAACTTGCAGGTCATTCTTCAGCCGCACGCTGACCTTGTCCTCGCCTTTCGCCAGAACCTCGGCGATGCCGGGAAATTTGACGAAGTGGTCGGCGATTCCCACCGGATCATGGCCGGTGACCAGCAGGTCGAGATCGCCCACGGTTTCGCGCCCCCTCCGCAGCGATCCGGCGGGAGTGACCTCTTCGACCGCTTTCGAATCGCGCAGCCACGCGGTGAGCACCTCGGCGGTCTCGTAAGCCGTGTCGAGGCGAAAACGGCCGGCGGCGCGGCGGAAGACCTCAATGGCTTTCAGAATGTTCTCCTCGGATTTCGCGCTCATCCCCGGCAGCTCGCGAAGACGGCCTTCCTTGGCCGCGGCTTCCAGTTCATCGACGCTGTTGATGTGCGCCTGCTGGTAGAACAGCCGCACCTTCTGGGGACCGACAGTTTGCAGTTGCAGCAGATCGAGCAGGCTGCGGGGGACCTTGGCGAGTTGCTCCTGATGGTAGGTGGACTTGCCCGTCTCGACCAGTTCCGTGATCTTTTTGGCCAGATCGGCGCCAATGCCGGGAATGTCCGTCAGCTTGCGATGGGGGTCGCGGGCAACGTCCTCCAGGCGCTCGGGGAATGCCTCAATCGAGCGCTTGGCGCGATCGTACGCCGCGGCCTTGAAACCCCACTTGGGATCATCCTGAAGAATCTTCATGAGGTTGGAGATTTCCTCAAAGACCGCAGCGATTTCGCGATTTTCCATGTGAGCCTCCCGGTGCGCGTAGTTGAAGAGAATAGTTTACTGCGAAAGCAGGCTCCAGTAACCACCCCGCCGCTAGCGCGGCTGCCCCTCCTGAACCAGGAGGGGAGTTTATATCGACTCCCCTCCTCAGATGAGGAGGGGCCGGCGCGCTTAGCCCCGGGGGTGGTGCTGAAATGTAGAAACTCGATGCCCGTGCTCCCAAACGGGCGAGGGTTGAACACTCTCACCTACCGCTCTCGCCGACCGTGGCGAGCGCAGGAGTTGCGATTCCTTCCAGTGACCGGCCGTACATCCGCATGCCAACCCAGAGAATGGCGCACGTGGCTGCCGGCCACAGGGCGATGGCGAGGATGATCAGGGCGCCGTTGCCTCCGAGTGCATACGCGGAGAGATACATGGGAAGTTCCGTGCCCAATGCCAGCGTACTGAGATAGAGCGCCGCCAGTTCCGCCGGCGTCGCCTCTCGCGCCTTGGCCCACAGGTAGGTCAAGGGGAGAAGCGCAAACACAAAGTGATGCTGCCAACTGAACGGCGCCGCCAGAAGATAGACCAACGGCAACAGGATGAGTTCATCCACCAAGCCGACGGAGTCCTTTCTCTTACGCCAGCACCAGAAAATGAAGCCCAGACCGATGGCCAGGCTGCACGCCTTGCTGAACAGGCTAAGCCCGTGCGGCACGGGCCACTCGGTGGCCGTCACCAGGGTTTCGAAATACCGCGGACCGACGATGGCATCCACCAGTCCTGCCAGAGAACGATTGTTGGTGTTTCCCAGTCCGGAGGAGATGCACGGATAGATGGCCGTCACCCAAGTTTTGTTCGTCTGCCAACCGAGCACCCAAATCGAAAGGCCGGAGAACGCAGCCACTCCCGTCACGTAAGCCGCGAGCCATCGCCACTGCCGGCGCAGAGCGAGGAGCGGAACAGCGACAAGAGGCGACACCTTCAAGACCGTGCCCAGCGCGAAACACAGTCCCGAAGCCATCGGGCGCTTCCGCGCCAGCAGGTAAACCCCCAGCGTCCAGAGGAACAGAATGGTCACATTCGCCTGGCCGAACACGAGGGTGTTTCTCAGGGGAAAAAAGAAACACGCCGCGGCGAACATCAAAACAAACGTACCAAGATCGGGCCTGGAGGAAACAAGACTCAGCGCGAGGTAGATGCTGGCGGCCGCAAGGAGCAGGGTTATGATTTCCCAGAGAATGTACGCCTGCCGCCAATCCATCATGGCCAGCGGCGCCATGAGAACCGCCGAAAACGGAGGATTGGTAAATTGAAGAACCTGTCCCAAGCCCAAATCGCGACCCATTCGCGCCCAGGGAGTGGCAGCGTCGGCGTATTCGTACAGAAGCGTATAACCTCGGCTGCGGTCGGCGGGGGGGTAGTAGAGCGGCGAGGCGCCTCTTAGCAGGGCAACTTTTCCACCCAGGTAGAAGACCGGGAAATCGACCGGAATCAGATCGTCCTGCGTCATGAAGGCGCGCTCCGCTGAGGTCTCAATATTCGAGGTCAGCACCAGCCCGAGAATTGTTAACAGGGCAAAGAGGCGCCACCCTCGTGCTGTTTGTTTGCCTTCACTCGTGAGGTTCCCGGATGTGTTCATAGAGATCTTCAAATCCTCTTTCGACGCGCCTCAGCCGGCAGAAGCTGGAATGGAGAATGAACATACACCGATACGTCCCCGGCCGACAAATTCTGGAGGAGGCGGGGAGATTATTCAAGGCATTCCTTAGGATCGCGCAGGAATGGCCTCACGACAGCCGCCGAGACGCCCGCGCTACCAACGGCGTCCGCGCCGCTTCAGTTGCCTTCTGCGGTGGGCAGTGATAGTTTGAAAGTTACTCCGAGTGAATGAGATGTTTGACCGCCTGAGTTTGCAAGTCAAGATTATCGGCATCATCGCCGCCACTGTCATGGTCGTGCTGGGCGTGTCGACGCTCATCGCCACCTTCCTGACGCAGGACCCCGTGGAGGCGGAACTCTACCGCAAGGCGCTGGTGCAGGCGCGGCAGACGGCCAACCAAATCTCGTCTGCTGACACGCTCACCAAGCCCGAGGCACTTGTCCCGGCGCTGAAGCAATTGCGGCACGACTCACCGGGCATCATTCAGGCGGATGTGTTTGTGCACGAAGCCAACCATCACCACCTGGTTGCAACCACCAACCCACTCGGCCAGCACTTGGAACTCGACGAAATCCCCGACGTGGAGAGTTTGAAGGAGTATTACAAGCCCGACGACGATCAGGAGAGCATCGAGACGGAGAACCGCAGCGCCTGGATCATCAGCACCACCATCCGCGCGCAGGGCCAACCCATCGGTTGCCTGATCCTCACCGTTTCGCGTTCCAGTTTGAATGAGGTCACCTGGGATCTGGTCCTGCGCAATCTGCTGCTGATGATCGCAAGCTTCGTTGTGGTGGTCCTGGTCATACACGTTTTTTTCCTGCGCGCGGTGCGGCGGCCGGTGAAGGAGATGATTTCGGTGATGGAGGCGGCCGAGGGTGGCCAGCTCCATGTGCGCGCGCGGCTGCAAAGCTGGGATGAGATCGGCCTGCTCGCCGCCCACCTGAATCGCATGCTGCGGCGCATCGAGAACTTCAGCAATGAACTGGGCCGCAAGGTGGAAGAGGCCACGTCGGAACTGGCGCGCCGCAATGAGGAATTAAGGGGCATCAACGAGGAGCTTTTCGAGACCCAGAAAACCCTGGCGCGTTCGGAACGCCTGGCCGTGGCCGGTCAGCTTGCCGCCAGCCTGGCGCACGAAATCGGCACGCCGCTCAATTCTATTTCCGGGCACGTGCAATTGCTGGCGCGGCGCAAGAGCAATGATGAGGCCACCGCGCGGCGGCTTCTCGTCATTGAAAAACAGGTGGAGAATATTGTGCGCACGGTGCGGCAATTGCTCGCCTGGACGCGCAAGTTTGATCTGCGCCTTGAACTGGTGGACGTGGGCCGGATCATTGAGGATACCGTTCTGCTCGCATCCCCGGTGTTGGAGGCCCGCAAAATCCGCGTAAAGACCAGTCTGGCCAAAGACTGTCCCCGGATTTACGGTGATTCCGGATACTTGCACCAGGTCTTTTTGAATCTGATCAACAACAGTGCTGACGCCATGCCGCGCGGTGGGGATCTGCGCATCGATCTGCGGCCCGCCGGCGAATCTGGGGAAGTGGAAGTGGTGATTGCCGACACGGGAACGGGGATGGCGCGTGAAACCCTGGCGCACATCTTCGACCCCATGTTCACCACCAAGCAGATTGGTACCGGGGCCGGGCTGGGACTGGCCATTTGCGACCAGATCGTCCGCCAGCACGCCGGGACGATCCAGGTGGAAAGCGAACCGGGCCGTGGGACCACCTTTACTCTGCGAGTGCCGCTGGATTGCCGCGAGAAGGTGGAGGCGCCGGCGCTGAGTGCAGTGACAAGTGACGAGTGACACGTCGAATTGCCGATTGGCGATTGCCGATTGGCGATTGACAACAACTCAATATCGCCGTTCGTTGATCAGCAATATGCAGAGCGGTTTTTAATTCGCAGGCATCAAATGGAAAATTCCGCCAACATTCTAGTTGTCGATGACGATGCGGACACGCGCGAGTTGCTGCGCGAGGTCCTGAGCGACGAGGGCTATCGCGTCAACACTTCCGGCAGCGGTGAAGAAGCCATGGAGGTGGGCAAGCGCGAGTCCTTTGACGTCATCATCAGCGATATGCGCCTGGGCAGCAGCCTGAATGGCCTGGACGTGCTGCGCGCCTACAAGACCATTCAGCCGGAGTCGGAAGTCATTTTGATCACGGCATTCGGCTCCATGGAAACTGCCATCGAAGCCGTGAAGGCCGGTGCATTCGATTACATCTCCAAACCCTTCAAGATTGATGAAGTGATCTTGCAGGTGCAGCGGGCGCTGGGGAATCGCAAATTGCTGCGCGAGAACCGCAATCTGAAGCGCCAACTGGGAACGCAGGCGCAACTTTCCAGCCTGGTGGGGAATTCCCCCAAAATGCTGGAGATTTACAAAAAGATTGCCATGGTGGCAGACTCGCGCTCTACCGTACTGATTTACGGTGCGAGCGGCACGGGGAAAGAGCTGGTGGCGAAGGCCATCCATTACAACGGACCGCGTGCGGAACAGTGTTATTACGCCATCAATTGCGGCGCGCTGACGGAGACGCTGCTGGAGACGGAGCTTTTCGGGCACATGCGCGGTTCCTTTACTGGCGCCACCGAGAATAAACGCGGAATTTTTGAGGTGGCAAGCGGCGGCACGGTCTTCCTGGACGAAGTCAGCGAGATGAGCCCGGCGCTCCAGGTGAAAGTTTTGCGCACGCTGGAGGAACAGCAAGTTCGGCGCATCGGCGGCAATGAAGCGGTCAAAGTCGATGTGCGCATCATCGCTGCCAGCAATCGCCACCTGGCGGAGTGCGTGGAGGAAGGGAAGTTTCGGCAGGACCTTTACTACCGCCTGCGCGTCATCGAGATTGACATTCCCCCGCTCGCCGAGCGGCTGGAAGACGTTCCTCTGCTGGTTGATCACTTTCTGAAGAAGATGAGCAGCGGGGACGACCACGCCTTCTCCATTTCCCCGCAAGCGCTCTCCGCGCTGATGAGCTATTCGTGGCCGGGGAACGTGCGGGAATTGGAGAACGCGCTGGAATCCTCGGTGGCGCTGAACCGCACCGGTGTGATCGTGCCGGACGACCTGCCGGAGAAGGTACGAGCCGGAGTCGGCGAGATCAGGCGCTTGGAGGATTTTTACGCCGAATTGCCTCCACTGGAAGAGCTGGAGCGTCGCTACCTGGCGCACGTCCTGAAGGTGACCGGCGGCAACAAGGTGAAAACCTCGGAAATCCTCGGCATCGACCGCCGCACGCTGTATCGGAAGGCGGAGAAGTACAAGCTGCTGGTGTGAAAAGCCGGGACTGGGTGCAAGGGGCTGGGGACTAGGGACTCGGTCTGCGCGGTTCGGTACCGCATTGGTAAGCTTTTGATCCAGGCATGAGGGTATTAGTCACAGGCAGTTCCGGGCACCTCGGTGAGGCGCTGGTTCGGACGCTGCGCAAGTTGGGGCACGAGGTGGTCGGCCTCGATATTCTGGAGCGTCGCTTCACCACCCACGTCGGCTCGATCGTTGACCGCGCATTCGTTCAGCGTTGCATGGATCGTGTGCAGGTGGTCTTTCACGCCGCCACGCTGCACAAGCCCCACGTCAGCACCCACGGCCGGCAGGAATTCATCGATACCAACATTACGGGCACCTTGAATCTGCTGGAAGAGGCGGTGGCGGCAGGCGTCAAATCGTTTGTCCTAACCAGCACCACCAGCGTTTTTGGGGACGCGTTGATTCCGCCGCCGCAAGCCCCCGCCGCGTGGATTACCGAGGACGTCACGCCCGTTCCCAAAAACATCTATGGCGTCACCAAGGCCGCGGCGGAGGATCTTTGCCGGCTATTTCACCGCAATCACGGACTGGCCTGCATGGTGCTTCGAACCTCGCGCTTCTTTCCCGAAGAGGATGATGACCCGGCGGCCCGCGCGGCCTTAGCGGACGGCAATCTGAAGGCGAACGAATATCTCTACCGCCGCGTGGACGTAGCGGACGTGGTCAGCGCGCATCTGCTGGCCGCCGAACGCGCGCCTGCCATCGGTTTCCGCAAATTCATCGTCAGCGCGACAACGCCTTTTTTGCCGGAGGATTTGCCGGATCTGCGGAGCCATGCTCCGGGCGTGGTGCGGCGGCGGATTCCTGCTTACGAAGACGAATACGCCCGCCGCGGCTGGAAAATGCATCCCCGCATCGACCGGGTCTACGTCAACGAGCGGGCGCGGCAGGAACTTGGCTGGCGGCCGAAATACGATTTTCCGTTTGTCCTCGAATGTCTGAACGCAGGGCGCGACTTCCGCAGCCCTTTGGCCCGGCTGATTGGGTCGAAGGGGTACCATGCCTAACGCCAACTGGAATCGTCGAACCGGCTGAGGTCGATATTGTCGTCGAGCACGCCCAGCGTGACAATGGCAAACGTGAAGACCGTTGTTCCTTCGTGGAGATGCCCGCCGAAGGCCTTCTGGTCATCGGTCATGGTGATGTGGGCGTGGATTCTCCCGCCCAGCACATAGCCATTCACCGCAATCAAATCCATCGGAACCGCCCGCTCCGTGTACGCCAGTTTCGCCGGCAGCGTGGTGTTGTGCACCGCATGGACGTGGTAACGGATCACAGATCCCACGCCGCTGAGTATCACGGCGTTCTTGATCTTTTCGTTTTTGACCGTCTGCTCCAGACCCTTGAGCAGGTCGCTGTTGTACTTGAAGCGCACCACCACGACGTGCTTGATCTCGCTGCGAACAGTGACGACGTCCGGCACGGCCTGCTCTGCCGCGAGTCCGGGCTGGGCCGCCAACACCAGCACAGCGAACACGAACCAAAAGATTGTTTTCATAGCCCCTCCTGAGGGAGAAAGGTAATGGACCCGCCGCCCCCGTGCAAGATGCAACCACGCGCTGGATTCTGGATCATGTTCATGGCCTACCGTCTGGTGTTCATCCCGTGTTACACTGTGACTCGGGGGGATTGCTGATGGGTACCAATGGGAATCGCATTGCGCACAAGCATTTTCGGCTGAACCGCGCTAAAATAAAGCGGGCACAACGGGTTTTGAAAGCCAGCACCGAGACGGAAACGATTGAGCGGGCACTCGACGCCGTGATCGCGGAGGACGAGCGCGACCGCGTGGCCCGTGAGGCTATCGAGCGCTTCCTGCGGAGCGGTATTGAGATTCGAGACGTATATGGCAAGTTGGAGGAATAGGTGCCACCCGTTCTGCCGGATTCCTCCGTCTGCATTGCGGTCCTGCGAACCGGGCAGCAAGCTACATCAGTCCTGAAGTGGCTTTCGCCAAACTCTCCCGTATGGCTCAGCTCGGTTGTACTTGGGGAGCTTTATGCAGGAACGAGAAGGCAGGACCGCCACGTGATTGAGGGCCTTGAGCGCGAGTTCGAAAGGGTCGGTCGAATCTTGGTGCCGAACCTGCGCGACTGGACGCAGGCCGGGAAGACCCTGGCGCAGCTTGCCATCGAATATGGCTATGATCGCATTGGACGGGGGCGGCTAACCAACGATGCGCTCATCGGCATGAGTGCCGCGCGACAAGGGATGACCGTGATTACCGCCAACGAACGCGACTTTGCCCGCCTCGCGCGGTTTTGGCCCTTCCGATATGAAGTGAGGAGCATTTGAAGTATTCCCACATTATCAAATCCGCTGCCAAACACCTCTGGTCGGGCTTCAAGCTGCCTTACATGGTCATGTTTGAAACCACGCTGATGTGCAATATGTTCTGCGAGTATTGCATTTTTGGCGAAGAGGGAAAATTCAACGATTTACAAAGTCGTGGAACGCGCGACCGCATTTTCAAGCGTATTGACGAGTTCTGCGAGATGGGAATCTTCGCCCTCAGTTTTTCCGGCGGCGAGCCCCTACTGAACCCGAATACCAGCGACTACATCGCCTACTCGGCCGACAAGGGCATGTGGACCTCGATGCCCACCAACGGCCTCCTGATCAAGAAGTACGCCGAGGGCGTGGCACGGCTGGATATGCTCGAGGTGTCCATCGATTCCCTTGACGTGCAGCGATTTGCCAAGCGGCGCGGCGTCAACAGCCTTCCCCGAATCGTTGAGAACCTTGACTTTGTGCTGGCCAAGCGCCGGCCCTTCACCACGCAGATCAACGCCGCGGTGAACATGGAAAACCTCTACGATCTGCCGGACCTGGCGGAGTTCTGCAAGCAGCGCAAACTGGTCATGCACCCGGAGGCGGTGCACAACGTCATGCGCGACGGGGAGCTGCTGCCCGACTCCGAACTGCACGGCAAAGACCTGGACAAGGTGGAACTTTTCCTGCGCGAGTTGCGCATGTCGTACCCGGACAACGTCCGCTTCTACACGCATTACTATGCGTTTTACCGCGCCGGAGGATTCGGGCCAAAGTTCCCCTGCCGCCATCCTTCCAAGTTGATTTCCATGAAGCCCGACGGCGCCATCCATTTACCCTGCGCGTTCAAAACCCTGCATCAGTCGCAGGCGCCCCTGCGCGAGATTTTTGCCTCGGACGTGGCGAAGAAGATCATCGCCCAGGAAGCAACTTTGTGGGACTTCTGCAAGGGGTGTAAGATCGGCTGCCCGTACGAAGTGAGCGCCTACACCAACAGCCCCATGCTGGCGCTGGAATCGGGACTCAATTTCCTGCGCCTGTTGTAGGTGCACCTCGGGAGAAGCAGAAGGCGGTAAGCAGAGGACGAAAGGCAAACACGGAGAGCTAAATGCGCGGCCTTGATTCTAGTTTTGAAGACGTGATCCCGGGAGTTGATGGGTATTGTTTACGTTCTGCCGCGTCGGCCGGCTCGGCAACAGCGTAGTTGCTTGCCGCTTACTGCCTACTGCCTACTGCTTTCCCCCCAACTGAGACGCGAAAATGACCCTCCATATCATCGGGATCGTCGTGGCGGTCATCCTGGCCTTGGGCCTCTGGTTCTGGTGGGCGTGTTCAGAGCCCTGGTCCACGTTTTTCCGCCCCGTGCTGATTCGCGGTCCGGTTGAGGGTAAGCGTGTCTCCTTGACCTTCGACGACGGTCCATCGGAGCAATTCACCGGGCGGGTCCTCGACATCCTCCGTGAACTCCAGGTGCCCGCCACATTTTTCGTGTGCGGCCGGAACGTGGAGAACCACCCGGAATTGCTCAAACGTATTGTGGAAGAGGGGCATGAGGTCGGCAATCACACCTACTCGCACCCGTTCGTGTATTTCAAGTCCCGGCGGCGCATGGCCAATGAAATCGACCGCACGCAGGCCATCATCGAAAGCGTCATCGGCTACCGCCCGAAGATTTTTCGACCGCCGTACGGCGCGCGCTGGTTTGGGCTGGTGCCCGTTCTGCTGGCGCGGGGCATGCACCTGATCCTCTGGTCGGCAACGGGATACGATTGGAAGAACGATATCCCGGGCATTGTCGAAGCGGCCTTGGGCGAGATCAAGCCCGGCGCAGTCATTCTGCTACATGATGGAAGAGAAACACGGCCACCCGCTGAGATCGACCGTTCCCGGACCGTTTCCGCCCTGCCCGCTATCATTTCCGGTGCCCGAGAGCGGGGTTATACCTTTGTGCCGCTGCGAGAATTCCTGCCTTCGACGTAACCAAATCTTGACTGTGGCAGATTGCACCAGTAACCGACTAGTATAAAGCCGATATTGGTATTTGTCGTATCCAGCTTGATTTCAGTTGGTTAAAGCGATACGAAGTTCCTCTCGGAGAGACAATCGCCGGGATTTCCGGTTCGGACTACACTGCTCAGTAGGTGTGGCAATTTGCCACATGTAAAAGGGGCAAAACCACGTCCGACCTCTCCCCAAGCCCCATCTTTCTTATAAATTCCTCATGGATTCAATGGCTTACGACTTCGCGTCTAGCGTGGCCCTCGCATTGCCCATGGAGTACGTTGAATCAAGGCGGTTATGGATAAGATTCTGATAGTCAACGACGACCAGGAAAGCCGCAACCTGCTTTGCGAGGTTTTGGAGGCAAACGGCTATGCTCCGCACGCGGTAGCCGATGGACCGGCCGCGCGCGAGGTTCTGGGGCGGGACGAGGAATTCCGCATCGTCATCGCCGATCTCCGGATGCCGCAAGAATCCGGCTTGGAACTGCTGCGCAAATTGCGCGAGGAGAGCACGAAGCACCAGATTATCCTGATGTCTTCCTTCATGAGTGGGGCGGAAAGAAAAGCGGCCCAGGCGCTGGGAGCGCACGCCCTGTTGGATAAACCGTTTCAGTTCACGGAATTACTACAGGCCGTAGCGGAACTCGCGGCGCCGAAGGCAATTTCGACGTAAGGCACACGCGCGGCTGCGGTTTGCATCAAACCCTTGTAACCATAAGGAGCCACGATGGACGTAGCACCGAAAGTTATCGAAATTATCGCACGAGAGCAACACTTGGACGCGAGCAAGATCACTCCCGACTCAACGTTCGCAGAACTCGGCATCGACTCGCTGGACGGCGTGAACATCCTTTTCGCACTGGAAGAGGAATTCAAGCTCGACATCCCAGACACTGTCGCCCAGAACATGAAGAGTGTCCGGCAAGTGATTGACAGCCTCACCCGTGTGCTGGAAGGCAAGGACGTCTCCGACCTCGTGGCCATGGCCAAAGGCGAGCCTTCCGCCACCGTCAGCTAAATCACTACAGCAAGGGGCCCATCGTGCGGAGAGTGGTCATCACCGGCATAGGAGTCTTTGCCTCCACCGGCAAGAATGCTGATAGTTTTCATGAAACGCTGGTGCAGGGGCGGTCGGCGATCCGCCGCATCCAGCAGTTTGACCCATCGCAGCTCAGCGTGCAGATTGGCGCGGAAGTGCCTGACTATGATCCCCTCCAGTACTTTCCGGCAAAGCGCCTTGACTTGCTCGATCGCTTCAGCCAGTTTGCGCTGATCGCCGCCAAGGAAGCGATGGATTCCAGCGGCCTGCAATTGCGCGACGAGGAGCGGCCGCGATTCGGTGTGGTGACGGGCACGGGCATGGGCGGCGCCCAAACTTTTGAATCCGGTTATTTCAAACTCTTCGCGGAGCACGTCACCCGCCTGCACCCTTTCACCATCCCCAAGATCATGCACAACGCTGCCACCTCGCAAATCTGCATGGAGTTTGGGGCGCAGGGGCCGGCGCTGACTACCGCCACTGCTTGCTCTTCTTCCGGGCATGCCATCGGTGAAGCTTTCCACCTGATCAAGTTCGGCATGGCCGACGTCATGCTGACGGGCGGGACCGAGTCGCCCTTGACGTTCGGGATGATTCGCTCCTGGGAGTCGGTACGCGTGCTGGCCACGGGTAACGGCGATCCCAGCAGAGCCTGCCGGCCTTTCTCGCTCGACCGCGAGGGATTGGTGATGGGCGAAGGCGCAGCGATGCTTCTGCTCGAGGAGTTGGAACATGCCCAGCAGCGGGGAGCCAGGATTTATGCGGAAATTGCCGGTTTCGGCCTGAGTTCCGACGCCAGCCACATCACGCAACCCTCGATTGACGGCCCGGCGCGTGCGGTGCGGATGGCGCTGGCGGAAGCCGGAGTCAATCCCGAAGAAGTTGATTACATTAACGCCCACGGCACGGGCACCCGCCTGAATGACATTACGGAAACCCAGGTCATCAAGGAAGTGTTTGGCGGCCACGCGCGCAAGGTGGCGATCAGCTCCACCAAATCCATGCACGGTCACGTGATGGGCTCAACGGGAGCCATCGAATTGGCTGCCACCGTTCAGGCCATCGAACGGGGAGTGGTTCCGCCGACGGCGAATTACACGCAGCCCGATCCCGAGTGCGACCTGGATTATGTGCCGAATCAAGCGCGGGAAATGCCCGTGCGCGTCGCCATCTCCAATTCCTTCGCCTTCGGCGGCCTGAACGCGGTTTTGCTGGTGCGGAAGCGGGAATAGAGCCATGGTTCAGAAGCGCGTTTGCATTTTGACTCTGGGAGTGGGATCCGGACACCTGCGTGCGTCGGAGGCGGTGCAGCGCGCTCTTTACGACAGCGTTGATCCCGTGGAGTCGAAAGTGATTGACGCTCTCGATTCCGCCCGCCGGTGGTTCCACTGGCTGTATGTGGATCCGTACTGGTGGATGTTGCGCAACGCCCCCTGGCTCTGGCGGGGTTTTTTTGAGCGCCGTCAGCGCAAGGGCCATCGCGCCACAGCTCCCCACTGGGTCTTTCGCCGCGGCTGCCGCGAGGTGATGAGGCAGATTCAAACTTATGCTCCGCAACTCGTGATCGTCACGGAGGTTGGAGCCGCGGAAATCGCCGCGTTGGCACGGCGCGAAGGGTGGTTCAACAGCCCCATCCTTGCGGTGCTGACCGACTTCCACACGGAGCCGCCCTGGGTGCAGCCGGAGATTGATGCCTATTGTGTCGCCAGCGAGGAGGCCCGCGGTCAACTGATTGGATGGGGAGTATCACCCAATCGGGTATTGCTTTGCGGCATACCAGTTGACCCGGCGTTTGCGCTGCCGTTCGAGAAAAACGAGCTGCGGCAGGCCCTGGGACTGGATCTGCGGCGGCCCGTGGTATTGGTGATGGGCGGCGGCATGGGACCGGTTCCCCTCGATCAAGTGGTATCGAGCCTGGAGCTTTGCGGGGCGCCCATGCAGGTTCTGGCCGTGGCGGGCCGGGACCGCTTCCTGCGCCAAAGGCTGGAAGCGCTGCGCGGACGGCTGGCCATTGACCTCCATCTGTTCGGCTGGTCGGAAAATATTCCGGAGTTGATGGGTGTCTCCGATCTTTTGATCACCAAGCCCGGAGGCCTTACGGCGGCGGAAGCCCTGGCGGCGGGCTTGCCCATGGTTCTGACGCATCCCATTCCCGGGCCGGAGGAGCGCCACGTACGCTATTTGCAGCAAAACGGTGTGGCCCTGCGTGCGGAGACTTTGCAGGACATTCCGCGCTTGACGTCGCGGTTGCTCTCTTCCCCCGACGAACTGGCAGAACTCCGCCGCCGCGCGCGGGAATGGTCGCGCCCGGACGCCGCACACGCTGTCGCGCAGGTGGCGACGGCCTTGCTCGAGAAGGCCACTTACATCGACCTGCTTGCTTCGCCTCCCCAGCGCCCGGGAGAGTCAGCCTACTTGATGTGAGTCAAGGCGAAACTCGAAGCTCGAAATTCGAAACTCGGAGACGAGGCGAATTTCGAGTTTCGATTTTCGATTTTCGTCCTTATGATTGCAAAAGCCCGCAAGCTCTTCGAACGCGCTGTGATTGGCGATTCTGTACCCGCGCTGGTACGCTGGGGCAAACGCACTTCTCCGTCGTTGATTCAGAAAATTCGCGAGGATTCGTTTGTGGAGGTGGTCCGTTACGCCGCCAGGCACCAGAAGTTCTTCGCGCGCAAGCTACGCGAGCGCAATATTGACCCGTTGCGCGTTCGCCGTCCCGAGGATCTGGGCGACATCTTTACGACGCCGGAAGACCTTCGCTCGCTGCCTCCCGAAGAGTTTCTTTGCCGCGAGCCGGAGGCGGTTTTTGAAACCACCGGAACTTCCGGCGGCCCCAAGCGGGTTTACTTCTCATACGAGGAGCTGGAATTCGCCGGGCGTTATGAGGCCGCGGCGCTGTATGAGAACGGCGTGCGTCCCGGGGCGCGCGTGGTGTGCACGTTCGATGCGGGGTACTGGATCAGCAGTTGGGTTACGTTCCTGGCCTGCAAGAAGCTTGGCGTGTTTTGTTCCGCCGTGGGCAAACCTCACCCGCGTGAGGTGTATTCCCGGATGGGTATTTACCACTACAACGTGATTGTGGCCGATCCCACGTGGCTGGTGAGTTTGAGCGAAATCGCCGAGAAGGAAGGAACGTTCCCCCTACACCTGATCATGGCGGCGGGCGACCGCATGACGGACGTGTATCGCCGCTATGTGGAGAGCGTGTGGAAATGCCCCGTCATTCTCGCCTACGGCTCCACCGAACAGGGCGGCGCGGGCATGGAATGCGTCCGCCGGGAAGGCTACCACATTGACGATTTCAATATCTGTCACGAGATCGTCGATCCCGACGAACAGGGTTACGGCGAGTTGGTGGCTACCACCCTCTCGCGGCGCACCATGCCGTTCATCCGCTACCGCGTGCACGACGTGACGCGATTCATTGACGCCGCCTGCCCCTGCGGTGCGCCCTTGCGGCGAATCGAGCGCATCCGCGGCCGCCGCGATGAAATGGTGGTGATGGGCGCGGGCAACATGTACCCGGAAATTTTTGAGAGCGTGCTGCACGACGTGCAAGGCATCAATGAGAACTGGCAGGTGGTGGTCCGCCAGGACGGTCTGCACGACGTGCTGGAATTTCGTTTGGAACTCTCCAACGGCATTGACCGCTCCGCCGTGCAGAGCGCGATTCAGGAGAACCTGAAAGCCCGCCATCCTGACGTTTGGGCCAATCAGGTATGCGGCATGTATCAGCTCAGTTTCAGCTTTCTCCCGCCCGGCAGCATCGAGCAGGGGCGGAAGCGGAGGCGGTTGATCGATGAAAGAGCGGCATGAGGAAAGTGTGAAGGATGAAGTATGAAGTATGAAAACTGCTCCAGACGGTTACTGAGGGAGGCGGAGCCGCCCCTTTTCATCCTTCATCCTTCATACTTCTCACTTAAGTTTTAGTTGAAAGGTCGATCACGAGAATATGAACCATCGTAGTGAAGAAGGTAAGACCCCCGTCCTCTTTTCCGACTTTGACGGGACGATAACGCAAGTGGATGTAACGGACCAGATTTTGACGCTGCTGGCGCATCCGTCGTGGCGGGAGATCGAGCAGCAATGGATGCAGGGGCTGATCGGTTCACGCGAATGTCTGGCGCGGCAAATCGCCCTCGTTAATGCCCCCGTGGAAGAACTCCACGCAGCGATTGACGCCATCGCCATCGATCCCGACTTCACGGCGTTCTGCAAGTTCGCCCGCAAACGCGACCTGCCGCTTTATATTCTCAGCGACGGCTTCGACTATGTCATTCGCCGCGTATTGAAAGGCGCGGGGGCGGACCGGCACTTCCGCGTTGACGTAAACCTGTTTGCAAGTGCGCTGCGAATTGACGGCCATCGCCTGGAGCCTTCGTTTCCCCACGCTGACAAACCATGCCAGCACGGTTGCGCCACCTGCAAGGCGGTGTTGATTGAGCGCTTACGCGACGGCCGGCGTCCGGTGATCTTCGTGGGCGATGGCATGTCCGACCGCTTCGCTGTGGAAGCGGCAGACGTGGTGTTCGCCAAACGGCATCTGCTCGCCTACTGCCGTGAGAACGGCATTCCGTGCCACGCTTTCGATACGTTTAGGGACGTCCAAGTGACGCTGGAAAAACTGCTGCATCCGGCGCCCGTTCGCCGCTACCGGCATGCCGTGGCAGCCGTTTCGTAGACCACCCCAAAGAAGATGAACCACCAAGACACCAAGGCACCAAGACAACAAGCCACAAAGGTGAAGAAAGAATCGAAAAGACCCTCCGCTATGACCTTAGTCCGCGAGTTTGTGGCTTTGCTCTTTCTCTTTAGTTTTTCTTGGTGCCTCGGTGTCTTGGTGGTAAACAATCCAGACCTAAGAATGGAGGCCTAAGACGTTGGCCATTACCGACTCCACCACCCCCACCGCCGAATTGCTGGCGCTGGAGCGCAAATACTGTTCCTTCGGCGATACGGTGCATTATCTCGATCCCCCGAAAATCTTCGTCGATTGTGAGGGCTGTCATCTTTATGACGAGCAGGGAACGCCCTACCTGGACTTGCAGATGTGGTATTCCGCGGCGAGCTTTGGTTACAAGAACCAGCGCCTGGGCGACGCCCTGAAGCGCCAGGTGGATCGCCTGCCGCAGCTTGCCTGCCAATACCTGCATGCGGAAAAGGTGGAGGTGGCGGCGAAGATTGCCCAGTACTGCGAAAAGCGTTTCGGTGTGAAGGGCCGGGTGCATTTCAATGTGGGCGGCGCACAGGCCATTGAAGACTCGCTGAAGCTGGTGCGCAACTACACCGGCAAGAACCTGATGTTCGCTTTCATGGGCGGCTATCACGGCCGCACGCTGGGCGCTTCCGCCATCACTTCCAGCTATCGCTACCGGCGGCGCTATGGACACTTCGGCGACCGCGGGCAATTTGTTTTTTATCCTTATTGCTTTCGCTGCATGTATAACCTGAAGCCTGAGACGTGCAATCTCTATTGCCACGATCAGTTTGCCCAGCTCTTCGCCACCGAATACAACGGCGTCTGGGATGCCAAGGCGCAGTCCGCCGAGTACGGCGCGTTTTACATCGAAGCCATCCAGGGGACCGGCGGCTACGTGATTCCGCCCAAGGAGTACTTCCAGCGTCTCCAGCAGACCTGCCGCGAGCACAAGATCCTGATTGTCGATGACGAAATCCAGATGGGCTTTTATCGCACGGGCAAATTCTGGGCGATTGAGCACTTCGGCATCACGCCGGACATCATTGTGTTTGGCAAGGCGCTGACCAACGGCTTGAATCCGATTTCCGGCATCTGGGCGCGCGAGGAACTAATCACGCCCGAATTGTTCCCTCCGGGCTCCACGCATTCCACCTTCTCTTCGAACACGTTGGGAACGGCCGTGGCGCTTGAGGCACTCAAGATGATGGAGGAAGGCGACTACGAAACCCTGGTGCGGGAGAAGGGCGCCTATTTTCTCGCCGGCCTGCGTAAATTGCAGAGCCGCTATCCCGGCATCATCGGCAACGTCGACGGCCTGGGCCTGGCGCTGCGCCTCGAGGTCTGCAAGCCCGACGGCATTACGCCCGATCGTGAACTGACCGACCGGATCTTTGCCGAAGGTATGGCCGGGAATCTGGACGCGCGCGGACGCAAGTACGGCTTGGTACTCGATGTGGGCGGCTACTACAAGAACGCCTTCACTATCGCGCCCTCCTTCACGATGACTCAGGACGAAATGGACTTGGCGTTCGAACTCCTGGATCAACTCTTTAAGCGATGCGCCGAAAAGTGATCGTAGCGCGGACCCCCGTTTTTGGGGTCCGCGGCTCTTACCGCGCAAACTGGATGAATGTGGTGGGAAGAAAAAGGCCCTGCGGCACATACCTCGGCGACTGGAATTAATCGATATTGTTGGGCAAAAAACGCGGACCCCAAAAGCGGGGGACCGCGCTACGGGACATTGATCGAATATCGCATGACGACATAGGTCCGTGATTCTTACTCCGCGTCCCCATGCAATGCGCAATGGTTAAGGTCAAGGGTCTGCACTGCCGGCTCTCGCTCCTCTGAAAACACCAACGGGCGGCCTTCCTGCAAGAACTGCCGGTTACGGATTCTCATTCCTCCCAACAACGCAATCAGAAGCACAAGAAAAACCACAAGTGGCGCCGGATGATGCAGTGCCCACGCTTCCGCCGCAGCGAGGGCGTAGGCATAGGAAATGAACGCGACCCAGCAGGTGCTCCCCAAGATGATGGCTCGGGACTGTGTGGCGTGGAAGGAGCAGGTGAAAGGAATTTTCTGGTAGTTCAACAGCATGGCTTCCGCCAGCAGGGTGGCAAGAAGGCAGTCGAGAAGGAACGCAGCAGCCGCCTGCCAAAAACTCAGGTGCAGAACCCACACCGGAACCACGAGAGTCAGAATGGGGACGAATCCCGCGACCATCATGGCTTTGCGCACTCCGGAGGTCAACTCGGGGCTGGTTTTGTTCTCCGTGAGCTGGAACACCCAACTGGCTTCAATCTCGGCCGGAACCTCGAAGACGATCCGCAGTCCGGAAATCACGAAGAAAGAAAGGAGGAGGGGAACGGACAGGAGAATGGCCACACGATCGAAGGTTCGCAGTGCCGTGCGCCAGCAGCGCAGCCAGGCTTTCCAGTACCACCGCCGCGCCCACTCCCGTGTATGCGGAAAGCAGCAGGCGATGCTTGCGGCTCCCCCGCAGGGTGTCGAAGACGAAGGCGAAGGAGGCGCGCTCCAGCGATTTCCGCAGGAAAACAACTCGCGCCATCCGGCGAAGCTTTGCGTAAGCCGCCAGGGCTCCGGTGCGGCAGGTTGCGCCACATCGAGGGTGCGTTTGAAGTGACGCCGATAGCTCGCCAGATAGGTGAGCGCGGAAATTCCACCCACCCACGCCAAGCCTTCCAAAGCCCGGCGCGCCAGGAAGAAATATACCGGGTCGGAATATCCCAGCATCGTCCGGTAGAGGCCTAGAAACCACACCGGAGGGAGGATGCGGATCGCGATGCTTTCCTTGGCGAGAAGATCCGGCATGGCCACAATCACCTGGGGCAGCAGAAAACCGACCACCAGGAAGCCGGCAATCAGCGCGCCCTGCAGGAAAGGGGAGATCATGTCGGACCAGCGATAACCCAGCGTGTTGACGAGCAGGCCGCGGAGGGCGAGGATGAGAAGGAAAATGAAGACGCTCGCCGCCGCTACGCTGAGCCCGTGCACGATCATCCACCAGCAAAGACCGAAGAAGCCAACGTGCCTTGCGGCGGAGGCCACCATGGGAAACAAAATGGTCCCCGCGCCTCCCACCGCGATCGTGATCGACGAGAGAAACAGCAGCAGGGCCGCGACCTTGGCGGCAAATAGGCGCGGCACATTCAGAGGAAGCGGGACCAGGGTGAGAAAGTCCAGCCGGTCGAGAAACAGGGCGTCCCATTCGAGGGTGGTTACCAGCCCGACAATCATCATGGCAATGGATACGAAGCCGAGTTCGTCTTTCATCGAATAAGAGTCAAAAAGATTCGGGGCGATCTGGGCGATAAACTCGTAGGGGGTATAGGAGTAAAGAGTGTAGAAAACTCCCGGCAGACCCAGCAGAATCAGAATCTGAATGAACCCCAGGTGGGATTCTCCGCTCTCCGATACAAATTCGTTGTCAAAAAACCGGCGGAATAAATGCGCGGTAAGGACGACGGTGGTGGGCGGGTTTTGTTTGAATCGTTCGCGGAGCGAGCGGAGTGACGATAGGGCGCTCATCATTTTTCCCGGGGGCCAACTACGCGTTTCGGAGTTGCATGGCGTCTATGATTTCCCGCGCCGCAGACTCCGTATCGTCCTGCGCGACGAGCTGGGAAAAGATCCCTTCCAGCGAGGGCATTTGAGTCAGTTGGCGAAGATTATCCACGGAGTCGTCCGCCACCACCCGCCCTTTGTGCAGGATGATCACCCTTTGCGCCAAGCGCTCCACCACTTCCAGTACATGCGAGCTGTATAGAATTATTTTCCCCTGCTCTGCCAGCAGCTTCAGCATGTTGCGAAACAACAGGGCGGATGAGATGTCAAGGCCCGAAAGCGGCTCATCGAAAATCAGGACTTCCGGATCGTGCAAAAGTGCCGCCGAGATCAGGATTTTCTGCCGCATGCCGCGCGAGTAGGAAGCGCTCAAGGCATGACGGTGAAAGTGCATCGAGAAGATCTGCAGCAGTCGCTCGATCTTTTCTTCCAGCAGTGGCTCCGGGATCGAGCGCAGCCGCCCGACCAATAAGAGGTAATCCCATCCGGAAAGGTATGGGTATAAATGTGGCTCCTCGGGGACGTATCCCAACTGCCTTTTGAAATCGAGGGCATGCTCGCGGATATTGCGGCCCTGGTAGAAGATTCCCCCTTGCGTTGGCTCCAGCAATCCCACGAGCATCTTCATCGTCGTGCTCTTGCCGGAGCCGTTCGGCCCCAGGTAGGCGGTCACCTCGCCTGGCCGGAGGGTGAAGCTGACCGCATCCACGGCTGGCAATCGCGAGTAGCACTTCGTCAGGCCCTTGAGCTCCAGCATGTTACCCTTTGCCCTTTCTCTACCTTTATAATACGACACCGCACCCGATGCGAATGTTCCGGTATTTATTGATTGCGGCGGGCCATCCTGCTTGTCTGCGGGCGGGAATTAGGGCCGAGATCCTTTTGCCCGGAGTCAAGCTTAACTCGACCCGCGCGATCCGTTTCGCAGCGTGAACGATCATTTGTACGGCCCGGCGGCGGTGGACGTCCCGAAGTCATTCGCGGGCAGCCCCTGCCACGTCACCTGCAAGGTTTCAGTTGGGCCACGTTCTTACTGGAGGGACGCGAATTGCTGGACCGCAACGTGATGCTGGAGTGGAACGGACCCGGCCTGCCCAGTACGCAGCGCGACCCAGAGTTGCTGCGCACCCTCATTACGCCCGACGGCTGGAAAATGAACCTGGGATGGGACGGGGCAGGAGAACTTTTCCATCTCGCCCAGGATCCTGCGGAGATGGAGAATCAGTTTTACCGCGAAGAGTCGTTGAGCTCGATTCAGAGGCTCACGGCGGAATTCAACCTTTGGCAGCGTTCCACTGGCGACGCCGTGCTGGCGTTCGACCCGCAGGCGTGGGAACAGCGCCGGCGCAAGTCGTAGCGCGTCCTGCTCGCGGCGCCAGAAGCCGGAGCCGCGGCAACGGGCTCGCCTTGACGCCGTGCCAGTTGCTTGACGGAGGTAAGGAAACCTGACACATTGGAACGACATCCAAGGGATACTAGTGGATTAATCGTTCTGCAAGTGTCGGGTGTCGGATTACGAGGGTGCCGGGCGGTGTATTCCGGCCCCGAATGAGGTGATTATGCGAAAAGGCGTTCTTTTGCTTACAGTACTGATGGTCATGGGAGGCTATCCCCTGGCGGGTGCGGACTTTGTCACCACGGCCATGTCGGGCTTGCCGACGCAGACCATGCGGGTGGAGTACTCCAGTCCGTCCAAGCTGCGCAAGCTACCCAATTTCCAGGGGCTGCGAGGAAAATTCCTGGGGCCGCGCTTGCAGGCGCTTGAGGGCTCGTTGGACCAAGTCGGCGTCAGTGAAGACGCCATCGACGAGCTGATGATCGGCTGGAAGCCCGGTGACAAGGAAATGGACCTGTACGGTTTTGCCTCCGGCCATTTCGATAAAGCCGGGATAGCCCGCCGCGCCGCCGGGCAGAATCTCACCCCCACCCCGATTTCCGGGCAGCAGGCCTACTGCCTGACGGCGGGAGTAGCCGGCACATGCATCGTCATTCTGGACAACACGCTGGGAGCCTTCGGACCGCTGACGTCCTTGACGTCGCTGCTCGACACCCGCCAGGGGCAGTTGCCCAACCTGAACTCGGATCCGCGCTTCACCAGCCTGATCGGCGATGTGGACAAGGACGCTCCGATTTGGGGTATCGCTCTGGGCGGCGCCGTGGCCGACTGGTTCGGCGGTTGGCTGTCAAGCCAGAACGCCGTGAAGCTCGACTGGGGCCAGGTGTTCGGCAAAGTCGATTCCATGACCTACACCATCGATGCCACGGACCACGTCAATCTCAACTTGAAGCTGAATTGCCAGACGCCCGAGGACGCCTCCACGCTGCGCCAGGTCCTGGAAGGCTTAAAAGTGGCGCAACAGCTTTCCTGGGCGCAGCAGAATCCCGGACACCCCAATCCCTACACCTCCATGAACGTGGATGTTAACAACCGGCAGATTGGGCTGCAAGTCACCATGAACTACTCCGAACTGACGCTGGCCAGCGGCGTGGGAGCTCCCCAGAACTAGCCGGACGTGCAATCCGCGCCAGCCGCGCGCCGGTGACTCCCCTTGGCCTGACGGGCGAAGCGTTGCCCGGCATGCCCGCGTGACTTGAGTTCGGGGTGTGTGGCTGGGGACCGACGAGCTGTGGCTGACAGTGGAAACCGGAAGACGCATGCAGGAGTGCCGCGAACTGAGTACTGAGCGCTCGTCCCACGCCGCCAACTCGCGGCGGTGGCTCGACCCCTTTTTCCCATTTCCAAACAACCCCTAAAATACTACATTTCTTCAACCTTGCATCCGACGATGACTTATTGAAATTCGCTATAACGAGGGAAAAAACCCCACAAAACATAAAATAATTCATGGGCACATATCTAGTGGTGTCACAACGCCACCACACCATATATTCTACAAATTCGCTGCAATATCCCTAAAATCACCCCACAAAATACGAAGAAACCCATAAGACTTACAAAATAGTTCTTGACACGGAAAATCGTCGCGGCGTATAAGCGCATACAGTGAAGTAGAGGGGTAGTTGAGAACGACCACTCATTCGGTTCGATTGGCAGCGCACATAGGCACGATTTCGGCGGAAGGTTATGAGCATGACAGAGACCAGAGAGGTCATGGACATCCGGGAAGCGTCCGAATATCTTGGAATCTCTCGTGAAACCTTATATAAGTACGTCTACGAAGAGAAACTCCCAGCGTTCAAACTTGGTAACCGCTGGAAATTCAAGAAGACTGTGCTGGACCGCTGGATGGAGAAGCAAAGCGCGCAGTTCGAACAGCGAGGCACTCGCAAGCTACGCGCCACCGCTCGGTAGGGAGCATCGCCAATGTTTGGGTTAGGAAAAACGAAGTCCCTGGTGGGTCTGGATATCGGATCGAGCGCCGTGAAGGCGGTCGAGTTGCGGAAGAAGGGCAGCAGCTTCGAGCTCGTGAATCTGGGGATCGAGCCGCTGGGCCAGGACACGGTGGTCGACGGCGCCATCATGGACGCCCTTTCGGTATCCTCCGCCATCGAGAAGATCTTCAACGACAACCGCATCAAGACCCGCAACGTAGCCACGTCGGTTTCCGGCCACTCCGTCATCGTCAAGCGCGTCACCGTCGGGGCTAACACCGACGAGGAGCTTTACAACGCCATTCCCTACGAAGCCCAGCAGCATATACCCTTTGACATGTCGGATGTGAACCTGAGTTACCAGTCTCTGGGCCCGTCCCCGGCCGGAAGCGGAACCGACGTCATGCTGGTGGCGGTCAAGCGGGAAAAGATTCTCAACCATACCAACGTGCTGAGCCAGGCTGGCAAGATCCCCACCGTCGTCGATTACGACGGATTTGCGGTCTACAACGCGTTTGAGGTGAACTACGAAGTTCCCCCCGATCAGATGGGAGCGCTGCTGAATATCGGCGCCAGCATCATGAACATCGTCATCGGGCGCGGCGGCAATCCGCTGTTCACCCGCGACGTCTCCGTGGGCGGAAACCAGTACACCGACACGCTGCAGAAGGAACTGGATCTGAGTTACGAGGACGCCGAACGGCTGAAACAGGGATTTGAGATCGCCAACATCTCGCAGGAGCAGAAGATTCCCCACTTGCGATCGGTCTCGGAAATCCTGATGCTGGAAATCCAGAAGACCTTCGACTTTTTCCGCCAGACCACTTCGACGGAGAACATCCAGCACATCTACGTTTCCGGAGGGACCGCCAGAATCGAAGGCTTGGTGGACCAACTGAAAGCGGAATTCAATATTCCCGTGGAGACCATCAATCCGTTTCAACGGGTGGTGGTGGATAGCAAAAAGTTTGACGTGGGTTACGTGGACGAAATCGCTGCCCGTATGAGTGTTGCGGTGGGGCTGGCGTTGAGGAGCTTTGACTAGCCATGATTAAGATTAACCTGCTGGGAGTCGCACCTCCTCCGACCAAGATGGTGTCCGTGGGCGGAGGCGCACCGGCGCCGAAGGCCACGCAGATCATCATGTTTGTGGCGGCGCTGGTGGTCTGCTTCGGAATTGTCGGCATCATTTACAAGATTTGGACCAACCAGATCGCCGATCTCGAAAAGGCCCGCGACACCGAAAAGATCCGCGCCGCGGAACTGGCCACGGTGAAGGCCCAGAACGAGAAATACCAACAGCGCCTGAAAGACCTGGAGACCCGTATCAACACCATTCAGGCGCTCCAGAACAGCCGTGTTGGCCCCGTGGAGTTGATGAGCTCGCTGGGGAACGTGGTCAGCAAGACGACGGATGTTTATCTCTACACCATGGCTCCCGTGGGCGACAAGCTCGAACTCAGGGGCCAGTCCGGCACAGTTGATTCCATGGCGAATTTCATGGCGTTCCTGAAGAATTCAGGATTCTACGACGACATTCAGTTGGAGCAGTTCTATCAGGACGACCAGCATGAACGCCTGGCGTACAAGTTCGCGCTGAATTGCGCTTTCAAGTCGCCCTCGGGCGGGGTTTCTCCCACCTCTGGTGCGGCTCCCGCCATGTCGGCTGGCGCGGCGGGTGGCTTGGGCGGCCCGGGCGGCGCCGGCATGCCGGGTGCGCAGGGGGGAAGCGTGATGGGCGGGGGATCGCACGGCGCACCGCCGGGACCGCCAAGCCCCAATCAGCCTTATCCGAATCGGTTAATCAGGTAGCAGAGGGTAGAGAAGATGGCCAAGACTTTTAACGATCTTCCAGCTCCAGTACAGGGAGCGATTCTGGTGGGCGTCGCAGTGGCCCTGGCAGCCGGCGCGTTCTGGTACTTCGTCCTGCCACTAAGCGACCAGAAAGACTCGCTGGACAAGGAAGTGAAACGGCTCAAGTCAGAGAATGACAAGAATGAGGCCTTCCGGCAGCAGCAGACGGAGTATCTGAACCGCATTAGCCAACTGGAAAGCCAGTTGGATACGCTCCGCTCGATTGTGCCGGATGAACAGGACACGGATGCCTTCATGCGAACCATATTTGCCGACGGTGCGGCCACCGGAACCGAGGTTCGAACCTTTGTTCCGAAACCGCCGGAGGTGAAGGATTACTACATCGCCACACCTTTCACCGTGCATTTGGACGGAACTTACTACAGCTTGGTGAACTTCTTTGATCGGCTTGCGCACGAACAGCGCATCACCAGTGTTTCGGGTCTCTCTCTCGGTACGCCGGAGGGGGGCGGTATGGGCGTTTACACGGTGTCCAAGAGCTCGTCGGTGGGGGCGAATTGCGTCTTGACGACGTACTTCAACAAGCCTCTAACCGCGGCGGCGCCACCTCCGAAAAAGTAACTGTGGGCAGGATGAGGACTATGGCTAAGCACAGGATTTACCGAACTCGAATATGGGCCCTGCGGGAACTGGCCTTAGCTGCTCTCGTGCTGGGTCTGGGAGTGTCCATTGGCTGGGCGGGTCAGCAGCCCACAACGGCTCCGACGGCGCGGGGGAAGACCGCCCAAGCCCGGACCCGGTCCGCCCATGCCTCGGCGTCAGCAAAGAGCGCGTCACCAAGCTCCTCCGCGGGCGAGGGAAGAAGAGATCCGTTCAAGCTTCCCGAATACGGCACCGGCGGCCGGGTCGCCGACAGCGAAGGTGGAATGGAAGCTCTGCCTCCCGGTGGTGTCCTGCCGGCGGGCAAACGCGGTCTAATTGTTTCGCAGTTAAAACTTGAGGGGGTTGTGCGCCAGCAAACCGCCAACAAGATGACTGCGCTGGTGGTAGACCACAGAAATTTAGCCTACTTTCTGCACGAGAACGATTCGGTTTACAACGGTGTAGTCAGCAAGATAACGCCGGACTCAATTTACTTCAAAGAGAACGTCCTTGACTCCAAGGGTCATGTGACGACTCGTGAAGTTGTCAGACGACTGGGTGCGGCTCCGGGAGAAGGAAGATGAGACGACAAGTGATTTTACTGCTGACGGTTGCATGGCTTATGCTGGGCGCGGTCGTTGCTCCCACAAGCCGGGCATGGGCTGACTCGGAAGCGGCGACCTTGAAGTCGGTCAGCCTCTCCGCTGCCCCCACTGGCGCACAGGTGGTCCTGCGGGTCGAGGGTGCCTATTCCTACAAGACCGTCCAGGCCAGCCCCGATACTCTTTTTATCGATCTGGCTGGCACCAAGGCCGACGGCGTAGCCCGCAGCGCGGAATGGACGAACCCGGTGTTTTCTGGCTACAAGTTGCTGTCGTTCAAGGACGCCAACGGCCAGCCGGTGGTGCGCGTGCAGGTGGACACGAAGGTGGTTATTCCGCTTGTTCTCGCTAAAGAGGGCTCGCGATTACGGCTGCTGGAAAAGGGGCAAACTGTCATGGCTGCTGCCATACCCGCCGCGGCCCCTGCTCCTGTCCCGGCAGCGTCCAGCCCTGCGTTCGACCGAGGCTCCCTCCACCGGACCCATACTTGTTTCCAAGGTGACCTTGGACAAGCACGACTCCGATGAGACGTTTGTGGATGTCGCCACCTCCCGCAACGTCACTTATCGGGTGTCTACACTGCCCAATCCTTCGCGCCTGATCGTGGACATTGATGGCGCGCTGAAGGCTTGCAAACAGGGAAGTTACGCCGCTGACACGGCCCTCCTGAAGGACGTTCGGGTGGGGCAGCTCCGCGCCGACGAGCAATCCTCCATCGTGCGCGTGGTGGCAGATCTGAACGGCAACCCGGCCTTTGACGTTCACTCCACACCGG
The DNA here is from genome assembly GCA_963719115.1 of uncultured Acidobacteriota bacterium. Lineage (GTDB taxonomy): Bacteria > Acidobacteriota > Terriglobia > UBA7540 > UBA7540 > Bog-366. The sequence continues at coordinate 38,092 of CAVRBF010000033.1, read as the reverse complement.
ACGGTGTGCGCATCGAGCTGCGCCCGCACGGTGCAGCGGCGAAGGCTGCTCATCTCGACGCGCCGGCTCCAGCTCCAAAACCGAAGGCAGCGGAAGTCAAGCCGGCAGCTATTCCGGAATTGAAACCGATGCAAGCAAGTGTTGCTCCTGCACCGGCCCTGAAACCCATAGAAGTAAAGACGATTGCCGCCGTGGCGCAACCGAAGCCGATGGAAATCAAGATCGCCGCTCCCGCTCCGCAACCGAAGCCGGAAGTGGCCAAGGTCACCGCGCCAGTTGCTTCCCCGGCGTCGGCGCAAACCAAGTCGCCCGTAACCGCCGAAGTCCAAAGCACTTTGCCCGCAGTTGCGACGACCGAGCAGGCGGCTGCGGCTCCCCTTCCGCCGCCTCCCAGCGTGACACCGGAAGCGTTGCGCGCCAAGGATGCCGCCCAGACGCTTCGCCGTGATCTCGTTAGGGACGCCGCCCCTGCGGCCGGCCAGGCAGCGATGCCGGGTGGCACTCTCGCTCCGACAGATGAATCCAAGCCCGTCTACACGGGTGAGCCTATCTCCGTCAATTTCAAAGACGTTGACATCAAAGACTTTTTCCGCGAGATTCATGAAATCAGCGGGCTGAACATCATTATTGACCCCAACGTCTCCGGCAGCGTTACGCTGGTGCTGGATTCCGTCCCTTGGGACCAGGCTCTGGACATCGTGTTGAAAAACAATGGCTTGGGCCGAACCATGGAGGGCAACGTCCTTCGCATTGCCAAACTTTCCACCCTGACGGCGGAGCAGCAGGACCAGCTAAAGCTTGCGGATGCCCGCATCAACGCGGCTCCGATGGTCACGATTTTCCGGCCGATCAATTACGCCAAGGCGCAGGATATCGCCACTCTGCTCAAGACTTGGTCCGGTGGCGGTGCTCTGAGCAAGCGTGGGACGGTGCTGGTGGATGCCCGCAACAACACTCTGATTATTTCCGACATCCAGTCGCAAATCCCCATCATTGAGAACATCGTTACCAAGATTGACAAGAAGGCGAAGCAGATCTCCATTGAAGCTCGGGTCGTGCTGGCCACCGCCGACTTTACCCGCACTCTGAACGCCGCTCTGTCAGGGTCCGGATTCAATCACTCGGGATCCACGACGTTTGGAATGTCCACCGGCACCAGCGCCGCCATTACGCCGACGAATGCCACACCCAACTCTACGTCTCCGCTGAGCGGCTTGGATATCCCCGAGGCCGCGACCAGCGGGTTTGGAACCTTTGCCGTCACCAACGCCTCGCAGCGCTACCTGATCAACGCCGTGATCTCGGCGCAGGAGGAGCGTGACCAGGCGAAAACCATTTCCCGTCCCACCATCGTGACCCAGAACAACGTGCAGGGATCGGTTCAACAGGGCGTGCAGGTTCCCGTCCAGACCTCGATCAACAACACCATTTCCGTTCAGTATGAGAATGCCACGTTGCAGATGCAGGTTACGCCGCAGGTCACGGATGACAACAACGTTTTCCTGATCATCAACGTGAACAATGCTTCCTTGGGCGCGTCGGTCTCGCAAGCGGGTCCGAACATCAACACTCAACAGGCCACCACTTCTGTCCTGGTTCCGGACGGCGGCACGGTGGTCTTTGGCGGCATCACGGTGACCAGCCGCAGCAAGGCCGCGACGTATATCCCCTTGCTCGGAAACATCCCGATCTTGGGGCATTTGTTCAAGACCAGCAACGTAAGCGATCAGGACCAGGAGTTGCTGTTCTTCGTATCGCCCAAGGTACTTCCCGGCTAACCTCTCCGGCGAGAGAGAACGCTCAGCCCATCGATTGGAGGGAGGAGACTGCGGTCTCCTCCTTTCGTTTCTGCCCATGTCCCCATCACAATGGTCCAATCCCTTCCGGGACCGCCAGGAACGCCTGCGGGCGCTTATGGACGCGCGCCAGGTACCCCTGATGCTGGTCACTCACCTCATCAATGTGCGTTACTTGACCGGATTCACCGGCAGTGCCGGCATTCTAGCCTTGGGACCCCGGCAGGGAATCCTGTGGGTTGACCCCCGTTATACACTTCAGGCGCGCGAGCAGGCGCAGAGCGTGGAGGTAGTGGAGGAGAAGAAGGCCATCCTGAAAGCGGCGGCCAGTTGGTTGGGAAAGAACCGAGTAAGGGAGGCGGCGTTTGAGGCTGCACACCTTACTGTCGGCCAGTTCGATTCGCTTCGCCAGGAAGCCGGCCCCCAATTTTCCTTGAAACCTGCCGGCGACTTGATCGAAGAGCTTCGCGTTGTGAAGGACCGCAGCGAGATCGAGGCGATTCGGGGCGCGGGGAAACTGACAGCCGAGGTCTTCGCCGAGCTGTTGCCCTTCGTCCGACCCGGTGCTTCGGAAAGAGACCTTTCGGCGGAGGTCGAGTACCGCATGCGAAAGAAAGGAGCGGATGGGGCGGCCTTCGAGACGATTGTGGCTTCCGGACCCCGCGCCGCCTTCCCGCACGCGCGCCCTTCCGCCAAGGCATTGAAAGAAAGTGAGTTGGTAATCTTCGATCTCGGTGCTATACTTGCTGGTTATGCCGCTGACATGACGCGGACGGTCTTTCTCGGCGAGCCGAATCGGCGTGTCCGAAAACTTTACTCTGCGGTGCTGAACGCCCAGTTGGGAGCTATCCGGTCAGTCCAAGACTCCACCCCGGCGCGGGAAATCGACTCCGCGGCGCGGCGCGTGCTAAGCAAACACCGGCTTGCCCGCTATTTTACCCACAGCACCGGCCATGGTGTGGGGTTGGAGATTCACGAGCGTCCCCGGCTGGCCAAAGCCGAAACTGTGTGCCTGCGGTCCGGCTCGGTGGTCACCGTGGAACCCGGCGTCTATTTGAAGGGGTTCGGCGGCATCCGTATTGAGGACACCGTGCTGGTGGGGACGGACGAGCCGGAAGTTCTGACCCCGGCGCCAAAAGATAATTGGATTGTGAGCTAGGGCGCGAGAGAGGATTTAGGATCTGGGATTTAGGATTTAGGGCGGCGGACCGTAGGTCCGCCAGGAACCCTAAATCCTAAATCCCAGATCCTAAATCCTCTCTCCTAGCTCCGCGTGCCGCTTCCTGGATTCCCGATTTTGGAGAGACCTGATGCCTGGTAAGAATTCCAACCGCCGTACTCCTGAACCCGTGCGGGTTTGGAACCTGGAAAGTATCCAGGAATTGCTGGACGTGTTGGCGTCCAAAGAAATCACCGAATTTGAGATGGAGCAGCAGGGGGTGAAGATCCGTGTACGCCGCGGCGCCACCCCGACGAGCAACCCGGGACCTGCAAACGGCTACGTCATCGCCCCCGGAATTCCCCAAGCTGTAAGCGCTCCCCCGCCGGCCCCCATTGCGCCGGTGGCTGTGCCTGCGGCGTCGGTGGATGCCGAAAGTGGCACGGCCGTCGCCGATTCCACCGAAGGCCTCTTCGTTATGAAGTCGCCCATCGTGGGCACCTTCTACGCGTCACCCTCGCCCAATGCTGCGCCGTTCGTCAAGGTGGGGGACACGGTACAGGTGGGCCAGGTGGTTTGCATCATCGAGGCCATGAAGTTGATGAACGAATTAGAGGCTGAGGAAGCCGGCAAGGTCGTGCGCGTTTACGTGGAGAGCGGCCAGCCAGTGGAGTACGGGCAGTCGTTGTTTGCGATTGAACCGGCAAGGAAGAAGTAGCGGCGACTATCGACTATAAACTATCGACTATCGACTTCTAACCTCTCTCGCATGTTTACCAAAATTCTGATCGCCAACCGCGGTGAAATTGCCTTGCGGGTGATCTGTGCCTGCAAGGAACTGGGCATTCCCACCGTTGCCGTGTATTCGGAGGCTGACCGCAACTCGCTGCACGTACGCTTTGCCGACGAGGCGGTGTGCATCGGCCCGCCGCGCAGCGCCGACAGCTATCTGAACGTTGCCAGCATCATTTCCGCCGCGGAAATCACCGGTGCGGAAGCTATTCATCCCGGTTATGGCTTCCTGGCGGAGAGCGCCTATTTTGCCGAAGTTTGCGAGACCTCCAACCTCACCTATATTGGCCCGCGCCCGGAAGTGATCAGCCTGATGGGAGACAAGCTGACGGCCCGCGCGAGGATGAAGGAGTTGGGCCTGCCGGTGCTTCCCGGCTCGGAGGTCATCACCTCGGAGGAAGGCGCGCTGAAGGAGGCCGAGCACATCGGCTATCCCGTAATGGTGAAGGCGGCAGCGGGCGGCGGCGGCCGTGGCATGCGCATCGTTTCGTCCCCAGACGACTTGCCCCACCTGGTGCGCACGGCACAAAGCGAGGCGGCAGCATCGTTTGGAACCCCCGACGTCTATCTGGAAAAGTACGTCGCATCTCCCCGGCACATTGAATTCCAGGTGCTCGGCGATTCGCACGGCCGCGTGGTGCACCTGGGCGAGCGCGAGTGCACCATCCAGCGCCGCCATCAGAAACTGGTGGAGGAATCTCCGTCCACGCAAATCGATGACGAAACCCGTCTGCGCGTCGGCCATCAGATTGTCGAGGCGCTCGAGAAGATCGGCTACACCAGCGCCGGCACCGTCGAGTTGCTGATGGACGAGAAGAAGAATCTTTACTTCCTGGAGATGAACACCCGCATCCAGGTGGAACACCCGGTAACGGAGTTTGTGACAGCACTGGATTTGGTCAAAGCTCAAATCCTGATTGCGGCGGGTGGTAAGGTGCCGATCGAGGGCGAAACATTGAAGCTGCGCGGGCACGCCATGGAGTGCCGCATCGTTGCCGAGAACCCCAAGACGTTTGCTCCCTCCGCGGGCAAGATCACGGTTTTTCACGAACCCGGCGGCACCGGCGTGCGCGTGGATACGGCCGCTTATGCTGAGTCGGTTATCCCGCCCTACTACGACTCGCTGATCGCCAAGCTGGTGGTGCACGGCAGGGACCGCCACGAAGCCATTCGACGCATGAGCCGCGCCTTGGAGATGTTCATCATCGAGGGAATCTCGACTTCCATTCCTGTCCACCAAAAGATCATGGCCGACCCGGACTTCCAGGCTGGAAACTTCGATACCCACTTTTTGAGTCGGTTTAGCCGGAACGGAGATGTTCCCTGATCGGGTCATCGGGTCATCGGAAATTGTGGAAAATCAACCAGCTTACTTCAGGGTGGGCTGACCCTAAAGTCCTCACATCGAATAGATTACTAAGCGCCGCGAATCTGGAACAACAATGACCATTGAATTGCGGTACAGGTGAATCACTCTATGCATCAATGGCCCGATGGCCCGATGGCCCGATCACCCAATGCCCTCCTCCTTCCTCGTCTTTATGCCATAATCGATCCTGCACAAGTCTGGCGGCCGTTCGCCCGTCGAGGTGGCGGCAGCGCTTCTGGCCGCAGGCGTTCAACTCATTCAACTTCGCGACAAGCAGGCGTCTTCACGCGATCTTTACGCGACGGCGCAGCAGTTGGGGGCGTACATCCGGGAAGAAGGCGGCACGTTCATCGTCAACGATCGCGCGGACGTGGCCGTTGCCGCCGGTGCTGAGGGCGTGCACGTGGGGCAGGACGACTTGCCGGTGGAATCCGCCCGCGCCATTCTGGGTCCGGGCAAGATCATTGGTTACTCCACCCACGTGCTGGAGCAGGTCAGGGAAGCGGACCGGAGTTCGGCCAATTACATCGCTTTCGGCCCCATATTTCCCACCACCAGCAAGGCGAATCCTGACGCGGTGGTGGGACTCGAGGGTCTGCGTGCGGCGCGCAAGGCCACGCGCAAGCCCCTGGTGGCCATCGGGGGAATAACTTTGGAGAACGCCCGCGCTGTGATCGAAGCCGGCGCGGATTCCGTCGCCGTCATTCGCGCCCTGGTGGGAACGGAAGACATTCGCGCGAGGGCGCGAGAGTTCCTCAGAAGTATCGAGGATGAAGTCTGAAGCTGAGAGGGCGGTGGCGGACGAGGGCCACGTGATAAGTCCACTGATGAACCCCCTCACCCCCGCCCCTCTCCCCCAAAGGGGCGAGGGGAGAGTTGAATTGGATTTCTGCCCTCGCCCCCTTGGGGGAGAGGGTGGCTCGCCAACGGCGTCTTCATCAGCCGGGGCGAGACGGGTGAGGGGGTTCGTTCCGCTCGTGATTGTGCAGTTTTCAATTGATCAAGGACAAACAACAAGGCGAGGGAATAGAGTGCTCTCTCGCCGGAGCTATTTTCATACTTCATCCTTCATACTAGATCCTTGTGATGGGCCATGGCAGAACCTGCGATGACAGCGGAATCTTCGAACCGACGGACCACCGGGCTGGTTTCGGGCTTGCGCCTGTTCGACGCCACCACCCTGGTCATGGGGTCGATGATCGGTTCGGGGATTTTTATCGTGGCTGCCGACGTTGGCCGCCAGGTGCGTTCTCCCGGATTGTTTTTTCTTTGCTGGGTCATCAGCGGATTGATGACCGTCACCGCCGCCGTCAGCTACGGCGAACTGGCGGGGATGATGCCGAAGGCCGGTGGGCAATACGTTTATTTGCGCGAAGCCTTCGGACCGCTCTTCGGGTTTCTCTACGGGTGGACGCTTTTCCTGGTGATTCAGACCGGCACCCTGGCTGCGGTGGCCGTGGCTTTCGGTAAGTTCCTGGGCGTGTTTGTTCCCTCGGTTTCGGCCCACACCATTCTGCTGAATCTGGGCACTATTACGCTGTTCAGCCATCCCATTGCCCTGACCGTCTCATCTCAACAACTTGTTGCCATTGTGGTTTTGTTTTTTCTCAGCGTGCTGAATATCTTCGGCCTGCGCGTAGGCGCAGACGTCCAGAATGTTTTTACCGTGCTCAAGGTCGCGGCGTTGATCGGCGTGATCGTGCTGGGCGTCGTCTGGGCGTTCGGACATCCCGTAGCGCCGGCGTCCGTCCAGGGTTTCTGGCAAGGCGCGCATTGGGATCTGGCCACGCTGACCGTGGTTTCCGTGGCGCTGGTGGGGCCTTTGTTTTCTTCCGACGCGTGGAACAACGTTACCTTTACCGGCAGCGAGGTGATCAATCCCAAGCGCAACCTGCCCTTGGCGTTGTTCGTGGGAACCGTGTCGGTTTGCAGCATCTATTTTCTGTGCAATTGGGCCTATTATCGTGTGCTGCCGTTTTTCGGGACGCCCAATGGCGGTTTGTTGCAGCAGGGCATTCAATATGCGGCGGAAGACCGCGTGGCCACGGCTGCCGCGCAGGCCATGCTGGGCGGGCACGGCGCGGGACTGATGGCGGCGGCGATTATGATATCCACTTTCGGCTGCGCCAACGGCATGATTCTGGCGGGCGCGCGGGTGTACTATGCCATGGCCAAGGACGGCCTGTTCTTCCGGTCGATTGGCAACGTCCATCCGAAGTATCACACCCCGGCTGCGTCGCTGATGATTCAGGCGGTCTGGGCGGCACTGATCACGCTCACAGGGACCTACAGCGAACTGCTGGACTATGTGATATTCGCTGTCGTGCTTTTCTATATTCTGACCATCGCGGGGATTTTTCGACTGCGACGCACGCAGCCCGACGCGCCGCGACCGTATCGGGCGTGGGGTTATCCGGTGGTGCCGATCCTGTATATGGCATTCGCTTCCTTTGTGGAACTGGCTCTACTGACGCACAAAGCGCTGCGCAGCGTGGCGGGATTAAGCATCGTGGCCATTGGCATTCCGGTTTATTATCTGTGGCGGCGGTCGGCGACGCGGCCGGACCGCTTAACGTAGGGCCGAACAGCGTTCGGCCCAGGCCGAGCGCCGCTCGGCCCTACGGTTCTCTTTTCGTACCACGGGCATCCTGCCCGTGCCGGGGCACGGCCTGGAAGGCCGTGGTACGTTATGCGGCTCTGCCGCGCTGGGCGAAGCGCTTTTGAATTTGCTTTATTCCCATTGTTTATACGAATAGAACGGGCGATCGCGATCCCGAGTTGGGAGTGAAAATCGTAGACCGGCCGTTGTTCGGGCGGAGGTTACATGCCGGGTTTGTGGAAGAAGAAGAGTCTGGAGTTACTACGCGCGGAGGCCGCCGAATCGGAGCACGGCTTGCGCCGAACTCTGGGTCCGTTGGCGCTGATGTCACTGGGAATTGGCGCGATTGTGGGTGCCGGAATCTTCGTGCTCAGCGGCGTGGCAGCGCAGCACACGGGTCCGGCGCTGGTACTCTCTGTGATTCTCTCCGGCGTGGGATGTGCGTTCGCCGGGCTTTGTTATGCCGAGTTCGCGGCCATGATTCCCGTCGCCGGTAGCGCCTACACTTACTCTTACGCCACCATCGGCGAATTCCTTGCCTGGATCATTGGCTGGGACTTGATTCTGGAGTACGCCGTGGGCGCCACCACCGTCTCCATTGGCTGGTCCGGGTACTTTGTTTCTTTCCTTCAGCGAACCCTGCATCTTCCCTTTCCCGTGGAACTGAGCCGCAGTCCGTGGGAGACCGTCCAGCTCCCCGACGGAACGACTGTTCATCCGCTCTTCAATCTTCCCGCCGCCTTTATCATTGTTTTGATCACCACGCTGCTGATTATCGGCATCCGCGAGTCGGCGAATTTCAACAACTTGATCGTGATGGTGAAGTTGGGAGTGGTAGTGCTGTTCATCGTTGTGGGCGCTCTGTATGTGAATCGAGCCTACTGGCACCCGTTTTTCCCGCCGAATCAGGGAGTGTTCGGCGAGTTCGGCTTCTCGGGAGTCTTGCGCGGAGCAGGCATCATCTTTTTTGCTTATATCGGTTTTGATGCTGTTTCCACGGCGGCGCAGGAGGCGCGGAACCCCGAACGCGACATGCCCATCGGCATCCTCGGGTCCCTGGCGATCTGCACGGTTCTCTACATCGTGGTGGTGATGGTGCTTCTGGGATTGGTGCCTTTCCAGCAGCTCAACGTGGCGGACCCGCTGGCCATCGCCATCGATGCCACGCCGGCACACACCTGGCTTTCGCCCATCGTCAAGCTGGGCGCTCTGCTGGGCACCACCGCGGTAATCCTGGTGATGATGCTGGGCCAGACGCGGGTGTTTTATTCCATGGCGCACGACGGGCTGTTGCCCAAGGCCTTTGGCAAAATCCATCCTCGTTTCCGTACTCCTTACGTCAGCACCACCCTGACGGGCGTGTGCGTGGCGGTGGCGGGCGGCCTGCTCCCCCTGCGGATTGTGGGCGAACTGGTGAGTATCGGAACGCTGCTGGCGTTCGTCATCGTCAGCATCTCCGTGATGGTGATGCGCAAGCGCCACCCGGAGATTCGCCGCCCATTTCGCACGCCGCTGGTCTGGCTTGTCGGACCGTTGGCCATCGTGGTGTGCGGGGGACAAATGCTGGGTCTGCCGCGCGACACCTGGATTCGCTTGTTCGTGTGGATGGCCATCGGCCTGTTGATTTACTTCGGATATAGCCGCCGACACAGCGTGCTCCAGATCGCGGAGGACGAACGGGAGACAAAAGCGGGAGTTTAAGGCTAGAGTTGAGTTTTCGTGTCAGCTCAGGATGCTCTGTCATCCTGAGCCTGGCTTTTCAAGGCGAAGGACCCCCGCATTTCGCCCTTGCCCCGGCGCGGCGCGCGCTGCCGCGGGGTGCCTTCGCGCCGGGCTTCTTACGTGCAAATAATAAGGGTCCTTCGCGCTGACGATCGGCGCTCAGGATGACAGCAAGGGAACATTCCTGTTCGACGAAAATGCTCACCAAGGGTTTCGATCTCATTCTCCGGGAATATCGGACGCACCGCATGGCGCGGTTCACGGCGTGGACCCTCGCCGGCGTGGCGGTGCTCTGGACCTCCGACCGGTTGACTCGCGCTGATGGTGGTTTCCACACCTTCCTTTGGTTCGTCCTTTGGGTATGCGGAATTGTTGCGGCCGTCTACTACCTGGCCCGCCTGATTTCGTACCTGCGCGCCCGTCTGCTTTGGCGGCTTTTGCCGCGCCTTGTGGTGGCTTATATCCTCATTGGCGTCGTTCCGATTTCGCTCATTCTCACTCTTGTCTTTCTGGCCGCATGGGCGATCAACGGTCAGTTTGCGACCTTTCTGGTGATTCTCAGGCTGAACGACCACTTTGATGAAATTGAGCAAGTCAACCGCGTCGTTCTGCATGAAGCGCGCTACGGTGGGGAAACGTCGCCCGCAGCACTGCTCGAGAAGATTAAGCAGTTTTACGTGACCGAGATGGTGGACCACACCAAGAGCTATCCGGGACTGGTGGTGACGCTGCACCTGGGAGACATCACTCGCTCGTTTTTGCTGGATGGCAAGCCGGCCCCGAATCCTGCCACGGTGCCGAGCTGGGTAAAGGGTGAGGAATTTGCGGGCATCGTTGCCGACCATGGCGAAATTGCGTTGCGTTCGATGGAGCGAATTCGGACGCCGGCCGGCGACTTAACGCTAATTCTTTCGCAGCCGTTTACCTCGGAACTGCTGGACCTGGTGGGGAACGGGATCGGTCCGGTTACCGTAACTGAAATGAAACAGGTGAGTCCGCAGGAGGCCGACAAAGCGCGCATCCGTGTGGAAACCGGCGGTGAGAGCTTCGTCCCCTTTAAGACAATCAGCTCCAAATCCCTCAGCCTCCCCGAACCCGAGTATCCGTTTGACGTGAAAGTGGTTGGCGCCTCGCCGCTGGAGCCCATCGATTGGGGCGGAGGGACCGAACAAAAAGCACACGCCCCGGTCTACGTCAATGTCTATTCCCGTATTGCCACCCTCAACGCCCGGCTGCTCGCGACGCTGGGTGATTTGCAACGCGTCGCGGTTCTGCTCTTTGAAATCGTGGCCGCCATCTTTTTGATCATCGAAGTCGTGGCATTGGTCATTGGCATTCGGATGACGCGGACCGTGACGAGCACCGTGGACACCCTATATGAAGCTACGGAACGGGTGAAGGCGGGGGATCTTACCTACCGCACGCATTTTCCCCCGCGCGATCAATTAACCGCGCTGGGCGAGGCTTTTGACGGCATGACCGCGTCAGTGGAGCGGCTGATGCGGGAATCGCAGGAGCGCTTGAAGCTGCAGAGCGAGTTGGATATCGCGCGCGAGGTGCAGCGGCAACTCTTCCCCCAGTCGGTGCCCAAGGTGCCGGGCCTGGACCTCTACGGCGTCTGCCACGCGGCGCGATCCGTGAGCGGAGACTACTATGATTTTCTCCGGCTCGATGATCATCGCGTCGGGCTGGTGCTTGGCGACGTGAGCGGCAAGGGAATCTCGGCAGCATTGCTGATGGCCGCTATCCAGTCCGCCCTGCGCGCGCAGCTTTACGATAGTTGCAGCGATGGCCAGAATGCCGACGCTTCGCATTTTTCAACGTCCCAAGCCGTGGATCGGCTGAACCGCCAGCTCTACGCCAACACGCCGGAGGAGAAATACGTGACGTTCTTCTTTGCCGTCTATGACGACCGAACGCGCAGGCTGTCATACACGAATGCCGGTCACCTGCCGCCGCTGCTGTTTCGCGACGGCAAAGTGGAGCGCCTGCGTATCGGCGGCACCGTGGTGGGACTGTTTCCCAGCGCCGCATACGAAGTGGGAGAAATACTGCTCCAGCCTGCCGACCTTCTGTTGGCGTACACCGACGGCATCACCGAACCCGAGAACAGCTATGGAGAAGAGTTTGGTGAGGTCCGTCTGCTGGAGGTCGTGAAGGGCATGCTGAGTGCTCCTCCGGAGGCGGTGGCGGCAGAGATCTACCGCTGCGTCAACGATTGGACCGGCAGCCCGCAACTTCAGGATGATATGACTCTGCTCCTGGCGCGCGCGTGGCCCGGCCCAACGTCCGTCGTTGCCAGCAGGTCAGAAGTCCAGTAGACTTTAACCTTCATCCCCGCATCTAGGAGTTCAAGAGTGGCTCTTCGCAATCGCGTCGCCCTGGTAACCGGAAGCTCGCGCGGAATCGGCAAGGAAATCGCCCTCGCCCTGGGGCGCGCTGGACTGCGTGTGGCGGTGGCCTTTCGCACCAATAAGCTGGGGGCGCAGAAGGTCCTGTCGGACCTGCGTGCGGTGGGTGCGGAAGGCGTCGCGCTGGCCACCGACGTCACCGATCCGGCGCGGGTGAAAGAATTGATTGACGCCGTGGCCAAGCAATTCGGCCGGTTGGACGTTTTGGTCAACAACGTAGGCAACTTCGAATGGAAGCCGGTCGCGGAATCGACCGTCGAGGCCTGGAGCGCGATCATTACCTCCAATTTGTTGAGCGTGTTCTACACCACCAAGTTCGCGTTGCCCATGATGCGCAGGCAACACTGGGGGCGCATTATCAATCTCGGCGCGGTGGGCGCAGAACGCGCCTTTGGCCAGGCGAAGATTTCGGCCTATTCCGCCGCCAAAGCCGCGGTGGTGGCCTTTACGCGCTCCGTGGCGCTGGAAGAGGCAGGCAACGGCATCACGGCCAATGTGGTGAATCCGCCGGTGATTGACGAGAAGGAATTGTCTCTGGAAGAAGCCCAGCGCCTCACCGACGTGCGCTTCCCGGTTGGCCGTCCCGCCACGGGCCGCGACGTCAGTGAGGCCGTGAAGTTTTTTGTCTCGGAAGAAGCTTCCTTCATCACCGGGCAGGTGCTCAACGTCAGCGGCGGGTGGATGCTGTAAAGCGGCTGACAGCTCACAGCTAACAGCCGACAGCAACCGAGGGTTCCTGGCGGGCGGCCAGGGCTGAATTGAAATCGGCCTCGAATGCTTCGAACAGACCAAAACTGTAAGCTGTTAGCTGTTGGCTGTTGGCTCCCATCGCAATGAAAATTCTCACTGCTTCCGAAATGCAGCGGATTGATCGCCTGACCACCGAGCGCTATGGCGTTCCGAGCCTGACGCTGATGGAAAACGCCGGTCGAGGCGTGGTGGAATTTCTGGTGGCACGTCTCGCGCCCCGGGCGGAAGACAGCATCGTGGCCCTTTGCGGCAAGGGCAACAACGGCGGCGATGGCTTTGTGGTGGCGCGTCTGCTGCGCGAGCAGGGATTTCATCCCCGAGTGCTCCTGTTCGCCGATCCTGAGGGTTTGCGCGGAGACGCCGCAGTGAATTGGGCTCGGCTTCGCTCCACGGGGCTGCCGGAGATTGTTTCGAACCTGGAGGCGTGGCAGGCCATCGCCCCTTCGCTCGAGGGAACCACGCTATTTGTTGACGCGTTGCTCGGAACGGGCCTTTCGAAGCCCCTGACAGGATTTCTGCTGGAAGTGGTGCGTCAGATCAATGGGGGATTCCCCACGGCGCGCGTGCTGGCAGTGGATTTGCCTTCCGGAATTTCCGCGGACTCCGGCGAACTAATCGGCGAACACCTGCGCGCCGATTATTCTGTGACCTTTACCGCGCCCAAGTTCGCCCACGTGTTTCCGCCGGCGTGCGAACGTATTGGTGAGTGGGTGGTGCGCCAGATCGGGACTCCTGCCGAAGCGCTGGAGGGTGACCCGAGCCTTACCCTGAACTACGCTGAGCGGAAGGACGTGGCATGGATCGCCAAGCCGCGGGCCGCTGCGGCCAACAAGGGAAATTTCGGCCATGTGCTGATCCTTGCCGGCTCACTGGGCAAAACCGGCGCCGCCGCCATGGCCGCGCGCGCCGCCCTGCGAGCGGGTGCGGGACTGGTGACGGTCGCCACTGCGAAGAGCGCACTGCCCATCATCGCGACGCTCGGCGTGGAATTCATGACCGAGGCGCTGCCCGAAACCAGCGATGGCTCCATCTCCGTTCGCGCCCTCGAGGGCGATCGATTGGACAAGCTCGTGGCCAGGAAAACCGTCCTCGCCATCGGCCCGGGAATCGGCGGCCACCCTGAAACCGCGGAGTTCGTTCGGCTCGTGGTCAATAAGTACCCGCTGCCCGTCGTGCTTGATGCGGATGGCCTGAACGCCTTTGCCGGGCGGATGGAATCATTTCGTCCCGAGGTTCGGCCCGCCGGGCAAACCGTTTTCACGCCTCATCCCGGCGAGATGGCGCGGCTGGCGGGGAAAACAGTCGCGGAAATCCAGGCGAATCGGCTTGAAGTCGCGCGAGAATTCTCCCAACAGCATGGCGTCACGCTGGTGCTCAAAGGTTTTCGTACGCTGACCGCCTCACCCGGCGGACATGTGGCGGTGAACCCGACAGGCAATCCGGGCATGGCCAAGGGCGGCACCGGCGACTTGTTGACGGGTATCGCGGCCGGCCTGCTGGCGCAATTTCCCCAACGCCCCGTGGGCGATGTCGCTGCCGCTGCGGTATACTTACATGGGCTGGCTGGCGACCTTGCGGCTATGGACCTGGGACAACATTGCATGCTGGCTGGGGATTTGACGGAAAAGATCCCTCAGGCCTTCAGGGAATTGACGATTGTCGATTGAAAGCGCGGAAGATTCCCTTGTTCTCAGTCGACGGTTATCCATGAACAATCGACAACCGACAATCGAGAATCGTCAATTGCGGGCGGAGCGCATCACCCATTCGCCGGAGGAGACCGTGAGCTTCGGCAGGGAGATCGCCATGCATCTCAAGCCGCCCTGCCTGGTTTTGTTGGAAGGTGATCTCGGCGCCGGCAAGACCACGCTGGTCAAAGGAATTGTGGCGGGATTGGGAGCCGCCAGCGAAGACGAAGTGACCAGCCCATCTTTTACGTTGGTGCATGAGTACGGCAGCGGTGGCCAGGTCTTTCACGCCGACTTGTACCGCATTGACGGCGCTCGCGACCTTTCCACTCTCGGCCTGGACGATTTATCCGGCCGAACGGCTACGGTTCTTGTTGAATGGGGCGAGAAGCTTGGCGATAATGCTCCCAGGCCTTGCATCAAAATCCGAATGGAGCACCTGGCAAGTGATGATCGTCGAATCCGCATCGAGCGTGTGGAAGAGTAGTGTACAAACCCGGATCTATGCAGTCGTGGGACTCCTGACGGCGGTGCTGGCTGTCGGCTGCGGCGGTGTGCCCAAGACCTACGTTTACACCTTGCAGACGCCGAGCCTTCCGGCGCCCACCGATACACGAACGCGATACGTGCTGGGCGTTGAACACTTCCGCGCACCGCAAATCCTGCGTGACGACCGTATTGTCTACTACGTTTCCCCCACGGAGATCAGCTTTTACGAGCATCATCGCTGGGGCGCCGAACCGGCCACGTTGCTCTCCGAATTTACGGCCGAATGGTTGCAATCGAGTGGCGTGTTCGCGCAAGTGAAAATGGTACCCTTCAAGGATCCGGCGGATTATACACTGGGCGGGCAGGTGACCAACTTTGAGGAAGTCGATGCCGACGGCGGCGTGAAGGTCCGCCTGGCCTTGGCCCTTTCACTGGTGCGCAACACCGATCATAAACTGGTGTGGTCGGGCACGCAGCGCGAGGAAGTGCCTCTGTCAGGGCGAGGGCGTGGCAGGCGTGGCCAGCACGATGAATACCGCTTGCGGGCAGGCGTTGCGGGAGATGATCCCCGGCCTCGTCGCGCAGGTCGAACAAGATTTCAAGAGCAGTGGCAAGTGACCAGTGGCGAGCGGGCAAACACCGACACTGTAGCGCATGACATAAATCCTTCGGCGGCGACTGTAGCGGCGGTCTCCGACCGCCGCCGTCGATCGGAGATCGACGCTACAATTCATGTCGCGCTGTATAGCGACTTGAGCACGCTTGGCGCGAACAGTGCGCTGAGCGGAAATTGACTTGTCACTTGACACCCGTCACTCGCCACTCATTTCAAGCCGGAGATTATTTGACTATGACGGAAACTGCAAGCCCCACACCGTGGGGCCTGATTGTGGGTTCTTCCAGCGGCTTCGGGGCCGCGGCCAGCCTGGAATTGGCGCGCAACGGCATTAACATCCTGGGCGTGCATTTCGACCGCCGCCAGAACATGCCGCTGGTGGAGAAGGTTATCGCCGGCATTCGCGAGACGGGGCGCGACGTGCGCTTTTTCAACATCAATGCCGCCGACCCGGAGAAACGTGCCGACGCCTTGAACCAGATCCAGGAGCATTGGAAGCAGGCCGGGGGCGAGCACTTCGTCAAGGTCCTGATGCATTCGGTGGCGTTCGGTTCGCTGAAACCGTATCTGGGTGAAACTACGGAAGAGGAACTGACGCAGCAGCAGATGGACATGACCGTGGACGTCATGGGCAACAACCTGGTCTATTGGGTGCAGGAACTCTTCCGCCGCAAGATGCTGGGCCGCGGCAGCCGCATTTATGCCATGACCAGCGCCGGCGGCCACAGCGTGATTCCCAATTACGGCGCGGTGTCTGCCGCCAAGGCGGTGATGGAATCGCACATTCGCCAGCTTGCCTATGAACTGATGCCTTACGGCATCACCGCCAACGCCATTCAGGCCGGCGTTACCGTCACGCCCGGCTCCAGCAAAATTCCCGGCATCGAAAAGCTGGCGGAATTCGCTCGCCTGCGCAATCCCGGCGGGCGGCTGACCACTCCCGAAGACGTCGCCCAAGCCATCGCCGCCTTGATCAGCGACAAGACCCATTGGATGACGGGCAACGTGATTCGCGTCGACGGCGGGGAAGATATTGTGACCTAGACCCAATGCGGTTCGCTTAACTGCTGTGAAGCAATAGTGGATCTCCTTGCAGGCGAAGCCCGCTTTGGAGTGCGGTAGCAGCAGCTACCGCTTTTCTTGTTGTGGCCCTCGCACCGTTCCCGTATGGATGATGGCCGGAAAGCGGTAGCTGCTGCTACCACACTCCAAAGCGCTGCGCGCAGACTCAATTGACGCCATATCCTAAGTGAACAGTATTGGACCTGGACCTTTGCCGATTCACGGTGTGAATCAAGCGTAGCGCGGACCACCGAATTTGTGGTCCGCGTCCATTCGGGGCCGCAAGCCGCCGTCACACACAATCACCTATAATTGGCCCACGTTTTGGAAGAGCCGCAGGCCGCAACACGGGCAGTCTGCGCTGCGCGCTCGCATGAATTCACTTGGCGCATGGATTGGGAGGGCTGACAGTCAATCCCTCGTTGATGATTCGCGTGTCCCATTGCGCAAATTTTCCCTCGGGCCTGAGTTTCAGGTACGTTTCGAGCGCCCTGACTGTTTCCGGCGGCGCGAGCTGCTTTCCGTCTTGTACGATATTCGCTTTTCCCATCAAGGCGATGCCCAACGCTAGGTATGCCTCCGCGTTGGCCGGGTCGAGCGCTATCGCCTTTCTAAAATCTTCGATCGCTTCATCAAGCACGGGGAAAGATGAGACGACCCCGAGATTGAAGTAAGCGTGCGTGGCGCCCGCAGGATCTAGCTCCACTGCCTTCCTGAACTCTGCGCGGGCTTGCGGCTGCTGGCCATGTTCCGCGTAAGCAATGCCGAGTGAATTGTGTAACCCAGCGCTCGATGGATGGGCCCTTACTGCATCTTCGTAGTACTGGAACGCCTGCTCGAACTGGAAAGTTTGATTTGACGAATCCGGGACTGAAAGGGACGGGTCGGTGAACTGAAATACAGGAGCGAGAGAGGTAACCGTCACGCACTCCGTGCACCCACCGACCTGCAAACCAAGCTCCACCGTCTGACTGACGCGCGCTGAGACTTCCACGTGCTTCGTCACGGTACGAAAGCCCTGACTCGATACCCTGAGGTCATAATTGCCCGGAGCTAGGTCGAGGAGTGTCGTCCCCATGCTGTCGGCGCAGAAATAACTGTAATCGTGTGCCTCTGAGGGCCTATACTCGACTCTTGCCCGTGGAATAGCAGCCCCCGAAGGGTCCTTTATGCTGACTGTAGTCTCAGCGGCCTGCTTCGGGAGCACGACAATCGAGATGTTATTAGACCTCACCCATATCTTGTTTTCGTCATCATACCGCAAGACCTGAACTGAATACTCCCCCGGCCTCGCAACCTCATAGTCCTCGGCGAGATCATAATCAGTACAACCGTCGTTTGCGGTTTTCCCCGGGTCTACCAGGACCGTCATTGCACTTGACGCCGCATGTCGGACGAGTACCCTGCCGTCGGGAAGTTTCTCAACCAGCGGCTTTGCCTTCACCAAGGTTCCCTGGCTGTCCCGAATCTCCGCTGTGTAATTGCACCAACTGAGCTCCGGCAGACTAATCTGATGGGATGAGGTGTTTCTCAGGACAACACTGATCGGCTTCGGCGAGCCAACCGTAAAGACACCCGGCTTTGCGGAGATTGTGAGCGAAAACGGTGGCTTCGTGTCCAACCCCTCAGGGCCAGACCATGGGGGGGAGGCGGCGGCCGCAGAACAAACAAGGCTGGCTACGATCAGCAGCGAACTAGTCCGCAAAACTCCCATGGTCTTACTGCCTTGAATTTCATTCCATATAATACCTCCGGTCGCGAAAAAAGGCGGGTAAAAAAAGGAGTCTGCAAGGTAGCGCAGACTCTCGCACCTCAGAGCGTCTGCGGCTTCCCCCCTGCCACGCCCGGCGGTTCGGGGCATTGATTGCCGTGGCCGCATGTTCACAAAAAGTGGACGTCTTCCCATGTTAAGAACCGCAGACTTTGAACGGCGCAAAGTCTGCGCTACCCCCCCTTTTTCCCTTTTGGCATGCCGCTCAGCTTAGCTAGCGTAGCCAATTCTCACGTGCAAGGTCCTGAACGCGGGCAAATTCCCGTTCGTTGTCGGTCACAATCATGCAACCAAGCGCAAGCGCGTGAGCCGCAATCAGCATGTCATGAGCGCCCATCGGCGTGCCTACCGCCTCAAGACGCGTGAGTAAGAATGCATAGATTACGTCCGCTGGGGTCTCAAAAGGGAGAACGTCGAGGGCATTGAGCACCGCCTCAAGCTGTGCCGAGAGTTGTGCGGAACCTTTCTTGGCGGCACCGTAACGCAATTCCGCGGCAACGATGATGCTGGTGCAAACGCGCGCCTCGCCCACTTTGCGGATGCGCAGCGCCACCTTTCACTGAGGATTGCGGACGAGATCGGAAACAACGTTGGTGTCGAGCAGGTAGCGCATCAGAGATCGACCGGATCGGGCGGCAGGTCGCGGATAGGAGGAAAATCCTCGCGGATGGGTGCCAGAGTCCCCAGCAGCGCCAGTAGCGACTTCGGGGGGGCAGGCTCAATAATCAACCGGCTGCCCTCTTTTCGCATGATAGCGTCCCCACCCGGCAGTTCGAACTCGCGAGGGATTCGCACCGCCTGATTCCGTCCGTGCTTAAAGACCCTGACGTGGCGTTCCGCAACTGGCTCATTGCGCTTTGGCATATCGTCAAGTATATGCCAATTGGCCGCAACCAAAGTCTGTAGGGCCGAGCAGCGCTCGGCCAGGGCCGAACGCCGTTCGGCCCTACGTACGGGAACACCATGGCGTGCCCAGGTTTTGTAGGCTCCCCATAACAATAGCGTTCAGTGACATGGAAGGAATCCGTTGATCTTCGGTGATACCCTCCCGCTAAACGCGTTGATGTCAGATGCAAGCAATGCTACCATTGCGTGCATGGCAAGCTCGAATATCCGAAACGTGCCCGAATCGACGCGGCGGGGCCTGCGTCTGCGAGCTGCGCGCAAAGGCCGGAGCATGGAGGCGGAAGCGGGCACGCATTCTAACCAAGGCCGTTAAGGGGGAAACCGAAAGCGCCTTTTGATGCCGAGGCGCTGCAGGATTTCGTCGCCCGACTCTTTCACGGCAAACACGCCACGCCTTACCGATGAACTGATTCGCGGGCGCCGTCGTGAGGCGCGCCAGGAAAGGCAGTTATGATAGCGCTGGATGCTTCCGCGCTGCTTGCTTTCCTGCTACGCGAACGTGGACACCAGAAGGTTCGGGAACTGCTCGGGGATTCTTGCATGTCGACGGTCAATTTTTCCGAGGTGCTCGGCTGTTTCGGGCCCGCTGGCCAAGATGTCGTCCTGATTGCGAACAACCTCCTGGCAATGCCGATCGAACTGGTTGAGTTCACAACCGAACAAGCCACGCTTGCGGCGGGGTTGGCTCAAACGACCCGCGCGGCGGGGCTTTCGTTGGGTGACCGTGCCTGTCTGGCACTAGCAAGCGAGCGTCGCATCCCCGCGATGACCGCCGATCGGGCGTGGAGCCGCCTCCACCTCGGCATCGCGGTTCAGACGATTCGCTAACCCTACGCCCCGTCTTAGGTGGCCGATTCCGGTCCGCTGTTAGTACACAGTTTCGGGTTATGAAACTCTCGTGCTTTCTTCAGGTTGTGCGGCCTACCACACGATGTCCAGCGTCGCGTTGAACAGTGAGTGGCGGGCGTGCGCTTACTCCCAATTCATCGGCTGTCTTCCCGTGAGCAGATCTTTCCAATCGCCGGGAAGTGCGGTGAGGCTGAGGATGCGGTTGATTTGTTCGTGTGTGGCGCGTTTCACTCGATAGAGCGTGACGAATTCCGCAATCGTCACACGAGCGGACTCACGCGAGGGCAGCGGGTAGATTGGGTCCCCGGCCTGAAGCGTGCCTTCCTGCGTGACCCGCAGATAGAATCCCGTCCGGCCACTCTCCATGAACGTCTTGGTAATGCTCGGCGTTTCCATGGCCAGCGCCAGCTTGAAGCAGGGGAGGCGCGGTTGGGTGACCACGAAGCGGGCGGTGCCGATGGCGAACTCATCGCCAATCGCGACCTCGTCCTCGCCCATTCCTTCCGCGGTCAGATTTTCTCCGAATGATCCGGGTCCCAGATCGTCACGCCGCAATACTTGCTGCCAATAGGGAAGGTGATTCAAAGAATAAAGGTAAACGGCTTTGTCCGGCCCGCCATGCACGGTGAGGTCGGCCTGCCCGTCGCCCGCCAGGTTCAGTCTGCCTGCCACCACCGGGCCGATGATCGGCCTTTTGAAGATGCCGGTCTCTACAATTTTGCCGTGAATGTTGACCACCCGCGGCGGCGAAACGTTGATCGATATGACCTTCATTGCTTCACCCGGTGCTGGTTAAGATCGTTTGCAACGGCGGCTTTACGCTGCCATTAGGCGAGGAAAACTCGCCACTACCAATTCAATCGGAGCCTCTACCCATGATAATCGAGTTTTGACGAACCCGCATGATTCCTATAGAATCAGAAACGGGGAAATCTCTACATATCGCAAGGGCGAGCTGGGATTCAAAGATGCCAATCAAAAAAGTAGTACTCGCAAAGCCGCGCGGATTCTGCGCTGGCGTCGACCGAGCCATTGACGTTGTCAACCTGGCGTTGCAACTCTACGGATCGCCGGTGTACGTTCGCAAGGAGATCGTGCACAACAAGTGGGTCATCCGCTCGCTCGCCGCCAAGGGGGCGGTTTTTGTGGACGAACTTGACGAGGTTCCCGACGGCGCCGTGGCCATTTACAGTGCCCACGGCGTCTCTCCTCAGGTACGGGCAACTGCCACGGCCAAGAATCTGAAAATCATTGACGCCACCTGCCCGCTGGTGACCAAAGTTCATATGGAAGCCGTGCGCTACGCCCATGACCAGCGGTCGATCATCCTGGTGGGTCACGCCGGACACGATGAAGTGGTTGGCACCATGGGCGAGGTCCCTGGTCAGATTCAACTGGTGGGCAGCATTGAAGAGGCGGAGAAATTGCAGGTTCCGGATCCCGAGCGCGTCGCCGTGACCACCCAGACAACACTGGGTGTTGACGACGCCAACGTGATCATCGAAGTTCTTCGCCGCCGCTTTCCCAAACTGACGACCCCGGCGAGTGACGACATCTGCTATGCCACTCAGAACCGCCAGACGGCCGTGAAACTGCTCGCCGAGGATGCCGACCTCGTTCTGGTGCTGGGTTCCGACAACAGCTCGAACTCGCGCCGCTTGCGCGAGGTTGCTGAGGCAGCCGGAGCCAAGGCCTACCTCATCGATGACGCGTCGGAGATCGATCCTGCCTGGCTCGAAGGCGTGGAGTGCGTGGCCATCACCGCCGGCGCTTCCGCTCCGGAGTATTTGGTTCAGGAAGTCGTGGCCTACTTCCGGTCACGGGGAGTGGAGCAGGTGGAAGAAGTCATGGCGTTGGATGAGAAGGTAACCTTCCTGCTGCCTCCCGAACTCACCCGCGAGATGAGCGCCCGCGGGCTAACGCAAATCGCCTGAGTAGCAATTCCCATTCAGAGCGACGTAAACACCTGCAAACTCCACTTCAGCGGGGGCGCTGACCTCCACTTGGAGTTTCCACATTTCAAATCTCCCTTGCGGTTCACGGTTCCTTGAGTTCTTACCTCACCTCCCCTCACGGCGCTGTCATCCTGAGTGCCGCTGTTCAGGCCGAAGGACCCTTTTCATTGTCCGTAGGAACGAAGGCGTGCAGCGCCTGGAACCCGCCGCGGCGAGCCGCGTCTCTTGGGTAAGACGAAATGCAAGGGGCCCTTCGTGCTGAACAGCGGCACTCAGGATGACAGCAAGGGGGGAATTCATGCTGAAGCGTGGGTTTTGGATGAGAGGGTGAGGTTGCAGCTTGGGACGAAAGCCAACGGCCACGCCATGCGCAATTCCACATGCGCATTTCCACATTCCCAATTTCCCGCACCCGGCGTACACTAACGCCGATTATTTCTGGCCCGCTCCCGGCGGCAAAGAAAGGAAATGCCATGAAAACCTCGAGGCTTCTCATCCTCGTTCTTTCGGCGTTCATGATGGGCGGTGTTCTGGCCCTGTGTGTCGCGCAAACCCACCATGAGGATTCGATGGGGTACACCGATACACCGATGTTGCCTGGCGGGCTATGGCACGTTCACGACATCAATCGCCCGCAGCCGGTGAAGATCACGGCAGGCACATGCAGCACGCAGACTACCGTGGGCTTGCCACCTTCCGATGCGGAAGTTCTTTTCGACGGGAAGTACCTCGAGAAGTGGCGTGCGGCGAAAGGCGGCCCCGCGCCGTGGACGGTCCGCGACGGTTACGTGGAAGTGGTGCCGCGCTCCGGTGATATTTACACACGCGAGGAGTTCGGACCCATTCAACTGCACGTGGAATGGCGCACGCCCGCTCCGCTCAAACCTGAGCACGTCTATCAAGGCAATAGCGGAGTTTTCCTCCATGGCTTCTACGAGCTTCAGGTCTTTGAAAGCAGCGTCAACCTGATTTATGCCGATGGCCAGGCGGGCGCCATTTACGGCCAGTACCCGCCGCTGGTGAATCCTTCGCGCGCCGCCGGCGAGTGGCAGGAGTATGACATCATCTTCATCCCGGCCACGTTCAAGGACGGCAAGCTGGAAACGCCCGCTTACATCACGGCGTTTCAGAATGGCGTGCTCATTCAAAACCACACCGCCATCATGGGCGACTCTGGCCACAGAATTCTTCCGGTTTACAGAGACCACGG
Organism: uncultured Acidobacteriota bacterium; assembly: GCA_963719115.1. Classification (GTDB taxonomy): domain Bacteria; phylum Acidobacteriota; class Terriglobia; order UBA7540; family UBA7540; genus Bog-366. The sequence goes on along the minus strand of CAVRBF010000033.1, from coordinate 14,948 downwards.
ACCGAAGGGTCCCATCCGACTCCAGGAGCATGGAGACCCGGTGCGCTTTCGCAACATCTGGGTGCGGAGGCTGTAAACGGCCGGGGAACGGGACACGGGATACGGGACACGGGATAACGCGACGAGCGAAAAAGGCCGCGACTCGGCACCCGAGGCAACGGTGTAGCGCCCATCAAACGCTCGTCCCGGCTACCTAGGCTGCAAAAAGGAAACTCGAAACTGGAAACTCGAAACTCGGGTGAAGCTTTCAATCGACAATCGACAATCGTCAATCGAAAATGTCCCGTGTCCCGAATCCCGTTTTTGGACTACAATGCCCGCGCGTCATTAATTCCCAGGCTTGAACTGGCCACAGATCGTGGCGGCGCACGCGCCGAGCAGGGCGGGCATCTTAATTTATATAGGGGGTTGTGAAGCCAACATGGATCGAAGAAATTTTCTTAAGACCGGAAGCCTTGCAACGGTGGGAACGTATTTCAGCGGATCGAGGAAGACACACTTGCTCGCGGCGCCCGAACCGGAGCCGGCCAAGCCCGTCGCGGCGAACGATCACATCCAAATCGCCCTGATTGGAGCGGGCGGCCAGGGCCAGGGTGACACCAAGTGGGCGTCGAAGGTCCCCGGCGTCAAAATCGTGGCGGCAGCGGACTGCTACGACGGGTGCCTGGCGCACGCCAAGGAGTTGTGGGGGAACGATATCCTGACCACGCGCGACTACAACGAAGTCCTGGCGCGGAAGGACATCGACGGCGTCATTATCGGCACACCTGACCATTGGCACATGCAGGCGGCGGTGGATGCCATGAACGCGGGCAAAGACGTTTACTGCGAAAAGCCCATGATCCATCTCTACACCGATGGGCCCAAAATCATTGACACCTGGCGCAAGACCGGCCGCATTATGCAAATCGGCAGCCAGCGGGTGAGTTCCATCGTTTACAAGAAGGCGAAGGATATACTCGACTCGGGCGCCATCGGCAAGCTCAATATGGTCAGCGCCTGGTGGGACCGCAACTCCGCGATGGGCGCTTGGGATTACACCGTGCCGGATGATCTGTCGCCCACCACCGCTGATTGGCCGCGCTGGCTGGGCACGGCGCCCAAGATTCCCTTTAACGGCGAACACTTTTGCCAGTGGCGCAAATGGAAGGCCTATGGCAGCGGCGTGGCGGGTGACTTGTTCGTGCACCTCTTCAGCGGCACACATTTCATCACCGGTTCGCATGGCCCCACGCGCGGCATGGCCACCGGCGGCCTGCGCTATTGGAAGGACGGCCGCGACGTGCCCGACGTGATGGTGGCGCTGTTCGACTACCCGCAAGACTTCAACCTGAATTTGCGCGTGAACTTCGTCGATGGCGGCCAGGAGAGCGAAGGATTCATCTTTACCGGTTCAGAAGGCACACTGACCATCGGCGGTGGCGGGGTCAGCGTCAGCCGTGTTCCGCGCAAGACGGCGCCCGGCTATCGGCTCGAGCTTTTTTCCGAAGCCATTCAGAAGCATGAGTTGGAAAAATACGAGCGGGAATATCCCCTTCAGCTCCCCGCTGATGACGTCATGCACGACGACGAAAAGTATCTTCCGCCGCAGGGATACAGTGACAGTTACGACCACATTCGGAACTGGATCGACGCCATTCGCACGCGCAAGCCCGTGGTGGAAGACCCCGTCTTCGGCTTCCGCGCGGCCGGCGCCGCTTTGCTTTCGAACTTGAGCTACGATTCGGGCCACCCCGCACATTGGGATCCGGAGGAAATGCGGCTGCTGCACACGTAAACGGGACACGGGATACGGGAACACGGGACACGCGACGGCGTACGTCCCGTGGTTCCTGCGATACGAGGAATTGTAGCGCGTCGAGATGTGCCATCGCGCGCCTGCTGATCCGGTGTGAAACGGGAACGAAAAGCCGCGGACCTTGAGGCGCAGGTCCGCGCTACTTTCTGAATCCCGGTCCAAATCTCCGTTGAACAATTCCCTTCAACTTGGCATACAATGGCCGCCGCCCGGCGATGCGTAGGATTAGAGCCGGGTGGCGCGCCAGCGGCTGGGAGTGCGCGCGGAATCAAATCGTGAGGCCGGACGATCATCGGCCCTCGGGTGAGCGGCGCTCGCCCCTACATCATAGCGAGGAGGCATCGTAACCAATATGGATCGAAGAGATTTTCTAAAGAATGGAAGCATTGCGACCGTGGGAACGTATTTCAGCGGAGGGAAGAAGACGCATCTGATGGCGGCGCCTGAGCCGGAGCCGGCCAAACCCGTCGCCGCCAACGATCATATTCAGATCGCCCTGATCGGAGCGGGCGGCCAGGGCCAGGGCGACACGCGCAACGCCGCCATGGTGCCGGGCGTCAAGGTGGTGGCGGCCGCGGACTGCTACGACGGCTGCCTGGAGCACGCCAAGGAATTGTGGGGCAAGGATATTCAGACGACCAAGGACTACAACGAAATCCTCGCGCGCAAGGATATCGACGCGGTCGTCATCGGCACGCCTGACCATTGGCACATGAAGGCCTCTATAGATGCGATGAACGCGGGCAAGGACGTTTACTGCGAAAAGCCCATGATTCACCTCTACTCCGATGGACCCAAGATCATCGACGCCTGGCGCAAGACGGGGCGCATCATGCAGGTCGGCAGCCAGCGCGTGAGTTCCATCATTTACCACAAGGCCAAGGAACTGCTCGCCGCGGGAGCGATCGGCAAGCTGAACATGGTCACGGTGTGGTACGACCGCAATTCCGCCCAGGGCGCTTGGGAGTACACCGTACCCTATGACGCCAACACCACGACTTGCGACTGGGAGCGCTTCCAGGGAACGGCGCCCAAGCACGCCTGGGACGGTGAGCGCTTCTTCCAGTGGCGCAAGTACAAGGACTACGGCAGCGGCGTGGCGGGCGACCTGTTCGTCCACCTGTTCAGCGGCGTGCACCTGATCACCAATTCCACCGGTCCCACGCGGGCCTATTCCACCGGCGGGCTGCGCTTCTGGAATGACGGCCGCGATGTGCCCGACGTGATGATGTCGCTCTACGACTATCCCGCGGAGTGGAATCTCAGCGTGCGCACCAACTTTGTTGATGGCGGATCGGAGAGTGAAGGCTTCATCTTTACTGGCTCGGAAGGCCAGATGGTGATTGGCGGCGCGGGCGTAAGCGTTACACGCGTACCGCGTGAGACCGAGCCCGGCATACGCACCAGCCCATTTGCGGACCCCATTCAGAAGCGCATGCTGGAGATTTACCACGAGAAGTATCCCGTGACGCACCCGCTGGGTCCGGTGATGGACGGCGAGGAGCAGTACGTCGCACCCAGGGGCTATAGCGACCACTACCACCACGTCTACAACTGGATTCAGGCCATCCGCACGCGCCAGCCCGTGATCGAAGACCCGGTCTTTGGCTTCCGCGCTGCCGGCGCCGCCATTCTCTCCAACGTTAGCTATGAGAGAGGCGAGCCCGCCAAGTGGGACCCGGAGGGAATGCGGCTGCTGTAGGGTTTCAAGCGCCCCAGAGCTTCTTGAGGGCGTCCTGATCACCGTTAAAGTGGTTGCGGTCGCAGCGGCCGATGCCGGGGACCTCATAGGGCGGAAGTCCGGCTCCTCCGTCGGTGTATTGCCACAGGGTCCAGACGGACCAGTTGGGCGGAACGACGGCGGTGGGGCCATATTGTGCCAGCCAGAACCAGCATTGGGCCAGAATGGGATCGGTCTGCGCGCCCAGCAGTTCCTTCAGGTAGGCGCCCGCATAGAGTCCGGGGTAGCGGCCAAGCGCCTGGCGGATGTGGGTCACAAAGGCGCGGGCTTCCTCCAGGGTCATGCTGGGGCCCTGGGGATTCGCCTCGAAATCGAGAACCAACAGGTCCTGCGCTCCGGGCTGCACCGTTTTCAGAAAGAAGTCCGCCTGTTCCACGCCGTCCGCGCCCGTGCCAAAGTGGTACGCGCCCCACAGCAACCCGGCCTGCTGCGCCTTGCCCCGGTTGGGGTGATACATCGGGTCCACAAACGACGTTCCCTGCGTAGCCTTGTGAATGACGCCCAGCGTCCCCGCCGCTTTCGCCGCGGCCAAATCCGGGACTCCGTTGTGATGCGACAAGTCAACAACCACGTTCAAAGGGTCGGGCATCGTTCACCTCGTTGGGGGATGTGCCTTTCAGTATCTCCCGTCCGTGCATCCGTTTCAACCCCGACGCGCCAGCCGGTACTACATGGACGGGCAGAATGCTCAGGATGAATTGAGCATCGCAAGTTCATTTGAGCATTGGGCAAACGGAGCAGAGCCATTTTTCTCGTTCGCGCCTGCATGGCGCCTCGTGCGTTTCCATCCTGATTATCCTGTCCATCCCTGTTAAACGTGTGGACTCTCTGCCGGCGGCCGCCCTGCTCCTGCTGGCGACGGTTTTCTCGAATTGGCGGTCGCAGTGGACCCTGGCCGTACCCACACTTTTGAGCATCAACATGATCTTCGGCGTCGCGCGAATATTCTGGCGGAACGCCCCCCATAAACGTCACCTTCACGATCAGACGCAGCGGATTTCATCGCACGGCGAACCGGGAAGGGAAGGTTCCAGCGATTAGGGGGAAAATAGCTCCTGACCGTTTCTCCCTCGCGTTGAACCATCGGTCTTACTTCCAGGGCTCCACGTCTATTTGGTGTTCACCATAACCATCCTCGATGACCACGTGCGCTGGTGCCGGGGTCACATCGATCGTCTCGCTAGGCGGCCAAGTCGCGATATGGTAGTCACACAAGAACGGAAAATGTAAGCCTGGGTCTTTTTGCATCAGCTTGAACTTTCCCGAGTCTCTTTGAAAAAAGACGGAAAAGGTAGTGTGATCGTAATAACACGTCGCCACAAGGTATAGAATTGTCGCCTCACCGCAGCCAGGCTTGCCGGGAGTAAAGCTTCGAGCGAATGCCTTATACTTAATGCCGGCGGCGCGACAAAGTCCTATTGTTGGTCCTGAGATCGGAGACTGCGCCGTGTCGGCGCAGTTTTTGAAAGGGTTATAAGGGTAGGGACACGGATACGGCGAGAGGTACGCTGACGCGGAGTTGCATTTATTGATCTCCGCAACTGCCGTGTCAGCCTTCGCCGGCGCGTCTGGTCCGACATAATTACCATGGAAGTAAATGGTTTCCGGCTTGTTCGCCCAGTACCAATAGACGTTCATGCCGTTGGGGTCGGGCGCGCAGGGTACCCTGTCCTTTTTCTCTTGAGCCCCCAAAAGGATCACAGCGGCCGCCATCAACCCTAGAGTGATCGTGGAAATGATGCTTGTCCTGAGCAACATTCAGTCCTCCTCAAAGTGTATTGCCAATCGAAGATGGCATATGGCGAGAGAAATCATCTTCAGTGTTCCGAACTTCCAGGGTTGGCAAACGTGAGCCCGATCGTCAGGGTGTTGCCCAGAACTCGGAAATCAGGTGGCAAACTGCCGTGCTGCTCGGTGATCTGGAATTGAAGATTTGACGTCAGCGGCAGCCCGACGCTGGCTCGCAGGTAGGAGTGTCTGCCGGCGGCTAAGGTCTCCATACCGTTATAGGCAACGTCCGTGGTGGGTTCGTCGTAGGCAAGCCAACGCATTCGGTACGAGTACTGAATGGTGATGGGCGTACTTCCCAGAAAATTGTGAGTGTTGTATGGCCAGCGGAAGCTGCCATCAACCCCTGCAACACCCCTTAGAGCCTGTCAGGAAATAACTAGAACAAGTTGAGGTAGTTTTGTCTTATACTGGTGGTGATGAACCACCGCGACATTCAGCGCCGCTTCCATTCTCTGGTGCCTTTCCTGGACGAGCGGATGCGCCGTCTCGTGGCGGCTTCGGAGAGTAAGGTGATCGGATATGGAGGCGTCTCTGTGGTAGCGCGGGCCACGGGGATATCACGCCGAGCGATTACCGAAGGGATGAAAGAACTCCGCACGCCCCAGACGCGAAAGGTTCGGTTGGACGAAGCTCGAATCCGTCGCCGAGGTGCGGGACGAAAGAGAACGGTGGAGAAGGACTCCACGCTGTTGGAGGATCTGGATCGACTGGTGGATCCGGTGACCCGCGGAGATCCGGAATCGCCGCTGCGCTGGACGTGTAAGAGTGTGCGCCGATTGGCGGAGGAACTCCAGCAGGAAGGCCATGCCGTCAGTTATCAGACGGTGGCCGAACTGCTGCATGCGCTGGACTACAGCCTGCAGGCCAACCAGAAGACCCTGGAAGGGAGCCAGCATGCGGATCGGGATAAGCAGTTTGCATACATCAACCGCAAGGCCCAGCGCTATCTGAAGCAGGGCGAGCCGGTGATTTCGGTGGACACCAAGAAGAAGGAGTTGGTGGGCGATTTCAAGAATGCCGGGCGGGAGTGGGAGCGCCAGGGTCAACCCGCGGAGGTGCGCGTTCACGACTTCGAAATCCGCGAGCCCGATAAAGGGAAGGTGGCTCCTTACGGGATCTATGACCTGGGGCGAAACGTCGGATGGGTGAGCGTGGGAGTGGATCACGACACGGCGGCCTTTGCGGTCGAGAGCATTCGCCGCTGGTGGCGCTCGATGGGCTCGCGCAGCTATCCGCAAGCGAAACACCTGTTGATTACGGCGGATTCCGGCGGCAGCAACGGCGCACGGGTGAGGTTGTGGAAGTGGGAATTACAGAAACTGGCCGACGAAATCGGGCTGGAGATTGCCGTCTGTCATTTCCCGCCCGGTACCAGCAAGTGGAACAAGATCGAACATCGGCTATTCTCTTTCATCAGCCAGAACTGGCGGGGCAAACCGCTCATCAGCCACGAAGTCATCATCAACCTTATTGCTGCCACGACCACGGCCGCTGGCTTGGTGGTAAAAAGCAAGCTCGACACCAATTCCTATCCTGCGGGCTTGAAGGTTTCCGACCAACAGATGGCCGAACTCCAGCTCAGGCGGGACAAGTTTCATGGTGACTGGAACTATAGTTTATTGCCCAGAAGTTGACACGGTTATTTCCTGACAGCCCCTTAGAATAGGATCGTCTTCTTTTGCAAGGTGAGTCCCAATATGCGAACCCCCTTCGACGCCGATCACGGGGTAGGCCGAAAGTGCGGAGGGTTGCTGGTGGAAGTTAAAGATCAATGGAAGTTTGAGGGTCCCCGAAGAAATCCAGTTCTCATCCTGGGGGGTAGTGGTCGCGAATTCCCAACCCGATTGGACCTCGGCCTGTGGCTTTCTAAGAGTGAAGTACGAGTACCGCTTGATGTTAGGATTCTCCAGCGCTCGAACATCGTAAGCCAACCCGAAGATCAAGGCATCGAAGTTCGAGCCTTGGTTGGCGTTCTTTTCGAAGATCAAGGGTGTAGCCAGCCAGCCGCCCTTGACTCTCAAACCGGGGTCCGCCTGCACGTCAAACGAGAGTGTTGTTGGTCCGGTCGAACCGACGGGGGATGTTACTCCGATTGAACCCTGAGCAGCTCCTGCCTGCCCAAAACGTGTAGAGAGCCAAGTCAAACGGTAAGGAAGTCGCATGTCCTTGTCGCGGCGATCGCAAGGCGATATGGTCTGAGGAACGTTTTGTCCCCAGCAGTCTGCAAATGTGGAGGGGGAGGCTGGGGGGCCCCGTTGCGGGTCTTTCAATTGCGGGAAGCCAAAGACATCAGCCCACAGCGCAGTAACAGGGAGGGCAATCACGAATTGCGTCGGAGTACAGACTCCTGAGCCGATGTCGCTCGGGTTGAAAATCAAGACGTTGGCGGATTCTCGAGTTTGCGTCACGATTTTCCAGTCATAGCTTTTGCAGTTGCTCGCAGACGCACCGTTCGGGAGCTTCACTGCCAAGACGGAGCCCGTGGCGAGAGCCTTGGAGGAATTCACCGCTTGCACCAAGGGAGCCATGACGGGGTTATCCGTGACGGCCGTTTCCTGGACTTTCCCGTGCGCGTCTTCATATATGAAAGTTCCCCTTATTCTTTTCAAGCGGTCAAAGGCAATGATCTTGCAGTCCGGGTTTGTATCTCCGTCAAGCCAAGAGCAGTGCGCGGAGACATAGGGGGCTACGACGATGATCACCGCCGCTCCGGCAGGTCCGCCGGGGACTGAATTTTGTGGTTGTACAGCCACCGTTACTTGCCCCCGCGGCACGGTTGGAGGGGTGTGGTACAGACGATCGTTATTGTCCAACACATCGAGGCTTCCTCCGCTGGGGTCTACGTTACCGTCGACCTTAACATTCCAGGAAAGTGGGGTGTCAGGAGGGAGGTGTACCCCCACTGCCCGTAAGTGGACGGACTCGCCCACTTTAAGCATCCTCGTAAGAGGCTCAACTCTAATGCATGCAAAGGAAGAATAGTCGTTGCATGTCGAAGCGTACAGAGTAACCGTAAAGGTCGCTTTGATAGCTGTATTAGCGACAGAGGCTGCTGTAACGATAGGAGAACTCGCCGGGAGCGTTAAGGGAGCAAAGTAGCGCGCCGTGTTTGGACCCGTCGGGGTAATGCTCCCGAAGCTCGAGTCAGCGTTTCCACTAATTGACCAAGTCACTACAACGCCCCCGGGGTTCGCTGTCAGGTCGAGTGTCCCTCCCGTGGGAACGTATGCATGCGACGAGGTAAGGTAGAGGACAGACGCGGTAGATGGTGAATTCTTCAACGGAACCAGTTGACCACGAGCCTTGGTGCTTGTGCAAAAGACGATGGCGACCGTACAAAGTGCCCAGATCAAGTTTCGATACACGTATGCCTCCTTGCGATTGAGCCGTCGAGGCGGCCAATCGCTTCTTCGTGCGCCTTGTCGAGAATGTGTGGCCCTTTTACCGAATAACCGAGGATTGACTACCCAAACATGGACTTGGAGCACGGTGACGGCGAGTGATTGCTACTTCCGCGATGCAGCCAAAGCCGGTGTACCCAGAAGCGCCTGTCTGACGGGCCTTTCCGAAGCGTCCAAGAGTTTCATGATTTCGAAAATGATGACGGTGACTTAGGTCACCGCGATCCAAACGCAGGCCGCCTCAATGGGAAGTCCCGACCAAGCCCCGATGAATAAGCCCATCATTTGGGTAGGCTGGTAACCCCACCATCCGTAGGGAACGGCGAGTGTCGCCTCCCAGAAAAGACTGATGAACAGGATAATCAAAACCGTAAGGCTGACAGCGCCCTAATTGATAAACCGTCGCGCCTCGGCGGAAAATCCCACTCCGGGAATTGATGTAGTCCTTAACGTGATCCGCGTTTAGCCGGAATTCGTCTAACCAGATATAGATCAATAGCACGGCGATGACGCCCGTCAGGTAGAAAAAGATGTACTCCTCTATGGGAACACATTGTCCAAGAGCGGGAACAGGAATTCCTAAAGTAGCGCCAGGGTTATGGAACGATAAACGGTCAGCGAATTCCTGACCGTGGGTTTCGGCCCAGGGTGAACTTAACAATCGATGCCCTAAAAATCTTACGAGTAACAGCAGCCGAAAAGCCCACGGTCAGGGATGTGCTGACGGTGGCTACCCGCTCCAGGGGCCATAATGCATCGACGTTTGCCTATCTTTGGTCACGGAGAAGATTCAGTTGGAGAAGCCGATTTGATGTGGCGTTGGGGTTGTCGGCCGATTCAGGCGGGGTAACACGCCCTCGTGCCAGAATCACACTGAAGTCCCCACCAACGAGTTGGCTCTGGGCTCCGTGACAGCCAACGCAGCCGCCCATGTTAAGCTTCCGCCATACCTGCCCCAGTGCGGCACCTGGACGCAAGTAAGTGTTCTTGACGGGTTGACCTATGTTTAGCGGATACGATATCTTGTCCGGCTGATAGCTTGCGGCTCTCATAAATAGGCCTATGTCAAAGTTACCAGCGTGAGTGAAATTTGGTGGAAACTGTCCATCACCGGGGCTGAGTGTGCCGCTAAATTGTTGAAGAGGTACGTTCGTCTCCACAACCTCGTTCGCCATAAAGAAGCTGGCCTTAAGATCGGAACTTAGATCGTCAGACTCTGAGCGATCCACAAAACTCGGTAGTGTGCTTGCTTGTACATTTACGAGTTTGTAGTTTTGCCAAACCGCCCCTGGATCATAAGTTCTGATCGCAGCCTGAGCAATCCGATTCACCGCCCGCACTTCACTTGATATCTCATACAGCCGACGACGGACAGCGACCGGCACGGTTACGCCGTGGGTGAACATGCCGATGTTCATGAAAAAGAGCTGCTTGGATCCTGCCGGTATTCCGGGGCTGCCCGACCGCACAAACACCTGTTGTCCGTGGGTTGTGTCTGACTTATAGATCGCCAATTCTGGCGCAAAAGGCGGTATGTCACGATACTGCGATTTGATGAGCCCGTCTGGCTCCTCTACCACCGTTCCATCGACATCTCGAATATTGTCAACTTGACTAAAGGAAGTGTAGACGAAGACAGGCGATGATTTTGTCTTATGGATAATGTGAAGCGCGATTAGGCCCCACTCTTCCTCGCGATATTTTGTCTTGCCACCTTCCGTGACATAGAATCGAACTGTATTTGTATAGAACCGTGATCGATCTTCGCCGAGGGCGAGCCTTCGCCATGCTGATTTGATCTCTATGGCTCCAACTCTCTTTCGATACGGGTCACTGGACGGCAGATCCACATAGGGTTTTCTAAAGTCGGACGTTTTGGTCTGTTGAAGGTTATACGCGGCGTTCGCGCGCATGATCCCAGGTATTCCAATGGGGCTATCGAAGAGGCGATTCTGGGCGCTATATCTGTAAAGGACGCGGTTCGCCTTTGCTTGGTAGAGGATGCGACTGTCGGAGATTCCGGCACTCATATTACACAACTCGATCTCGTTCACCTCGTCCAGATTGTCGAATGGAGTGACGCCGGCGGTTTGGCCAGTTGCGGGCAGAACGGGAGGTCCATTGTAGGTATAGACGGGCAGCGCATCATATCCGAAGTCTTTACTCGCGTCATTGATGAAGCCGTTAGGATCGCCGCTTCCAGGGAAGATTTCTGATTTGTGCCTGAACGTTTCCCAAACAACCTGTCCCGTCTCTCCCTTCTGGCCGTAACGTCGCATGGTATCCGGTTCGTCCCTAGAGTCCATGGCGCCTGTTTGAGATCTTGCAGGCCAAGTGAGCGCGATAAACTGCTGCCAGGCGAAGACTGCGGCGTCTGTCAGCGAGTTCTGCTGACCGTTGCGTGGAGTCGGCAGGTCGAAAGGCTTGTCAGAAACGATTCTGATTGTGATAGCATCTGGATCGTGAGACGGGGCTTGGCCGGACCCTGCATGTGCCGAGGTTATCCAGATACCCGTGCCGCAAAGTATCGCCAGGCCGGACACGGCGGCTAGACAAATTGCGCCCTTCTGCTCTAAGAACTTGTGGCAGCTCATGGCGGGACAGTGCTCCTCGATGGGCTTAAAATCTACTTCTTCGCAAATTCCTCTGTAAACTCTGGAGAATCGTCGGGAGCTCCATCCGCGATCCATTGGGTGATGAATTTCAAATCATCCGGTTGGATGTATGGGCCACCGAGAGGCATTCGTGCGAACCCATCAGCCGACCCGGCCAATATTTTCAGCAGGAACGATTGGTCCGGACGGCCGGGCACGATCGGCGTCTCGCCATAGACTGGACCAGCGATAAACTGGTTGCGTGGTAGATTCCAAAAACGCCCCAACCCGGAGTGTCGGGGTGAACCTCCGTTCTGATCTACCAGATGGTTGAGAATAGCTCGAACTTGAGTAATTCGCGATTCCACGTTGGCCTCCTTTCAATTCCTGGGTCTCTCAAAGATTAGCCCGAGTTACATCGCACTTTGATACCAGCCTGCCCTCGGGTCAAGTGACGGTTGGGTTGGTCAAATGTGCCCGGAATAAGGGCTTGTTGCCATGCAAGAAGGGGTCCGAGAGAATTCGTCCTGATCGGCTCTCATCGGACGTCCTTTACGACAGCCTCCCGGTTCCCTCCCGGCGCAGCCCAGATACAGCCGTTCACTGGCGGCGCCGGTGCGGAGGGAACGACGGCGTAAGGTTGATGCTGGGATACGGCGGGGCGACCCGCCGAAGAACCGCACGTCGCGACGGCAAATCTTACGTCTCAAATACAACGTAAGTGTAATTGGCGTCGGTCGCGACCTTCGCACTCGCCGAGTTCGTGACTTGACTACTAGCCAAAAAGCTCATCACATTCGTTTCATTCGCGTACAGCGAACCGGGCCACGACGCCACGGCCCAGTTGGTTCCAGCCTCTCTCTTGACCTCGGGTTCCTTATGTTTGCTTTCCATAATAACCTTCCTTTCTTATCTGTCGGATTCTCAATTCGGTCGAAAGACCGTGCGGCGTGCTTTAATCTAATGGCACGTCTCACCTGCCGCGGGGTTATAGCATTGACAGCCGCAGGCTTGATAGCCGAAGGGGCAGATCAGGCCATTGAAGCAACGCTCTCCTCTTGCCGGGTTGTAGCAGCCCACTCCACAAGCTCCAATGCAAGCTTGATAGCCAAACGGACAGATCAGGCCATTGAAGCAGCGCTCACCTGTGGCCGGATTGTAGCATCCGGACCCGTACGGTCCAACGCAGGGCTGGTAGCCAAATGGGCACACTAGACTGGGGGTGCGCATCACGGCTCCTTGCAGGTGGGCTTCATACGGGTTGGCTCTCGATGCAGGTTGAAAGGGGGCGCCTCCCCCGAGATACGGGAAGGTGCCCGCAGGTTCGTGGGCGTGGACCTCCGAACTATGGGGCAGGGAGGATGCCAGTTGCTCGAACACATCTTGCAAAGGCATCGTGGCGCCGCTCTTCAAATGCAACTCGACAACGGCGAGCCTTTTCCCGCAGCAATGGGAGTATTCGCCTGTGGGAGTTACGGACTCAATGCGATCCTTTGGTATAAGGATCGTCAAGTGACATAAACATCTGGCTCCCCTTCGGCGCTTTCCAAGAGTGACCCAGTAGTGTTCAGTTGAAGTGACCCACCGGCGGCACCAGCATTTGGAACAAGATTTGGAGTGAGAGGGAGAACATCATCATCATCCACGCCGAAGGCGTGCGCTGGGACGTCTGGAGCGGAGGGAGCGACGTTATCATCCCACGCCGAAGGCGTGGAACGCCAGCGACGGAAGCTGCGCTGTCAGCGGTTGGTCGGTGGGTTGGAGGCGTCTGCATGAAAGCCCGCGATTTGGCGGCGGAGGTAGCGGAAGTAATCGGGGCTGACGGCGAGTTCGAGCACCTCGTTGATGACGGGGAGAAAGTAAGCCAGGGAGCGAATCGTGGCGAGGGGCGGAGCATCGGTGGAGCGGAAGAGGCGGCGAGAGGCGGCGAGCAGCAAGGCGTTTTCCACGGTGTGTAAGGGTACGCCGCGCGCATACAGTTGGGCGGCCACCCGGCGGTCGGGGGGACGAATCGTCCCCGTGGTTTCCGGTGTCTGGCGGTAAGCCGTGAGGACCTTTTGGATATACTCCTCGCGGCCGAGGGGACTGTCTGCCACGGTTTCCTCCTTAACCTTGCGGCTCGCGCAGCGACGGACCCTTGATGTGCAGCGTGTGGCAATAGTGCCGCAGACGGCTCAGCAGGGCTTCCACCATGGGTTGACTGCCCAGAAAGTTCGGCCATTCGTCGTAGATAAGGTTCGTGGTGATAATGGTGGAATGCTGGCGGTAGCGCTCTTCCATCAGCTTGAAGAAGATGTTGGACTGCTCGGGTTTGAGATTTAAATAGCCCAGCTCGTTGACCACGAGGAGGTCCAGGCGTGCCAGGCGTTTGAGCAACTGGCGGGTGGAGCGATCGGCCAGCGAGGCATACATTTCATCGAAGAGATCTTGGGCGCGGACGAACTGGCCGCGGTAGCCGTTCTCCAGCGCCTTCAGCAGTAGACCACAGGCCAAGCCGGTTTTGCCGCGGGCGGTTTCGCCGATGAAGACGATATTTTCCGCCTTGGCGATGAACTCCAGTTCGGCCAAGGTGCGAATCTGTTTGCGGTTGACCCCCGGTTGGCGGGCGAAGGGGAAAGTCTCCAGAGACCAGCGCTCGGGCAGGTTGGCGCGCCGGATACGCCACTCCAGGGCACTCTCCTGCCGGGCGTGCCACTGCGCGCGCAGCAGCCGGGTGAGGAACTCGGCGTAGGGGACGTCCTCCTTCTGGGCCACCTGCGCCTGTTCGTCGTAAATTTCCAGGATGCGTTTCAGGTGGAGATTTTTCAGCAGTTGTTCGAGTTCTTCACTGATCTTCATTTTCGCCCCCCGTGCCGTCCTTCAGCAAAAAGTATTCGCGCGCCACGCGGCGCAGGATCATGCGTTCCAGCCGATCCAGATCATAGAGACCGTAGCGGGCGGCTTCCTGCACCGCTGACAGAAGCGGTTCGCGGGGATACTCGCGCACCAGGCGGAGCAGTTGGCGCAAGGCAAGCGTGAGCACCTTGCGGGTACGCGGTTTCAGGGCCGCGACATAGTCGGCGATCTCCGGCACGGTGGCCAGAATCGCCTTCTCCTCGGGATGGGGATCGGGACGTGCGATGCCCTGGCCGCGCGGGGGGCGGTGTTCGGCTAACATCACGCGCTGATGCTCGGCCTCCGCGATGCGGCGGTGCGTCACCAGGCGGCGGGCATCGAGTTGAATCTCGATCTTCTCCGGGGTCTCGCGCACCTCGACACGCCGGCCGATCCAATCCAGGGGAACCGAGTAGCGGTTGGTGTGCAAGGCCACATAGCCCTCGATGTCCACCAGGCGCGGGTGGAGCCGGTAGACCTCGGGAATCCAGGCGGGCAGCGGCTTCAGGTGCAACCGCTCCACCGCGAACAACTCGCGGGGAACCGCCCGGAGATGTTTCTTGTAGGTGGAGTTGACCTTGTCGCACCACTGACGCGCCTGCTGATTCAGGTCCTCCCAACTGGCGAAGGTGCGTCCGGCCAGGAAGTTATTCTCGATGAAGGCGAAGGGCCTCTCGACACGCGCCGAGCGGTTGGCATCGCCGATCGCATGCGCCACGAAGTGAAAGCCGAAACGCTTGGCGAAGGCG
>CAVRBF010000032.1:0-50219 GCA_963719115.1 uncultured Acidobacteriota bacterium | reverse complement strand
TACCTGTCCCGGTCAATCGTTCCTATTTTTGGCCGGCACGAAAGGAGATGGAAGATGGGTGACGATTGGCAGTCGAGCAGCGGAGAGGTTGTGCATCCTAATGCTCCCCGCGGGGGCGGTGGGCCTGGGGGCTTCCGCAGCGCCAGACAGTTCGGCGAGCAGGCCGCAGGTACGGCATCCCCCACTCGAGCTCCCCGTTGGGACGGAATGCGGTCTTGAGCACCGTGCAAACGCATCTGTTGCACGAACGCAAGTTGAAAATCAACCAATTGAACGCCTCGGCCGCGGTCGTCTGCGTTCAATCGAAGATGACCGTGGGTTCGGGGAACAAGCTTGAGGACGTCGTGATGACGCTTGGGGGCTCCCTCTCCTGCATCGCAGACGAGCGCGAGTATGCCAAGCAGCAGGGGTGGGATTCTCTCCCTACGGAGGAGCGCCTGCGGAACGTGGCCGCGCTCGCGGCAGAGAAAGGCTGCGGCAATTGCGGCGAACAATCGGCGATGGCCTTTGTGTACCTCTTAGACCGACGCATTCTACCGCTCGACTGGATGGGGCTCCAAAGCGGTAAGCACAACTATGTGGTCGTCGGCAGGTCACGCTACAGCAACGCTGAGGACCCCAATGGCTGGGGACCCGAGGCCGTTGTGTGCGACCCATGGAAAGGCGAGGCCTATTCCCCCGAGATGCTTATCACCTACTGGGATTCCAAGCCTACCTTGCTTTATCGTGCGGAATAGCGGCCGTTTGGCGCGACCTTCGCATGCCGGTCGGGAACGTCGGGGACGGGGACCATGCCCGTCCCCACGTTCATACGGCTTGAGTGCGACACCCACAAATTACGATCTTACTTTCCCAGTGAGCGCTTGACAGTCTTTGGCCACACCACGCCCTGGTCGAGAGTCGTGACCGGAGCGAGCCCCTTGAAGACAAACTTCTGCACGCGCTGCCCGCGGTAGGTCTCAGTGGTGAAGATGTTGCCTTTAGAATCGGTGGCGATGCTGTGCACGGCGTAGAATTCTCCCGGCTGTCTGCCGCCGTCGCCGAAGCTGGTGAGCACTTGCATCGTTTTGCGGTCGAGAATGTGGATCTTCTCGTTTACTCCGTCGGCGACATAGATGAATCGCTGCTCCGGGTCGTGCGAGAAAGCGATATCCCACACCGAGCCGTCGCCGCGCGTGCGGGTGTAGTAGTAGTACTCCTTCTGGAAGACCCCCTGCGGATTGAAAATCTGGATGCGGTTGTTGATGCGGTCGCACACGTAGAGCAGGCGGTCGTTCGAGAGCACGGCGCAGTGGACGGGATTGCGAAACTGCGGGTCGTTCTCGATGGGGGGAGTGTAGGTTCCAAAACCCTCGTCGCTGGGCGTATGGCCGTAGGCGCCCCAGTGGCGCTTGTATTTGCCGGTCTCATAGTCGAACACGATGACGCGGCGGTTGCCGTAGCCGTCGGCCACGTAGATTTCCTGCGCCGATTTGATCGAACCACATCTTCGCCGGACCCCTCAGGTTCTCCACGTCGTTGCTGCCCTTGCTCTGGTCGGGTTTTCCGATCTGCATCAGGAATTTGCCCTGCGGGGTGAACTTCAAAATCATGCAGTCGTGGTAGGGAGCACTGGGGCTTGGGGCTGGGGGTGCTTGAGGACGCGGGCCCCCCAGGGCGAAGGAACCGCCGGGGGCTTCCTCTTCCCGCGCCCGTTGCCGCCGATCCAAACGTTGCCGTCCGGGTCGATGGAGATACCGTGCATCGAGTATGGCCAATCGTAGCCCTCGCCCGGCCCACCCCAGGAATTGATCAAGTTGCCGGCTTCGTCAAACTCCAACACCGGTGGCGCCGCCGCGCAGCAGTCGCCAATGGGAGGCTGCTGCTCGGAGTAGGTTTCCCAGTACTCCAGCGAATCCGGGCGGTGGACAATCCAAATGTGGTCCTGCGCGTCGACTGCCACGCCCACCGTCATTCCCAGGATCCAGTGGTGGGGAAGCGGCTTGGGCCACATCGGGTCGACTTCGAAGCGCGGCGCCTCAGGTGCGGACGCGGGCGCCGCTCCCGCCGGGGATTGTACGGCAAGAATGCCGGCCACCAAGACACCACCGCATACACAGAGCAGAAAAGTGCGCACGAAACGATTCATGAATTCTCCTTGAAGTTGTTGGGGCACTCGCCGACCACAGCCAGGCTTCGACGCGCCGCGGAGATACTAACACGTTTGGGAGCTGTCCTGATTTGAAGATGCTTGAACGGGACTCGCCTGACACCGTTCCCCCCTGGTACTCGCGCACGGTGCGCAATGCGCGATCAAGAAGACGCGCTGGGAACAGCGTGCCGCATTCGCACCGGCGGCGATGAATGCGCTGCGTGGCCCGTCCTTGATCGATTCCATCACCCGTGAGATAGTGAGGGGATGAGACGGATAAAAAATGGCGGGCCCGCGATCGGGCAAGAACACCCACGCGGTGAGCAGGAATTCATGTTCTTCGCAGCGTTCGTGGTTCACCCGCGTGAGGCACGCGAATTCGGATTCCAAGAGAATTCCTCGTCAGGGCAGCAGGCGGCAGGAGATAAAGAAAAACCGGTCTGACACCACTAATCGGCGCAGGCGCGACATGGCGGCGATTATAGACCTCGTACACCTGGATGCAATCCTGATCTCGAATGCATCAATTCCCAATCGAGACCGGCAAAGGAAGCCCAACTGCGGATACCTTTGTTCTCCGGCTGCGTCTGGGCTTCGCCCGTACCGACGCAGGCGTGATTTCTAATGCATGAATTCCGGAGAAAGAGCCGCAGAGGAGCACAATCTACGCGCACTTTGCTCTATTCCGCCTCTGGGCTGAGGTGTGCTGCCGTGTCCAAGCGGGCCAGAGCGCGATGATCCTGGACGGCCGGAGCGCCTTCGCGATGGGAGGTATAAGAAACTTATGGCGGCAGCTTATAGGAAAGGCGATGTGATTGGCGAAAGGTTCGAAGTTGAGGCCGAGCTTGGCTGCGGCGGGTTCGGTGAAGTTTATCGAGTGTACATCCGGGGAGTCGATGAAACCGTAGCGCTCAAGACCTTTCGGCATGAGTTCCTCGCTGACGCGGCAGCCAGGAGTGCGTTCAAGCGGGAAGCTTTTTTGTGGTTGAATCTTGGTCAACACCCCAACATCTTAATCCCGTATTTTGTTGAGGAAATCTCCGGCCGCCTCTTTATCGGAATGATGTATGTTTCTCCCGACGAGCGTGGCCGGGTGACGCTGGCCGACCATCTACGGGATTGCCACGGGCCGCTCAATAATGCCGATATCCTCCTCTATGCGACCCAATTTTGCGAGGGGATGGAGTACGCCAACGCCCACGGTATTACCTCTCACCGCGACATCAAACCATCGAACATTCTCATCCATAAGAACCTCCTCCTCCTGATCAGCGATTTCGGCTTGGCCACGGCGACGGAAGCGAGTTTGGCGCGAAGGGGCGATGTCTGGACTCGCAGCGCCAAAGACGGGCGGTTGGCCTCAGCCTGTTTCAGACCGAGGGGGCAGGAATCTGCGGCACTCCCGGCTATATCGCTCCCGAGCTCTTTGCGGGCAGCGAAGCAGATGTGCGCAGCGACATTTACAGCTTCGGCTTGGTTCTGTGGCAAATGGCTACGGGAAGCCAAGGGCCGCCATTCGCCGTTGGGGTGGCCGCACCGCGCGATGGAAACGACGTGGGGCGCTACGCTTTGGAAATAAATCAGCGGCAGTTGACGGGGCGAGTCCCAGCCGTGGCGGGGCCTCTGCGAGGAGTGGTTGAAGGCTGCCTCGCCGTGAAGCCGTCTCAGCGTTTCGCCAGCTTCGCCGCCCTGCGCTGCGAACTTGAGCGCGTCGCCGGCCGCCCCCTGGAGAAAGTGAGAACCCGGGAGCCGTCCGATGCCGGACATTGGGCGACGATGGCAAGTTCGTTTCTCTCGCTGGGGCGACCCGAGGAAGCGATCCGATGCATAAACAAGGCCCTGGAGATCCAGCCGGACAACCCCGAGGCCTACCGCAGCTTGGGCATCGCGCTGAAGCAGAAAGGAGATCTCGACGGGGCCATCGCTGCATGGCGCGAGGCCGTCCGCCTCAAGCCGGATGACGCTGAGGTGCACAAAGCCATGGGTGGCGCACTCGGTGACAAGGGCGATACGGAGGGGGCCATGGCCGAGTATCGCACGGCCATCCGCCTCAAGCCGGACCACGCCCAAGCGCACGCCGCCCTCGGCATATCGCTCTTCAAGAAGGGTGATTACCAGGCGGCCCTGGAGGAGACTGACACCGCCTATCGCCTCGCCCCAGCCGACCCGGCGGTTCGCGGGCTTCACGAGCTGATGCAGAAAACTTTTGCATCGAATCCGACCCTGCCCGCGGCCCTCGCCGCCTGCCGCCAGGCGACTCGTCTCCAGCCGAATGACGCCGATGCGCGCACAAGGCTAGGCGGCGTCCTGAGGGAACTGGGCAGCATCGACGAAGCCATCGCCGAGTACCGTACCGCCATCCGCCTCCAGCCGGAAAATGCTGCTGCACACAGCGCACTCGGCAACGCCCTCTTGGCGAAGGGCGACATGGAGGGGGCCAGCAGCGCTTACCGCGAAGCCATCCGACTTAAGCCCGACCACGCCCTCGCGCACAAAAATCTTGGCGTCGTGCTGGCAGGCAAAGGTGACTGCGACGGGGCCATCGCCGCCTATCGCGAGGCCCTCTGCCTGCAGCCGGACGATCCGGAGGTGCACTACAACCTGGGCATCAAACTCAGCGAGAAGGGCGATGCGGACGGAGCCGTCACCGCATGCCGCGCGGCGATCCGCCTCAAGCCCGACTTCGCGCTAGCCCACGCTAACCTCTCGATCTGTCTAGCCAAAAAGGGTGATTACCAGGCGGCTTGGGAGGAATCCGTCCAGGCCTTCGCTCTCGACCCGAACCAACCCGTAATCCGCCAGCTCCATGAGATGATGCAAAGACTCAAAGGCCAATCTCCCACGTGAGCAGTTGGTGTGGACGCGCGCGCAGGGCGATTCCGGATCGCAGGTTCAAGATTCAAGAGCAGTCGATAGTTCATAGTCGAGAGTCGATAGTCAAACCGCCGGCCTGCGTAGGGCGTGTGAGCCGCGCGGTGCGCCAGTTTCGGTACGCGGTTCTCCAATTCATCTTGCATCTTGAATCGGCCATCTTGAATTGTCCTGCCTGATTTATCTTGAATCTGCCATCTTGAATTCTGCCGGCCTGATTTATCTTGAATCAATAGTGTCCGGCTAAAACTCGAATAGATTGAGTTGCTTGCCGAGATTCGGGTTTTCGGTTTCATCGGCAAAGTTGAAAGAACCCTCTAGAATCGGGGTTTTTTCGAAAATCGTGACGCTGAGAATTTGGAGAATTTTGTAGAGACTCAGATCGAGCCCGAGTCGCTTCTTGACCACGGCGACCAGGACGTAAACCGAGAGGGCGACCCACACTTGAATCTTCACCGCGTTCTCGGAGGTGCCGTAGAAAGCCTTGATACGCAGGTGCTGTTTGATCCAGCGGAAGAACAATTCCACCTGCCAGCGCGCCCGATACAGTTGGGTGATGATCAGAGCCGGGAGCAGAAAATTGTTGCTCAGAAAGGTCAGTCGCAAATCCTTCTGGGGATCGAAATATCCGATGCGCCGCAAGGGATCGGGATAGCGCTGCGCGGTTCGCACGCCCGTGAGCACGATGGTCTGATCGGAGCGTAGGCCGCTGGCGCGTTCCACCGGGCGAGAGCAGCGACGGTAGAATTGCAAATTCTTCTTGCTGCGAGTGACGAAGAAGGCACAAGCTTGGGTGAAGGCGTAAAGACGAGCGAAGTCCACATAGCCGCGGTCGAGCAAGTAAAACGCTCCCGCTTCCAGCAGCAACTCGTCCAGCAAGTTGACGTCGTGGACCTGCCCGCCGGTCACATAAACACTGGTGGGAATGCTGCCCCGCAGATCGAGCAAGGTGTGCAACTTGACCGCGCTCTTGCGGCGGCGAAACTGGCCCCAAGGGAAGAGCGACAGACACAAATCGATGGTGGTGGAGTCGAAGGCATACACGCTCTCGCTCAACTCCACCCCGAACGATTCGTCGCGGTAGAGGTCGCGGGCCATGGCAATCAACACTTGAGCGAAGTCGGCATAAATCCGCCAGTCGCGAAGCTCGTTGGCGTCGGCGAGGGTGGCGCGGGAAACTCGACCGCGGAAGCCCATATGGTAAAGCTTGGGTTGCTGGGCGCGCAGACAGGCTTCGATGTCGCGCAGACTGGTGCGATAGGTGAGCTGAGCGAAGGCCAAACAGAGGAACTGATCCCAACAAGAGAAATCTTTGACGTAGCGGTTGCCCTGGTATCGGTCGACGCAAATTTGAAACTGGTAAGTCGGAAGGAACTCCATAAGTTGAGCGAAAACGGTTTGACCCGCGTTCATGGACTGCCTCCAAAAGAGAGTCGCAAGCAGTCCTATGGTGGCCACAAAGAGGCAAATATTTGAAATCGAAAAATTTCATTCTGATACCTTACTTCCGCTTACTCAGCCAGTTACAAGGAATCGTTAGCACTTTTACCGGACACTATTGATTCCAAATTCAAGATTCAAAGATGCAAGATCAGCCCACCTCGACCAGATCATGATGGAGGATCATCAGTTGGTCAGAGCGCAGGGCGAGCGAGGCGTAAGTGCGGCCTTCATTGTCGCAGAACTCGACTTCGAACACACCGGGCGCAAGCTGTTCGACCACGGTTCCCACTTGGCCCCGTCGTAGGCCCCGCCCCGGTTGGTCCTCCAGAAGGGCGACGGCGGCGAAGGGTTTAAGGATTTCCATTTCAACCACACATCACCCTTCAGCGCTTTAAGGGCGAAGGCCGCTTCCTGTAGTCCCCGCGTCCCGATTCCCGCGTCCCGTTTCCCGCTTCGGCCTCAATTCTGATTGCCCAGTCCGTGCACGTTGCCGCACTTGCGGCAGGGGGTGGGGGGTTCGGTGTTGTCCACGCGGTGCTGGACGGGGGGCAGGGCCTGCAAGTAGGCGAAGACGGATTTCAGGTCCGCGTCGGTCATGTGACGATAGAAGAGCCAGGGCATGGCGGAATTCAGCACGCGCGCGCCAGCGCGTCCGGTGCGAATGACCTGCGTGAACTTCTGCTCGTCGTAGTAGCCGATTCCCGACGGGCCGGGAGTGAGATTGGAACTGGCGGCGGCGCGATCGCCGTGCCGGAACACCGAGCCGCCGGCAAAATCGAACCCTTTGATGTAGCCGTTCGCGTTGGTGGGAGTGTGGCAGGTCTCGCATCCGCCCAGCCGTACCAGGAATTCTCCGCGCCGGACCGCGTCGGATGTGTGCGTGAGCTGGATTGAATCCATCGCCACCGGAGGGGGAGCGCCGGTTTGTACGGAGGCATCCTGGGCAGGGAATGGACCACCGGAGGAATGGAGCGCAGATAAACGACAATGGCCCTGAGATCGTCAGCGCTCATCACCCGAAAGTAGCGGGACGGCATTTCGGGATTCAACGTGCGGCCGTCGCGGGCGATGCCGTCGCGAAGGGCGCGCGTGATCTCCTGGTCGGTCCAGGCGCCGATGCCGGTAGCGCGGTCAGGAGAGATGTTGGCCGCCACCATGGGATGCTCGGTGCCTTCACCGTACATGATGCGTCCGCCGCCCGCGCGGCCCGGCGGAATCGGCCACCCCGGCTGCGAGAAGTTGCGCTCCGAGTGGCACTCAAAACAGATGGCCACCGCTTCGACAAGATACCGTCCGCGCGCGAGTTGACCGGCGGAGGCCTGCGCCCACACCTGCTGCCCGCAGCAACACACGGCCGCCACCACTGCCAGCGGGTAAGGCCAGACCGCTGCACTCAACGCCCGCGGGCACAAACTGTTCTTTGTACTGAAGCCCATTGCTGAGACATTAACACATCCGGGCGAGTTTGCAGAAAAGAAGGCAGTGATGAGTGACAAGTGGCGAGTGACGAGGGCAAAGAGAGTCGGAAGTCCGACCAGCAGCCAGGCGATTCGCTTGACCCGCTCGGCCGATTGTAGGAAAATCGGATTGTCGGAAATTGGTGGGGAGCGAACTATATGGCGAAGGCAAAGCCGGTGTTGGAGGAGTCGGTGCGGTTGGGAGCGAAGCATCAAGTGACGATTCCGCACCGAATTTCCAAGGCGCTCCAGCTCAGGAAGGGAGACCATATGCTCATGCGCCTGGTGGGCCGGCGCGTTGAGCTGATTCCCGCCCGCCTCGTTCCGAGGGACCAGCTCTGGTTTTGGACCCCGGAGTGGCAGAGGAAAGAGCGCGAGGCGGACCAGGATATTGCGGCGGGCAGGCTGAAAGAGTTCGAGTCGGTGGAAGACCTCCTGAAGGATTTGAAAAGTTGAAGCGCCACAAGCCCGCGGGGCAAGGCGGGGAGCCCACTCGCGAACCGACCGCGCCAGCGCCCCCAAGGCTCGCACGGACCGAGTCGTTCGCCAGGGACTTTCGGGCGCTTCCTCGGGAAATCCAGTCGCGCGCCGAAAAGGCCATCCTGCGGCTGGTGCAGAATCCCTCCTATCCCTCCCTTCGCGTCAAGAAAATGCAGGGCCTCGCCAACGTCTGGGAAGCCAGCGTCACCATGTCCTACCGCATAACCTTCCAGCGAGCTGGCGACACCCTGATCCTGCGCCGCATCGGCACCCACGATATCCTCAAGACGGAAGGGTAGGCACGCCAGGCGGACGTGGTGGGAATAGGAAACTAACTCGATAAGCATGATCGGTAAGTCGAAACGCGAAACTGGAAGCTCGACGAGGCCTTTCAATCGACAATCGTCAATCGAAAATCGACGATTGAACATGCCGAAATCGAAATTCGAAATTGGAAACTCGGCGACGGCTTCCAATCGACAATCGGCAATCGAAAATCGACAATTGCCTGTGTCCCGCGCGCTCCTACTCCACCACGATGGCCGCGTGCGGCGGAAGGCGCAGTGTAAAGCCGTCGGAGGCCAGGCGCGCGCCGTCGAGGGCGTCAAGTTGCGTTAACCGGTGCGCCATGCCGGCGAGGCCGGTGACGTGGCAATCCACCGGCAGTTCCGTGTAATTGACCACGGCCACGCGGCCACCGAGCGGAAACACCGCCACGCGCGGCGGCGCATCCAGAGAGGTCGCGGTGAAGTCCGAAACATCGCGCCGCAACTCATCCAGCGCCGATCGCAGCTCCGGCGTAAGCTGCTCCAGGCGATTTTGGCCGGCAACGTGACTCAGGTGCGGCAGGGCATCGGAGAACACCACCACTTTCCCGCCGCCCACTTCCAGGGTTTTCAGGTATTGATTCTTATCCAGATCGAGCGGAGCTTGCGTGGGCAGGCGCGGGTCGCCGCTCAACCGATGGGCGAGTGCCTGGCTGGCAAAAACCGTCGCGCCGCTGCCGAGCAAGCGCACGAGCTTGGGAACCAAGTCCGTATCGCCCAGCGCCTGCGTGGTCAGGATGGCCGCACGCGCGCCTTCAGGGAAATGTGACGTGGGCGCTTCCGGAATGGCCAACATGCCGATCTCGTCAAGCATGTAGGCTTCATCGCCCGGGTCGCTGCTGACGGGTTTGTAGGCGGGGATGCCGCTCCAGCCCGAAACGAAGCCGGCCAGCTTTTCATACTGCGCGCGGCGCGGCGCCAGCGCTTCCGCCTGCGCCTGATACTCGGGCGAGGTCAGCGCGCCGTAGTGGAAAAGAAAAACCTCCGGCGCGCCTGCAAGAATCGTGGTCAAAGGCTGGTCGAGGTAGAGCGCGGGCGTGGTGCCGAAGGGATCGAACCAGCCGCCGCCGGTCTTCGGGCCGCCCACTTCGCTGAGCCAGCGGTAAATGAAGTAGCCCTCGTACTGCTGCTTGTTGCCCCAGTGGTCAGAGGCGGGGTCGCGCAACTCCGTGCCCACCCAGATGCGGTCAAACAGCGCCGCCTCCTTGTCGGGAACGTAGCCGCGCTCCTGAAAGCGGTCGTACCATTGCGGAAACTTGATGATGACCTTGGCCCGCGGATTCACGGCGTGCGCGGGGCCCAGCACGCGGTCGCGGCTGACCTGAAGCATCAGCTTCTCGTAGTACTGGTCCCAACTCAAGCTGCCCTTCGCCGCGGCGCACTCCGAGCACTGGCAGTCGGTGCAGAAGAAATCGTCGATCATGATTTCGTCAAACAGCGCGGCGGTGAAACGGAAGATGGACTCTAGGCGCTCCTGCGTGGCGCGATTGGTGTAGCAAACCCACGAGTGGCCGGTGCTGCAACGCTTGCCGAACTGCACGGTGGTGACGCAGCCGGAAACCTCCAGGCCCGCCTGGCGAAAGAAGTCGCGCGCGGCCTTCAGTGTGGCCTCGTCGGCCTGGTAGCCGCGAAACGTTTCAATGTAAACCTTGGTGATGCCCATCTTGCGGCAGAAGGCCAGCGCCTCCTGGCGGCCCTGCTCGGTCGCGAGATGGTCGCGCACGTCTTGGGCGGTGAAGAGGGTGGACCACGTGACGGCCTGCGCGGGGCGCGGCTGGACCAGCATCGCAGCCAACGCCATGAACAGCATCAGAAGAATGCGAGAGAACGACTGCTTCATGAAAAATGAATTCATCGAGACAGGACCTCCTTGCGAACAGCGGCACTTCATGTTGCGACGCGAGGTTAGAACTGCCAACCGGCCAGACGCCGCGGCGCCTTATTCCACCTACTGGGCCGGCGAACGGTCAGGGTTTGGCCCGACCTTCTGTACTGCCTCGCCGATGGCCTTCAGTTGCCGCATGAAGGCGTCGGAAATGCGGCCCGTGGGGTCATGAGGCACGTCCCAGGTCACCACGCCGCCGTGGCGCACGATGTCGGCGGTGACTTCAGCAACCTGCTCGTCGGGGTAGCGCGGCTCGCCGCCGCTCCAACGCTCTCCGAGAAAGCTCAACATGTGGAACTGGACACCGTCCACCCAGCGGCCGTGGCAGTGCACGCGCGTAACGTCGTCGATCTCGCCCGCCGTGTAGTCCTCCTGCTCGCTCTCGGCAAAGATGGGGTAGAAGACGCCGGGATTGAAGGCCACGGCGCTGGCGGGATTGCCCTGGCGCGCGGCGGCGGCGAAGGTGTGGAAGTTCGGCGCCTCGCACGATCGGTACATGGCGTTGGGCCAGTAGCAGCCGTCGAACCACCAGCCGCGCACCTTGTCTCCCCAGCGCGCGGACCATTCGGCGATCACCTGCTCCCACTTGCGCTGGAAGTTGGCGTTGCGGTCCGGGCCGCGCGTCCATTCCAGCGCCTTCATCGCCACCGGGTCCCGGTCGGGAGCGCCGGCGGGCAGGTAGACCATCAGGCTGATGTGCCGACGCGCCAGCGTCGGGTAGAGATCAGCCACCAGGTCGCGCCGCGAGCACTTGCTGGGCTGAATGCCGACCAATGAATCGTAAGTCCGGTTGGGCGAAAGGTAGTGGCCGGAATTCTGCCCCAGCGTGATGACGAAATATCGCGCCCCCACGGATTCAAGTTGATTGGCTAGGCCTTCCACATCGAAGCCATCCACCAAGCCGGTTCCATTCGGCCGGCGGCAGGTCTGCACTGGCACCAAGGTAGTGCATGAACACGCCCCACTGCGCCTGGTGCATCCAATCCGCGCGATTTCTGGCTCCCTGTGACGGCTTCGCCATAAGGAGGACCGCACAAACCACCATGATGGACGCGCACGTTTTCGCCACCGAAACGCGATAGGAACTTCGCTGTGTGTTTGAGTTCATGAAGGGTGTCCTTGTGATCATCGCCCCGTGACTGAGACCACGGCGGGCGGTAGATTTCCCATCGTTGCCCGCACGGTGATCAGGCCAGGCTTTGCTGTACTCTGCAAAATGATTCGACCGATACCTGCTGCGATCTTTGCCGACGGCTGTCCGCCGATGCCGCGCATCACGCCGGGGCCCGTCACTTCAAAACGCACTTCACCGGCGATGGGAACCAGCGTGCCCTGTGCGTCGCGCACGCGCACGGTCAACTCCGAAACGTCGGTATGTTCCGGTTCGATCACCGTGGGGTCCGCTGTGACCTCTAACTTCGCTGGCAGTCCGGCCGGGCGGAGTTTGTCCGCCACCTCGCGCCCGCTGCACTTCCCAACGGCTTTGAGCGGGCTCGCACGGTAAGAAATGTCCCAGCGCATGGGGTCCTGGTTCTCGCGGGTTCCCAGCGAGTGCCCGCCGAGGAACAACTCGACGGACGAGCAATTGGTGAGCACGGTAACGGTGCGCGGCTTGCCTTCTTCGCCGGGCCACGTCCAATGGCCGCAGAGGTGCACCATCGGTTCCGTCGTCCAGCGGCTCTTGAGGTAGTACCAGAGTTCCTTGGGCAGGCGGGTAGAATCAAGCGCGCCCGATTGCGCTTCCGGCCATGAGCCCCAGTAGTCCGTACCGTAATCGTGCATGCACCACACGGTGCTGCCGGCCATGTAGCGGCGCGATTCCAGAATGTCCAGATTGGTCTTGACCTGGTCGATCTGCTTCATTTCGGCGTCCAGGTCCCCGCGCCGCGCGCTGGCTCCGGAGTGTTCGCTGGTCACCAGCTTGCACTCAGGCAGCAGCGCGTGAAGCTTGTCGATGCGCTCCGTCTCATAGTTGATGCCGAGCACATCGGGCACGTCCACAGTGCCGAGTTCCTTGCCCTCGTCGGGCTTGTTCTCGGCATAAATGGTGAGCCGGGTGGGGTCGGCGGCGTGGGCCACGCGATTCAAGCGCTCAAACATCTCTCGCGAGCGCCCTTCGTTCATCATCCCCCACAAGATGATGGAGGGATGGTTGGCGTCGCGGGAGATCATTTGGCGCATCATGGCTTCGGCGTTGCGCATGAACTGCTCGCCGCCGATGTACTGCCACGTCGCTATCTCCTCGTAAACCAGAACGCCCAGGCGGTCGCACGTATCAAGAAACACAGGGTGTTGGGGGTAGTGCGAGAGTCGAACAAAGTTTGCGCCCGTCTCTTTCAGGATTTCCACGTCGCGTACCTGCATGCGGTGCAGCAGTGCGTTGCCGAGGCCGGGTAATCCTGGTGGCGATTCATGCCGCGCAGTTCGATGCGCTTGCCATTCAGGAAAAAGCCGTCATTCGCTTTGAATTCATACCAGCGCAGGCCGAACGTGGCGCTTTCAGCGTCGGAGGGCGTGGCGCCGTCGTCCACTTCCACATGCGCTGAGTAGAGCTTGGGTGAGTCCACCGACCACAGCGCGGGGTGAGAGATGGGATCGAGCGTGAACTCCACATTCTTTTCCTCGCCCGCTGCCAGCGCTGTGGTCAGCGACTTGTCCGCCACGATTTTCCCCGACGGATCGAGAATCTGCACCTTGGCGGCGGCCGTGCGCGAGTCCCGATAGTCATTGTGGACCCGCACCGCCACGTGAACCGTCGCCGCCGATTCCGAAACCTGCGGCGTGGTGACGCGAATGCCATACTGGGGAATGTAGAGGTGGTTCTTGATTACCAGCGAGGCCTTGCGATACAGGCCGCCGTACAAATCGTAATCGGGAATGTCCTTGCCGGGCAGCACATCAGGATCGTGCGCGTTGGTCACCTTGACGGCCACCAGGTTATCACCGGGCTGAATGTATTTGGTCACGTCGGCACTGAAGCCGGTGTACCCGCCCATGTATTGGCCGACGTGGTGGGCGTTCACCCAGAGGTCCGCCACGGCGTAGGCCGCAGCGATTTCCAGGAAAACCTTGCGCGAAGCCTGATCCGTGGTCAGCGTGAAGTGCTTGCGGTACCAACCGATGCCTCGATAATATCCGCGCACCGGCAGAAACGTGTTCTTCGCGTTAAAGGTGTGGGGGAGGTTGACGGCTTCCCACCCCGGCCCCTGCTCGAACGTGCCGAGCATCTGGCCGCTGCGCCCGGCCACGTCGAGTTCCCCCAGGCGGAAATACCAGCCGAGGGAGAAACCCAGGGTATCGACAGTGCGCAGAGGCTTGTTCTCCGCAGGTAGCTGCGCGCCCCCGCGAGCCGGGGTGACTAGCAAAAGCAACGCAGCAGCGAGAGCCACGCGCCACATACTTCGATGGAATCTGCCAAATGCCATTTTCGCAATTTCCTCCGGCACACCGATGTTGGGAGAAGCGCCCAAAAGTATACGCTCTTCAGAGGGAAAGAGTGCAGAGCTGGGCAAGTTCGTGTCGATCGCGACTACCGGCTGAGTTTTACCGTATGTTCACCGGCAGGGACATTGAAACTGATGCGGCCGTTTCTGGCGCTCATCGTTTCTGCTGCCCTCCCGTCAATCGTCAAGTGAAAGTCGCCGGATGGGAGTTCAGTAGTGGTCACTCGCACTGGCCGTTCTGCGGTGAGGGTGAAGGAAAGAACCGTGCCTTCCACCTGATAGTTGCGCACGACCACGCCGGCATCGGCCTCAAAGCGCAGTTGGCCATCACGCACCAACGCGGTTCGGCCGGGACCGATGGTGACGTCATACCGCTGGCCTTCCCAAATTACGCCGCGAAATTCCCCACCCGAGGGCGGATTCAAAACGCCAAATCGGAGACCCTCCCATGGATTCTCGTCGATATACTCCTCCGTTGCGATCAGCGGCAGCAAGGCGCCGAAAGTGTAGTGAGGATCACCCTTGGCCCCGCCGCCGCTGGCAAGATACTGCTCGTTGTCACGCTGGTTCACTCGCCAGTCGTTCATGAACAGGTCGAAGGACTTTTGCGCGAATTGGAAGGCAGTGGACTCAAACTTGTAGCGCTTCAGTCCCTCGTAAACCATATAGTTCGTCGGCCCCCAGATGCTTCCGCGCCAATAGAACTGGTCGGGAAATGCCGGGTCATTGCGAGCGATGGAGGGAATGACGTAGGTGCCCCAGAATTCCTTGGGGCTCAACAGGTGCTCCTTCACCATGCGCTCGGCTTGGCTCGTCGTGGCAATCCCGGCGAACAGGGGATAAAAGCTTGTGGGCGAGAGACGGTGGGAAAACCCTCCGGTCCAATACCGATTCTCGTAGATGCCGTCCCTTTCATTCCAGAATGAAGAGTTGATGCGCTGCTTCATCTGTTCGTACTCGGCGGCAAATTGCCGGCTTGCGTCAGCGTCTCCGAGTATCGCGGCGATCTTGGCAAGGCACTCCGCGTCGAGCGCATAGAACGAGTTTAGCCCGACGTCATTCATCTTCATCGTATATGTGTGCTCGTCGTATCCGGCGTTGTCGTACATCGGACTGTCGTCCATGCCGCTTTCCCATTTGGGGGCCTTGGCAATGCCGCGGTCCGCGAGAGACTCACCCGATCCGCGGTCGCTGCCCCACTCCAGCAAGCCGTCATGATTGCCGTCGCGCCACGCCTGGCCGTCACCACGGTCCTTGAACCACCATTCGTGAAATCGCTTTAATCGCGGATATGCCCAAGCCAGCAGTTCGCGGTCCTGATACCTTTGGTACACCTTCCAGACACAATACGCCCCGACCGGCGGTTGAGCACGGTCCGGAGTACTGGCCAATGGCGAAACGGCGTTGGGTATAAATCCTGCAGGTGTCTGCCCAAGAAAATCCGACCGTATCTCGGCATCGGCTTGCGCCTTGTCCTCAAGGCTCGTGAGGACGGCATTGAAGAAGTTATCCCACTCGAAAACCACCCATCCGCCATAGAAGCTCGCCCATGCGCGGGTGTCCGTGGGAAAGACCAGACCATAGCGGGGAGCAAAAACGGAGCTCCAGAACATGTTGTTGCCAATCGCCTCCGGAGCACCCTCGAAAAGTCCTTTGATGGTCGGTCGATGGTTGGCATAGGCCGCGGAATTTCGATCGAGCAGGGAATCGATCTTACCGGGAGTGAGCCAGGCACGGGCGTTCGCGGTCAGCGCAGCTTGCTCCCAGCCGATGGTCGCTACGAAGTGGGCGGCCGACGAATTTGCCGTGTCGAATTCGAGTCCGGCGGCCACCTCGGCAGGCTCCGCCGGCAGCGGAATCAATCTTGAAGTCAGTCTGCCCGTTGCGTTCATGGTGTCGCCGATCTCGTGGGAATGTGCAAAGGTACCGGCGCCGATGGTGGGCCGGTCCACCATCAGCACAAACTGGGCATCCGGTCCGAATACCCCGTCGAAGAATCTCTTCCCCACGATGGCCTGATTTGATTCCGCCAGCGAAAACATACCCTGGTTCATGTGGATGTTGGGCGCAAAGGGAAAATAAGTTTCCAGCACGAGTTGAATATCGGCCGGGGCAGTCAGGCGGCCGACGACAGTGGTTTGATCGACGCGCGCCCATTCCAGCCTGACCAGATTCTCACGGGGCGGCTGCTCCCAACCCATGCGGCAGTAAGATCCGTCCGGCGCGTGCGGCCCGATCTCGCGCACAAGACTGAAAATCTCGGACCCTGCCACATAGCTCCTGCCCCGTGAGCCCACCCGCAGAGCGAAATAGGCAGGCTGGCCAAAAGCCCGGGCGAGAAAGACGATGCCGTTCCAGGCGTCAGGATCCAGTGAATCGATCGCGACGCTGTCAAACTTGGGTGAGTGCTGGGCGTATGCGCAGGGCGGAACTGCTGCGAGAAGCAGAATTGCAAGCGCCCTGGGAAGATAGGCTTGATTATTCTGTTGGCATCGCCATCGGCTCTGACTGTTCATGTGAAGTTTATCTCCGATCGAGTGCGAATCGCTGATTTTGCCCCTCCGTGGCTTGCACCAACTGTCTGCACGATTCCCACGGCTTGCGCCGTGGGCTGCACGATGTGGCCCGCTGCGCGGGCTTCCAAGGTCGCTCTCGATCTATGGTGTCACGACAAGCTTCAATGCCGTCCCCTGGTCAGGTACCTTAGCCCACACGATGCCCGCTTTCTCATCGTATACCCAGCCGTCGGAGGCGGCCTGCAAGTCTTTTACTGAATTTCGCGCAACAAATGGTTGACCGGCCAGGGTAACCCGACGAGGCGCGAGTTTCTGGGCGTGGATCTTGATGACCAGCGCTCGTCGCGGTGGCGAATAAGAGCCTTCGCGAGCAGAAATCTCCACGGTCACGCCCTGCTCGCCCTGCCGTGCTGTGAAGGTTTGGCGCAGAAAGACACCGTGCTGATAGTCAAAGCTGATTCCATCATCCTCATAGTACGGGCGTGAGGAGGTGCCGTCAGGGTAGACGTCGAGCGTCAACGGATCAATGGAAGCTTGATCCGCGAATTGCATGTCTTGCTGGCTGGGTACAATCGCGCCGCCGCGGACAAACAATGGTAGACGCTCCATCGGAGCGGACGCCTCGATCTGTACTGGGCCCACATAGCGGTGATCCGTCCAGAAGTCATACCAGACGCCTCGCGGCAGATAGACGCCCCGGCTGATGTCGTAGTCCTTCGTGACCGGAGCTACCAACAGGTCGTTGCCGAACAGATACTCATCGTTCCGGTTGACGGCCGCCCAGTCGTCGGGGTAATCCAACAGGAGTGGCCGCATGATCGGGATGCCCGTCTCTGCCGCCTCCCAGAACGCGGTATAGATGTAAGGGAGCAGGTGATAACGCAGCTTGATGGAGTCGCGGTTGATTTCCTCCAGGCGATTCCCAAACGCCCACGGTTCAAGATTGCCCGGACCGCCGGAATGCGTCCAGCAGAAAGGCGTCAGGACACCGGACTGCAACCAGCGAGTGTAAAGCTCGGGGCTGGGAACGGGGAAAATCCCACCGATGTCGGCACCGGAAAACTGGAGTCCGGAAAGCCCCATGGTGCTGAGCATGGGAATGCTCAGTCGCAGGTGGTCCCACGTTCCCCAGTTATCGCCGCTCCATTGGGCCGCGTAGCGTTGGCCGCCCGCGTAGGTGGCACGGGTAATGATCAGGGGCCGCTCGTTGGGGCGCACGCGCAGCATGCCGTCGCGGGTCGCGATGGTCTCCAGCATGCCGTACACATTGTGAATCTCGGCGTGGTTGGTTCGCCCGTTGTCCGCTTCGTGGACGGCATCCAAATCGAACGTTTGCGGCCGGTGGTCGGCGGTGATGAACGTCGGCTCGTTCATGTCAGTCAGGAAGCCGGCGATTCCCTCGTCCAAGTAGTCTTTCAGCAGCGTGCCCCACCAGGCACGGACCTTCGCGGAAGCGAAGTCGGGAAACGCACTCTCCCCAGGCCAGCCTCTGCCCGTCACCAGTTCCCCACTGGGCTTCTTCACACAAAAGCCGCCGGCGAGGGCTTGTTGATAAACCCAGTAGTCAGGCTCGACCTTTACGTAGGGGTCAACGATGGCGATGACGTGGAACCCCTGCTGGCGCAAATCGGCAAGCATGCGGCCAGGATCGGGGAAACGCTTCTTGTCCCAAGTGAAGATCTTGGCGTGGTCCATGTAGTCGATGTCGAGAAAGATTCCGTCGCAGGGAATGTTCCGCTCGCGAAAATTTGAGGCGATAAATCGCACTCGACTCTCGGGGTAGTAGCTATAACGGCTCTGGATATAGCCCATCGACCAGCGCGGCGGCAAAGGAGACCGGCCCACCAATTCCGTGAAGCGCGATACCACTCGCTTGGGTGTCGGGCCGGCGAAGAAGTAATAGTTCATCTCTCCGCCCTCGGCACCGAAAGAGTAAAGATCGCGGTCTTCCGCTCCCATGTCGAAAGAAGACCGGTAGGTATTGTCGAAGAACAGGCCGTAGGCGCGCCCCTGCCGCAGGCCCATGAAAAACGGCACCGCCTGATAGAGAGGATCGGACGAGGCGTCAAAGCCCGCGGGGTCGGTGTTCCACATGACGTAGGAGCGGCCGCGTTTGTCGAGTGGAGTGCTCTTCTCTCCCAGGCCGTAGTAATGCTCGTCCTCGGGCATCCACTTCCAGCAGCGGACGCGCGGGCCATCCCAACTCATGCCGCGTGTATCCGCGTCTTTGGCAATCAACTTCCCCGTGCGATCGTAAAAAGCAAGTCGGAAGGGTGACAGGTGCACTCGCACTTCAACTTCCGCCGTGCGAATGATGCGGGTTTCTTTGTCCCCAGCAATCTCAACCGGCACATGCGGCCAATCCGTCTTGATGACGGCATACGAATGATCGGAAACCAGACTGGTTCCGCGAACCCATCGCAAGCGAATCAAATCGGGAGCGAGCACACTCACGACGACTATGGCTTGCGAGTTCCGGAAGGTCACCTGATTTCCTGCGGACTCTGCAACGCTCAAGTTGCCGATGCTTTGCCAATCGGCAAGGCCAACGAGCGATGAAGAGAGGAAAAAGCATAAAAACAGGATGGCACGAAAGAGTATTCCCTTCATATCCGCCCCCATATCGGCAGGAGAGTCGCTGCCGTGCGCCGCTGACCGGAGAAGACAGCATCGCCAGTCAAAGGAGGATTAGTGTACACCGTTGCGGGTTATCATGCGGACTTGCTGAACAGACTTGCGATTTCGGTGTCCGCCCACCGGCAGGCACATCTATCGTCCGTCAGGAAGTGATTGACTGCCTGCCCCGCAGGCGATAGAAGTTCTTATGCTTTTGGCCATCTTTCGAATAAGCCTGCCAGTACGCGCAGAGCCTTGAGTGGATCACGGGGTCACGGAGGTGTTCGGTGAGGGTTTCCATCGTCAGATCATGCGCCCTTCTGTCGATTTTAATGGGATCTGTCCTCCTCCTACACGGTGCAACCAAGCTGCGTCATTATTATGGCCACGATGCGGTGGAGGATCAGTACGGCGTCATCGCGCCATGGTATAGCGGCCAGAACGGGCAGTTCGATCTGCGCGTACGCATCGCCGCGGAAACCATGAAGCGCTACCCGTGGGTGGGCAAGGAGAAGGCCGTCATGCCAGCGCCGGAGTTTGTCCTCAACGGCACGTGGAACATCAGCGACGACGGCGCCATCACCGTTCCCGAGGAGAAGGATTGGGCCAACGGAGATCTGGGGCAGCGCGCCGCGTATCTGATTCGCAGCATGATGAAGTACTACCGCTACAGCGGCGATGCCGCCGCGTGGTCCATCATCAGCAGCACCGCGGAGTATCTGGTGGGGCACTGCCAGACTCCCGCCGACCACGGATGGCCCCGCATGCTGATCAGCGTTCCCAACTTCGGCGTCCGCTACGAAGACTGCCGATTGGGGCCGAGCGATATGCTCGCGAGCGGAAGCGGAAAGATCCAATTGGATATCGTCGCGGAAGCGGGGCTGCAATTAGTCCGCGCCTACGAAATGACGGGCGAGACGCGGTGGTACGAGGCGGCGAAACACTGGGCCGACCTGCTGGCGCAAAATCGCCGCAGCGAACCCGGCCAGTCACCCTGGGGACGTTATGCCAACAACGCCGATGGCAACGGCATGAACGGGGTTCAGACGGGCGGCGTGGCTTTCATCCTGGCGTTCTTCGATGAGCTGATTCGCACCGGATACACGGGACAGTCGGGCGCCATTGTCGCCGCTCGCGATGACGCCAGGGCATATCTTGGCAACGTGCTGCTGCCCGCGTGGTTGGTTGACGACACGTGGGGCCGCAACTACTGGGATTGGGAAGATCCCGTGCAGGCCGAGAATGTGACGGAGTTTGCCGCGCTCCAGATGATGGACCACAAAGATGCATTTCCCAATTGGCGCGACGACGCTCGCAATGTCCTCTCCTTGTTTTTGAACCACACCAGCGACAGCCCCAAATCGAATGGAGACATATTCAGCGGGGCGTGGGCGTATCCGGAATCGTCGGGTTGTTGTGCCCGCTCTCTGTGGTACGGTTCCATGGAACTGGCCAGCGTCTGGGCGCGCTATGGGGTGGAAGCCGATAGCGAATGGGCACGGGAGATTGCGCGGCGATCGCAGATTCTCGCCACCTACGACGTGTTCGAAACGGGGCGCTCGATGGACCTGATCGACGGCGGAAGCTTTGTGAACGATAAATGGTTCAAGATCGCCCACCCCATGGCGCTCGAT
Organism: uncultured Acidobacteriota bacterium; assembly: GCA_963719115.1. Classification (GTDB taxonomy): domain Bacteria; phylum Acidobacteriota; class Terriglobia; order UBA7540; family UBA7540; genus Bog-366. The sequence continues at coordinate 29,417 of CAVRBF010000032.1, read as the reverse complement.
TACGTGCTCGGAACCATGGCTTGGCTGCCGGACATCATGGGCGCCAATCGTGAAAACCACCTGATGCGAACCTCTGCGGTGGTTCGACAAGTGGCGTACGGCAAGGACGAGATCACCTATCAGACGTTTGACGCGCCGGTGGACAGCGTCGATGTGCTGCGTCTCGCGTACTCGCCCCAATCGGTGACTGCCGACGGAAGGGCTTTGCCGCGAACCGCCGATCTCACCGCGAACGGCTACACTGTCCGGGGACTTGCGGGCGGAGATTACATCGTTTCCATCCGACACGACGGAGCGACGACCATCAGCCTCAGCGGTTCCGACCCGCAGGAAGCGGTGGACGACCTCAAGCTCAACTTCAAAGGGCAATGGAATCTCCTGCGTGATCCGGATGACAACAGCGGTGGAGCGCATGTTTCGACAGCGGCGGGAGCGAGTGTCAGCTACTCGTTCACCGGCAATCAGGTTCGACTGATCGGCCGCGTGGGCCGTGGCGGTGGCCGGGCCGATGTGTTTCTGGACGGAATTGTACAGTTCGTTCCCGTTGACTGCTTCAGTCCCATCGTCCTGCACCGGCAAATACTGTATTACCGCAATGGTTTGGGCGATGGGCCGCACGAACTCAAGGTCGTGGTACGCGGCGAACACAACCCGGCGTCCGACGGTGACAATGTCTACGTTGACGGCGTGCAATACTCAACGGCAACCGGCGACAGCGGCTTTGGTTCCGGAGGGGGACCGCGCGGTTTTCAACGGCTGATTTTCGGCTATCCCGGGCGCACGGAATTCCGTGATTCGCTGGGAAATCTGTGGCGACCGGCGACCGAATTCACGGCGCGCACGGGAAATCTGACCGACTCCGTGGCCAAGACGTGGTGGACGATGCGCCAGGCGGTTTTTGTGAGCGGTACTCCTGATCAGGAACTCTATCGCTACGGCGTGCACTGGCCAGACTTCTCGGTGAATCTGACGGTGGCGCCGGGAAGCTACAACGTCCACCTGAAATTCGCCGAAACGCAGTATGACGGGCCGGGCGAAAGAGAAATGGCCATCTATATCAATGGCCGGCAGATGACGGGCGGATTGGATGTCTTCAAAACCGCCGGCGGCTTGAACAAAGCAGTGGACGTGGTTTATGACAACGTCCAGCCCGAAAACGGCGTGGTGGCCATACGTTTTGTGGGCGCGAAGCTCAACGGATGCCAGCGGGACGCGATGATCCAGGCGTTGGAGATCGGGCCGGGGAATGGCAGCGATTAATAGCTTCTTGACCCCGAAACTCTGGTAGAATGTGGTTATGCGCAGGGTCTTCGCGAATTCGCTGGTTACGGCGAGTCTGCTTTTTCCTCTGTGCTTGTACGCCCAAAGGCACGGACCTTCCCATCCTTCCTTTGCGGGTTCACGCGCTCCGGTTCACGGTTTTGTTGCCGCGCCACGATCGAGTTCTGTCTATCAGCAGACAAGGGCAGGATTTTACTCCTTTCCGCTCCACCAGCCGCCGGTTAGACCCTCGTCGCTGATCAATTCCGGCCAGGCGTCGTGCGTGCTGAACTCGTCCTACTCGAATTCTCCCTACTGCCGGCAGTATTACCCGTACGGCGCCAGCTTGGGCTTTGAACCTGTTTATCCCTACTGGATGCCCTCGCCCGGATTCGATACCGGTGAGGCATCCGCGCCGCCGCCTGCCGAACCGGAACCGGACTCGCAACTTGCCGACCAGGTGGGCAACCTGGCTGCGCAAGTGGGAATGATGCGTGCGGAGCAGGCGCAGCGCGACTATCGCGGTTATGTGCCCCAACCCGCGGCGCAACCAGCGCCTCCCCCCACCGTGCTCGTTTACCGCGATGGGCACCAGGTGGAAGTGCAGAACTACGCCATCGTGGGACAGACGCTTTGGGTCTTTTCCGACCAGGAGACGCACCGAGTGCCGCTTGCCGATCTTGATCTCACTTCCACCCAGCGCGTGAACGAAGACCGTGGCGTTGACTTCAGCGTGCCCAATCCACAATAATTCCCCTCTCAGCCAACAACTCATCTCCCGGGATAGTGTCATCTCCCTCCAGTACCGGGGGCGGAGACTTCAAGGTCCACTTCCGGTGTTCCCATGCATCCAATGTTATGATGTGAAACCTATCTGGAACGAGCGCTAGTGACTCCCAAACCAGGCGGCTGCTCTGAGTACTGCTGGACTAACCAAACCTCCTATACGGCTACCGGTGATGTTCCGCGCGCTGGGACACCGGAATTACCGCCTCTTCTTCTGTGGGCAGATCATTTCGCTGATCGGCACGTGGATGCAGTCGATTGCGCAGTCGTGGCTGGTGTATCGGCTCACCCAATCTTCTCTGCTGCTGGGATTGGTCGGCTTTTCGGGACAAATCCCGGTGCTGATCTTCGCCCCCTTGGGAGGGTTGGTCGCGGACCATTACAGCCGTCACCGCATCGTGATCGCCACGCAAACCGCCTCCATGTTGCTCGCGTTTGTCCTTTCCGTACTGACGCTTACGGGGCACATTCGGAATGTACATCAGGTTTGGGAAGTCATACTGCTCGCAGCGCTGCTGGGGGTCGTCAACGCCTTTGATATTCCCGCCCGCCAAGCGTTCATCGTCGAGATGGTGGTGCCGGAGGACCTGATCAACGCCATCGCGCTCAATTCCGCCATGTTCAATGGCGCTCGCATCCTGGGCCCTGCCGTTGCCGGAATCACCGTGGCCGCCATCGGCGAGGGCTGGTGCTTCTTCGCCAATGGCGTGAGCTATATCGCAGTGATCATCGGTCTGCTGCTGATGACCATCATGCCGCGTGCGCGCAAGCCCAGAAGCGTATCGGGACTGGAGAGCGTGCTCGAAGGCTTCCGCTTTGTGAGGCATACCGGCCCCATTCTGGCCCTGCTGCTTCTGCTGGGACTGGTCAGCCTGACGGGCATGCCGTACGCGGTGCTGATGCCCATCTTCGCGGACAAGATTCTGCACTCCGGGGCGCGCGGACTGGGATTGCTGATGGGTTCCACGGGCGTGGGAGCGCTGGCCGCCACTCTCGTCATCGCGGCCCGGCGTGGAGTGCGCGGCCTTGGGCGTTGGATTGTCTACGCCTCCACCGGCTTCGGCGTCAGCCTGATAGTCTTTTCGTTCTCGCGTTCCCTGCTTCTTTCCGTCGGCCTGCTGCTGCCGGCGGGGTTCAGCATGCTGATTCAGATGTCGAGTTCCAATACCCTGATTCAAACCATGGTACCGGATGAGCTGCGCGGCCGCGTGATGTCTGTCTATTCGATGATGTTCCTGGGCATGGCTCCCTTCGGCGCGTTGTTCGCGGGCGCGCTCGCCAATCGCATCGGCGCACCACTCACGGTGGCATTGGGAGGCGTCGTCTGCATTCTGGGCTCGTTCGTCTTCGGATCGAAGTGGCCAGCCATGCGGGGCGAAGTTCGCCAGCTCATCGTGGCCCAAGGCATGCGCAGCGGCGAACCGCCGGAAGAGATGAACGGCCAATTGGACGCCCTTGGCAAACGCAATTCCACCGCACCGTAACGGTTGTCGCGAGTGATGAGTGGCGAGGCACTCGTCTGCCGCTTGGCAGCCGGGAATTGACAAAGTGGCATCATCCTCTATAATTGAACTATGAGCCGAGTCACTGCTGTTACCGTGTCGCGTGTCGTGCCGGATGCCTCCCAACGCCGGCCAGTTCGATTCAGAATTCGCGGTGCGAGTCTCGGTCTGACGGCGACGCGCACGTGCGACCTGGTCCAGCAGATTCAGCGCGGCCTCCCCTTCAATGCCTTAGAATCGCTGGCGCATCGCACTGGCTTGCCGATGGCCTCCCTTGCCGCCGTGGCCGGAATCCCCGAAAGGACGCTGGCGCGGCGCAAGGTGACCGGCAGGCTCACTATGGACGAGTCGGAACGGCTGCTGCGCATCGCTACCGTGTTCGAAAAGGCCACGCAGTTGTTTGAGGGTGACGTCACCGGAGCAGTCACGTGGCTGACCAGTCCCAAGCAGGCCTTGGGGCATGAAACACCCTTGGCATTTTCGAGAACTGAAATCGGCGCCCGGGAGGTGGAGAATCTCATCGGCCGACTGGAGCACGGAGTGTTCTCCTGATGGTCGCGGCTTGGCGAATCGTCAAGCGCAAGCTCGCCCGCAGGGCGTTCAACGGCGAAGGCGCGCGATTATACGGCGGGCGTTGGAACAGCGTGGGAACGGCGGTTGTTTACACTGCGGAGTCGCGATCCCTCGCTGCCTTGGAAGTGGTTGTTCACCTCGACTCCTCGGAACTGCTCGACCACTACGTCGTATTTGAAGTCGGTATTGACGAATCGCTAATCGCGCGGCTCGGCTTCGCGGAGCTGCCGCGAAACTGGAGGGCCAACCCTCCTCCCAGGAAAATTCAGATGATCGGGGACGCATGGGCAGCAGCGGGCGCCTCGCCGGTGTTGCGAGTGCCCAGTGCCGTGCTCCCGGCCGAGCACGACTTCCTCCTCAATCCCCTCCACCGTGACTTTGCAAGGCTGCTGATCGGTAAACCAACCCCCTTCCGATTCGATCCGCGGTTGGCAAAGTAAGTCTTCATTATGGTTGCGACATGGAAGGCGGCGCCGCGTCCGGAGCGCTGCCCCAGGATTTATTCGGGTGCGGGCCCATTTGCAAAACCAGCGTGCCGCCTTCCGCGATGTCGGCGTGAGTAAACCACGGCTTGTTGAGCACGCGGCCGTTGAGCGTGGCGGATTGAATGTATTTGTTGTGCGGAGACTGATTCAGTGCACGGATCGTGAATGTTCGTCCGCTTTCGAGCGAGATCTTTATCTCATCGAAGATCGGGCTGCCGATGTTGTATGTAGGGCTGCCCGGGCAGACCGGATAAAACCCCATGGCGCTGAAGACGTACCACGATGACATGGCGCCCCAGTCTTCATCGCCGGGAATGCCCATCAGCCCGGACGTGTACCAGGTTCTCATCAACTCGCGCACGCGCCGCTGGGTCATCCAGGGCTCACCGGCATAATTGTAGAAATAGGGAATGTGAAAGCCGGGTTCGTCTCCCTGCGTGTGATTGCCGGTCATCGCCGTGGCATCCGGGAACTGCGCCAGGAAGCGGAACTTGGACACGCCGAACGGCTCCTCGAACAAGCCGTCGAGCCGCTCCAGGAACTTTTCTCTTCCTCCCATCAGTTGGATCAGGCCGGCCACATCGTGCTGGACGTGAAACGTGTAGAGCCAACCGTTGCACTCCGTGAAGTAGTCCCTGCCGCCTTGTCCGCCGCCGAGTTTGGGATCGAAATCCTCAACCCACTTGCCGTCGGCGCTGCGCGGGGCCATGAAGCCGATGGCCGGGTTGTAAACCTTCTGGTAATCATGCGCGCGCTGGAGAAAGTAGGCGTAGTCCGCGTCCTTGTGCAGCGCCTTGGCCATCTGCGCCACGCACCAGTCGTCATAACTGTTTTCGAGCGTCACGGAGACGGCCTGGCGGCGTTCTGACGGAGAGACGTCCGGCGAGGTTTCCGTTTCGCCCTTGGCGAGGGCGGGAAAGAATCCCTGCTCCTGGTAAATGCGGTCGAGCGGCGTGAGGGGTCCCAGCCGCCATGGAAGAACGGTGGCTTGCGTGGCGTTTTTTCGAATGCCTTCGTAGGCCTTTTCCGCGTCGAAATCCGTGAGACCTTTGGCGTAGGTGTCGGCAATAAGGGATGCGGCGTGATTGCCGATCATCCACACGCCCGGACCGGCCACCGTGGGATCACGCGGCGTCCAGCCGTTCTGCTCGTACATGCGAATGTAGGAGCGCACCATGTCAAGCTGGCGGCTGGGTGCGAGCAGCAGTTCCAGAGGATGCTCGGTGCGATAGGTGTCCCACAGACTGTCGTCAACGTAAAAGGCGTGGCCGTCGGCCGTGTGCACCTGCTTGTCGTATCCGCTGTAATACTTGCCGTCTTCAGTGATGTCGGCCATGCCGCACAAGGAGCGATAGAGCGCGGTATAGAAAATGGTCTTCTCGTCTTCGCTACCGCCGCTCACCGCGATTTTGCCGAGGGCGTCATTCCAAATCTTGCGCGCACGGCTCTTGACTGTGGCGAAGCTCCAGGCGGGAATCTGTTCTTCCACATTGTGGCGCGCTTGCTCGACGCTGACGTAGGAAATGCCCACGCGCCACTCCGACGTGCGCGCCGAATCCGACGGAAAGCTCACCGCCAGCCCGATGTTGGTGCCGGTTTCGGTGGCGAGAGCGGCCGACGCCTGTCCGTCGTTCCACGCACCCCAAACGGTGAAGGGCCGCGAGGATTCCGCGTAAAAGTAATGCCGCGCGCCGAGGATCTCCGCGTAGCCGGAAACCGCCGAGTGCGCCGCGTCGGCCTTCAGGCTGCCTTCGCCATGCACACGGAACAGCATGTTGCGCTCGCCTGACCTGGGGTATTCGACGTGAAAGTAGACGGCGCGCTCGGTGACCGTGAACTCCAACTGGGTGTCACTCTTCTCCAGTGTAACGGCGTAGGAGTATGGCGTGGCCGTTTCAAAGTCATGGTCGTAGCGCGAAGCTGATTTCGCGGGATCGATCTGCCACCGTCCCCACGTCGGGCATAAGCACCGCGCCGTCTAAAGGGAATCCGTAGATCTTCTCCGCCAGGTAAACATCGGAAATGCCGGGACTGGTGACCGGCGCCAGCCGCATCATCCCAAACGGAAGTTGCACCGTGGGCGGTTCCGATTTGAGCAGGTAGGAAATGCCACCGATGTGCGGATTGACGTAGTCCACGGGCGGCCGCGTTTGGCCGAGGGCAACGGGCGCACAGGCGCAGCAAAGCAGAGCAATGGCAAGGAAATTTTGATGGCGAATGTTCATGTAAACTTCCGTTCTACAGTGAATTGGAGCGGCAACGCGCCTCCGAGTATAACAGCAGGATCGGTCCTCCGGGCCTTGCCGGTTGCGGCACAGGTCGCGGTACCGGTAATATAGTTTAGATCATGGAATCCCTTCAATTGCTCAAAGCGGTGGCCGACCAGTATGTTCATCTCCAGAGCCTGAAGGCGGAATTTCTGGAGATTTCGGAGAGCCGCAGCGACGGATCGAGCCAGCGCAACGAACGCCGGACGATCGTCCACTACGCCGCACCGAATCGAGTACGGATTGAACAGGCCGGTGGCGCCGGCGCTATCACCGTATCCGACGGCGATCATGTCCACCACTACTTCCGGGAAATCAAGCGATACTCGAAGCAGGCACTGCCGGAACCTGACTTCCTGCCGGGAAGGTTTCGGCCTGAATATCCAATATCGGGCGACGCAGGGACCTTCCTTTACCACCGCATCCACGAGCGGGTGGTGGAAGCGACCATCCTTCGCGAAGAAACGCTCAACGTCGGCGGGATCGAAACACCTTGCCAGGTTGTTACCGTAACCTACCAGCCGCCGCCCCAGGGCGGATTGTTTCTGTCAACCTCACCTATTCAATTCTGGATCGATTCACGGACATTGGCAGTGGTGCGGTGGCAGGGCCGACTCACCCCAGCGGCCAGACCGCATCGGGTGGCCCACACTTCCGAGCACACCAACTTGGTGACGTGTTGGGACGCCGGTCGCACCATTCCTGCCGAAATTTTTCACTTCGAGGTCCCGCCGGACGCGCTCGACATCTCAAACCCCAGCGGCCGCGGATGCATATCGGTGGGTGGTGGCGTGGGCTTCACAGACCTGGCTGACGGCGAGAAAAGCATCTCGCACCAGAGTCAACACGCTTGGAACGGAGACGTTTTTGTCGAACAGGAGGAGTGGACGTTTCGGGGTCACAGGATCACCTTCGAGCGGCGCTGGACCCTCTCCGAAGATGGAAGGGAAGTGCGCATCTCGGAGCGCATCGTGGGGCCGAAGGGCGAACAGAAGCGCACAATTGCCATTCCGGTTGCTTCCTAGCAGCGAGTTGTCTCAATAGGCTTGGCGGTTCGGTCGGTACCGAGCTTGCCAAACGCTATTAGATGAACTAAACTAAGTGAACTTAGTTCATCGAGGTCTCCATGCGTACGGTTAACATCCACGAAGCCAAGACTCACCTCTCGCGACTCGTCGAAGAAGCTGCGAAGGGCGAGGCGTTCATCATCGCCAAGGCTGGCAAGCCGCTGGTGAAGGTCATGGCGTTGGACGCTCCGGCCGGCACGCAGATCCGGCGCCTGGGATTCCTAAAGGGACAAATCGCGGTCCCCAGGGATTTTGACAGGATGGGGCAAGCGGAAATTGAACAGATGTTCGGTGGCGTTAAGTGAAGTTGCTTCTCGACACTCACCTGTTGCTATGGGCGGCCGGCGAACCGCAACGGCTCTCGGCAACCGCCACGGCCTTGATTGAGGATCCGGCGAATGAGTTGGTTTTCAGCGCTGCCAGCTTGTGGGAAGTCGCGATAAAGTGCCAGCTTGGGAGAAACGATTTTCGCGTTGATCCCCGATTGCTGCGGCGAAGTCTGCTGGATAATGGCTATCTTGAATTGCCCGTTACCAGCGAACATGCCGTTGCCACCGACAACCTGCCACCGATCCACAAAGATCCCTTTGACCGTATTCTTGTCGCGCAGGCGACCGTTGAGGGAATGGCCCTGCTGACGGTTGACCCCGTGGTGGCACGGTATCAGGGACCCGTACGGAAAGTCTGAGCGAACCAAATCATCAACCCAATTGCGCAGTTTCGTGTTCACTCATTCCCGGTCACGTTGACCGCGACGGGAGCATTGAGGGTGAAGTCGATTTTGGTTTCAGAGGGGACTTTGACCTGTTGGCCTTTGGTGGAAACCTGAACGGCCGTGCCGGCGCCCGCACCGGCAATCGAACCGATGGCAGCGCCCTTGCCGTGGCCGAGGATGCCGCCAATCAGCGCACCCAGAATGGCGCCGCCTCCGATCGTCTCGGCAGAGCGTGTGCTGCGCGAAGCCCCATGCTGCTGGTAGTAGCCGCTCTGGGTCGGATAGGAGACGCCGTTGATCTTGACGCTGATCAGCGCCAGTTGTAGTTCGGACTGGCCGGTGATGCTCCCGGCACTTTTGGCGTCAACCAGCCGCACGCGAGCGTCGGAGCCGCGGGACGCGAGGTCTCGCCCATCGACATTGATCGGCTCATCCAGCGTCGCGGCAAACTCTTCGCCCGGCTTGTTGCGGCTGGAATCAATGTTGTCGATCATGCGGATGGTCAGGACGGTTCCCGCCGGAATCGTGACTTGCTGTGGCGGTTTGGGAGCGGGAGCCGGCGACGGAGCTGGCGGCGCGGGTGTAGGCGCTGGGGTAGGTGGAGTCGGTGCCGCCGGAGGAGGCGCGGCGGAAGCACTGGCCTCCGCAGCTTTGGTCACCGTTGGCGGAGCCGCAGCAGCCGGTTCGGGAGCCTGCGCTGGTGAGGGATTGGGGCTGGGCTCCGGCGCCACCGAGTTGGTGTAAGCTTCGAGCGCTTGGGTGGCTTTATCCCCATTGCTTGCCGGCTGAGCAGCCTGTTTGTGCCGAGGCTTCTTCGCCGGCACTGGCTGCGGCGCGGGTTCTTGCGGTTCCGCTGCGGGAGGTTCAGTCGGCGGCGCAGGAGTGGCCGTTACCGCCGTCTGGACAGGTTCAGAAGCCGTCGCGGCAGACGGTGACGCCACACTGAGGGTGTTCACAACACTGTTGACGCCATCTTCCTGGCTGGCAATCCGCTCCACTGCTGTTTTTTCCAGGGCTGTGCTCACCGAACCGGAGAGCGTGACAATTCCGTCGTGCGATTCCACACGAATGTCGCGGGTTTTCAACACCGGATCATTAAAGAGTTTGGCTTGGACGGCGGTGGTGATCGCCTTGTCGTCGGGCGAGTGAAAGAACTTCAATCCGTTGCAGGATCCAAGAAGCAGCACCGCCGCAACCGTCAATATCGCCACCCGCAATCCAGGCCTCGCCCTCATTGCCTTCCCCCTGACACGAGATCTCTCACGCTACGTTGGTAGGATTCATTCCACAACGCTTGGGATGCATGTCCGGAGGCACGGCGGCGTGGGTGCGTGCAAATGGTCAGCTCGCGCGCTGCTGCTTTCTTCCCGTCGAGCCTGCGGGGCGCGAGGCCAATGTGACGGCGGCTTTCGCTGCCGTGTGGCGAGATAAACTCGCCGCTACGTGTTCCTGCGGCAATGACTGGCGGCAATTCCTTCTTGACGCCATCGACGGGGAAAAAATAAGATGGGATTTCTCCTCAGCTCAGGCAACCAGCCGAAATCCATAGCCGTTCGGGAAGGGATGGGACGATTTGGCACCGCCCGGCACGAACCAGGAGCTTCAGGCCCAACAGGATGCGCGCGAGCTCAAGGGCATGGGTTACGCGCAGGAACTGTTGCGAAGCATGGGCGGGTTCTCGAACTTCGCCATTTCGTTTTCCATCATTTCCATTCTCACCGGCGCCATAACACTGTTTGACTATGGCTTGCAAATGGGCGGCCCGCTGGAGATGACCTTGGGCTGGCCCCTGGCCACTCTGGGAACTCTGGTCGTGGCCCTGAGCATGGCGGAACTTTGCTCGGCGCTGCCAACCTCTGGGGGCACCTACCATTGGTCGGCGGAGTTGGGCGGGCCCACCTGGGCGTGGTTCACTGCGCTGCTCAATATCATCGGCCTGATCACCGTGCTCGCCGGCATTGACTACGGCTGTGCGCAGTTCCTGGCTCCCATCCTTGGCATACACGCCTCGACGAGGGTCCTGCTGGCCACCTATGGCGTGATTCTGGTTTCGCACGGCGTGATCAATCACCACGGAATTCGATGGGTGGCGCGCCTCAACGACCTCAGCGTATGGGTTCACGTTGCCGGTGTCGCCGTGCTGATTGGCGCTTTGTGGATTATGGCACCCAAACAACCGTTAAGTTTCTTGCTGTCGGCCACCTCCTCCAGCACTCTTCGCGCGCCCTATGCGTGGCTCTTTATGCTGGGGCTGCTCCAGGCAGCGTGGACCTACACCGGTTATGACGCCTCGGCACACGTGGCGGAAGAAACGATTGATCCGCGCCGCCGGGCGCCGTGGGGCATTGTTCTGTCGGTGGTCGTCTCGGGATTCTTCGGCTACCTTCTCGTTCTCACTCTGGCCTGGGCGATCCCGAGCATCACCGGCGTGCTCCATGCCCGGGACGCGGCGGGGAACCCGCTTCCTGCCGTGCTGGCCATCGTCACGTCGGCGCTGGGGCAGCATGCCGGCAACGCGGTCATGATGCTGGCGGTTGCCGCCATGTGGTTCTGCGGTTTGGCGACGGTCACTTCCGTATCGCGCATCATTTACGCCCTGGCGCGCGACCGCGGCCTGCCCTTCGCTGATTTCTGGTGCAGGACGAACGCCCGGCACAAAACTCCCGCGGCCGCCATCTGGTTTTCGGTGGGCGCCGCCTTCCTGGCCTTGGCCTATAACGCGTCTTACTCGGTCGTGACTTCCCTCAGTGTCGTCTCCTGTTATCTGGCCTATAACATCCCGGTCTATTTAGGATGGCGTGTGAAGCGGTTGTGGCGGGAGAAGCGCGGTCCGTGGCATCTCGGGCGGCACAGTAATCTGATTAACATCCTGGCCCTGCTTTGGACCGTTTTCATCTGCGTAGTGATGATCATGCCGCCGAATACCCTGGCGGGCATCAGCCTGGCGTTCACGCTGGCGGCGCTTTATGCGCTGCATCGATTTACGGGGCCGCATGAAATCCGCAAGCCCGTGTGGCTGGCGGCCGAGAACGCGCAAATTCCTCAACCCTGAGGTCACCGCATGACGATTGACGAGATCAAACAGCTTTTCGCTATCCGCCACATAGAGAGGGTGAAGCTCGCGGGGGTTGATGTGGACGGTGTTTTGCGCGGGAAGTACATCTCCCTGGAAAAATTCTGGTCCGCCACCGAAAACGGGCTGGGATTCTGCGACGTCATCTTCGGTTGGGACAGCTCGGACGCGCTGTATGACAACGTCCGCATGACGGGCTGGCACACGGGTTATCCCGACGGCGTAGCGCGAATCGATTTGTCCAGTTTCCGCGTTCTGCCGTGGGAACCGGACACAGCATTCTTCCTGGTCGATTTCTTCAGTAGAGATGGCAAGCCGTTGGCCGCTTCTCCGCGGCAAGTGTTGCGCCGCGTGGTTGAGTGCACGCAGTCCCTGGGTTATGTGGCGAACGCCGCGTTCGAGTACGAATATTTCTTCTTCGCCGAGGATCCGAAATCGCTTCGGCAAAAGCAATTTCGCGATCTTGTGCCTCTCTCGCCCGGCATGTTCGGATACAGCTTCCTGCGTGCGTCCGTGCACTCTGACCTGGCGCGTGCGATTCTCAGCGCCATGCAGGCGATGGACATTGAGGTTGAAGGGTTCCACACGGAAACCGGCCCCGGCGTCTACGAAACCGCCATTCGCTATAGTGATGCACTGAGTGCTGCGGACCACGCTGCGATATTCAAAACCGTGGTCAAAATCATCGCGCAAAAGCACGGCCTGATGGCCACTTTTATGGCCAAATGGAATAGCAGTTTGCCGGGTTGCAGCGGACACATTCATCAAAGCCTGGCGGACGCGCATGAAGGGCGCAACCTCTTTTACGCGCCGGGAGCCGAGAATGAGATGTCCGAGCTGATGCGGCATTACATGGCCGGACAGCTCGCCTTGATGCGGGAGTTCGCAGCGATGTTCCTACCCACCATAAATTCCTACAAACGGACCGTGCCGGGAACGTGGGCTCCGACCAACGTCACCTGGGGCGTGGACAATCGCACCACGGCGTTGCGCGCCATTCCCGCCGGCAACAAGGCCACGCGCGTTGAATGTCGCCTGCCGGGCGCGGACTCAAACCCGTACTTGGCACTCGCAGCCAGCTTGGCTTCCGGGCTCCACGGAATCGAGAAGAAGCTGGCGCTCGGCGGTCCGACCGCCAATGCCTACGCCTCGCAAGCCGAGCCCCTGCCTCACACTCTGGAGGAAGCCGCCGCGCTTCTTCAATCCAGCGCCGCCGCGCGGGAGTACTTTGGAGCAGATTTTGTGGATCACTACGCCGCCACTCGCCAGTGGGAAGTGCGCGAATTCCGCCGCGCCGTGACCGACTGGGAACTGGCGCGATATTTCGAAATTATTTAAGCTGCCCCGGAGCCCAATGTAGCACGGGCATCTTGCCCGTGCCGGGGCACGGCCTGGAAGGCCGTGGTACGGTATCGTCGCCGCTCCGTCGCGCTGCGCCGCTACTCCCGGCTCTGGAGGATGGCTTAGCGTCAGAGGCCGGCGATGGAAAAATGGAACCCACATGATTTCACGATTTTCCTTTCCGACCCGCATCGTCTTTGGCCCCGGAGCGTTGGGGGAACTGGGCACTGAAGCCAGGCAGTTGGGAATCAAGCGCCCGCTCGTGGTGACGGACCCGGGAGTGGTCGCCTGCGGCCTGGCGGAACAGATTCTGGACGAATCGCGCCGCGCGGGATTGGCGGCGTCGCTCTTCACCGGCGTGGACCCCAATCCGGTCGAGAAGAATGTCGTGGCAGGGACTAGCCGCCTATCGGCAGGCCAACTGCGATAGCGTGATCGGACTCGGTGGCGGCAGCCCGCTCGATGCGGCCAAAGCCATTCGCCTGATGGTTACCCACTCGTTCCCGCTGGAGCAATACGACGATCAGGCGGACGGAGCGGCGAGAATCCACGGCAATCTTCCGCCTATGATCGCCATTGCCACCACCGCCGGCACGGGCAGCGAGGTGGGCCGCAGCACGGTGATCATCCTGAAATCAACCGATCGCAAAACCGTGATCTTCAGTCCCCATCTCATGCCCAATGTGGCGCTGGCCGACCCGGAATTGACGCTGGGCATGCCGCCAAAAATTACTGCCGGCACCGGCCTGGACGCGCTGACCCACAACGTGGAGGCCTACCTGTCGCAAGGTTACCAGCCCATGTGCGACGCCATTGCGCTCCAGGGCGCCAGGCTGGCGGTGTGCAATCTGCCGCGCGCGGTTCATCACGGAAAGGACTTGGAAGCCCGCAGCAACATGCTGATGGCATCCATGATGGGCGCAGTGGCATTCCAAAAGGGTCTGGGCGCTGTGCACTCCCTTGCTCATCCTCTTTCCAGTATTGCCAATCTACATCATGGCACGACGAATGGCATTCTCCTGCCGCACGTCCTGGAATTCAACCGCTCCGCCGCCGAAGAACGCATGCGTGACCTGGCCGTGGCCATGGAGATCAGCGACTCCCGCGTCTCCGCCGCAGGAGCCTCCGCTGCGCTGATCGCCCGCCTGCGCGAACTGTTGCCGGAAGTGGGCATCGCGACCACGCTCGGCGCGCTCGGAGTGACCCGCGACATGATCCCACGCCTCGCCAGGAAGGCCATGGAGGACGCCTGTCACCAGTCCAACCCCCGTCCTTGTACCGAGGCTGACATGATCGCTCTTTACGAGAAGGCACTCTGAGCGGCGGTTTTGGCGATTGTAGCTATCACCGAAACCAGTTCGCACCCTTCGCCTCGCATTGCGTGCGGCTCAAGCGTGCTAAAATCTTATTGAACCGGTGCAGGCCGTCGGGTCACCGTCTGGCCTTGGTGGGCAGGAGCCGCCGACGCGTCGCCGCAGGGTTCTGATCAAGCCAGAGTGTCGCTCGGCTTGGCTGGACGGCAGGTTCTGAGGAGGAAAGTGGAAAGCGATTCGTTAAGCGTCGTCGTCCCCATTTATAACGAGGAGGAAAACATCTCGCCGCTGCTGGAGCAACTCCGGAAAGCAATGCAGGACTGGACGGGCGAGGTAGAGTTCCTCATGGTGGACGACGGCAGCAGCGACGCGACGCTGGAGCTTCTCAAGCGCGCGCAGGCGGGCGATCCGCGCATTCGCATCGCGCACTTCCGCCGCAATCTCGGCCAGACCGCCGCCATGGAAGCAGGCTTTCACCTGGCCAAGGGCCGTGCCGTCGTTACCATCGACGCCGACCTGCAGAACGACCCGGCGGAGATTCCCCGGCTGGCCCGCTTGCTTGCCGAGTTTGACGTGGTCTGCGGCGTCCGTGCCAAGCGGCAGGACACGTGGTGGAAGCGACGGTCATCCCGCATCGCCAATGGCTTTCGCAACTGGGCGACGGGCGACGACATTATTGATACCGGCTGCACGCTGAAGGCTTACCGGCGCGAATGCGTCGAGCACCTCGAGCTCTACAACGGCATGCATCGGTTCCTGCCCACGCTCCTCAAGATGCGTGGATATCGGGTTACGCAGGTTCCTGTGAGTCATCACCCGCGCCACGCCGGGACGACCAAGTACGATACCTGGCGCCGCCTGAAGAAGGGCCTTGCTGACGTGTGGGCCGTGCGCTGGATGAAGAAAAATTGGATCGCTTACGAGGGTGTTTTGGAAGTAGTGGAAGCACCCGTCGAAGCCAGAAGGCAGGAGTCGGCTTAAGACCAAGACCCGTGACGCTCGCTAAATTCCCTTCCCATCCCAGGACCAAGATTGCCGTTTCGTTGAGCCTGTTGCTGCTCGCGGCAGCGGTGCTGTTCTTTGTGGGCCTGGGGCGGCTGCCCTTGATCGAGCCGGATGAAGGCCGCAACGCCGAAGTGGGACGCGAGATGGCGGTTGCGGGGGATTGGATTACTCCGCATTACGACGGCTTCGTTTACCTTGACAAGCCCGCGGTGTTTTTCTGGATGGTGGCGGCATCGCTGAAAACCTTCGGCGTTTCGGAAGGCGCCGCTCGCCTGCCCTCGGCGCTGATGGCCGTGGCGACCATGCTTTTGGTCTGGTTCCTAGGACGCCGAATGTTCGGAGATTCCGCCGGACTCTGCGCGGCGCTGGTGTTTGCCGTCTCTCCTTTGGCGCTGGTGCTGGCGCGCGAAGTGATTTTTGACATGACGTTGACCTTCCTGGTGACGGTGGCCATGGTGGCGTTCTGGCTGGCCGAAGAAAATGACTTCCGCGGCCTGTGGTTTCACGCGTTGATGTTCGCCGCCATGGGACTGGCCGTGATCACCAAGGGCTTCGTCGGAATTCTGATTCCGCTTGTTGCGGTTTTGATTTACGAGGTGGCGCGTGGCCGCTGGCGGCAATGGCTGCGCCTGCGCTGGGGATGGGGAGCCTTGATTTTTCTCGCCGTGGCTCTGCCGTGGTTCATTGCCGTCTCGCTGCGCAATCCGGATTTTCCCCGCTATGCTCTTCTGGAATGAAAGCCTGAAGCGGTTCAGCACGGGAGCGGCGCACCGCGGAGGGGGCATTTTCTATTTCCTCCCGGTGTTCCTGGGCGGCTTTTTCCCCTGGAGCCTTTTCTTGCTGATGGCAGGTTGGAACCATCTGCGCCGCTGGCGGGAGCTGAAGCAGGAGGTGTGCCGCCCGGTTCTGTTTCTGCTTTGCTGGGCGGCATGGGTATTCTTCTTTTTCTCACTTTCGCATTCCAAGCTACCTACTTACTTTCTGCCCGCCATCGTACCCTTGAGCTTGCTGATGGGCCGAGTCTGGCAGGATGTGGGCGGGAAAACCGGCGCCCGGGCGCCCGATTGGCTGACCGCCGGGTTTGCACTCTTGCTGGGGATCGGTGTTCTCATCGCCGCCGCCTCGCATTCCTGGCTCTTTGCCGCCTATGGGCCGCGGCTGGCAAAGAAGCTCCAGCCCGATCTGATGGCAATGGTGCAGCCGTCTCTTCTTTATACGGGGCTGATCGTGGCGGCTCTGGCCTATCTTGGCCGGCGCCTGGCGGCGCAATTGCGCGGTCGCGCTGAGGCCATTGCGACCTTCGCACTGGCGGCCCTGATTGTCCCCACCCTGGTTCTCCGTTGGTGGATTCCGATCACTCTGCTCGCCGAGGCCGACTCCAGCCGCCGCCTGGCCGCCACGATTTCGGCCAGCCCGGAGAAGAACGCTCCGATTTTCGGGTACTATTATTTTCGCACCAGCCTGCCCTTCTACTTGCAGCGCCCTGTCGGATTGCTCTCGATTGAATGGGGAGAATTGACCAGCAACTACCAGGTGGCGCACCAGGCGGCGGCGCGGCGCGCGGCGAATGGCCAGCCCGGTATGGGCGTGTTGCTCACGACCCGCTGAATTCGTCGCCACGGCGAAATCAAACACTCAGCCGATTCTGGTGCTGACTCCTAACTCCTTGGTGGAAAACCTATGGTCCGCGGCCGGGCGCATCGATCCGCTTTGGAATGGAGCGGACTATTCCGTTTGGGAGATTCCGCCCGCCGGGTCTTCGCGCCCCGAGACCCCGCCCACGCACGTGGTGCCGCCCTTTCAACCGTGACATTCTTCCTGCGCAGAGCGATCGAAAATCCCATGTCTATTCCCACACTGTCGCCGCGCGAATTTCTTAAGGAGCTGGCATGAGCACCCTCACCATCCGGTTACCAGGAGTGAAACATGCGCGCCTGCGCCGTCTGGCCCAGAGCCGCAGGATCAGCATGAACAAACTCATCGACGAGTTGGCCACTGTCGCCCTCGCCCAGCATGACGCCGAGCTAAGGTTTCACGCTCTCGCCGCCCGCGGCTCTGCCGCCCGAGGACTCGCCCTGTTGGATAAGCTCGACCAAAAGCTCCGCCCGCGATGACATCAGCGGGCTAAGCCGCTAAAAAGGAAAGCCTGGCTCACTTGTGTTTTCGCTTTTGTCCGGCGAGAATGCAACTTCTCTCATCCAGCTAAAATACATCGAAATGACCGTGACGATCGAAATGGGTGTAGCCGAGCAAGAGGCGAATTCCAGGGCCATTGAGGAATTAAAGACCGCGGCGTGGGCCAGTCCTCTTCTCGAAGAGGTTCGAAGGCGTGGCGGGGTGAAAGCGCCAGCCTCGTTTCTGTTCGAACTTCGATTTGCAGCCGAGGTGCACAGGGCGGGTTTAGCTGCGACTTACGAACACAAGACTGGTGTGGGCCTTACCTCTGTTGATTTCCGTTTGGCTTGCCCGACTGAGTGGCTGATTGAGTTGTTAAGTCCAAGACCCCATTCCCGCACTGATGAAGAAAGCCAAATGCTAAAATTCGCAGGCATCTTGAGCGACAAAGCTTGTAACAAGGACGGCTTGCCATCCAAATTCCCAGTCCCAGGGCCAGGGCGTTATCATCTCGTGATTGTGGATGTTCGAGATTATCTGTACGAGATGGGGGACGTGTTGGATTGGCGTCAAATTGCCTACGGATCCGATCGCGTAAAGGGAATCAATGATTGGGCCGTGCATTGGTTACCCAAAGAAGTGAAAGGACAACCCGGTCCAATTTGCGGTGTGTTTGATCCGAGGAGCCCGGTGGAATCGGCGAAGGTGTTCCAAGAGCGAGTGCATTTCATAGGCTTCATGAACGAACGCTCACATTTGCCGGGGGAGATGCGCACGGTCGAGGCTGTGCACTACCTCCCAAACCCGAAACTCTTCCAATCAAATGCGGAAGCGATCGAGGCTTTCCAGAGTTACCCGCTAAAACCCTGACCGTTTCCCCCGGTATGACACCCGTTTCCCTCTTACTTTTTCACGGTACAGACATGCACCGGTTTCAGAAACGGTCGTAAAACACTCATTTCGTCATATTGCCAGTCTTTGATCTCTTGACCGCACTCGGCACACAAAAACTTCTCTCCACCTCCGTGGGTGGGAGATGGGCGTTCACATTGGCGTTGGATTAGTGGCCGCTTAGTTGAGCAAAACGGACACTTACCTTTTGAATTTTCATGTTCACAGCCGCAATCAGGACAAGTCATGTAGGGAACCTCCAGTTATTCCCCACCGGACGGGTGGGCAAGTCATACACGAAAACGCGAGGTCTCTAAGGGAAGAATCTCTCAAACTCCGAAATTATGATTTGGGTATGGTGGGAAAGCTCGCGAAGGCTTGGGACAACAGCCTGGTGCTCCCCCAGTCCGAACTCCTTAAACGTAATTTGCGGGGTTATCGGGCTATCCATCTTGATGACCTCCTGAAGCACGGCGAGCGCCTCGCGGCTTTCTGTGTTTTTGTAACTCATGAACGCGCTGTGCGCCAAACTTCCCATCCTTCTACCGAAGACACAAATGATCATCGCGAGTTCTTGATGCTTATCGAAGCGGTCCATGTGGTGGATGGTAAACAGGTGACTATCTTGTGGGTAGGCTAGATTATACGGCTGCAACCCTTCGATATGTGTCTTCACGGACCCGGAAACTCCCTGCACCTTTCTCTTAAATCCGGAAATCTCATTTTTGTTAAGAGGCTTGATATCAAAAACCGGAAACTCTATCCATTGGGGGTCTCTCAACGGTTTCTGATCGCTCGATAACCGCCAGATCAGATGGTCGAAACAGGATCTCAAGTGGTGGATGATTTCTCCTGCCAAAACGCTAAACCTGAGAGGAATTTCTCGGCTCAAATGGTAATCACACGCCATCTGAAACGTCTTGACATCTTGATCTGGGATGGCGGGGTATTGGCTTTCACTGAAAAAGGCTGTGATTTCCACGTCGAGATTATCGATACACTCATTGGCCCTTTTGATCTTCTCTACGATGCCGTCTAGCTCATGCGTCATCCCCAAGATTATATCAGCGGGGTAGCGCAGAGTCTCGCGATTCAGAGACTCTGCGGCTTTTCGTATGGTGGCACGGATACCGGGGGCATAATGTGCGGGCATTGACGTCTGCGACGCTTGGTTTCGTCGAACGGACCCGCGAACGAGAATACGAAAACCCTGGAACACGGCGGACAAGAGCCGCAGACTCTCTGAGATGCGAGAGTCTGCGCTACCCTGCTGCGGCGGTTGGTTTTGTCCGATCGGCACTTTTTTTTGAGCTGCCGGGTACTTCCGAATCGGGCCCACCTGAGCGAACACGAGTTTGGGATTCTCGCGCGGGTGATAAGGGAACGCCGCGAGGAGCATGGATTCCTGCTGACGGCGTGGGTGTTTCTGCCCGATCACTTGCATGCCATCATTTATCCGCCTTTTCCCTCGACCATCTCGCGTGTCTTGGAATCGATCAAGGTAGGCGCGACGTTGCGCATCAATCGCTGGCGGGGGGAACGCGGCATGCTCTTGCAGGGCTGTTTTTTCGATCGCGCCGTGCGCACGGTGAGGGAGTATCACGAGAAGGTGGAATACATTCATCTCAACCCGGTGAAGGCGGGCCTGGTGCAACGCCCGGAAGATTGGAAGTGGTCGAGCGTGCACGACTACACAGGAACGCTGCAAGCTCCGGCGGGGCGGGGAGTCCGATCCCGGTGGATCGGATTGCCCTACCCGCCGACCCGCGCACCAGAATATGAGGAACCCCGAGGGGTCGATCCGGTCAGAGCAGAAGGGCCGCAGAGTCTCTGAAACGCCGAGACTCTGATTGGATAACGGCATCGGCTCCGATCCGGTAGACTTGGAAGTGCTCAAACGACCAAGGCGAGCCGGGAAAGGAGCCGAAGCCATGCAGCATTTTATCGGATGTGATGTCCATACGCGCAACCAAGTGGTGGCCTGGATCGAAGAGGAGACGGGAGAGATTCGGAAGCGGCGGTTGGAGCATGCGGGCGAGGAAGTGCGGAAGTTCTACGCGCAGTTTCCGCGGGGGACGGTGGTGGGGATTGAAGCGACGTTTCCGGCGTACTGGTTCGAACGCTTGCTGGGAGAACTCAAGCACGAGTTGTGGGTGGGGGACGCGGCGCGCATTCGAGCCTACGAGGTCCGCGATCAAAAGTACGATCCGCGCGACGCCGGGAACATCCTGGATTTGCTGCGCACGGGGCGGTTTCCGCGCATCTGGGTTCCCTCCCTGGAAGAGCGCGACTTGCGGCAGTTGCTGGTGCATCGGATGAAGCAGGTGCGGGCGCGCACGCAGGTGAAGAACCAGTTGCACGCGCTGGCGATCGGCCAGGGGGTGTGCCGGAAGGGCAAGCTGTGGAGCGCGAAGGGAAGGAAAGAACTTGAGAGCCTCGCGCTGTTGCCTTGGGCGGCGCGACGGCGGAAGGAACTGCTGGAGTCGCTGGACCGCCTGGACGAGCAGGTGCGGGAACTGGACCGGGCGGTGGAAGAAGCCGGGCGCGCCCGTCCGGAGGTGGCCCTGCTGCGCACGCATCCGGGAGTGGGGATGGTGGTGTCTCTGGCCTTCGTGCTGACGGTGGGACCGGTCGAGCGCTTCCCCAACAGCCGCAAGCTGGTGAGCTATTACGGACTGAATCCGCGCGAGAACTCCAGCGGCGGCCGCCAGCGACTGGGCTCC
The DNA here is from genome assembly GCA_963719115.1 of uncultured Acidobacteriota bacterium. GTDB lineage: Bacteria > Acidobacteriota > Terriglobia > UBA7540 > UBA7540 > Bog-366. Next base: position 8,301 of record CAVRBF010000032.1, on the reverse strand, counting down.
ATTAGTAAGCAAGGTAATACCATGATGCGCTGGCTGCTGATCGAGGCGGCGCAGACGGCGGCGCGGTTGGATCCGCAATTGCGCCGTACCTATCAACGCTTGAAGCACCAGCGTAACAACAGCGGGGTGGCGAAGGTTGCCGTGGCCCGCCGGCTGGTGGTCCGTTTGTTCTGGATGCTGCGCACGCGCCACAATTATGCGCAGCTCGTTCACATGTCCGGTAGCCCGAGTAGCGCAGTGGTTCCGCCCCAGGGCGGACCGAAACTCTGATTGGGCGCCGGGCCTCCCCGCTGCCGGCGGGGAGGTCGAACGGTGAATCATGGTCCGTCGACAGGCGGATCGCATAGATGAGTGGTGGAACCCCAGCGTTCCACCGTGAGATTCGAGGAGGCGAGCCTTGGTCGGGATGAGCCGAAAACGAATCGCACAGGGGGAAAGGCGCGAGAAAAACCCAACCGCCACCCTCACGGAGAAGTTTTGCTTGACAACGCCGATGCCGTTATAGATGCGCTACCCCGCTCTGCCGCCCGAGGACTCGCCCTGTTGGATAAGCTCGACCAAAAGCTCCGCCCGCGATGACATCAGCAAAGCCGCAGAGTCTCTGAAAGGCGAGACTCTGCGCTACCCCGCTTGAAAGACCCTCTTGCTGGACTCGGGGTCTGCCGATAAGATTGTTGATGCTAGGCCAAATGGAGTTAGAATTATCGGTGCTCCCGGACGCGATGAAAACCGTACCTAAAAACGTAAATAACCCCTCAACGTACACCCCGATGAGCGGCGTGAATAGCATGGCGAAACATAATGCGGTGAGTGTACAGAGATTGGCAAAGGCAGAAGAAAAGCGCCGTCTGGTGCAGCGCAAAGGCAAACATGCCCGACAGGCTCCGAGGGGACGTTCTACGAACGAATTGGTCTTTACCGCCTACCAAGGCACGAACGAGGTTATTTTCCCCCACGTACTTTCTCTTTACGTTGCGTCTGGCAGCACCGTGGCGGACGTGACATATGGACGGGGGGTATTTTGGAAGAAGGTCCCCAAAGATACCTACAAGCTACTCCCGACCGACTGGAAGACGAACGGCATTGACTGCCGGAAGCTTCCCTACGGCGACTCCAGCATTGACTGCGTGGTTTTCGACCCGCCATACATGCATACTCCGGGAGGAACGGCCCACGTCAACCATCAGAATTATGAGAACTATTACCAAAACAATGCGGCCCAAAACGGCTCAGGAAAGAAATACCACGAAGCGGTTCTGGATTTGTATTTCAAAGCGGCACATGAGGCCCACAGGGTTCTTAGGGACGGAGGCACGTACATCGTGAAATGCGGAGACGAGGTGTGCGCCAATCAGCAGCGCCTTACGCATGTTGAGGTGATAAACGAACTATCATCCAACGGCTTCGTGATCGAGGACCTGTTCGTTCTCCTTCGGAACAATCGACCCGGAATGAGCAGAGTCATCAGGCAGGTTCATGCCCGCAAGAATCATTCCTACTTTTTGGTGTTTTGGAAGGGTAACAGCAAAAAGCGCTGGGAGCCATCAAAGTGACCTCCGTCGAACTATTGATCGAGGTTATCAAGGAGCACACGCCAAAGAACATTTGGCAGGGTTCCCCATTGTTCGGATACAGAAAGCTCGGCAACACGAACCGTGGCGAGATCGGTGAGGAGTTTATTCGCCGCTACCTTAGAATTGCTGGAATCGAAGTGACAAGCGGAGGGCGTACAGCAAAAACCGATATGCGGATTGCAAACCGGCCATTCGAGGTTAAGACGGCATCGCTCGGAGCCAACGGTACATTTCAGTTTAATCATGTCCGTCTCGACAGGAAATACGAGTTCCTCCTCTGTCTCGGGATATGCCCGAATGAGATTGTGTTCAATATGTGGCGGAAGGGCGACGTTGCCGAAGGCCAGGCCGGGAGTTTGGTTAGGATGGCCGAGGGCCAGGCCGTGACCTGGAAAATCACCAAAAAACTGGAAGATATGATGCCTATAGACGACCTGCCGAAGACGCTACGCACCAACCTGAAGATTTAAATAAGGCACTCCTCTTGCCAACCGGCTACCCCGAGCGTCATTTTGGGTAGCGGGGTAGCGCCGAGTTTCGCGATTCAGAGACTCTGCGGCTTTTCGTATGGTGGCACGGAAACCGGGGGCATAATGTGCGGGCATTGACGTCTGCGACGCTTGGTTTCGTCGAACGGACCCGCGAACGAGAATACGAAAACCCCGGAACACGGCGGACAAGAGCCGCAGAGTCTCTGAATCGCGAGACTCGGCGCTACCCTGTTTTGCTCTAATGGCACCGTGGCATTATCCAGTGCAAAGTTGCTGTAACCCGTTCGGACACTTTGCCATCTTGACAGAACTAGGCAAGTGTGTTAGCGTTCGATGTGGGTATACAGATGTGTCCGCACGAGATTGCGCAAGTCCTCCGCGATGGTCCCGCCGCCCACCGACGTCCGAGCGCTTCGCCCCGCGCACGTCGCATTGCCAGGTCTCTCCGCCTATTCACGCAGCCGGGGATGAGAGAAGAAAAAAAAGAATTCTTAAATTCTACGTTCAAAGCCAGAATGTTGCTGAAAACAAAGGGACCGATTTGGGAATGTCTGTAGATGTTACAGAAAATAAATCGGTTACCAGTTTTTTCTGTAGATGTTGATGAAAATAAAACCAGTTAGCTTCTTCCGGGTTCGGCGACCTCTGTATATGCTATAGAAAACAGATGACTTACCACCTTTTTCTGTAGATCTCTATGAAAAGTCAAGTAGTTCGTGGTCGGTTCGCACCACCAAAACCGGAATATAGCCCGGGTCTCTCCGCATGGGCAGCGATTTTGATGGAAAATCGGCGCTTCTTAAGATGTAATAGAAAACAAAGGCACTTATGTGCGGAATTTGTGGACTTTTCAATTTGCGGCTTCAACCTCTGGCGCACGCCGATCGAATCGAGGCGATGGCGGCATCCATATTTCATCGCGGGCCTGACAGCGGCGGCACATTTCAACTGCCGCACGTCGCCCTGGCCATCCGGCGGCTGAGCATTATCGACCTGGAAACCGGCAACCAGCCGCTCTTCAACGAAGCGGGCGACATCAGCCTGGTGTTCAACGGCGAGATCTACAACTACCGCGAGTTGCGCGAGGGATTGCTGGACCGCGGCCACCATTTCCAAACGCATTCCGACGGCGAGACCATTATCCACCTGTACGAGGAGCAGGGCCCGGACTGCCTGCGTGAGTTGAATGGCATGTTCGCCATCGCCCTGTGGGACGGCCGCGCCAAGCGCTTGCTGTTAGCGCGCGACCGCGCGGGCGAAAAACCGCTCTACTACTGGCGGAATGGCGAAACGCTGGTCTTCGGGTCGGAGATCAAAGCCCTGCTTGAATACCCCGGGATCAGCCGCGAAATCGATCCCACGGCGCTCACTCACTATTTCTTCTACGGATATTTCCCCAGCCCGCGCAGCGTGTATTCCGAAATCAAGAAGCTCCCGGCGGCGCATCGCATGCTGGTGGAAAACGGCAACGTGCAGATCGACGCTTACTGGCGGCCGCAGGAATATCTGCGCGCGCCCGGTCTGCCCGCCGTGACCGCTCGCCAGGAACGCGACCTGGTGGAGGAGCTTGCCGTGCGCCTGCGGCAGGCCGCGGAGTCACGCCTGGTGAGCGACGTTCCCCTGGGCGTCTTCCTGAGCGGCGGCGTGGATTCTTCCACCATCGTCGCCATCATGAGTGAGCTGAGCCCGGGAAACGTCAATTCGTTCTCGGTGAACTTTCCGGAAAAGACGTTCAACGAGGAGCCCTACTCGACGCTGGTGGCAAAGCTCTTCCAGACCCAGCATCACGTTCTGAATGCCGACAAGCAGACGATGTACCAGGCGTTGATGATGCTGGTGGAGTACATCGATGAACCCATCGCCGATCCGGCGGTCATTCCCACCTACATGATCTCGCGTTTTGCGCGCGAGCACATCAAGGTGGCGCTGAGCGGCGAGGGCAGCGATGAACTCTTCGGCGGCTACCCCACATACATGGGAGCACGTCTGGCGGAGTATTACCTGAAGCTCCCCGGTTGGGTGCGCCGGCAGATTTTTGGCCGCCTCCAGCGCTTTCTTCCCGTTTCTTCCACGGCGGTTCCCAAGGGCCTGTTCCTGCGGCGGTTCCTGAGTCATGCGGAGAAAACTCCGGCGGAGCGCCACCACATCTGGTTCGGCATGTTCAATCCCTCGGAACTCGACCAGCTCTTCTCACCAGATTGGGCAGGGCCGCGGCCAGCCTCGGGCGAAATCTTCGCACCTCTTGCTCGCGTGCTCGAGGGCGCCCGGTTTGATGAAACCATCTCGGAAATGCTTTATCTGGATTTTCGACTGTATCTGGAAGACGACCTATTGGTAAAGGTGGACCGCGCCAGCATGGCCTGCTCGCTGGAATTGCGCACGCCGTTTCTGGACCACCGCCTGATTGAATACGCGGAAGGATTGCCGGGCAGCCTGAAGGTGCATGGCTTTCAGCCCAAATACATCCTGAAGAAGGCCGTGGAGCGCTGGCTGCCGAAGGAAATTGTGTATCGGCAGAAGCGCGGATTCTCCGTCCCCATTGCCAGTTGGATGCGTAACGAGCTGCGGCCGCTGGTGGACGAAACCCTCGAAGCAGAAAAGCTGAGGCGCCAGGGGATGTTCAATGTCCCGTTTGTGCGGCGCCTGCTCAACGAGCATTGGGCAGGTAAGGCCGACCACCGCAAGACCCTGTGGACGCTGTTCTGCTTCCAACTCTGGTTTGATAGGTGGGGGAAGTGATCGGGCGATCGGATGATCAGGTCAGCGAATCGGGAGATCAGATGATCGGTAGATCGAGTAAGCGAAAGGCGGGTTCGAAGCGCACTGCTGCCTATTCGCCCGATCACCCGATCGCCGGATCACCCGATAGAACGTCGCTTCCGAAGAGCCTGCCCGTAGCCCACAACTTTCCGCCGTCGCAAGCTCCCGGCCGGGAGGCGTTTCTCCCCGAGGAGTGGGCGATTATTCATCGCTGCCGGACTCCCAAACAGGTACAGGAGTATCTTCGCAAGCTTCCGTATAACTGGGAGAAGCATGGAGAGACGCTGCGGACGTTTCGCGGCGTGGTGCGCCATGGAAGCGCCCACTGCCTGGAGGGCGCACTCAGCGCCGCGACGATCATGGAGCAGCATGGCTACCCCCCGCTGCTGCTGGACCTGGAATCTCAGGATCAACTGGACCACGTGCTTTTTCTCTTCAAGAAGAACGGGCGTTGGGGCACCATCGCGCGCTCGCGGGATGCCGGACTGCACGGACGCAAGCCGGTTTTCCGCACCATCCGCCACCTGGTGATGAGTTACGTGGACCCGTACATTGACGGCTCCGGACGCATCGTGGGCTTCGGCGTCGCCGACTTGCGGACGCTGGTCAAGGGCGATTGGCGGCTCTCCCCGAAAAACGTCAAAGAAGTGGAACGCGCCCTGATCAAAATGGCTCACACGCCCATTCGAACTTCCCAGCGCCGCCACGATGTCATTCTCCGCCAGTTCCGGGCCTTCCGCGCCAAGTATCCCGACAAGCCGGCCACCTTTTACTCCAATCGTCACGTCTGGCTGTGACCGGATTCCCGCGACGACCGGATATGCGTCCCGGGCGCACGGTAACTCCTCCGATGGTTGTCGCAATCAGCCCGACTGGCGCTAGAATCTCCGCGATTTCAGCGAGAAGGACTATACTCGCAGCCGCCTGCAGTCGGTGCTCGACACAGATCGTCGGCCGAATTCAATACGGCGTTGTCCTCGGATCAGGTCGAGCGTCACGCAGGAGACTGCTATTCGAGGGCGAGCCATGTCAAAGCAATGGGAAGTTAATCGGCGGGATTTTCTGAAGGTCACAACCAGGGCGGGTGCGGGGCTTGCCGCGCTGGGCGGGACTGGTAGCGGCGAGTTCGCGGCGCGCGCGGCGCAGGACGACATTTCACGGCAGACTTCGGCGCCGTCAGAGCCCGGCACCAAAGCAACTTGGCCGCAGGAATACACGGTTCGAAAGGACGAGCAAAACCGGCAATGGGTCCTTTCCACTCCCTACTACTCCGTTCATCATGATCTGGCCAAGGGTGGCACTATTTCCCGGATTAGCTACGTACACGGGTGCGCTCCCAACCTGCTGCTCAACCCTTTCGCCAGTTCCCTGGAGCTGGCCGCCATCAGGAATCCGCAACATACGCGTGAAACGCATTCGCGGCGGCCATCGGCCACGTACAGCGACGTGCATGATTCCGCTCCCACGCTGGAAATAACCAAGGCCGGGAAATTTCCGACCGTGACCGTCGAGGCCACGTTGCGGCGGCCCGACGGCAGCGACGTGGCCGTGCGAACCCGAACCATTTACACCTATCGCTGGGGATACATCAAAATCCACAAGGAGTTCATTTTCCCGAAGGAACCGGTGAACACCGCCGCCCTAACGGTCATATCGACTCTTCTCCATCCCAACTTCGCTTGCTACGGGCACCGGCCCGGTGCCTTCGATAACGCGCCCATGAATCCGTTCAGCTCCGACACGCTTCAGTGGGGCGAATTGCGGCCGGGGTCCTATCTGGATGCGCGCTTCTCCACCCGATATATCCCGTGTCACATGATGTTCATTAACCCCGGGATCGAGGGCGTGGAATGGTTTCTCGCTGACGACCTCGAGCAGTGGTATTACCAGCTTACCGGCACTCCGGGAACGGGTTCGGTGACTCTGGACGCAAGCACCGCCCCCAAGGGAATTCGCCTGCAGGTCAGTCCATTGGCGCTCCCCACCCACCCGGACCTGGATCGGGGCGGCTACCTGCCGCTGGCCGGCACTTACGCGTTCGATTACTACCTGGGGCTTACAGTCCTGGATGACCACGCCCATCCGCGTTGGCTCGAAAGATCGTTTGGTCCGAACCGGGGACAGTGGGTCTCCGACGATGAGATTCGCCGCAACCGGGAATCCGGCGTCATCACCATGACCCTGCACAACGATGGGGATGTGCATGAGGACGAACTGTTCTGGCGCGACGGAACCTTCCCGCCCTATTCCCCCGAGCAGATGAAGAAAATGGAACACGTGATCGACACTTGTCATCAGAACGGAATCAAAGTGATGCCCTATTTTTCCAACCACGAACTGCACCAGAGCACGGAAGCCTTCAAGCAGCATGGAGAAGAATGGGGCAGAAAGCCGGACGACCAGGGCAATCTGGCGCCCGCGTACTACTTTGGCGCGCAAATGTGTTTCAAGTCCGGTTGGAAGGATTTCTTCAAGTCATACGTTGACACAGTCCTGAAGCACCATCCCTGGGATGGGGTTTACTACGATTGGAATTTGGCGTTGTATTGCGACAATCCTCTGCACATGGGGAAGAAGTCGAACGGTGTACCCGGTAGCAAGGGGCTGGCGACCTACGCCTATTCGGGCACGAGCCACTGGGACGTCGATGAATTCCTGGAAATGGTCGAATGGACGCGTGAGCGGGTTGGCCCGAGCGGCCTCGTCACTCTGCACAACACCGGCGTCGCCATGCTCGCCGCAGAGAACTTTGCGGACTACGTCTGCGGCATGGAGTGGGGCTCCGGAAAACTGATTGATGGAATGCCCAAGCCTGACCAATTACCGCCGGAGTGGAACCTGGCCGGCGCCCGATCGCGGGCTGACATCGAGTACGGAACCGTTGATGAGAAAGCTCCACAGCGAATACACAGACTCTTCCACTTGACCGCCTTGATGACGGGAACAGCCCCGTGGCCGGCAAGCGATGAAGCCGCGAGCCTTTTCAAGATCCTCGGAGTCCTCGGAGATATTGAGCGGTTTCATTTTCAGGACTGGCGGAATCGCGCCGTCAAGCTCGACCAGAGCGATGTTCTTTCCGCCGTCTATAGCCGCCCGCGTGAAGCGTACGTCCTGCTCGCCAATCTGCAATCGGAATCCCGGAAGGTCAACTGTGCGATTGATCCGCAGGCACTGAAGCATCCCATGGCTTCACTCGTCTCCGCGAAACTGGTTGATGAGGGTAATATGGTCACTTTAAATGCGGGCAGGCTCGCGCGAGAAGGGGACACCATCTCCTTGCCGGGGCTGGGCGCCCGGCTGCTTCATCTTCAAAGTTAGCCGTGAGGTGCGCCCTTATTCCACAATTTTGTGTGAACGAAGGGCCGACGTCGCTCCGTTGCGTCTCGCTTTCGATACTTCGCGATGCACAATTGAGATTTGCCAAGTCAGTGCTGCCTGCTGTCAGTTTTTCCCTTCCAATTCCGATATACCTATTA
>CAVRBF010000031.1:0-107021 GCA_963719115.1 uncultured Acidobacteriota bacterium | reverse complement strand
CGGATTCTGTCAAGGCTTTTGCAAGAATTTTTTCGCTTTCTCAGAATAAATTTTCAAGTGGCTGATAGTTCAATCGGATACGTGCACTTTTACTGGTCGTTGGCCGCCTGCTCCGCCGGCCCAAGTAAGCTCAGAAGTGGTAATCCAGCATGACGTAAGGATATGTGGCACTGCCGCCTGCGGAGTTTTCCTTGAGAAATGCGCCGGCGTAAAAATGGCCGATTCCTGCTCCAAGCTGTAAGCCTCGGATTGATGTCGTACGTACCGTAAAGATCCCCCTCGGTCCCGATGCTGGAACTGCGAGCGCCTCCGCTAGGAAACTTCGACCATCAACGCTTCGCTGTGAGCATCGTACAAACCGTCGAATCTGCTGGCCAACCATAAGCGATTGACCATGGCAAAGATCTTGGTTTTCCTGAATGGCTTGAAGTCAAATGCCGGCTTCAAGTCTTTGATATTCTCTTCCGCGAACAGGTCCGTGATGCCGCGTTGGCCGTGCGAGGTGGGATAGAGTTGGTCAAAGGTGCCAATGACGCGATCACCAATGGACTTGTTTCCGCTCGCGTAAGCATATTCAATCGAGAAGCGCGGCTGGAGGCCGCCTTTCGAAGAATCGTATAGCCAAGCACTCCGTATCCGCCCCAGGCATGAATGGGATCGTCAGCCAAGTGTCCTGACTGGAACGAGTATCGCACCTTGTAGTCGAAGCCGCCCCCAAAGCCCCGTTCGTGCGAAAGCCGGAGGTGTAGAGCCTTTCGTTGCCCTTCAGCTTGTCAACCCCGGTCACGGACGGCAGCGTTTTCACGTAGAAGTAAGGCTCGATAGTGGCCTTCGGCACCAGTTTGGTAAACGACACGTTCGTACCATAAAAGTTCTGCCCGGGAAGCACCTTGTCGAGGCTGGTGGGGTAGTTCTTGACGACCGAGGAGGCAAAAACGTCAAAGTGCACGCCATAAGTCTGGCTTTGAAGGCTAAGGCGGATGGCGTCGAATGACCGCGAGGCGTTGGACCAGTCGCTGCGGCCGACGAGCCGCTCATCACCGAAGCGAAGCTGCTGGCGGCCCACCTGGAGACTGAACCAACCATGGTCGGGACTGCGAAGTTCAATGTACGCCTGCTCGAGGTCGAACACATCCTTCATCGACCCGGTCACGTTTTTGGAATTTGCCCCCATCACTTCTGCGTCGCGAGCCTGCACAAAAGCATGAAACCAGTTGGCCGGTGCGGCATCGAGATTCAGGACGGTCCGCGTCAAGGCATACGCGTCATTGTTTCCCGGCTTTAGCGAATAGGCGGTGGGCGCCTCATCCCGGTTGCGGAATTGGCCGCTCAAACGCAACCAGTGCGGCAGCCGCGAGTTGATGTACGAGGCAGGCGTCCAGGCGTCTTGGGCGGCCGCGGGGTCTCCCATCTTGGCGGCAGCAACAGTGGCGCTACCGGAAGTGGCATCCGGCCGCGCGCCCTCCTGAGCCCACACTGTGGTGATCGGCGTGCCGGCGATCAGAGCCAGAACCCAACAGAAACCGACACCTCGAAGGCCGGGATTCACGGCTCTTATCCGCAGTGCTCCCGACTGTCTATGGGTCAAAGTCACACTTCCGATCGCGACGAACGATAGCGCAGGGTGAGGGCCATGGGAACCTTCCTTCAAGTGATTTGCGTCTCATCACAGCGGTTATTGTCCCGCCGGACTTTCCATGAGCCACACGCTTCCGGAGACGGCGCCCGCCCGTGAACCTTGCAGCGTCACGCGCACAGCGTATCGCGCACCCGCCTGGTGCTGGCCGAGGTGGAGCCAGCCAATATTCACTTGGTTCGACTTTGAGAGTGGGCCGGGGAAGGCGATTTGGCTGATTACCTTCCCGTCGGCAAGAAGCTCGACAGACCGGACAAACGTCTGCGCAACGCCCTCATCCCGGCGCAACTGAACCTCAACCTCGCCGGCATGGGGAAGGTGCGGCGCGGCCTCCCAGGTGAACTGACGCGGAGCTTCGCCGCTCAGGTCAGCCGCGTGCCATGAACCAATCTTGTTGCCGCGCGCCGCGGCGTCGCAGAACGTTATGCCGAGCGAACGCAGACGAGGGTAGTGCCCATCGAGCCGGGCGTTAAAGTCGTTCCAATCGCGGCTGGATTGCGGCGTCCACGCCACCTCGGCCAGCGCCGGCAGGCGCGGATAAAGCTGGTAATCGATGGCCCGTTCCGTAACCGCGATGTGCGTCCACATGCTCGCTTGCACACCGAGAATGTGCCGGGCCATCTCGGGGCCGAATCCCGTCGCCGCCGGGTTGAATGAGTAGACCTTCTCGGTGGGCGTGGTTTGATAGGTGTAATCAAAGTAGGTGTAAGGATTGGGCGTCATCACCACGTCGTGGCCCATTTGCGCAGCCGCCACGCCGCCCTTGGTCCCGCGCCACGACATCACGGTGGCGCCGGGTGCAAGGCCGCCTTCCAGAATCTCATCCCACCCGACCAACCGGCGCCCCTTGGCTTCCACGACTTTCTCCATCCGCCGCATGAAGTAGCTTTGAAGCTCCTCCTCATCCTTTAAGCCCTCTGCCTTCATGCGAGCCTGGCAGCGGGGGCAGTGCTTCCAGGCGGTCTTGGGGACCTCGTCCCCGCCCACGTGAATGAACGTTGACGGAAAAAGATCCATGACTTCCTCAAGGATGTCCTGGTACATGGCGTAGAGTTTGTCATTGCCCACACACAGCGGTTGACTGAACCCGCGGGCCCCGTCCCAAAAAGGATGCACCTCAAATTGGCGTGGCTCGGCCAGGTCGCAAGCCAGTTCGGGATACGCGGCCAGCACTTCCCCGGAGTGCCCCGGCATTTCGATTTCAGGAACAATCGTGATGTGGCGTTCCCCGGCGTACGCAATCAGGTCCCGCATTTCCCGCTGCGTATAGAAGCCCCCGTCCACTCCGTAGGCGGCCGCGAAGTGAGCGCCCACCGTCGTCAGTTCCGGGTATTTCTTGATCTCCAGCCGCCAGCCCTGATCGTCGGTCAAGTGCAGGTGAAGCACGTTCAGCTTATAGAGCGCCATGCGATCGATGGTGCTGCGCAAATAGGCAATGGAAAGAAATGTGCGGCTGCAATCCAACATCAAACCTCGCCACGCATATCGCGGCTTGTCCTGAATCTTCACGCTGGCAATTTCGCGGGGCTTCTCTACGGCGGCGTTAGACTCATCCTCCGGGGGCAACATCTGGCGCAGCGTCTGGACGCCGTAGAACAGCCCTGCGGGCTTTGCGGCCTCAATGCGGATCTTGTGAGTGGTTACGGTCAGCCTGTAGCCCTCGGGACCCAGCTTGTCCCGCGCTTGCAGTGATAGGAAGACGGCGTCGCGATCCCCGACGGCGCTCGGAAAGGTGTGGGCAGGCACGGGGCTGCCCAGCGCCCGCGTGAGCAATTCGGAAAGATACTCGCCTACCCAGCGTGCGCCCGGATCATCGGTTAACACGAAAATCTGGGTGTGCGAATCAAAGCGGAACGTGCCGCCCTTCACCTCCGTATGCGCGGGCTTAGGAATGATCGCGGGCGCGGAATGGGCTCCAGCGGCAAAACCCGAGAACGATATCAACTGAATCAAGGCAAACAGAACAAAAGTAGTCTTGACGTGCGGATCAGTTCGCAACATGGCGCGAGCGATCTTAGTTCAAGAAGTAGCTGCGGTAAAGGGTGTGCCGAGGAGACGTGTGGCGGGTGGGTAGCGATCACCCGTCGCCCGAAGACGGCTTTGAGCGACGGGTCATCGCCACCCAAACCGATGTCCCCGGTGCCCGGTCTGGAGCCTCTGGCCAGATCGGCGGTGAGGGCGTTATACGGCCAAGTGGCGCTCACTTGACGAGATGGTGACTTGAACGAACCCTGAGGTTGAGGAACCGAAGGGTGTTTAAACCTGCGGTCACTCGTATTGTTAGGTCGAAATGTGGCCGATTGGATTGTTACGGATTGCCTTGGGTTGGCAGTACGTCGCGAGGCCGTGATTCGCGGTCGCTGCCTTGCTTGGTTGGTGATCATTTATCGCAGATCAATCTTCAAGGCCATGTCTGTTTCGGCCTCCTCGATGCGGCGGTTATACTCCTCGATGATTTCCTTTAGGGTGGCAAAGAAGTCAGTCTGATTTTCAGTGGATATCTCAATTACGTTCTCAGCAATAAAATCCTCAAGGGCAAGGATTGTGATTCGGCGCGCGATGCCCTCATCTTCGGCGATTGCTCTCGCGTGCCCTTCCTTGTCCTTTGGGACTACCAAGACCGCGTGACGATTACCTTCAACGTTCTCCTTGCACTTCTGAATTACACTTCGACCTGGATTGGCAGTCACATGATAGGAATTGGATCCGACATCGAAATCGCCGTGCCGGCCAGTCTGTGCATCACCCGCGTGGCCTGGATGGTTCGGAATCGTCCTCCCCGGATGCCTCTTCTGGAGCTTGGCACCGACCAGATGTTGCTCCACCCTGCCTCCGGACTTCCCTTCCGATTCTCTCAAAATGGAGTGTACCCAATAGGATGGAGAATCCTGTCTGTCACATCTAATGCTCAGGTTTTGGCGCCTAAGCCACTGCAAAGCTTTTTCCCGAAGGAGCTTAATGCCTTCCGCTAAGAGCCTCTCGCGATCAGTGGAACCGAGCTTGGCCAGAGGCTTGCCAAAGTCAAGGTGTTCAAGGAGTCGTTCGGCATCGTGAGACGCTTGCCCAGCGCCACATCGCATAGAGCGCAACCGAGTGGCGTCACCCGAACGACATCGCCCCGTCCACGCCGAGCCTCCCCGTCCGCCAACCCAGAGTCGGAATGCTAGCCAAGAACTCCGGTGCCTGCTAAGATGCAGCGGCAGTCCGGAGGGAACATGCCCAGCGAGCAAGCCATCATACCAATCAGCCGCATTGAACGGGTGATATTACTGATCCGGGGTGAGAAGGTGATTTTGGATGCCAGCTTGGCGCGCCTTTACGGAGTCAGCACAAAAGTTTTGAATCAAGCTGTCAGGCGAAATCTCGAGCGATTTCCGGAGGACTTTATGTTCCGGCTCGCGCCAGATGAGGTTGACCGACTGAGACCCCACGCGGGTGCCGCAGGTTTGAGGTCACAATTTGTGACCTCAAACAAAAGGGGAGGTCGGCGCTATCCCCCATACGTCTTCACCGAGCTGGGCGTGGCGATGCTTTCCAGTGTGCTAAGAAGCCCGAAAGCGGTGCAGGTCAACATTGAGATTATGCGGGCTTTTGTCCACTTGCGTCAGTTGCTCAGTTCAAACACTGGCCTCGCACGCAAACTTCGGGCGTTGGAACGGAAATATGATGCTCAGTTCAAAATCGTGTTTGATGCTATCCGCCAGCTAATGATCCCACCTAAAAGGAAACGCCACCGCATCGGGTTTGAAGCGGGGCATACCGATTGACTGCAGCAAAAACCAGTTTAGTTCTGAGCGGGGGCCTTTCTCATGGCCGATATCCCAGCAGCGACCGCACCTTTTCAATATGGACGGCGTATGCCGTTACCATCACATTATCTAAAGCAAAATTGTTGTAATCAGACGTTCCTCCGTTTGGGCTTCTTCGATAGGTCCATTGTTTTCGTGGATAATCCCGCGGTCAGCGGTGTTATGCTACTGTTCGTGCTGCCCCGCCCAACTGTCGAACTCGTAAAAGCAGAAGGCAATGCATTCGAACAGGAGAACCGGTTAACCGAAGGAGCACTTGCTCAGCTTCGAGCGCAGTTCCCCCGAAACACGGATATTCGTCACGTCCTGCTGAAAGTTGTGGCACTCAATAAACTCTACAGTGCGATGGTGCGTGACATTGATGTTGAAGTCGTTGCCAAGCACATTGTCCAGCTTGCCAACGACAACCATCTCGATCAGCTTCTCGACCAAGGTTGCCTCAACGCCGTTTTTCTCATCTGTGATTGTCCCGGCCTGAAGGACTATGTTAGCTTTGCCAGTAAGTTCTGTATTTGGCACAACCCAGATGCTTATCCGATCTATGATGGAAACGTGCGAGCTTGCCTCAGCGCTTACGGAAAGCAAGATGGCTTCGCAAAGTTCCGCCAGGAAGACCTCTACTACTACAAGAAGTTGGTCGAAATAGTGAGGGCCTTTCGCAACTACTATGAACTCAGTTGTTTCAACTTCAAAGAGCTTGACAAATTCATGTACCGCTCAGGCGGACAGATCCTCAAATCGCGCAAGGGCCATGAGAGCCAGCCGCCCGAACGATGACGCGGCTGGCGCATACATTGCCTTGTATGTAGGCGACCAGATTTGTCGCCGGCCGACCCGGGCAGCAAGTAGCGCGGTCATGCTTCCCAATGTCCGCGGCTTTTTCTCACGCCGCCTCCGCGGGCGTGGCAGGGCGCGATTCGAGACGCGGCCGCGCCGCGACGCCCCACCCAAAAGCCGCGGACATTGGGAAGCATGACCGTGCTACAAATTCGTCGTTCGCCGAGAGGTTCGCGCTACTTGCTTGTGATCACCTTGCCGGTTTGTCGCCTTCCCACCGATCTGACGCCAACTGAAAGTATCTAAAAGAGCGCCTTCCCGAGGCGGGAGTTGCCGGAGTTGGCCAAGTGGCTTCGGGTTTCAGGGATCGACCTGCCCGGACATTGTGGCCGCAAAAAAGTTCGGTCAGAATTACCCAGTCCGGCATTATTTTACTTGACAATTGGCCAATTCTATGCTACATGAGTAGGCGAGGAAATTCAGGGGCTAGGGACTAGGGACTGGGGATTGGGGGCTAGGAGACAGGGGGCGAAGGTGCAAGGCGGTGCGCGTTCGGACTGGCCGATGCGGGGCGCGACGGAGATTGGGTACGCTCCTGACCGAAGTGTGGATGAAAAGCCACAACCCTTAACAAGAGAACGAGGTGCAAGGTGCGGGGTGTCGGGCGTCAGGCAGAGTCCGAAGGCCGGATTCCGAATTCCCAAAGGCAAAAAACGACGTTCCAAGCCGGAATGTGCATGAAAACAAAAGAACGAGGTGTCAGGATAGCCGCCTCCCAGCTCGTTCTTTCAAGATTATGCAGGTGCAACCGGAGATATTGTTGAAAACAAAAGAACGAGGTGCCAGGTGTCGGGCGTCAGGAAGAGTTCGAAGAACGGATTCCGAATTCCCAAAGGCAAAAAACGACGTTCCAAGCCGGAATGTGCATGAAAACAAACGGGACAGTCCGAAGTCCGGAGTCAAAAGCTTACCCCGAGAGGCATGCCGACTCTGACTCGCGACTCGTGCTTTTCAAGAATTGAAGGTGCAACCGGAGATGTTGTTGAAAACAAAAGAACGAGGTGTCAGGTGCCCGGTGTCAGGTGTCAGGTGCCAGGAAGGGGGCCGGGAGTCGGAGCGAAAAAAACGACGTTCCAAGCCGGAATGTGCATGAAAACAAAAGAACGCCACAAACGCGGGACTCGGGATAAGGGTTACGGTGCACGGGCATTCCGGCAACTCCGCGTATTTCTGGCTCCTGGCTCCGGTACTTCCATGGCCAGGATGGCCACGCTATGTCAATTCAAGAAGTAGTTGCGGTAAAGTGTATCGCGTTTGATGGGGCGGAAGCCGGCGTCCTGAATCATGCGGCGGAGCTGCTCTTCGTTGGAGGTGCGGGTCACGCCGGCGGCGCGGACGACGTTTTCCTCGATCAGGATGGAGCCCACGTCGTTGCCGCCGAAGCGCAGGGCAATCTGGCAGATCTTGTGGCCGGGCGTCAGCCACGAGGCTTGGACGTTCTCAATATTGTCGATGTAGAGGCGCGCCACGGCCAGGGTCTTGAGGTAGTCAACGGCGGTCACTTCTTCCTTAACGAAGTTGCCCAGCGACGTGTACGCGCGCTGGAAGAACCAGGGAATGAACGCGGTGAATCCGCCGGTCTCTTCCTGCAACTGGCGCACGCGCTCGAAGTGGTTGACGCGATGCTCAAGGGTTTCCCCGCAGCCAAACATCATGGTGGCGGTGGTGCGCATGCCGAGTTCGTGCGCGGTGCGGTGCATCAGCAGCCATTCGTCCGTCGTGCACTTCAGGCGGGCGATGCGGCGGCGAACCTCATCATCCAGAATCTCCGCCCCGCCGCCGGGAATGGAATCAAGACCGGCGTCCATGAGCCGCACGATGGTTTCGCGCAGCGTCAGTCCGGAGACTTCCGCGATATTCAGAACCTCCGGCGCGGAAAAGCAATGCAGATGAATCTGAGGAAATCGCTGCTTGATGTTGCGAAGCAGATCTTGGTAATAGTCAATCTTCAGATCGGGGTGCAGGCCGCCCTGCATCAGCACACCGGTGCCGCCCAGCGCTATCGTCTCCTCGATCTTCTGATACATGGAATCGAGCGGCTGGATATAACCTTCCGCCGACCCTACCGGGCGATAGAAAGCGCAGAAGGAGCAATATTCGGTGCAGATGTTGGTGTAATTGATGTTGCGATCAATCTGGTAAGTGACCACGTTGCCGGGATGCAGGCGCTTGCGAACGGCGTCCGCCTCCATGCCGAGACCCAGCAGGTCATCGGAACGCAACATGTCGAGAGCTTGGGCTTTGGTTAAACTCACAATACCAGTCCGAAGTCCGAGGTCCGAAGTCGAGGAGCCCGCCAACCAGCGACGGGTGATCCCCAGCAGCTCACGCGAACAACAACTCTTTCTCGGCGGAAACGACTCCCACCTCATGCGCAAGCTTGTAAAAGAGCTTCAGTCCCTGGAGATTCTCCTCATCCAAAGAATAATCGATATTTTCGGTCAAGTAAACCTTGACGGCCTCGGGCGTCATGCCAAGTTTGAGCGCATATTCAGCGGCGATGTCGTCAATGTGGTCGAGGCCGAAAGCCAGCGAGGCGGCAAAATCCGCGTGGTACCGGGAGAGATCAGCGCGCGCATGGCCCATCCAAACGGCGAAAACGAAGGGCAGGCCGGTAACCCTTCGCCACTCCCGGGCCAGATCATAGACGCGCGCCGAGCCGGTGTAAGCCAGCGCCGGGTCACCGATCAGCAATGCGGCGTCCGCGTGGCGAAGCATTTCCTCGGCTTGTGGCGCCGCGGGGGAGAAGGTCACAGCGCGCGCGTAGAACTTTTGCAAAAGGATACGCACCAACGCCGCCGAGGTGCGCGACGATTCATCCAGCGCCACGGACTGCACCAGCTCCAGCGGTATATTGCTGAGTAACAGCACGCTCTTCACTTGCTGTTTGGAGGCGATGGACATGCCTGGCAGGATGACCGCGTCCTTGATCCGCTGGTATTCAATCGAAGGAACGATGCCCAGATCCGCCTGGCCGCGGGCGACGGCGTCGGCACAACCGCTGGGAACGGTCAACTGTAAATCAAACTTGCCGCGCTGCTCTCCGTGGAGCATGCCCCAGATCAGCGGAACCGTGTTGAGATACTGTACGACCGACAGACGCAGGGCTGGCATGGTGGTGTGCGGTTGCAAATGTCATTTTAACCCGCTGGCGGAGGCTGTCAAATCGCTCGGCGCGCGGGCTTCCTGCCCGACGTACCATGGCCATCCTGGCCATGCTGGGGCGCGTGCAGGAGAACCTGTGAAAAAATCAAAACAATCTCTCGCAAAGGCGCGAAGTCGCGAAGGCCACCAAGTGCAAGTCTCCTGTTTTTCTTTGCGACCTTGGCGACTTGGCGCCTTTGCGAAAACATGTTTTCGCACTTAGCAGGGTTCTTTCACACCTTCGGATGCCCGTGGTGCGAGCAGCGTCCCGCCCTCCTGTCATCGGCCAGGACCGCTACGGGTGCGGAGCAGCCTGCTTAATTGCTTGGAGCAAGTCATCGCCGCCGCCTGCCGCGCGAACGTCATCAAGATCTGAAGCGGTGGGAATGAATTTGATCCCGCGGGCTTTGACCAGTTCACTTACGTGCGAGTCGGGTACGCCACCCTTGAGAAGGGAAATGATCTCTTCTTTGTCCAATGCCCGCGGGTTCACCGGCGCGGCTTTGGGCGTGTACTGGGCGACGAACTGAAAATGCGCTGTTGCCTTGGCGGGGCTCGTGGCCACGATCTCAATCGGGTTGGCGCCGGGCTTAAGGCTGATCGGATCGGACCAGAATTCTGCGGCCTTGTCGTTCTTGGGCCGTAGCGCCGCCGATGTGTCGTTGATAGTTATGGTCGGCAGACCCGCATCGTCCATCGCCACGCCGCGAACCGTGAGTGTGGGCTCGTTGACTTCGATCGTCTGGTTCTCGCTTGCTCCGCCGGGCTCCGTGACCACGAGGACAGGTGGCGTGGGCGCAGCGACAGGCTTGGGCGCGGGCGGCGGCTGCGGTTGCGGCGGAAGGGCCGCAGGCGGAGGTACAGCCGCCTGCTGCCGCAGTTTGAGGTCCGCCACAGCACCGTCAAAACCCTGGAGAGCCCGCACCACATAAGGTGTGTAAACACCATCTGCCTGATTAATGTTCCTTGCAGTAGCGGTGCTTGCATCCACCTCGTCCCAGTGGCTTTGGGGCGAATAGGTGAAAAAATGGCGCAGTCCGCCGGCGCGAAATTCGGCCGCGCCATATTCCATCTTGAGGTCGAGTAGCGCAGAACGGTTGAGTTCAAACCCCTGGTCTGGTTCCTTGGTAACCCGCGACTGGCGGGCCAGGTTGTACCTCACCGTGTCGCGATCAATCTCCAGCCATCCGAAGGAAGCCCTGATCCGTGGCTTGATGAGAGTCCAATTCAACGTGGAATGCGAGACCGGAATGCGTATGGTTGGAAATGTATTGGCGTTTACCAGTTGCGCGTCGGCCGGAACGCCCCCGGAGGGAACGGCGGGGGACTCCGTCTGCGCCAGTCGTCCGCCCAGTCCTGGGGATCCATGGCGCGCGCTGGGTTACGCGAGGCAAAGCCAACCGCCATCGCGAGCATCGCGACGAGGTACACGGGCTTGGAAGGTGTTCCCCGGACCATGTTCTCAGTCCTCTGGTCGGTCGATCTTGCGACGGACCATGCGTCTCTCGGATGTTTAGCACCACCGGTGGGCAGAAGGCAATTGTCAGTCCGTAGTCGCCCTCAAGTCGAGGCTCCGGAGGCCAAACTGCTAAGGGTGCGGAGCAGCTTGTTGGATTGCCTGGATCAAATCGTCAGTTCCACCGGCGTTGCGAATTGCAGTCACATCGTCGGCGGTGGGCGAAAACTTCACACCCCTTTCCTTGATGAGTCCGGCAATCCTTTCGGGTGGAACCCCACCTTGGAGCAGACCCACGATTTCCGTGAGGTCCAGGGCGCGGGGATTCACTGGAGCGGCCTTGGGCTTATAACTAACCGTCAGGTCCAGAGTCTCTTGGATATGCGCAGAGTTCGAAGCGACAATCCGAATGGGGTTGGTTCCCACCTTTAAGCTCAGCGGGTCCGACCAGAATTCCGCCGCCTGGGTGGTCTGCGGACGCATATTCACGGGCGATCCGTTAATGCTGACCACGGGGATTCCCGTGCTGTCCATGGCGACGCCGCGAATAACCACATTCGGCTCATTCACTTCAACGTTCTGGCCTTGCTCGGCGCCGGGCGGGGATGACAACACGATCGCCGGCGGCGAGGCCGGTGCGACCGGTTTGGGCGGAGGCGGCGCCACGGGTTGGGCAATGACGGTGGCGGGCGGTGGCGGAGCCGGCTTCACCAGCGCCAGCACACCATCGAAATTCATGAGAGTTTTGTATATCGATGACGTGCCCAAGCTCTCGCGATTGGACTCCTTGTTCAAGCCGCCAAAAGCCATGTGAACCTTTCCCCATTCATTGGGGGGAACGTAAAACATGGATTGGTACTTCTTGGGACTTTTGAACGAGAGGAAGGTGCCGCTAAACCGCAAATTGCCCATCGCCGCCCTTGACACCGCGAAGGTGCGGCTGCTCTTGCGGGCCGGCTGCACCTCGGTGTAGCTCACCGTGCTGCTGCTGATGTCCAGCCAACCGTAGGTGACCGCGCCGGCCAGACTCATAACGGGAAAGCGCAGGGTGGGATCAGTTTGGGCATTCACCAACTCGGGACGGATGATCCCGCTCAGGTCAAAGTCCCCGCCCTTCTTTGATTTCTTGGCGGCCAAGCCCAGCGAAGTTACACTAAATAATAGAAACAATGCCAGCGCCGCACGCCGGCAGGTCTTAGAATCAGTACTCATCACAAGCTACCCTCCAGCCTGATACTGCCTTGGGAGCATGCGCCCATGCATCCCTGACAATTGGGCATTCTGACCGCGCATTCTAATCCTGCTCGCGGCATAAATCCACCGCACTTTAGTACTAGGTTGTGCGACTTAACTTGTAGCGTCGATCTCGGGTTCGACGCCGGCGGTCGGGGGCCGCGGCTACAACCTAATGCGCAAACATCAATGTCGGCGTGTATAGAAGCGGCGTTGCTCCGGCTGGGGAAGCTCCGACGACCCCGACGTTCCTCGTGCGCTCTCAGTGGACGGGCGGTGCCGCTTGTTGGATGGCTTGGATCAGGTCGTCGTCGCCACCGGCGTCCCGGATCTCTTTCAAATCATCGGGTGTCGGCGTGAACTTAATACCGCGTTCCTTGACGATCCCCGCGACACGAGCGGCAGGCACGGCGCCTTGCAACAGGGAGATGACCTCCGCTTTGGCCAAGGCTTTCGGGTTGGCTGGCGCGGCTTTGGGGGTGTAGTGAATGGTAAAGGCAAGCTTGGTTTCCACGTGCGCGGCATTGACAGCAGAGATTTGGAATGGATTGTCCCCGGGATGAAGCGGCAGCGGGTCTGACCAGAATTCCGCCGCTTGCGTCGTTTGGGGCCGCATGCTGGCGGGGGAGCCATTGATGGCGACTACGGGGATGCCGCTGCTATCCATGGCCACGCCGCGGATGACTAGAGGGGATTCCTGAAGCTCCACCGTTTGATTGGCGCTTGCTCCCGTCGGAGACGCAACAATGATCGCGGGAGGAGATGGGGGCGCTGCCGGAGCGGGCGGAGGAGGCTGGACCACCGGCGTCGCAACCATGGCCGCGGCAGGCGCGCTCGTTGACTTCACCAGCGCCAGCATCGCGTCGAAGTCCAATAACGTTTTGTAGATTGACTGCGTTCCCGACGCTCCCTCGGCGGTCAAACCAAAAAATGCGCGGCCGCCGTGCGCGGTCCCCCAGTTCCCCTGGGGCACGTAAAAAACCGTTTCCCTTTTGCTCCCATTCCGAAAAGTAACGGTGTTGTTGCGATCCTCCAGCTTGAGGTCATGGATCTCGGCCGGCGAGGCGTTAAATCCGTCCGCCGCTTTTTGCGCGGGCTGGACAACGGTGTACCGAACCCCCTGCCGGGAGATATCAAGCCAGCCGTATGAGATCGTATTGGACGCCCGCGCCACGGGGAACCGCAAGGTGGGCTGGGTGTCGGCATTCAGGAGCTGTGGCTGGATGGAGGTGTTCGACGTGGCCGGCTGGGCAAGCCGCGAGGCCTTCCTGGCTCGCGCCTGTGCCGACGCGACAGAAGGAAGCAGGAGAACCAGAAGTGACAATATAACGACTCGGAACACTCGGCGACCATCACGGGTTGTTCGCATCGGAGATCGACCTCCAGTTTCCCCAGTTAAGAGCACTGACGATTGGCAAAACTCGTTGGCGCCAGGGAGGTAGAAGATACGTTGCAGTTTGGGACTTGAAAACTTCAACCTCCACCAGGCTTTTCCGGGCGGTCCCCGCTTCCTTCCTCGAATTGACCATCGGCAATGGGCAACTGAAAGGTTACGCTGCTCTCATCACCCCCGACCGAGGCCGGCCCGGCAAGATGCATTGTCTACCCTTCTGGCCGGAGATTCAATTGACATAGAGTCCGCTTTGACGACTTCGGTGTTTGCGTCTCCGGAGTTCGACCTGTCTCAATTTGAGGTGGCGGTCCACCGACAGCCGTTCGGCTTCTCGCCGACTGGCCCCTCGGCCCGCGATGCCACTCGGTGCCGCCCCCAACAGGCCCGGAGGGCCGAAATCCTGTAGCCCACCGCGCAAGCCATGGGACAAAGGCAGGTCAGTGCGGCAAGCCCCGTGGGGGCGGCATCCGGCTGCCCGCGACGCGACTTGGGGAATGGACTGCCCCCCGATGCGGCCCCTCCGGGGCTGGGTAGTTTTGTTGGGAAGCCGAATCCCATGGCTGGCTTGCCATGGGCTACAGGATAGCGCCCGCAGTGCGGGCTCTGTGCCAACCGGAGCACTTATTTAAGCGCCTATGGAGCGCTGCTCACCCCACAGTCTCGGGTTGCCACCTTCAGGCCGAGCTGCGCCGCGCGGACATTGCCGCTCGGCATCAAGCCGCCGTGTATCGACGCCGGTCGTGGGAGCGGTTTCTGGTGGTCTGGGCCTTGCCGGGGGCCGCCGGCGGCGCGGGCGCTTTGGGGGTAGCGGGCGTGGCAGGGGTGCCGGGAGTGGCACGCAGAATTCGAATGGCGCCGTAGTCCGTGTTAATGCGGATCATGGGTCCGCCGGTACCGTAACTTCCGGTGATGGTCGGCATGCCGCCTTCTTTCACCAGTTTCAGGCTGGGGCCGGTAAATTCACACTCCACTTCCCCGTGACGCGACGAGGCTTCAATTTGGAAATTCGAATTGGGAGGCAAGGTGAGCTCCACCGCGCCGTTCTTCGATTCCACCTGGATATCGTGAGTGGGCGGGGTGGACGTTTGCAGCGTGATTTGGCTGTTGGTATCGGTGACGCGCACGCTGTGTTTGAACTCATCCACGGTGATATCTTTCTGGGCAGTGGTAATTTCGAACGGGCCGTCAACGCCGTTGACTTCCATCGAGCCCACTTCCATGTAGAGGTGCCCGGAGAGCTTTTGCGCGGTCATGTCGGTGCGCCGAGATTCGAAGCGCAGCGTCTGGCCAATGTCACTAAACTGCAGGGCCCCGGTGAATTCGCCGTGCACCGTGACGGTGTCGGAAACGTCCGCGGTCTCTACATCGTCGCCGCGGCCGTCAAGGTCCACGCTTCCCTTCACACCGCGCACTTCCGTCGATCCACCGTTTTTGCGGATCTTCACCAGGCCCTTGATATTGCTGACGCGCACGTCGCCCTTTTGCGTGGTCAGTGACTGGTCGCCATTCAAGCCGTCGAGGTTAATCTCGCCGCGGCCCACGTCGATCTCACTGCTGGTGGAGTAAGGAACGCGCAGGCTCAAGTCCAGGGTGATCCGGCGCCCCTCATCCGGCAGTGAATTTCGGTTGGAACGCACCACGTAGTGTCCCGCTTCCGGCACCACCTCCAACTTCAGGCTGTCGGAGAGTTTCTTGGCAGCATTCTCATCCTCGGCGCGAATGGTCTCCTTGGCCATCACGTCGATGGCGGCCTGGTCCGCACCGCGAAGTTCCACATCCCCGTGAGGATTTTCCAGCACCAGGTGCGGCGTACCCTGCACCGACTGCGACAAAGATTGCGTGTAGTTGTAGGAGCGCAGGAAGAGATTGGAAAAATCCTCATCGTCAACGTGCCATCCCACGGGCTGCCACGGGTGCAGCACCACGTGGGACACCATTGTGCCCAGGATCAGAATAAGAACCAGCATCACCACTTCACTGCCGGAAAAAAGCGAAGGTGGGGCGGTATCCGGATGGGCCTGCGCCTGCACGTAATCAATCAACTTCGACGCTCCCCAGAAAATAATGAGCACCGGCCAGAACTTGGCGATCAATTGCCAGGGATGAATGGAAGGATCGAAGTTCTGCCATAGAAAGATCACACCCACGCCGATCAAAGTCAGCGCCCAGAATATTGATCCCCGACGATATGTGTAAACGCTCATGTTTGTCCCCTGGCTCAACGCCGCAAGGAAAAGTCAAAAGGCAAAGTGCAAAATTCAAAATGCAAAAGTTTCATTGGCGGTGGCTTTGACTCTTGCGTGTTACCATTTGCCTTCCTCATCCCGCCACCTGCTTGCGAGCCACCCTTCCGCCTACTGCCTGCTTTTCTCTCAGACCCGCGGGCCCTCGGGAGGCCGCGGTGGCTGGGCGATATCGAGCAACTTGAAGACGCCAATTACAATCAGGAGCACCGGCCAGGTCTTTCGTACTCCCCAGCCGGGCACGAGATGGTCGAGCATAAACATCGCTCCCACCACCATCAGGACGACGGGGAACATCAGCCCTCGTCGATATCGTGCCGGTGTTGGAGGTGGTGCGCCCATGGGTTTCGACCTCAGTTCTGTTGCTTGATACGCTCGAGTTCCAAATCGAGTTCCCGCATTTTGCGCTGGTGCTCCAATTCCTTTGCGTGGAGCACGTGGTGAACTTCCACTTCCACATCACGAATCCCGGCGACCTGGGTGATGGCCACGATCAGCACGACGATGGCGAAGACGACCAGCGGGATGAGAAAGGGTGACATCGTTGAACTCCTCGCCGCACCACTATTGCGGACCCGTTACGACGCAGGTTGGCCGGAGGATGCTCGCGCCTTGGCTTTTTCCAGCTCGATTTCAAGCTCCTTCATCTTTTGCAGGTGGGCCATCTCCTTAGCGCGCAATTCCTCATGGCTATGCAACTCTTTCTCGCGGAGTTTGAACCAACTGCCGATGCCCACCACCGCAATGATCATCACCCAGAGGCCGTTCCCATTCAGGAAAGTCATCAGATCGTGCATCGTTCACTCCTCATTCGGCGCCGGATTGCCTCCGCGAGCGCTAAGCAACATTTTGTCTTGCCCTTGCCAGTTCGACCTCAAGCTCTTTCATCTTGCGCTCGTGCTCCATTTCCCTGATCCGCAGGTCTTGGTGAAACTGCAATTCCTTTTCCCGCATTTTGCGGACAGTGACTGAAATGATCGCCCCGAGAGCGATCACCACTACACTAAGTGGCATCAGTGTTGTCGGTTGAAAGAAATGTCCCATCTCCAAACTCCTCGCATGCTGAGGTTTCCCGATACTTCACGTCGATCGGTCAGGCGGCATGGCCGGAAGAATCGCGCGCCTTCGCTTTCTCCAGTTCGATTTCGAGCTCCTTCATCTTGCGTTGGTGTTCCATCTCGCGGATCCGCAGATCCTGGTGGTATTGAAGTTCCTTCTCGCGGACCTTGTGCCAATGGGCAATGGCCACAATGCCCACAATCATCGCCGAGCCAAAAACTATTCCCAAAATGGGGACCATCAGTGGGTTGTTCAGCAGGTCCATCTTCGTCATCCTCCTCCGTCTTCTCAGCCGGAACAGCCCAGGCAGAGAGATTCAACTTTTTTGCGTGGCGCGCGCCTTTTCCAGCTCGATCCTGGCCTTTTCAATCTCCAACTCTTTCAGCTTTCGTTCGTGTTCCATTTCCTCGGTGCGGAGCTGCCGGTGCGCTTCCAATTCTTTCTCGCGCGTCTTACTCATGGAAACGATGGCGACGATCAACACGACCATCGCAAAAGCTCCCAGCGGAACGATATGTGAACTAAGGTACATGGAAATCCTCCACGTGTTTCGAACTCATTGAACGCGGTTGCATCAACCTCAGCGAGAACGGCGCGGGATGGGCGGAGCGACATTGCGAGAATCAATCTCTTCCACGGCGCCATGGTTCGCGTTTGAACTTTTCAGCAGCCACACGATCCCTACGGAAATGAGTACGATCGGAAATACGACAGGTAGCAAGCCGAGCAATGCTCCTAACAAACCGAATGCGGCTCCTAACAGACCTCCGATCACGCCGGCTGCCGCTCTCACCACCGCGCCGATGAGTCCCACAATGACGCCGATAAGTCCCATCTTGCTCTCCTTCCTGTCCCGTGCCAGTTACAGGCCCTTGGGCCCGGGGATGTTACTAGGTCCTTCTGAGGGTTTCTCAAGCGGCGGCAGTGCCGGGTGAGCCGGAGGCGCCGGGGGAGAGGGCGAAACTGATCCACCGCCCAGGCGGCGCTGCAATAAAAGAATTCCCCCCACAATCAGCAGAACCGGCCAGAACTTACCCAACTGACTGATCCAGTGCACGCCAAGGTTGTCCAAAAGGAGCAGAGCGCCGAGTCCGATCAACAGCGCCGCTCCGATGGGAGCGTTCACCCTAATCTCGCTCAAGCCAAAGATGTCCGGAATCGGCTTGCCCAGGCTCTTCGCCTTGGCCGTGTTGTAGGAATCAATGACCATGTAAAAGTAGAAGGCAAAAGCAGACAGCCCAAACAAGGCGTCCAGGCCGCCGTGAACGCGGTCCTGCATGGCGATGAGGCAGCCAAAGATCAGTACCTGCGCAACGGCCTTGGTGAACTGGCCGTTGTAGATGGCTCCCACGCCGGGGACAAATCCCAAAGCCAGGGCAACCCCGGGGCTGGGGCCGCCTCCTACTCCACCCCAGGGAGGAAGCGGACTGTGCAGGCGGGCGGCGATGCAGTTTTCGCAGTACACCATGCCGCTGACTTCCCGTTTGCATTCGGCACAAAGTGCGCGGCCGCATTGTCCACAGTAGGACACAGCGTCGTTGAGAGGGTGATTCGCGCAATTCATCGCATTAGACTCCTTGCTGTACTGCTCTTGCCGGAATGATCCCCGGCCGCTCCCAATCCCTGATCGCTCGGGATACTTCCCACAACCCAAGTGCGATTTGAGGCCAAAACCTGGTCGGAGGGCGCATCCTGCGAAGAACCTCCCGCCGGTGCCTCCGGCTTGGGAGTTTCCTGCTCCTGATTCTGTGGTTCGAGGCCCAGTTGCCGGATGCGTGACTCGATCTCCACCACCACGCGCAAGTCGTAATAGAACTTTTCCACGTGCCCGACAATCAGGTGCCCTTGGCGGTCAGCCCGGTCAATCCAGGTGCGGGGATTGAGATCCTCCATTTGCAAATGTCTCAGGTTTAGCCCAGCGGCGTTGACGATAATGGAAAACGTGAAAAAGGTCATGGCAACGGGATAGGCCACGCGGGCCTGGAATACCGGGCGGAAGTAGTTGAACGACCCGTTCACGCCACGTGGGTTTTCGCGTCCCCACCGTCGCTTGCATGATCCTGGAAACAAGCCACGGCTTGGGCTCTGCGTCTTCGGCCGCCCGGCAGAGCTCCAGAGCTTGACGGACATCCCCCAGCAACTCGCGGCAGGCAGGGCACGCAGCGAAGTGGGCCTCCAACTCCACCCGCCGGGGGGGCTCCAGCAGCCCTTCCAGGTAATCGCTCACGAGATTTTCGACTTCCAGGTGCGTCATGATTCGCTTCCGGTCCCGGTAGGACCCTTCGTAAAGCCGAACGCCGTTCGGCCCTACACTCCTTCCATACGCTTTAGCACTCTCGCAAGTTCCAAGCGGCCACGATTTATTCTTGATTTGACGGTGCCCTCGGGAACGCCCAGCACCCGGGAGATCTCCAAATACTCCAGGTCCTGAAGGTCGCGCAGAACGACCGCCTCCCGCAAATCCGGCGACAGCCGGTCCAGTGCCCGCTGGAGCCGCTCCTTCCGCTCCCGGGCTTCCACATGGGCGACGGGGCCTGCCCCAGCGCTCGGGCGTTCCGTTATCGTTTCCAAGTCGTCTTCGATGGAGTCTGTCACCCGGTCTTTTTTGGTTCGCCGATAGTGGTCCACCAGGTGATTGCGGGCTACACGGTGCAACCAGGTGGAAAACGATCCTTGGGAGGAGTCAAAGCGCTGCAAGGTCTGAAAGATTTTGATGAAGACCTCTTGGGTCAGGTCTTCCGCTTCCTCCGCCCTCCCAGTAAAGCGATAGCATAAGTTGTAGATTTTACGGGTGTAAGCCCTAAGCAGGCCTTCCCAGGCGGAGTTTTCTCCGGCGAGGCACCGTTGAAGCAATGCGAGATCCTGGTCCAATGCGCCGCACCCCAGCCAGTCCGAGTGCCTCGCTGACTGTGTCCTGTACGGCTGTCAGCAAGGGGTCGAACGGTGTCCGCGGCATTGTAACAGAAGGTAGCGCTGGATTTGCCCGTTCCTTTTGGGTATAGTAAAGACTCCACAGGGTACACTGGCCACAAAGGTTTTTGGGGGAATACAGCTTGCGAAACCGGCTGCTTCTAACTTTTGCTATCCTTATTTCCACTGTTTGGTTATTCCGCACAACCAGGGTTTGTTCCGTAACCCCGCCACAAGCACCCGTGAGAAAGAAGATTGATTTCAACCGCGACATTCGTCCCATCTTGTCGGACACCTGCTTCAAGTGTCACGGCCCGGACGGACAGCAGCGCATGGCGAACTTGCGGCTGGACGACACGGAGCGCCTGTTCGTCAACCGCGGCGGCTACCGCATCATTGTTCCGGGCGACCCCGCCAAGAGCAAGCTCTACCAGAAGGTCAGCAGCAGCGATGATTCTATCAAGATGCCGCCCAGCTACTCCGGGCGCGCGCTGACGCCGCAGCAGATCGAGCTGATCAAGGAGTGGATTGACCAGGGCGCTAAAACGGAGATGTGGTGGTCGTTTGTCGCTCCCAAGCGGCCCGCAGTGCCGGAAGTGAAGGACAAGAACTGGGTGCGGAACCCCATCGATAACTTTGTCCTGGCGCGGTTGGAGGCGGGAGGCTTGACGCCGTCGCCCCCCGCCGACCGGGCCACGCTGCTCCGTCGGGTCTATCTGGATCTCACTGGCTTGCCGCCGACGCCTGCGGAAATTGATGCCTTCGTTGCCGACCGCTCTCCCGATGCTTACGAGAAGCGCGTCGAACAAGCTCCTGGCTTCTCCCCACTATGGTGAGTGCATGGCCATGCCTTGGCTGGACATGGCGCGATACGCTGACACCCACGGCTATCACATTGACTCCCAGCGCGACATGTGGGCCTGGCGCGATTGGGTGATCAAGGCTTACAACCAGAACTTGCCGTACGATCAGTTCATCATCCAGCAAGTCGCCGGCGACCTGATGCCCAACGCCACCATGGATGAGAAGATCGCCTCCGGCTTCAACCGCAATCACATGATCACGCTGGAGGGCGGCGCCATCCCTGAGGAGTACCACGTGGAATACGTGGTTGATCGTGTCAGCACCACTTCGACCGCATTCCTGGGCCTCACCATGGGATGTGCCCGCTGCCACGATCACAAGTACGATCCCATCACCCAGAAGGACTTTTACCGCTTCTTCGCCTTCTTTAACACGGTTCCGGAGCGCGGGCTGGACGGCTACACGGGCAACGCTGCCCCGCTCCTGCCCATGCCTTCGCACGCCCAGGCGCAGCAACTCGATTTACTCAAGGCGCAGATCGCGGCCACGCTCGATACCTTGCCGGAAAAGGATGTTCTGGCGCAGCGCAATGAGTGGCAAAAGACGGCGCTTGCTTCGCTCCCTGAGCCTTCCACCCGGGGCCTGACCGCTTACTATCCCTTCGATAAGGACCTGACCGATGCTTCCGGTTCGCACCAGGACGGCAAGGCCGTGCGGGGCGACGTGATTTATGAGGAGGCCGCCGTCGGCCAAGGGGCGGGCATCACCCCCGAGACGCAAGTTTCGTTCGGCAACAGTGGCGACGTCACCCGCTCCAAGCCGTTCGCCATCTCGGTGTGGCAAGGCCCTGGCAGCAATTCCGCCGTCCACATCTTGCAAAAGCATACGGGAGGAGACCACTGGCAGGGATGGGAGATTGTCGACGACAAGCCGGTCTATTTGCCGCGCACTGCCGGCAACAAGATTCACGCCGTGGCGCACATGATCATCCGTCTGGCCAACCGCTGGCCCGATGACGCTTGGGAGGTCGAGACCAAGGCTCCCCAGCGGCTGGAGGGACTACGTGATCTGGTGATCGAATACGATGGTTCCGGAAAAGCCTCCGGCATCCAGTTTTATCTGGATGGCAAGTCGATCGAGACCGCCGTCGTCAAAAGCACGCTGCACGGCGACTTTCGCACCGCCGCGCCGCTGGAGGTGGGAGACAAGAGCCTGGGAACGACTTACGACGGGAAGCTCGACGACCTGCGAATCTACGACCGCCGGCTGACGAGTGTGGAACTCGACCAGCTTGCCGTCCGCATGCCGGCGCGAGGTTTGCTGCTGGCCCTCGACGGCCGCCCGGCGAAGAAAATCTCCTCGCTCGAGCCTGAGAAGCCGCCGGAGGAGCTTCAGATCGGTGAGCCGCCGAAAATGTCCAGCAAGCAAGAGATGGAAAAGGCTCTGGAAGAAAGCCGCCAGACACGCCTGACCGAGTACTTCCTGAAGTACAGCGCACCCGAGAAAGAATGCCGCGACTACGCGCATCTCCAGGATCTACGCCGTCAAAAGACCACGCTGGAAGACGAGATCCCGACCGTGATGATCATGGCCGAGATGAAGAAGCCGCGCGACACCTTTATCCTGGGCCGCGGCCAATACGACAATCAGAAGGAAAAGGTTACGGCGGGAACGCCGGCGTTTCTGCCTCCGATGGCGCCGGGATTGCCCATGAATCGTCTGGGCCTGGCGGAGTGGATCGTGAACCCTAACAATCCGCTCACGGCGCGCGTGGCAGTGAATCACTTCTGGCAGGAATACTTCGGCATCGGGATCGTGAAAACCGCCGAGGACTTCGGATCGCAGGGTGAGCCGCCCAGCCATCCCCAGTTGCTGGACTGGCTGGCCACGGAATTCGTGCGCACCGGGTGGAACGTCAAGGCCATGCAGCGCCTCATCGTGACCTCGGCCACCTATCAGCAGTCGTCCCGCATTTCGCCGGAGCTGGAAGAGCGCGACCCGGACAATCGCCTGCTGGCGCGCGGACCGCGCTTCCGCATGCCGGCCGAGTTGATTCGTGACAACGCATTGGCCGTGAGCGGGCTGCTTGATGATCGCATCGGCGGGCCCAGCGTCTTCCCTTATCAGCCCAAGGGACTGTGGGAAGAGATGGCATACGGCGGGGGATTTACGGCCCAGACCTACACCGAATCAACCGGCCGGGATCTGTATCGGCGCAGCATGTACACGTTTTGGAAGCGCACGGTACCACCGCCGGCGCTAACCACGTTTGACGCGCCTGACCGCGAAAAGTGCACGGCGCGCCGAACGGTGACCAACACGCCCCTCCAGGCGCTAGTGTTGCTGAATGACCCGACCTATGTTGAGGCTGCTCGCTTCCTGGCGGCACGCACGCTCACCGAGGGCGGCCAAACGCCTGCCGGGCGCATCAACTTCGCCTTCCGCCTGGCCACGGGGCGCGTTCCCGATGCCCAGGAGCGTGCGGTGCTGCTGGACTACGAGCATGAGGCCTTGGCGGATTACCGGCTGCACCCCGGCGAAGCCACGGCCCTGCTTTCAGTCGGAGCCTCGCGGTGCAGCCCGAAGCTCAACCAGAGCGAACTGGCAGCCTGGACCACCGTGGCCAGCATGATTTTGAATTTGGACGAAACGATTACGAATGAGTGAAGGGGAGCTGACAGCTCACAGCCGACAGCTCACAGTTGCGGCTCACCTACGGACGATGCGTGAGCCCAGACTGTGAGCTGTCGGCTGTGAGCTATCGGCTCGACCCGGGAGTAAACGATGGATTCAACAAATACAAACCCCAAGCAACTCGCACTCTCCATGACTCGCCGCCATTTCTTCCGGCGAAGCACCGCAGGCGTGGCACTGGGCATTCCGGCGCTGGCGTCGCTGCTGGCGAAGGACGGATTTGCCGTCCCCCCGGGTTTTGACCCCAAGACTGGAGGGTTGCTGGGCTTCCCCAACTTCGCTCCCAAGGCCAAGCGCGTCATTTATCTGCACCAATCGGGCGCGCCCTCGCAGATTGATCTCTACGATCCCAAGCCGATTTTGACCAAATGGAAGGGCCAGGACCTGCCGGATTCCGTCCGCATGGGCCAGCGCATTACGGGAATGACCTCGGGCCAGTCCAGCCTGCCGGTGGCGCCTTCCATCTTCAAGTTCAGCCCGGCCGGCAAGTCCGGAGTGATGATCAGCGAACTGCTGCCGCACACGGCAAAAATCGTGGATGACATTACGATTGTCAGAACAGTGTGGACTGACGCCATCAACCACGATCCGGCGATCACGTTTATTCAAACTGGTTTTCAGCAGCCGGGACGGCCCAGTATGGGCTCATGGGTCAGCTACGGCCTGGGGAGCGAAAACCAGAACCTGCCAGCCTTCGTGGTGATGATTTCGCAGGCTAACGCCCTGAACGTCGATCAGCCGCTGTTTTCGCGCCTGTGGGGCAATGGCTTTCTGCCTTCCAAGTACCAGGGAGTGAAGTTCCACGCCGGCGGCGACCCCGTGCTGTACCTTTCCAATCCCCCCGGCATCAATCCCACCACGCGCCGACGCATGCTTGACGGGATCGGCAAGTTGAACCGCCTACTGGCGGAGAAGTACGGCGATCCGGAAATTGACGCCCGCGTCTCCCAGTACGAGATGGCGTACCGCATGCAAACGTCGGTGCCGGATCTGATGGACCTGATCGAAGGAGCCGGAATCGACGTTCAATCTCTACGGCCCGGAGGCGCGGAAACCGGGAACCTACGCCGCCAATTGCCTCCTGGCTCGGAGGCTGGCTGAGCGTGGCGTGCGTTTTGTGCAGCTCTATCATCGCGGTTGGGACCAGCACAACGATCTGCCGCGCGATTTGTCACTCCAGTGCAAGGGCACCGATCAGGCGTCGGCCGCTCTGGTGATCGACCTGAAACAGCGCGGGCTGCTGGATGACACCCTGGTGATCTGGGGAGGCGAGTTCGGCCGCACCGTCTATTGCCAGGGCAAGCTGACGGACACCAATTACGGACGCGACCACCATCCGCGCTGCTTCACCATGTGGATGGCGGGCGGAGGGGTGAAGGGCGGCTTGGTTCTGGGCAAGACTGACGACTACTGCTACAACATTCTCGAAAACCCGGTGCACGTCCACGACATGCAAGCCACCATTCTGCACTGCCTGGGCGTTGACCACACCAAGCTGACGTACAAGTTCCAGGGCCGCTACTTCCGCCTGACCGATGTGGCCGGGAATGTGGTGGATAAGGTGCTGGCGTAGCAGCGCCTCTCAAAAGCCTCGAAAGATCGTGCTTTCCCGCTTGGGCAGGCCTTCCTTGGGGACTCTCTTCAGTACGACGTATTCAATACCATGCCCCACGCAGAAGACCCGCTTTTCCGGTTTGTCACCGTCTTCGTTGACCACGTAAACGTGCGGCTGAATGCGGGCGACTTCCGGCTCCGCATCCATCCAGCCATGGCCCGTCGAGATCAATGCTTGGTGCACGTACCGAACCGCGTGAACCATGTAAACGCGCTCCTGCTCACTGAGCAACGGATGCCCTTCACCCTTCAGCAACCGGATGTTCGCGTCATGCCCCACGATGGCGTATAGATCGCCGAAGCTGGCAGCTTCTTCGAAAAATCTCACGTGCCCGGAGTGGAACCAGTCAAAGCAGCCCGTCACCATCACGCGCTTGCGTTCCGGCCGCAAATCTGACGGGGCGAACGTGGGAATTGCGAAGCCGCTCAGTTGGCGGTCTTCGATGACCCGATACGCGATTCCTTGCGCCTGTGCGAAGGCACGCTTGGTCGGGTTATCGTCTTCCTCCGGCACAATCCACAAGTCAGGCCGGGCGCCGTCAAAATGCCGCATGGCATCGGATTCAATCGGGTCCTTGACCAATGTGACCCGGTCAACGAAACGCAGGGATTGCAGCAAATAGAGGCGTTCCCGCTCCGGGAACTTAGGCGGCGCACCTGCTTGTACTTGCACGGCCTTATCGGACCACAATGCCACGTGCACGCTTCCCAGCTTGGCGGCTTCCTCCAGAAAGCGCACCTGCTTTGAGTGCAGATCGTCGAACGTTCCGGTTACGGTAACCAATTTCATAAAAGTGGTTAGTGGCTAGTGGGTAGTGGTCAGTGAAAAGCCCGTGCGCTGTGCGCCGATGGTGGCTCTGATCACTGACCACTATCCACTAACCACTGCTCTTCTGATGGTGGCTCTAACCACCGGCCACTATCCACTAACCACTGCTCTTCTGATTTGCACATGCAGCGCGCCCGGTACGGGTTCATCGGACGCGACATAGAGATAACCGCCCCCACATCCGGAATACATCGCTCCCGCATACCGGCGCTGGTAATGGCTCAAAATCCCCATCAAGTTGACGCGGATGGCAGGATGCCGGACGGTGCAAGGGAGTATGGCCTCCCAGCAACGCATACATTCATTCATCGACTCGCCCAGCGCCCGCGTGTCCTTCGCCAGAATCGCCGCGTAGCAGTCTTTGCCTGATTGCCCCAGGCGCCGCACCCATGCCCTGTCGAGATGCTTTTCCTCGAGCGGACTGTACTGCTCGGGCCGGGGTGCGATGGGCAGCAGGTGGAGCACGCTCTCCAGCCAGCGCGCCACCGTGGGGTCGTTAGTAGTCTCGATGTGTGCGGGAAAATAACCGCCCTCGCAATTGCAATCATAATCCAGGCGGCTGATGCCGGGGATGATCAGACCAGCCATGTCCTGCGAACCCGAAGGCTCGGGCTTGCCGCGATTCTCTGCGTCGTAGAGAGCGCGCACCAGGTCGCGAGGGTCGCGGTCCAACGGCAGGGCGTCGTTCCACAGTTTGCGCGCCACCTCGCGCGTGCTGGTGGCCATGCCGCTGCGGTCCATGCAGCGAAACGTGGGCTCGATGCCCGCCACCACCATCGCCCCGGGCGGAGTGGGGTTGTGCACGGAGACGAACGGCTGATCGATCCACCCTCCCGCCAGCGCTACGCGGTAGGGAATCTTGCCGATAACCGAAGTAATGTCGTGATCGAAGGAGCGAGTCATGGGAAAAGGCCTTGGCGACAAGGAAAGTCTACCTCACCCTTGGCCGTACTGGCTATTTAGGATTTCAGCGTCTCAGCAGCGCAACACCGCGTACCGACGCACTGACGTTGACAACCCCATAAAAATACGAGTTTGCCAGCCGGCGCGGGTTGTGTCAGATTTTGTGCATGGCAGCAAGCGCCCAAACGGAACAACCGCAGACGCGACGAACGTTGGGCCAGTGGGTCAAGCACACGGGATTGTTCGTGCTTTTCGGCACGCTGCTCTTCATCCCACGCCTTCGTCGCCTGCGGCGGCGCGTGTGGGAGTGGAGCTTGGTGCGTCTGGCGGTGGCGGCGTGCGCGACGTGGCTGGGTTGGCGTTACAAAAACGCGGGCGCGGGGCCGGCGTCGCTGGTGCTCTCGCTGCTGCTCTTTGCCTTCAGTCTGCTGGTCCGCGCCAAACCGGAAGAGAAATCGGCAGATGATTTGGCCCGCGAACTGAATGCGCTGATCGTGCTCAATGGCGGAGCGTTCCGCCCATCGCCGGATTCTGTGCCGGTTGCGCCTGTCGAAATCTTTGTGTGTCCCGCTTCGATCATCGTCGTGGGACCGAAAGAGCGCCGCCTGCTGGAGGTTCCCTTTGCCAACGTCCGAAGCTTGACGGTGCATGGGGTCACCGACTTGGCGGGCAACACCCAAGCCTGGACGATGGAAATCACCTGGATGGCCGATCAACTCTGCACGGCATTATTTGAATACGACGGCACCTTCGCTGAGCACCTCGCGCGCGTCGCGGAAACCACACTCCGCAGCCAGTGGAGCAAAGATCTGCCGATTCTCCCCTCGTGATCTCTGTCCACTCAATAAGATATAGCGGTTGAGGATCGATGACTTTCTCGAGGAAGAAGACCGAATCATTCAATGCCGCGATGGGCAAATGGCTCAATGGCCCGATGTTCCGCTTTCAGGGCCGCCTTGGCCCGTGAATTTTGTTCCGGTGTGAGCCACGCCAGAGCGCCTCCGGCAAAGTACATCTCAATTCGCCGAATCACTTCCTCTGCCGTGATCATGTCCATGCAGCGCGGCAAGCCGTTCACCACGTCCACGCAAAGGTTTTCGGGCTTGTCCTTCTCGTCGCCATCACCGAGTGGGACGGTGCGGGACTTCCAGCAGCCGCCGTGGTCACAGCAGCGCAATGCTCCGATGGTGTGAATGAATTGATGGTGAGGATAGGCCTCCCAATG
The DNA here is from genome assembly GCA_963719115.1 of uncultured Acidobacteriota bacterium. Lineage (GTDB taxonomy): Bacteria > Acidobacteriota > Terriglobia > UBA7540 > UBA7540 > Bog-366. The sequence continues at coordinate 79,232 of CAVRBF010000031.1, read as the reverse complement.
GGGGGGTTCGCGTCCGCCCGCCACCACCACGCACGGACGATTCTTCGGCATGCCGGGCTTCACCTCGACGGCCGCCGCCAGATGCATGAGCAAATTCACGCCGCACAGCACCCCTTGCGAGTAATAAACCAGGCGCACCAGTTGCCTTAAGTCCGTTTTGCCGCGCAAGTCAATCACGCCCTCGAGCGGCGGATGACGGTGCTTCCTTTCGCCGACCTGCACGAACAGGATTTTGCCGCGGAAGTGGTCCACCACCCGCTGGTAGCGCTTCGCGTCCCACCACTTGATCGTGTAATCATATTTGCCGCCGGCGGTGACAATCCAGAAGGGCGTATCTTCGCCTGTGAGCTCGTGAGCTTGCGAGATCCATGACTTTTCAGCGGCGGATAGGTGAATATCGCCCTTAAACACGATGGGTTTGATTTGCAGCTTGAAGCGCTCGTTCAAGAAGTCCAGAAAGCCGTGAAGAAAATGATACGGCGCCTGATTGCTGCGGTGGATGAGGGGATAGTGACACTCAATCACCTCCACCGTCGGGTCGCCCTCCTGAAGTGGCGTGAGGTAAGGGTTGTTCTCCCATAGTGGTGCGCAGGGCGTGCGGACGTCGGTTTGAAATTGGCCCGGATAGCTACCGTGCAGGTCGCGAACTGCCGCCGTCAGCATGACGATGTCCCCAGGGGACTGGGAGTTGGTCAGAATGATCTTCCGCATCGGCGACGGCTGGGGCAGTGACGGCATGAGGCCAGCCAGGCGAGGTCGCTCACTGTCCCAAAGTGCCCGAGCGCGCGGGTAAACCTGCAACACTTGCGGAAGAAAGTCAGCTAGATCTTCGAGCAGATGATGGCTGGACGGCGGCAGGTACTGACGCGGATCGATGGACCAGTTTCTGCAAGGTCCGAACCACAGCATGGCAAGGAACCAGATATAGGGGTAGGTCTGCAACCCGTGGCCAGCCTGCACCCGGTCGGAGTGACTCCTTTCCCAATACTTCTCGCTTCCGCCACAGTGGAAGGCCCGTTGGGGTTGGTTCTGGGCGGACTGGTTGACGAAGGTTCCATTACGATAATCGATTTCTGAATTCCAATAAGTCCAGTGCTGGCTCCACAAGCGATTATCGAGAAGATGAACATCCTCGGTGCGGTTTTCAGCATACAGCAAGGCGTTGAGGACTCCCTGGTCGCCATGCCCGGGATAGGGCCCTCTGCCGTTAAAGACGGCGGCACTGCAAGCCAGCGCCCATTTATTCAACAGGCAATGATTCGCGGCTGTTACCGCGCAAAAGAACAGGGACGTGCTCATATAGCGGGGGTTGCGCGCCGGCGTGCGCATGCCGTAGACACGATAAGAGTCGCCATAGTCAGCCCCATCGCCGTCCCGGCCGCCTAGGAAGCCTCCGGTTTCGAGGCAATGTCGGACCTCCGCGTCCACGTTTGAGCAGAGCAGGCAATCCGAGTCAATTCCCACGATGACATCATAGTCCGGGGCCAGATCGTGCGCCGCGTACGCTTTGAGCTCCCAAGGGCCGATGTACCTCCCCTCTCGTGCAAATCGCGAGGAATCGAGCAGTCGAACCCGGGGGTTACTTCCCAAACAGGCAACCTGAGGAGCAGTGAGTGGTCTTTTTTCACTGTTGACGACGAAGATTTCTACGTCGGGTTGGAACTCCACGACGCTGCTCACCGTAGCCAGTGTGCCGGGGAAGAACCCACAATCGGTAATGGTTATAAAGGCGTGTCGGATCAAGATATGACACCTGCCGCGACGGATAGGGCAGAATCACGACGGCATTTCTCTGACGCCGGCGGTGTATACCACGCGTGGGTTTGACTGTCAACGTAGCGTAGACCACTGTCAGTCAAACTTCTGGTCAGGGTGTTGCCGCTGGAGGGCCTCGGCGGCGGCGTGGTGAACCGCTTTGTCAACTTCGGAAGTCTTCTCCGTCGTTTGCTGATAAACCTGACGGTAAATTTCCTCACCCTTTTGGGGATGTTCCAGGCGGTATTCCAGGCTGCCGACCAGCATGGGCCAAAGCGGGTTGTGCGGATATTCCTGTTGCAGCTCGCGGAAGTAGTGCATGGACTTCTCGTACTGCCGTTCGCTGCCGCGGGAGAAGTCCTTACCGAGATAGAACTTTGCCTCCGGCCTACCCAACTGGCCCTTCTCCGCACAGGTCTGGAGCTGCTGAAGGCCTTCCGTCCGGCTGCCGCCGGGGAGCATGATGAACACACTCAGGAATTTGACGATGCCGGGGAGGGTGTCGACAAAGTAGTTGTAGATGCCCATGCCCAGATCGGCGTCTGCGAGGCTGGGATCAAGCTCCAATGCCCGCATCAGGTGCGTGCGCATCTTCTTGCCGGCGCGGGCCGTGGCCAAGTCGCGATCATGCAGTCCCTCCAGCCGCGCGCGCAAGGCATAAGCGTATCCCAGGTAGAGACTGTTGCGGGCCACGTCCTGATGATCGTGAAGGAGGCCCTCCGCTTTGTGAATCGCCACGTTGTTCAGATCGTCAAAATGGGAGTCGTAAGGCGTGGCTTCCATGTTGGCCACGTCAAAGACGTCGGGATCGATCAGGTTGGCGGAAACATAGTAAATTTTCCACCACACGGCATCCGCCTCCAGGACGAAGCCCAACGGCGATCTCGGGTCTTTCTGCTCGATTTGCTGGAAAAGTTCGGTGGCGCCGTCCAGGTCCCCGTCCATCATCATTTCCACGCCGCGCTCGGCATAATGCCGCTCCTCTTCGTCGGCTGCGCGCTGGGGCGCGGCCACGGCTGGGCGAACGGCCGCCGTGCTTAGGGCCACGACCGCAACGATGAATAAAAGGCTTTTCATTTGGACTTGCGGGTTTCGCATGAGTCTGCCCGACCGGAAGTGATCCATTTTACACAGCCTGATCCCCCGCCCCCAAGAATATTTCAGAGAGTTGGATGCGGGAAGACCGGGAAAAAGACATCGGTCGCGTCGATCTTGACTCGGCGGGCTGGCGCGGAACAAAGTCCTGCGACTCGATGACTGGGACCAACCGTCGGCGAGAGAAGGTGTCGCAGAGTTTCACTCTGCGGCAGCCCCATCGCCTGTGTCAGCAACGATTCGGTGCTAAAAGCGAGGGCCGCCCGCGCGAGCGGCCCTCAGGCGCGGGGAGGTGACAGCGCTACTTGTCTTTCCGCAAGTTACTGAACTTGTCCTCGAGCTTCTTGGCTTCCTTTTCCTGGTCTTTATTCGGCGTGTCTTTCAGGAGAGCCTGAGCGGCTTTCACCGTCGCCTCGCCTTCGTCGCACACTGCCAGCAGTTTTTGTGGGTCGCGGCCGTGATGTCGATCGAAGATTACAGCGCCCGCGGCAAGCTCATCCGCCAGGAAAATAGCGGTCGCGGAGCCGCTTAGTTTCACCGAGCCGCCGGAGAGGGCCTGGCGCGCTTTCGCCCGGTCGCCGCTCACGGCATCGGCCAGGGCGTCATCCACCCCCTTGCGCAGCGAATCCGCCGCGGCAGTCTCCTGCTCGTCAGGTTCGAGCCAGCCACCTTCTTCGACGCGGCCAAGCGCCTTGACCTGGGTCGGACCCTCGGTCGTGGGGTAATTTGCCTCCAGCGTGAGCTCCTTGGCAATCTCGCCGTTGGGAGCAAGTTGGTGTGCCGTTTCGGCCACATTCAGCGCGGCCTTCTCGGCGATCTCCAGATTGTCATGGTGCAGGCGCAGATACTCGGTCTTGAACCGCGGGTTCTTGGAGCTGTCCGCCCCTTTACTGTAGGCTGCGGCCAACTCCATGGCGCTCTTCATCTCGCCGGCGTAGATCACGGCGCGCAGCATTCGCGCGCGCTCGGTGAATTCCGCCGGAGTGGTCGCGGCGGCCAGCTTATCGGTAAGGTCCAGTGCTTTGTCCAGATTGCCACCCTTGAAGGCGTCAATCGCACCGGCGAAGGGGCTGGTCTGGACGGCAGGTTGGTTGGCAGAAGGCCCGCAGCTCACCAGGACCACTCCGCCAACAAATATTAAGCCGAGCACACGAAGAATTCGGGGGAAGGAACAAAAGAAAATCAACATGGCCATACCTCCGGGAAGGAGTGGCAGGGCTTGCAGGTTGGGCGGCCACCGGGGGGCCGGCACGAGGGACCCGTGCCACTTGATTGCCCAAAGCCGCTGTGCAAGTGCGAGGAGCGGTTTGCTTGACAGCATGCCTTGGCGGAAATGCGGCGAAACTATAAGTCAACCCGGAGGGGAATTCAATAGCCAGGTTTAAGGGTCTTTGGGCTCCCGTCTTTTGGCTCGCTCCTTGTCTTCCACTGCGCGGTGTGCTAGGGTCGTAGGGTGAGGAAAGGCAATTCCCGCAAGGGAGTCGCGGCCTCCCGCGTGTTAACTAACTGATTAAGTTGAGGTCCCGACCAAAACTCAACCCCGGCACGATGGCTCAGGATGGAAGTCAGATTTCCCAGTGACGAACGCCCTCCCGCCTGGAAGGTTGCTTTCCTTCAGTACGTTATTGCCGCAAGTTTTCTGTGTCTGCTGGCCGGATACTGGCGGATGCAAATCGGCGAACACAAGCAATACCTGGCTTTAGCGGAGCACAACAGCATCCGCAACCTTCCGGTCATCGCGCCGCGTGGACGCATTTTGGACCGCGACGGTCGAGTCCTGGCAGACAACTTCCCGGCCTTCAGCGTCCTTCTGATGCGCGAGTCGGCTTCCACGTTCACCCCGGAGCACATCGCCGGCATCGCGCGCGGACTCCAACTCGACCCCGACGAAATCCGCGCCACCCTGGCCCGCACGGCGTCCCTGCCGCGTTTTCAGCCGGTGCTTTTGAAGCAGGCCGCCACGCTGGAGGACATTTCCTTTGTTGAATCCCACCGCGTCGAGTATCCGGAACTCGACTTGATCCAGGTGCAGCAAAGACTCTACCCCAAGCATCAGGTGGCGGCGGCGCTGCTGGGCTACGTGGGAGAAGTTCCCGAAGACATGATCGCCAAGTTGGGCTCGAAATACCGGCCGGGCGATGTGGTGGGCAAATTCGGCGTCGAGGCCGAATACAACCAGATTCTCGACGGCACAGACGGCATGCGGCGCGTGGTGGTGAACAGCCGCGGGCAGGAAGTGGGCGAGTTGGAGAAAAAGTACGCCCAGACCGGGAACGACTTGCGCCTGACCATCGACCTCGATTTGCAGATGGCGGCGGAAGCGTCACTGGGTGAGCACCCGGGCGCCGTGGTGGCTCTCGATCCGCGCACGGGCGAAGTGCTGGTAATGGTCAGCCACCCTTCCTTTGACCCTAACGACTTCGCCAAGCGCATCGACCCGAAGGAATGGGCGGACCTCATGAACGATCCCATGAAGCCGCTCATGAACAAGGCCATTCAGTCGCAGCTTGCACCGGGGTCGGTGTTCAAGATCGTCATGGCGACAGCGGCGCTCGAGACCGGAACCATCCAGCCGGACTACATCGTGAATTGCGCCGGCGCAGTCACCATTTACGGCCACCTCTACCATGACTGGGTGTTCGACAAACACCAGTCCCACGGCGCGGTGAACGTGCACTCCGCCATCCGCGAGTCGTGCGACGTCTTCTTCTACACCATGGGAAAGATGCTGGGGATTGAAAAGATTGATTTCTTCGCCAGGGGGTTGGGCCTGGGGGCGCGCACGGGCATCGACTTGCCCGGCGAGGCCGCGGGGTTGGTCCCTTCGCCGGAGTGGGTGCAGCGCGTCTTCAAGCATAAATGGTATGCGGGCGAGACCATCTCCGTGGCCATCGGCCAGGGGGCCGACCTCGTAACGCCCCTGCAACTGGCGCACACCATTGGCGGCGTCGCGATGGGCGGAGTCTTTCATCGCCCCCACATCGCGTTCCAGGACCAGTTGCGGGCGCTGGGTGTGGACCCGCCGGACGATTCCCCCCACGATTTCCCCCTGAGTGACGATACCGTGGCCGCCATCAAATCCGGCATGTGGGCTGTGGTCAACGAGCCAGGAGGGACGGGCGCTGGCGCGCGCTGCCCGGGAATCGATATTTCCGGCAAAACCGGCACCGCGCAGGTGGTCAGCCAGGCGCTCGAGCAATCCTCGAAGGGCGAGTATAAGAACACGGCGTGGTTTGTGGGCTACGCGCCATCCGACCATCCGGAAATTGTGGTCGCGGCCCTGGTACAGCGCGGCGAACATTCGACGGTGGCTGTACCCATCGTTCGCGACGTCATCAAGGCCTATTTCGACAAAAAGGGCGGTGCCGCCCCGCCGAAGAATCAACTGGAATCGCAAGCGCGTGTGCTGAGCCAGTTGCAGCCTGCTGCCCTGACGAAGCCGGAAAAACCCAATTTACCGCAATAACCCCCGGCCCTGAGACTCCACCGACGCTTTCCCCACATCCCGGCGCGGTTGAACTGGGGAAAGGCTTCCCACCGCCGGAGAACTGCCTCGCCGGCCTCTTTCTTCGTGACACGCTTTTGCCGGACGTGTTACCATCCAGGCGTCGGTAACACGTTTTCATAACTCGTAACACGAGGAGATCCGTTGAAATCATTCTTCGCCGCCTTCATCTTGATCGTCTTTTTCTGCGCGCCCACCGCGCGAGCCGCGAACAGTGGCAGCGTCAGCGGGCAACCGACCGATGCGCAAGACAAACCTGTGCCTGGAGCGAAGGTTGAAGTGACGGCCACAGCCGGTGCAAAAACGATTAAGGTTACTCCACTCTTGGTTGCCGCGCAGGAGAGGACGCCCGTCGCCACCAGTGATAAGGCTTATCCGCCTCAGCTATCGGGAAATGTCGTTGACACGTCTGGCGCGGTGATTGCCGGGGCTACCGTGCAGGTTCGCAGCGCGAACGGTACTGTACAAAGAACGACGCGGTCGGACGAGAACGGCACCTTCGTTATTTCTGGACTCTCGCCAGGTAATTATCAACTCGTCGTATCGAACCCCGGTTTTGCAACCAAAGAAACGCCCGTCACCATAGGGGCCACGGAGGCGCCGGTCCCGCTGCGCATCTCTCTGGCGGTGAGCGCCGTGAGCAGTACCATCACCGTAAATGGCCGGGAGGATGACCTTGTCGGCATCGCCGTTTCCGCCACCCAGGGAACGGTGGGCGCAACGGAAATCCAAGATCGCCCGATTCTTCGTGCGGGAGAAGTTTTGGAGACAGTACCCGGTCTCATCATCACTCAGCACGCCGGCGGCGGCAAGGCCAACCAATATTTTTTGCGCGGCTTCAATCTCGACCACGGCACAGATTTCGCCGTTTCCCTCGACGGCATGCCGCTTAATCTGCCCTCGCACGCGCACGGCGAGGGGTACTCGGACATGAACACCGTCATCGACGAGCTTGTGCAGCGAGTGAATTTCCAGAAAGGTCCTTATTACGCCGATGTCGGCAACTATGGCTCGACTGGAAATGCCGATCTGGTGTTTTTCAAGACGCTGCCCCAGACCTTCCTCAGTCTCGAAGGCGGCATGTGTGGCTATGGGCGGGCCGCCTTCGGTGCATCGCAAAAGCTTGGCTTGGGCAATTTGCTGGTCGGTGGAGAAGCCTACTACGATGACGGCCCATGGAAGCATCCGGATGGTTATGCCAAATTCAACGAACTGCTAACCTACAGCCGGGGCGGAGACGCCAATGGTTTCAGTATCACGGCCCGTAGTTACCATGGAAAATGGAACTCCAGCGATCAAATCCCCGATAACGCCGTGCCCCTCGTGGGTTTCTTCGGCGCCCTGAACCCGGCTGACGGTGGCAATTCCGGGCGTTACAGTTTGCAGGGCGAATGGCATCACACCGGCGCCAATTCCGAGACGAGCGTGATGGCCTATGGGTTCTATTATGATCTCGACTTGTTTTCCGATTTCACTTACTACCTGTACGACCCCATCAAGGGTGACCAGTTCGAACAGCACGACACGCGCTTTGTGGGTGGGCTGGACGCACGCCACACGGTTTCGAGCGAGTGGTGGGGCCGCAGGGTGGAAAACTCCTTCGGCCTTCAGCTCCGGAACGATTGGATCAGCAACGGCCTTTACCGGGCGGAAAATCGGGTGCGCGTGGACAAAGAAGATGTTCTCGCTCCCTATCCCGGCGCGCCCAACGGCTTCTTGCCCGCTGACACGACCGTGAATAAATTTACCGATACGCTGGGAAGTTTCTATCTGGAAAATAAAATCCAGTGGTCGAGCAAGTTCCGCTCGGTCGTGGCCCTGCGCGACGACGACGACAGAGGTGTCCTCACCAGCTTTTCCGACCCCCGCAATTCCGGCTCGGCCACCAAGTTCCTGCCCGGCCCCAAGGCAAGTTTGGTTTTTGGCCCGTGGTCCGATACGGAGTTCTATCTACAAGGCGGATTCAGTTTCCACAGCAACGATGTGCGTGGCGCAACGCAAAACTATGAGCCGGTTTCGCCGGACTTTCCTTACCCCGATACGCCCACCGCAAGAATTCCCCTGCTGATCCAAACCAAAGGCGCGGAAGTCGGCGTGCGCACTATGGCCGTCCCCCATCTGCAAAGCACCCTTTCGCTCTGGTATCTCCACAGTAATTCCGAACTGGAGCAGGATGGCGACACTGGAGGCACGGTTGCCTCAGAACAGTCGAGCAACCGCTATGGCGTGGAATGGGCGAACTTCTACACACCACGGGAGCATTTGGCTTTTGATTTTGACATGGCGGACTCCCGCGCCCGTTTTACCGAATTAGACCCCGATGATGCGACGTTCCTCAACACGGATGGCAATCTTTGCGCAAGAAACTCGAACTGCCCAGTCAACGCCAGTTTTGACCAAGGTCCGGGTGGTAAATGGGTGCCTGAAGCGGTTGGGATGGTGATTTCCTCGGGCGCCACACTGCACGATATCAAAGGCTTTTCGGGGAGTTTGCGCCTGCGCGACTTTGGCCCGCGCTATTTGACGTCCGACGCAATTTATCGCTCAAAGACAACGGCGTTGCTCAATGCGGAGGTCGGTCGTAAAATTAACAACACCTGGCGCGTTTCGGTCGAATTCTTGAATCTGCTTAACCGCCGCGATCACGACATTGACTACGCCTATGTCTCCCAAGTAACGCCAACCGCCACGCCGGCATTCACCGACGTTTTCCACCCCGTCGAACCGTTTCAGGCGCGAGTAAAGATAGAAATAACCCCGCATTTCCGTCGTTGATTCCACCTACGAACCGTCGGATGTTCGTCCACATCAATCTCCATAGGGGTTTGAACGCTATGAGCGGGCAGCGCAGACTTTGTGCCGTTCAAAGCCTGCGGTTCTTAATATGGTAAACATTCAAATTCTTGTGAGCATGACAAATCCTTCCGGTAACCACCCCGGTGACCTGCACCCGGAGCCGCGGGAGTTGACCCCGTTACTAAATTGGTCCCAGCCAATCTCGTCAACGAGGTGGCGTGCGTGCGCATTCCTTCCTACGCGAGCGTAAACTTAACCTATCGGTTTGGGCGTTAACACCCGAGCCCGGTTCCTCGGGCACGCGCTGCGGTACCATTCAGTTTGAAGAATCTGGGCACAGCGCCTGCGGCCTGTATTCGTCCAGCTTGACACTGCCCGCGCGGGCCGGTACGATGCCCCACAGCCAAGGTCTCTCACCTGGAATGAGCTTTGTGAGGAGGCTTTCCCATGTTCACAGTCGGCTTACGCCGCGTCGCCCTGGGTACACTGGCCGGTGGTGTGGTGTGGGGAATTTGGAGCACCATCATCAACATGGTGTTCCTCATGCCCCGATACGAGTTTGCACAGAAAAGCCATGCGCTGCTGGCTCAGCCGCGCTACCCGCTGTTTGTCGTCTATTGGTACATAACTCTTTTCGTCCTGACCTACATCCTGACATGGGTGTACGTGTCGGCGCGCACCACGTTGGGGCCGGGACCGATCACCGCCGTGCGAGTGGGCCTGCTGATGGGCTTTGCGATGGTATTTCCCCTCGGGCTTTGCATGGCCACCTGGGCCACTTTCAGCCGCTTCATTGTGTTGGGTTGGGTGCTTGATCTCTGGGTGGGCTCAATCCTGGCCACATTGGTTTCCGCGTGGCTTTTTAAAGAGAGCTGACAGAAGAGACGCGGACCGCAAAACCGACGGACCGCGCTACGGCTCTGCCATCGAGAATTCCAGCTTGTTGCCCGCTTGATCGATGCGGTCCAGGCGCACGCGTACCTTTTCTCCGAGGTGAAACGCGCGGCGCGTGTGCTGGCCAATGATGGCGCGTTCGCGCTCGCGGTAGACGTAAAAGTCGTCTCCCAGCGTGGAGAGCGCCACGAAGCCCTCCACGAACAGGTCGGTAAGCTCCACGAAGAATCCATACTTGATCAGGCTGATGATGAGGGCATCAAACTCGTCGCCCACGTGCTGCGCCATGAAGGAGACCTTCTTCCATTCCATCAACTCGCGTTCGGCATCGGCGGCGCGACGCTCCGACTCAGAGGTGGCCAGTCCCAGGGCTTGAAGTTCCTGTGGCGGCACAAACGCGCCTCCCGGCAGACCTGGACTCGTGGCGCCGGCATTCGTATGGCGCGCGGCATCCTGTTGCCTTTGCGCAACCGTTCTGCCCTGTTTCCGCGGGACGTCCGGCTTGGGCGCTTCCCGGGCAGGACGATCCTCATCAGCAGTGACGACTCGCGCGCTGCCACCCTCCTTTGCCAGCGCGGCCTTGAGGATCCGGTGGACGATCAGATCAGGATAGCGGCGGATGGGTGAAGTGAAGTGGGTATAGCTCTCCGCAGCCAGGGCGAAATGGCCAACGTTCTCCTCCGAATAGCGCGCCTGCTTGAGCGACCGCAGCATCAGGTAGGAGAGAATGCGCTCCTCCGGCTTGCCCTCCAGCCGCTGCGTCAGGCGCTGATAATGGCGCGGGGTAATTTGCAGTTCCTTCGACTCGATCCGCTCCACAAAGCGGTGGTGGCGATCGCGCTCGTCCTTTCTACCGACCCGCAAGCGTTGCGCCGCCGGCAGTTCAACTCCCAGCGAATAACCAAACGTGGCCGCGATCTCTTCGAACTCGATCACTTTCTTCGCATCAGGCTTCTCGTGGATGCGATACAGCGAGGGGATCCCCCGCCGCTCCAGATAACCGGCCACCGCTTCATTGGCGGCCAGCATGAATTCTTCAATGATGCGATGGGCGAAGTTCCGCTCCGAGCGCGTGATGCCCACCATGCGGCCGAGTTCGTCAAACTCGATCAGCGGCTCCGGCAGGTCGAAGTCAATGGACCCGCGCTTGACGCGGCGGCGATTGAGAATGAGCGCGAGCTCCTCCATCAATTTTAGTCGCGGGGTAAGGTGCTGAACGGCCGTCCCCGCTGCGGGGCCTCCAGACAAGATTTCCCAGACACCCGTATACGTCAGGCGGTCGGCACTGCGGATCATCCCCGGCGCCAGTTCGTATTCAACAATCGTTCCTTGCGGATCGATCTCCATCAGCGCCGACATCACCAGGCGGTCAACATGGGGATTGAGGCTGCAGATGCCGTTGGAAAGCTCCAGCGGCAGCATGGGCACGGCGCGGTCAGGAAAATAGACGCTGGTGCCGCGCAGGCGTGCTTCGCGATCAAGCGCGGCGCCGGGGCGAACGTAGTGGGCTACGTCAGCGATGTGGACGTGCAGCAGATAGTTTCCGTTTGGGCGCCGCTCCACCAGCACGGCATCGTCAAAATCCTTGGCTGTCTCGCCGTCGATAGTCACAATGGGCAGCGCGCGAAAGTCGCGCCGCGCCTGGCGATCGAGTTCGGGGATGTACTGCGGAGAGGCGTCGGCTTCTGCCAGCACCTCCGCAGGGAAGCGGTGAGGCAGGTGGAACTTACGGATGATGATTTCCACGTCCACACCGAAGTCCTCGCGGCGGCCGAGGATCTCAACCACGCGACCGCGCGGCAGCACCGACGGGCGGGGGTAACTGGTCAGTTCGACGTCCACCACCAGGCCGTCCAGGTCGCGTGGACTTCGGCCCTCGGCCCTCGGACCTCGGACCTGTTGTCCTGACTCGCCGCCAAACTGGCGATCGCGGCTGCGAGACCGTGATGGCGGGAGATTCTCGCCTTCAGAAGTGCCGCGGACCTTGGAAAGCAGGTCCGCGCTACCAATTTGGTCGTTCACGTTCAGACTCCTGGCCCCGGACTCCGGACCGCGGACTGATTCGTGCGGCCATTCTTCTCCCCGAGGAATCACAATTTCGTAAGGGATGCGATGGTCGAAGGGTGTGACGTAGTTGTAGCGCTGGCCGCAATGAAACTGGCCCACCACGGTCTTATGCGCGCGGTCGGTGACACTTATGATGCGGCCTTCGCGCCGGCCGTCGGGCTTGGCGCGGAGCACCTGAACCTCCACCCGATCGCCGTTCAGGGCGGAGCTCATGCCGTCAGCGGGAATGTAAATATCCTGTCCCGAGCCCGCCAGCGGCGCGGCCGGCACCACGAAGCCGTAGCCGTCGCGATGGCCAATCAGGCGGCCCGTGACGACATTCGCGCCGCGCGCTCGCGCCTGGCCGCGGGCATTGTCGATTTTCGATTGACGACCGTCGATTGTCGCTGAGCCCGCGCGGATCTGGCCCGCGTCGTCTGCGGTCAGGTCTGAGGCTCTCCTACTCCCGCTCACCAGTGCGAAGTGGTTCTTCTTCAGGTAGACAATGCGATTGTAGCGGGCCAGAGCTTTTAGCACGTTCTTGAGGTCGCGTGCCTGGCTGGAGCGCAAGCCGAGCTCCACCACCAACTCGCGCAGCCGGAACGTCCGGCCCGGCTCGCGCTGGAAAACCGCCAAAACCTCTTGTGGCGATGGAAATTCGCGCATCGGGCGCTTCTCGCTTTATTTTACCACGCAGAGATTGTGGGGGAGCACAACGGGTTATGGCGATGGGTTGTTGGGAGGGGCAGACTCGGGCACCGGGTAGTATCCATGGCGGGCAAAAACCTTGTAAGGGTGTTTGGGATCGTGGACGCGGTCGGACAAGCGGACGTCAATCTGGCGAAAGGCACGATTCTGACTGGGGTTGGAACTCCGGTAGCCGAGGGTATAGCGCTGTTTCAGCCGTGCGATGACGGCTGCCATGGCCTTTTGCGCCGAACCCGCGGCAGCCGTATCGATGATCTCGCCTCCCGTTTCGAGCATGATCTTGTTCACCCAACGCGCGCCCGGAATAAAGCCCGGCTCGTCCAGAGTGCCTCCCAGGCCTTCGCGTCCGACCCCGAGCCTCACACTGTAAACGATCGTCTGGGTCTCGAGCGCCAACCGAATCACGTCGTCGCCGTTGAACTCTCCTTTCGCCGTCGGCTGGTTGTCGGAGACCATGATGACCGCGTGGCGACGGTCACGGGCCTCCTGCCCCAGATAGTCGATCGCTTCGTGGAGTGCGTCGGCGATGTTGGTGCCGCCCGCGGAGCCAATGCCCATGATGCCATCGGCAATCGATTTTCGGTCAGTCGTCAGATCGACGAGCCGTTCGGGGTGCGTGGCGAATTCGTAAAGGGCGACTTGGTCCTCCGGCTTGAGCTGCGAAAGGGTGTCGTAGGCGGCTTGGTGCAGTTCCGCCCGCACGGGCGCTATGCTGCCGCTGCCGTCCACCACCAGCGCGATGGCCAAAGGCAACTCGTCACGCGAGAAATAGGTGATCTGCTGCTCCACGCCGTCTTCAAACACGCGGAAGTCTCCCGGCTTAAGATCACTGACAATCCTTCCCTTGTCGTCTCGGACCGTCGCCTCCACCAGCACCAGGTTTACATCCACCTTGAGCGTAAATCCGCCCGGCTCCGGTGGCCCTAGCTGGCTCCCGGCAGCGGGCTCCTGCGCCCGGAGTTCTGCGCCGAGCGCGAACGCCCAGAAAATAAGAGTCCCGGCTGCCAGCGCGCGTTTCATAGCTCACCGCGGAGAAGGTGGAGGATATAGTGATCTTTCGCCTCGGGCGAGGAAAGCGCTACAGTAGATGCACCCTCCAGCGACGAGTCTGGGGCAGTTCGCTGACATGGATGGCGTGCTGGACTAAAACCAGCCTTGGAAATCGAATAGGTTCTGGAGAGGCAGTTCCCAGTCGGGAAAACAAGTCGAGGTAAGGGCCCGGCTCCCCGCCAAAACCGTGTCGACCAGGTACCTTTGGCCGTGGAGCTTCATCACATCGACGGTTTTGACCTGCGGGTCAACGACCCACAATTCACCCACACCTGCTTCGGCATAAAGATGCAGCTTCACGGCTCGATCATGGGCGGCAGTGGAGGGAGAAAGAATTTCCGCCACCAGATCGGGCGTTCCCCGAATGTAATCTTCCTGGATGATCGCCGCATTGGCATTGGATACGTAGATCAGGTCAGGTTGCAAGGCAGTGTCGGCACTCAGACGGACGTCGAGTGGCGCGAACAGAACTCGTCCCAGACGCGTTTTCGCGAGATAGGCCGCAAGGCTTGCATGGAGTCTTGCCAGAACGATCTGGTGCTTTGTCGTGGGTGACGGAGTCAAGTGCACCTCGCCACGAACCAGTTCATACCGCTTCCCGTCTTCGGGAAGCTGACGGAATTGGTCGTAGGTGAGCTTGGGTACGATTTCCACTCCCATGAGCTGATTATACCTCTGTTTTCCTCGCTTCGAGTGTGGTCTGCTCGGTGGTGTGGCGTCTGTGAAATCTGTGTAATCTGCGGATGGGCGTGCATCTTCCGCGAGCCGGGCACATCTAAACCTGGAAAGGAGGAACAACCATGTATGCCATTATCGGTGCGAGTGGAAATACGGGAAATGTGATCGCGCAAAAGCTATTGGCGCAGGGCGAGAAGGTTCGGGCCATCGGGCGAGACGCCGCTCGCCTGGCGGGCTTGGTGCAAAAGGGTGCGGAAGTCTTCGTCGCCAACGTTACGGACGCTTCGGCGCTCACGCAGGCTTTTCGTGGAACCAAAGCGGTCTATTTGATGATTCCGCCCGCTCCTTCCCATCCCAACGTGCGGGAGGAGCAGGAGCGCGTAACCGACGCGCTGGCGGCGGCGGTGCAAAACGCCGGTGTGAAGCACGCGGTGGTGCTCAGCAGCATTGGCGCCGACAAGCCGGACAAAACCGGGCCGGTGCTGGGCCTGCGCAGCCTGGAGCATAAGCTCGGCGGCATTACCGGCCTGAACGCCCTCATTCTGCGGCCGGGTTACTTTATGGAAAACCTCCTGCCGCAGGTTGGCGTCATTCAGAGCTTCGGCATGACCGGCGGCCCGCTGCGGGGTGATCTGAAAGTGGCGATGATCGCCACGCAGGACATTGGCGCTGCGGCTGCGGACGCACTGTTGCAGCTGGACTTCATCGGGCAGCCGACGCGTGAGTTGCTGGGACAGCGCGACGTGACCTACCAGGAAGTGGCCACCATCATCGGCAAGGCCATCGGGCGGCCCGGCCTCAACTACATGCAACTTGGGCCGGCGCAACTCAAGCCGGCGCTGATGCAGATGGGCATGTCCGCGAACATGGCCGACCTTCTGCTGGAGATGACGGATGCTCTGAACTCCGGTTACATGGCGCCGCTCGAACCGCGCTCGGCGCAGAACACCACGCCGACTTCCATCGAGACGTTTGTGGCCGAGAAGTTCGCGCCAGCCTTCGCGGGCAAAGCTGCCTCCGCTTAAGAAGGCGGAGGTGAGAGGCGAGGTCGCGCGCGGGGGGATGCGGCTCTTCGGGTCCGATTGTTAATCGGTCGCCGCATCCTTGCTTCCATGGATGACCGCGTGGCGGTTTTAAAAAATGCCGTTTCCGACCCTTGAGGGCCGAGGAGCATCATGGTTATTCCGCCGCTAAGGGTCACTCGCCCTCATTACCAGTCCAACCTCTTTATTATCAATAGCTTAAATTGCTTTCCGCGGACTCGACCTGTTTCCAACCCTCGTGTTTTCAATCACTTAAAAGCTGCGGCCGCGCTCGCCGGAGTGCGCACCGGAAGGTGGCGACGGAGCGGCAGCGACTGGTGCCGATGGATGCCTGGCCGGTTGCCGAGCCAAAAAAACGCGGCGGCCGAAGCCGCCGCGTGGTGTTTCCAGGTTTTCCTCCCCCCAAAAGTACGGGGGGAAGGGACATCAATTCTTAATCATCGCCGGCGGTACCGGCACGTGCGTTGTTGGCAACGCACGCGCCGCCGCCGAGACGGCTAGAACGATATTCTCGCTCCAATCTGGATCTGCCGCGTCCAGAACTGATAGGTGTTATTCGCGGCAGTTACCGAGCGGAACGGCGCGTAATTGCTCAGGCACGGGGTAGCCTTCGCGCAGGTATCCGTGCTTCCGGCAGAGTCCGTCACGGTGCCGGAAGTTGAAATGGTATACGCTTCGGCGGATTCGCCCGACGAGCCGCCTTGCACGTTATAGTGATTGAACAGGTTGTAGGCTTCGCCGAACAACTGCACTTGGATTTTTTCCTTGATCACGATCGTCTTAGCCAGGCGAAGGTCCAAATCCTGCGAGGCGGGCACTTGGAAATTGTTGCGCATGGGGATGTTGGAATTTCCAAACGCCCCGTTGTAGTAGCCGCCGCTGCTCAGCGAACCGGGTCCCGTGCCGCTAATGTAGGCCGAAAGGGGTAGTCCGCTTTGCTGCTCGTAAATGGGCGACAGTTCCCAGCCGTTCGCCAAATACCCCAAGCGGCCGTGCACACGCCAGGGAGAGTTGGCAACCATGCTCAGCACGAATCGGCTGGGGACGTTCAGGTTCGAGTTGCCGTACATCTGGCCGATGTTATTGGGGGCAATACTGCCAAAACCGCTGCTGCCGGAAGTGAACGTCGTGGTGCCGATATTGTTGTCAGCGTCAAGCGCATGCGACCACGTGTAATTCGCGTCGAATTGCACCGAATGGCTGAGGCGGTGCTTCGCCTCAACGACAAAGGCGTTGTAATTGCTGCTGACACCAAACAGGTCATCCATTTGGGTGTAATTGGGATTGGGTCAACAGGCAAAGAAGGGAACAGCCAGAGTGGCGTTCTTGAGGGGGCCTCCCGCCTGCACGGAGTAATTGAGTGTTGAGCCGGCGCCCGCACAGTTGGGGGCCGCTGCGGTCCCGGAGTTCGTTCCGGCGGCGAGGTTGTCATCGGTAATTTGCGGCAGAAAATGCCCGAAACTACCCATGTAGGCCAATGAAACTACGGTGCCCCAACCCACGTTCCGCTCGACGGAGAAGTCTGCCTCATCCACCTCGGGATTGTGGTAGTGCGGGTTAAAGTAAAGAACCGCTGGAGTCACAGTGGAACCGCCGGATGGCAAACCGGCCAGAACCTCCGGGAAGATGCCCGGCCCGCCATAGTTCGGGGGTGTTCCTCCGACGTTGGTGTTGGCGCCGCTACTGTAGCTGATGGAGGGCTGGCCCTGCACAACCCCACCCTGAATCAGGCCGCTCTCGCCCTCGACGTTGAAAATAGTGGCATTTTCGATCCGACCGTAGTAGATGCCGAATCCTCCCCGCACCGCCGTCCTGCCGTCGCCGAAAACGTCCCACGCGAAGCCCAAGCGCGGGCCAAAGTCCTTCTTATAATTCGGGTATTGCTCAGTGGCAGGAACGGCTGGGTTGGGAAACGGTGGGGCGGGAAGCGCCTCATATTCCCACCGCAAACCCATCGAGAGCGAGAACCGTGGGGTTACCTTCCAATCGTCCTGGACGAAGAAGGCAACGTCGGTGGTAGGAATCGTAAACGTCAAAGTACCGAAGCCCTGCGAGAAACCGGAGTAAAACACATTGCAGGGACGTCCACCACAGGCGGCCACGGCCGGGGAGTAGATGTCCTCCAGAAAGTTCCCAATGCCGCCGCTGTAGCTGAACGAGCCGTTCTGCTGGTAGATATTGCTGAGAACGTCTTTCACATGGCTGATATCCGCGCCAAATTTGAAGGTGTGATTACCATGGCTCCAGGTGAGGGTGTCGGCAATCTGGTTACGCAGCTCGTTGGGATAGTCATAGCGCAGGTCATAGTACGCCGTTCCCAAAGAGATTCCCCCGGTAAGGCTCGCATAGGTCGAATACCCCGTGGGATTCGTGTAGGTCGTCCAGGAGGGAAATTGGGTGGAGCCCGCCGTGGTCTTGAACATCTCGTTGGTCTCGTAGGGGTCGGGTGGCGGTGCGGATTCCCACTCGAAATCGCGGCCCAGTTGGTAGCGAAGCTCGTTCGAAATCGTCGGCGACAAGAAAGTATCCAACTTGACCACACCCCAGGTGTCGGAAACGTTGTCGTTGCCAAACGCGCTGCCCACGCTGTAGTTATCGACGACCTGCGTTTGCACGCCATACGGGGAAATCCAACGCATCCGGTTGGCTTCAATGGTGAAGCGATTCTTTTCGTTGATCTGCCAGTCGATCTTCGGGAAGATAATGTTCTGCTTACCGGTGCGCGGGGTCGTACCGAGATTATTGGCGATGAAATTGTTCAATCCGGTGTTGTAATCTGCCACTCCGGTGGCGTAATTAACTGGATTCGCGCTGCCTTCGACCACGATTCCGGCGATCGCGCAAGCCGCTTTGGTGGCGGTGCTGGCCGAGGAGTACCCGCTGACCACTCCATAGGTGAGGTTGTTGGCCGCGG
The DNA here is from genome assembly GCA_963719115.1 of uncultured Acidobacteriota bacterium. Classification (GTDB taxonomy): domain Bacteria; phylum Acidobacteriota; class Terriglobia; order UBA7540; family UBA7540; genus Bog-366. Next base: position 60,748 of record CAVRBF010000031.1, on the reverse strand, counting down.
TACAGGTGGCTCCCGCCGGCAGAGAACTGATCGGTGTGGCGAAGAAGGTGCTGGGGTTGCTCGGCACCGCGTCGCCGGGAAATTTCCGGTAGAAATTGTCATAGGAGAAGAACAAGAAAACCTTGTCCTTCTTGATCGGACCGCCGACCGAACCCGCCTCAATGTCCCAATAGTCCTGGGGTTTTGTGGGGTACTGCTGATTGCCACCGGAAGCGGTGAGCTCAGTGATGGTGGTAAACGGGTTGCGCGCGGCCCAATTATTCTCACGATTTTTCCAGGATGCATCGGCGTGCCACTGGTTGGTGCCGCTCTTGGTGACGGTGTTTACCACGCCGCCGGCCGACCGGCCATATTCGGCGGAGTAGTTCGAGGTGTTGACCTGGAATTCCTGAACGGACTCTTCGCTATCGGAATAGCTGATGCGAGTGCGTCCGCGCTGTTCGGAGAAGAAGGCCTGGTTGTCGTCGGCGCCGTCCACGGTCACGTTATTCAGCAGGGTGCTCATTCCCCGGAAGCTGAGAAGGCCGTATCCGTTGGCGTCCTGCACCACACCCGGCGTGAGCTGCGAAAAAGCCGACCAGCGCGCCCGCTGGATAGGGAGGTTGGAGATGGCCGTCTGGTTGAGCGTGCTCGTCAAGTCGGGCGAGGTGGTGTTCACCTGCGGCGCCACACCGGAGATTTCCACCGTCTGGGTCGTGGCGCCCACTGCCAGGTGGGCCAAGACATTGGTGACGCTGCCCACGGTGACAGTCACCTGTTCAGCCCGGAACGTCTCAAAACCCTTGGCCGTGATGGTGACCGTGTAAACAGCCGGTGTGAGTTTAACCGCTTTAAAGAATCCCGTCGCGTCCGACTGGACGGTCTGCTCGAGGTTAGTTCCATTATTGTGGACAACCACGGTGGCTCCAGGAACCACCGCGCCGGTCTGGTCAAAAACCGTCCCCCCGATGGCGCCGTCGGTGGTGGATTGAGCCCGTGCGCTCGAAACCCAACCGAGGCTCAGTACCATGGCCGCGAGGGCCACCAGCAAACTTAGCATCCCTCTCAAGGAATTCTTGTTTTTCATGCCGTTAAGGCTCCTTTTTCCCTCATACGAATTGCCGGGATCCCCTCCCGGATAAATTTCATATCTTTATTGCTGACTACTCTTTATTGCCGACTACCCGCAAACCTGCATCCAAACTCGGGAGAATCCAGACCTTCCGTAAGTTCCTGAAACCGAATGAGCAGAAACTTAACTCCTTTGCCCTGCCCCATGGGCGATATGAGATACCGTAGGAAGATTCCGTTTCCTCATATCGTCAATGGCAGACAAGAAGTGTAGGTTACGCCAAGGTTTATTGTTCATTTCAGAAACAACGGTGTTCAAGGCAGGTCCGGACGCAAGATTTTAGGTTCCGGCCGCGCGGGAAAGGCTACAAGAACACATCACCCCGGCGAGCCAAGCGGCTCGTCCAGGGCTATAAACCAAATTAATCTTACCTATAACTACCTTTTGGGTCCGCAGGCAAAGCGTGCAACGGAGGGTTTTTTTACTACGATTCGAGGCAAAAGTAAAGGGCGGGATTGGATCGTTGTCGTTCGCTAAGTAGAGGGCGGGATTGGGTCGCGGCGAGGCGGCGGGACCCAACAAAGTGTCATTTGTGGCGGCAGGGACGCGCGCGCAACACCAGGTAATCTTCATTACTCTGTTGTATATTACTAATCTAACGAACCCAACTGTCATCCTGAGCTCCGCTCTTCAGAGCGAAGGACCCCAGTATTTCGTCTTACCCACGGGCACTGCGGGGTGCGGTGCAGTGCTACGGCGCGGGCGCGCCGTGCTTCCTACGAGCAAATGACAAGGGTCCTTCGCGCTGAAAAACTGCGCTCAGGATGACAGCGCCATGATGATAAGTCTAGGCTACTATTACCGCGAATGACGAGGAAACCCTTCCTTGATACGTAGAAGCTCCACCCGGCCGGCGGCGATGAACCGCCGCCGACAGCGCAGGAACAAGGGCTCAGAACAGCAGGTGCAAACCCAGCATGAGGAAGCGCGAACTGCCAGTGGTGTGGGTAATGACCGCGGGACTGCCTCCGTATCCTATGGGCGGGTAGACGGGCGGCGCGTCACCTCCCGGAAGGAACTCGACAGCGTTGTTGGGAGTGTCGAAGTCCGGGTGGTTGAACACGTTGAAGGCGTCAAACTCGAAGCGGAATTGGTAGCGGTCACGGATCGGTGCGAAGGCCTTGGACAGGCTCATATCGAAGCGCGATTGGAAGGGACCACGGAACATGTTGCGGCCGGTCGTTCCAAAGGGGGACTCGTAGATATCGCACCCCGAGGAATCGCAGGGTGGCACGCCGTCAGTGCCCGGCGCGACGAACTGCGGGGCAAAATCGTTGATATTGTACACGGGGTTTGACAAGCCCGCTTTCACACCCAGCGTGCCCTGGAGCAGCGCCTGCTTGGCCTTGACGTTGGGAGCCAGGGGCACGATGGGGTTGGAAATCTCGATGTCGGTACCAAAGTTCAGGCTGCCCACGGAACCATAGAAGTCGTAAACGCTATAGGGTTGGCCGCTCTCGGCCACGAACTGTCCGCCCAAAATCCATCCGTTGGTGAGATACCCCCAGCCCCGGCTGCTCTTGAGGGCGCTGGGAAGGGTGTAGTTGTAATTGATCAGGAGAACGTGCGTCTGGTCGAAATCGGCCGAGGCGTAGTTTTGTTGCGGGATGATGGGATTGTTGCCAGTGACGAACAGTCCCAAGGCGCTCTGCTCGTCCAGCGTATGTGAGTAAGTGTAGGCGGCGGTCAGCTCCAACCCCTTGGAGGCACGCTTGTGCGCTTGAATCTCCAGGGCACTGTAATTGGAAACTCCCTCGGCCTCGTAAAGTACCGAATTCATGTCCAAGCCGGGGTAGGGCACACGAACGGGCGCGTTGCCGGAAAACTCGACGGAGACGGGCTCGAGGGTGCAGCAATGCGGGTTTTGACAGGGAAACACGGTCCCGGTCGGACCGGTGTTGGACTCGGTGCAGGTCACGCCCCCGTAGGAGTACATTTGTTCGTGCGGCCCTCCCGCCCAAAGGGGACTGGAGGGGGAGGCGATCGTGGGCTCGTTGAAGGCAACGGGCAACACTTCATGCTGGCCGTGGTTGCCCACGTAGGCGACCTCGAACAGCCAGTTGTTGGACACCTGGTATTGCAGGTCGAGAGTCCAGTTTTCGGTGTAAGGCAGTTTGTTGGCGATGTCGTAGCCGCCGTAAACAAAGGGGCCAAAGTAATTTCCTGCCGGCCAGTATTTGGTAGAGGCGCCGATGGTATCGCCAATATTGGGCAAATAAGCGGTGATGCCGGCGGCGTTGCCCGGAGGCGCGGAAGGCACGGTGGTGCCGAAAGGCGCGGCGAGGTCGCCGGCGGTATTCAAGCCGACTACCGGCTGGACGAAGGGCGGGGCCAAGGTGACGCCGAAGGGGCCGTTAAAGCCCGCGCCCGCGCCGGGCGAGAAGTAGCTGAACAGTTCGCCGCGATCGTAGTAAATGCCGTAACCCGCGCGCACGGTAAGCTTGGAGTAGGGCGACCAGGCAATGCCGATGCGGGGCGCGAAACCCCACTGGTTCTGAATCATCGTCGAGTTGCTGACGCCCGAGGTGCCGCCGGTGGAATTGTTTCCAGCGATTTCTATTCCGCCGTTGGTGATGGTGTCAGTGCTGGCGTTGTAGGCGTAGATGGCGGGATTGAAGGCGGTCATGCGGCCGTACTTCTCCGCAAACGGCCCGTCATCGTCCCACCGCAGCCCGGCGGTGATGGTCAGGTTGGGGCGAACTTTGAAGTTATCACTGATGTAAGCGCCGGCGGTGTTAGCACGATAGTAGCGGCTGGCATTTCCCACGAAGGCATACGTCGAGGCGCGCGTGGTCCCCTGCACAAAGGTGAGAAAGGTATTGGACGTAATCTCCGCCGAGTCTGCCTCCTGGTTGAGGACATTGAGCTGCGTGCGGTCCCATTGGATTCCCATGGACAGTGTGTGCTTTCCCAAAACCTTGTTCATGGAAGTTTCAAATTCCCATTGATCCTGGTACATGCCGCCATTGCCAAAGCTCAGGCTGGGGCCGAAATAAAGAGAATGGCCCAGGGTGGGATCCATCGTCCGGATTTCCATATAGGGGAAGTTCGTGTCGCCCAGCAAACTCATTCCCTCGGCACTGGGGGTAAAGCCGTCGGCTGTGTTCGAGTAGGCCCGCAAGCGGCTGAAACCGATATGCTGCTCCCAGGTCAGGGTGGGAGACAAGATAATGTTGTTGCTGATGGTGGCAACATCGCTCCCCGCGGAAAGCGTCTGCGGGAACCCTAAAAGGTAACTGACGGCGCCAAAGGGGTTGGAGGTGGGATTGTCTTGAATGTAGAACTTTGCCGAGAGACGATCGCTGCCGGTCAGTTGCAGGTTGACGTCGGCGATGCCCTGATCGACGGGGGCGAGGGAGTTCGGTCCCTGGACCACGGCATCGTATCCGACCGTTTCGGCAGTCGCGACATTGGTGATTTGGGGAGAGGGAATCAGGTACTGCCCGTTGGGAAGCTTGGCGTTCAACAGGTTCATGGCGACGGGATTAATGGTCAGGTTGCTGCTGCTATAGGGAGTCTTGGGATTGTAGGTCGCATTCAGGGCAGCGTAAATGCCGCCCGCGCTCCGGTCGTTGGTCAGGCCCAACGGCACCGTGTCGTCTTGAATCGACTGCGCAGCGTCGGAGACGCGAATCCCCTGGTAGGAGAGGAAGTAGAAGGCCTTGTCCTTCTTGATGGGCCCGCCGAACGTGGCGCCGAATTGATTGCGATTCGAGTAGGGAACCTTGGTGGTGATAGCCGGCGAGGCGTTGTAGAAATACGGGGCGGCGTTCATATCGCTGTTCTGCCACTGCTCCCAGGCGGACCCGTGAATCGCGTTGGTGCCGGATTTGGTGAGCACGCCGATGTGCGCGCCGCTGTTGTTCCCTTGCGTGGCATCATACATGGCGGCGTTGACGGTGATTTCCTCAATGGCGTCGGCCGGGGGAGTGGGCAGCGCCTGGCCAATGGCTCCATAAACCGACGTGCTGGTCTGGATGGTGTTGGCAGCGCCGAAATTTTCGCCGGTGTTCAGCACAAACCGGTTCTCACCCACCGAACTGCTGGAGTTGCCGTTGAACAGGTTGTTGGTGCTGACGCCGTTCAGCGAGAAGTTGTTGCTGGTGCTGCGGTTGCCGTTGGCGAAAATCTCCTGATTGCCAAGGCCGGCGTTGGAGCCTGCACCTTGGAGAAAGTCCGCGTGGACGCCCGGCGCCAGAATCGCCAACTGCGTGAAGCTGCCGGTGCCCAAAGGCGTATCTTCAATGGTCGCCCGGTCAACCACGTAGCCGTTGGTGGCGTCCGTCTGGTTCATCAGCGGGGTGGACGTCACCTCCACCGTGGTGCTGACGGTGCCGACCTTCAGGCTGCCGTTCACCGTCGTCGCCCGGTCGCTGGTGACCAGCACGTGGATGTGGGTCTCCGTCTCGAAGCCCTGCTTGGTGAAAGTGACGACGTAGGTGCCTACAGGCAGGTTGGGAATGGAGTAGGATCCGGCGGGATTGCTGTGCACCTTCAGTTCAAGGCCGGTGCCGACGTTGTGCGCCTTCACTTCCGCATCGCCGACCGCCGCGCCGGAAGAATCCAGCACCGTCCCGTTGATCGCTCCGACGACGAGTTGCGCCCGGCACGGTACTTGCACGCCGGTGAGACACAGCAACAGGAATGTGGCGACCACCCATGGGCCTCGCAATAGGACAAACCGGCAATTCATCCCTGGCTTCATATTCCTCCTCAAGCACCCCTCTCTGAGGGGAGAGTTCGGTTGGGACAACTGCACATGCGGGTGTCGTAGACACGCGCCCTCGGAATGAATTTCGCCGGGTTCCCAACGGCGGATTAACGTAAACCCGGGCGCTCGGATGGGGTTGGTTTGGCCTGCGTGCGTGAAGGCACTCGGGATCAGGCCGATAACGTCCAACTTCAAGGCGCCAAAGCAAAGTACCGGCGGAGGTTGTCGGCGCCGCGACCCCTGACATCAGCCGCTCTACATCAAATGGTCTTGGAGGAAAGGCTCTACCAGAAAGAAGATACGCCTAAACCGACCCTCGCTCAACTAAGAAATCGCATTAGATAGGATTAGAATTAATGATAGGTGACCGGAACTTTAAGGAAATGTGAAGAGTACCGGCCGGGGCGTTCGAAACCCGTGCCTCGCCGCCGCCACTTGCATATGCAAGCTATTGAAAAAATGAGGTCCAGGCGGTCGCTCGGGCGGGCCTAGCCCACCCGCTCGCAAAGCATCACTTTTTCCTGGCTGTCGACTTCGCGCAGGCGCACTTCAATCACTTCGACGTCGGAGGTCTGGATCACGCGCCCCACGTAATTGGCCTGAATCGGCAACTCGCGATGGCCGCGGTCGATGAGTACACACAGGTCCACCCGCTGCGGCCGGCCATGATCCAGCAGTGCCTCCAGCGCGGCGCGGGTGGTACGCCCGGTGTAAAGAACATCGTCAATCAGGATCGCCGTTTTCCCCTCAATGCTGAATGCCGAGGGAATCTCCTGCACCACCGGTTTTTGCGCCACGGTGGAAAGATCGTCGCGGTAGAAGGTGATATCCAGGGTTTCAACCGGCGGAGCGGTCTTTTCAATTTCCTTCATTTTCTGCGCCAGACGTTCCGCCAGGGGAACTCCCCGGCGCCGAATCCCCACCAGAACCACTCCCGCCAAACCGTTGTTGCGCTCGAGAATCTCATTGGCCAGCCGCACCAGCGTGCGGTCAATCTCCGAAGCCGACATCAACTGCGACTTCTCACGGACTTCTGCAACCTTCACTTTGCCATCCGGGTTTTCCATATCTCGCTCCAACCAATAAGTTCGCGCCAAGCCAGAAAGTTTAAAGGGTAAAGCACGAAGTATCAAGAAGGAAGGATCAAGTATCAAGGATGAAATACGAAGGGTGAGAGTTCGTCGACGCTGAGTGGAAACTCAAGAACCGGGCCTCGAAGTGCTGCACTCATCGTTCGTTTACACCCCACACTTCATCTTTGATACTTGATACTTGATCCTTTACGCTTTTCCCCTTTCGTTTCGCAGTTTCGCGTCAACTTCTTCAATTTTGCTGAATTCGTTGTCCCAGAAGGACTGCGACTTCATGCTTTCCAGGTAAGACAGCGAGTAGCCGAAGGTAGTCCAGACGTCCTGCTTGTAACCAAAGAGCCGCTCTTTCTGCTGGCGGGGGCGAACGTCCAGGATTTCGTCCGACGTTCCGCCGCGGAACACTTCTTCAAAGCGCTCGCCAAGATCGCTCTCGCTCAACGAACCCTTGCGCCGCTCCAAGTCGGCGAGCACCGAGGGGTAGCGATCAAAACCGTCGGTGGCGATGGTCACGACGTTGTCATTCGGACCGAGACCGAGGAAGCGCGCCATGCGAATCGCGCCAAGAATGTTGCAGATGCTCGAAACACCAAACAGCCCCTCGAAGCACGCGAGCGAACCCGCCGGCAAATCCAGCAGCCGTTCGACGCTGCCGTGGCGCCGCTCGAGCAGGTCCAGACCGACGACGCAATCATCATCGTGGATCATTACCACGTAATCGGTGGTCAGGACGTTGTGGATCAGCGTCACCATCTTGTCGCCGATGCCCTCAATGCGGTGCGTGCCGCGCCCATCGTTGAAGAGCGTGGAGCACTCACGCGGCTCCAGCGCGGCGATCAAACATTCCGGATAAGCGGCCTTGATCTCGTCGCCCGCCGCCAGCGTTCCGGCCGAACCCGGCGCCGAACCGAACAAAGCCACACGGCCGTTTCCGTAAGCCCTGGCCGCCTCCAGCGCGCTGCGCCCCGTGACGTAACGATGGAAGCGGTAGTTCGGCAGCAGTTCAAATTGCGCCAGCACTTTGTTGCGCGGGTCCTGGAGATATTGCTGAGTGCGCTCCAGCACCAGGATGACGTCGCTCTCCGAACCGGGCGTCAGGTCAAGCTGTCCGCCGTAATGAAGAATGCGCTCGTAACGCTCCGCGCTCATGCCCTCGGGCATGATCACAATCGCCGGGTAACCCTTCAGGCGCGATACGTAGGCCACGCCAATGCCGAAGTTTCCCGTGGAAGGGCCAATCGTCGTGCTCTCGCCGGGCTCGATCTCACCGGCCAACTCGCCTTCCATCAAGGTGGAATAAGCGGGACCGACCTTGTGGCTGCCGGAGGGAAAGAAGTGTCCGACCATGACCACAATGTTGGCCTTCACACGCGTTAACTCTTTGGGCAAAAGAACGTGGCGAATGGAATGGTCAGGCGCGCGCCACGTGATGTTGAAGAGATTGGCGGGGTCGAGCTCATTCTGCCGCGCCGCAGCCGCCTTGTCGCGCCACGCGGGCGGCAGCGCGGCGGGGTCAAGCATCTCCGCATAAGTGGGGCCGGGAATAAAAATGGAATCCAGCGATTTGTTCATGCGGTCAACTCAGTATCGGGTCATTTGCTCATCGGGCCATTGTTTTGTGAATGACCCGATGGCCCGATGAATCAATGACTCGATTCCTAGAATCTCTCCCAGAGAGCGCGCGCCTGGGCCGAGGCCTTCTCCGCCACGGCGCGCTCGTCCACGGTAACACATTCCTTGTTGCGCAGCACAAACCGCCCATTGACGATCAGTGAATCCACCGGCGCGTTGGCAATGCCGAACAGGAAGTGGCCGAAAAGGTTGCGGCTGTCGAGCGGCGTCGGCGGGTAGTAATCAACAAGGATCAGGTCCGCGCGGGCGCCGGGTTCGATGCGGCCGATGTCCCATCCCCAGATTTTTTTGGCGATGGTGCGGTTGTTCAGCAGCGCGGCGGCATAAGCTTCCGCATAAGCCACGCGCGGGTCGCCGGTGCGCACCTTCTGCAGGTGAAACGCCGCCTTGAACTCCTCCCACATGCGCGGCGTGTACCCGTCGGAGCCGAGCCCGACCAGCACTCCCTGCCGGAACATCTCGAGGAGATGGGCTACGCCCACAGCATTGTTGCAATTCGACTGGGGATTGTGCACCACGTTGATCTGGTGACGCGCCAGGGCCGCAATGTCGCGAGCATTCACGTGGACGCAATGCGCCGCCAGCGCACGGTCGTCGAGAATGCCCAGATCGCGCAGGCGCATGAGCGGCGACCGGCTGCCGCGGCGGCGGGCGTCGTCCACATCGCAGCGGTCTTCGGCAACGTGCACGTGGAAACCCGCATGCAGCGATTCATTCGCCTCCACGGCGCGCCGCAGCGTTCTATCGCTCAGTGTGAACGAAGCGTGCAGACCGAAGCTGCCGGAGATCAGGCCATCGCTGCGTTGATGGCGCTCAAGAAATCGAACATTCTCATTGATCCCCTGCACCGCGCTCGCCGCGCCGTTGCGGTCGGAAGTCTCGTAGCACAAAACTCCGCGTAAGCCCACTTCGCGAAAGGCCTCTTCAATTCGGTCCAGGCTTCCGGCACAAGCGTTGGGGCTGGCGTGGTGATCCACCAGCGTCCCCACGCCGCACTTGGCGGAATCGACGAGGCCGACCAACGCGCTGTAGTAAACATCGTCTTGATTAAGTGCCCGGTCCAGCCGCCACCAGAGCTTCTTGAGAATTTCGGGAAAGTTTCGCGGCGCGCGCCCGGGCAGCGAGATTCCCCGCGCCAGCGTGCTGTAAAGATGCGTGTGGCAGTTGATCAGCGCCGGCATCAGCAGCTTGCCGCGCGCGTCGATGGTTTCGTCGGACCTCTCGGAAGGAATACCACGATTTCGGTGCGATACGACGCCTTGAGTACCCGTAACGTTTCCGACGGTACCATCCGACAGGACCTCCACGGCGCCCGAATCAAGCACACGATTTACTGAGTCGAACGTCAGTACCCGTGCGTTGTTAATGATCATGGCTTGCCCATTGGTTAAGCTCGTCAGGCCGCGGTTAGAACTTTTACTTGCTGCTTACCACTCACACCTCGACTTCGTAAGCCACCGGCTCATCGGCCATCGTCAGAGCCATGATGGCCTTGGCCGTGTGGAGGCGGTTCTCCGCCTCATGGAAAACGACCGAGTGCGGGCCGTCGATCACTTCGTCCGTCACCTCGTTGCCGCGGTCGGCGGGCAGCGGATGCATGTAGAGCGAATCGGGCCGCGTAAGCTTCATCTTGTCGGCGTCGCAGATCCAGTGGCGATACTGCTTGGCGATGCGCAGCGATTCCTCCGGCTTGGTTCCCATCGTGTCGAGGCAGCCCCAGCTCTTGGGAATCACAATGTCGGCGCCACGGAAAGCGTCGTCCATGTTGTCGACCACCTCGAACTTCACGCCCGCTTTGCGCGCATTTTCGTGGGCGGCGTCGAGCGTCTCCTGCATCAAGCGGTACTCGGGAGGGTTTGCCAGCACGACGTCCAGCCCGAAGCGCGGCATCAGCATAATCAGTCCCTGCGGCACGGAGAGCGGCTTGGCGTAACTCGGCGCGTACGCCCACGTCACCGCGATCTTGCGCCCGCGCAGATTCCTGCCGAGCTTCTCGCGAATCGTCATCAGGTCCGCCAGCGTCTGGCACGGATGGTCCACGTCGCACTGCATGTTAATGACTGGCGCACTGGCCCAGCGTGCGACCTCGCGGATGTATTTGTTTCCCTCTCCGGGAACCAAGTCGTGCCGGATGGCGATGGCGTGCCCGTAGCTCGACAAGATAATGCCCGTGTCCTTGGGACTCTCGCCGTGCGACACCTGCATTACGTCGGCAGTGAGGAAGTGCGCGTGGCCGCCCAGTTGCGTGATCCCCGCCTCGAAGGAATTGCGTGTGCGCGTGGACTTGTCAAAGAACATCAGGAATACCGTCTTATCGGGCAAGTGACGATGGGGAATGTGGGTCTTGAACTTCCGCTTCAGATCGCCGGAAACTTCCAGCAAGGTTTCAATCTCGGCGTCCGACCATTCCTGTGTCGTGATGTAGTCTTTGCCTTTGAAGAGCGCTTGTTTGGTCATGGAGACAGACTCCTTGAGAATCATTCACACGGCGCGGCAGAGCCGCAACCCGCCTCGTACCACGGCCTTCCAGGCCGTGCCCCGGCACGGGCAAGAGAAGCCGTGAAAGAATCACCTTCGGCATCGAGGGTTGGAGTTTGGGCGATGGGTTTTGAAGGTTCTGATCGCCGACATGGGAAAGCGACTACGGTGGCTTCATTCGATGACCTTCCTTTCCGCCCGGCCTTGGGCTTGGGGGCTCGGGCCTTGGAGCGCCGCGATTCCCGGGGTTCGGGTTCCTCAGGCGGCAAGCGGGTTCAGGCGCCCTTTCCAGCGCAGGCGGAACCATTGCTGAATATTGTAGGTGAGGCAAGCCCACAGAACCTCACAGCGGGCTTTCTTCAGGCCGCGCACGCAGAACTGCCGGAGTCCCAGTTTGGCCTTCAGCCAGAGGTTGCTGAATTCCGCCACCGGGGCGCGAAGGCGATAGGCGGCGCGTGCCGCCGCGGTCTGCATCTTGGCCACATACGCCGCCACGGCGGGGACAGGGTCGCTGCGCACGATCATGCGCCCCTGTTTGCCCGGCTTGCACGCGGCGAGCAAGGCACAGTTCCGGCAGTCCGCCGCGCGCGCCTGGTAAACCTCATGCACCACCCCGGTGCGCGTGCGTCGGGTGGCGCGATGCGAAAGCGTTTTGCCCTGCGGACAGGTATAAGCGTCCGGCTCCGGGTCGTAGCGAAAGTTCTGGGGATAAAAGGCCGGGTCGAGACCACGCTTTTCCAGGCCCTTGCGCACGGCCTCGGCATCCTTTTCCATCGTGCTCCCGATCAGGTCCAGGCCGCGCTCGTCCGCCGCCAGCACATTCTCCCGCGTGGTGTAGCCCTCGTTGACGATCATTTGGCCGGGCGCGCGCCCGTTCTGCTTCTCCACTTCCTCCACCGCCGGCACCAGTTGTTGCTGATCGCTGGCCTCCTGGGTGACGCCCGCCCCCACGATGATCGAGTGCGCAGTGTCGGTCGAGACCTGCACGTTGTGACTGGGCGCGAAACCCCCGTCGCCCTGTTTCATCACCCGCGCTTCCGGATCGGTCTCACTGGCACGCCGCTCGGAAGGCTCCGCCCGGCCCTCGGGAGCGGCTTGCACTTTCTTCAACTCCTCCAGAGCTTGTTCCAGGCGTGCCACCTTCTCGCGCGCCGCCCGCTGCTGGGCGCGCTCCGAGCGCCCCGCCGCGGCCTCGTCCCGCGGGTCCCCCATCGCCTGCACGCGCTGCTGCGCCGCCTCCAGATGCGCGCGCAAGGTCTTCTCGCGATGAAACGACTTGCTGCTCGCCGCCGCTTTCACCTTCGTCCCGTCGTGCACCACCTGGTCCAGCGTGATCAGCCCCTCGCTGCTCAAGATCGCCAACAGTTGTGCGAACAGCCCGTCCAGCGCCTCCCGGTGCTGCACGCGAAAATCCGACAGGGTGTGGTGGTTGATGACCTCGCACCCCGTCAGCCACTGGTAGGCGGGATGGTAGGCGCAGCGCCGCTCCACTTCCCGCCCCGAACTCACCTTTTCGCTGTAGGCGTAAACCCACAGCGCGATCAACAGGCGCGGATCGATGGGCGGACGCCCGGCCCGGCCCTCCACCGCCCGCACCTCCTCGATGTAGGACGTCAGGTCCAGGCGCCCGGTCATTTCCCAAATCGCCCGCGCCAGGTGGTCGGGCTCCAGCAACCGCCCCACGTCCACCGCCCGCCACACCATCTGCTGGCGGTTGATCGGTTGGAAGCGCGCCGCCGGTTGAGGCCCGGGCTCACTCGCCGGCGGCTCCGGCGCGGGGGCGGACCCCTCGCCCTCCGCCCACAGCGCTGGCTGCCCCAGCTCGATGCGGTCACTCATGGGCTCGCCTCCGCCGGGAAGATGCCTCTGCCAGCCGGGGAGTGCGCTTCAAGACCAGGGTGTGCTTGTCCTCCACCACCCATTCGATCACTTCCCCCTTCTCGATTTCCAAGGCTTGCGCCAAGGGGGCGGGACAAATCAGATACCATTGGCGGTTCTTGCCGCCGCGCTGAATCACCTGCACGCTGGACTGATAACCCATGCGGGACCTCCCTCCGGCCATCGGAGAGAGTGTATCATAGCTATAGCGCTAGTCAAGTCTTTTTTCAATTTTTTCACAGCTTCGGATGCCCGTGGTACAAAATCCTCACTGTCCGGGACGAAGTTTGGGACAGCGCCGGGTCAGAGGCAACCGCCTCACGCAGTTCGGCCACGGAAACAACTGCTACGTCCCCGCAACGTTGGCGAAATTCACATGCTGCGGGTTGCGAACTGATTCCGCCAGCAGTTTGAGCTGCAGGTACGCCCGCATGTCGAGTACGTAGCGAGATTCGGCGATTTCCGGCTTCAGTTTCCATTCCACCAGCACGCCATGGCTCAGTTGGATTTCGACCTCGGCGTTGCCGTCGGAAAACCGGGCGCGGTCGGTGGTCAGATTCAAGCTTAGCTCAAAGGATTTGCCTGCAATCGTGCCGTAGATCGTTGTCTCGTCGCCATCGAAGTCTAGATAAAACCCATTGCGGCCCGCATATTTCTTGTAGGTTTCGAGGCTGCCGAAGAAGCGCGGCTTCTCGATGTAGGGGCCGCCGTCCTCCGGGCAAAACACGTCGCAGTTGCCGCAATCGTTGCAGGCGTCCGCGTAGTTGGCCAGTTGATGCGCCTTCGCCACCTTGAAGGTGCCCCCCGGCACTTTTCGCGGCGGCTCATCAGGTGTGAATAGCACGTTGGCGTAGTCGATATCCGTCGCCTTGGTTTCGTACACGAAGTTGGCGACGTTGGGGCAGACGGGCACGCACTTGTCGCAGTTGATGCAGTCGTAGAGCCAGAGCTTGGAGCCGATCTTGCGCGGCACGCCTCTGTTCTGCTCCCAGCGGTAACGCGGGTTCTCCGTCGCTTCTTTCACCAGGATGGGAGTGTTGAGCAAGCCCGCCACATCGACCAGCGCCTGATCGAGCCCGGCAATCGTGCCGCGAAGCGCATCGATCATTGCGTCGGGTAGGGGCGCTTCCTGGTGTAGGGGCGCTTCGCGAAGCGCCCCTACAAAGTTGCGGGCAATTTGCCGGCAGACGTCACGTAGGGGCACGCCATGGCGTGCCCCTACCCACGCCCTCAAGGGCTCAGCGATTTCTTCATCCAGCACGCTCGCGGCGCGATTCAACTGGGCTGCATCGGCGCCTGCAAATTCCGCACGCAACGACTCCTGCAAGTTCTGGACAACGCGGTCAACCGCCGCCTCGCCTTGGCCGGCATAGCGCACCACAAAATCCGGCAGCCGCGCGGCGTCCGCGGCGCGCATCTTGTCGCCGAGCTTCTCCATGTACCGAATCAGCCGTCCATAGCCGCCGGGCCGGAGCAAGTCCGTACAAGTGGTGACGGGAATGAAATTCATGGCCACGCAATTCGCCATGTTGTTGGAATCCAGGCCGGCGGAAAACGAGGTGGGAATAGACTCTGGCAGCGCGAGCGCACCAACCTGCGGGCCGCGCGACACGGAACCGCCGTGCGGCGCACTTGGGACCACCCCGCCCTCCGGGCGCCCCTCCTTAATAAGGAGGGGAACTCGTGCGGCCATACCCTCGCGAAACTTCTGCACCAGGTTCAGCGTCAGCACGTGCAGTGGTGCGCCGGACATGTACATGACTTCGTCGGTAAAGAACGTGCGGTGATTCTTCACCACCAGCGTGTTGCTGAATTTCACCGCCAGGCGCTTACCGCGCGAGCGCGCCAGCCGTTCCAAGCGCGGGATCATCTCCATCGCCTCGCTGAACTGCAAGTCCTTGTCAAACGCTTCCTGCGTCACCAGCAATTCGTGATATCCCAGCACGTCGTGCAGCAGGTGCTCCACGTGATCCTTGCCGAGCAGCGTGGGGTTCAGTTTCACGCAGACGTTCAGGTCCATTTCCGTCAGCAGAAAGCTGACAATGCCTTCGATTTCGCCGGCCGGACAGCCGTGAAATGTTGAGAGAGTCAGCGTGTCACTGATGCGCGTGGGGAACGGCAAATCGCGGTAGCGGGCCCACTCGCCGGTGAGCGTCGAGCGCAGTTCGTCGATGATGGCCGTCGCGTCCTTCATCGACTCCGTCCATGCCCGCACGCGGGGTGAGCTGATGCCCTTCAGGTCGTAACCCACACTCATGTCAAAGATCGTGTCGCCCCCATCGCCGGAAAAGTCATTCGCCCAGAAGCTTCGACGCTTTCAGAATCTCGATGAACATCGCCGCGCCCACGTATTCACGCAGCGACTGTTCCAGGCGCAACTCCTGCGACCACTCCACGTTGTAACCGACGTTGACGATGTCAATGCAGGGGCGGGGGATTTTGAGCTCATCGAGAATCTGCACCGTCTTCAGTTCGATGATGCGCGAGCCGCCGAGCCACGAGAGCACGATGTTCTGCACCAGTTGATCGTGCGGGCCGGCGGCGGGTCCCAAGGGCGTCGAAGCGGCGTGGCCATGGAAGCGGACGGAGGTGTCGAGCCCCGGTAGGCCGCGGAAAAACTTCGCCCTCGGCAAATCGAAAATCTTCCCTTCCCGCTCGTACTCAAGGAACGCCCGGCGGAGCAGTAGGGGAAGGGGAATGGGGACCAGTTCGGACATAAGAAGTGGTTAGTGGCTAGAGAAACCACTCGCGCCGGTGGTTGTAAACAGTGGGAGGCGTCGGAGAGCCTTTGCTAACCACTCACCACTATCCACCAACCACTGTATAAACGAGTGGAAATGCCGCGTAGAACTTGGCGGCTTCCACCAGGTGGCGAATGGGCACGCGCTCCAGCACGCTGTGCGCCACATCTTCTTCGCCCGGCCCGAAACCAATGGTGGGCACGCCCATCAATCCCATGGAGCCCACGCCGTTGGTGCTGAAAGTCCACTTATCCACCACCGGAGGCTTGCCGTGCAAGGCCGTATAGGCGCTGACTCCGGCCTGTACCAGGGGGTGGGTTTTCTTCCAATACCCATGTTGGATAATACTTTTCCATGGGATACGTCAGCCCCGTGTAGCTGGGAACTTCATAGTTCAGGATTTCCACTTCCGCGCCTTGTGCGCCGGGCAAAGCCTTGACCTCCGCCAGCGCGCTTTCCTTGGTTTCGCCCGTGGTCAGGCGGCGGTCCAGGTGGATGGAGCAGGCGCCGGGCACCGCGCACAGAGAGGGCGACATGGAGCGGATGTCCGTCACCGCGATGGTCCCCTTGCCCAGAAAGGCATCGTCGCGCAAACGGGCATTCAGCGCTTCAATCTCCCGCACCAGCGGCGTCATTTTGTAAATGGGGTTGTCACCGCGTTCCGGGGCGCTGGCATGGCACGAGCGCCCGCGGAAGTGCACCTCAATTTCCATGCGGCCGCGCTGGCCGCGATAGACCTGCAAATTGGTCGGCTCGGTCAGGACCACGCAATCCGCAGGAATGCCGTCCTCCTTCAGGATATAGAGCCACGCGAGGCCGTCGCAATCCTCCTCCTGCACCGACCCCACGACGTAGAGGGTGTAATCACCGAGCAGGCCAAGCTCCTTGATGATCTTCCCCGCGTAAACCAGGCTGGCCATGCCGCCGCGCTGGTCACTGGAGGCGCGCCCGTACACGAACCCGTCTTCAACCTTGCCTTTGTAAGGATCCCAGGACCATTCTTTCGGGTCGCCCACGCCCACCGCGTCGGTGTGCGAGTCCATCATGATGATCTTCTTGCCGGAACCGATGCGGCCCAGCAGATTGCCCATGGGGTCGATGCGAATTTCATCGAAGCCCACCTTCGCCATCTCGCGGCGGATGCGTTCGATCACCGGCCTTTCGTGGCTGCTCTCGGCAGGAATGGCCACCAGGTCGCGCAGAAAGCCGACCATTTCCCCCTCGTAAGCCTGGGCGAGGCTCGCGATGCGGTCGCGATTGCGAACGATCGTTTCAGGTGCATTTGTCATGAATTTCCAGCCCCGTTACTTTGCGCCTTCGCGCCTTTGCGTGAAATTGTTTTGCTTCTTGCGAGCGGCTCAAAACCTTTAGAACAGTCTCTCGCAAAGTCGCCAAGGCGCAAAGGTCATCAAGGAGCGGTTGCGAACCTTGGCGCTGCTTTTTCCCTCAGCGCCTTAAGCACATCTTCCGGCCGGATGGGCAGCTTACGGAAGCGCACACCGATGGCATGAAATACGGCATTGGCCACCGCCGGCGCCGGCGCATTGATCGGAATCTCGGAGATTGACTTGGCTCCGTACGGCCCCAGCGGCTCCTCCGTCTCGACCAGAATCGTGGTCAGCTTGGGCATGTCCTTTGGCCCAATCATCTTGTAGTCGATGAAGGAGGGATTGATCACGCGGCCGGAAGCGTTCATCACCATCTCTTCCGTCAACGCGTAACCCAGACTTTGCGCCACCGCGCCTTCCGCCTGCCCCTCGGCCTGCATGGGATTGATGGCCACTCCCAGGTCCACAGCGGTCACCAGGTGAATCACGCGGATGTGCCCGGTTTCCGTATCAACCTCCACCTCGGCAAACTGCGCGCAGAAGGGCGGCGGGCTGTCAGTGTTCCAGTGCGAGGCGTTTTCCATTACCTGCACTTTTTCCTTGTACATGGCGAAGTGAGCGAGGTCGGTCATGCTCACGGATTTCTTGCATTCACACTTGGTCACCACCATGTTGTCGCGGCAGGTCAGGTTGTCCGCCGGAACGTCCAGCATTTTGGAAGCGAGGCGCAGCAGGTTTTCGCGGACTTTCTCCGCCGCTTTCTTTACGGCGCCGCCCGAAATGATCGTCGTGCTGGAGGCATACGCGCCGACGTCGAAAGGCGTGAAGTCGGTATCACCCGAGCAGACAATCATCTTGTCCAGGCTCACGCCCAGCGTTTCCGCACCGATTTGCGCCAGGACCGTATCCGCGCCCGTTCCCAGATCGGCCGCGCCCACTTGCAAATTGAAGGAGCCATCTTCATTGAGCTTCAGCAAAGCGGCGGCCCAATCGACGCCGGCGATGCCGCTGCCTTGCATTGAGCACGCCACGCCCACGCCGCGCCGCAGGTGGCCGCTTTCGGGATGTAGGGCCGAACTGCGTTCCGCCGGCCGAACGCTTTTCGGCCCTACGCTCGAATACTCCTGCCGCTTGTTCACCCAGTCGATCGCCTTCGCGCCGCGTTCCAGGCATTCCGGCAGGCCGCAGCTTCGAATGTGCCGCGGCAAGCCCTTCTTGCCTTCGCCGAGTTGGGCGGAGAGTTCGTCAATATCGCCCAGCCGGATCATGTTCTTCTTCCGCAGTTCGACGGGATCCATGCCGAGCGTGTACGCGATCTCGTCCATCACCGATTCCTGCGCGAAGTATCCCTGGGGACATCCGTATCCGCGGAAGGCGCCCGCCACCGGCGTGTTGGTGTAGACCACCTGGCACTCAAAGCGCATGTTGGGCGTGCGATAAATGGGCAGGACCTTGCTGCCGGTGTTTCCCTGAACGGTGTTGGCGTGGCTGCCGTAGGCGCCGGTGGTGGCGAGCACCGTCATCTTGTTGGCCATCAGTGTTCCATTACGCTTCACGCCCATCTTGATGTTCAGGATTTGCGGATGCCGGCTGCGCGCCATGTAGAACTCTTCCTCGCGCGTGTATTCGATCTTCACCGGTCGTCGTGATGCCAGCGCCAACGCGCCGCAGATGTCTTCCAGCAGCATTTCCTGCTTGCCGCCAAAGCCGCCGCCAATGCGGGGTTTGACCACATGCACGCGGCCCACGGGAAGCTGGAGGATCATCGCCACCTGGCGGCGCGTGTGATACGGCACCTGCGTACTGGTGCGGATCACCAGGCGGTCATCGGAATCCAGCCAACTGATGGTTACGTGGGGTTCAATGGGACAGTGCTGCTGGCGCTGGGTGCGAAATTCGCGCTCGATCACCAGGTCCGACTGGCGAAAGCCTTCCTCCACATCACCGATCTCTTTGAGAATGTATCCCGCCAAGTTGTGTTTGGCGTCGTGGATGCCGGTGGCGTCGGGCTCATCGTGAATCATGGGTGCGCCGTCGGCCATTGCGTGTTCGATTTCGAGGATGGCGGGCAGGATCTCGTACTCGACTTCAATCAGGCGCAGAGCCTCTTCCGCGATGGCACGAGTCTCCGCCGCGACGGCGGCCACGCGATCGCCCACGAGGCGCATCTTGGAATCGAGCAGATACGTGTCATACGGAGAAGGCTCCGGCCAGCTTTGACCGGCGGTGGTGTGCGGCACGCGTGGAACGTCCTTGTAAGTCAGGACCGCATGCACGCCCGGGAGCGCCTTTGCCTTGCTGGTGTCAATCCGCTTGATGCGTGCGTGGGCGTGGGGGCTGGGCAGAATCTTGCCGCAGAGCAGTCCGGGAATGTGGATGTCATCCGTGAACGCCGGTTGGCCGGTGACGAGCTTCCACCCGTTGACCTTCTTGACGTTCTTGCCGACGACCGCGTGGTTAGGACTCATCTCGCGACTGCTCCCAGCCTTGCCCTTCGATATGGCCCGAAGGGCAAGTCAAAAGGCAAAATGCAAATTGCAAAAGGCAAAAGTAGATTGTCGCCAAGCACGCACAAATATTGCAATTACGGCACTACCCGCTTGCCAGTGTTTTCACTTTTGCAATTTGCATTTTGCGTTTTGCCTTTTGACTTGCCTTCTGCTCTTTCGCCGCCATCCCGCGGTAGGCCTTTGCCGCGGCCAAAACCGCTTGCACTGGTTTCAAATACCCAGTACACCGGCAGAAGTTCCCTGCCAGCGCTTCGCGAACCTGCGCCTCCGTGGGGTCTGGATGCTCCGCCAGCAGAGCTTTGGTGCTCAGAATCATTCCCGGCGTGCAATAGCCGCATTGCACGGCGCCGTGCTCCAAAAAGGCTTCCTGAATCGGGTCCAGCTTGTCTCGCTGCGCGACACCCTCAATCGTGAGGATTTCGCCGCCTTCCGCCTGCGCCGCAAACATCAGGCAGGAGTTGATCGGTTTGCCGTTCAGCAGGACCGTGCAGGCGCCGCACTCGCCGGTTTCGCATCCCCTTTTGACGCCGAAATACGCTTCGCGACGAAGCACATCGAGCAACAGATCGCCGGGCGCGATGGTCCACTGTTTTCGCTTCGCCGTTTACCTTCAACACGAGCTGCATGGGCATATCCGGAAAATAAACCTGACTCCTCCCTCGCCCCCTTGGGGGAGAGTGGCAGGGGTGAGGGGGTCTTTGCCACTTAACGCGACCACCCCCTACTCAACAGTCCGCACCGAAACGCCGGCTTGCGCAGCACACTCGCGCAGTGCCCGCCGCGCCAGCACGCCACTCATCTCACGGCGATAGTCAGCGGATGCCCGGCTGTCACTGACGGGGCTGACATCGTTCATCACCGCTTCGCCGACCCGCGCCAGCAAATCTTCGCTCAAAAGGCTGCCCGGCAGCAGGGCTTCTGCAGCTTTCGCCCGCAGTGGCTTGGGTCCCACGGCTCCCAAAGCCAGACGCGCCCACTTGATTCGACTGCGTGCGTCGAATTGCAATCCCGCCGCCGCGTTCACCAGGGAGATATCCGTCTCCGTGCGGCCAAGCTTTTGAAACGACCAGCCTACGCGCCCGCCGCGGGGAAGCGCGGGGATCACCACCTCAAGCAGCAACGCGCCATTCAGAACCGTTCGGTGCGGGCCGGCCCAGAATTCTGCCAAGCCGACTTTGCGCTTTTGGCGCGACGTGGCTGCCAGCACTTCGGCATCAAGAGCCAGCAGAACCACCGCCGTGTCCGCCGCGGGAGAGGCGTTGGCCAGATTGCCTCCCACCGTCGCCATGTTGCGGTTCTGGATGGAGCCGCACGTGGACGCCGCCTTGGCCAGAATGCCGCTGGCCACAGCGCGAACGACCGGCGAATGCTCGAGTTCTGCCATCGTTGCTGTGGCGCCGATCGTGCAGCCGCGGCTGTTTCCGCGAATGTAATTCAAGCCCAGACGGGTGACATCGATGAGGAAGCGTGTCGAGCGATCTGCCTGCAGAACCAGATCGGTGGCCCCGGCAACCACACGCCCGCGGTTTCCCACCTTGCGGAGCAGCGACAACGCTTCGCGAACGTTGGTGGGCTGGAAGAAGCACTCAATATGGTCGAACATGGAAATAAACGGCTCTGACGAGTGGAGCGATCGTTACAACAAATCCCTTCACTCGTTCGCGGTGTTCTCTTGTCACTTGATCCGCGTCACTCGCGACGATGGCTCGGAGTATATCAAAGTAGCTGGCGGCTTCCAACCATTTTGGCGGCGAAGCGGCGATGGCGCGCCAGCACCGGGGGCAGGGCCAAGGTTCTGATCTCACGGTTTTCGATGACGACCCGGCCATCCACAATCAGCGTCTCGGCGCGGGTGGGAGCGCAAAGCACCAGGGCCGCCGCCACGTCCTCGGCACCGCTATAGCCCACATCGCGAAGGTCGAACAAAGCAATATCGGCGCGCTTGCCTACGGCGAGACTGCCAATGTCGTCGCGGCCCAGGCACTCGGCGCCTCCCACCGTGGCCATGCGCAGGGCCTCGCGGGCCTTCAGCGCCGCGGCCCCGTGTGCAAGGCGGTTGAGCAGCAGAGCCTGCCGGGCCTCCGCCAGCATGTGGGAACTGTCGTTGGAGGCGCTGCCGTCAACACCCAGACCAACCGGGGAACCGGCACGCCGCAACGCCAGCGCCGGCGCGATGCCGGAACCCAACCGCATATTCGAGCTGGGACAGTGCGCCAGTCCCACGCGGGCGCGGCCCAGGCGGCTGACCTCCCGCGAATTGAAATGCACACCGTGGGCGATCCACGTGGTGTCGCCCAGCCAGCCGACGTCCGCCATGAAATCCAGTGGGCGCTTGCCGAAATGCTTCAGGCAGTAATCCTGCTCGTCGCGGGTTTCCGCCAGATGAGTGTGCATCCGAACCTGGTGGCGCTCGGCCATTGCCGCGGTTTGACGCATCAGCTCCTCCGACACGGAGAACGGGGAGCACGGAGCCAGTGCGATTCGCAGCATCGAACCGGGCACGGGATCGTGATACTTGCGAATCACCCGCTCGCAGTCATCGAGGATTTGATCTTCGCTCTGCACGACGGAATCGGGCGGCAGGCCTCCGTTGCTGACGCCCACGCTCATGCTTCCGCGCGTGGGATGGAAGCGCATGCCGATTTTGCGCGCGGCGGCGATTTCCGCATCGATCAGTTTCGTCTGGCCGCGCGGGAAGAGGTAATGATGGTCGGTCGTGGTGGTGCAACCGGACAGCAGCAACTCCGCCATTCCTACCAGCGCCGCCACGTGCATCGACTCCTCATCCAGCCGCGCCCACATGGGGTAGAGGGTGCGGAGCCAGTCGAACAGCTCCATGTCGGCGGCCGCAGTGCATGCGCGTGTGAGCGTCTGGCAGAGATGATGATGCGTGTTGATTAACCCCGGCAGCGCCACGGCATATCGCGAGCTGATGGTGCGGTCGGCACGCAGGCGCGCCGGCGGGCGCTTCCCTATTTGCTTGATCTCGCCGCCTTCCGCGTAGATGAATCCGCCGCGCAAGACGGTGTCCTGCGCATCCATCGTGATGATGGTGTGAACTTCGCGAATCAGCAGGGACACTTGAGCTGTTGAGGAGCTAAGCATGGCTCACTTCAGTCAGTGTTTCTCCACCATCTCCATTACATCTTTGCGCAGAGCCGCCTGGCTGGTTGGACGGCTGTAAAACATGTGGCCGCCGGGATATTCGTGGACGGCCACGCGGGTGGGATCGCCCATCGCCGGCATCTGGTTGACGGTCATTACCGAGCCCATGAAAGGACACGAGAGGTCGTCCCATCCGTGCGCAATGATGACGCGCAATTTGGGGTCGGCGGCCACCGCCTGCCGCAAATCCCCCACCGCCCCGTTGCGCAGGGCGCGGCTATCAAAATCCCACATGGAATCCAACTCATAGTTCAGCGCGTGGTAGCTCGCTTCCGTTTTCCAACCGACAACGCGGGTCACGAAATCCACCATGGCCGTTGTGGTGGGCGCAATGATGCTCTCCAGCATCGGGTCGCCGGTGCGCTGCTGCGACGCATAGGGAAACGGATCAAAGCCGGTGACATTCGAGTCGTAAATGCTGCCGAGCTTGCCGCGCTCACGATAGACCTCGCGAAGATAGGCGCCAATCTCCAGCCGGCCGCCGGCGCGCCGCACAAACTCTTCTTCCAGGCCGGTCATCTGGGTAACACGTTTCACGATTCGCTGCGTCGCCTCCGGGTCGGACCGGCCTATGAGCAAGTCCGTGGCATACTCGCCGAGGGTGTAGGCAATCACCGGGGCCATCGCTTCCGATGTCAACTTGTGTTCGCGCTCAAGGTGCGCCGCAGTGATGGAGGGCAGGGTCAGCATCCAGGGAACGGGAGAGACGTCAGAGTTCTCGTCGAGTGTTGGATTCAGGTACGGCGACACCAGCACCACGCCGTTCATCGCCACGCCGAGCTGTGTTTGGAGGTAGTGGGTGATGCGCGGGACGCGATAGCCGCCGTAACTCTCTCCCGCCAGATATTTTCGCGAACTCATGCGCCCATTCGCCACCAGCCAGTCGTAAATGATGCGCGACAGGTAATGAATGTCGGCGTCGGTGCTGTAGAACTGCTTCTTGCCCTCCTCGGCGGAAACCAGTGATCGACTGAAGCCGGTGCCGACCGGGTCGATGAATACCATATCGGTGAAGTCCAGCCACGTCCCGGGATTATCGGTCAGCTTCGTCGGGTCGGAGGGACTTTCGCCATCCAGCCCGAACTCGAGGTGCTTGGGACCGAAGGCGCCGAAATTCAAATAGACGGACGATGCGCCCGGGCCGCCGTTCAGCCCGAAGGTTACGGGGCGGTCCGCGCCCTCCATGGTGTAGGCCGTGAAGACCACTTCACCGATTTTCTTGTCGTGGTCATACACTGGCAGCGTTCCCACGGTGACTGTGTAGTGGAGCGTCCTGCCCTCGAATTGAATGCTCTGCGCCACGTGCGCGTCCGGAGGCAGCGGAGCCGGCTTTTCTGCGGTTTTGTCTTTGTCCTTCGCTTCGGTCGAAGCTGACGCTGACGCCGACGCCGGCTTCGCCTCCTGAGCCGGGGCCGGCAAGGAGCAAAGAACCAGCATGCACGCCGCGAGCATACATGCGCCGAAACGATGACTAAGCAAGGGAAGTTTGATGGGATACATCCAGTTAAAATAACATAAACCGGCTCTTCGCGATGGGATCAGCCCTCAAGTTATAAGGCGCTGGTCTTTCAGGATACCGTCCAGCCCGGAACCATCTTGCGCGATGTCAAAGGGCTTGGTGACCGCCAATTGCGCACCGCGAATGTCCTTCAGCCCGTTGCCTGTGACCACTGCCAAAACTGATTGCTTGCGCCCGATGACGCCTTCTTGGACAGCCCGGTGTACGCCGGCAACTGCCGTGGCCGCGGCCGGTTCGGCAAAGATGCCGGCCAGTCGGCCCGTCAACCGCATGGCTTCCAGGATTTCCTCGTCCTCCACATTGATCATCGTGCCGCCGGACGCTTGCACGGCAAGCAGTGCCTTCTTCCAATTGCGCGGCACGCCCACGGCAATGCTGTCGGCAATGGTCTGCGGCTCGATGGGCTTCAACGGCTCGCCGGTGCGAAATGCCTGGGTCACCGGCGCCGCGCCTGCCGCCTGCACGCCCAGCATTTTGGGAGTGTGCGCGATGAGGCCCAGCGTCTTCATTTCATAAAAGCCCTTCCACGCGCCGGCGATCGTGCAGCCGTCGCCCACCGACACCGCCACCCAATCGGGAACTTGCCACGCAAGCTGCTCGCAGATTTCCAGCCCCACGGTTTTCTTGCCCTCGACCAGATAGGGATTGATGGCGCTATTGCGGTTATACCAACCCCAGCGCTCGCAGGCGCGCTGGCACAATTGAAATGCATCCTCATAGCTTCCGCGCACACGCAACACGGTGGCGCCAAAGATCAGCAATTGCGTGACCTTGGGTTCAGGTGCGCGCTCCGGAACAAAGATCACGCCCCTCAGTCCAAGCGAAGCCGCCATGCCCGCGAGCGACGATGCCGCGTTGCCGGTGCTGGCGCAGGCGATGATTCTTTGCCGCTTTTCTCGCGCTTTGACCACGCCGACGGAGCTGGCACGATCCTTGAGCGAGCCGCTGGGATTTCGTCCATCGTCTTTGACCAGTAGCGTCTTCAATCCCAGGTGCCGCGCCAGAACGTCCGCCCGCACCACCGGCGTCCAACCAACTTGTAGTGCTGGAAGCACCGCATTCTCTCGAATGGGTAACAACTCGCGGTACCGCCAATGCGAGTAATCTGCTCGCTTGGCCAGGCTGCCCCGCGTCATCCGCCGGGAAATCGCCGGGTAGTCGTATTGCACGTCCAGCGTGCCGGTTATTCCGCACGCCGGACACGTGTACGCGACGCGGGTGGAATAGAATGCTCCGCAGAAAACGCATTTAAGTCCTGTCACGAATTCCATGTTCAGTTCCCCGCTCGAGGAAAAGCATAGGTTACCCCGCTTTGCCGGGAGCGCCAACGAAATACGTGTGAGTATGCTTGGCGACTCGTTGTGGCCGGCTTAATTCCGACCGCTCTCTGACGCAATTCCATATAATGGAGATAGCCCCTCAGGGCGGTGGAGGTTCCCACGATGTTCCTCGAAAAGTCCACGATAGAGTCTCTTCCCAAAGTGTTGCTGCACGAACATCTGGATGGCTCGATGCGCCCTCAAACCATCATTGAACTGGCCAAGGACGCCAAGTACAACAAACTGCCAACGTCGGATCCCGCAGCGCTGGCCGACTGGTTCTATCAGGGGGCCTATCGCGGAGACTTGGCCGGTTACCTGGAAGGCTTTGCCCACACCATCGCCGTCACGCAAACGGCGGAGGCGCTGGAGCGCGTCGCTTACGAGCAGGTGGAGGACCTGGCGAAAGACGGCGTCGTGTACTTTGAGACCCGCTTCGCCCCCGTGTTCCACACGAAAAGAGGTCTTACCTATATGGACGTCGTCACTGCGGTCCTGAAGGGGTTGGAACGAGGGCACAGGGACTTCAAGATCCCCTCGGGCCTGATTGTCTGCGCCATGCGCAACATGAAAATCTCCCTCGAAATTGCCGAGTTGGCAGTGGACTTCCGCGACCGCGGTGTGGTGGGCTTCGATCTGGCGGGCGAAGAAGGTGGTTATCCTCCCAAGAAACATGTGGACGCGTTTCACTACATCCAACGCCAGAACTTCAACATTACCGTCCACGCCGGCGAGGGCTATGGCAAGGAATCCATCTGGCAGGCGATTCAGTATTGCGGAGCGCACCGCATTGGCCATGGAACCCGCCTCATTGACGACATCGTGGTGACGGATGGCGCCGGCGTAAAACTGGGCGGGTTGGCTCAGTACGTCCTCGACAAGCGCATCCCGCTGGAAATCTGCCTCTCCAGCAACGTCCACACCGGCGCTATTCCCACCATTGCCGAGCACCCGTTCAAGGTGCTTTACCAGCAACAGTTCCGCGTCACCCTCAACACCGATAACCGGCTGATGAGCCGCACCAGCATGAGCAATGAATTCAAGGTGGCGATGGAAACGTTTGGCCTGGGTTTGGACGATTTCGAGAAGATCACGATCAACGCAATGAAGAGCTCCTTCCTTCCCTACGCGGAGCGCATTCGCATCATCTATACCGTTATCAAACCGGGCTACGCGCGCATCCGCTACCCTGAGAATTTGCCTTCCGGCAGTGGAATTTAAGCCGACGGTTAGCCACTCAGAGAGCCGACCGATCGAACGGGCGGGCAAAGATTTCCGAAAGCCGAAAGGCCGTCCTATGGCCTTGCAGGTTAGCGAGGATCACCTCGATGTCTCCGCAGAATTCCCAAAGGAGTTGCCGGCACGCGCCGCAGGGCGAAGCCGGAGGGTCGCTCGCAGTCACGATGGCAATGTGCGTGAAGGCTCGCTCACCTTCGGAAAGGGCCTTCCACAACGCCACGCGCTCGGCACAGACCGTCAGGCCGTAAGTCGCGTTCTCCACATTGCAACCCGTATGAATCTTGCCGCTGGCGGCCAGTAATGCGGCCCCCACCTTGTAGTGAGAGTAGTTCGCGCAGGCGTTCTCTCGCACTTCCACAGCGCGCGCGATGAGTTCTTCGGGATTCATGGCTTTACTCCGTTGGCTGTAGCGGTGTCCAACCGCTCTTTCAAGCTCTCGCATTTACGAGAATATTCCCTTCGCCGGTCACGGAAATTTGGAATTTGTGCAGCCTCGTGACTCTGTCATCCTGAGCCCCGCTTTTCAGGGCGAAGGACCCCTTGCATTTCGTCATACCCAAGTGCGCCGCCGAGCGGCGCGGTTACGATCAGGAGCCGGCGCTCCCGCGCCTGGCTTCCTACGGACAATGACAAGGGTCCTTCGTCCCGATAAACGTCATCGGGACTCAGGATGACAGCACAGCAGAGTGTGCACCCAAAATCGGTTGCCGGACAGGCCAATGACAGCACCATGCGCTGACCTGAAGATCCAAAGAACCGTCAACCGCGGAGGAAGGCTCCGCATGAAATGTAGAGACCCCAACGCATCGAGCGGGGATCGACGCTACAATAACTGCGGCAGAATTACGTCAAGAAGGTTCGCCAGATGGCGCGAAGCGGAACGTCCCGCCGCCAGTACTTCTTCGTGCGATAACGGCTTTCCTGCCAGACCCGCGGCGCGGTTGGAAATGGTGGCAATAGCAAGCACGCGGCGTTTCAGTTGCCGGGCTGCCATCGCCTCCGGTACGGTGGACATCCCCACCGCATCCGCTCCCATGCCCTTCAAGGCCCGGATTTCCGCCGGCGTCTCATACGTCGGCCCCAACAGCGAGGCATACACACCTTCGAAGCACGACACCTTCAGTCTGGTCGCCGCTTTCCGCGCGATGCGACGTAACTTGGGATCGTAAGCCTCGGTGAGGTCCACAAACTGCGCGCCCCAACGCGGGTCGTGCACGCCGACAAGCGGATTCACTCCTTGCAGATGCAGGTGGTCGGAGAAAACCATAAAGCCGCCGGGCTTTGACTTTGCGGCGATACCGCCCGCGGCGCAGGTCAGGATGAACGTCTCCACTCCCGCCAGGGCCAGCGCACGCACCGGAAACACCACGGTGGATGGCGCGTGTCCTTCATAGCAGTGCACGCGCCCTTCGAGGATCGCCATGGGAACGCTTTTCCAGGTTCCCAGGTGCAGGGTGCCGCCGTGTCCCTGCACCGTCGTCCCAGGGAAGTGAGGAATGAGGTTATAGGGGATTTTGGCTTGAGTCTCCAGCCGCCCCACAACCTCATCCAATCCCGAACCTAGCGTAAGGGCAACGCGCGGCTGGCCGCCGTGTGACCGGATGTAGGCAGCGGCTTGCTCGGCCTGTTCGTAGCCATGCTGCGTCGATCGGTTAGTATTATGTATGCGAGCCATAGATTTCACGTGAAATAGTAAATTGTGAATAGTGAGTCGCGTTTTACCACCGTTCCAGAGGGAATGGCGCGAGTGCGCTTGTTTCACCATTCACCATTTACTTTCACGATTCCTCATTACGTCAGCAGCAGCCCGGCGATGGCCGCCGCCATGTAGTTGGCCAGTGTGCCAGCGAGCAGCGCGCGAAACCCCAGTCTGGCCAGATCCTGCTTACGAGTGGGGGCCAGAGCGCCGATGCCGCCAATCTGAATCCCGATGGACGAGAAGTTGGCGAACCCGCAAAGTGCAAACGTGGCGATGGTAAACGAGCGCTCGGCGATGTGACCCTTGAGCGGACCAAGCATGGAAAACGCTACGAACTCGTTTACCACCACTTTGGTCCCCATCAAGTTGCCGACCAGTGTGGCGTCCTTCCACGGCACGCCCAAAAGCCACGCCACGGGCGCGAGCGGATAACCAAGCAAAGTTTGAAAGCTGGTGTGAAAGACGCCGAGCCCCAGGTTGATCAGGTAAATCAGCGCCACGAACGCGATTAGCATAGCGGCGACGTTCAACGCCAGGTAAAGGCCATCGGTGACGCCGCGCGATGTGGCATCGAGAAGGTTGATGGGCTTGTTTTCCTCGACGAGCTTGACCTTGCCGGAAGTCTTGGGCACTCCGGTTTCCGGAACCAGCATCTTGGCCAGCACGATGGTTCCGGGTGCGGTCATCACGACGGCTGTTAACAAGTGGCGCGCTTCCGCTCCAAACAGAACGTATGCGCCGAACACCGAACCGGCGATGTGCGCCATGCCCGCCGTCATGATCGTCATCAGCTCCGATTCCGTCAGGTCCGCCAGGTACGGTCGAATGACCAGCGGCGCTTCCGTCTGCCCCATCAGAATGCTGGCCGCGACCTCCAGCGATTCCGCGCCGCTCGTGCCCAGCAGCATGGACATGGCCCTGCCGGTAAGCTGCACCAGAACGGGCAGGATTCGCAGATAGTAAAGGATGGCAAACAGCGCCGCGACGAAGATGATCATGGGCAAGGCTTGGAAGCCGAAGACGAAGCCGAAGCTGCCATGATTCTTGCCCAGGTCGCCAAACACAAACTCCGAGCCGGCGAATGAGCAATTGAGGATCTTGACGAAAGCGCTCGAAACCACCGACATGAGCCAATACCCCAGACCCGTGCGCAGCACGAACAACGCCATGAGGATTTGCAGGCTCAGGCCGATGCCCACCGTGCGCCACGGGATGGCTTTGCGGTTTTTGGAGAGCAGAGTGGCCGTGGTGAGTATCACCAGCATGCCGAGAATCGGAACGAAGCGCGTTATAGACATGTGCAAGTCTCGCGTGCCTTATCCTTGTTTACACGATCAACGCGGAGCCTGGGTTACGGCGCTTCGGAGCGCGGCACTTGCTCCAGAATCAACGGCGGCGCGGAAACCGGTTCCGCAGCAATGGTAATCGCGCGGCGGACGATCTCCATTGCCCGGGAAGCACGCGCGCGGTCATTGGAATAGACCACACAAACCCGCTCGCCGGCGCTCACGGCGTCGCCCACCTTTTTTTCAAAAACCAGTCCTACGGCCGGGTCGATGGTGGCGTCGGAACGTTCCCGGCCGGCACCCAGAATCATCGACGCCAAGCCCATGGCTCGCGCCTCCAGTGCGGCGATGTAACCGCTGTCAGAGGCGACGACGGAATCCTCAAACTGTGGCTGGGGCAACAACGAGTAGTCCTCCAAAGCGCGCGGATTACCGCCCTGTTCGGCAACGACTCGCACCAACCTTTGCAGTGCCGAGCCGTCGGCGATGGAGGAATCGTATCGCGCTCGGGCATTGTCCAACGAGTCTGTCACTTTCCCCAAGAGCAACAGATGCGCGGTCAGCTCGCGGCAGAGCTCCACCAGATCGCGCGGGCCTCGTCCTTTGAGTGTTTCCACCGACTCGATCACTTCCAGGCTGTTCCCCACCGCATTCCCCAGCGGCTGGTTCATGTCGGTAATCAAGGCGTGAACGCGCTTGCCGTGAGCAACTCCCGTGTTCACCAGGCTGGTGGCGAGAGCGCGGGCGTTCTCCAGGCCTTGCATGAAAGCCCCGGAACCGGTCTTGACGTCGAGCAGCAGGCCGTCGATTCCCTCCGCCAGTTTCTTGCTCATGATGGAGCCGGTAATCAGCGGGATGGATTCCACCGTGGCGGTGACGTCGCGCAAGGCGTAGAGCTTGCGATCGGCGGGAGCGAATTCGTCCGTAGCTGCGCCAAACGCCAAGCCGCAGCGCGCCAGCACGCGGTGAAAGTCCTGGTAGGACAAACGCGGGTTGAAGCCGGGGATGGCCTCAAGCTTGTCCAGGGTGCCGCCGGTGTGCCCCAAGCCGCGGCCGGAAATCATGGGCACCAGCACACCACACGCTACGGCCGCAGCGGGCGCAATAATCAACGAAGTTTTGTCGCCCACACCGCCCGTGGAATGCTTGTCAACTTTGGCGGCGGGCAGAGCGGAGAAGTCCAGTACGCGGCCCGAACGCAGCATGGCCTCAGTCAGATCGGCCGTCTCGCGGGTGTCCATGCCGCGAAAATAGATGGCCATGAGCAGGGCCGAGACTTGATAGTCAGGAATTTCTGCCCGCGTGTAGCGGCCGACGAAGTCGAATATTTCCGCCTTGGTCAAAGCCAGGCCGTCGCGCTTTTTTCGGATAAGCTCAGGCGTGTCCATGCTTGGATTCCAGATCTCAACTCTCGGCGTCAGCCGCCAGCCACATGCTTAGTCTCGCGGGACAAGCGAGTATACAACGATTTGCCGTTTCAACCTCGGGTTTCCATTCTGACCGTTCGCCCGATCGTGGAGGACGCCCAACTCCGGTTCTCGCCCCCGAGTTTCCGCACGATTTCAGCGAGAATTCAACCATTTTAGTGGGCGACATTCTGTCATCGTGCATTTGTTTTCATACATATAGCCGGATGAACCTTCATTTTTGAAGTGCAGGAGTCAGGAGACTGGAGCCGGGAGCCAGAATGCTCGCCCCGATTGAGGGGGCCCGAACCGTGGCGGCGCCCGGTAATACTATTTGCCAATATCTCTGCGCGCCGCACGAATTTCGTACCACGGCCTTCCAGGCCGTGCTCGGGCACGGGCAGGAGAAGCCGTGAAAGAATCACCTTCGGCATCGAGGGTTGGAGTTTGGGCGATGGGTTTGGAAGGTTCTGATCGCCGACATGGGAAAGCGACTACGGTGGCTTCATTCGATGACCTTCCTTTCCGCCCGGCCTTGGGCTTGGGGGCTCGGGCCTTGGAGCGCCGCGATTCCCGGGGTTCGGGTTCCTCAGGCGGCAAGCGGGTTCAGGCGCCCTTTCCAGCGCAGGCGGAACCATTGCTGAATATTGTAGGTGAGGCAAGCCCACAGAACCTCACAGCGGGCTTTCTTCAGGCCGCGCACGCAGAACTGCCGGAGTCCCAGTTTGGCCTTCAGCCAGAGGTTGCTGAATTCCGCCACCGGGGCGCGAAGGCGATAGGCGGCGCGTGCCGCCGCGGTCTGCATCTTGGCCACATACGCCGCCACGGCGGGGACAGGGTCGCTGCGCACGATCATGCGCCCCTGTTTGCCCGGCTTGCACGCGGCGAGCAAGGCACAGTTCCGGCAGTCCGCCGCGCGCGCCTGGTAAACCTCATGCACCACCCCGGTGCGCGTGCGTCGGGTGGCGCGATGCGAAAGCGTTTTGCCCTGCGGACAGGTATAAGCGTCCGGCTCCGGGTCGTAGCGAAAGTTCTGGGGATAAAAGGCCGGGTCGAGACCACGCTTTTCCAGGCCCTTGCGCACGGCCTCGGCATCCTTTTCCATCGTGCTCCCGATCAGGTCCAGGCCGCGCTCGTCCGCCGCCAGCACATTCTCCCGCGTGGTGTAGCCCTCGTTGACGATCATTTGGCCGGGCGCGCGCCCGTTCTGCTTCTCCACTTCCTCCACCGCCGGCACCAGTTGTTGCTGATCGCTGGCCTCCTGGGTGACGCCCGCCCCCACGATGATCGAGTGCGCAGTGTCGGTCGAGACCTGCACGTTGTGACTGGGCGCGAAACCCCCGTCGCCCTGTTTCATCACCCGCGCTTCCGGATCGGTCTCACTGGCACGCCGCTCGGAAGGCTCCGCCCGGCCCTCGGGAGCGGCTTGCACTTTCTTCAACTCCTCCAGAGCTTGTTCCAGGCGTGCCACCTTCTCGCGCGCCGCCCGCTGCTGGGCGCGCTCCGAGCGCCCCGCCGCGGCCTCGTCCCGCGGGTCCCCCATCGCCTGCACGCGCTGCTGCGCCGCCTCCAGATGCGCGCGCAAGGTCTTCTCGCGATGAAACGACTTGCTGCTCGCCGCCGCTTTCACCTTCGTCCCGTCGTGCACCACCTGGTCCAGCGTGATCAGCCCCTCGCTGCTCAAGATCGCCAACAGTTGTGCGAACAGCCCGTCCAGCGCCTCCCGGTGCTGCACGCGAAAATCCGACAGGGTGTGGTGGTTGATGACCTCGCACCCCGTCAGCCACTGGTAGGCGGGATGGTAGGCGCAGCGCCGCTCCACTTCCCGCCCCGAACTCACCTTTTCGCTGTAGGCGTAAACCCACAGCGCGATCAACAGGCGCGGATCGATGGGCGGACGCCCGGCCCGGCCCTCCACCGCCCGCACCTCCTCGATGTAGGACGTCAGGTCCAGGCGCCCGGTCATTTCCCAAATCGCCCGCGCCAGGTGGTCGGGCTCCAGCAACCGCCCCACGTCCACCGCCCGCCACACCATCTGCTGGCGGTTGATCGGTTGGAAGCGCGCCGCCGGTTGAGGCCCGGGCTCACTCGCCGGCGGCTCCGGCGCGGGGGCGGACCCCTCGCCCTCCGCCCACAGCGCTGGCTGCCCCAGCTCGATGCGGTCACTCATGGGCTCGCCTCCGCCGGGAAGATGCCTCTGCCAGCCGGGGAGTGCGCTTCAAGACCAGGGTGTGCTTGTCCTCCACCACCCATTCGATCACTTCCCCCTTCTCGATTTCCAAGGCTTGCGCCAAGGGGGCGGGACAAATCAGATACCATTGGCGGTTCTTGCCGCCGCGCTGAATCACCTGCACGCTGGACTGATAACCCATGCGGGACCTCCCTCCGGCCATCGGAGAGAGTGTATCATAGCTATAGCGCTAGTCAAGTCTTTTTTCAATTTTTTCACAGCTTCGGATGCCCGTGGTACGAGGTTGGCTGCGGCTCTGCCGCCGTGTGTCATTTTCGCACCAGCCATCGATCCCTCTCCGCATCCTCCGGGCAGCTTCAGTGGGGTCAAAAATCGCTAAGTGCACTTCTTTTCATCAACATCGTAGGTTAGAAATCATAAGTTGCTTATTTTCATGCACATCTCGTAGGTTCCAATTGAAGCTTTACGGTCCGGCCGCAGCGTCGCCCTGTGGCTTTTTGTGCACATCCCCGCGTGCAACGTTCCCCATCCTCGTCCTGCTAATGCAGCCTGTCCGGGAGCT
This sequence comes from uncultured Acidobacteriota bacterium, assembly GCA_963719115.1. Lineage (GTDB taxonomy): Bacteria > Acidobacteriota > Terriglobia > UBA7540 > UBA7540 > Bog-366. The sequence continues at coordinate 26,885 of CAVRBF010000031.1, read as the reverse complement.
TGCGGTTTTGGACTTCTGACTCCTGACTTCCGACTTCCGTTTGCTGCCGCCTGTCTCCTGCCTCAACCCTGACCACTAGCCACTAACCACTAGCCACTGTCCTTGAGACCCCGGACCGCTCTTTCGTTGCCTACCGCCATCAGCTATTCATCTAGCATAAGATTGGCGTATTGTCAAGTAAAATAATGCCAGATCGGGCAATTTGGACGATATTTTCTGCGCTCAAAATCTCCCGGCATGGGGATCCATAAGAGTGGCGCCCCGCCGCGATCTCCGGGCCCATCCCGCCCCGCTCGCTTTCTAACCCTTGCACGCGACGTCAGAAAAGCGGCTAGGCCACAAACCAGCGGGTAGCTACAGTCAGTGGTTTCCTGACTGTGGGCTTTTTCTTCCCTTCTCCGCAAAATTGGAATCAGCACAGTGTCGCCCGCGGCAGGCTTGAGAAGTGCCCACAGTCAGAACGGCACTGACTGTGGCTACCAGACTCCCGTGCCGGCTGGTCCGACTTTTGGAGTTCGGTGCAGCCCATCGGACTCCAGCAACCGGAGAGGCCGGCATTATGGTTCCGACTGGGGCAGTAGTGTCGCGTGCTCGTGGCAGGCACGGGACTTGAGTTGACCGTGCCGCAGGGCATACAATCTCAGGTCGTTTGCAAATTTGAGGGAACAGCTCGGCAACCGGTAAGAAATCCAACGCCACGGCATCACGGAGTGCACCATGGACTTCACCTATCACGATATCGCCAAGATGATTGACCACGCCCTGCTGACCCCTACCCTCACAGACCACGATTTGGAATACGGCTGCCAGGTGGCGCAGGAATATGACTGCGCCAGCGTTTGCATCATGCCCTTTTACCTCAAACGGTGCGCGGAACTTTTGCACGGAAGCACGGTGGAGGCCAGCACCACGATCGGCTTTCCCCACGGCGGCCACACGACGGCCATCAAAGTGGCGGAAGCCGAGCAGGCCATGGATGACGGCTGCCAGGAGTTGGACATGGTGGTGAACATCAGCAAAGTGCTCAGCGGCGACTGGAACTACGTCCGCCAGGACGTGAGAGCCGTCATTGACGCCGCTCATGCCCGCCGGCAGAAGGTGAAGGTGATCTTCGAGAACTGCTACTTGCAGGATGCCCACAAGATCCGCCTGTGCGAGATCTGCGCCGAGGTGGGCGCCGATTGGGTGAAGACCTCCACTGGTTTCGGCACATCCGGGGCCACGCTCGAAGACGTAAAGCTGATGCGCGCCCACTCGCCGGCGCGAGTTCAGGTGAAGGCGGCGGGGGGGATTCGCACCCTCGATCAACTGCTGGCCTTCCGCGCCGTGGGTGCGTCGCGCGTCGGCGCGTCAAAGACCAAAGACATTCTTGAGGATTGCCGCCGGCGGCTGATCAAGTGAGAGGTTTGTTACCCGGTGGCCGTCCGCCCCTTCCACGTGTTGTCAAACTCCTCGCGCGTGGGAAAAGACTTTTGCGTGCCGACCCTCATGGTTGACATGGCGGCGTAGACGCTTGCCCGCAACAGCGCCTCCCGTTCGGTCAGTCCCTCCCCCAGAAACACCGCAAAGCTGCCGATAAACGCATCTCCGGCGCCCGTTGTGTCGACGGGATCGACGGTGAAGGCGGGAATCAGCTCGCAGGCATTCGATGTTGCCAGCAGCGAGCCGCGTTCGCCGAGCGTAATCACGGCGCACGCGAGACCCTGCGCCAGCAGGAATTCCGCGCAATTCCGGGCGTCTTCCAGGGTGTTGCAGGGAATGCCCGTGATGGCCTCCGCTTCGCTCTCATTGGGCACGAAGTAGTCCGCTTGGGCCATTTCCTTAAAATCCAGCGGCTGAGCAGGCGCGGGATTCACAATGCAGCGTATGCCCTTGGATTTTGCGAACTCGATGGTGTGGTAGACGGTGGCCAGCGGGATCTCAAATTGCAGCAGAATCGTATCCACCCCGCTAAGTAATGGTGCGGCGGCATTCACATCGGCGGGCGAAAGGGTTTCATTGGCGCCCTTGATCACCAGGATGCGGTTCTGCCCGGTGGAGTCAACAAAGATGGGGGCAACACCGGTGGAGATGCCTTCCTGAATCCGCACGTGGCTGGCGTCGATGCCCATCGACTCAAAGTTGGTGATGGTGGCCGGGCCAAACAAGTCACTGCCGACCTTCGCAACCATGCTGACGGCAGCACCGCAGCGGCGTGCCGCGACGGCCTGATTGGCGCCCTTCCCCCCAAAGCCCAGGTCGAAGCGCTTACCGAAAATCGTTTCGCCGGGCCGCGGGAATACGTCATTGAACGTGATCAGGTCCACGTTGGCGCTTCCCACCACGGCGATCTTGGCTTGCTTTGGCATCCTGACCTCCGGTTTATGCGACTTCTTCTTTCCCTACCGGCATGTTCATGCGCTTGGGCCGTCCGGGAAGCACGAAGTGCCGGGCGCAGCGCGGCCGGTAGGAATCGCCGGGCATCACGGTAGGGCTTTCGTAGCTGGCGGGATTTTCGTTGATGAGCCGTTGGGAGAAGAAGGCCCGGGCTCCGCATTCGCAGTAGGCAATGCACCAGGTCACGTTGCCGCCGTAGGCGTTCACCAGCCAACCGAGCGCCAGCATGTCGCCGAAGGGGTGACCGCGAAAATCCAGGTCCAGGCCCGCGGCGATCACGTCGTAGCCACGCTCCAGCAGAGCGCGCGTACAGTCGAACAGTTCCGCCACGAATTGCCCTTCATCAATGGCGATGCAATTGACCGGCTTGCCAATCACCCTTTCCCGCTCGGCGATGAACCCGAACATCTCCCAGGATTGGCAGAGTCAAATTCCACGGCTTCCATCTGGCGATGGCTGAGCTGATTGCGGCTCTGCACAACCCCTTGCGCGCTCTTGGTGTCGTCCTTGGGTTTGAAGAGGATGACGGCCTGATGAGCGTACTCCTCGCGCATGGCCACGCGCCTGATCAACTCCGCCGTTTTGTTGCTGCGCATGGGGCCAATCACCACTTCAATGGTTCCCGGCATATCCTGGTCTCCTGACCGGAATGATAAAGGTTTCGACAGTCTATTCCAAATCCACAAATGTCTAAAGTGGTTTCGTCGATGCGCAATATCGCGATCTGGGCGTTGAGCCGCCATTCCTTCGCATCGCTCAGGGCAGGCATTCGCGGCTCCGGTGCCGGCGGGAAGCCGGCGTCTCGAGATTCTACATGTTGGGGTCACGGATCGCGGAGACACTGCTTTCCATGAAATGAGCACCATCTTCATTTGCACCACCTGCGAGCCTAACTGTCATCCTGAGGCCGCAGTTCAGGGCGAAGGACCCCCGTATTTCTCCTTGCCCAACTGTGCCGCGGGAACGCGGCGTGCGCGCAAGGGGCGCTCTCGCCGTGCGTTTCCTAACTACAATGAAAAGGGTCCTTCGCCCTGAACCGCGGCCTCAGGATGACAGCGCCATGAGTGTGCATCGACACTGCGATTTCCGCGAACGGCAACGAAGACCTTCGTTTGAAATGTAGAAACTCGAGGTGCCGGCGGGAAGCCGGCGTCTCGAGATTCAACATGTTGGCATCACGGATCGCGGAGGCACTGCTTCCCATGAAATGACCACCATCTTCATTTGCACCACCTGCGAGCCTAACTGTCATCCTGAGGCCGCAGTTCAGGGCGAAGGACCCCCGTATTTCTCCTTGCCCAAGTGTGCCGCGGGAACGCGGCGTGCAAGCACGGGGCGCTCCCGCCCTGTGCATCCTACGTACAATGAAAAGGGTCCTTCGCCCTGAACCGCGGCCTCAGGATGACAGCGCCATGAGTGTGCATCGACACTGCGATTTCCGCGAACGGCAACGAAGACCTTCGTTTGAAATGTAGAAACTCGAGGTGCCTGCGGGAAGCCGGCGTCTCGAGATTCAACATGTTGGCATCACGGATCGCGGAGGCACTGCTTCCCATGAAATGACCACCATCTTCATTTGCACCACCTGCGAGCCTAACTGTCATCCTGAGGCCGCAGTTCAGGGCGAAGGACCCCCGTATTTCTCCTTGCCCAAGTGTGCCGCGGGAACGCGGCGTGCAAGCACGGGGCGCTCCCGCCCTGTGCATCCTACGTACAATGAAAAGGGTCCTTCGCCCTGAACTGCGGCCTCAGGATGACAGCGCCACGAGTGTGCATCGACACTGCGATTTCCGCGAACGGCAACGAAGACCTTCGTTTGAAATGTAGAAACTCGAGGTGCCGGCGGGAAGCCAGCGTCTCGAGATTCAACATGTTGGGGTCACGGATCGCGGAGACACTGCTTCCCATGAAATGACCACCATCTTCATTTGCACCACCTGCGAGCCTAACTGTCATCCTGAGGCCGCACTTCAGGGCGAAGGACCCCCGTATTTCTCCTTGCCCAAGTGTGCCGCGGGAACGCGGCGTGCAAGCACGGGGCGCTCCCGCCCTGTGCATCCTACGTACAATGAAAAGGGTCCTTCGCCCTGAAGTGCGGCCTCAGGATGACAGCGCCACGAGTGTGCATCGACACTACGATTTCCGCGAACGGCAACGAAGACCTTCGTTTGAAATGTAGAAACTCGAGGTGCCGGCTGGAAGCCGGCGTCTCGAGATTCAACATGCTGGCGTCACGGATCGCGGAGGCACTGCTTCCCATGAAATGACCACCATCTTCATTTGCACCACCTGCGAGCCTAACTGTCATCCTGAGGCCGCAGTTCAGGGCGAAGGACCCCCGTATTTCTCCTTGCCCAAGTGTGCCGCGGGAACGCGGCGTGCAAGCACGGGGCGCTCCCGCCCTGTGCATCCTACGTACAATGAAAAGGGTCCTTCGCCCTGAACTGCGGCCTCAGGATGACAGCGCCACGAGTGTGCATCGACACTGCGATTTCCGCGAACGGCAACGAAGACCTTCGTTTGAAATGTAAAAACTCCAAGTGCCGGCTGGAAGCCGGCGTTACGGACTGAAATTGGACAGCAACCGGCGCGCGACGAGCTCCGCCTCGATTTGAAGTTCTCCGGACGCCGCGGCGGGGACATTCGTATTAGAATCGTGGTTCCAAGATCGTGGTGCGAGGCAAATCACATGACGGAATCCGCGGCATTAACGGAAGTTTCCAATCAACTGGCGGAACGCTACGGCGATTGGGGCAAAACCGCCGCCCTGACCGGCTGCAAGCCTGGCTTAACGGTGCCGCGCCCATGGGATTCCCGGAAGTCCTGGCCCGCCACCTGGACGCTGAACATGTCCCGCTGCTGTTTGATGCCTTTTGGCAAGTGCTTCCGTTCGGCACCGGGGGACGTCGCGGGCGCGTTGGTTATGGGTCGAACCGCTTTAACCACGCGACTGCCGCTATGACCGTGCAAGGCCATTGCGATTACCTCTCCACGTCCTTCCCCAATCAGGAACACGTGGTCATTGTCGCCAATGACGTGCGCGTGTTCCGCGACATCGCGGGAGTCTACCACTTTCTCGGTGATCAGCATCCTCTACTCGGCACCTCGTCGCGATTGATCGCCAAGCTGGCTTGCGAAATTTACGCCGGGAACGGCGTTACCGCCTACCTCGCCGAGCCAGAAGCCGACCAATCGCTCTTGAGCACTCCCGAATTGTCGTTCGTCATCCGCAAGCTCGGCGCGCTGGGCGGGGTCAACATCTCCGCTTCGCACAATCCCCCTGACGACAATGGCATCAAGGTCTACGACGAGTACGGCGGCCAGCCGATTCCTCCCCATGACCAACGCCTGGCCGACTGCATGGACCAGGTCACCGACGTGCGCCGCATGCCCTTTGCCGATGCGCTTGGTCGCGGCCTGATTCGCGCCATACCGGCACATTTGCACGATGAGTATGTTGACGAATACGTTCGCCTGTATGATCGCGTATTCACCCCTCGCCCGGATCTCCTCGTGGTTTACACACCGCTGTGCGGTTGCGGGATGCGTTCCGCAGGCGCCGTGATGCGGAAATTGGGCTTCCCGCTTTTGTCTCCGCCCGATCAGGGACCGGACGGAACGTTCGCGCCAATTCCCTTTAAGGCGCCTAACCCCGAAGTGGCGGAATCCACTGTGCCCGCCGCACGCTTCGCGGAATCCGTGGGCTCGGGCGTGGTGCTGTCGAGCGATCCCGATGCGGACCGCGTGGGCCTGGAGGCGCGCCTGGCCGACGGGTCGTGGTACCACTTTGACGGCAATAAGATCGCCACGCTGATTTGCTACTACCTGATGCTCGATCCGGACGGCCCGCGGCGGCGCGGCCTGGTGATGGAGACGCTGGTCACCACCAAGATCCTGGGCCAGATCGCCGCCACCGCCAGCGACTGCTGGATTGTCGATGACCTGCTGGTCGGCTTCAAGTACATGGCGAACGTGCTCAAAATGCTGGAACAGCGCGGACGTTGGGGGAACATCTGTGCCCGGCCGGAATCACTGCTGCTGGCCACGGAAGAAGCGCATGGCGTCATGCTCACTTCCACCATTCGCGACAAAGATTCCGCGCCCGCGTGCATGTTCCTGGCCGCGCTCTATCAAAAGGTTCGCCAGGAAGGGCGGAACCTGCTGGACTATTACATCGAGATTCTGGAGAAGCTCGGCGGATTCGCGGACACCGGCCGCTCACTGGTGATGACTGGCGCCGAGGGAGGTATCCAGCGCGACCGCATCGTGGCCTCCCTGCGCGCCTCGCTTCCGGAAACGCTGGGCGGCCGCCCCGTTCGCAAAGTGGTGGACTATTGGAATGAGATCACCTTCGGCAAATTGCAAAGCAGCACCGATCAGCTCTCGCGCAATGTCCTCCAGTTCTTCCTGGATGGCGCCGTCGTCACCGTTCGCCCCTCGGGCACCGAGCCCAAGCTGAAGTTCTACTGCCAGCTTGTGCCGGAAGATGGTCCGCCCAAACTGCGCGGCATGGAACTGATGCGCGGCTTGACCGCTCAGGTGGAAGCCCTGGCGCGGACGGTTTACCAGGAACTGCTGGCGCGCCTGAATCTGCACCTGGGAGAGGCCGGCCTGCTGCTGCCGGACATCGTTGACATCGGCCGCAAACAGGAGTTTGAGAGCAAGACAGTCCCGCAGCTCCGCGAAGCCATCGCCCAAAACCGCTTCGAAAAGCTTGATGCACTGCTCGCATGGTTGAGAGGCGAAGTGGCGGCCATGACTCCCGGCGCCGATCCCCTTCCCGCCCTGCGGGCCAGCGTGGCCCACCTCTGCGAAGATTGGAAGCATGAGTTGGCTGGCAAGGAACTGCTTTCTGAATTGGCCGCGTGGGCGGGATCGGCGCCGCACTCGACCGTGGTCGATTAATCACGCAAGCCAAATGCGCTGTCATCCTGAGTCCCGTTTTTCAGGGCGAAGGACCCTTTTCATTGTTCGTGGGAAGCAGGCCGCGACAGCGCCCGCGGTATTTGCGGCGCGTTCGCGCCGCAGCCCCACGATACGACGAAATGCCGGGGTCCTTCGCCCTGAACTGCGGACTCAGGATGACAGAGCGGTTTTTTTTGGTGCTCTGGTTTGGAGATGGTGCTCAGTGTAGGGAAATTACCGTCCTCGCCGCCACGTTATTGCCGCACTCGACTGTGGTCAATTCCCCGACACCACCTCCGCTTCAAAATGCACCACGCCCTGCGGGTGGCTCCATTCCACCGCAGCGCCGTCAGCAACAATCATGGCTTCCGAAGCTTTGTTCACCTTGATGACCCTCAGGCCGTTGGGCAGACGGCAATGCAGCGTGGCGTTGTAGGGCACGCGGCTCGCCGGGAAGTCAATGGTCCCGGTCAATCGCGATTTCGCCGCGTCCAGCGAAAACCAATAGCTCACAACGCCGAAGTGGGTGGGAGCATCCTTGATCCCCACTTCCTGGCCCGATGCCAGCCAACTGCGTTCAATGCCGCGCGCCAGATGCAAGTTGTTGTCTTGCTCCATCACCAGGGCATCGCGCAAAAAGCGGACCACCGCCACCGGCGTCCAAAGATGTTGCCGGTCGCCGCTGGTCTTGGTTGTATTCGGTTCTTTTCCGCGCTCTTCGCACCAGGTGTATAGAGGTGTGCCGTGATTCAGCGTGGCATAGAGAAGCTTGATCGCCGCATCGCCCTCGTCGCGAGCCAGGTGCGCCTCCGCCACGTTGTCCAGCGCAATGGCCACCCACATGCCGTCCTTCATCCAACCTGTGTGAACGGGAATTCCCCCCGGGCTCATGTCGCGCTCGATGTACTTCAAGGTGCCGTCAATCAACTTGTCGGAGGGCGGCAGCAATTCCGTGGGAAACAAGGCATTCAGCGCGCCCCAGCGGCTGCCCGTCGCCTTGGCCGGGACAGCGGAAATCCACCGCGTCCCATCGCTTTCGGTGATCGCGCCACCGTCCAGTGACGCCAGCAGATCGGTCCTGGCCCGCTGGTAAATCCCTTCCAACTCCCGCACGTCTTGAGGGCGATTCAGAATTCGCGCCGCTTCCAAAGCGAGCTTGTCGGCATACAAGGCCCAGATGTTGTGAGGGTAGAAGACTCCGTATAGGTCGTTGCCGTCCATCAAGCCTCCGTCGCCCATGCCGCGCGGCATCAAGCCGTAAGTGAGCGGGCGCTGCCCCGTGGCGTCGAGCGTGCGACTGCGGGCGCGTTGTGTCTCCTGCCAGCGCGAACTCGCCAGCATCTGGGGGTAGCGTTTCTGCAGAAAAGCGGTGTCGCCGGTCAGCCAGTAGTGCTCCATCACCACCCAGGCCTTGAAGCCGGAAGTCCCCCACATCAAGTGCGACCAGTACTTCGGCTCCGTCCAATCCCCATTCGCCTCCTGGATGTCCAGGTCAACGCGGTATCCGAGTTCCGACAGTTCGTGAAGTCCCACCTGATCAAGGGCCACGGCCACAATCGCCGACTCGAAGGGGTTGGGCGCCGAGCGGTACACTTCCGTACCCGGAATCGTGGCGAGGTAACCCTTGGCAATGGGCTCGCGCATGATAAAGAGATCGGCCAGGCAGGCGTAGAACGCGTTGCGGACGCCGGAATCGGGAATCAGGACGCGGCTGGCACGATCGAGCAAATCCACCCATTGGTTTTCCGCGCTGCCCAGCTCACTTTCCCAATCTTTCGTTCTTAGCGCCGCAACGTCACCCTCATCGCTTTTGTATGGCCGGATCAGCCAGCCCACACGCGTTTCGCCGGGCTTCAGGTTCCACTGCATGGTCAAAACTGTAGCGCCAACGACCGGATATTGGTCGGCGCCGATTCCCAGGATGATCACTTGATCGGCGGGCGCGTGCCAACCGGCCAGCAAGTGGTCGGCAGCGGCATCGTGATCGACCCAGGCGGGGTTGTAGCCGGTCCAATTTCCCGGCACCTCGCAGTGCAACGTCATCGTCTGCGGGCCGGCGCTGTGGTTCACAAGCGTGATCTTGCCGATGGCGGCGGTGGACGCACCGGCGATTTCCAGAGTCATCTCGCTGTCGCCATCGTGATAAATGTTCCGCAAGACGGGCAGGTAGCCGCGGGCTCTTTCCCACTTGCTCTGGGCAAAAGCATGGCCGTCCACCCGGGGCTCGATGCTGACTTTCCACTTCGTCGGCGGGGTCAGGAAGGAATTGAAGGAATAGTAGATCAGGTTTTCATACGTCCACGACATCAATAGCTTTCCCGGCATGGCGTCGAGCAGCGTTTTATCGCTGCTGTCGGGCAGGGCCACGGTGATGCGGTGTGGCGGCGCAAACGCGTAATTGAAGCTCACCGCCGGAGCCGCTCTCGGCGGCAGTTCCCCGGCCGCAAACGGCCACCAATACCAGCAGCAACGACAGGCGCAAGATGGAGGTTGTCTTCATGAAATGCCTTTCCAAGTGATCTGCAAAGAATCAGCGAAGGAATTCTATCCTATTCTTCCGTCGTTCAAGGGCAAGAGCGAGACTCCGCGATTCCGGTCAGCTCGGCCTGCTGCGTGACTCTCTTCGATCCCGTGCCGAAAAACTGTTAGTATGCAACTCTTCAACTGCTATTGACCGGGAGGGGTTCACATGCGAAGGGCACGGCTCTATGTTCTCTTGGCGCAGGTTGCGATGCTGGTGGCCGGACAAGCGATGGCGAAAGAAAATCCGCGATTGGAAAGAATCGAGTGGACGGACATCTGGGTGGCGGGCGCCGACCAGAGCGATCTGCCCAAGGTCCTCATGGTGGGGGACTCGATTGCGCGAGGTTATTTCGACAATGTGGATAAGGACCTCGCCGGCAAGGCCCATTGCGCACGATTTGCCACTTCCATGTTCCTGAGCAATCCTGATTACCTGGAAACGCTGAAGCTTATGCTGGGCAGGTACCGCTTCCGCGTGATTCACGTTAACAACGGCTTGCACGGATGGTCAGGCTATACCGAGGAGCAGTACCGGCAGGCGTTACCCAAGCTGATGGCGACGTTGCAGAAGTACGGCAACGGGGCAACCATCATTTGGGCCACGTCCACCCCACGCCGCAACGCGCAGAACCCCGCACAACTCGCTCCGGACAATGGCAGACTGCTGGAGCGGAATCGCATTGCCGTTGAGTACATGAAACAACGCGGCATCACCGTGGACGATTTATACAGCCTGGTGGCCGATCATCCGGAATACTACAACCTTCCCAAGGACTCCACGCATTTCAACGCCCAAGGCCGCTCCCTTGAAGGCCAGCAGGTGAGTAAATTCATTTTGGAAGCTCTGTCGGGCAAAGCCCCCGCTGATGGGCAGCGCTAGCGCGGAGCCAACACCGTGACGCAGACGGACCTCGACGCCGGCCTTCTGGTCATCCGTGCACGGGAACGTAGGCCAGGCCGATGATCTTCATGCTTTCCTGGGGCAGGTCGGTGATGCGCGCGACGCGTGCCGCGGTGAAGATGTTGGCGCCTTCGGGAGAGTACGGCACCGAAACCTGCACCGTCATCCCGGCGCGGTAACCCCACGAGCTCTTGAAGGCCACGCCTCCACGCGAGATGTTTACCGTGCTCACCATTTCCTCCCCGAATTGCGGCGAGCGGACACAGGCTCTCACGTTCAGGCTCATGCGCGGGTGCTTACGCTGGTCCTGAGTTCGCGCTGTGCTGGGGAGGGGCGCTGCGGCCGCCGCAGGCGCAACTGCCGCCCCTGCCGACCGTCTCCACAGGGTTCGATCGCCACAATGCTTGCAGGAGCGAAAAAGGTGGTGGTTGGCTTCGAACACTTCCGTCTCAAATTCGTCCAGATAGGTCAGTTCGCGGCTCTGGCAGTGAACGCATTCCAGCAATACCCGCTCGACAGCGCCATCGGACTCCGCCAGTGGCGGAAACTCGATTCCCCAGACGTCCACCACGGGGTCCAGGAACTTAATGCTGTAATACTTGCCCTGCTCATCCTGGCCGACATAACCCACAACCCATGCGTCACTCTCCCGCCCGCTTCCCTCGCAGCGAATGACCACCTCCTGGTCGGGCACAAGCGACCGGCCGAAAACCATCTTGGCGCCGTGCCGCCCCACGAGGGTCGTATACGTCTCCTCCATAAAGTCCTGTCCTTGCGCATCGGTTCCTGAAACCGTGATGCGAAGCTCCAGCTCAATCCGGTCGCTGCGGCGGACGTTGGCGGCGGGCGTCATAGGTGTGCGTCCTTGGCGGACTCAATACTCGCGCGGCCGAATCCAGATGTCAACTGAAACAACGGCGGCATTGCCGGGGGAGGATTGAATCCGCGCATGCACCGAGGGCAGCAATAGATACCGCGGAGTCATCCTGATTCGAGCGGGATGACTCCGCGGTATTTCGCCCTTGTGTAGGGCCGAACAGCGTTCGGCCTCAGTCGAGCACTGCTCGGCCCTGGAGTTTCTACCTTCCGTCTCCCCCTTCAGGCCATCATGGTGATTGTTCTGGAGCACCAACCTCGTACTCACTTTGCACCAAACCGCCGTTGTAGCTGCGCGTTGCAACGTGGCGAAGGCTGATGTCGCGTGGCAAGGGGCCAAATAGCGGGATGCCAGTTCCGATCAGCACCGGCACGCGTGTGATCACTAACCGGTCGATCAGTCCGGCAGCGAGGAATCGTTGAATGGTGATGCCGCCATCGATGTAAGCATGCTTCAAGCCGCGGGACTTGAGCTGCTTTACGATTTCGGCCGGCTCCCCAGACATCTGCTCAAGCACGGCGTCTTTAACCGATGAGAAATCGAGCAAGCGGCTGCTGATGTACAACCACCGGCTTCTTGCCGTAAAGTGACAGGTGTCCAAGTTTCAGCACGACTTCGAAGGTCCTGCGGCCGATCACGACGACATCGACGCTAGCCAGGAACTCCGTGAAGCCGTGAGGCTCCTGCCCACCGGCGTCCAAAAAGTCGAGCCCGTCGTCCGGGCGAGCCAGAAAGCCATCCACGCTCACTCCGCAGAAAACTGAGAGCTTCATGACAACCCCTTGATTTGAACCGTTTAGGATTTCCGTTTTGGTTTGTTGCCCACGCGGATTATACATCCAACCGCCTCGATGCAAGCTCGGCAAGTCGGGGTGGCAGGGGTCATTAACCCCCGTGGTGGAGGACGGTCATACGGTCAACGGCGCTGGGTGCCTCCCGCCGGCGCAGGATGGCTTCCGCGGCGATGCGGGAGGCGTCCGGGTAGCCGTGTTGTCGGGTGTTGGTGCGGAGCTGCTCTAGATCGTCGGGGCTTTCGAGCAGGTGGCCGATGCGGCTGGCAAGCTCGCCGGGCCGCTCGACCAGGTGACCCGTGTGCCAGCAGTTTTCAATCAGGTGGCAGAAGCGCCGTTCGTTCCCGGGCGGAGCGTCAAACACCAGGATGGGCAAGCCGCAGTTTAGAGACTCGGCCACGACGCCGCCTCCGGCGCGACTCACGAGAATGTCGGAGGCCGCCATCCATTCGTGCATGTTGTCCACCCAATTCAGAATCTGCGTGTGCGGCATGCCGCTGGTGAGCCGCTGAAGCTCTTCGCGAAGTGCTTCGTCTCCGCGCGAGATGAACACAGCCTGGAAGGGTTGCTCAACTTTCCGAAGCTCGGAGACAACTTCGCGCGGTTTTCGCTTCCCGGAGCCGCCGAAATTGACGAGGAAGACGGGAAGATGGTCTTGAAGCCCCAGCCGTTGGCGCAAGGCCGGCCGGTCGCGACTCATCCCGAAGACCGGGTCCACGGGGACACCGCATTCCAGGATCTTCTCCTCCGGCACACCCAGGCTTCTCACCTGCGCAGCCACTTCCCCGGGATAGGAAACGTAGAGGTCCACCTCCGGCTTCGCCCAAGGCCGCTCGAAGGCGAAGGTTTCTATGCCCACCAACAAATATTGAGCTCCGGTCTGGCGCTTGTGAATGATGGCGAATTCGCCGAGGCCGACTTCGGTGGCGGCGACCACGTCGGGAGCGAAATCGTCGATGAAGCGGAACAGCGGACGCGCGCCCAGGCGATAGAGCCACCACGGCCCGGTGGTCTCACCTTCAAATTGCTGGCCTTCGATAAATGCCCAAAGTCCCGGCCAGTATTTCAACGGGATTTCGTAGGAGTTGTAATAGGCGCGAAACCACGAGCGGCAGTGCGCCAGCGCATCAACCACTTCCACGTGGAGGTCGGGGCGCAACTGAAGGAGGGCTTTCTGGAGGGCTCGCGAAAGACGCACATGCGTCAACCCGTGGTGCAGAGTGAGAATCAGAACCCGCGGGCCGTGACCGTTGGTGGATTCGCGCATAGGTGCGTTTGCCGCAAGACGATCAGCTTAGCTCCTGCGCGCCTTCCATGGGCTGCATCTCCTCCGCCGCCGAATCCTCGAGGAGCGGCGCCATTTCCCTTGCATAAGAGCCGGGATTGCGAGTGCTTCGCCAACTCACCTGGGGAAGCAGGGTATCAACGCGCACCCGGTTTCGCCAGCGGACCACTACATCCATGAGGGAATCGAGCAGCACATCGGAGAGACGACGCGGCACCAAGCCAAGATCCAGAAGTTTGGTGTGCCGGGCATTGTAATAGTGCTGCTGCGATTCGACCCGCGGGGGCGGCAGATGCTCGATGCTCACATCGAGACCCTTGCGTGTGCCGGTCTGCGCGACCAGGTTGGCGAGATCAAGAACACTGAATTGCTCAGTAAACTGGTTGAAGACCCGGTATTCGCCGGGCTGAGCCGGCTTCAGAATCGCCAGCTCAATACACCGTAGCGTGTCGCGAATATTCAGGAAACCTCGCGTCTGTCCGCCCTCACCATAAACCGTAAGGGGCTTTCCGATCGCCGCCTCCACACAGAACCGATTCAGAACGGTGCCCCAGATGCCGTCGTAATCAAAACGAGTCGCCAGGCCGTCATCCAGCACCGTCTCCTCCGTTTTGACTCCGTAGACCACCCCCTGGTTCAGGTCCGTGGCGCGGATTCCCCACGTCTTGCACGTGAACATGATGTTGTGAGAGTCATGAACCTTGGACAAATGATAGAAGGAACCAGGCTGCTTCGGGTAGGGAAGAACGTCCTTCCGGCCGTTGTGGGTGATCTCGATGAACCCCTCTTCGATGTCGATATTCGGCGTTCCATATTCGCCCATGGTGCCAAGCTTCACCAGATGTGCCTCGGGGCAGAACTCCTTAATGGCGTATAGCAGGTTCAGCGTCCCCACGACGTTGTTGGTTTGAGTGAAAACGGCGTGTTCGCAGTCGATCATGGAATAGGGGGCGCTGCGCTGCTCGCCAAAATGCACAATCGCATCCGGGAGAAACCTCGGCAGGATTTCAGCCAGAAAGTCGAATTCGCGAATGTCTCCAATGTACATCTCGATGGCGCGGCCGGTCAGCTTTTTCCAAAGCGTAAGGCGTTCCGGCAACCTCATGATGGGAGTCAAGCTATGGGTTCCACAATCCAGATCCCAGACACGCCGGGCTAGATTGTCCAAAATCGCCACGCGATGCCCCTGTTTGGACAGATACATGGCCTGTGGCCAACCGAGATAACCGTCGCCGCCGACAATGAGAATATTCACTGCGATGCGCCCCTCACCTAGTATGCTAAGTGCAGATTGTTTGGTGGCCGTTACTGATTCGAACAACGAGCCCTATCAGTTGGATGCACGGAGTAGACGCGATCCGACAATTTTTCCGCTTACCCTAAGCCCGAATTGAGACTCAGAGCGTCCCCCTCCGGCTCCAACTTGCCCAAGCCCTTGCATCTTGATTTAGTCCGGACCACGCCGCCGCCAAATTGAGATAGACGTTTCAAGTTATGGGCTAAGTTACTCAAACCCCAGTTTTTCAGAAAAGTAGCGGCGGGACCCACCCTAAAGATGGTCCAACTCTCTAAAACGACGCGTCGTGCTTTACAATCTTTCCTCCACCGCATAACATCGCGATTGGCTGCTATGGACCTACTGATTCTTGGCGCGGGCATGGGCGTGGTGGGAGGAATGCTTCCCAACCCCCTTCAAATGATAGCCTTGACGCAAGTGGCGCTGGGTCGATGGGGACGCGCCATCTTCGTCCTGATCGTGCCGCAACTCTTCCTTGACGCAGTATTTCTGGTCGTCACGTTGTTGTTCTTCCGACTCATGCCCTTGGGCATCGCCCACTATGTCGCCTACGCCGGAGGCTTGTTCGTGACGGGCTTTGCCTGCCGCTCGTTATGGGAGTTGCGGCGAAAGTCGCCGGAGGAAATGGCCAAATCCGGCATGTATACCCGTACCGGAGTTGCCGTTGCCGCGTTGGCAGAGGTTGCGGCCCCAGGCACATGGATTTATTGGGTTACGATTGCCGGACCCATCCTAGCTGAGGGGCGGGTCCATGGTTTCGGACACGTGATCCCGTTCTTCGTTGGCGGCCTGGTGGGATACTACGGTGCGGCACTGGTTTCCTTGGGTTTCATGGCGTGGGGAGCCAGTCTGCATAAAGCCTTCAAAAGACACCTCTTCCTGGCTGCAAACGTCATCCTACTGTTAATCGGAATCTCATATCTCATGCGGGCTTATCTGGGCTAACCCAGATTCGGATGCGAGTGTCCGGCGAGAGGCTTGGTCTTGCCTCGAACGGCTCGCGTCCGGTGCTAAGTTTTGAGCCCGGACAGATCCACTTCCAGCCGTTTGTTCTCGTTGAGCAGTTCGTCCATGGTCAGGCGGACCCGGCGACTGGCCGCTTCCCGGCCCAAGATGCAAGCAAGGGCACTGTCAACGGCGCGCTTTACGGTCGAGGTGTCAGCGCGCTGCTGGGTGACGTTGTCGTAAAAAGTGGCAATGTTCCGCACCATGCCTTGCTGGTAGAGATCGACGACCTGGCCGCTGTACTCCCCGGGACCGCTGCGCAGGCTCGCCTTGCTCCAATAACTGACCAGAGCATTGCCGACGGTGCCGTAAACACGGCAGTCCAATGCGCCCTCCGTCGCGTCGGGAATCGCTTGGCCGAAGTGATTGTGAACCGTGCCGTCGGCGTATTCGTAGACGACCGAGCAAACGCCGTGCGCGTCGCCGTGGGCATCGGGACGGGCCACCGCACTGGAACCCGACGCCGCCACCGGACGCTCCCCCATGACCCACAGCGCGGCGTCCACGGCGTGAATATCGAAATTGCCGATGTAGTCGCATCCCATGCAGATGTCGTTTACCCAGATCAGCTTCTGGAGGCGGCTTTCCAGGTTGGCCGTTTTTGGCGGATCGGGCGAACCGTGCGCAATGCCCACCGTGGCCAACTGCACAATCTTCCCGACATCGCCGCTATGGATGCGCTTTACCACCTCGATGTTCACAGGGTCGGTGGGCATCTGGTAGTCGACCAGGAAGCACAACCCTTTCCTTTTTGCCAGCTTGGCGGCCTCCGCAATTTGCAGACATCCCGGCACATCGGCGGCCACCGGCTTGGCCATGTAAACGTGGCGTCCGGCAATCACCGCCGCCATGGCCTGCTCCGGCATGAAGGCGGGGATGTTCTCCAGCACGACAACCTCCGCCCCGCTCTCGATCAGCTTGCGGTAACCCGACAGCCCTGAGAAGCGCCGCGACGGATCGATTCCCAGCGCCTCGCCACCCGCATCCGCGACGGACGGGAAGTAATCGGCCAGCGCCCACATCTCAAAGCCGCCGTGTTCTTTGAAGCGCTTGCCAATCAGGCTGCCGCGTCCGCCACAGCCGACTAATCCAACCTTGGGTTTTGCTTGTGGAATCGTCGAAGGCAGGGTTTGTGCTCCTGTCGCTCTTTCAAGTATTAGGGCGGCGCTTGCTGCCATTGATCCGGCTACAAATTGGCGCCGGGAAACAGCGCCGAAAAGACTTTTCGGAAAGAGGCAATAAGGGCTCTGCATGGATGGCTCCTTTCACTGCGCGGGCATGAGGAAAGGCCAGTATCGGATGAGTATGTTTCTCACCGGCCATGCATTGTACACCTGATTGCAAGAAGTCGCTGAAGGTGCTTAGTCGTTGTCGTGCTCGCGCAGGTTGCGACGAATCGTTTCCGGGTCGTCAAGCGGTGTTCCCGGGCGCACCCGCAAGTCCAATCCCAGTTCACGTACCTTGGCGGGATTGAAGATGCGATGGTCGCTGGGCAGCGCGTCGTAAGGAGTAAAGTCCGGTTGAGCGGTGAAGAAATCCGAAAGGTCAGTGGCCGCCGCGTCAAACTGATTCAGATAACCCAAGCCAAAGATCAAGTCGAAGGTCTTCAGGATGCTGGCGATGCTGGTGTGGGAATGCGAAACGTAGCCGCGTTTGGCGTAGGGACTGATGACCATCAGCACGCTGCGATGCGCGTCCACGTGGTCGCGCCCGTCCTGAGCGTCATCTTCGGTGACGAAAATCGCCATGTCCTTCCAGAACGGGCTGTGCGAGAACAGTTGCACCAGTTTGCCCAGCGCCAAATCGTTGTCAGCCACGTAGGAGGCGCGGTACGGGTATCCGCTATCGGCCCGCAGCCGGCCGGTGTGATCGTTGGGCAGCCAGATGAAGATGAACTGCGGCAGCGGTTCCTTGCCACTGGCATAGCGAATCTGGAACTCGCGCTGGAACTGGCCGAACCGGTATTGGTCGGAGATGTTGGTGTTAAAGGTCGCGTAATCGCGCGAGGTGTTTTCAAACAGCGCCTCGGGCATGGGCATGTTCACCGCCTCGCGAATTCCCGTAGGTTGCATGCCCTCTTTCTCCTCGTAACCCGCGATTTCCAGGCCCTCGCCGTAGTTACGAAAGCTGATGTGGCCGCGCGCCAAATGCTCCCACAGAGAGCCGGCTTCCAGAAAGGTCTCGGGGTAGGGATGCGTGGAGCCGATACCAATGCGGCCGGGGGTGGATGGGTCGGTGCGGAAACCGGAATGTCTGCCGTAAGCCGCCGGCCACGCCGTCTCCAGAACCTCATTGGGATAATTCCCTACCAGCCAGTGATGGCCGTCAACGGACACGTCGGATTCCACGTAGTAGTTGTCGCTGATGCCGAAGCGCCGCGCCAACGCGTGATGATTGGGCGTCACGTGGCCATCTTCGATGACGGGCTGATCCTTGTCCTCCACCCGCGCGGTTTCGCCCCAGCGCGTGAGCGCGGGGTCGCCGGCAAAGTCCGGGCCGGGCGGATGTAAGTCGCCGAAGACTTCGTCAAAGGTGCGGTTCTCTTTCACGATGAAGACAACGTGCCGAATTCCCGGGTTCGCCGAGCCAAATCCGAGAGTCCGGTCGTGCGAACTTTGCGGGGTTTGGGCCTGTACAGGCACGAAGCCGTTGTTCCTCAAGACTTGCTGTGTCTCCTGCGAAAGGTTGCTCTTGTAGAAACCGTGCGAAAACGATTGCTCCCTCTCATCAACATCCAATTTGACCCGAACCCGGAATCCCGACAACTGAAACAACTCCCTTCGTCAGGTCTCCCACCCAAGCGCCTTCCGGCCCCGGGTGAAAGTCGGGCCCGCCATTGGGTCCAGCACCGAACCCCTTCGCGTTGGCCACGTAAATCTCGCATCGTCAGGGTCGACCGCGACGCGAGCAGGGAACCAACGCTGTTGGGATATATCCCAACACCTTGCCCGCGTGCGCGTCCAACACGGCCACCGCGTTGATGCCCGCGCACGCAACGTACAGTCGCTTTTCATCGTGGCTCAATGCCATGCCGAAGGGCAGCACGCCACGCAGGCCCTTTACCGATTCGGCGGGTTCAAGCACCACCGTTTTCTTCACTTGGTTCGTCCGGGCGTCGAGAATGGTGATGCTGTCCTGCGCGGCGTTGGAGACGAACACATACTTCTTCCCCGCCACCACGTCCCCGGGACTCGACCCGCCGACGGATTGCTCGCCTACGGGAATGCCCGTTCGGACCTTGGCGACAACGCTCGGTTTCGCCGCGTCTTGAACGTCAATCACAAAGACCGAGTTCGATTCGGGGACGTTGGGATCGCCCAAGCCGGCGATCTGCTTGCCTTCGACGACCGTGCCCATCTCTGCCTCAGGTGAGGGGAAACCGAACGCGGGAAATTCCAAGCCCGTCTCCCGGGGATTCTTCTTGTCGTAGCCGGGAACCAGCGAGTATTGGAACATCCCGACATTGGAAACGTAGGCGCGTTTTTCGTCGGGTGAAAGCGCCAGGCCAAACGGCATGCGCCCCACGGGAACACTGGAAACAATCTGCTTTGACTGCGTGTCCAGAATGACCAACCGGTAATGCGCCAGGTCGAGCGCGAACAGGCGCCGGCCGTCGCGCGTGAGCCGAATCGCGCCGGTCAGGCTGCTCTTGTAAGTCGCTACCGCTTACCGGACCGTCCAGGCTGAGCGCATAGAGCCGCTGCCGATTCACCATATCGAAAACGCCGATCAAACCGTTGTCGCCTTCCGAGATGTAAAGCGTGCGATTGTCGGGCGCAACGGCAGCGGCCAGGAAGATGCTCTCCGGATCGTCATCCGCACCGCTGGCGGTGGGCGGAACCTGCGTCACCGTGGGGTGCGGGCTTCCAAGATCGGTAATGATGGAAAACCGGTACGGCTTGTTCCCGCAACTCACCACCACCAAGGATTTGCCGTCGGGGCTGAGGGTCATTCCATACGGATGGGGAGGAACCTTGATCTGTTTGCCGAGGGGAGTAATCAACCGTCCGCTGGGCAGGACGGTCTCCCCCTGGGGATCGATTTTGGCCGGCCGGTCTCCCGCCGGCGCGCTCAACTCAAAGTTCGAGCTCGCCTTGGCATCGCGCGCCTGCGGCGATGCGGGCTGGCCAGCGAAAATCAAGATGGCGATAAGAGCTGACGAAACACAGCGCGCTCCCATTGTTCGGCCCCCCTAAAAAGTATCGATACTCTAGCAGCACGCATGAAATGACCACCATCTTCAATTTGCAACCCCAATAAACCTATCTGTCATCCTGAGCCCGCAGTTCAGGGCGAAGGACCCTTTTCATTGTACGGAGGAAGCGCGGGACGGGGCCGCCGCGTTCACGCACGCCGCGTTGCCGCGGCGCACTTGGGTAAAACGAAATACGGGGGTCCTTCGCCCTGAACTGCAGACTCAGGATGACAGCCCAACGAGTGTGCATCGACACGACGATTGCCGCGAAGGGCAACGAAAACCTCCGCTTGAAGTGTAGAAACTCCAGGGAAATCCGGAGCCTTGCCGCATAGCAAGGGGCGGAGCCCCGTGAGACGGGGTTGATTCGGGCGGCGGTGATCTTGATCATGCAGCGGCGAGTTTACCTTGACAAACGGTTTCCTTCCACTGACCACTGTCCACTAACCACTGTCCACTGCCTGCCTTTCAGCGCATAATAGGCACCGCCGCACGAGGGGCCGCCATGCCCGCGAACCTCACCCCCGACTACCTGGAAGCCGAAAGGCGCTTCAAGAGTGCCAAGACCAGCGATGAGAAAATCAGCGCCCTGGAAGAAATGATGGCCACCATTCCGCGCCACAAGGGCACGGAAAAGATGCAGGCCGAACTGAAGCGGCGGTTTTCCAAACTGAAGGCGGAGCAGCATCGCCGCCCGACCAGCCGCATTGACATCATTCACCGCGTCGAAAAGGAAGGCGCCGGGCAGGTGGCGCTGGTGGGGCCGCCCAACAGTGGCAAGTCGCTTCTGCTCAGGCGCCTTACCCATGCGACGCCGGAAGTGGCGGACTATCCCTTCACCACCCGCGCGCCGTTGCCCGGAATGATGCCGTTCGAGGACGTGCAGGTGCAACTGGTGGACCTGCCTCCCGTCCACCCGGACTTTCCCGAGTCGTGGCTTTATCAAATCATTCGCAATGCCGATGCCGCGCTGTTGATGGTCGACCTGAGCGACCCCGACCTGCTCGAGGATCTGGAGACCACGCTCGGTCAGATGGCCAACGCCAAGCTGCTGCTCGACCAGGCCGAACTGCCCAACACGCCCGGCTGGCTGCGCAAGCGCACGCTGCTGGTGGCCAACAAGATTGACGCCGCGGGCGCGCCCGAGGCTTTCGACGTTCTACGCGACCTCTACGGGGAGCGATTCACCATGGCGTGCGTTTCGGCGGAAGCCGGCGAGGGCATCGAACTTCTTCGTCACGCGGCCTTTGAAATGTTGGAAGTCATCCGTGTCTACACCAAGGCGCCGGGCAAAAAGCTGGAGCGCGTCGCACCGTACGTTCTCAAGCGCAGCACGCACTTGATCGACCTCGCGGCGCACGTCCACCAGGATTTTCTCTTCCAGCTCAAGTATGCTCGATTGTGGCGCGCCGGCAGATTCGACGGTCAGATGGTGAACCGCGACCATGTTCTGGAAGATAAGGACGTGGTGGAACTGCATAGATGAATTGAGCCATCGGGTCATCGGGTCATTGGTCCCCACCTTGCAGGAGTGTCCCGATTTGGATAGGGGTAGGGAGAGTTGATTGAATTCGGTTTCCCCTCCCTCCGAACCGGACAGGCGGATCTCCCGCATCCGGCTCTCCAGTTGGTGGTTTACCTCGAAGAGGAGTGATGAGCGATCATCCCGTCGCAGCGGAGACCACGGCAGGAAACCGGCGGCAGAGCCGCCTCGGTATCCGAGTCATCACCATGAGTACGTGTCCAGATCAGCGCTCTCGCTTCCCTCGAGGGCGAACCGAGTCCCCCACCGGAACAGCCCGAAGGCACTGGGCGGAAGATAGGTACGGCGCTGTTCATCCTTACTCATCCACCTTCCTGCGTCCCTTCGCTCCAGACCCATTACAGGCCCTTCTTCACTCTTATGGACGCTCTGACTCCTGCCCGCGCCGATCTCGGCAGTGCCGGGATCATTGTGCGGCGACCACCTCTTCGACTCCTTCGTGAGCAGGTCTCCCTGATTCACGCACCCGGCCTTCCGACCCTTCTGTCTCCAACCACCTGCGCCGACTGCGTCTTGCCAGGGCACGTTACCCCTCGGCAGATCGCACCAAGATCGCTTCTCCACGGGACTCCTCCCAACGAGAACTCGGGGCTTCGCCATTGCACTGCAGGCTCGCCATCGGACACCGGCCGAATCGAGTTTCTGTTCGTACGGACTGGTCGTTCACCTCCGGCAGCTCACTACCCCGTCTCGCGACGACGCAACTGCCTTCCGTTACTGGTTTACGTTGAACCAGAGAGGACTTCCACCTCTCTGACCGAGTGCGCTACTTCAGGCGCACACTGCGGGAGCGGCAGCTACCGCTTTTCTTGTTGTCGCCCCCGCACCGTTCCCGTATGGATCACGGCCGGAGAGCGGTAGCTGCTGCTACCGCACTCCAAAGCGGGCTTCGCCCGCAAGGAGATCGCCTATCGCCTCACTGCAGTTAGGTGAACAGTATTGGGCTCAAGCCCGGCGCTTGAGCATCTACATCTCGAATGGCCGCCCGCACGATAAGGGCGTTTGAACTAGGCCGCTGGCGCGGCGGATTTAGATTGAAGCGGGAGGCGAGAGGTCGAGCGCGTCAGTTTGGGGGTTACAGAAGTGTAGCGCCCTTCTCCAACATCAGCGTGGCGCTTGATAACGCAGGTCAGATGTCAGAGTTGGTTATGCCGACCCACCGTCAACTGACCGAACTTGCGCGGGAATCGAACAAAATCTGGGTGGCGCAGACATCGCCTTTTATGTCTGCGTCACGTCGGCAGCTCGTAGCGCGAGGTTCGGGTCGCATACATACAGTGCGATGCACCACCCGCGATTGGCGTAGTCGAGATGCGCCGGCCGAGGTTTATCTGCTCGGCTGATGCCTGAGGTGTTCATAGGCCCGGCGGTATTCGGGCTCGTTGGGATTGATTTCGATAGCCTGATGGTATTCCTGCAAGGCCTCTTGAACGTTGCCTTTCGCTTCGGCCACTGCACCCAGGCAGAAGTGGCCGTCGTCGCTTTGGGGGTTTAGTCGCAGCGCTTCGTGGCACTCCGCCAGGGCTTGGTCGAATAACCCCTTATGGGCCAGCGCGTACCCCAGGTCGCCGTGCACATTGGGCTGGTTGGAATCCAGACGTAATGCCTCGCGTTCCTCGGCAATGTCACCATCCCAGTCACCTTTCTGTCCCAAAGCCCAGGCAAGGGTGGTATGGGCATTGCTGCTGTTGGGACTCAGGCTCAGCACCGCGCGTTGTTCGGCAATGTCTCCGTCCCAATCGCCCTTTCTCCCTATGGTATCTCCCAGGTTAACGCGCGCATCGAGATTATTGGGATTAATCCGTACCACTTCGCGCCGTTCGGCGATAGCCCCGTCCCAATCGCCTACCAGCCCTAACGCGATGGCAAGGTCAGTGTGGGCGTTCTCACTATTGGAATCCAGGCGGATGTCCTCGCGCAGTACAGGGATTGCCGATTTCGGGTCGCCCTTGTGAAGAAAGGCGGCCCCGAGCAGGGTGAGGGCCTGGGCATTCTGCGGGTTCACGCGCAAGGATTCTTGCAATTCTACAATCGCCGCATCCCAGTCTCCTTTATGCCCCAGCAGGATACCAAGATTGAGATGCCATATTGCGTTATGAGGGTCCATCTGAAGCGCCGTACGCAACTCCGCCACTCCTCCGTCCACGTCACCTTCATTGGCCATCGCGCCCCCCAGGTTGGCGTGGGCTTGCGCATTAGCAGGATTGAGTCGCAGGGCCTCCCGGTTTTCGCGTTCCGATTCTTTCCACTTGTGTTCCGCGTTCAAAGCTGAACCCATCCCGGCGTGGGCGACGTCGTCATCGGAGTCGCGGCTAAGTGCCTCGCTGAATACGTCAATCGCACCCTCCTGGTCGCCCTTCTTCCCTAGTGCGTTTCCCAGGCCATCCCGGGCCATAAAGTTGTCCGGGTTCAGGCTCAGGGCCAGGCGTGCTTCGCGGATTACCGCGTCCAAATCCCCCTTTTGATCAAATGCCCAGGCGAGATTGACGTGCGCTTGGTCGTTGTTGGGGTTCAGGCGCAAGGCCTCACGCGTTTCGGCCTCCCCCCCGGCCAAATCACCTTTGCTTTGCAACGCGAATCCCAGGCCCACGTGTGCATCGTCATCCCGGGGATTCAAGCGCAGAGCTTCACGTTCCTCCGCCATTTCGCCGTCATAATCACCGCTGTCCCCCAGCGCAAAACCCAACCTGACGTGCGCCAGCACAAACTTTGGGTCAAGGGCCAGGGCCGCACGGAATTCCTTTATCGCGCCTGCTGAATCGCCTTGAACGTCCAGCACTTCACCCTGATACTCGTGCTGAAGGGAAGACTCTGGCTCCAAGGAGGGGACCCCCTTGGACTCCTGGGCGGCGCTGCCTCCCTTATCGACCTTGGCCAGCTTTCCGGACGGTTCCTCGTGCGTCCCCGCGTTATTCGAGTTGAGACGCGATTCTCCCCGAGCCTGCTTCCGAATTCCGACAGCGTGCATCAACTTCAGTTGGATGGGTGCGGCAGGACAGGTGTCCAATTCCACCGGCTCGGATTGAATATCCGGCTGACCCGGAATGGGCTTCTCCGCCCTTAGAAAGACGGGGCCGGGAAACACCGCGTAGACGTCTCCTTTGCCGCTCGGGTCGGTCTCGTCGCTACCATAATAATGAGGATAGTCAAGATAGAAAACTGGCAATCCGGTAGATGGTGAAGGCTTGCCGGTTTTATCGAGCACCTGCACACGAATCTCACAAGGCGTACCTTTCTTGATCCGCATTTCCGGCAGTACCTTGTGTTCTCCGGGTGCCAGCGTGATGACCCCTGCCTCGGAGAGACGGCTGACTCCGGGATAGTATATCGGGGGATAAGGAAGAAGCCCACGGCTTACGGGAAGATACGTGTTAAGTCCAAGGACATACTTGCCAGGTGCAAGGCGTTCGGCAACCAAATTACTGTTTGAGTCGGGCCATACCGATCGGACGAATTGCTGGCCTTCGGCAGTTTCGAGACTCAGTTGAACGCTGGTCATCACGGTGAATCGTGAGCCATCTTCATCCACCAGAGGCGCACTGATGGATGCGGTGGGACCAGCGCAAAGAGCAACTGAAGTGCAAAAATTTTCAACGACATTGAACTCCGGAAGGCCACACCGGCCATCGGGATCTGACTCGTAGCCGGTCGGAAAGTCGATTGTGAACGTGTAATGTCCCGGATCGAGTGCGCCCCGATATAATCCATTCTGATCAGTGACGAAGTCCTGCTGCTTTCCGCCACTGCTCACATGGGCTTTGGTTCCTGGCAACGGGTACGCTTTCCAAGGGTAGCCATCAGGCTCAAACCTCGCCTCGAAGGAAACCTCCGTAGGAGTGTCGCCCTTTTGCACCGTTCGGAAGTAAGCGATCTCTGCCCTCACTTGGCCCGCTAAACGCATCTGATCGCAATGCCAGAGCGGCTCGACAGATCCCTTTGAGACGTGTGTCCGAATCAGATAGCTTTCACCAATAACGGGAGCGGTTGAAGGGTCATCGCAATGTGGGATTTCCCTCAACAAGCTCATTTCCTGAGACGACTCGCCGTGTAGAATCTCGGTAACGTGAAACTTCAGCGAATTGGACTCTCCGCGTCCGCCCATCGTTTTCGACTCAGTCAATGTGCCGACGAAAACAAGCACCGTGGACGGATCGCGGTCACAAACGGATGCAGGCGCTTCGGCGCTCGCCAGAATTGACCCGCTTCTGCTAATCAAAAGTTACCCACCGAGTTTCAAGCTGAGTTCCCACTGACCCCACTCACGGCACGGTGATGATAGTCACCATGCCTGATCATCGAAAAAGACCCTGCTGCATCTGCCGCCATTGGTTCCGCCCCGATCCGCGAGTGGGGGTACGACAGCGGGCTTGCCCTCAAGCGGAGTGCCAAGCCGCACGCCGGCGCCAGACCCAAGCCACTTGGCGAGCGCGGAATCCCGATTACTTTATCGCCCGTCGGATCCAAGAGCGTGGGGGGCTTGCCCAGCCGCCCGAACCCCTGCGTTTACCCGCTCCTTTGCGCCAACTTCCCTGGGACCTCGCGCAAGACCAGTTCGGGGTCCAAGGTGCGGATTTCATAGGGGTTATGGGAGCACTTCTGGTACGGGCCACGCAAGACCAGTTACAGGCTTACCGCGTTGATTCCAAGCTAGTTGCGGACACACTTTGCCCCCCAGGCAAAACAAGACCCGATACCGCTTCGTCCAGACTAACCCTGGCCGTCGTAAGGGAGCGGGCGAATGCGCTTGGAGTTTCACCAACTCGACCGACGCTGGGAGCATTTACGGGTTCGCCACCCTGCTCGGCAACGGCAGTTGCTGGCCTCGCTGGCGGAAGTGGGGCAGCAGACGCCCATCGTGGTGGTGGCGCTCGAAGGCCAACCGGACCGGTACCTGGTCATTGATGGCTACAAGCGCCTGGCGGCCCTGCAACAATTGGGCCGGGACACGGTGGAAGCGGTGGTCTGGCCGCTGCGCGAAGCCGAGGCCCTGATGCTGGACCGTTCGCTGCGCTTCTCCACCCACGAGACGGCGCTGGAAGAAGGTTGGCTGTTGGCGGAGTTGGAGCAGCGCTACGGCTATGGACAGGAGGAGTTGGCGCGCCGCTTTGATCGCAGCCTCAGTTGGGTGTCGCGGCGCCTGGCCCTGGTGGATCTGCTGCCGGAGGGCATCCAGCAGCTAGTACGCGA
>CAVRBF010000030.1:0-40761 GCA_963719115.1 uncultured Acidobacteriota bacterium | reverse complement strand
GTGGAACAAGATCGAACATCGGCTATTCTCTTTCATCAGCCAGAACTGGCGGGGCAAACCGCTCATCAGCCACGAAGTCATCATCAACCTTATTGCTGCCACGACCACGGCCGCTGGCTTGGTGGTAAAAAGCAAGCTCGACACCAATTCCTATCCTGCGGGCTTGAAGGTTTCCGACCAACAGATGGCCGAACTCCAGCTCAGGCGGGACAAGTTTCATGGTGACTGGAACTATAGTTTATTGCCCAGAAGTTGACACGGTTATTTCCTGACAGCCCCTTAGCTCGCGAGCGGACCCTGAGTCCGGTTTTTGGTCCGCACAGGCATCCCGCGAAAATATTTTTTGCCCAAATTCCTACCGGTAGGAAATTGCCCGTTTCCCCCGCGGTTTTGGCGCCTCAAGTTGCTCGGAATAACCGCCGCCCCGCCGTTTCCGGGTGGAAAGACGCACCCGGCAGGGCGGTGGGCTAGTACATTTTGACGGAGGAAACCATGTCCCTGATCAATCCCCACACTTTGACGGAGGAGGGCCGGGCGGCGCGGCGGCGCAACGGCGGCCGGTCGCGCGGCGCCGTGACCCCCGAAGGCAAGGAGCGTAGCCGTGCGGCGAACCTCCAGCACGGCCTGTACTCCAAGGAAAAAGAACAGGCGCTGCTCGCCCTGGGCGAGGACCCGGCCGATCTGGCCGACCTGATTGCGGGCTGCTACCAGCAGTGGGACCCCCCAACCGCCAGGAGTGCCGACCTGGTGGAGCAGATGGCGCACGCGCAGTGGTGCAAGCGGCGCGCCGCCCGCCGCGAGGAAAACCTCCAGGCCCGGCACCTGGAAAAGGTGGCCGCCGACCGGCGGGAAAAGACCCTGCGGTTGCGCTACCACAACCAGGACCAGACCTGTTGGCTGTCGCTGGCCTACAGCTACGCTCTGCGCCCCGATTTCTACGCCACCCCCGGCTGCATCGCGCGGTTCCAGCAGGCCTTTGCGGGCGAGATGCAGTCGCGGCTGGAGGCAGATTCTGGACCTGCTGCACCGCCTGCGCGAGCCCGCGCATCTGCCGGCGCCCGCCGCCACGCTCCCTCCCGAGGCGACGACCGACGCCGGTTGGGCGGAGTTCCTGGCGATGGAGGCGGAGGAAGACGTGGACGAGGTGCCGCGGCCGGACATCCCCATCGCCGAAGGGGAGGAGCGCGAGGGCTTGCGCGAGGACTTGTGCCGCCTGGCCAAACAGGAGCGCGAGGCGATAGACGCCGTGTGGGAACCCTTCTTTGCCCAGTACCTGGCGCCCATGACCTTGGCCGAGCGCGATGAGGCGGTGATGACGATCGAAGGAAAACTGGATAGCTTGCGGCGCGAAGAGGAGTCGTGCCTGCGCCAGTTGTGGCGGCTCACCAACCTGCTGCTCAAGATTCGGAAGGAGAAACAGGAGCGAGAAGCCAGAAGTCAGGAGCCAGAAGGCGGAAGGCAGGAGGCAGGCGGCCGTCAGGAGTCAGCAGACAGGAGTGGCGGGAGTCAGTAAGCGGAAGTGCAGGAGCAAGAAGGCGGAAGCCAGGAGGCAGGAGACGGGAGTCAGAAGCAAGGAGACGGGACCGGTGATCCTCGCGCCACGGAACGGGGCCGCCGATCCGGCAGCCGAGACGCAAAAGGCCGGCACGACGAATCGGTCGAAACGAAAGCATCGGCCTCCCAGCCGCAGGGATCGGAACGGCCAGCGCCGACCGCGACGAGCGACGCGGGGCTCCCGCTGCGTAACATCAAAAATGCAGGTGCAACCGGAGATGTGATTGAAAACAAAGGAGGCCTGAAAATCCACCGGGTCGGAAAAGGCCCATTCGGATGCGCCAAACGCCGCTCCCGCCGCCCCCAAAAGCCGTGCCAAATCCGCCGCGGGAGGTTCCATGGCGGCATAGAGAGGCAGATCACGATTCAAAAGGGGACGAACGGGGCGATGGCATCTTTGCGCGAGGCGATTCGCCGGCTCAGAATAGACCCCTCACCCCCCGGCAGCAGCCGGTCGACCTCTCCCCTCGGAGAGGTTGTAGTTGTTTTCCGCGCCTTCGCGCTGAATACACGGCATGCTCTCCCTCGGGAAGAGTAAACCCGTGGCTCTGCCGCGCTCCCGCGCCCACGCGAAGAAACAACCTCTCCGAGGGGAGAGGTCGGCCCGATCCCTCGGGACGGGTGAGGGGGCTTGCCGAAACATTGCATTTACGTCTCTCCCTGTGGCTCGGGGCGTATAATGACCGCGCCAAGGCCCTTCAAGCCGGGGGCTGGAAAGCGAAGTGGATGTGGGGACGACGAACCGCCACCTGCGAGGTGCAAACATGAGGACTCATTTCTTGCGTGCCGTTCTGATTCTCGCGGCGGTGCTTCTGCCCGCCGGCACCGCGCTGCATGCACAGGAGACGCTGCCTGCCGCCCTGCACGCCCAGCTTGAAACGCGATTGGCCAACGTGGCCGCACATCTGGATGGCGTGCTGGGCTATGCGATCAAGGACCTGGCGACCGGTGAGACATTCACGCGTCTGCCGGACGCGGTCTTTCCCCAGGCGAGTTCCATCAAGCTGACGATTTTGCTGGAGCTGATGCGCCAGGATCAGGAAGGGAAGCTGTCGCTGGACGAGAAGCACACGTTGCGGCGGAGCGAAATGACAAAGGGCGACACGGAGCCGATTCTGACCATGCTGGGTGACGGCACGGTGACCATGAGCTTGCGCGACCTCGCCACTTTCATGGTGGTCTTGAGCGACAACACGGCGACGAACATCCTGATCGACCGGTTGGGAATGGACAACATCAACGCCGGCGTGGTGCGTCTGGGGCTGCAAGAAACGAAGCTACGCCGCCACATGATTGACCTGGAAGCGGCCCGCAAAGGGAACGAAAACGTTTCCACGCCGCGCGAGATGCTGACGCTGCTGGAGAAGGTCAACGCCGGCCAGGCGCTGGACGCGGCGCACACCCGGGAGTTCTTTCGCCTCCTCCGGCTGCCCAAAGACAGCGAGTTTCACAAGGCGCTGCCGGAAGATGTTTCCATTGCCGACAAGCCGGGCTCGCTGGAGGGCGCGCAGTGCGATACCGGCCTGATCGATATCCCCGGCCATCCGTTCATCATGTCGGTCACGACCACCTTTGACGCCCACGATAGCGACGGGGCGCAGGCGGTGGAAGAAGTAGCGCGGTTGGCCTACGACTATTTCAACCGGCTGAGCCGTTCGAGTTCGTACGGCCGCATTATTTCGTTCAAGTGATCGGAGGAGTCCTGCCATGACTCTATTGCTGGCCATCGCGTTTTTGGTTCCGATTCCGCCCCGCGCGGTAGTGGTCAAGCCCGTGGCCAACATGTACTCCGCAGCGAGTGAAGATGCCGACGTGGTGTCGCAAGCGATCTTCGGCTCCGGCATCGTACTGATCGGGGACAAGGGCGACTGGGTAAAGGTTCGCACGCCCGATGACTATACGGGCTGGATGCGGCTGGACGCATTGCGCATCGAGAACGGCGACCACACGTATGCATCGACCGGCAAAGCCGTACAGGTTGCAAGTCTTTCTGCCAATGTCTACCGCGAACCCTCGATCACCAAGCATGCGCCCCTGTTGACGCTGCCCTTTGAGGCGCGCCTGGAAGTGGCGCCGCAGCAAGGAAATTCCGGCTCGCCGTCAAACTCGGAGTGGCTTCGGGTGCGGCTGCCTGACGAGCGGCTTGCCTGGATTCAAAAGGGCGACGTTGAATCGGACCCTGCGCCCCTCAATATCGAAGGCGACATCGATCTCGCTAAACGGTTTATCGGCATTACCTATCTGTGGGGCGGGACGTCCAGCTTTGGATTTGACTGTTCGGGTTTTACCCAGATGCTGGTGCGCCGGCGCGGCGTGGTGATGCCCCGCGACGCCGACGTGCAGGCGGTCATGGAAGGGCGTGGAAGCCGGTGAAACGCAGCCAACTCCGCGCCGGCGATCTGCTTTTTTTCGGCAAGTCACCGCAGAAGATCACGCATACGGGCATGTACATCGGCCACGGCAAGTTCATTCACGATACCACCCACGAGCATCCCGGCGTGCAGATCAGCCGCCTGGCCGATGAGCATTGGACGAAACTACTTGTTGCGTGCAGGAGGTTGAAATGAATCGGCGTGACTGGATCAAAACCCTGGCAGCGACGGGCGCGGTGAACGCACTGGCGCAGCCTTTGCGCGCCTCCGCTATGGTTTTCCCCGCGCGCACGGCAGACGCTTCTGCCGTGACGCAGCTTGCAACTGAGATCGTTCGCCTGAAGCTGCGGCACACGTGGACCACCACCATGTCTTCAAGCGAGTTCCGGGACACGCTGTATGTGCGGTTCACGCGCGAGGGCATCACCGGCCACGGCGAAGGCGCGCCCATCGTGCGCTATCGCGAGAATGCTGTGGGCGCGCGGCAGGCGGTGGAGTCCGTCCGCGGGTTGGTCGTAGGCGCCGACCCGTGGCAGTTTGAAAAGTTGGACGCCGAAGTTTTCCGCCGCGTGCAGGGGCAGTATGCGGGGAAAGCCGCGCTCGACATCGCGGTGATGGACTGGATCGGCCAGAAGCTGGGAATTCCCCTCTATCGGTACTTCGGCCTCGATCCCCACGACGCTCCCATCACGACTTTCTCCATTGGGATTGACACGCCGGAAATCACCCGGCAGAAAGTGCGGGAGGCCGCGGCCTTTCCCGTGCTCAAAATCAAGGTGGGCCTCGACAGCGACGAAGCCACCATTGCCGCCGTGCGCAGCGTCACGGACAAGCCCTTGCGCGTGGACGCCAATGAAGGCTGGAAGGACAAGGAAGTGGCCGTGCGCAAAATCAACTGGCTGGCCACGCAGGGAGTGGAATTCGTGGAGCAGCCCATGCCCGCCGACATGCTGGAGGAGACTCGCTGGGTGCGCGAACGCGTCCACCTGCCGTTGATTGCCGATGAGGCCTGCCAGCACGCCAATCAGATTCCCAAGCTGGTCGGCGCCTATGATGGCGTGAATGTGAAGCTGGACAAGGCAGGCGGGATGCTGGAGGCGTTCAAGATGATTCAGTTTGCCCGCGCGCTGGGGCTCAAGACCATGCTGGGCTGCATGGTCTCCAGTTCCGTCAGCGTCACCGCCGCAGCGCACCTCTCGCCCCTGGTGGACTACGCCGACCTCGACGGGAATCTACTGATCGCCAATGATCCCTTTACGGGAGTGAAGGTCGAGAAAGGAAGGCTGGTGCTTCCAGATGGCCCCGGCCTGGGGCTAAAGCCGGTGTGATGATCTCGCGGCGGAGATCAAGCGCGCAGCCGCTTCTGGAGCGCATTTCCGACTGCGGTTTGCTTGCGGGGGGAAAGCTTGGCGCCGCTGGTGGTGAGGTAGAACACATCAATCGCGCGTTCCCCTTCGGTGTCAATCAAGGCGACCTCAATGTTGCAATCCTGATCGGCCAGCACGGAGCTGACGTCGAAGAGCAGACCGGGACGGTCCTGGGCAACGAGTTCGAGAAGGGTGCTATGCGAGGAAGTTTGGCTGTCGAAGCGTACGCGGGTAATGACCTGGATCTTGGGCTGGGACGCTGCCTGGGCGCGAACCCGGCCGCTCATGAGTTGCTTGAGTTTCAAGGTCCCGTTGAGAACGTCGATAAGGTCGCGCTTGAATCGGTCTGCTTCCGAAGGGTTCAACTCCAGGGTACGGTGCAAATCGACAAAGGTAAAGGCATCCAGAATCGTGCCGGCGGCGTTGGCAAACGCATCCGCCTTGACGATGCTCATGCCCCACGCCGCCAGCGTGCCGGTGATCGAGGCAAACAGGTAAGGGCGGTCGGCGGTAACCACGGTGAGTTCAAAGTGCTCGTCGCGCTGCTGGAGGTCGGCCACAATAGGCTCACTCGCGAGCCGGCGGGCCAATTCAAAGTGGCCGGCGATTTGTTCCGGCGTGCGGGTGGCGGTGTAGCGCTGGGGAAAACCGTCCAGGAATCGGTGCAACCCCTGGGCGCTTGCATCTGCATTCAGGGCGCCGACCAGTTTTTCCATTTCCGCTGGCGTTCCTTCGGCGATGCGTACGCGTTCGTCATCCACGCTGCGCGTCAGGTAATTGGTGGTGGCGGCGTAAAGCTGCCACAAAAGTTCCGACTTCCAGGGCGTCATGGCTTCGGGATTGACGGCGCAGATGTCGGCATAAGTGAGCAGGCAGAGCATCTTCAGGCGTTCGGTGGTGCCCACCACGTTGGCAAAGTCCCGCACCGTCTCAGGGTCAAACACGTCGCGCCTTTGCGAGGCCTCCGACATTTCCAGGTGGCTGGCCACGAGAAACTGCACGGTTTTCCAATCCTGTTCGGGGAGTTCCAATCGCGCTTGGATCTGTTTCAAGGCCTTCAGGCTGCCCTCAATATGATTGTCGAGTTCCGGAAATCCTTTGCCCACGTCGTGGAACAACAGGGTGAGATAAAGCAGGCCGGGCTGCTCGACTTCCGAAAGGATTTCGGCAAACTTCACCTCCCACACGTTGCCGGAAGGCCGGCCTTCCGGCCGCCCCGCCTTGATTCTCTCGCGCAGAAGGCGGTGGAGATTCTCCACCGTCATGATCGAGTGCTCATCGACGGTGTAGCGATGGTAAAAGTCACGGATCACCAGGGAATCGATCACCTGAAATTCCGGGAAAAGGCGGGTGAGCACACCCAGGCGGCGCATGTCGCGCAAGGCGGAAGCAGCGTAAGGCTGAAGCAGGATGCTTTCGAAGCCCTGCCAGAGCTCCCGGGGTTTGAACGTATCGGCGCCCAGGCGCTCCACTTCCGCCTGAACCAGCCGTTCGGTCTCGCGGCTCAGGGGCAGTCCGTGCCGGCCCACCATTTCAAACAAGCGCAGGAGGGTGCCGGGGTCGTCAGCCAGGGCGGTGGGGAGCCGGCAAAAGACCCGGCCGCGAACCACGGAAAAATCGGGGTTTGACAAGCGCGAGCGCCAGTCCTGGTAAACCGCGTAAAGTCCCGAGCGTGCCGGGATGGAATCGTCAATCAACTCCGCCGTCAATTGATCGATGGCCCGCGCCTGGCGGAAGTAAACGCGCATCCAGTCGGCAGGGGCCAGCCCACCCACCCGGCCCACGCCCACGCCGCGGGAGGCAGCCTGCGCCTGGGCATCATAACTCAACTGGTTATCATCTCTTCCATAATGATAGTGAAGAAAGCAACGAGCGTCGGCAAGGAACTCAAAGGCCCGCTGTGCCGCGGGGCGCTCGCGCTCCGGCCAGAGTTGTTCCGGCGGCGTCCACGCCCGTTTCTTCTCCAGTTCCTCGATGCGCGCCAGCCACCGGCAGACATGCAGATCGCGCAGGCAGCCCGGCGCGTCCTTCAGGTTGGGCTCCAGGTGAAAGATGGTGTGGCCGTGTTTGGCATGGCGCTGGCCCGTCAGTTCCACCAGATTGCGCACCAGGTCCTGGCGGTCGCGACCCACCATGTGGGGGACTACGGCATTGCGCAGCCGCGTATAAAGGTCGGCGTCGCCCGCGAGGTAGCGCACGTCGAGCAGCGAGACGTTGAATTCCAGGTTGTCGCGGTACAGGCGGCCGCACTCCGGCAGCGTATGCGTGCTGTTGCCCACGCGCAGCCGCAGGTCCCAGAGCATGCGCAGGAACGTGGCGATGCCCTCCCGATGTTCCGACTGCAGGCGCTCGTTTTCGGTGAGGAACAGCAGGTCGATGTCCGAATGCGGAAACAACTCGCGCCGGCCATATCCACCGAGTGCCAGCAAACAAAGGTGGCTGGGCTCCTGCGGGTCCGGCGAGATAAACTCCTGGTAAAGACGAACCACCAGCGCATCCAGCAAGTCCGCCCGGCTGCGCAAGACGGCGATTCCCTCGTTGGTCGCGTCAAACCGCTGCTGGATTCGCTGCGCTTGCGCGGCGCAATAGTCGGCGAGCGTGGCGAGGTCAAGGGGGCCGGGAGGAGTGGGAGGTATTGACATGAGTAATTGCGCGCAACCAGGGGTGGAAAGGCAGGTAAAGTGTAAGGGTTTAAGGCTAAAATGGCGGCCCGGCGCCGCGGTGGATTCGCCCCTTTACCCTTTCGACTTTACCTTTCAACGTTCAGAGGGCGGTCTCGCCCCGGTCGTCATTCCGAATGCGAATGGCCTCATCCACCGTGGTGACGAAGATCTTGCCATCACCGATCTTGCCGGTCTTGGCGGCCTTCAAGATGGCTTGCACCGCCGGCCCCGCGAGGGCGTCGGAAACGACCATCTCCACCTTGATCTTGGGCAGAAGATCCACGGTGTATTCACTGCCGCGGTAGACTTCGGTGTGGCCCTTCTGCCGTCCGTGGCCGCGCACTTCCGATACCGTCATGCCTTGCACGCCGGCGTCCTGGAGCGCGGTCTTCACTGCATCGAATCGCGAGGGTTGCACAATTGCTTCAATCTTCTTCATGGAGAATTGTCCTTTGAAAAGGCGCTGACAGCCGACGGCCAACAGCCCGCAGTTGCGGCGAGTTGCTGGTTGTGCGCTGTTGACGACGCCTTATACTTCCAGATTGTAACCTTCTTCGCCGTGTTGAGACAAATCCAAGCCTTGAATTTCGTGTTCCTCACTGACGCGCAGGCCGACTGCAAAATCCACCACCTTCAGGATGGCCAGCGTGCCGACCACGGCCAGCAGCCAGGCGATGGCGACGCCGGCAAACTGGTTGAGCACCTGCGCCGCGTGGCCGTCAATCAACCCCACCGGTGCGCCCTTAAAGATGGGATTGACTGCCTTGGCCGCGAACACGCCGGTCAGGATCGCACCCAGTGTGCCGCCCGCGCCGTGGACTCCGAAAGCGTCGAGCGAATCGTCATAGTGGAACATGCTCTTTACCCGCGTCACCATGAGGTAGCAGGCGACGCCGGCGATGGCTCCGATGGCCAGGGCGGACATGGGACCGACAAAACCGGCAGCCGGCGTGATCGCCACCAACCCCGCCACCGCTCCGGAGATGGCTCCCAGCACGCTGATCTTGCCGTTGACATACCATTCCGCCGCCGACCAGCCGAGTGCCGCGGCGGCCGCGCCGAAGTGCGTGGCCACGAAGGCGCTGGTGGCCAGGCTTCCCGCCGCCAGAGCGCTGCCGGCATTGAATCCGAACCAGCCCACCCAGAGCAAACAGGCGCCGATGACGCTCAGCACCACGCTGTGAGGAGGAATGGGCTCACGCGGGAATCCCAGGCGCTTTCCCAGATACAGGGCGCACACCAGGGCGGAAACTCCGGAGGTGACATGCACCACCGTACCGCCGGCAAAGTCCAGGGTCGGAATCGCCCCATTCAGCGAAGCGTTCAGCAGTCCGCCTTTGCCCCAAACCATGTGCGCCATGGGATCGTAGACCACGACCGTCCAGAGGACCATAAACAGCAGCATGGCTTTGAATTTCATGCGCTCGGCGAATGCCCCGGTGATCAGCGCCGGGGTAATGATGGCAAACATGAGTTGATAGACCATGAAGGTCTGCTGCGGGATGGTTGCGGCATAATCCGCGTCGGGGGCGGCGCCCACCCCACGCAGAAACAGGTAGCCGAAGTTCCCAATGAAGCGATTGCCTTCGTGAAAGACCAGGCTGTAACCAAACAGCGCCCACAGCACCGTGACCACGGCCATCAGGATGAAGCTCTGCATCATGGTGGCAAGGACGTTCTTCTTTCGCACCAGCCCGCCGTAGAACAGCGCCAGGCCAGGGCCGGTCATCATCAGGACCAAAGCCGCGCACATCAGCATCCAGGAATTGTCGCCGGCGCTATGGGCGTCCCTGACCTGCTGCTCAAGCGCGGCGATGCGCTCCTCAACGGGCGGTCGGGCTTCCATGCGGCTTTGCGGAGGTACCACTCCAAAGGCGGTGGGGACGGATAAGCTGCCGAGCAGCACTACACCTAGAATTAATCGCGACATCATTCGTTGCATTGATTGTCTTTCACCTCGTTGATTTGTTGAGCGTCTTTATGGTTTCTTCACAAGTACCCAGAACCGAGCGCGGCGGCGAAAGAGAGTATAGCGTTTCACTGGAAAAGGAAAGTGGTTTTCTGGGAATTGACGAGAGCGTTGACGCCAGTCATGGAATCGACGGGGCCGCAAGCCATGTAAGCACATTTACCCCTGATACACAGGGGACGCGGAAAGGAGGAAGCGCAAACTTGAACGTCTGGAAGTCATATCGTCGGATAAAGGGTCGGCAGATCGATGAGATGGTCGTCGGCAAGCGGCTCTTCTACCTCCTTGGGGGTCTTCGCCGCCTCTCGTTCCACGTCCTGTGCGGTGGCCACGGCCACACGGTTTCGTCCGTTGATCTTGGCGCGATACAGGGCGGCGTCGGCGACACGAACCAGCGTTTCCGCCTTGATATCGCGAATATTATCCAGCGCCACGAGCCCCAGGCTCAAGGTGGTGGGAATCAAGCCTTCCGGCGTCTCCACCGCTTTGCGGTCGATTCGCGCGCGAAAGCTCTCGGCAAATCGCGCCACGCCTTCGGGGTCGCACCCCGGGATCACGGCCAGGAATTCATCCCCGCCATAGCGGCCCAGGGAATCGTAGGTGCGCATGGCGTTGCGAAGGCGGCGCGCCCCCTCCCGCAGCACCGCGTCGCCCGCGGGGTGGCCGTAAGTGTCGTTGATGGTTTTGAACTTGTCCACGTCGGCCATGGCAACGGCGAAGGGACCTTGAGTGCGAGAGGCGCGCGCCACCTCCTTGCGCAAGATGGCAAGAATCGTGCCATGGTTCCACAGCCCCGTAAGCGGGTCGCGGCTGGCCTGATCGCGCAGGGCCTCGCGGGCTTGGAGGAGTTGCTCCTGAAGTTCCACAATGCGGCGGCCCGCCCTCAGGCGCGCGCGCAATTCGTAGGGATCGAAGGGCTTGGTCACGTAGTCGTCCGCACCTGCCTCCAGTCCTTCCACGATGTCTTCCTTCCGGCCCCGCGCCGTCAGCAGGATGATGTAGGTATAGGCCCGACCCTTTCGCTGGCGGATGGCGCGGCAAATGTCGATGCCGTCACGGCCGGGCATCATCCAGTCAAGAATCGCGAGGCGGGGCGAGTCGTTCCCTTGCAGGATTCCCCACGCCTCCTCTCCTTCCGTAGCCACCATGACTTCGTAGCCCCACTTCACCAGGAAGGCTTCCAGCATGCGCCGGGAAATCGAATCGTCTTCCGCGATCAGAGCTCTCACGGTGTCACCTCTCTGCCGAGATTGGCAAGGGCGGGATGGAGGCGTTCAAGCTCCTCCTCCAAACGGGCGAGAGCTTCACCGGCGTGGTCCAGACTTGCCTCCCGGCCAAACAGTTCCACCACGTCTGCCGCCTGGCAGGCCGCCCGCGCCGAGAACAGCGCCAGATTATTGCGTAGTACTTGCGTGATCCGCCGGACTTCGGCTCCATCGTTATGCAGCGCGGCGTCGCGAACGGCGGTCATTAGCTTTGGACACTCGTCAAAGAAGGAGCTAATCAGATTCCCCAGAAGAGACCTCTCTCCCTCGAAGCGTGCCAGGACTTGCTCCCGATCAAGCACGACATCGTGGCAGTCGTCGTTAAGACGGCCCGGCCCCGCGCCGGGCGAGGTTGACAACAAGCCTTCGATGGCGTTGACTTCCACCGGCTGGGCGTTGTTTTCAAGAAGACGTACGATCAATGCCGGGTTGCCGGGATTCTCTTCCGCCAACCGCAAGTGGAATCTCTTCCGCTCTTCCCGGAGGAAATGCCGCGTAACGAGCGATGAGGAGAGTCCCGACGGAGCCCCAAATGCCAGGAGAATAGCCTCAAGAAGTTCGGATTGCTTCACGGGCTTCAGAAGATAAGCGGCAATTCCCAAGTTCCGGCAGAGGTCCGCATCGCCGGGCCGCCCACTGGAGGTTAAAACGAGAATAACTGCGTCAGCCAGTTCCGGATCGCGCTTGATGTACTCAGCGACGGCGAAGCCATCCATTTCGGGCATCTGCGAGTCAAGGAGGATCACTGCATAAGGGTTTCGTGCGCTCTTGCTTAGCTCCAGCAGCTCCAGGGCGCGACGTCCGCTCTCCGCCTCGGTGGGAATCATCTTCCAGCGTTTCAGCACTTCCACCATGATGTGGCGGTTGGTTGAGTTGTCGTCCACGACCAGTGCTGGGAGGTTGCGGAGGCGGGCGAATTCCGCCCAGCGAGCCGCTCCTGAGCGGCGCCCCAGGCTGAACTGGCCCGTGAAGTGAAAGGTGCTGCCCACCCCACACTGGCTCTCCACCCAAATCCGCCCTCCCATCAGGCGGACCAGGTGCGAGGTAATGGCCAAGCCCAGCCCCGTGCCCCCATAGCGGCGGGTGGTGGAGGAATCGGCCTGCTCAAAGGCCCCGAAAATGACCTGCTGCTTTTCCGGAGGGATTCCGATTCCCGTGTCGCGGACGCTGAAATGGAGCACCACATGATCATCACCGTGGGACTCGACTTCCACCGACACCACCACTTCGCCCCTCGCTGTGAACTTGATGGCGTTGCCTACCAGGTTCAGGAAGATCTGGCGAAGCCTGCCGGGATCCCCAATCAAGTACTCAGGAACCTCTGCCGCCACGGAGCAGGCAAGCTCCAGGCCCGTATGAGAGGCACGGAAGGCAAGGGTCTTCAGTGTGTCGCCAAGACTCTCGGCCAGTTTGAACTCGATGGCGTCCAGAGCGACCTTACGCGACTCAATTTTGGAGAAGTCCAGGACGTCGTTGACAATGGTCAGCAGCGCGTCGGTGGAGGACTTGAGCATGACGAGATACTCCGACTGTTCCGGGGTGAGTGGGGTGGTGATGAGCAGTTCGCTCATTCCCAGGATGCCATTCAACGGTGTCCGGATTTCGTGGCTCATGTTTGCCAGGAACTCGCTTTTCGCCTGGCTGGCCACTTCGGCCCGGACCTTGGCCTCGGCGAGTTCCTCAAATGCCCGGGTCAGTTCCGCGGTGCTCCGCTGTTGCTCGTCGCGAGCGGCTTCCAGCTCTGCCGCGTAGCTTTTCAGCTTTTCCTCCGCATGCATCCGCTCGGAGATGTCGCGGCTGATGCCCACCAAGCCGGTGACGCGTCCATGTGCGTCGCGGAGAGGAATTTTGCTCGTGGAAAGCCAACGCGACTGGCCTTCCGCCGAGCGCAGACCCTCCACGCGGCCGATCAGCGGCTGGCCGGTCTGAATGACTTGTTCTTCATCCTGAAAGAACTGCTTGGCGTCATCGGCAGCGAAAAAGTCGAAGTCCGTCTTGCCGATCGCCTGGGTGGGGTCAGACAACCCCAGCACGCAGGCGTGAGCCCGGTTAGTCCGAACAATGCGGCTCTGACGGTCTTTGAAAAAGATGTAATCCGGTGTGTTATCCATCAGGGAACGCAGGAGGTCGCGCTCCCGCGCCAGTTCCTCGACCAACAGCGCCAGCTCCGCGTTGTGCTTCTCCTGGACGGACCGAGCGGCCTCCAAGTCGGCGGCGTAGCGCCTCAACTTCTCTTCCGCCTGTTTGCGCTCGGTGATGTCGAGGTAGAGGCCGTAGATACCCACCGTTCTGCCATCGATGCGGAGGGGCACGGCGTGAAGCTCCACAGATACCAGGCTTCCATCGCGCCGCTGCCTCTCGGTCATGAGGTGAACCGTCTCTCCCACGTTCACGCGCTCGGTGAGCTTCTTGGCCTCCTCAGCCATCTCGCCATCGGCCACCACATCGTCGAGGCACTTTCCCAGAAGCTCCTTTTCCGGGTAAAGAAACAGCTCCTCGAAAGCGGGGTTACACATGACAATTCTGCCTTCGACGTCCAGGGAGACGATGGCCACAGGGCTGTGCCGGATCAGCGCGCTCAGATGCGCGGTCCTCTCGGCGATTGCCATTTCGGCCCGCTTGCGCTCGGTGATGTCATTC
This sequence comes from uncultured Acidobacteriota bacterium, assembly GCA_963719115.1. GTDB lineage: Bacteria > Acidobacteriota > Terriglobia > UBA7540 > UBA7540 > Bog-366. Next base: position 26,931 of record CAVRBF010000030.1, on the reverse strand, counting down.
ATGATGCCGAGTTGGCCGACAAACTTGCCGCAGGCGTCAAAGATGACGGCAGTCGAAAGCTGAATGTCGATGAACGAACCATCCTTGCGGCGGCGGCGCAATTCCAAGTTTGCCACCGCTTCGCCCCCCATCGCGCGCGCACAAAGCGCCTGGTGAGAATCCTCATCTTCCGGGGAAACGGTGGGGAGGGGTTTTCCCAGCACCTCGGCTTCGCTCCACCCGAACAGGTTCTCAGCCGCAGGGTTCCACATGGTAACAAGGCGGTGTGCGTCCAAGGCGGTGATCGCCACCGGCGAAGCCTGTACCACGGCTTTTATCAACTCGTTGGCCTTGTGCAGGCTCTCGTCGGCCTCCTTGCGTTGCAGCGCCGCGCCGAGGGTCCTTGCCGCCGCGCGCAACGCTTCCGTCTCGACGCTCGACCACAGGCGCTCTCCCCGGCAGTCATCAAACCCCATGAAACCCCACCACCGGTGACCGACAAAGATCGGCACCGCAACGAGCGATTTGACCCCCTGTGCGTCCAGAAGCCTCCTTGGCAACAGCGGGAGCTCAGCCACGACCGCCTGGGCCACCTTCCCTCCCCTCAAGTCTTCCATCCATCCTTGCGGCCGGTTCCGACTCCAGGAGAAATTTTGCAGCTCAGGGGTGCCGCTTTGTGGCGTGATCCCAGGCGCTACCCACTCATATCGTTGGCTGGTCACCGGGTCGCCATTAGGTACGGTTCGGTTCTCAAACAAGTAAGCCCTGCTGACGGACATACAACGACCAAGATGCTCCAGAACCGACTGAATATCGGCTTCCCAATTGTCGCCCGAGAGGAGCTTTTCGGCGGCGAAGCTGACGGCGTCCAGGATGGCATCGCGCCGGTGGAGCGCCTGCGCCATTTCGACCTGGTCGGTGATGTTGCGATTGCAGGTCAGAACCGCCGTCTTGGCCGCGTACTCGACCCTGGATGCGCTCACCTGCACCGTCATGAAGCTGCCATCCTTCTTCCGGTGAACAGCCGTAAACTCGGGGCAACTCTCCCCGCTCTTCAATGCCTGAAGGCGCTGCTCCACAAACGAGGCATCCGTGGTAATGGTTGCCAGGCAGGAGCCCAGCAGGGCGTTCCGGCTCCAGCCATACATTTCGCAAGCCTTGCGATTACAGTCGAGGATTACCCCACTCTTTGCATCGTGAACCAGGATGGCGTCGCTGGTGTTTTCCAGCAGTTCGCGGTACTGCCGCGACTGCGCCGCTTCGCGTCGGAGCCACTCACGGACCACGGCCGTCTGACCGCCCCCGACCTTGCGGTGCAGGATGAAGCCCATGATCACTCCCAGCAGCGCCACCGTGGCGATAGCCAGTGTTACCAGCGGGTTATGTCCGTATAGCAGAAATTGTGTATTCACGAGGTCTTTCCTGTTTGTGCTTGCAGACGGTCGAGTTCGGGTTGGACGAATCGCGCGTAGCACTCCGGACAAATCCCGTGGCTGAACTGGGCTTCGGAATGATCGCTGATGTAGCCTTCGACCTGCTGCCAATAATTGCGGTCGTTCCGAATCTTTTTGCAGTAAGAACAGATGGGCAAAAGCCCCTGGAGCGTCTTGACGCGCGAAAGGGCATCCTCCAACTCTCGAACCCGCTGGGCCAACGCCCGCTGGAGTTCCAGGACGCGAAACCCGACTTCCACACGCGCGCGTAACTCCTCATGATTAAATGGCTTGGTAATATAGTCATCTGCCCCCGATTGAAGCCCATGAATTTTGTCTTCCTGCCCTCGTCGGGCGGTCAGGAGAATCACGTACGTCGGCCAGGTCTGCGGCCGCTTGCGGATCTGCTGGCAGATTTCAATCCCGTCCATGCCCGGCATCGACCAATCCAAAAGGGCCAACGGAGGCGCGTCCTGTTCCTGCAGGACCTCCCAAGCCCGCGTGCCGTCTTCAACCGCCGTTACCTCATAACCCCACTTGCGCAAGTTCCCGGTGAGGATATGGCGCGACACAACTTGGTCTTCCGCGACCAAGATCTTCATGGAACCAATCCTTTCCCCTTTTCTTAAGTGAAAACCTCCAGGTGGCCGCCGGTTTCTGCAAGGGCGCTCCACCTTCAAAGCCGCTTGTCAGCCCCCGCTTTGCGCAACGCGAGGGAAAGCCCCTCCAGCGTGTAAGGCTTTCCCAGGAACACCGCTGAGCGCGCATCTGGCGCGTCGCGGAGCATTTCTCCCGTGCTATAGCCCGAGGCGAATACCACATGCACCTGGGGGTCGGCCTCGCGCATACGACGGTAAGTCTCCAACCCGCTCAGCTCCGGCATGATCAAATCCAGCAGAACACAATCGATCCGTTGGCAGTTCTCCTGAAAGAGCTGAAGGGCCTGCCTGCCGTTTTCCGCCACCAGCACTTGATAGCCCAGACCTGTCAATCCCTTCTCCGCGAAGGCGCGTACGAGGGGCTCATCATCTACCACGAGGATCGTTCCCGACCCCGGCTGCATCTTTTCCAGACTGCTTGCGCTGCTTCCGTGCGGCGGTGCAGGGATCAGCGGAAGAGAGATGGTGAATCGTGCTCCGTGCCCGGGCTCACTTTCGACTTTTACAAACCCGTCATGGTTCTTGACGAATCCGTAAACCATGGCGAGACCCAGCCCCGTGCCCCGTCCCGCCTCCTTGGTGGTGAAAAACGGCTCGAAAATCCGAGGCAACATGTCGGGAGCGATTCCGCCACCCGTGTCCTGCACGGAAATGCGGACGTACAGCCCAGCGGTTGAGGAGGCGGGAACCCGCGCGGGCCCTTCCTCGATGCTCACTGCATTGGCTTCCAGGGTCAATGCTCCCCCGTCGGGCATGGCGTCCCTCGCGTTGATGCATAGATTGAGGAGGGCCTGTTCAAGATAGCTCGGCTCCGCGCTCACCCACAGAGGTTCGCTTCCCTTGAGGACTGCCACCGTGATGTTGCGATCAAACGTTCGCGCCACCATGCGCCGTACGCGGTCCAGAACGTCGCCCACATTCACGGGCTTGACCTGTTGCCGCTCGGGGCGGGCAAAGCCCAGCAACTGGCGAGTCAGTTCAGCGGCTCGCTGTGCCGACTGCTCGATCATGCCCATGGACTCCTGCAGGGGATCGTCAGCACCCAGGCGTTGGCGCGCCAGTGAAGCGAAACCCAACATCACGCTCAGGAGGTTGTTAAAGTCATGGGCAATCCCGCCCGCCAACGTTCCCAGTGCCTCCATCTTCTGTGCCTGGAAGAGTTGCTGTTGCAGCCGGTTGCGCTCTTCTTCCGTTTTCTTGCGCCCGTCAATATCCTGCATAATCGCCAGCAGGAAGTTGGGACGGCCGGCGCCGTTGTGCAAAATGGAGATATCGGTTGCGCACCAAACGGGTTCGCGCGTGCTGCGACGATAACGGATTTCCGAGTTCACCTGACGGCTGGTGCCTTGGCGAAGTGCCTCCAACCACTGGCGCATCGCGGCTTCGTCTTGCGAGGCGACGAGGTTAGTGAGGTGCACCCCTTGCAGGTCAGCGCAGGAATAGCCCAAGAACCGTGCCAAAGCGGGGTTGACGGTGGTCAGTGTTCCGTCAAGACTCGCCAATGCCACGCCAAAGTGCACCTGTACGAAGATTGAGCGGAAGCGCTCCTCAGAAACCTGTAGTTGCTTGTAAAGCTCGCTCCGCTCGAGCGCCAGAGCGGCCTGCGTCGCCACCTGATCAATCAGCTTGCGGGTCACCGAGCGGATCCCGTCGGGATGGTCGGCCACGACCTGAAGAACCCCCAGCAAGCGCGTGCTTGTTTGCAAGGGTACCGCGTATACACATCCTCCGCCGAGGCCGAAACCTTGGCAGCGAGGGTCGCTCTCCGCTTGCGGAACGTAAACCGCGCTGCAGTGCCGAAGCGCCCATGTCGCCAGCGTGTGTTCCTGGAGGGAGATTACCCGCCGGGATTCGTCGATTGTGCCCCCCTGCGCCACTCGCTGAAGTTCGCCGGCCTGGTCGTCGAGCCGGTAGATCTGCGCGTGGTGCAACCGTTCGCGTTCCGTCAGACGCGAGAGGATAGCGCCCAACACCGATTCGACGTCCAAAGCACCGGCCAGCGCTGCGTTCACTTCCACCAACAAAGAGAGTTGGTGCGCCCGCGCCGACGGTTCATCGTCCGGGCCGACAGCAATAAAGCCCGCGTCGTAGGGTACACCCTGGGACGTGGGCGGAGGTGCCGTACGTTCCGGGCGATCCAGCGGTCCACTGTTCCGGCGTATGAACGTGGCCATCCTGCTCCTCAGTCAGGGCGAGCCTGGTGCCCGACCGACTCGTGCTCGCCGAGTGCTTACCGACGGCGAACGAACGGCGGTAACCTTGCGATGGGTTGCCCCGCATCTCGGCCCCCACCCAGCCATTGCGCTCACCGTGACCCTCTCGTGATCTTTCGGCAGAATCCGGGTTAGACTTGAGTAATGTTGGCTAAATGGAGATGGCCTATCGGGTGCGGAACTTGAGCTTGTTTCAGTTGCGAGAGGCTTAAGCGGCTGGGCGGGGTCGGCCTCTCAGCCCTTACGGACGCTCAAGTTTGTCTTGAAGACGGTCGATGACATAGCAGAGGAGACCGTCATGACAGCCAGCATTGAAGCCTATCAGGAGTCCAACGGGAGTTGGGTCGCGAGCGTGGAAGCGGTTCCGGGACTTCAAGTCTTCGGCCCCAGCAGGGAAGAAACACTGGAGATCGCGAAGCAACTGGCAGCCATTTTTCTTCCCAAGCCCCCAGAGCATGGATCGAGAATACTCGGCTTCTATCCGGGACGCATTCCCGACTTTGCTCAAGCCAGCCGTCACCCCGTCGTGGTGCCTTTTCACAATCAGGGTGACGGGCAAAGCGAGCAGCACTCCCAGAGCTGGTGGCCCCAACCCTGAACGGTGCAGGCGCACAGGTCCCGTCAGCCTCGTAGAATTCCTTCTGGATGACCGGCTGAATCTGCCGCACCACGTGCGAAGGGCCGTTCACCCCTCGCCACCACCCGCATTCGGCTTCAGGATTTTTGGGACGCGCGGCGTGATGAAGCGAAAACGCCGACCGATGATCACTTTTACCAGAAGATGGTCGGTGCTACGGGTGGCGCCTACGCCGACGCCAAGATTGAATTCCCAGTTGGGGCCAAAGTCGTAGTCAATCGAAGGAACGATTTGCTGCTCTTGCAGGTACAAAGGGTCAAAGCCGGAGACCGGACCGAGCGCACCGTAGTATTCCAGCCCAGCACTGAGTTTACGAGTCAGGGAGTATCCCACCTTGAAATTCGGTGAAAATGTCACGCCCTGGGACACACTGGGTCCGTGAAACGACCGCTCGAGGGCGGGGTTGAACGCCAGATACCACGATTTCCACTGCTTATCGACAATGGGTCGGATTTCCCACGTCCAGGTGTCAGCCGAAAAGATGGCGCGCTGGTAGCCAATTTCCGTGGAGACGCTTACCCCCACGGGCCAATGCCAACGGTCGGGCACCCGCACGCGCGGCCGGATGTGATCGCCAACCCACTTGTACCCCTGATGAGGTCCGTAACTGGTAAAGATGTAAAGACCTGTTTCAAACCAGCTTGTCCATCCTTGAGTGATCTCGACGGTTTCGTGAAGCTGGTGCTCGTCGGGCAGCATCCCTTGTTCGGACGTTTTGAACCCCTCGAAGGTGAAATTGCTGTGCAGTTCCACCATGGTGCGGCCCGGAGCTACCGTATCAGAACCATAAACCTGAATCTCATAGTTGCCCTGGGCAAAGAGCGGCACCGCTGACAGGGAAATCAACACGGCCCATAAAGTAGGCTTCAGAATAGTTGGCTCCTCAGGTCGATGTGGTCAAAATGCAATTTTACACCGTGCCCCAGCGTCTCGGCCAACGTTGGCAAGTATCGGAGATTCCCCATGCCATGGCAGATCTTGGCTCCTTGCTTGCACGAATGGTCATCGTGCTGGCCCATCTGTGCAGGGCTGCGACCGGGTCAGGCGCCTGCTGAATGTCAACGCCTGACGCGGGACAAGGAATCGAACCAGCCGCCATTTCATAATTCATAATTCACAACTAAGAATTATTGAAGTGAGTTCAGTTGCGACTTGATAAGCGGCAGCCAAACGCTATAGAACTCAGGGTGAGCAGATTGGGCGAGTTGGAGCGCCCGGGTCAATTGGATTCTCGCCTCGTCGGTCTTGTGACTTTCGGCAAGGATGGTTCCGATCATTGACGGCGGGCCGGGATGGTCGGGCCAAAGCTCTTCCGCACTGTGCAGTTCCTGCAGGGCCTCGTCCGGATGGCCGGTCTTGTTGAGGTCCCATCCTTTATCCATGTGAGCCTGCGCGGCGGCAGCACGCAGATCCACATTCCCCTCAAACACGAGAATGGATCCCCCGATACGAGCAGAGGGACGGGCCTGCAGAAAACTGCTGTAGGGATTGAGTTCCGCCGGTCCCCATTCCGAGGCAGTCATCTCTGTGGCGCTGACCAGGACGACTCCCGAGAACGCCGCTGGGGGAACTTCCTCGGGCATTCTCCACCACCAGAGGTAGGGATCGGGAAGCAGTTTGCAGGGGATGTGGTAGTAAGCCGGATCGGCGCTGCCATAGTAGGCAAACCAGCAGTCCTTAATGTTCCGCCGCGCCAGGTAGTCGCGCGCCTGAATGAGCCCCTGGCCCCAGTCCACGTTGGAATCTGACAGCAACCGGTAGGTCTGCCCCGTGCCCCCTGCCAATTCGTTGGAGTAGGCAAGGTAGTTGGGAATCGAACGCAGCGAGGAGGCAATGTGGAAAACCACCAGGACCGCGACGACCACTGCCCACGCTCGACCGCGCTTGGTGAATTCCCATGCCGCTGCCGCCGCGGCCAGAATCAGGAAAGGATAAACCGGCAACACGTGGCGAATGCCGACATTGGTTCCTGAAGTCAGGCTTGTCCCCAGGAAGAGCGCAGGTGGCAGAAGGAGATAGGCCGCGCGTCGGTACGATTTGCCTGACCATGTCCGGGGTTTTGCCAGGGCCAAAAGCAATAGCGCCAGAAATCCCACGGTGGACTTGATGAGCAGGCTAAGCGGGAAGTAGTACCAGATTGCCTGCGGGTGGAGTTGCCCAAGAAGAAAGGCGACGCGCGGATGGGCGTTCACCGCCAACACGTCGCTGAGGCCATAGAGATACCCCTCGGGCAACAATTGAAAATTGGCGAAAAGAGTTACCAGAGGCCGCGAGATGTGCCCGCTCAAGCCCAGCAAAGTGGTGGAAAGCGTCGGCGAAAGGACCAGGCCCTCTGGCCGTGCCCCGTACTGAAATCCGTAAATCCCCCAAAGCACGGCGATGATCAGCGCGCCGATGATGGCCAGCCGCACGAGCCAGCGCAGCGACTGCTGCTCCAGTGTTTGCTTCCCGTACTGTCCCGCGTGACGGATTCCGGAAATGACTTCCACGCCGGCGAGCAGAATCAAAGTAGGGATCAGAATAATGCCAATGTCCTTGGTGGCCAACGCCATGCCGCTCGCCACGCCGCAGCCGATCAACCGGATCGCACTGGGGTGCTCGGCCACCCGCCACAGAGCGTAAATCGCAGCAAAGTAGAAGCAGGCCAGGGCAAAGTCCGAAGTGACCAGCGTCGAGTGCGCCAACAGGTTCGGTTCGAAAACGGCCAGCACGGCAGCGAGCCAAGCCACGCCGGGTCCGAACATGCGATAACCGGCCTCCCACAACATCAGGATGAGCAGCAGCCCCAGGCCGGCAATGGCCAGCCGCGAGCGCAACAGGATGGCGTCGGCATTGTTGCCAAATAACAGCGCCCGGCCCTGGATGGCGCAATTCGGCCGGCCGACGTCCTCCCCGACGTAGGGAATTTGCAGGTGCATGGGCAGCAGGGGCAACGCAGCCAGCATCTTCGCCAGGGGCGGATGGTCGGAACCCACACCAAAATCACCCACCTCCAGATAGTAAAGGCCGGCCAGGACGTTGGCAGGCTCATCCCAGGTGGCGGAAAGCCTGCGGCAAGTGACGTTGACTTCCACGGCGAAAATACCCACCACTACCACCAGCGCCGCAACGGTGAGGATGACGGAAATCGCGCGACGGGGAGGCTGTGTAACCTGGGTTCCAGGGTCCATGGGCGGGAGTATATCGCATTTGGTTTTGCTCAGCGGTTCAAATTCCCTCATCCTCGGTCGCAAAGCTTCCGATGAGAAGAATGCGGCGGGCGTGCAGAGATTAGTCACTCGACACGGCAGCAAGGATATCCCGGCGCCAGGAGAGGTCGGCATCCATGAGGAGGAAAGGGGAATGACGAGGTACAACTTAGTTCTGTTGCTGGGAGTCATGATGGGCGCCGGGCTCCTGGGTGGCGCGGCCAATTATTTGCTCTTGCACAAGGACGATCCGGAGTACGCCAAGCGCTCGCGAAGCTTCGTGCTGGGCTTGGTGGCGGCGTTGCTCACGCCGCTGTTTCTCAAGACCATTTCCAGCGATCTGGTCGACAAAATCTCCAACATCCGCTACGGCGGCGGCATCCCCTTTGACCTGTTCGTATTCGCCAGTTTCTGTTTGCTGGCAGCCATCTTCTCTCGAACCTTTGCGGAGACCGTGGCCAAGCGGCTGGCGGCGGAAATCGAGAAGGCCAAGCGGGAATCGCAGGAAGCGCAAGCCCGTGCCGCGCTGGCGGAGGAAAAAGCTTCCGCCGCCGAACCGGTGCTGCGTCGGGAAATCGAAGACCATAGCGAACCCCTGGCGGAGTCCGCGCCAACGATTATCCCGCCGTCGCTTCAGGACCTTCCCGTCGATCATTGCGATCAGGAACTGCTGAAGGCGCTCCTGCATGGACAGTACTCCTATCGCACGGTTGGCAGCCTGGCGGAAGAAGTGCAATTGGATGAGCCCGATGCCGTCAAGCGCCTGGAACGAATGCGCGAGCAGGCACTGGCCGGTAAGAAGACCACGCCCACGCGCCATCTGTGGTTCGTCACCGATAAGGGCTGCCACTGGCTGGCGGCGCAATACGCCAGCGAGAAAAGCAATGGAACGGGGAGATAGTGTCTCAGTCTCAGGTGCGGGGCTTTACACCGCGATTTGGTCCGTCAGTTGACGGATAAACTCGCCGCCACGGAATTCAAACTGAGGCACTACTCAAACAAGGGCGCAGGTTAATCATGATGTCCTCTTCCCAGTCGATCCCCATGGTGCGGCTATCTGCGTTTGTTTTCAGCAATATCCACAGACAACCCCAGTGTGACATTTTTTGTCCTTTTGTTTTCAGCAACATCTACAGACATACCTTCGTATTTTAGGCTTTTTGCAAACTGTTGACACAATTTGATACCAAAAATGGAAGGACCGTGGATTTCACCGCCATAGCAGGGATCACGCTTCTCGAAGGTCAAGTCACCGGAAGGAGCGGGTAATTGCGCTCCCGACCCATCCACACAATAGGCGCCAGCAAAACGTGCGACAGGGGCGTTGCGCTTGTTCGGGGGCAGGCCGCGGGGGGAAGATGTAGCGTACACAGTTGTCCTCTATCTATAATTGAATCACATGATAGCATAATTGTCAAGTTAAATAATTGAGTAATTTCCTACCGGTAGGAAATTCGAGGAGTGAAAGGCAAAGATTTTACAGTTGGGTGGGCCAATTTGTCGGAACCAATGTCCCACTACATGAGCGGAATACCCATCATCCTGATGATTTTGAGGGCATTGGAATTTTGCACCTTTCCCGGGCGCAGGTGGTAGTCAAAACTCAGGCCCTCCGCTGCGGGCAAGTCGGCAAAATGCACGTTGGCGCCCTTAAATTGTCGGTCGTCGGCAATCTCGGTTAACGCAAGGTCGTGCGAGGTGACCAGTCCGATAGCGCCGCGCTCCACCAGCAGGCGGATGACGGCTTCGGCGGCAACGCGCCGGTCGGCGGAATTCGTTCCGCCGAAAAGTTCATCGATGAGGAAAAGCACCGGCGGGCTTGAGGCGGCGCCGTCGAGCGTTGCCTTCAACCGCTCCACCTCGGCGTAGAAGCGGGACTGGCCGCTCAGCAGGGAATCCTCCACGCGGATGGACGCACAAACCTGAAGTGGCGAGAGTCTAAGTCGAGTCGCTCGCACCGGCGCGCCCATCCAAGCCAGCGTGGCGTTCAGGCCTGCGGCGCGGAGCAGCGTGCTCTTGCCCGACATGTTCGAACCTGTCACCAGCAGCCAACGCCGCAATCGTGGGGATGACCAGCAACCATGCCGGAAGGAGATGTGACTTGAGAGAAATGAAAAACAAGGCGGCGAGAACGAACAAGCTTGCGATCAGGTACGAATAACACGTGCCGCGGCGGCTTTTCGCCAGCTCGGATTGCCGCTGAAGCTGATCGATTTTGGCCCTGTAGCTCGCAGCGATGTGGTCGCGGCCGGTATTCGCATCGCCGCTCGATGCCGGCTTCTCGGGAGACGGAAAAGAAGTCAGCACCGGCATGGTCTCTGCCGCATCTCGCCGCCAGCTTCCGGCAACAGTTGCGGCTGCCCAATGCCATAACGGAATGTTGCGCAAGGACACGGCCCCTCTTCAATCGGCTCGGCCCGATTATTCCCTACTCCTCCAGCTCGCCGATAAACGTACACCTTGCGATTTGAAACTGCAATGCAGGTCACGCGCCTGTCATCCTGAACCCGCTCTCCAGGGTGAAGGACCCTTTTCATGGTTCGTAGGAAACAGGGCGCGGGAGCGCAACGCTCGGGCTGCGCCGCAGTCGCGGTGCCCGTGGGTAAGTCGCAATACCGGGGTCCTTCGCTCTGAAGAACGGAGCTCAGGATGACAGTTTCCAGGGGGGACCGTGCTACCCGAGTGGCGGATGAGTGAAGCAAGTCATTCCCCTAACAGCGACTCGGCAATCTCCTGCCACTCTTGCTCGAGTGTACTTCGGGAATGTGGCTTATCGGCCCGGCGGTACCAATAGCCCGCGTTGGAGGAATCGCCCTCCTTGCGGTGCAGGTAGGCGTGGACCCACGAGCCCGCCGCGCTCTCATCCTGCTGCGCTGACTCGTGCGCCCGTGTCCAATCGCCTTTGGCGTCCCACCAGAGGCCGGCAAGGGCATCGCTCAAACCGGCGGGAGGCTGGTCCTTGGTTGTGGATTGGCGGAACTCGTCCAGTGTCATGGGTGCTTGCCCTCCTAAGTCTCCTGGCCCGCGGGGAGCGATTTGAGGGTCCAGAACACGTGCAGCGCGATCAATCGCCAATGATTGAACCCCCTCACCCCCACGACAAGCAAAGCGTGGGGCCCCCTTCTCGCCCCGGCTGATGACTGCGCCGGTAGCGAGCCACCCTCTCCCCCAAGGGGGCGAGGGACGGGGTTCTCAGTTTTCTATTTTGACTTTTGCACTTTGCCTTTTGCCTTGCCTGCCCTACCGTTGCGCCCTACCGAACTTTCCCCCTTGCCGCGATCTTCCAGCAGCCCACGGCTTCGCCCTGGCGCAGCGTCACAATTTCGTCGTGCATATTCACCGCCGCGCAGACGTGGTTGGGAATAACGGTCACCACTTCACCGACACGAAACGGATGCTTCGACTGGGTGGTATCCACGTAGCCGTGTTCCTCATTGAGCTTGATGATGGGGGCGTCGGGGGCTTCCACCACGTGTCCGAAGCCGGACTTGGGACCAGAACCGAGCGCGTCCGAGCAAAACGTTTTGGACCCCGCGTCGATGATGGCGCGGCCGGGCACGGCGGTGGAAACCACCGTGGCCACCACGCGCACGGCACAATCCTCCAGTGCGCAGGCACCCTGATAGTAGGTATTGAGGTCGTTATAAACGTACGTCCCCGGACGAAGCTCGGTGAGTCCAGGGATCAGGTGAGCAAACTCGATGGAAGGCGTGGAACCGCCGGAGACGATCTCCACCGGCATGCCTTCGGCACGAAACGCCGCCAAACCCCGCTCGACGCACTCAGCCACCAATGCGGCTTCGGCACGACGCTGCTCGGGGGTTCCCCAAACACTGCCGAAGAAACTCATGAGGCCGCGAAACTTCAAGCCCGGCAGTTTTTCGATGGTCTTCGCCAACGTCACCAGGTCGGGACCGGGATCGAGCCCGCAGCGGCGCGCACCGGCGTCAAATTCCACCAGCACGCCGATGGTGGCGTCTTGCGCGGCTGCCGCCCGGGAAAGCTCGTGCGCGGCGGCTTCGGAGTCCAGCGAAACTATCAGCCGCCGGGCGCGTGCGATGCGGGCCAGGCGCCCAAGTTTTTCCTCTCCCATGATGGGGTAGGCCACCAGAATGTCGTGGAAGCCGGCGGCCGCCAGCACTTCGGCTTCTCCCACCTTGGCCACGGTAAGGCCCACCGCGCCGTGCTCCAACTGCATGCGCGAAACTTCCACCGTCTTGTGGGTCTTGGTGTGGGGGCGCAAAGACACCCCCTGCCGGCGGCACTGTTCCGCCATGCCGTTGACGTTCTTCTCCAGGACGTCAAGATCGACGGTTAGGACCGGAGTCGAGAGTTCTTTAGCCAACATCGCTTACCTCACATGATGGCGGGCGAAGTCCCGCTTTGGACTGCGGCCGCGAAGCTGCCGCTTTGGACTGCGGGAGCAGCAGCTCCCGCTTTTAGCTTGTCGTCACACGCGAAGTGTTGTTGAACACCACGACGGAAAGCGGGAGCCGCTGCTCCCGCACTCCAAAGCGCTTCGCGCAGGCGCCAACGCCGGCGCGCCGCCAATCCACGCTGAATTACTTGATCTTGCGCCGCTTGCTGACGCGCGCGATGCAGTCGATCTCGACCTTGATTTTGTTGAGCTGGCAACCCACGGTAGTGCGAGCGGGCTGGTCCTCGGGGAAGAACTGCTTGTAAACCTCATTCATTGCCGCGAAGTCATTGAGGTCGGCAAGAAACACCCCGACGCGCACCACATCTTTCAGCGAACTCCCCGATGCCTCCAGGATAGCGCGAATGTTCTGGAGTGTCCGGCGGGTCTCCGATTTGATGTCGCCGAACTCAAACTGGTCGGTTTGGGGATTCACGCACGCCTGCCCGGCAACAAAAACAAAGCCATCGGCGACAATGGCCTGGGAGTAGACGCCCTTGGGCCGGGGAGCGTCCGGGGTACGAGTCACTTTTCGCATGTCATTTCCTCCGTCAGATCGTCAACCGTCGGGCCGCCAACCGGGTGCGCCTTGCCACCGCGTGGCGCGCAGCTTTCAACAAAGCTTGGTTTTCCCGAAGGCCCATCAGTATAATGTCGCACCCTGTTGCTGGTAAAGGCCGAGCAGGCGGCGGAGCTTCTCGGCCGCGCTGCAACAGACGAGTCGTGGGCACAACAAATAGATAGTCATATCTATTATGTCTAGCATTCCGCAAATTGAAAGCGAAAGTCACGCGCCGGGCGAACTCCCACGCGCCATCGGTGGCCTGGGAGCGACGGCGATCGTGGTGGGCACCATCATCGGCTCGGGCATTTTCCTGGTCCCACACAACGTGGCTCAGCAAGTGGGCTCAGTCGGCAAAGTCTTCCTGGTGTGGACCGTGGGCGGCGTTCTGGCACTCGCCGGTTCCCTTTCGCTCGCGGAACTGGGCGCGGCGACGCCCGAGGCGGGCGGGGTTTACATCTATCTGCGCGATGCTTACGGCAAGCTGGCGGCTTTTCTCTACGGCTGGGCGGCGCTGCTGGTGATTGAGTCGGGCGGAATCGCCACGCTGGCCGTCGCCTTCAGCATTTACAGCACGAGCTTTTTCCCCCTCACGCTCGTTGAGCAAAAGCTGGTGGCCATAGCGGTGATCACCGTGCTGACCCTCGTGAACATTGCCGGGGTGCGGCACGCGACGTGGGTTCAGACGGTCTTCACGATTGCCAAGCTCAGCGGCCTGGCCATTATCGTGGGCTTCGCGTTGTTCGCCCATCACGTGACTCCAGCGGTGCTGGCACCCGATGCCGGCCCTCTCCACACTTCCGCGAGCGCCTTTGGCGTGGCGCTGATCGGCGTCCTGTGGGCCTATCACGGCTGGCACCACCTGGCGTATGTGGCGGGGGAAGTGAAGAACCCTGGAAAAGTTCTGCCGCGCAGCTTTTTGCTGGGCGCCGTCGTGGTCGTGATCGCTTATCTCAGCGCCAACTTCGCCTACCTGCGGGTCATCCCCCTGCCTCTGATGGCTCAGGATTCCTACCAGCGCGTGGCGGCCAAAACCATGGAGATTTTCTGGGGTCCCCACGGTGCTGCGTTCGTTTCCGCATTGATTCTCTGCTCGATGTTTGGGGCCGCGAACGGCAATATTCTCGGCGGTGCGCGTGCCTATTTCGCCATGGCGCGCGACCGCGTCATGTTCGCCGCCGTGGGGAGGATTCACCCGCGGTTCGAAACTCCGCACGTTGCCCTGCTCATTCAGGGTGTATGGTCCATCGTGCTGGCAGCGAGTGGAACCTACCAACAGCTCTACACCTACGTGGTTTTCACGGCTTGGATTTTCTTTGCCGCGGCGGCGCTGGCGGTGGTGGTCCTGCGCCGCAAACGCCCGCAGTTGGCAAGGCCGTTCCGCGTGCATGCCGCTCTGCCGGTCGCCTTTGCCGTCGCGGCGCTGGCCATCATTCTAAACTCGCTGGTGCGCAGCCCGCGCGAGTCCGGCATCGGCCTGGGGTTGGTGCTGTTGGGAGTGCCTGTCTATTTTCTGTGGACGAGCGTTGGCAGGAGAGAGAAGGCGTAAGGAAACAGAAGTTAGAAGACCGCAAGCGGAAAACAGTAGACGGCAATCGTCGTTCAGGATCGTGACCCGGAGGAATCCAGGCTACTGTCTTGTGACTCCCGGCTCCTGACTCCCCAGATTCTCCGCAATGAGAAACTCGACCACGGCCACGTCATGCCAGCGGCCGTCGAGGCAGGTGTGCTTTTGATGCACGCCGACTTCCCGCCAGCCGGTCAGGCGGCAAAGGGTGCGCCCGGCTTCGTTGTGAGTCACAAATCTCCCGATGAGCTTGTGATGCCCTTCTTTGCGACCGGCAGCCTGAATGGCCCGCATCAATTCCCGCCCGACGCCGTGGCGCCGGTAATCGCGGTCGATGTAGATGAGCAACTCGGCAATGCCCTCGATCCGCGGCCGAGCGTGGTACGGGCTGAGCGCAGCCCATCCCAGCACCCGGCTATTCAGCTCCGCCACCAGCAGCGGAAATTTGCCGGTGTGCTCGGTGATCCAACGGGCACGCTCTTCGGGGGTCACCAAAAAGTGTTCAAATGTGGCCAGATGATCCTGGGTCGCCTGCATATAAATCCGCGCGATGGCTTGGGCGTCGCGTTCTTCCGCGGGCCGCACCTGCAATTGCAGATGCAGTGTTCCCGGCGTGCCGGTGGTGGTCGGTGGTGACATGTTTTTCGCCTGAGCCATGATAACAAGACAGCCCGGCGTATGCCAATCCGGAATGGGTAGAGTCGGTTTGGGGTTGACAATCCGGGACATCCAACCTATTCTGGAATTTCAAAGATGGGCTACATCTTCCAACCCGCCGCGGTCATGTGTTGTTGTACCGTGCCAGTGTCGGCGGTTGGGGATCTAGCTTAACAGCGCTCATCGCAACGATCTGATACCAACCCACCGCCGAAGTTAGGCCCGGCGGTGGGTTTTTTATTTTTTGGAGTGATACCTGATGAAAGCTTCGAACTTGCAATGGAAGGAACATCTTGCGGGCCGGTTGCCGGAAGCCCTGGCGCGGGAAGTCGATGGCTATGAAACCGATTTGAGCCTGAAAAAACAGGGCAAGCTCGACGAGCGCCTGATCGCAGAAACCCGCTTGCGCCGCGGCGTGTATGGCCAGCGTTACGACAACGGCCAGCGGCACGACGGCAAAAAGGTGCAGGAGTTTCACTATCCCTCGGGGCGGTTGACCAAGGGGCCGAACACGCTTTGGGATGCTCCCGGAATGCAACGCATCAAGATTCCAGCCGGCGGCCTGAACGCGGCGCAACTCGAAACGCTGGCGGATCTGGCAGAAGAATACTCCGACGACATCGTACATATCACCACGCGTCAGGACGTGCAGCTTCACTACGTGCAGATCGATGACACGCCGACCATCATGCGCCGGCTGGCAGCGGCAAACATCACCACGCGCGAAGCCTGCGGCAACTCGGTGAGAAATGTTACTGGTTGCCCCCTCGCCGGTGTTTGCCAGGACGAGGTTTTCGACGTCACACCTTACGCCCGCGCGCTGTCAAAGTTTCTGCTGGGCCACCCAGACTGCCAGAACTTCGGCCGGAAGTTCAAGCCCTCGTTCGGAGGCTGCGCTCAGCATGCATGCGGGCTGGCGAGCATGCATGACCTGGGCTTCGTCGGAGTCACCCGCACTGCAAACGGCGAGCGCGTGCAAGGTTTTGCCCTCTACGTGGGCGGAGGACTGGGCGCCGTTCCTTACCAGGCGAAGCTGTTTCACCCTTTCTTGGCCGTGGAAGAAGTGGGTCCGGTGGCACAGGCCATTGCCCGGGTATTCGCTCGGCTGGGAGAAAAGAAGAACCGCAGCCGCGCGCGGCTGAAGTTTCTGATTCACGATCTGGGCATCGAGAAATTCAAAGAACTGGTTTGGGAAGAGCGCAAGATCCTGCCCCCTGATTCCAAATGGGCGGAATGCCTGGAGTTCGCGAAGGATTTGACCGAAGAACCTTTGCACGCGCCCGGCGAAACGCCGGCGTCAACCTCGGAAGCGTTCAAGCGCTGGCACAGCACCAACGTGCGCCCGCAGCGTCAGGAAGGTTATTCCACGGTGACCGTTACTCTTCCGCTGGGCGACATCACCGCCAGCCAAACCCGTTCCCTTGCCGACATCGTGCGGCGGTTCACGCGCGAAACCATTCGCACCACCGTCGAGCAGAACTTCCTGATTCGCTGGGTCAGCAACCGCGACCTCGTGGATCTTTACGAAGCTTTGCAGGCGGTGGGATTGGGCGAGCCGGGGGCCGGAACCATTGTAGATATCGTCACCTGCCCCGGCACCGACACCTGCAAGCTGGGAATCTCGTCCTCGCGCGGCCTGGCGGCGGAACTGCGCACGCGGCTCGCCGAAAATAGTTTTGTAAAGGATGCGGCAGTGCAGAATCTGCACATCAAGATCAGCGGCTGCTTCAACAGTTGCGGTCAGCATCACGTTGCGGACCTCGGGTTCTACGGCGTCAGCAGGAAGATGGCGGGCTACGCCGTTCCCCACTTCCAGGTGGTGCTGGGAGGCGAGTGGGAGAGCAACGCCGGTTCCTACGGGCAGCCCGTGCTGGCGGTGCCGTCCAAGAACATTCCCCAGGTCGTCACGCGGCTGTCGGAACGCTATGTGGCCGATCGCAAAACCGGTGAGAGCTTTAAGGACTTCGTCAAACGCACCGGCAAGGTCGCAATCAAATCGCTGTTAGAAGACCTCACGCACCTACCATCTAACATAGGCGACCGCTCATTCTATAGCGACTGGGGAGACCCGCGCGAGTACACTTTGGGTGACATGGGAGTGGGCGAGTGCGCAGGCGAAGTCGTTTCTGCATTTGACTTTGATATGGCGGCTGCCGAGCGCGGGGTGTTTGACGCGCAAGTGGACCTAGACCGTGACGACTTCCAACGGGCCGCGCGAACCGCCTATCTGGCGATGGTCCAGGCGGCCAAGGCGCTGGTGAAACTGGAACTCCCGGACATCGGCGACGACCCCGACCGCATCGTCCGGGAATTTACCACGCGCTTCTACAACACGCAGAAGTTCTTTGATGCGTTTGCCGGTGGGAAGTTCGCGCAGTACCTGTTCTCTGCCCACACGTCAGCGAATAAGCCGGCCAGCGCCGATTCAGCGCGCTACCTGATTGATGAAGCCCAGCTCTTTATCGACGCTGTCCACGCTTGCTATAACCGCTTGGGATCTGTTGCTGTGACCGCGGAGGCGTTGGCATCCGGGCTTTCCAAGCTGGCACATCCCTAGTTAGTGCTGCCCTTGATGGCGGCATGCGGAGCGCAGGCCCAGTGCTACGCTACGAGAGCTGAAGTGACGGGGCATGGGACAAGGTAACCCGGCAAAGGAGAAACGACGAGCTCATGGAATTTCAGCACGTCAACGTCAAGCTGTTCGTAAGGAATCCGGAAGCAGTTGACCTGGAACGATTGATTCCGATTTTTCATGGCTGGATTCAGAATCAGGGCCGCGACGAACTGTTGCTGGATATCGCGGATTATCGCCACGTCATCTCGGGGCCCGGCGTGGTGTTGATCGGATATTACGGTAACTACAGTTTGGATGACACCGGTGGCCGGCTGGGCGCTCGGTATAATTGCAAAAGGCCGATGGAAACCACGAACCAGGATCGCCTTGCCCACTCGACTCAGGCGGCTCTGGCGTTCTGCCAGCGACTTGAGAACGAGCCCAGCCTCAATCACACGATTGGGTTCGACGGCCACGAAATCGAACTTTTTATCAATGATCGCCTTCTCGCCCCGAATACGCCGCAAGCTCGTGCCGCCGCAGAGGTGGAGTTCCGCACCTTCTTCTCCAGCCTGTTTGGGGAAGCCGAGTACACCATGGAATTCTCCAATGAGCCCCGCCGCCCGCTCTCCGTCCACGTCCGAACCTCGGGGGCATTTGATACCGCTAGTTTGTTGAACAATTTGGCTTCGGCGGCGCTGATCGGTTCGGCGAAGTGAGACCCATCGAGTCGTAATGATGGAGTTCGCGTCGGCCTCTGCCTTTCGATCAGCACCCTTCGCGGTTTCGACCTCCGCTTGGCGGAACGGACCCGCCCAGCAGAAATGCTATAATCCTCTGGATTGTCTGCTCTTGCCATGGAGACTCTATGCACGATGCCTGGCTGTGGATGGCACTGGCATTCTACGCCTTGGGAATCCTGCTGATTGTCCCTTCCGTTGTTCAGCGCCGGCCCGCGCTCTCGCCCGCATCCTTGGGCGCCCTGGGGGTGGGCCTGGCTACGCATGCCGTGGCCCTGGCGCTGTCTGCGGTGCGGATTCATCGCCTTCCCGTCACCGACGTCCGTAGCGCACTGTCGTTTTATGCGTTCATGGTGACCGTCGCGTTCTTCTTTGTGTACCTGCGCTATCGTATCGTTGCTCTGGGACTGTTCATGCTGCCGTTGGTGTTTCTGCTCACCCTGATTTCCGCGCTTCATCCTCCGGATTCATTCGATTCTACGGCGTTCCGCGGCGGCTGGCTGCTGGTGCACATCAGCTCGATATTCCTCGGTTACACGGCCCTGTTCCTGACCTTCGTCGCCGCCTTGATGTACCTGATTCAGGAGCGCGAGCTGAAGTCGAAGCAGCCGCGCGCGTTCTACTACCGACTACCGTCGCTGAAGGTTTGCGAGGAGATTTACTACCGCTCCCTGGTGCTGGGGCTGCCCTTTCTGAGCCTCGGCATCCTGACCGGATTTGTCTGGGCAAGCCGCACGTGGAAGGGGCCGTGGGAGTTTGACCCGAAGATCCTGGCGGCGATGGTGACGTGGTTGATCTATCTGGTGCTCTTTTCAATGCGCGTCAGTGGCGGCTGGCGAGGGCGGCGCGCCGCCTACATCGCAATATTCGGCTTCGCCGCCATTCTGGTGACCT
Organism: uncultured Acidobacteriota bacterium; assembly: GCA_963719115.1. Taxonomy (GTDB): domain Bacteria; phylum Acidobacteriota; class Terriglobia; order UBA7540; family UBA7540; genus Bog-366. The sequence goes on along the minus strand of CAVRBF010000030.1, from coordinate 7,431 downwards.
TCGTGGGCGTCAGCCTGCTGAGTGGGGCGCACGGGTACATTCCGAAACTGAGGGGCTAGGGGCTGGGGACTGGGGAAAAACAGAAAAGCAGCATTGCCCCAGCACCTGGTCGCCAGAACCAACTTAGGGACGGGGGGTTGGGGACTAAGGAACCGAAACTCGGGCTGAGGCGATGCTGTTACGATTTTCCCAGCCCCTAGCCCCCAGTACCCAGACCCGGCTTTTCTCATGAACTTAACGCTATTGGGCATCAATCATCGCACCGCGCCGGTGGAGGTCCGGGAGAAGATGAACATCCCGGCTGCCCATCTCACGGAAGCCGTCTCCGACCTCGTGCATCGCGAGGGGATTCTTGAGGGCATGATTCTCTCCACCTGCAATCGCGTGGAACTGAGCACCTCGGCGGAAGACGAAGTGGACGCGGAATCGATCATGCGCCGGTTCCTGGCGGACCATCATCATTGTGACCTTGGGCAGTTCGCCCATTTCTTCTACCGCCTCCGCCAGCAGGATGTAGTCAAACACCTGTTCCGCGTGGCGTCCAGCCTGGACTCCATGATTCTCGGCGAGCCGCAAATTCTGGGGCAGATCAAGGAGGCTTACGCCGCGGCGCGCACGGCGGGCGCGATGAGCGGCACGCTGAGCGATGTGGTGAACCAGGCGCTGGCGGTGGCAAGGCGCGTGCGGCGCGAGACGGCGCTGGGTTCGGCGGCGGTATCCGTCTCCTACGCCGCGGTGGAACTGGCGAAGAAGATCTTCGGCGGCCTCCAGGAAAAGACCGTTTTCATAGTGGGCGCGGGCAAGATGAGTGAGTTGGCGGCCAGGCATCTATTGAGCAGCGGCGCTAGCGGCATCCTGGTGAGCAATCGGACTTACGACCGCGCGGTGGAACTGGCAGCCGCCTTTCACGGCAAGCCCGTGCCCTTTGAGCATCTCTTTGAGCACCTGGCGCAGGCGGACATCGTCATCAGTTCCACGGGCTCATCTGAGCCCATTATCCACAAGCGCGACGTGGAAAGAGTCATGAGCGCGCGCCGGAATCGGCCGATGTTCTTTGTCGATATTGCCGTTCCGCGTGACGTCGATCCGGCGGTAAATGATGTTGATAATGTGTTCGTCTATGATATCGACGACCTGGGCCACGTCGTGGAAGCCAACAAGAAACAGCGTGAGCGCGAAGCCGTTTGGGCCGAGGAGATTATCCAGGCCGAAGTCCAAAAAACGCTCAAGCGCCTGGCCCATCGGGATGTGGTGCCGACCATCGTGGCGTTGGAAGAGCGCTTGAGCCGCATCCGCGCTTCGGAACTGGAACGTTATCAGGGACGGCTGGCAGCACTGACTCCTGAGCAGCGCCAGACCGTGGACGCACTCACCCGCGGCATGATGAACAAAATCCTCCATGGCCCTATTACTGAACTCAAGAGTGGCGCCGGCGAACCCGAAAACGCAGCGCTGGTGCGGCTGATTCATAAAATCTTTGGATTGGGAGAGTAGAAATAAGGGTAAAGGTTAAAGGATAAAGGGTGAAGGGTGAAGGAAAAAGGAATGTAGCGGACTCCTCTGAAGGTCTTACGAGTGGAGTGGTGCAGAGTTGTGCCAAATGGAATATAGGAATTACGCGCGATTGCGCAAGACGATCTCACTCTCAATCATGGGAGTCTGTGTCTTAGTAGCAGGCTGTCATGATGCCCCCACGATTTGGAAGGCAGAAGCCCGATCTCCGGATGGGTATTGGCTGGCGAGCGCGGAGACAGTACAGAACGGCGGATTTGGAACGGCCGGTATTGATACCAGTGTGTACCTGAAGCGGACCAATGTTTCTGATCCTCCGATGCAGGTCTTGGGATTCTCTTGTAATGGCCCAGCTCCCCGACCCTACGTTCTGGATGACGCCAACGCTGGTGGGACGATAAATCTTTCGATGAATTGGGTAACTCCGTCGCATTTAGAAGTGACGTATAACGGGGGCGCGAATCTCTACTTTCAGGTCGTCAAGTACGGGGACATTGACATCTCCGTGCGAGATCTTTCAAGTGAAAAGATCAAGAGTAAGAATTCAAAGGAGCGCCGTACCGGGTAAAAGGGTTGCATTTACCCTTTATCCTTTGCCCTTTACACTTTTCAACCTGCTCGTAACTGATTTGTTATGCGATTGATTATCGGTTCTCGCGGTTCGAAGCTGGCTCTTTGGCAGGCGCACTGGGTTCGTGACCAGCTTGCGGCGGCCGGCTTTGAAATCGAAATTCGCATCGTCAAAACCACCGGCGACCATTTGCAGGCGCATGCGCCGAATGAGCCGCTGCCGGCCTCGATGGCGCAAGCAGTGGCGGAGGCGGGCACCAAGGGCCTTTTTATCAAGGAAATTGAAGAAGCTCTGCTGGCGCGCGAGATAGACTTGGCCGTCCACAGTTTGAAGGATCTGCCCACCGAATTACCAGCCGGCCTCACGCTCGCTGCCGTGCCGCCGCGGGAGGACGCGCGCGACGTGCTGATAACTCCGAACGGCCTGAGCCTGACAAGTCTGCCGCCCTCGGCGCGGGTGGCCACCAGCAGCTTGCGGCGCCAGTCGCAATTGCGCGCTCTGCGGCCGGATCTGGTTTACGTCGCGATGCGCGGAAATCTGGACACGCGACTCCGCAAACTCGATCGCGGCGACAGTGAGGCGCTGGTGCTGGCCGCGGCTGGCGTCCATCGCCTGGGCTTCACCGAACGCATTACGAGCTATTTCCATTTCGATCAGATGTGCCCGGCGGTCGGCCAAGGCGCGTTGGGCATTGAAACGCGCACCGACGATATGCGGGCGCGGGAGGCAGTCTTGCGGCTCGACCATCCGGCGACTCATGATGCGGTCAGCGCTGAACGCGCCGTGCTGCGCCGGTTAGGCGGTGGCTGCCAGGTGCCGATCGCCGCCCACGCCGAAACGCATGATGGCACGCTCCACCTGCGCGCACTGGTCGCGAGGCCCGACGGAACGCGGTTGATTCGCGCCCAGCAAGGCGGCTCCACATCTGACCCGGAGCGATTGGGCGCCGCCGTCGCCGAAAACCTCTTGCAACAGGGCGCGCGGGAGATCTTGAACACTCTATGAGTTCAGGGAAGCTCTATCTCGTTGGCGCGGGACCCGGCGACCCCGGCCTGCTTACCCTCAAGGGAAAGCAAACTCTTGAGACTGCCGACTGCGTCGTCTACGACTTTCTGGTGAACAAGGAACTGCTGCGATTGGCGCGCACGGACGCGGAGAAAATCTCTGTTGGGCGGCGCGGTGAGGCCGACCGTCGGAAGCAAAGCGAAATCACCGAAATCCTGATCAACCGGGCTCGCGAGGGCAACATGGTATGCCGCCTTAAAGGCGGCGACCCGTTTGTTTTTGGACGCGGCGGAGAAGAGGCGCAGGCGCTCGCCGCCGCCGGCATTGACTTTGAAGTTGTACCCGGCGTTTCAGCGGGCCACGCCGTTCCTGCTTATGCCGGGATTCCCATTACCCATCGTGACGTCACTTCCACGGTGACTTTCATCGCCGGGCACGAGGACCCGGAAAAAGAATCCTCGCGTTTGGACTGGTCGTACCTGGGAACTTGCCCCGGCACGCTGGTCTTTTTCATGGCAGTGCGAAATCTTCCCCGCATCACCGAGGCCCTGATCGCTCACGGCCGCAACGCCGCTACCCCCGCCGCGGTCATTCAATGGGGAAGTTTGCCGGAGCAAAAAGTAATTGAAGGGACCCTGGCGGACATCGGGGCCAAGGTCACGGCGGAAATGACGCCCGCGATCACCGTCATCGGCGAAGTAGTGAACCTGCGGGAGCAACTGAATTGGTTTGAGCGGTTGCCGCTGTTTGGCAAACGCATCGTGATCACGCGCGCGCGCGAGCAGGCCGGCGTGCTGCGCGATGAACTGGTGGGTTTGGGCGCTGAGGTGATTGAACTCCCCACGATTGAGATTCACCCGCCGGACTCCTGGGAGCCGCTTGATTCCGCCATCCGGCGGCTAGAAAAATTTCATTACCTGCTGGTCACGTCGGCCAACGGCGTGCGAAATTTCCTGGCTCGCCTCGCCGCCTGCGGCCGCGACCTACGCGCGCTCCACGGATTGACGATCGGCGCCATCGGTCCCGCGACGGCGGCGGAATTCGCGCGCACGGGAATCAAGGTCGATCTGGTGCCCAAGGAGTACGTCGCCGAAGGTTTACTAGCCGCACTCAGTGACCGCGATCTGCGCGGCCAAGCGTTCCTGATCCCCCGTGCGAAAGTGGCGCGCGATGTGGTGCCCCGCGTCCTGGAAGAACGCGGCGCGCGTGTGGAGGTCGTGGAGGCCTACCAGACGGTCGTGCCGGAGATGAGTTCGCAAGAGCTTGCCCGCTTACTCACGCCTCCGCCCGATGCCATCACCTTTACAAGCTCATCCACCGTCACCAATTTCGCCAAGCTAGTCGGCGAAGACCGCTTGCAGGAAACTCTTCGTGATGTGGTCATCGCTTCCATTGGGCCCATTACGTCGCAAACTCTCCGCAAGCTCGGCCTGAGTGTCACGATTGAAGCGAAGGAATCGACGATGGGCGGGCTAGTGCAAGCGATTGAGGAGTACCGCTGGAGCCAGGCCTCTGTCGTTCCGGCTAGCACTTGGCTTCGGGCAGACTCCATCAATATCGGCCGACGGAGGCGGTGAAAAGCGCGAAGCTTATGGGAGTAGACGTAGGCTTCTCTAAGAAACGCGCGGCGACAGGAATCGCGTGCCTCGACGGTGATAAACTCTATCTTTCGCGAGCAAAAACGTCATGGGAGGACCGAAAAGCACAGATACCCGAAGGCTTTCGACCGAGGGTGATCGCCTTTGACGGGCCACTCCTCCCGAAGGGCGCCAACGAATTCGTTCGCCGCAGATGCGAGTTTGTATTCATTCAGGCTCCTTTTGCCCGCCGGGGCAAGCCGGGGCTTAGTCACTATGGACTCGGGTTGAATCTGAGGCGTGCGGCAGCCGAGGCTTGCACTCAGTTCAGCCAGATCTTTGACGATTCAACGATGTCCGGGCGCGAGGCGTTCGTTCGCTGTGACGGCCCGATTGTCGAAGCATTTCCCAATGCGTTCCTTGCGGTACTTCTGCCAGAAGAGGTCTTCTTCTCCGCTCCGAAACTGGCGAGGCGCAAGAAGTTCGACTGGCTCTACAGATCGGCGGTTGGTGATAAGAGCCTGATCTCAACGCTATCCGAGAATTTAGACCTACCCGATGGCGTTTGGGACCGCTTGAGGACTGAAACCAACCACGAACTTCAAGCGGCGCTTATTTGCCTGCTGACCGCAGCGTTCGCTGCCCGCGGCACGGCAAACATGGTCGGCGACGGCGAAGGCGGATGGTTCTGGCTGCCTCCAAAGTCATTGTGGCAGAACTGGGCGAGAGAAGGGTTGCACAGGGCGGAAGAGAAAGTGCGTCGCAATTGGAGTCACCACAACGTTACTGGACATATTACCTAAGCATCTGCTAAGATGCTTAAGAGGTGCTCAAATGATTGACGTTGCAGAAGACATCCATCCCCTGACGGCATTCAAGCGCCAGACCGCCAAATTTGCCCGGCTGCTCAAGAAGAATCGGAGACCCATGGTACTGACCGTGCAAGGGAGAGCGCGGTTTGTTGTGTTCGACGCCGAGGCGTATGAGGCCTGGAAGGAGCGGATGGAAACAATTGAGGCTGTCAACGAAGCGCTGGCGGAGGAGGGCGAAGGTCGTCCAGCGGCGGAAGTCCACGCAGAACTGAGGAAGAAATACTTTGGCGTTCCACGTTCGGTATCGCCGGCGCGCTGAGCGCGAGCTCGAGAAACTCGCGCAGACCGCGACTCTGGAGTGGTTTGAGGTCTCGTGGAGGCAATTGAAGGCCTTGCAGAGTCTCCTCAACGTTGCGCATTCGCCCCCGATCCGGGCTACCGACAGAGAGATATCCGCCAACTTCTATACGGTGAGCAGCACAGCATTTACCGTATCCTCTATCGCGTTGAAGACGAAAGCGTGCAGATTCTCACCATCCGCCACGCTCGACGGAAACTCCTGCAAAGGTAGTCTCGTAGTTCCCGGTGGTGCTTCTGCCAGCAGGCTGAATCAAATCATCCCTACAGGTTGAGCAGTTCTCGCAGCTTCCGCGTCTGTGCCCGGCTCACCGGGATTTCCGTCTGCTTGCGGTCTTCCATCTTGAGTTGGTAGGAGCTCTTGAACCAGGGAACCACTTCCTTGATGTGGTTCAGGTTGACCAGGTAGGAACGGTGTACGCGCCAGAAGACTTTGGGATCCAGGTTGGCCTGAAGTTCTTCCACCGTGCGGAAGTTGGATTCGCCTTCCAGTTCGCGGGTGACGATGCTGATCACGCCGCCTTCGATGCTGGCGAATATGACCTCATCGGAATCCACCAGGAAGAGCCGGTTGGCGCTCTTGATGACCAGTTTCCCCTTGGGGGCCGCGGGGCGCTGCTCCACCATTTGCACCAGGCGATCGAGCTTCTGGCTCGTGGCGTCCGAAGTCTCCACCAGGCGTCGCACGCGCTGAATGGCTTTTTCCAGTCGCGCCTTGGCGATAGGCTTCAAGATGTAGTCGATGGCATTCACCTCAAAAGCCTGCACCGCGTACTGGTCGTAAGCGGTGGCGAAGATGAAGAACGGCAGCGGCGTCTTTTTCTCCAACAGGCGCTTGATCACTCCAATGCCGTCAACCCCGGGCATTTGCACGTCCAGGAAAACCAGGTGCGGGTTCAACTCGCGAATCAGGCTGACGGCCTCAACGCCGTTCTTTCCCTGGCCGACCACTTCCACGTCGGGAAAGCTTTTCAGCAGAAAGACCAACTCATCGCGAGCCGGCTGTTCATCATCGACTATCAGTGCCGTGATCTTCATTCGGAACCAGTCCCTTCTGTGATTTCCGGCGCGGACCGCCTTCCGCGCCTCCCCTTGAACGAAATTATTATAGCCGAGGTTGGACGCGGCGAGAATGCGCGTCCAGGGTGAAATTCGTTCCAGTCTCCAAGTGCTTTGAGCTTTATGCGGTTGTAATTTGTTCTGGACAACGCCCGCGCGGCATAGTATGCTGCGCGATGAAGCACGGGATAGGTTTCAGGTGTGCTTCGTAGGGGGATTTGCCCTTGGACCTGCGTGAGATCGTTGTCCGGCCCCTTCGCTCCGGCCATGAGGCGCGTTACCAAGAACTGATGCGGCAGCACCACTACCTGGGAGCTTTGCCGAAGATCAGCGAGACGCTCTGGTACGTTGCCACCTGGCGGGAGGAATGGGTAGCGCTGCTGAGCTTTCCGCCGCGGCCCTGAAGTGCGCGGTGCGCGACCGCTGGATTGGTTGGAACTTTCGCCAGCGCTATAGCCGCTTGAAGCTGATCGTCAACAACAGCCGCTTTCTCATCTTGCCCAACTGGCATCGGGCGAACTTAGGGTTCGTTAGAAAA
>CAVRBF010000029.1:0-22942 GCA_963719115.1 uncultured Acidobacteriota bacterium | reverse complement strand
AGCATGACGAAGACATCGCTCAGCGATTTCGGAGAGAAGACAAACGTTGGTTGAGAGGATCGCGATGAGCAAGTGCTTCGGCGCCACGCAGAGAGTTCCTCTGTCTCGTGAGGAACTCTCCGCGCTCAAACAGGCTTCGCCGCGGCAGTAGTTTTGTCGGAAATGACTCGATAGGGGCCTTTGATGAGAAGGCGAGCCAAGTTAAAGGAACTCATCACGAGGAGTCCAATCCATAGCACCCGGAATAGCAATTTCACCCATCCCGGCGCATACCCGAAAAACACGCCATACATCGCCTGCGCGAAGAACATGATCGATAGTCCAAACAGGGGGAGATAATCGTAGAGGTCGTAGATTGAAATCCTCGATCCGCAGGAGGGGCAGAAGGTTTGGGGGCGGAAAGAAGTGCCTCTCCGGACCAAGTTCCGCAGGGGCTTTCCGCAAGCCGGACAATCATAGCGGCCACGCTTCCTTGTGCGGGAAAGTGCTTCCATGATTCCACCTCGCGTTTCCGCGCGCGATTCTACCACTCCGCCTTGGTCGGGGCCACGCGAAGTCCTCGTTTGTTGGTGGTGCACGGCTGCCGAGGTCTGGCGGTGGTGCCGATAGTCCTGTCCGTGACGTTCACGATTAAAAGAACCGGCAATCCTTTGATACAATCCACTACTCACGCAGCAACACGATTTCGCATCCGGGATGCCGGGAAAGGTTTGCCCATGAGACCAGCTACGGGGACCGCAGAACAGCAGTTGGCTAGCAATCGCCGAAGGGCTTGCGTCTTGATCATTTCGTTAGCCTTTATCGCAATCGCTTCATGGGGTGTCCGCGCCGCGGATGATCCCGCCATCAAACCGTTCGCGCTGGAGGTTGAACCGCCGCAGGTGATCCAGACCGGAGCGATGTTCCCCTATCTATGGTTGCTGCGGGACGGCTCAGCGCTGCTGGAGGTTTCGAAAGGCAACCGCTTGCTGCGGCGTCCTGGTTTTGAGTATCAACAGCAGGATCCCTTGTTTCTGGTGTCGCGCGACGGCCTGAAGACCTGGCAGCCTTGGACGGAGGCCGGAAGCGTGGCCGAGTTGCCCTGGTTTGAAGGCTCCGCGTTGCAACTGCGTGACGGCTCCGTGCTGATGTTCGAATACATCGCCTACAAGGTGGCGAGCGGCAAGTATGAAGGGCGCATGTGGAAATCGGATGCCGGTTGGCGCACATTCGGGGGGGCCGTCCACCTTCAGTTTGTCGGTGCCGAATTATGAGGAGGGCGGGCAAAGTGACCAGGGCAAGCCGTTCCTGGCGGTTCCGTGGCACCGCTCGGTGATCGAAATGCCAGATGGGTCGCTGCTCGCTGCCATCTACGGCCGGTTCCAGGGTGATCGCACGCCGTCGGAGTATGAGCCTTTGATGTTTCGGATGCGTGCCTTTACGGTCGTTTCCCACGATCAGGGGAAAACCTGGTCATACCTCGCCACCATCGCCTCCGCCCCGGTCGAGCAGGAGGGCTTTGATGAACCTTCGATGATTCGCCTCAGCCAAGGCGAGCACAAGGGGCGACTGATCTGCCTGATGCGAACCGGCCGCCTGAATGCCATCTATCAATCGGAGTCCGATGATGACGGAAAAAGTTGGACTCCTGCCCACCCCTTGAGCTGGATGTACTCCAAGTTTGGGCATTGGCGCGCCATCGTGGGCACGGATCCTGATCTGATCGAAATGCATGACGGCACGCTGGCCGTTTCCTTCGGCCACAAGCCCGATTTCGAGGACGATGGTGATTTTGTTGCTTTCAGCCCCAACCAGGGGATTTCGTGGACGCAAGTCACACGCCTTTCCATGGAGCGCACCTGCGCCTACACGTCTCTCGTGGAGATTGAGCCCGGCGTTCTCTTCGTGACCTACTCCGCCGGGGGATTGGGCGCCAATCCCCTGCCCGCCCATACGGATCGCACTCCCCACTACAGAGTCCTCGGCCAGCGCATCCACGTTGGCCGGCAATGAACGAGTTGCCCGCTTTCCGTTGCATCTCGCCGCAGGACAGGCTATTGTTCCCTCACGCGTTAGAGCGCCAACCTAACTTTTTCAAGCGGGAGGACACTGTGCCGAAATACTTGATTGAGGCTGCTTACAAGCCTGAGGGTGTAAAGGGTTTGCTTGCCGAGGGAGGCAGCAAACGCCGGGAGGCGGCAACTAAGGCCATCAAGGCCGCAGGGGGCAAAGTGGAAGCGTTTTACTTTGCCTTTGGGAGTTCCGATGCCGTGGTGATTGTCGATCTGCCGGATCACGTGAGCGCCGCCGCGGTCGCGCTGGTGATCAATGCCAGCGGGGCAGTCACCGTTCGCACCACCGTGCTGCTGACGCCCGCGGAAATCGATGAAGCGGTGAAGAAGGCCGTGCCGTATCGCGCGCCAGGAGAGTAGTGGGTCTGCTCGTATCGGCATGCACCGCCGCTGGTGGCATCATCCTTCTTACGGAACAGCCGCGCGGCGAAGCTCACAACCACTTAGTGGTGAGGCACTACAAAAAATCTTGACGTGATCCTCTGAGCCATGGTAGCCTGTTCGTTCCGAATGAAGACGAACCTCCATTCCGTGAGCAGCACTGGCGCCGGGCAGATGTGTTGTTGTACATCATCCGCCAGCGGTGTTCTGTGCTCAGGGAATAGGGATTTGTAAGACCCACTAAATAAAGTTCTGAACCTGAGACGCCCGCTGACGGAAATAACCGCAGCGGGCGTTTTTGCGTTTAGGCAGCTTTTGCAGGAACCAATGTCAAGCCGCTCCAAGGCGGGGCGCTCTGCCAAAAGGGATTTAGCGACGCGATGCTCATAACCTTCATAGGATTCGTTACGGGAATATTGATCGGGCTGACGGGAACCGGCGGGGGAGTGCTCCTCACGCCGCTTCTGCTGGTGCTGACCCCCTATCCAGCCGTGGTGCTGATCGGTACCGACATCGTGAATGGCGCCTTTACCAAGCTGGTGGGGGTGTTTGAACATCGCCGGTTGGGCCAGGTGCGCTGGCGGTTGGCAACATTCCTCATTGCCGGGACGGTGCCCGGCACGGTGGGCGGGATTCTACTGCTCCACTTCTTGAAGTTACGCATGGCGGAGAGCGAACTCGACCACCTGCTGCGCCTGGTGTTGGGAATCACCCTGTTCTGCGTTGCCTTTCTGCTGCCGCTGGTTCGGCTGGGAAAGATCAAACCCCCGAAGACTTGGGTCGATGCGCCCGGACCGAGCGCCCAGGCGAAATTGGTTCTGGTAGGGGCGCTGGTGGGATTCCTGGTGTCGATGACTTCCATCGGCAGCGGCAGCCTGCTGATGGTCTTCCTGCTGCTCCTGACGCCTTATCCGCTGGGCGAACTGGTGGGAACGGACATTCTTTACGGCTTGGCGACCATGGCGCTGGCCGGCTCCATGCACGTCGGGATGGGACATTTCAACAGTGGCCTTTTCCTGCGGGTGGTGGTGGGCTCGCTGCCCGGCGTGGTGCTGGGAAGCCGCCTGACCCGCATCATTCCCGAGCGCTATTTCAGTTGGCTGTTTACGATTTTGTATTTCTCCCTGGGAACCCGACTGCTGGTCGGATAGCCCGGGAATAACCACTTAAAAAGGAAAAACTAACTATGCCTCTTGAAGTTGCAGATTTATCTGAACTGTCCGTACAGTACGCGCAGCGACATCCCAGTGAAATTCTGGCGCTGGCCTTCGAAATGTACTCGCCCAATATCGGCATCAGCTTCAGCGGCGCCGAAGACGTTGTGCTGGTTGACATGGCGGCCAAACTGGGAGCTAGGTTCCGCGTGTTCAGTCTTGATACTGGACGGCTGCACCCGGAAACGTTGCGCCTTCTCGACGAGGTGCGGGAGAAGTACGGATTCCCCATTGAAGTTTTCTTCCCCCAGCCCGAGGCGGTGGAAAAACTCGTCAAGGAAAAGGGACTCTTTTCGTTCTACAAGGACGGGCACCAGGAATGTTGTGGCATTCGCAAAGTGGAACCGCTGCGCCGCGCGCTGAGCACGATGAGCGCGTGGGTCACTGGCCAGCGCCGCGACCAAAGTCCCTCCACCCGCGCTGCCGTGGCCGTTGTTCAAGCCGATCCCACCTTCTCAACCCCTCAGAATGAATTGGTGAAATTCAATCCCCTTGCCAACTGGAGCTCGAAGCAGGTTTGGGACTACATCCGTCAAAACGACGTGCCTTACAATTCGTTGCACGAGCGCGGATTTGTCTCCATCGGCTGCGAACCCTGCACGAAAGTCGTCCTGCCCGGCCAGCACGAGCGCGAGGGCCGCTGGTGGTGGGAAGAAGCCACCAAGAAAGAATGCGGCCTGCATTCGGGGAACAAGCTGGCTTAAGAGCAGTGGTCAGTGGATGGTGATGAGTGGCTAGCCGTCGTCGGGTCAGCCTTCGATTTGAGCGTGGCGCCGTCGTCCCGGTGGTCCGTGTGGCCGCCTGGGGGCGGCGCTTTGGCTTTAAGCCAGGGGATGGGTCCGTCTCGCGATGACTTGCATCGGCCGGCAAGACCGCCCCAAGCACCAGTTTGAAAGCTTCGATTGCGGTCTGGAGGAACTGGACCGGTCCAACGCTTTGCCTACCGAGTCCCTGCACCTGTTCGCTAGTCCGATGGGCGCGTGCCGGATTGTCCCGCCTTAGGCAGCAGCGACTCTCGCCGGTGATTCGCCGCCGGGGGGCGCTTACCTTTAGCCTTTCCTCCGTCATGAGATAAAATAGCCTGAACCGGGATTTGCCGGTGTGGACCCTATATGCTCCGGAAAGAGAGGGGTTGCTTCGCCCAATCGATGAGGGTGGTTTTCGCCTTGATGGTTGCCGTGGTGACCATCTGGGCGCTGCCCCCTACGCAGGATCTAAAGGGTGTGGTGGTTAGTGCGAAGGGTCTGCCCATCGCCGCGGCGGTGTGTACCCTGAAGGGCGTCGGCCTTCCCGCAGAGGGGATCGATGTGGTCACCAACGAGCGCGGGCAATTCGCGTTCCCTGGCCTTGAGCCGGGCTCCTACAACCTCACCTGCGCGGCGGTGGGACATTGGCCCGCCATCGAGAATGGCATCAAGGTGACAACTTCCTCCCCCGAACCGCTGATAGTCGTCCTGCCCGAACAAGAGAAGCTCCACCAGACGCTCGAGGTCCATGAAACGGCCGCTCCTCTCGCCACGCAGTCCACCACGCCCTCCGGCCACGTGAATTCCCAACAGCTTAACACTCTACCGTTGTTGCACGAACAGTTTCTGGCCGCATTGCCTCTGGTCCCGGGAGTGGTGCGCACGCCCGATGGGAAGATCAACATTAAGGGATCAACGGAGGCGCAGGGCATGCTGCTGGTTGATAACACCGAGATGGTGGATCCCATCACCGGCAGCTACTCGATTGACCTCCCGGTTGATGCCATCGAGTCGGTGGATGTGTCGAAGGCACCGTATAACGCCGCGTTCGGGCACTTTTCCGGCGGGTTGACCAGCGTGGTCACCAAAGCGCCTTCCAGCAAGTGGGACGTTCAACTGTACGACCTGGTGCCGGGGTTCCTGGGTGAAGAAGGCCACCTCCACGGTGTTGATGGCAACAGTCCGCGCATCCGGTTTACGGGGCCGCTGCACGGCGACCGCCTGACCATGTCGGAATCTTTCACCTACTTTATGTACAAGCAAGTGGTGCGCGGCCTGGCGTGGCCGCATGATCTGACCATCCGGCAGGGCGTGAACTCCTTCACGAATTTTCAATACGTAGCATCCGCCAACCACCTGCTCACTTTCAATTTCGACCTTTTCCCTGATCGCCAGGAATACGCCAATATCAACTCGCTGGTGCCGCAGACCGCCTCTTCGAATTACGGTCAGCGCGGCTTTTCCACCGGCTTGAAGGACCGGCGTGTGTTCGCGTCAGGAGGCCTTCTCAGCACGACCTTTCAATACACCCGGTTTTCCAGCTACGCGCACGGCCAGGGGACTGCCGACATGCTGGATACGCCCAACGGCTGGGGAGGCAATTTCTTCAATGCCTACACCCGCAAAGCTGACAAGGGGGAAGCGCGGGAAACGTATCAATATCCCCAGCGCACCTGGCTCGGAAGGCACGAACTGAAGGTCGGCGGCGACGGCGTTTATCGGAATTTCACCGGCATCAGCACCTCGAGGCCCGTCAATATCTCGAGGGTTGACGGTTCGCTAGCAGAGCAAATCACCTTCAGCGGGCCTGGTGCGCTGGACTCGCACGATATCGAGGGCGGTATATTCGCCCAGGACCACTGGGCCTTTGGTGAACGCTTCGCAATCGACGCTGGTTTGCGCGTTTCCGGCCAGACCCTGGGGAAACATGCTGCCTTTTCACCACGACTGGGCTTCGCCTATGCCCCTGGCAAAGACAATCGGACCATTCTGCATGGGGGAGTCGGTGTTTTCTACGCCGGTGTGCCCCTGATGGCGGGCAGCTTTACCGGCAATCCCACGCGGGCCATCTCGCTTTTTGACACAGAAGGAAATCCCGTTGGGTCGCCCGAGGTCCAACAAAACGTTTACGCTTTCGTGAATGAGGGAAAATTGACGGTTCTTCCACCCGGCCACGACTTGGAAAGCACGCCCTACGATGTGACTTGGACCGCCGAACTCGACCGCGAACTCACGCCGCGTGTCACCTTGCGGCTCAGCACTCTCTTCAGCCGCACCTATGATCTGTTCCTGGTACGACGGCACCAATTGCCGGGGACCGAACCACTCCTGCTCATGACCAACAGCGCGGGTGAGCGCTACCACGATTTCGAATCCACCGTGCGCATTCACGCCAGCAAATTGGCCGACATCAATTTCTCGTTCGTTCACAGCCATGCGCGTGGAGATCTGAACGTATTCTCCCAGGTGTATGTGCCTTTTGAGGAGCCCATTATCCGTCCGAATTACACCGCCTCTTTAGACTCCGACGTCCCCAATCGTTTCATTAGCTGGGGCGAATTCAAGCTTCCCTGGAAGATCCTTGCCAGTCCGGTGCTGGATATTCACACCGGTTTTCCCTACTCGGCGGTCGATGAGCTGCAAAACTACGTGGGGCAGCCCAACAGCCTGCGCTTCCCCGAATTCGCATCCCTGGATCTAAAACTTTCCAAGGACTTTCGCATTCCTTTCCTGCCGTGGGTGCGCAACCACACCATCCGTGGAGCCATGGGCATCTATAACGTCACCAACCACTTGAATCCCCGCGACGTCTACTACAACGTCACATCCCCCTACTTTGGTCACTTCGCCGGCCCGCAGCACCGCACGTTTGAGCCCTTTGTGGACCTGGTGTACTGAAAAGCCCCTTGGCAACTCCCCCGCCTCGATTGCACATCGAATATAAGGATTGTGGGGCTGGCAAGGGAACGGCAGAAAAGAATAGGTTTGCCATGCAGCCGGTGAAGTCTAAGCTCGGAGCCGGGGTGGGGAAGGCCCTGAGGGTTGCCGTCCGGGAACTGCGCAGATTCGCCTACACCAAACGTAAGCCCCAAGAGCCGACCAGCCCATCCTTGCAGCGCCCGCGGCTGGGCTTGGCGCTAGGCGGCGGGTTCGCTCGTGGTATTGCCCACGTTGGGGTCCTCAAAGTCCTCATCGAGAATCAAATCCCCATTGACGCTTTGGCCGGAACGAGTTCCGGCAGCATCGCCGCCGCGGCGTTCGCCAGCGGTTGCACCATCGATGAAATGATCTTGGCCGCACGCAGTTTGCGTTGGAACCGGTTTGCGCGCTGGACCATTCCGTCGCTGGGGTTTGCCACCAACGAGCGCATGGACGGTTTGCTGGCGAAGATCCTCCGCTGCCGGACCTTCGAGGAGCTCCAGATTCCTCTGGCGGTGGTGGCTGCCGATATCTGGAGCGGCGAAGCCGTGATCTTCCGCGAGGGTGATCTGCTGACGCCGGTGCGTGCCAGTTGCAGCTTCCCCGGATTGTTCGTTCCCATCGAGTATCAAGGGCGCCTGCTGGTTGATGGCGTGCTGGTCGGCACCGTTCCGGTGATGGCGCTTTGCGATGTGGACGTGGTGGTGGCCGTGCCCGTGCGAGGCAATGGGTCTCGCCGCCGCCCCACGAGTTTCTTTGAAGTTGTGGGCGAGTCATTCCAAGTCGCGCAGAACCTGAACGAAGCAAGCTGGAGAAATCACTGCGACCTGGTAATCGAGCCAGAACTTGGTGAATTCCGCTGGGACGACTTCGGCCGCACCGACGAGTTGATCGCCGCCGGCGAAATGGCGGCTCGCCGAGCACTCCCCGCTCTCCGGAAACTCTTGCGCGAACGGTCCACCAACGTTGCCACACAAACTGCAACTTCCCGACGACATTGGGTACTCCCCCCGGGCAAGAAGTCGCCAGTTCCGACATAGAAGCGTAGTGACCAGCGACGAGTGACGAGCAACCCGAGTTCTTCGCTTCCCCGAATCCAACCCCGAAAATCCAAAATGACTCCGGCGGCTGCCCGTGCTACTATCGCCAGCCGTTGATGCGGCACGGCGGGTTCGGGGCATCGCTGCGACAAACTACACCTCAACCGGCTGTACGCCGCCCTTATATATTGTCTGGGAGGTTTATATGGATTTATCCAAGATGACGCGCCGGGATTTCCACAAATCCACCACACTCGGCGTCACCAGCCTGGCGCTGTCGCCGGGACCGGCCGTCCGCAACGTTGTCGGCGCCAATGACCGCATGGGTGTTGGCCTGATCGGCTCCGGCGGGCAGGGCCGATTTGACTTCAGCTCGATGATTCGCACCAATCAGGTTGATCCCATCGCCGCGGCGGATGTTTACTCTTTGCCGCTGGCCCAGACGCTCGACTCCATCGGCGTGCCGCCGGGCAAGACCGTGGGTTACGGCGATTTTCGCAAGATCCTTGATCGCAAAGATATTGATGCGGTCATTGTGGCCACACCTGAGCACTGGCACGGCATCCCCATGATCATGGCCTGCCAGGCGGGCAAGGATGTTTATGTCGAGAAGCCGATTTCCCACACGATTTACGAGGGGCGCAAGATGGTGGAGGCGGCCAACAAATACCATCGCGTGGTCACCTGCGGCACACAGCAGCGCTCCGGCGAGCATTACCAGAAAGTGGTGGAGATGATTCGCGGCGGCAAAATCGGCAAGGTCACCTACGTCGAGGCGTACCTCTACGGCGGCGGATTCACCCGCGAGAATCGCAAGCAAATGCCTCCGCCCGACTGCGATCCACCGCAGGGATTCGACTGGGATTTCTGGCTGGGACCCGCGCCTTACCACCACTACAATCGCAGCCGCCGGGGATTCACCGGCTTTTGGGAAACGGGCGGCGGTGAAACCACCAACTGGGGTCCGCACCTGATGGACGTGGTCCATTGGGCTATGCAGGTGGACGCGCCGCTGACCGTTTCCGGCTCGGGCGGAAGATTCGGCAGCCAGGGAGTCTATGAAACTCCGGACACGTTCGAATCGCTTTACGAGTACCCGCCCTGCCCGCTGAACTCCGCCGGCTTCCTGGCGCGCTTCAGCTTCCACCTGGGACGCGGACCGGATGAGCACACGTACGGAACGCAGTTCTATGGAACCGACGGCACGCTGTTTATCAACCGCGAAGGTTATGTCATCTGGCCGGCGGCGCGCCAGTCCGACGTGTGGGAAACCTTTGGCCGCACCGATATCGAAAAAGGCGATGGCACTCCCCAGCACCAGCCCCACGTGGTCAATTTCCTGGACTGCGTGCGCTCGCGCCAGAAGCCCAACGCTGATATCGAGACGACCCACCGCACCACTAGTTCGTGCATCATTGCCAACGTAGCTTATCGGCTGGGACGGAAGTTGCGCTGGGATCGCGACAAGGAGCAGTTCATCGGCGACGCGGAAGCCAACAAAATGCTGAACGAAGAGCGCCGGAAACCGTGGGATGTGATCTAGAGGAAGCTGACAGCTTACAGCCGACAGCTCACAGTTCGCGCCGCGGGATGGCGGGACTTTGCATTTACTGTTGGCTGTTAGCTGTCGGCTGTTAGCATCAAAAGGGGGCGACACGATGAAATTCGGCGTCAATACGATGGTTTGGACGACCCAGGTGGGGGAGAAACAAGACCCGTTGTTTGCCCGCATCAAGCAGTGGGGATTTGACGGGGCGGAACTCTTCCTTTCCGAGGAGGAACCCGCCAACATACCCGCGGTCCGGGGCACGCTTGACCGGCTGGGACTGGAACGCACCACGTGCTGCGTGCTGCCGCGCGAAGCCAATCTGGTCAGCGCCGACGCCGCCACTCGCGCGCGCGGAGTGGCATTTCTGAAGAAGTGCGTGGACCGGACGGCGGATCTGGGCGCGCGGCTCATCTGCGGACCGCTCTACGCGGGTCTGGGCGTCATGACCGGCAGCCGCCGTACCGAAAAGGAATGGAACTGGGCGGTAAAGGGTCTGCGCGCCGCCGCTGAACGCGCGCAGAAACGCGATGTGTGCCTCTGCATTGAACCGCTCAATCGGTTCGAGACATACTTTCTCAATACCCTCGGCGACGCCGCCCGACTGGTACACGACGTGGGCTCGCCCAATGTGAAAATTCACTTCGACACGTTTCACTCCAACATTGAAGAGCAGCATCCTGCCGAGTCGCTGCGCGCGGTGGCCAGGGAATTGGGGCACGTGCACATTTCCGAGAATGATCGCGGCATTCCCGGCACCGGCCACAACGATTGGAAGGGAATTCTGCGGGTGCTCAAAGAGATCGGTTACGATGGCTGGCTGACCATCGAATCCTTCGCGCAGCCGGAGCCCGCTCTGGCCGCAGCCGCCGCCATTTGGCGCGATCTGGCCACCTCCGGCGACGACTTGGCGCGGGAAGGCCTGCGCTTCACCAAAGGCCTGGCGCGCAGGCTGGGAATTCGATAGCTGGGTCTGGGCCGGGCTAATCCTCAATGTTTTGGAGCGGTGAGGGAAAACAAGGCGTTTCACACAGAGTCCCCAGAGAAAAGATGCACAGAGGACACAGAGATAATTGTCTGTGATCTCTGTGAGCACCTCCGTGACCTCCGTGTGAAACGCACTTAAGTCCGCCGTAAGGAGATATTTATGTTCTCGATAACTCGCCAGGCGTTTCAAATCCTCCGTCGCTGCACCCCAGCTCTGACCGCGGCCCTCGCCGCGCTGGCGCTCATATCGTCGCTGTTCTGGCTAACCGGTCGCGTGAGCGCGCAGGGTTCCGATGAGATTCCCTTTTACAAGCACACCATTGATCTTGGCATCAGCGAAGCGGCCGAGGTGGCGGACGTCAATCGCGACGGCAGGCTCGACATCATTTCCGGCGAGAACTGGTACGAACAGACCACGCCCGGTAAGGACGGCCCCCGCTGGATCAAGCACCACTTCCGCGACCTGCCCTTCACCGGCGGCTACCTCGAGGACTTGGGCGACCTGGCGATTGACGTGAATGGCGATGGCTATCCCGACGTGGTGACCAGTTCCTATTGGTCCACGCCGCTGGCCTGGTGGGAGAATCCCGGAAAGTCCAACAAGCCCTGGACGAAGCACATCATCGCCACCGGTTCGCCGGTGGAATTCTCCTTCTTGGTCGATATCCTCAATACCGGCAAACCCCAGCAACTGTTGCCGCAATTCGGCAGCGGCAAATTCCCCCTGACGTGGTACGAAATCGTGGGCAAGGGAGAAGATGCGCACTGGGTGGGCCACGTGGTGAGCCCGCGCAGTTACGGCCACGGCATCGGCGCGGGCGACGTGAACGGCGACGGTCGCACGGACATCATTACTCCCAAGGGCTGGTTTGAGGCGCCGCCTGACCCCCGCAACGGCGAGTGGACTTTCCACACGTATCAGAGTGCGGAGAGCGGCCATGCCGAATTCACCCTGGGCGACACGGGCTTTATCTACACCATGGACGTGAACGGCGACGGGCTGCCCGACCTGGTCACCAGCCTCGGCCACGACTACGGCATCTTCTGGTACGAACAGAAGAAAGATGAGCAGGGTACTCGCACGTGGGTGCAGCACGTCATTGACAAGGCGTGGTCGCAGCCGCACGCACTGACCATCGCCGACCTCCAGGGCAACGGCAAGCCTGTGTTGGTAACGGGCAAGCGCTACTACGCGCACGAGCACGACCCCGGCGCCAACGAACCGCTGGGCGTGTACTGGTATGAAAAAATCCAAACCGGACCCAACATCCAGTGGCGGCGGCACGTCATTGATTACAGCACCCGCACCGGCGGCGGCATCCAGGTCTGCGTCACCGACATCGACAAAGACGGCGACCTGGACATCATCGTGGGCGGCAAGGGCGGCCTTTTCTTCTTCGAGAACATGACCAAGGGCCGCCACGTGCCGCTGACCGACGTGATTAATGCGCCGGGAAGGTGAAGACCGCCGTTTCGGGCTCGTCCCGTTACATGATTGTAGGCGTGGGGTCGCCCTACCCCCGTACGCCGGCGAGTTGACAGCCTTGATCGGTGTGCAGGGTAAGCGTACAATTGTACAGAATGGCTTCGCTGGTCATTGACACGTCGGCTCTCCTCGCGGTTCTCCTTAACGAACCGTCGCGGCCGGCGCTGATTGCGGCTACGCAAGGGTACGAATTGGTTGCCGCGCCTTCCCTCCCTTGGGAGGTTGGCAATGCCCTCGTGGCTGGCTTTCGTCGAAAACGGTTGTCCGCCGCGAACGTGAGCCAGGCGTGGGCAAATTACCAGGCCGTACCGGTTCGCTTGGCGCATATCGATGCCGGCCGTGCCGTGAACCTTGCATTACAGGTGGGATTGTACGCCTATGATGGGTACGTGCTGGAGACCGCCCGCGCCGAACGGTTGGAATTGCTGACGTTGGATGTGGGGTTGGAACGCGCCGCACTTCGCATCGGCCTGAAGTTGAGGGTGATCTGATATGAGAGTCTATAACTACTCGCAAGCGAGGCAGGGCTTAGCTGAGCTGCTCAATCGCGCCAGCGCCGAGGGCGCGGTGGAGATTCGCCGTCGAGATGGACAGGGATTCTTGGTACGCCCGGCCCCGCGTTCGAGCTCACCACTGAATGTTCCGGGAATTGATACAGGTCTGTCGCGCGCAGAGATCCTCGAATTTGTGCGCGCGAGCCGGCGGTTGACCGGGAGGCTGCTGGACAAAACCCGGGGCGCACAGGGACCCTCGCGGCGTGAAGCGCGTCCGCGGGGCCGCACAAGATCTGCCGGGTAAGGGCCTCGGCGTGGCATAGAGATGGTCGTATGCCGCGATGAGGGAACAAAATTCGCCGCTACCACCGGGCGGCGAAGTGACCCTGCAGATACGAAGTCAAACGGACTAACTCCCTGCTGCCGCCGGCCATCGTCGGTGACTTCGTCTACGGCCTTCCAAGGAATTTCTGCCACTCCTACCACAGTCCTAGCCTCATATTGTTCTTGACAAAAGCCTACTGATGTGGTACAAGAGAAACCGGGGTCCGCGGAGGCTGGTGGTTGGCCTCGCGGTTGCCGAAAATGGACGCTTCCACCCTCTGCTCGTCGAGACCGGCCATTCAAATCCAGACACAAAGTCACAAAAAACAAGCATCTGGAGGGGAAAATAAAAAATCATACGACCGAAGCCGTTATGTATATGAAAACAAAGGAATGTATGACAAGGTGTCGCTAAAAAAGCGGACATTTGCGGCAATTGAACACTACTTATCGGGCATTTTGGTTAATCTGCAACGGACTCGGCGAACAAGAAGGACCACGATGCCCAGCAAAGCGCAGGAATTGTGCGCAAACGGACTTAAAAGAGGTTGCGAGCCCTCGCAACCTGAGAAAAGCGTCGGAGGACTCGCCAGCTTATCCCCATTCCGAGCGGAAATCCGCTAAAATGGAAGGGTCCTAATTTACGAACGCCTGGAAGCGCCGGCGTTGAGGCCGGCGGGCGCCGGAAAGGCCAACGACGCCGCAACGGAAGCTTGGGGCCGCAGATCGAGGAACCGAATTCATGGGTGATCAGGAACTTATAAAACCGTCGCGGGAAGTGCCCGTCAATATTGAAGACGAGATGCGCAAGTCGTATCTCGACTACGCCATGAGCGTCATCATCGGGCGCGCGCTGCCCGACGTTCGCGACGGATTGAAGCCCGTGCACCGCCGCATCCTTTACGCCATGTACAAGGAGGGCAACACCTCCGACAAGCGCTACATCAAGTGCGCGGGCACGGTGGGCGAGGTCATCAAGAAATATCACCCGCACGGCGACGCGGCGGTTTACGACTCGTTGGTGCGTATGGCGCAGGACTTCAACATGCGCTACCCGCTGATCGACGGGCAGGGCAATTTCGGCTCGGTGGATGGCGATCCGGCGGCGGCCTACCGGTACACGGAGTGCCGCCTAGCGAAGATCGCGGAGGAGATGCTGGCCGACATCGAGAAAGACACCGTGGATTTCGTTCCCAATTTTGACGAGTCCACGGAGGAGCCCACCGTGCTGCCCACGCGGGTTCCCGGCCTGCTGGTGAACGGTTCGGACGGCATTGCCGTGGGCATGGCCACTAAGATTCCGCCGCACAACCTCACCGAGATCATTGAAGCCACCATCCTGCTGCTGAACAAGCCCACTGCCTCCATTGACGAGCTGCTGGAATTGGTTCCCGGCCCCGACTTTCCCACCGGCGCCTACATTTACGGCAAGAGCGGGATCAAAGACGCTTATCGCACCGGGCGCGGCCAGTTCACCATGCGCGCCAAGGCGGCCATCGAGCGCCCCACCAAGGACAAGCAGCAGATCGTCATTACCGAAATTCCTTTCCAAGTCAATAAAGCCAAAGTCATCGAGCGCATCGCGCAGTTGGTGCAGGAAAAGAAAATCGAAGGCATCTCCGACGTCAACGACGAATCGGACCGCGATGGCATGCGCATCGTCATTGACCTGAAACGCGGCGAGCAGCCGGAAGTGATTCTGAACAACCTCTACAAACACACGCAGCTTCAGGAAACATTCGGGATGATTATGCTGGCCATCGTGCACGGCCAACCGCGCACACTGCCGCTTACCGACGCGTTGCAGCAGTTCATCGATCACCGCGTGACGGTGGTTCGCCGGCGCACCGAATACGACCTGCGCAAGGCGCGCGAGCGCGAGCACATCCTGGAAGGCCTATCTATTGCCCTCGATAACCTCCAGGCGGTCGTCTCGATTATCCGCCTCAGTACCTCGCGGGCCGAGGCGCGCGAAAACCTGATGACCTGGAGCAAGCACCACACCACCGACCGGGGATGGCTGATCCGCCATCGGGAGAATTTGAACCGCAATTCCATCAGCGACGACGAATTGATTCGCCTGGCGACGCGCAAGCACCTGCAGTTTGACAAAGACGGATTGGTTACCGCTTATCGGTTCGGGTACCTGTACCAAGCCGACCGCGGTTTCGCCTCCGGCCGCGACGGTCTCTCCTACGCGCAGATTGATGCCATCCTGGACCTGCAACTCTATCGCCTGACGCAGCTCTCGACGGACGATCTTCTGAAGGAGCTCGGCACGGTGAAGGTACGGATCGCAGAGTTCCAGGCGATTCTGGCGGACGAGAAGGTTTTGAAGAAGGTTATCGTCACCGAGCTGAAGGAAATCCAGAAGACCTACGGCGACGCGCGCCGGACGGAAATCATCGAACAGCAAAACGAAATCAAGCTGGAGGATTTGATCGCCGTCCAGGATGTGGTGATCACCATTTCCCATTCCGGCTACCTGAAGCGCACTCCGCTCAGTATCTACCGCCAGCAGGGGCGCGGCGGCAAAGGCCGCCTGGGCATGAAGACGCGCGATGAGGATTTTGTCGAAAACCTCTTCATCGCCTCCACCCACAGCTATATCCTGGTGTTCAGCAATACGGGAAAACTCTATTGGCTGAAGGTGTATGAGATTCCCGATGTGGGCGCCGCCGGCAAGGGCAAGCATATTTTGAATCTGGTTAACCTCTCGAAAGAGGAGAAGGTGGCCTCGGTGGTGGCCGTAAAGGAACTGCCGGACGAGCCCAAGGACGTAACGGTGGAGGGAGCGACTCTCGCGGTTGAGGGCTACATCACCATGGTCACGCGCCAGGGCATCATCAAGAAGACCCGCCTGGCCGAGTTTTCCAATCCCAACTCGCGCGGCATCCTGGCCATGAAGATTGAGGAAGGCGATGAGCTGATTGCCGCCAAGCTCACCTCCGGCCGCGATACCATATTCCTGGCGTCGCACGAAGGCATGGCCATTCGCTTCCCTGAATCCGACGTGCGCGACATGGGCCGCGCCGCCTACGGCGTAAATGCCATGGATTTGGACACCGGCGACTACATTGTGGGCATGGAGATTGTGAGCGACAAGGAGTTGATCCTCTCGGTCACTGAAAAGGGTTACGGCAAGCGCACCTCCATTACCGAATATCGCCTGCAATCGCGCGCCGGCAAGGGAGTAATAAACGTCAAAACCACGGAACGTAATGGAAAAGTGGTACACGTCCTGCCCGTCACGGAAGAGTCGGAAGTAATGGTCATCTCGCAGCAGGGCAAAATCGCGCGCCTTGATTCCAGCACCATTCGCGAGAGCGGCCGCTCCGCCCAAGGCGTGCGCTTGATCAACCTGGATGAGGGCGATCAAGTGGCTGCCGCCTGCCTGATCAAGACCGAAACCAACGGCGACGAGGGGCCCGTGCAACCGCCGTTGATTCAGTAACCTCGCTTGTTCCGTGCGGCAAGTCTTGTGACGGATTGTGTCGGTGAAAAGGCATGTTCGGAGAGTATAATAAAAATCTTGTACGCATAAGAATAATCATGTAGAATCATGTGCTGGCGGATACTAGATTACTTAACCGACCGCGGTGACAATGAAATCAGGGAGTGGATCAACTCGCTACCTGCACAGGCGCAGGCGAAGATTGACCAACGAATTCTTGTTTTGAGAACGTGGCCAGATAAGATCTGGCCGCCTCAGTATGTGAGTGCACTCAGAGGGTACAAAGATATCTACGAATTCCGCATCGTTGCATTTGGAGTACAGTACCGCCCGCTTGGCTGCTACGGCCCTGCAGAGAGAGAATTCACTCTCTTGATCGGTGCGACTGAAAAGGGCGGAAGGTTGCAGCCTGCTGGCGTCTGCGAGACGGCGGTAAAGCGGAGGGCGATCATCCTGCAAGATCGGAGCCGAGTACGTGACCATGAATTCTGATCGAGAACAAATCGTACGCAAATTCCGAGACAAGGGCTATAGAGATGCCTTCATCGCAGAGCATATTAATTCCCGGCTTCCCCTAAAAATTCGCGCGCTGCGCGAGGCCCGTGGCCTGAGCCAGAAAGAGTTAGGCGACAAGATAGGGGTTGCGCAAACGTGGGTTTCAAAACTGGAAGACCCAAACTATGGCAAGCTGACCCTCTCAACCCTATTGCGTCTTGCTACTGCCTTTGACGTCGGGATCGAGGTTGATTTTGTCCCATTCAGTAAAGTGCTTGACGACACCCTCGGCCTCACATCCGAATCATGGAACGTATGCAGCTTTGCCGAGGACCTTGGTATTGGGAAGCGAAGGGCTGAACCACCCACTTTCGGAGTCTCGCGCTCGAGATTCTTTCGCGGTGCAAGTTGCACTCGTCAAGTGCGGTTGAGGGCGCAGTCGGGAGTTCCTTGTAGAGTCCCGCGGGTTTCAGCACGGCAACGCTATTTTTACCCAACCGTGGGTACTGCAAAATCCTAAGAAGTGAGGCACCGTTAGCGAGAAGGGAGGATGAATCGTGGAGAAACGAGGAGAGTCATCTCAACCGGACGCGAACTCCGTGAACGCCCCGCCGGAGATTCGACGAGCCCCGGACTTCCTTACGGTCTACTCAACCAGCGCCCGGGTAGCGTATTCTGAATATGACGTACGAATTTTCCTGGGGGACGTGGTTTTCCCCGACCCCTCGGAAAAGACAGACAAGGAAGTTGTGCAGGAACGAGCCTGTATCATCCTGCCGTTCGAATGTGCGCAGGCCCTTAGCAATGCCCTTGAGCAGACATTGATGGAGATTGACGAGGTGGCGTCAAACCGCCGAGCCACCGAATGACGTTGCCTCGCGACGTCACAAGACTATGAGTGATCTCGAAACCAAACAACATCGGCTGGAAGACCAACTGAGCAAGTTGCCATCGGTGATTGTCGCTTACTCGGGTGGGGTGGACTCCGCCTACCTGGCGCATGCCGCTCACCAGGTGTTGGGTGAGCGCATGCTGGCGGTGACGGCGCTGAGCTCCAGCTACTCCGCGCGCGACCGCGAGGAAGCGGAGAAGTGTGTGGCCCACAGCCGCTTCCGCCACGAGTTTATCGCCACGGACGAACTGGCCAACCCCAATTATCGCGCTAACAATGCGGACCGCTGCTACTACTGCAAGGATGAGCTCTTCGTTAAGCTTGATGAATTGGCCGGCCAGCGCGGCTTCGCGGCCGTGGCATACGGCATCAACCAGGACGACCTGGGCGACTGGCGGCCGGGCCAGCAAGCCGCGCGCGAGCACAAAGTTCTGACTCCGCTCCTCGATGCGGGCATGACCAAGGCCGACATCCGCGAACTCGCGCGCCAGGTGGATTTGCCCGTGTGGGACCGCCCCGCCTCCGCCTGCCTGTCCTCACGCATCGCCTATGGCATCGAAGTCACGCCCGAGCGCCTGGCCGTGGTCGAGCAGGGCGAAGAAGCCGTGCGCGCGTTGGGATTCCGCCAGTTCCGCGTGCGCTATCACGAGCAACTGGTGCGCCTGGAGATTTCGCAGGAGGAATTGCCCCGCGCCCTCGACCCCGCCATGAGCCGCAAGTTTGTGGAGATCTTCAAGCCCCTCGGCTTCAAGTTCGTGACCCTCGATCTCGAAGGCTTCCGTTCAGGGTCAATGAATTCCGTTCTGGTTAATATTCACAAGTAGGTTACTTCGCAAATTCCTTCGCCACCTGCATGGTCTTGGCGTGAATGGCGATGGTGTCTTCCACGCGGCGGGCGTAGCCGCCGGCAAGGACGACGGCGACGGGGATGTTCCTGGCGCGCGCCTTCTCAAACACCAACCGGTCGCGCCGCTCCAGGCCTTCGATCGAGAGCTTGAGCCCGCCGAGTTGATCGTCGCGATAGGGATCGGCGCCGGCGACGTAGTAGATCAGGTCGGGCTGAAACTCCGCCAGCGCCTGGGTGAGGCCTTTATCTAATTCGTCAACATACTCGTCATCCTCCGCGCCGTCGCGCAGGTTGATATCAAGCGCGCTCGGGGGCTTGGGATAAGGGTAGTTGTTCTCCTGGTGGATGGAGAGCGTGAAGACAGTCGGATCGTTGGCGAAGATGGCGGCGGTGCCGTTGCCGTGGTGGACGTCGCAGTCAACGGTCATGGCGCGCGCAATGGCTTTGTCCTTTTGCAGCCGCCGAATGCCGATGGCAAAGTCGTTGAGTACGCAGAAGCCCTCACCGTGGTCAGGGTGGGCATGGTGGAATCCGCCGCCGATGTTGGCCGCGGTGCCGTCCTTCAGCGCCAGTTGCCCCGCCAGGATCGATCCGCCCGCGCAAAGCCAGACCGCGCGTACCAACTCGGGTGAGTAAGGGATTTCGAGGCGCAGGATCTCCATGTACGAGAGCTTACCGGCCTGCAACTTGTGAATGTACTCGCGGCGGTGAACCAGGGCGATGTCTTCCACCGCGGCTGGCGGGGGCTCCACCAGATCTGCCTGCTGGATGATCCCATCGTGAAGCAACTTCTCTTTAATCAGCCGATACTTGATGGACGGGAAGACGTGATTCCCCAGGTTCAGGTCGTATTGGTCGGAGTAGACGAGTTTCATACGGCAGTTGATAGTCGATAGTTCATAGTCTATGGCAATCAGAACCTGACATCACATGCGACCGTGAAGGTGTCCCGCTTTGGACTGTTGACTATCAACTATCGACTGCGATCGATCGACGGTGAACGATCAACCCTATTCCACGGTCACCGACTTCGCCAGGTTGCGCGGTTGATCCACGTCGCAGCCGCGCAGCACGCCGATGTGGTAAGCGAGCAATTGCAGCGGCACCACTTCCAGAATGGAAGAGAGCAACTCGTTGGTTTGGGGTAGAACGATGAGGTGGTCGGCCATATCGCTGACCTCGCGATCGCCCTCGCTGACCAGCGCCAGAATGGCGGCCCCCCGAGCCTTGGCTTCCTTGATATTGGAGATGGTGCGCTCATAGCGGGCGCGCGAATCCTCGGCGGACCAATCGCAGGTGGCGATCACCACCACCGGCATGCCGTCGGCGATCAGGGCAATGGGCCCGTGCTTCATCTCGCCCGCCGGACAGGCCTCCGCGTGGATGTAGGAGAGCTTCTTCATCTTCAAGGCGCCTTCCAGCGCCACGGGGAAGTGCACACCGCGGCCTAGGAAGAGAAAGTCCGTCGAGCGATACAAATGCCGCGCGAAATCCTCAAACTCATCGTCCTTTTGCAGCACGCTCTCAAGCTGCTTGGGCAGCGCCGTGAGCGCGGCCAGCAGCTTCTTGGCTTCGGCGGTTGCCAGCATGCCGCGCGTCTGAGCGAGGTAGACGGCGAAGAGGTAAAGGGCCGTCAACTGTGCGGTAAAGGTCTTGGTGGAACCCACGCCGATTTCCGGACCGGCGTGCGTGTAGATGGTGCCATGCGCCTCGCGCGGCACCATGCTGCTGAGTACGTTGCAAATCGCCAGCGTTTTGGAGTGTTTGGCCTTGGCTTCGCGCTGGCCGGCGATAGTGTCGGCCGTCTCGCCCGACTGGGTGATCAGCAGCGTCAGCGTTTCCGCGTCCACCAGCGGGTCACGATAGCGAAACTCCGAGGCGTAGTGCACTTCCACCGGCACGCGTGCCAGGCGCTCGATCATCACCTTCCCCGCCAGGCCCGCGTGGCGCGAAGTGCCGGCGGCGACAATGCGGATTTCCTCGAACGCCCGAAAATCGTCTTCGGTGATCTCCATTTCATCCAGGAAAACCTGGCCTGATTCGGGGGAGATCCGGCCCAAAGCGGTGTCGCGCACGGCGCGTGGCTGCTCGTAAATCTCCTTCAGCGTGAAGTGCTTGAACCCGCCCTTCTCCGCCATGATGGGGTCCCACGTGATGTGCTGCACGCGCCGCGTTACGGGGTGGCCCTCGAAATCGGACAAGGTCACACCGTTGGGAGTGATCACGGCCAGGTCGCCGTCGGAGAGAAAGAACAGGTCACGGGTGTGGTAGAGGATGGCGGGGACGTCGGAGGCCACAAAGTACTCGTCCTTGCCCAGGCCAATGACGGCGGGCGGTCCCATGCGCACAGCTACGATTTTGTTCAGTTCACGCGTGGAAATGATGGCGAGCGCAAACACCCCGACAAGCTGCCGCACCGCCGCGCGTACCGCCTCCTCCAGGCTGGGGGTGGCCCGGCCCTCGCCGTTGTCGTTCAGGTGCTTCTCCACCAGATGGGCGATCACCTCCGTGTCCGTCTCGGTGGTGAACGTGTGGCCTTCGTCTTGAAGTTGTTTCTTCAGCTCAAGGTAATTCTCAATGATGCCGTTGTGAACCACCGCGACGGTCTGGTGGCAATCGGTGTGCGGGTGGGCGTTCTCCTCGGTGGGTGCGCCGTGCGTGGCCCAGCGAGTGTGCCCCACGCCGTAGGAGCCGTCCAGCGGATCCAGCCGGATCTTCTCTTCCAGGTTACGCAGCTTGCCCGTGGATCGGCGCACGTCCAGCTTGCCTTCGTGCATCACCGCCAGTCCCGCGGAGTCGTAGCCGCGATATTGCAGCCGCTGCAAGCCCTCCAACAGCACGGGCACAACGCGCTTGTTGCCGATATAGCCGATAATTCCCGACATGGGTCAATGGTCCCGGCGGTTCAGTCTGGCCCCCTCAGACCCCCCACGCCATGATTGGAGTTAAAGCGGGATTATTCAGGACCGCAGAACAAGGGGGCGGTTTTGCGGCGGAGGGCGCTCGAACAATTACGGAAGAACTCGTGATTCGAGATGTAGCGGCGACTTTACGTCGCCATAACTCCCAGCGTTTCAACGCTGGGGTGGCGGGGTGAACCCGCCGCTACAAGTTCTTCCGCAGTCTCCCAAGCGGCGCGCGGAATTCGGCCGCTGCCCGCGTTGACACGACAGATCACCATTTTGCCGATGACGTTTTTTTGACTGGTCTGTGTTTTCATACACATAGCCGGATGAACCTTCATTTTTTGAAGTGCAGGAGTCAGGAGCCAGAAGTCAGGATAAAGGCGGTGCGCACGTAAAGTGGCGGCAGCTTCAGCCTGTTTCACTTTTTTGGTGACACGCAATTTCACCCTTGTGTTTTGATACATATAGCCGGATGAACCTTCATTTCTTGAAGTATAGGAGCCAGGTGTCAGATTGCTGACGGCTGAACATCGCACGGCTTCGGACTTCTGACCCCGGACCTCTGAATCCATGTGTGTCTTTTTCGCACCTGCCATCGATCCATCCCGAGGGCACTAAGTGATTTCAGTGAGTCAAAAATCGCTAAGTGCATGTGTTTTCATGAACATCGTAGGTTAAAAATCATAAGTTGTTTGTTATCATGCATATCGTAGGACTTACCGCGCAGCACGTTTCATCTTCCTTTATTTTCATCAACATCGTAGGATATGCCGTCAAAATTTAATTCCCTTTTTTTGCCGTGCTTCCGCCGGCCCTATTAACTAACCTCTGTTGACTCATCGATTTGTCGCCAACGACATTCTGCCCGTTTCGCGGCTAACCATATTTTGTTTCTTACACATCGTAGGTTCCAAGGGAAGGTTCGCCGACCCCCACCGGGCTGAGCCCTGTGGCTTTTTGTACACATTCGGGCCTGGAACGCACTCAATCTTCATCGTGCCACCGCCTCGGTCGGTTCGGACGCTTTCGCTGTTGGACTCCTGTCTTCTGACTCTTGACTTCGGATTTCGGATTTCGGATTTCGGATTTCGGACCGTTCTTCCATCGCCTACACCCATCAGCTATTCGTGTAGCATAGAATCGGCGCGTTGTCAAGTAAA
>CAVRBF010000028.1:0-77034 GCA_963719115.1 uncultured Acidobacteriota bacterium | reverse complement strand
GTGGATTCCACGATCTTGACGCCTGGTCAATTGCACCGGTATGATTTGTGCATTCTATGAGACATCTCGTGATTGAAAGCGAACCAAGGATGGGGCGGTGATATCGCTCCTGGTTGTGTGCGGGAGCGCAATGGAGATGCCCGTTAACGCCGTCAATCATGGCTTTGGGACCGCCCCGCGGGAGGCGAGCTTGGGGGAACAACTACCACCGGGCGTTTGGGTGGAGCTCACGCCGGAGCTGTTGAAAAGGATCGCCGACGAACGAAGGACACCGCGAGTGACACTGACGAAGGCGGGACCGACGGATATTGCCGTCTCTTTTCGTGTTCTGAATGACATCCCCAAGCTTGGTAGTCGAGCCCGCATCTTATTAAATAATCATGGCGGTTGGAGCAGTGGACCTTGAGAAAATGGCCATTCATTTTGAAGGGTAGGACAGCGCGCCCGGCGAGTGGTGTCGCGTGGAAGCCATCGTGGTGGCTGCGGAGCCTGCCCCCGACCTTGGGGCTGATGTCGGTAATTTTCCTCTCCGGCGGGCGGCTATCTTCGCAGTCGGCTTCGGCTTCGCAGCCGGGCCAGGGGATGGTCGATTATGATCGTCAAGTCCATGCCATCATCGCCGACCACTGCTTGATGTGTCACAGTTCGGAGAAACGGTCCGGCGGCCTCTCGCTCGAAACCTATGACGACATCATGGCCGGCGGCCGGACCGGAGCCGTCGTCAATCCCGGCCACGGAGCCGACAGCCTGATGATCCAGCATCTCATCGGCGCGGTTCAGCCCCCCATGCCGCTCGGCATGGATCCCCTCAGCTCCCACGATATCGCCATCGTTCGATTGTGGATCGACCAAGGCGCAAGGGCCACGCCGGCCTCCGCGGCGGCCAAAGCGAAATGGTTGCCACCCCTCGCCCTCACGACTCCTCCGGTGCCGAGTTCGCCGTGGAAGGAGTGGTCCGATCCCATCGATCGATTTACCGCCGCCTATCTCGCGAAGCAGGGTATCGCGGAGCCCGCGATGGTCAGCGATGAGGTGTTCGCGCGCCGCGCCTATCTTGATATCTGGGGGCTCCTTCCGGACCCGCAGGATTTGCAAGAATTCCTGGCCGACAAGCGGCCTGATAAGCGGAAGCTACTGGTCGCACGCCTGCTCGCGGACAATACCAAGTACTCGGAAAACTGGATATCGTTCTGGAACGACTTGCTCCGCAACGACGAGGGCGTCGTTTACTACTCCGAGACGGCGGCCCGCAAGACGATCACGCCCTGGCTTCTGAACGCGCTCGAAACCAATAAGTCCTACAACCAATGGATCGATCAGCTTCTCAATCCGACCAAGGCCAACGATCCGGACGGATTTCTGATCGGGGTGAACTGGCGAGGCACGGTGAGCGCGAGCCAGACGCCTGCTCTGCAAGCCGCGCAGAATTCGGCGCAGATTTTTCTGGGAGTCAACCTGAAATGCAATTCCTGCCACGATAGCTTCATCAGCCGCTGGAAGTTGAAGGATGCCTATCAGCTTGCCAGTTACTTCTCGGCCGAACCGCGGCTGCAGCTCTATCGTTGCGATGTTGCGCAAGCCGGCCAGTTTGCCACCGCTTCATACCTTTATCCCGTTCTCAACCGACCGCTGCCTTCTGACAGCATCGCAGACCGGCGAGCCGCGGTCGCCGCGATCTTTACCGATCCGCGAAACGGCAGGGTGCCTCGTACGCTGGTGAATCGGATTTGGGCGAAGCTCATGGGACACGGCCTGGTTCCGAACGTCGACGATATGGACGGCGAGCCCTGGAGTCCCGAGTTGCTGGATTGGATGTCCGGCGATTTCGTGGCCAGCGGCTATGACCTGAAGCACCTGATCGCGAACATTATCGGTTCGCGCACCTACCAGCTTCCTGTGGTGGCGGAAACAGCAAATACGCCGGCGGCCAAGGAGTATGTGTTCCGGGGACCTGAGGAGCGCCGGTTAACGGCCGAAGAGTTTGCGGATGCTGTGGCCTCGATTACCGGGGACTGGCATGTCCGAACGGCAGCCGTCAAAACCGGTGCAGAAATTCCGCCGGGAGACTATGTACGCGATTGGAGGATTGCGGGGAGCAGTTTGTCAAGATCGATGGGCCGGCCCCTCCGGGACCAGGTCTTTTCCACGCGGGATGAGCAAGCCACAACCGTTCAGGCTCTGGAGTTGACGAACGGCGAGACGCTCAATCATTGGCTGTGGAGAGGATCGCGCAGGATGCTGGGTGAACTTCCTCCTGAGCCCAAGAGTTTATTCAGCCGCCAGGTGAAAGATGCTGACAAAGACCAGCCAGCGACGTTCGACATCGATGTTTCCAAATCGCAGAAGCTGTATCTCATCGTGCAGGATGCATTGTCTCTGGCGCCGGGCAAAGCCACGCCGCTCTGGCTTCGCGCCTCCTTCACGGGTCCTGGCGTGGCGGTAACGCCGCTCACCGCGCTCACGCCCGAGAATACGGTGGGCCTGCGTAACGACACCAGCCCGATCATACTCGCCGGAAGCCACGAGGCGGTGACCGACGCGCTGCGCGTCAAGCTCACCTCCGTGGTGGTCTACGACATCCGGGGAAAAGGCTTCACGCGTTTCCATGGTGCGCCCGCTATGGAAAATGTCCAAATGCTTCAGGGTGAGGGAGTAACGGCGAGATTTTTCGTATTCGACCAACCGCCGAGCATGGATCGTCTGGTGCCGCCCAATCCGAAAACTCCCTTGCCGCCCGGGCCGGTCCCGAAGACCATCCCGCAGGTTGTCAACCGCGTCTATTGGTATGCCTTGGGCCGCGCGCCGTCCTCAGCAGAACGTCAGATCGCCCAAGCGGCGCTTCGCGATCCAGCGGGTCCGGGACGACCTTCCCCCGATGGCCTGGCGGACCTGCTTTGGTCGCTCATGATGACGCCCGAGTTTCAGTTTATCCGTTAGCCGCCAGTCGAGCTGTGACCGGCTGACATGATCAAAGGAGCGATTATGAAAGAGGAAAAGATTGATGCAAATATGGCCGCGGAAGAAGAAAAGGCCAAGATGAACGCGGAGGAGAAGTTCATTAGCGCCAGGATCGGGCGCCGCGACTTCATGGCCACCGGCGCTGCAACGCTTGCCGCGCTGGTAGGCCGAGGATCGGATCTGGTTCGCGCGGCGACGGCTCCCGCGGCAACCGCTGATACCATCATTGTGCTCTGGATGGGGGGTGGAATGGCGCAGACCGAAACGTGGGATCCAAAGAGATATACGCCGTTCGCGCCGGGCGTCCCGATAGCGAAGGTGCTGAGCACGTTCCCCTCGATCGATACCGCCGTTGACAACATCAAGATCTCACAGGGTCTCGAACGAACTGCGCAAGTGATGGATCGCGGTGCGCTGATCCGGACCTTCCAGGGCGCGGATCTCGGATTCATACTCCACTCGCGGCACCAGTTTCATTGGCACACGGGCTACGTCCCCCCGCAGCCGATGGCTGTTCCTCACATCGGCTCGGTGATTGCCAAGCGGCTGGGTCCGAGGAATCCCAACGTGCCTGCATTTGTCGCGATCGGGCAAAACATGGAAATCGGCGGGGAGAGCGCCGGCCTTAAGGCGTTCCATACCGCGGGTTTCCTGGGTACCGAGTATGGGCCCTTCATGATTACGGATCCGCAGGATGCCGCTTCCGCAGTCCGTCCTCCCGCAGACCTGGGGAGCACCCGCTTCACAAGTCGCCGTAAGCTTTACGAACAGTTGCTTGCGAAGGAACCGGTCTACCAGTTTGCGGGCGACTTTCAGCGGGAATCCTTGATGCGGTCGATGGACTCGGCCGATCGGCTCTCTAACCTCGCCGTCGGCAAAAGCTTTCGATCTCTCGCTCGAGGCGAAGAAGAGTTTCGATATCTATAACACCAGTCGCTTCGGGCAGGGCTGCCTCCTGGCGCGCCGTCTGGTTGAAGAAGGGACACGCTATGTGGAAGTTACAACCGAATACATTCCCTTCCAGCACTGGGATTCTCATCAGGACGGTCACGCACGCGCCGTGGCGATGAAGCAGGTGATTGATGCTCCGGTCGCCCAGCTTATCCTCGATCTTGAAGAGCGGGGTTTGTTAAACAGGACGCTGGTGGTTCTGGCGAGCGAATTCGGACGTGATGCCGTCACCGAAGGTAAAGTCGGCAAAGAAGTCAAAGATCAGTCCACCACTCCCGCAATCATGACGCTGCCTACCCACTACGGCATGCACCGGCATTTCACCGCGGCGGGTTCCGTCGTCATGTTCGGCGGCGGCATTAAAAAAGGCTATGTCTACGGGAAGACCGCGGACGAACGTCCCTGCACGACGATCGAAAATCCCGTGCCGGTGGAAGATCTGCACGCGACGATGTATCACGCCTTGGGAATCGCGCCCAATGAATTCTTCGTAACTGAAAGACGGCCGGTATACTTTACCAAGGACGGTAAGGGTAAGGCGATCACCGATCTGTACGTTTAAGTCCTGATCAGGAGATCTAGATGAGGAGGAGATGAGGAGCGTACAGTTGAGACTTCCCAAGGCAGCATCTACCTCCACCACACTGTATATGCGGATGGCGAAGCATCCCGCTCGATGGTAGTTTTCGATTACAACGGGAAGGTCATCCGCTGCTGGGGCAAGGAATTGCGGAAAGTGGCCCACGGGGCTTCATTGCGAAGTTTGCTGCCCAACGGGGCTGAGGCGCAGTTGAGTTATGAAGGTGAAGGAGCGGTTAGGCAGCGTTAGCGAAAGGCTTGGCCATCAACCGTGCTTCCGCCACAGCGTCGCCCTTTGCCACCCATCTGACTCGGCCCTTACGGATCATGTTCACGGTTTCTATTCCTTGTGATCTGTCCCCAAAATCCGCACCGCTGATCCTGTAGAATTTAGCCCGTTGAGGCGCCGCTCGCTGAAGTGGCGAACGTGCTGTGCCCACTGTCGCCCGGCGCGACGCGCAGAAGGTTTCAATGCAAATGGGATCGGCCGCCGCTTCATTGGAGCAGTTCCAATGCCGGCCAAAGAGACGGTCGGTGACCAGCCAAAAGCGGTTCGGGAAACTCGATCCCGGCGACCGGCTTATGGGCCTACCCGTCCCTTGGCTTAGGCTAAATGACGGAACCACAGGAAGCCCTAAGAATTGCATAGGTGTACGGTATCACCGACGCGGCGATGGATAGAACCTATAGGGGCAACTGTTCCGGTGTGCCCAAGAGTATGCCTAACGGGGAGCGACTCGACGCGAAGCCAGGATTGTTAAGTCATTGATGTTTTAGGGTGCTTTCTTCTTTGGGTCGTCTGAGATGGGGCTGTTTTTTGATCCGAAGTCTGGCGCGTTTCCCTGGTTTTCGTCTTGCGCGGGGCTTTTGGAGTTTGTCTCAGGTCCGGTTTCTGGGTTGCGCGTGGGTTGTGGATTTTGCCGAAGTTGTTCGGACTTCGCCGGTGTAACCTATTGATTCCCTTTTGAATCAGAGGTTAAAATCAAACTGTGGATCTGGACGTCGCGGGTTCGAACCCCGTCACCCACCCCAAGCATCTCCAACACATGGTATCCTGTAACTTGGGCTGAACAAGCAGCATGACCTTGACCGGGGTTCACCGCCGCAGAGCAATATCTGACAGGTCGGTGGCCAGGCCCAAGCGGGGCCATCGCCAGGAGGACATCTTCGCCAGCATGAATCAGCCAACCACTGCCGTCAACGCGCTCATCGAAACCCTGAAACGCCGCATTGTGATCATCGACGGCGCCATGGGCACGATGATTCAGTCGCATAATTTGACTGAAGCCGATTATCGCGGCAAGGAATTTGCGAATCACGTGCGCGACCTGCGCCAGTGCAATGATGTCCTGAGCATTACGCAACCCACGATCATTGAGGACATCCATCGCCAGTATCTCGACGCCGGCGCGGACATTGTCGAGACCAACACGTTCAACTCGACGGCCATCTCCATGGCGGAGTACAAGCTGGAAGGCAAGATCTACGACCTGAACCGCGCTGGGGCACAAGTGGCGCGACGGGCGGTGGATCGATTCCATCGTGAGAATCCTGCACGCACGTGCTGGGTGGCGGGCTCGCTCGGCCCCACCAGTCGCACCGCCTCCGCTTCGCAGGACATCGCCAGCCCTGCCGCCCGCGCCGTGACCTTCGATCAACTCCGCGACGCCTACTACGAGCAGATCCGCGGCCTTGTGGACGGCGGCGTGGACCTGCTGCTGGTCGAGACGATCTTCGACACCCTGAACGGCAAAGCCGCCCTCTTTGCCGCCCAGCAATACATGGAAGACACGGGGAAACATCTGCCGCTGATGGCTTCGGTCACCATCGTTGACCTGAGCGGGCGCACGCTTTCGGGCCAGACCATGGAGGCGTTTTGGATTTCCGTCTCCCACGTGCCGCTGCTGAGCGTGGGACTGAACTGCGCGCTGGGAGCCAAGCAAATGCGCGCGCATATCGAAGAGCTGTCCGGGCTTGCTCCGATCTTCACGAGCTGTTATCCCAACGCCGGGCTGCCCAATTCCTTCGGCGGGTTCGACGAGACGCCGGCGATCATGTCGGCCGCCGTTCGCGAGTTCGCGGACAATGGCTGGGTCAATATCGTCGGCGGGTGCTGCGGCTCCACGCCCGCGCACATTCGCGCCATTCGCGACGCGGTGAAGGACTTGCCCCCGCGCGTGCCGCCGCAAGTTGAGCGTTATTCGCGTTTTAGTGGCCTGGAGCCGTTCGTCATCCGGCCGGAGACCAACTTCGTCAACATCGGCGAGCGCACCAACGTCACCGGTTCGCCCAAATTCGCCAAGCTGATTTTGAACGGCCAGTTCGAGGAAGGATTGTCGGTGGCCAAGCAGCAGGTGGAGGGCGGCGCACAGATCATCGACGTCAACATGGACGAAGCCATGCTCGATTCCGAGCAGGCGATGACGACGTTCCTGAATTACGTCGCATCCGAGCCCGACATCGCCCGCGTCCCCGTGATGGTCGACAGCTCCAAGTGGAGTGTGATCGAAGCCGGGCTGAAATGTCTTCAAGGCAAGGGCATTGTCAACTCCATCAGCCTCAAAGAGGGCGAAGAGGCCTTCGAGCAGCGCGCGCGGCTGATCAAGCGCTACGGCGCCGGAATGGTGGTGATGGCGTTTGATGAGAAGGGCCAGGCAGACACCACCGAGCGCCGCATTGCCATCTGCGAGCGCTCCTACCGCATTCTGACGGAAGAAGTGGGGGTGGATCCGACCGACATTATATTCGACCCCAACGTGCTCACCGTGGCCACCGGAATGGAAGAACACCGGAACTACGCGGTGAGCTACATCGAGGCCACGCGCCGCATCAAGGCCACACTTCCGCACTGCAAAGTGAGCGGCGGCGTGAGCAATATTTCGTTCTCGTTTCGCGGCAACAACACTATTCGCGAGGCCATCCACTCGGCATTTCTCTATCACGCCATCCGCGCCGGGATGGATATGGGAATCGTGAACGCGGGCCAACTCGCCGTTTACGAGGAACTGCCGCGCGACCTGCTGGGACTGGTGGAAGACGTCCTGTTGAACCGCCGGGCGGACGCCACGGAGCGCCTGCTTGCCTTCTCCGAATCCGTCAAGCAGCGCGGACGGGCGGAAGTCCAGGAAGACGCCTGGCGGCAAGCGAGCGTTGAAGAACGTTTGAAGCACGCCCTGGTAAAAGGCATTACCGATTACATTGAAGCCGACACCGAGGAAGCCCGGCAAAAGCTCGGCCGCCCGCTGAACGTCATTGAAGGTCCGCTGATGGCGGGAATGAGCGTGGTGGGGGACTTGTTTGGCTCGGGGAAGATGTTTCTGCCCCAGGTGGTGAAAAGCGCGCGGGTGATGAAAAAGTCCGTCGCCTATTTGCTCCCTTTCATGGAAGCTGAAAAGCAAGCGGGCGGACAGTCGCACGCGGAGGGCAAGGTGGTGATGGCCACCGTGAAAGGCGACGTGCATGACATTGGCAAGAATATCGTGGGCGTCGTACTGGGCTGCAACAACTACGAGATCATCGATCTGGGCGTCATGGTTCCGTGCGAGAAGATTCTGCAAACCGCGCGGGAGACGCACGCGGACATGATCGGTTTGAGCGGCCTTATTACACCTTCGCTCGACGAGATGGTTCACGTGGCCAAGGAAATGGAGCGCGAGGGGTTTACCATTCCGCTGCTCATCGGCGGCGCCACCACCAGTCGCGTGCACACGGCGGTGAAAATCGCCCCGCACTTCCGTCAGCCCGTGGTGCACGTTACCGACGCTTCGCGCGCCGTGGGCGTGGTCAGCAAGCTGAAGAACCCGCAAACGCGGCCGGCATTCCAGGAAGCCAACCAACGGGAACAGGAGAAGCTCCGCGCTTCGCATCAAGCCGTGGTGCAGAAGCTCTTGAGCTTGGACGAGGCGCGCCGACGCAAACCTCCCATTGATTGGAGCCAGGCCCAGCCACCGCATCCTGATTTCATCGGCGTCAAGACGTTCCCGGCCTTGCCGCTGGCGGAAATCACCCCCTACATCGACTGGTCGCCCCTCTTCCAGGCGTGGGAGCTGCGCGGGACGTATCCGAAGATTCTGGATGACAGCGTGGTGGGCAGCAAAGCGCGTGAACTGCTGGAAGACGGCCAAAAGCTGTTGGCCCGCATTGTGGCGGAAAAGGCGCTCACCGCCAATGCGGTGATGGGATTCTTTCCGGCAAACAGCGTCGGCGACGATATCGAGGTGTACGCCGACGCCTCGCGCTCCTCCGTACTGACCGTATTCAATACACTGCGGCAGCAGATGGACAAGGCAGCCGGGCATTACAATTGGGCGCTCGCCGACCTGATTGCCCCTCGACACACGGGCGTGGAAGATTATCTCGGCCTTTTCGCGGTGACGGCCGGGATCGATATCGAGCCGCTGCTGGCGAAGTTCCAGCAGGAGCACGACGACTACAACGCCATCATGACCAAGGCTCTGGCCGACCGTCTGGCAGAGTCACTGGCGGAACTTATGCACAAGCGGGCTCGCGAATTCTGGGGTTACGGCAAGGATGAAAACCTGACCAACGAGGACTTGATCCACGAGCGCTACCGTGGCATCCGCCCGGCGCCCGGCTATCCCGCCTGCCCCGACCACACCGAGAAACGGAAACTGTTTGACCTGTTGCAGGCGGAGAAGAATGCCGGTATTTACCTGACCGAAAATTTCGCCATGGCTCCGGCCGCTTCCGTGAGCGGGTTTTACTTCTCGCACCCGCAGGCGAAGTATTTCGCTGTCGGCAAGATCGACCACGATCAGGTGGACGATTACCACCGCCGCAAAGGCATGGATCTGCGCAGCGTGGAGCGCTGGCTGCGGCCCATTCTTAACTACGATCCGGACATTCAGGAATCGCCGCGAGAAGCCTCCTCGGAGGCCGCAGTCCTGCATCAGCGGTAGGCCCGCTTGCGATGAACAACTGCGAGAACCTCCAGAGTGTCGGCATCGGGACAAACGAAAAAGAGCCGATAGTCGCCAATGCGGAGTCTGAGTTCGTCCCTTAAGTCCATAACCATGACTCGCAGCAACCTATAAGGTATTACTTTCGGCATGCCGCCCTTACTGCGATTATAATTCCACAAACCTGACCCTGCGCGGAACGATATGCCGGGCCATGGGTAAATTCGGAGACGGCATGGCTGAAATCCCGGCCCTGGAAATCACCGGTGCTAAGGAAACCGAGCTCATCTACGGTCTCGAAGACCGGCCGCCGTTTCGCGAAACGTTCTTCGTAGCCCTCCAGCACGTGTTTGCGGTTTTCGTCGGGATCATCACGCCGCCGCTGATCATCTGCAACGCCCTCAAGCTCGACCGGGCAAACACGGTGTTCCTCGTAAGCATGTCACTGTTCGTATCCGGCCTGGCGACGCTGCTCCAATCTCATGGAATTGGTCCCATTGGGTCGCGCCTCCTGAGCATTCAAGGCACCAGCTTCGTGTTCCTTGGGCCGATCATCTCCACTGCAAGTCTGAGCATCGCGGCCGGCGCCTCACCGCGAACTGCGCTCGCCATCATCTTCGGATTGTGCCTGGCAGGGTCGTCCGTGGCGATCGTCATGAGTCAATGCATTCGTGTCGCGAGCCGGGTTATCACGCCCATGGTGACGGGAACCGTGGTCACGCTGATCGGCCTGACTTTGATCGAGGTTGGAATCACCACCATGGGCGGTGGGTTTGACGCCAAGCGCGACGGCAC
Organism: uncultured Acidobacteriota bacterium; assembly: GCA_963719115.1. Taxonomy (GTDB): domain Bacteria; phylum Acidobacteriota; class Terriglobia; order UBA7540; family UBA7540; genus Bog-366. The sequence continues at coordinate 66,832 of CAVRBF010000028.1, read as the reverse complement.
GTTTGGCAGTCCCCTCAATCTCTGCCTGGCTGGGCTCGTGCTCACCACCATTGTCATACTCAACTGTAGTGGCCTGCCGCAGTTGCGCATGACTTCGGTGGTGCTGGGATTGGCGTTGGGCTATTTAGCGGCTCTCCTCCTCGGCAAGGTCGATCTTCACGGCCTGCGAGAGTTGCCGCTGATCACCATTCCCTTCCCGTTGCACTACGGTTTGGGTTTCAACGGCGGCGCGTTTGTGCCCTTCGCCTTTCTATATCTGATCACGGTGATCGAATCCGTGGGCGACCTCACCGCCACATCCTCGCTGACCAACCAGCCGATCACGGGCGATCTCTATTTCCGCCGAATGCGCAGCGGCATTCTGGCAGATGGAATCAATTCCCTGCTGGCCGCTCTTTTCAATTCCTTTCCCAGCACGACTTTTGCGCAGAACAACGGGGTCATTCAACTGACCGGTGTGGGCAGCCGCTATGCGGGAACGTTCATCGCCGTGATGTTGATGGCACTCGGACTGTTCCCGGCGGTGGGCGGGCTCGTGCAGGCGCTTCCCCAAGCCGTTTTGGGAGGTGCGACCATCGTGATGTTCGGAACGGTGGCAGTGGCGGGCATTCGAATACTCGCGGGCGTGCGAATGAATCGCCGGGCTTCCGTGATTGTTGCCGTCTCGATCGGTTTGGGGCTGGGCGTCACGTTTGTCCCCGACATTCTTCAATACCTCCCGAGTCTGCTTCGCCAGACGCTTTCCTCGGGAATCGCCACCGGCGGCATGTGCGCGCTCTGCCTCAACACGGTGCTTCCGGGCGAAAGGTGCTGAAGCTTCACGTCATCGTGACACCGGCTGCACCCGCAATCAGATTGTGACGCTTGCCCCGATAGGACAATCCAACCAGTCTGCCCTCGAAGCCGGGAGGCAGGGTGGGTTCCACCAACACCTGCTTGCCCTGCCAATCCGGCTGAAAGCCGAAGAACGAGCTGACGATAAGTTCGCTGAAGACGGTGCCGATCATCGTATGCGTGGTCATGGCGCCTTTCGTGGCAACACGCACCCCGGCACTGTAATAGTTGTCCAGCAGTTCGTGGGCCTGTGCGTACGGTCCCTCGTGCGTGACCCGCTCGAAGCGGTAGAAAGCGTCCAAGGCTTCCTTCCGATAGCCAAGCTTGCAGAGGGATTCAAGCGTGAGGGCAGGCCACTCATCGTAAGCCCCCATGGGGCCATGGTCGGGACGTGCAGAGCCGGACCATGCAGGATCTTGAAGTGACAATGCCCGCATCCACCACTCGGTCAGAAGTTCACGCTCGACAAACGCCACCATCTCGCGGCGCATTTGCGGCGCGAGATCCTCCATCATCCATTTGACGACCGTAATGAAGTCATAGACGTGACGCACCTTGAGGGCTTTCCCTGAAGGCTGCACTGCCAGCCAGACGCCCTCAACCGGCACGTAGAGCTTCAGCACGGCCGCCGCCAATTGCCTGGCCTCCGCCCGCAAGGCTGAGGCGCCGGCCGTGTCGCCACGCCATTCCAGGAGGCTGGCGAGCATGCGCATCATTCCCACGTTCGCAGCGTTGAGCGAGGCCACGGCGTGGATATAGGTCGAATCGCACTCCAACAGGTTCGGCGCACCGCCGTAGTCCGCCAGTTGTCCGCCTTTGAGAACAAGCTGCTTCCACCCGGTCACCAAGCCCTTCATGTGCTCCAGAATCGTCTTGTCTCCCGCCTTTTCATCCAGCAGGGCGTAGTCACCGGTGACGCGCAGATAGCCCTGAAGTAGCCCGAACACGGAGAGATTATTGGCGGAGTACCAACGCCCGCGACCCTCGCCGCTCAGGCAGTCCTGCGCGTTCCATTTGTAAATGTCGAGTTCCAGCCAACGCTTCAATTGCTGCCGCATCATCTCGGGGTCGAGCATCGACATCAGCAGCAGCGTGTTGTCCCAGAAGTACGTGACCGTCACGGCGAACTGCGGCCCGCCGGTCACGATGATGCGCGGTTGAACGGGCAGGTTGGTGCGCAGCAATTGCAGCCGCGAGACGACGCCCATGTAGTAGACGCGCCGCATGGCTTCGTCCGAGGTCATGAGCACCGGCAGATTCCCGGAGTAATAGCCGTTGCCCGGAACGAACGCCTCCGTGTAGCGCTTCTCCCATTGCGTCCTGGCAGCTTCGAAGGTGGACTCGAATTCCGTGGTCCACTTGCGGGCTAGCGTCAGGGCCTCGTCATCGCCGTTTCCCACGGCCATGACGAAGTCGACGGCTCGCTCTTCCCCGGGATTGACGGTGATTTTCCAAGTTGCACGCCCGTGAGTCCACACCGGCTCCAATCGATCGGGCTGATGCCGAAACCCAAACGCCACCCGCGCCGGAGATTTGGCGTGCCGGACCAGCAGTGTGCTTCCACCCGCGGCCAGCGCCGCGGCAAACTCTTCGGGATCATGGGGACGGGGGAAACGAAACGCCCAGTCGGAATCGTAGCGGGCGATGTACCCGTCCAGGTCCGCGCTGACCTCCACCTGCTGCGCCGAACTCTGGAGGTTTCTGAATCGCAAGCGGAACAGCAGGCCGCGATTCTCAAAAACCATGCGGACGGTGCTTTCCACCTCAAGGTCTGTCGTGCGCGCTCGCCGGAGAATCTGGTAGGCGTACCAACGGCTCTCGTCCGCCTTCAATTCCTCGCCGTTGATGCGAAGATAGCCGCTGTGCTGACCTTGCGAAAAGGGTGGAAACGTAAGCTCTGTCACCGCCAGCAGGTTGTCCGTCACTTGCAGCGCGCCCCAGAAATTGTTGATGGCGGGGTTGTTGCCCAGGTCGCGCATGCGCATCCAGTCGCCGCCGAGCGCGTCGAGGGACATCACCCCTTCGTCAGAGGAGTCGGGCACGACACCGTTAGGCGGGGGGGTAGCATTCGCCGAACTGGAGCCGGATGCGCCGACCGCGCCGGTCGCCACGAGCGTCTGGAGAAAATCTCGGCGGGATGCAACACCTGAGGATAGTGTCAATTTAGATGGGGTGGAATTCATGGGGAACACTCTGTGGCCTTCGTTACCAAGATTGGATGTGCGGATGGGCGCCGAGTCGCCGCTCACGCCGCCGCGACAGACGCAAACTCCTCCGGACGGTGCTCGCGCGAGTAGCGGACCATGGCGTGCAGGTTTTCGGACGGCGTTGTGGGCGGTACTTCGCAGCCCGTGCCCACGATGTGGGACTTCCCGCAGGTCCGATGGCATCGCGCGCTGGCCGCATAGACGTGATCGGGGCTGCCCTCCAGCATGTCGGTAATGGTCGACACGTTGCCCAGAATCACACGGTCCGGTCCCAGAATGGCCCGCGCCGCGGCCAGGTTGGTGGGTGAGTCCAGCTCGAAGATATGCACAGGCAATTGCCTCATCTGGGGGATCAAGGCGTCAGTGTTTCCGCACATGTGCAGGCGGATAATGACCTCCGGGTAAGCCTTGCGAATCGACTCCACCACACGCAACTGCCGCGGGAACAGAAACTCGCGGTAGCGATCCGGACCCATCATGCTGGCGGCGGCGTCGCTCATACCAATGGTGTCGGCGCCGTGCTCAATCTGCGCCGGGGCATAGGCCATGGCCACTTCCGCCGTGAAATCAAGCAGGTCGTTCATGAAGGCGGGATCGTCAATAAAGTCCGTCATGGCGCGAGACAGGCCGCGCAGTTCGGCACCCAACGCCAAAGGGCCTTCCACCCACCCGACAATCGAAACTTCGCCGCCGAACTCCTGGTGCATCACCTCAATCCCTTTGATGCGGTCGTGCATGCGGCCGCCGCCCAACGGGTCGGGGATGCGGAAGGTCTTAAGGCGCGATTTCTCGAGCAGGGCGGCGCGTTCCTCGCGAATCGCCGGCCCCTGATCCTGATACCAGCCGATGCTTCCCTCCCCCGCAATGTCGATCACCTCGCGCGCCGGGTCGGAACAGGTGAGCAGGCAATCGATGCCAAAGTCGTGCACCAACTTGCTCTGCGCGGCGGCCATCTTGGTTCCGTCGCGGGTATAGTCAATGAAGGGAATGCCCAGGTGCTTGGCGGCAAACATCATCACGACAGGCTGAACGGGAAGGTGGTTGACCGGTTGACCGGCGACGAGCGCGCGGACTCTCTCAAGCGAACGCATGAAATTCCTCCGAGCTAATTTCTACGGCTGTATGCCAATCTAGTGATGTGAGCAACCAAAGTGCCAATTCGCGATTCATCGCCGCTATCATCGGCTGTGAGGACTCGGGCAGTTTGACCATGGTGACGATCACATGACGCGCTGACTTCGTGCGCCACCGATATTGACCCAAACTCTCCGCGCCGACGATGTGGCACCGGATGATCGCGGGCGCGAAAGACGTGTTGCAGCGGGTTCGAAACGCAATTTCACCTCAAATGGCTCTTGCCAAGGCGTTTTTGTCTGCACAAATCGTACATGAATCACCAAAATGCACATCAACCAGGTCCCGAATTGCTGAAAATGTCCCCCTTTTTCGATGACATATTGTCACTAGTTCCTGTGTTTTCATACACATCTAAGCTTCGGTCGTCGAAAACTAACATCTTTTTTCCCCGAACCCATCCCCGCGAATGACATTTTGTTGTTTTTGGAGTCTTCGTGCGCCGCCCATGGGGCGGAAGGTGGAACTTCTCATAGGCAGTAACCGCAGCGGCATCGAACCCCCGATGCCGCCGTCGTCTCTTCATATACCATATAAATAGCCTCGTGTCAAGCGGAAAATGAGCCTAGAGATGTGGGACAAATCGCCGCCCGTCGGCAGTCGCTGCCTAGCGAATGCGAACGAGCGATTGCGGACTGGCCCAACTCTGTGTGAGAATCCCGATTCCGGCTTGATCACGGCAATACAGCGGCGCAGACATCAAGGCCATGCGGATTGGCGTTTGGGTGAACGCCTTGGCAAGCGCCTTTTCCAATCTGCACGCACGAACATTGTGGAAACTCTGCATCGGGAGGTAATGTGAAGCACTCGCGACGAAAGTTCTTCCAACTCAGCGCCGGGACGATGGGCGCGCTCGCCGTCCCGCCAGCGAATTCTGAGGCCGCAGCCAACGAGGGGCCGGTCGACCACGCAACGTTGGAACCCGACACCTCGGGCGGCGCGGTGACGGTAGAACCCGCAGAGGGCGTGGCGGGAGAATTCGGCACCTGGAGCGTGACCTATCGCGTGGGCCCAAACGGCATTCGCCAACACGGCGGCGTACGCGTACAGTTGCCCGACTCGTGGCATGCAGGCATTCGCAACTCCGCCAATCGCCTGCAATCGTCCGACCCGCGCGGCGAGAACTGCATCAACGCGCGGTGCTCGCGGGCGGGAGTGAAGCTGCGGACGTGGGTGGAAGATGAGCCACCGGCGGGCGAGTCGCTGGTCAAGAACGCGCGTCATGGCCTCGACGGCCGCTACGAGCGCTATATCTACGTCGTCCGCGTCTGGGTTACGGAGGGAGAACTGCACGAGGGCGACACGCTTACGGTGATTTATGGCGACGCCAGCGGCGGCAGCAAGGGCATGCGCGCCGCGGTGATTCGCACTCAGCCCGAGGCGCTGATGCTGGCGGTGGATTCCGCCGGCACGGGCACATTCCGCATGCATCCGAACCGGCCCACGCTGGTGTCGCACGCCGGGCCGCCAGTGGAACTGATGGTCTGGGGACCAGCGACGCTCATCAAGGACAAGCCGGCGGAACTGGGTCTGGCGGCAGTCGATGCCAACGCCAATCCCGCGCCGTTCGATGGCGAGGTAGAGTTGCGCGTCACCAAGGGTGCCGCCAAAGTGCCTGCCAGCGTGCGCTTTCAAGCGAGTGACGGGTGGATGAGTGTTCCGTTCGTGCCGACCTCGACGGGGATTCTGCGCCTCGAAGCGCGAGTGATTCACGAAGTGAACATGGACAAGCCCCGGCCGATTGCGCAGCGCGAAGCGGCGTTCGGCGAAGTCGCACCGGAACAAACCGGCACGCGCGCGTTCAGCAATCCGATGCGCGTGCACGAAACCGAGCCCAAACTGAAAACCTACTGGGGCGAACTGCACTCGCATACGCATTACAGTTGGGACGGCGTGGGCCACGACAATTTCCTCTACGCGCGGCACGTCTCCGGACTCGATTTCTACGCCATGACGGACCACAGCAATCCCAACATGGGACGCTATACGCAGGGCCTGGGCCCGCACGTTTGGGAGGAGTACACGGCCAAGACCGACAGGTTCTATGAACCGGGAAAGTTCGCCACCATCCACGCCTACGAATGCTCCTTCGGCGCGCCGTACGGCCATCACAACGTGTTCTTCCGCAGCAAACCCGGACCGTTGCTGGCCGAAGATGACGTGACTCTGCCGGAACTCTGGGCCGCGTTGACCGCCGGCGAAGCGTTGACCATCCCTCATCACACCGGCAAATTCCCCCGCCCGATTTTCTGGTTTCCCCACAACGACGAGATCGATCGGAATATCGAGATTTACTCCGCCCACGGCCTGAGCGAGGCATACGATCCCCGCGGCCCGCTGTCCTTTGAGCGCAGCCTTTTCACCGAAGCCAGCCGATCCGTCACCGGCCCGCAATTTGTGCAGGACGCCTGGATGCAGGGCCTTGAACTGAGCACCGTGGCGGCCAGCGACGACCATCGCGCACACCCGGGCCAGCCGCATTTCGGCAGAACCGCCGTGGCGGCAACGGGCTTGACGCGCGAGGAGATTTTCGACGGGCTCTATCATCGCCGCACCTACGGCACAACGGGGGTCAAGATCCTGTTGGACTTCACCATCAACGGCGAGCCCATGGGAGGAAGGGTCATGGCTTCAGGTCCGCCGAAGCTTGAGGTGGAGGTACACGGCACCGACGCCATCGAGTTTATCGAGATTCTGCGCTTTGGAAAATCGGACGGGACATTCATGGTGATCCACAAGCTCTTTCCCGATGACGCGGATTTCCACTGGGCGGGCACCGACGCGGAGTTCAAGGAAGATTCGATCTACTATCTGCGCCTGCGGCAAGTCCGCATGGTGCGAACCCGCGTGGCCATGGCGTGGTCCAGTCCGATCTGGGTGAAGCGGCAATAAGCGGTCTCATTTGCCATTGATGGTATCATTGCCAAGAAGTGCTCCTTCAGGTTCATCAGGACGTTCATGCCCGCCGCTCATGTCATCGCGCTCGCGGACGTTGGCTTACCGATGATTATCATCGCGTGGCCACTGATGATTCTGGCGCTAGTCCCGGTCATTGTTGTGGAAGCCTTGCTGATTCGACGCTGGGTACCCCTGTCGGAGCGGGAGGCGTTCAAAGGGATCGCTGCTGCCAACGCCGTCTCGACTGCGGTAGGCGTTCCCTTGGCGTGGCTGGTCATGTTTGCCGCGCAGATGGCAGTCGGGCTTCCCATGGCGCTCGTTGCAGACAAGTTCAATTGGAATCCCAAAGGGCCGCTGTTCGACGTGGTCGCCATCATCATGAGCAGTGCGTGGATCGAAGATCAAGGGGACAACAATATATGGGTAATTGCAGTCAGCCTGGCCGTGTTGCTCATACCGTGCTTCTACCTTTCGGTGTGGATCGAAAGGCGCGTGTGTCGCCGAATATGGAAGAACGCCGACGCCGCGCAAGTTCGCCTCGGCGTGTACCGGGCGAACCTGGCATCCTACGTCCTGCTCTTCACTCTGGCGTGTGCTCTTGCCGGTTTTGCCTACTATGCGAGGAAATCGTGAGATGCCAACCCCGGCTTGTCCCCACCGAGCAGGACGATTTACGGTCATACTTCGTTCCGGCCCAGCACGGGGACCTTGCCCGCTCTTAGAGCACCGTGCATGCCTCTTCAAACTTTAACCGCGGATTGCGGGGATGCAGTTTGCTGCGATCGCCGTAACCGAGGTTGCAGAGGAAATTCGCTTTCCATTTCCCGTCGGGGAAGAACTCCTCATTCACTTTCGCGGCGTCAAAGCCGGACATGGGGCCGCAATCCAATCCCAGGGCGCGCGCGGCCATGATGAAGTAGCCGCCTTGCAGAGAGCTATTGCGGAGGGCGTTCTCATCAATAAAGGCCGGCTTCCCCACAAAATAGGAACGCATATCGGCTTGCGGGAATAGGTGGGGAAGCTTCTCGTAGAATTCCGTGTCCCAGGCAACGATCACGGTGACCGGCGCCGCCTTGGTCTTTTCCACATTACCAGGTGCAAGGGCGGGAAGAAGTCGCGCCTTGGCGACTTCGCTCTCAATGAACACGAAGCGCGCGGGGCTGGAGTTCGCGCTGGTCGGACCCAGACTCGCCAACTCATAAACTTTCCGCAGCGTCTCCGTGGGAATAGGTTTGGAGTGCCACGAGGCAAACGTGCGACCCTCGTGAAAAAGCTGCTTCAGTGATTCGTCGTGGATGTGATGCGACTGCGAAACTTGCTGAGCTTCTGCCATGGTTTTCCACCTCTGGACGTTTTGTTTCCCTACCTCCCATGAGATGCCGCCACATCGTTGCACGATTCAAGCGGCCGGCGCTTCGGGGTTACCGAAAAATGCCGGTATGCCCGAGGGAATAGCGGCCGGGCTGCGGGTAGACGCACAAGCCGTGCGGACCTTTTCCCACCTTAATGCGGGCCAGCAATTTGCCGTCGGCGGTATCGAAGGCGTAGACCTCCGAGTTATAGCGGCCCGACAGCCACAGAACCTTGCCGTCGGCGGAAACACCGCCCATGTCCGGGGTGCCACCGCCGGGAATCTCCCATTTCGCCACCACGCGGCGATCGGCAAAGCTGATCAGTGAGACGCTCCCTTCGCCGCGGTTGGAAACATAGAGCACGCGCGAGTCGCGGCTGGTGTAAAGGCCGTGGGCGCCCTTGCCGGTGGGGATGAATCCGATCACCTTAAAGGCGTCACCATCGATCTCGTACACGCCATCAGCAGCCATGTCCGCCACGTAGAAGATCTTGCCGTCCGGCGAGAGCTTGACGTCTTGCGGCATTCCCTGGCCCTCCACGACACCTTCCTTGATATATTCTGCGTCGAGGTGGTGCTTCATGCCCTCCGACGTCCCCCTGTGCGGCAGTTCCAGTTCTCCGAGAACGCTTTGCTTCGCCACATCAACCTTCAGCATCGACCCGGAGAATTCGCAACTCGCAATCAGGTAGCGGCCGTCGGCGGAAAAGTCCATATGATCGATGCCCCGGCAGGGCACACTCAGAGCGTGTTTGAGCTTCATCGTTTGGGGATTGAGAAAATTGAGCTGCTTCAAGCGTTCCGCGACGACAATGGCAAACTTGCCGTCGGGCGTATAGTACATGTTGTAAGGATCCAGTACGTGAATGGTCTTGCCTTTTTTCCCGGTGGCAGGGTCGATTTTGGTTTCCGTGTCGTTCAAGTCGTTGAGCACCCACAGAGTCTTGAGGTCGTAGGACGGCGTAACGTGCTGCGGCTGGCGACCCACCGCGAAATGTCCAATGACCTTGTACGTAGCCGGATTGATCACGTCCACCGTGTTGCTGACGGTGTTGGGCACGTAGATGCGCGAGGGATAATGCTTCACCACCGGGCTCATCCGGCCGGGCGCGTCGGCGGAATAGATGTCGTGCGGGTCCAGCACCGGAGGCATTCCCGGCAAAGGCCTGGCAAGATCTGTTACCAGTTCCACACCAGTCCCCCTGGCCACCTCCACCCTTATTCCCAACACCACCAAGAACGCCGCCGCGCCAACCCACGCCAGCCGCGCAAGCCCCGGAATTTTCATATTGGATAACACCCCACCGGTGAAGTATGAAGATTTCTGAAGGTCTCAGAGGAGCCGACGCCGCACACGCGCAGCCGCTCAACCTGTCCTCGCCCCATTTAGCAGTTTACTGAAAAAGTCTGACGAGATGAAAGGAGAAGATTCGGGTGCCCAGCGCCACAAGGCAGGCTTGCGCAAGGTATAATGTCTATGTGGAAGGGGCAAACACTCAAAGGGGAACTATTTGCGATACAGCGTGGCCATGGTGGTGTTGTTCTGCGCGGCCTGCCTGGAAGCCGGCGGGGATGCGTTGGTGCGAATGGGTATGCGCAACGCGACCCACTCGCGTACGGTGATATTCGTCGTGCTTGGAGGTTTGGTGCTGACTCTGTACGCGTGCGCAGTCAACTCTCCACCCTGGAACTTCGGACGGCTCTTGGGAGTATATGTGGTCTTCTTCTTTGTCGTGGCACAAGCGGTTTCGTGGCTCGCCTTCGATCGGAAGCCCACACCCATGATCCTGATCGGGGGACTTCTGATTGTCGCAGGCGGCTGCGTGGTGTCACTCGCGAAATGAGCGGTATCGCTCCGACCGCTTAAAACCTAAAGCGAATTGAATTCCCTGACCGCCTCTGCCATCGCACGGATATTCTCGCCAGGCATTCCCGGGCTCACCCCGCCGCCCAGGGAAGCGACGACGCCTTCCCTGCCCACGCGGCGCAGCAGGCTGAGCGTCGCCGCCTTGACATCCTCAGGTGTACCCCGCACGCCCACGTCGAGCGGCGGGACGTTTCCCATCAGACAGATCTTCCCTCCCGTTCGACGGCGCGCGTCCTCAAAATCGAGCTTGTGGGTCCAGTTCAAGACATCGAATCCCGCTTGGGCCAGATCTTCCAGAAACGGATCGACGCGGGCGTCGTTGTGGTACACCTTTACCCAATCGGTGGGAAAGCTGGCAAAGACCTGTTGCAAGTAGGGATGAGCGAACTCCAGGTAGTGCTTGCGGGAAAGAAAGCCGACGATGTCATCAAGGACCAGAACGCCTTCCACGCTGTCGCCCACCGCCTGCGCCTGCGCTTTCAGCCACTGGACCGTGGCGTTGGTGGTGTAGGCCAAGAGCTTGTGCACGCCGGCGGCGTTGTCAACAAGGTCCATCATGAACGGAGTCAGGCCGCGCAGGAACACTGCCAGCGCCAGCGGGCCGCGCGCCGCCACCGCGGGAATGGTGTAACCCGCGGCAAAAATGCGCTCCTTCTGGGTTCGGTATTGCCGCAGAGCTACGGGCATCAGGCCGTCGCTTTGCGGATCGAGTTCCGCGAACTGGTCCAAGTCTTCCAGATGAAACAGTGTTGGCAGTTCGGACGGAGTCTGGTCCGCCGCGAACCGTACCCTGCCGCCCGTGGCGGAAGGCTCAATCGCCATGCCGTACTCCACCCACCACGACGGGAAGACGGTGACTTCTGGAAACTCCTGCTCGATGCGAAGGTTGGATTGAAACCAAACCTCCGGATCGAAGTAATAATCGACATGCTTGATGCCCAGATATCCCGGCAGCCAGGGACTGTCGATGATCAGCGCCAGAGGCACGCCGTCCGTGTGCTGTAGTTTTGCTGCTGCCTTAAATTGCTTCCATTGTTCGGGCCGCATCGGTGTTCGTCGTCTCGCAGTTCTTGAGAGATTTAGCCGCACCACACACAATTCCGGGCCAAGGTTAGCCTCTCCCACCGTTCAGTTCAAGGGATAACTGCGGCGAAATGTAGAGGCGGCTTTACGCCGCCATTTGGTCCGTCAGGTGACGGATAAACTTGCCGCTACAAAATCCAGGCGAGATGAACCCGCCGCTACGAATTCGAACCGCATCCCCGCCAAAAAGCGAGCGGGGCAGAACGCGTTTCGTCCTGCCCCGCCTCGCCAACTCCAGTTTGTTGGTCCTGCACTGGAAGACCCGATCCCGACACTATGGAAGGCCAGACAAGAAGTAAAACAACAAAACCCATTGCAAAACACGCAACTCAATTGCCACTTGAACGTTCCCGAACGTACCGTCATTCTGTGCGACGCCGATGCGGCCCGAAGGCCGCATCGCCACCGCCCATTAGAAAAGCACCTTCATGGAGAACTGAAGGATGCGCGGGTCGTAGGCGCCAGTGGCTTGTCCGAAATTCGAAGAATTTAGAGCCTGGCTGACCGTTCCTGCATTGAATGCACTTACCGGCAGCCCGGACGGGACGGTTTGCCCAAAGAAGTTCACCTTGTTCAGAATATTGAACGCCTCGGCGCGGATTTGCAGACCGAACCTCTCGTTCACCTTCAGGCTCCGAGCCAGTGCGAGGTCGAATCCGAAGTAGTTAGGCCCGCGCACGCCGTTGCGCTCGACGTCCCCGTACGTACCGGTGGGATTGGGAGTGAACGCCGCCGGATTGAGGAATTGGAAGCAGGGGGCGGTCGGACAAGAATTTGGAGCGCTCGAACGGAGGGCTTGGCCCGTATAATTGGGGCGATCGTTCCCCAGGCCCGTGAGCGAGTTATCCGTGCCGGTCGTGATGTTCAGGGGCTGGCCGCCGGAAGCGTGAATCAGCGGCGCAATCTCCCAGTCTCGGAGCGCGCGGGCTGCCCAGGGATTGGCGGGGTTCCACGGGCTGTGCGCCACCAGCGATAAATTGAAGTTGGTGCGGGTGTCGGAAATGCACCGTCCCCAGTCCGCCTGGCGATTGAACGGCTGGGAATTGGTGGATCCTGCCAAGGCGGCGCCAAAGTCATAGTCAGACCAACATTCGGCGTCCGTGAAATTCGCAAGTGCCGTGTAATTGTTGCTCAAGCGATGCGTTACCGATAGGAGGACGCCTTCGTAGCGGGCTACCGCTCCGGGGTCCATGGTATTGACGCTCGCATAGTAGATGCCCGTGGCCGGGTTCGCCGTGTAGAACAGACGCCGCTGGTTCGTGTCCTTGGTGCTCGCACAGGGTGTGTAGGTGACGCCGCCGAGGACGCACGAGGCAAGGTTATTGTATACCGCGGGATTCGATTCGTGGGCGATCCAGATGTGGGTTGTCTCGTTGCCCAAATAGCTGATCGAAGCGACCCAGTTGCCCGGGAGCTGCCGCTGATAGGTAGCGTTCCACTGCGCCATGTAAGTGGGGGGAGGATTGATCGGAAAGTTGATGTACGCGCCGAAGTTGGGGAAGAACAGGGCTCCGGGTTTCTGGGGGAACGGGTTTCCCGCCCGCATAACCCACCCACGGATTGCTGAGTAAGCCCGTCGACCCAACGTCGATGGCATTGCCATAAGGAGGATTGGTGGTTTCGCGCTCGTTAAACCAGGTCTCCTGCGAGTCGTAGAGGAGTCCCGCGCCGATGCGGAGGGTGTCGCGGCCCGTGCCGCTCGGATTCCACACCAGGCCGGCGCGCGGCCCGAAGTTGGCAAGGTGCCCATTCCAGTTGGCGGGAGGAATTCCCGGATCGCCGGGGACGAATAATCCCGGAGGCGCCGTCGGGTCCTTCGTGCTGCGCGTGCCCGCCAGGAAGGCCGTCTCGTTGAAGGAAGTGCCGCGGCCATATTTGTCGGGGTCGGCGAACGTCGGCTCCCAGCGCAGACCGAAGTTGAAGGTGAGATGCTTGGAGAACTTGAAGCTGTCCTGCGCGTAGAAGCTCATGACCCATTGCCGCAAGTCGTCGGGCGTGGCATTGGTTTGCTCGAAGTCGCTCATCTCCCCGACCATGAAATCCCCCATGCCCAGGCCGGTAAACGATCCGTTCCAAGTCGGCGCCCCATTCTCGTCGAAACCGGAAATGGTGTCGTTTTGGACTCGGATAACGTTGAAGCCCAAGGAAATTTCATGCCTCCCGCGAATCAGGTCCACGTCGTCGGCGATCTGCTCGTCGTTCACGTTGAACCACCCTGGGGCGCAGGTTCCGCAGAAGGTGGCAAAGCCGCCACTCATACTTGAAATCAGCAGGAAGTTGGGCACGGCGCTGTACATTAGTTGTGACGCGGGAATACCCGCTGCCTGCCCGAGGAGCGTCCAATTGGCGGGAGTGGATGTTGGCCCGCGATCGTTGCGGACGCGATTGTAACTGATGTGGAAGGTATTCAGGGTTCCGGCGCCGAACGTATACGTGTCGCCGATGGTGCCCGATTGCGCAAATTCCAGGTCCCCCGGCGACGTGGTGGTCAAGACATTGGTGAAAACCGGCGGATTCGTGTAAGCCTGCCCGTAATACCGCCCATAGATATTGTTCTTTGAACTCTGGGCATAGTCGATCCGCGCGATGTACTCGTTCGAGTCCCCTGTGACGGGAATACTATAAGCGAGTTGGCCACACGAGCTAGCTTGGCTCTGAAGAGGTGCTATATACTTGGAAATCATCGCCATGGCCACCGGATCGAACAGCGTGGGGTTAATCGTGTTGGTCGCGTAGCCGCCGGTTCCAAAGGGAGCCTTGAGAGTAACGGCTTTCCCGCACGCGACCGAGGCGATCGTGGTAAAGTTCCCGGAGACCATCGCCGCAGTGGGAATATGGGTGATATTGGAGGGCGAGACAAGCCGGTTTCGCGTGCCCTGATATCCTCCAAAGTAAAACAACTTGTCCGTAATGATCTTGCCGCCAATCGTTCCGCCGAACTGGTTGCGCCTCAGGCTGTCGTGTGTCTTCGCGAAGAAGTTGCGCGCGTCCAGGTCGCCGTTGCGGAGGAATTCAAAAAGGTCACCATGGATTTGGTTTGACCCTGACCTCGTGACCGCGTTGACGGTCGCTCCCGGGTGCGTCCCGAAGCGCGAGGATACCGCGCTGGTCTCGACGCTGAACTCCTGAAGAGCGTCCGGGAACGGGAAAGGCATGTTGACGTTTGACATCGGGGCGGTGTAATCCCCTCCATCCATCAGATAGGCCGTGCCGTTCCCCTGTCCGCCGGCCACCGAGATCCGGGTGGCGCTCCAGAAGGACTTGCTTCCGAGGTCCCCCGAGTCGGCGTACACGGCCGCGCCGAGGGTGATAATCAACTGCGTGGGCTGCCGGTTGTCCAGCGGCAGATCCTCGATGCGCTGCGTGTCGACCATGTTAGAGACCGAGGTCTCTTTGGTCTCGACCATGGTTGTGTTGGCCTTTACTTCCACCCGTTGCGTGGCGGAGCCGACCTCCAGGGTCACGTTGATTTCAATATTGTTGTTGACCACCAGCACGATGCCGGATTCAACAAAATCCTTGAATCCTGCCATTTTCGCTTCCAGCCGGTAGGGCCCGACCGGAAGGTCGGTGAATGTGTACCTGCCGCCGGAGTCGGTTGTGACGGTGTGGGCCACACCTTTGTCGGTCTCCGTCATGGTGACCTGGGCGCCGGCGATCACCGCGCCGCTCGCATCCGTCACTGTTCCGCTGACTTCTGCGACAGCCGTGGTCTGCGCGCCGGCAACAGACGGCAGACTTAGCAGGAATAGCATTAACAGCAAAAAGGAAAAAGGCGCCGACGCCGGCAGAAGTCTCCGGGTCCTCGCCGCTCTCTCGCCTAAGAACCTACTCTTCATCATCGATGTACCCTCCAAATGGCAAATCTCAGCCCCCAAGGCTGGCGCGCAAAAGGATTTTCCAGGGAAATTCAGACCACCCGTTTCCAGACCCTCGACGATGACTAACTTTCAAGCTCCTTCTCCCGGACGCCTCGACTCGCTCCTAAAGGCGCAGGAGGCGGAACGCAGCGAAGATGATTGCTATTTATATTGATACAATATCCTATTGTCAAGAAAAATTTCACGGGATTCTGCAAACACGTCCCGATTGCGGTCTTATTGTTCGCCGCTTTCTCCCGACACGATCCGTCACGCGCCTTGAATGACACCCTGGGAACTGCCGTATGTCGCAGCGGCGCGTCAAAATTATCAGCTCGCATACCCAGAGTTTCGGCAGACTGCAATTTCAACTTAAAAATCAATGCTTTTAGTCATCTATGCGAACAACGAGTTCAACCGCACGGCCCGGCGTACCGCCACCTTGCAGAAGTTCGCTTCCCGCCATCCCTGCGCCGGTTCGGCTTTTTGCACTTTGCAAAGAGTTCGTGCAGGAAATCATCTTGATCGCGAATAATTCTTGAAAATTTTCAAAAGTTATCGTAAATTCCGATAGCGGTTTCCGGTGATGAGGCCGTACGACTTCTGACAGCGTGCGTCCAAGAAGCCGGGGCAGCAAGTTTTCAAACCCCCTCAGAGGCTGTGAATGACTAAGAAAGCGACCCGATCGAAGGTACGGATTCAGGACGTCGCCCGCGCTGCGGGCCTCAGCAACGCCACCGTCTCGCGCGTCCTGAATGGAAGTGAGCGCGTCCGGCCCAAGCTCCACGAACGAGTTATCAAAGCCGCTCTGAAGTTAGGGTTCAATCTGAATCGCAGGACCGATTCGCGTATTGTTGCCTATCTGCTCAGCAATCGCAACGTGCTTCATCCTTTTCACTCTGCCGTGATGGTGGGCGCGGAGGCCCACTGCGCCGCGAATGACTTTGGAGTTCTGTTTCTCCCGATGCAATACTCGCCCAAGCTGCCGTGGAAGGAGCTGCACATCCCCCGGCTCTTGCAGAATCGCCGGGTGGTTCGCGGGGTCATTACCGCCGGCACGAACTCCCAGAACCTCCTCGACGCACTGACCGACCAGCATATGCCCATCGTATGCCTGGGCAACAACGTTATTGGCGACTGGCGCAGTGATGAATACAGCGCGGTATATTTCGATGACATCGGCGGCGCTCAGGAAGCAACGAGTTACTTGCAGTCGTTGGGACATCGGGATATCTGGTATGTCGGCAATTGCCAGCGCACCTGGTTCGCCCGCCGCCGCGAGGGCTATCGCCGGGCTATGGAAGAGGCGGGCCTTACACCTCTTATTCGTGACTTAAACGTGGACAGCGCCGAAGACCTCGGCTATCTGGCCACGAAATCAATTCTCAACGAAGGCCGGGCGATTACCGCGATTCTTGCCGGTGATGACACCACGGCGCGCGGCACGTATCGCGCGCTCTCCGATAACGGCCTCAAAATTCCCGCTGACGTCAGCGTGATTGGCGTCAATGACACCATCGAGGCGGCGGCGCTTATCCCGCCCCTGACCTCGGTGCGCGTCTTTATGGACCAACTCGGCAAACAGATGGCGGAGTTGCTCCTGAAGCAGATCTCGCGCCTGGACGTTAAACCTGAGGTCGTGACCCTTCCCACCCGGCTTATTCGCCGGGAATCTTGCGCCCCGCTGATGCAAGTCGAGTCGGTCGCCGTTAAGGAAGAAGTCCAGGCCGGCTAACCCACAACTCACAGGGCTGGCATTCCTTTCACCCGCACGGTAACAATCTGGAACGGCTTCACGCTAAAACTAAATCCGTGCGGCGACACAGAAAGCGCGCTGATCTTTTGCTCCATGGCGTTGCATTTCCACGCGGCCTCAACGTTGAGCAAGGGAATGCGCACCTTCACCGCGCCCTCTTCTCCGGCAATTTCCAGAAAACGCAAAACCATTCCGTCTCCATCCTCGGCTTGCTTCCACGTAACCAGGACGACGTTGGAGCGATCCGTGGCAAGAAAGCTCGACTGATCCGCGGGCAGGGGCTCAGGGCGCGGCACAGCTTTATCCTGGGAGGTGACTTCGTCGGTCTCCAGCGGCGTGGTTGCCTCGCGCCCCAGCCGGCTCAGGGAATCCGGGCTCATGTCGGGTCCACTGGTAACGACGTAGCGAAAGGTGAAGTCTCCGCCTTGTGCCGCCGGCCAGTTGGTAAAGTAATAGTTGTTCATCGCGTAGGAGAAGATGTCGCCACGCCAGAGGTAAAGATCGGTCGGCCATTTTCCTCGCACGATGTCGCCCAGGGTGATCAGGGGCGCATCGACCGGCAGAACGGCGATGCTGGTGTTCCCCTTAAAGCCTTCCACCCAGTGCTGGACCGAATACCATTCCTTTCCTGCCCCCGGCATCTGGTCGTGGACCGGATCGATAAATCCGTTCTGCGCGTCGTAGCGAATGTGCGGTCGTTCCATGCGGAAGGGGAAGGCAAAATACACCGCCTCCTTGCGGTAATACGCCGACTTGTTCACGCGGTGCGTGAAGAGGATCTTCTTCTCGCCATCAAACAGAACGATCTCCGTTGAGATGTTCGGCGTGTTGAGAGCGGAGCTTTCCAGTTTCGCCACCGTGCCGAACGGCTGCCGGGTGATCGACACGATGCGGCCGCCGTTCGCCGCGTCAATATCGAGCGGCGGAATGGGTGTGGCCGAACTGAATTCCTGTAGGCGGTTGGGGAACTTGTCGCCGCCGGTCACGTAGAGGTACTGGTCAAACCGGTAAGGGCTCGAAGTATTGACCAACTCCTCGTGCAGGTCTTTGTCGATGATGCTGCGGACCGCGCCGCTCCCAGGATCGAGCGTGATGCGATAGTGAGCGTTCTCCAGCACTTCACCGCCAAGCCGCGGTGGGCGTGAGGATTCCGCCGTGGCGGCAACGCGGGCATAGCACCTGTATCCCACGGGCGGCACATCCTCAGCCAGAAAGCGAATGCGCAGGTAACTCTGGTCGCGACTGGAAAGAACTTCGTAAGGGACTTCCTTCTTGGTGGTCAGATCCACCAAGGACGTGCCCTTGCGCAGGTCGTACTCCACCAGGCTGCTGCGCTGCCAATTGAGGGGATTAAACACCACCAGCGTTCCCCGGGGTGCGTCGATGGAATTGGCGACGGCCGCCAAGTGCCGCCGCACGAAGTAATCAATGTCCAGGCGGGCGTCGTCCGCATAACGTTCCTTCACTGCGGTCTGTACCTTGGCCTCGTCCGTGCCGGGGTCGGAAGCGGCGCGGTCGGCCGTCCAGGTGTGTTCGTCCATCAACACCATGTCGCGCCACATGCGGTTCAAGCGGTGGTGGTCAGGCTGGACGACGGGGCTGGTGAGCGTGCTGATGGTGGAAATCTTCTCCGCCGAAAGCGCGCGCTGCTCGTTGGCACGCTCCATCGCCACGTAGCGCGCGTCGGAGGCGTTGCCGAATTCCCAGAACGGCCCGCCATCGCCGCGCACGGTGGGAATGGAGTCGCCCAACTGCCCGGCAATGTGCTGCATCGCCTCGGCGAAGCCGGAGAACTGCATCTTCGGATACGCGTATCGGCGGTTCCAGTCCGCCACCATGCCCGCCACTTGCGGGTAAAGATCCGTGTTCTCCACCTGCGTGCCGTAGATGATGGCCGCATCGGACTTGTAATCTGGACGCGAGTACTGTTTCAGGAAGATCGGCAGCGAGTCGCGCCCGGCCGGGAGGTAGGGCGGCAATCCGAACAGGCTGGCCACTTGAAAATAGGAGCGCGCGTACCACATCAGAATCTTTTGGCCGTCGGGGCCTTCCCACCAGAAGGGCGACTGCGTGTTCAGCCGGCCGTGAACGAGAATCGGGCCATTGTCGTTATCGCTCGCCGCGACAAAGTACTTCAGGCCTGCGTCCGCCAGAACCGAGGCATACGACCACGAGTAGGAAGGCACGTCGGTGATGTTGGCGTAGTCAAAGTTGCCGCCGTTTTTCTGATTGAACGCGAAGCCGCCGTACAGCGAACGGAACAAGACTTCGAGGCTGGTAATGCCCGTCAGCAGGCTCGCCTCCTGCGCAGGAATGAAGATCTTCTTGTCTCGGATCATTTCCAGAAAGCGCGCGCGTTCGGCGGGGGTGCGGCCGGCCAGGAACTCCTCCGCGCACCAGTTGCCATCCGGGCTGTAGCGAAATTCCGGATGGGTCTTGATCATCTCCATGGCTTCGTCGATGGCGCGGCTCTGCACCTCGGCAACTTTCGCCTGGAAGTCCGAGTAGCCGACGTCCAGGTGTTCGTGTGGCACCGCATACAACAGCCACTTCTTGGCGGGGCTGACCGTCACCGGAAAGCGCTGCGTGTTGCTGCCGATTTTCGCGGTCACTTCCGCGGCGCTGTTCGGCGGAAAATCCGGCACGGAAAATTCCGCCACGTCTTCGCCGAAATCGCGGTTGGCGAGTTTGTGCGTAAAGGTCTGCCCGCCTAACTTCAGCGCCACTTCACCGCCCACCAGCGAGCGATTGCTGCGAACGGCGACGTCCACCAGTTCGGCGAGCCCGTCGCCCTTGTGCTCATAAAAGATAGTGGGCGTCACTTCCGCGCTGACCAGGCCGGGATTGAAGCGCGCGTCGGGGTTGTGCTCCAGCGCGATGGCGTCGTAATAGATGCCGCCATAGCTCGGGTGATCTCCTTCTCCCGGCTCGACCACGGCGGTCAGTACCAGCTTGTTCGGTCCTTTCACGAGAAAGGCCGGGTTGATCTCCGCCAAGATCGTGTCCGAGGCAGCGATGGGGTTCACCACCAATTCGCGGTCGCCGCCGTTGTAGTCCGGCTCAGGGCGTTGGTAGAAGATGGCGCGATGCCCGTTGATCTCCACGCCCAGGTGCGGTGCGCGCGACGTCTCCACCAGCAGCGATACCTTGAGGGTCACGAGTCCGCGCGGGATGTCGGCGAGATCGAACTCGATGGTGTAAGGATGCGCCGCGACTCCCGCACTCCCGAGGGGCGAAGCTGGCTGATAGGCGGGCCAGTCCTTTTCGGGAGTGCTCTTCCCCACCACGTAAATCAGTTCCCCCTGGGGAAAGCGCTGGCCGAACAACGGCGGCCCATTCTGCCCGTGGTTGAATTCGGAAGATGTAAAGTTGAACGTTCCGATTTGCCAAAGGGTCTCGCCGAAAGCAGGTGAGGAGAATAGACTGACGGCGATGACGATGAAGATGCCACACGGAAATATTTTGATGAAGACATCGGTCGCTCAAAGGTTGCTCCTTCGCTGGCGGTTCCACCGCGGGGTGACTGCGGCGAGCTGATTCGGACGGTCGTGCCAGCATTGCAGTCGCATGGGAATATCCGATCGCCAGATCCGGCCGCTCCGACGCAGTCGCGATCCTTGTGAAGACCGGCAGACCACTCCGGGACCGGCGTCGGGAGAGAACGGCGCGAGCAGAACACGCGAGTCTCTAATATGCCCGTTGATTTGTCCACGGGAATTTCGCGGTGACGCGGGAGAGGAGATACTGGATTTCTGGTCGGAGAGCCCCCATGCCATTAACCATGGACATAACATAATGTATCGTGAATTATCTAATATTAAATATCCCTGAACCGCTACAGCCCTCAGCGGCGTGGGGATGATAGGGGAAAGGGATGTGATGGTGCGAGGTACGTGAAGCGCTCAGGAAAATGGAGGGCAGCGGACAAGATGCCCGACTGGCGGTTTTCCCCAACGTTTCAATAACCGGCTTTCTTTTCAATAACGTGGTGGCTTTGGTGGGGCGAAATCCGCCTCACAAGCATATTGCCTTCAACAACTTGGCGGCTTTGGCTTCTTACTGACATTCTGTCATTCCGCCGGACGTTGCCCGAGTCCACTGCTGAACCCGCCACTCTTAACCAGTTGCTTTTAGCATATTCTTAAGTCTTTGTCAAGCACAATCTTTAAGGAGAATTCGCTGAAGAGCAGGGTTATCGGGCGAATTGAAAATGGTTCTTGTATTATTCCATACTTCCAATATAATCGAACCATGAAAAATACCCCAAGCACGGAACAAGTCACTCGTTATGCCGACATGTTCGCCGCCATGGGGGCGGAGCCCCGCCTGCGCATCATGCAGCTTCTTCTGACCTCACATCCCCAAGGGTTGGTCGTCGGCGACATTCAGGATGAGCTGGGAATCCCCGCCTCGACCTTGTCCCATCATCTCGACAAGCTCAAGAACGAGGATTTGGTCAAAGTCCGGCGGGATGGCACGTTCTTGTGGTACACCGCCAACACCGAGGTCTTGCAGGAAATCATCAATTTTCTGTATGCCGAGTGTTGCACCCGCAACAAGGCCATTGAGCCGCATGAACTGGTGGGAATTGGACCGGCGACGAACTGCGGTCCGGAAAGGAAAAGCAAATGAGTACACCCGACATCAAGGAAGTCGTGAAGGAAAAGTACGGGCAGGCCGCTCTACGCGTCATCAAGGGAGGAAGTTCCTGCTGTGGAGCCGCACCCGCTGTGGAGGGCTGTCCGGATCCCATTACCTCCAATCTCTACGATGCCGTCCAAGCCGGCCAAATCCCCGAAGCAGCTTTGCTGGCCTCTTTGGGCTGTGGCAACCCCACCGCGCTCGCCGAATTGAAGCCGGGTGAAACGGTGCTCGACTTGGGCTCCGGAGGCGGCATTGACGTTCTGCTTTCAGCCAGACGCGTCGGCCCCACGGGAAAGGCCTATGGCCTGGACATGACAGACGAAATGTTGGCGCTGGCGCAAGAGAACCAGCGCAAGGCCGGCGTCGAGAACGTGGAATTCCTTCGCGGCGAGATCGAGAACATTCCGCTGCCGGATAATTCCGTGGATGTCATCATTTCCAATTGCGTGATCAATCTCTCCGCGGACAAGGACCGCGTGCTGCTCGAAGCTTTTCGCGTGCTCAAGCCCGGCGGGCGGTTCGCCGTCTCCGACATTGTGGTTCGCGGCGACGTCCCTAACGAAATCCGCAAGAGCGTCGAGCTTTGGGTGGGCTGCATGGCGGGGGCACTCGAGGAAAACGAGTACCTCTCCAAGCTTCGTCAGGCCGGCTTCGAAACCGTGAGCGTCGAAGCCACCAGGACTTATTGCGTGGCCGATGCGCGCGAACTGCTCTCCAGCAAGGGGATCGATGTGGATGCGATTGCACCGTTGGTGGACGGCAAGTTCATCAGTGCTTTTGTGCGCGCCAGAAAGCCTGCCGCGAAACAAAATCACCGCGCGGCCTGAGTAAAGGTCCGGCTCATCGGGCAGTCACGCACGTCCCGAAATTACGTTTGGAAAGGCAACTCTCGATGTCAGAGCATGTGGCACGTAAGCTTTCGTTCCTTGATCGCTATCTCACGGTTTGGATATTCCTGGCCATGGCGCTGGGAGTGGGAAGCGGATATTTTCTGCCGGGCCTGGTTAAGGCCATCACAGCATTTCAGGTGGGCACCACCTCCATTCCCATTGCCGCCGGACTGATTCTGATGATGTACCCGCCCCTGGCAAAGGTCCGGTACGAAGAATTGGGCGAGGTCTTCCGCAACAAGCGTGTCCTGTTGCTTTCCCTGCTTCAGAACTGGATCATCGGACCCGTCCTCATGTTCGTCCTGGCCGTCACCTTCTTGCGGCACTATCCCGAATACATGGTAGGTCTCATCATGATCGGCCTGGCGCGCTGCATCGCCATGGTGATCGTGTGGAATGAACTTGCCAAGGGAGACACGGAGTATGCGGCCGGACTGGTGGCCTTCAACTCGGTATTCCAAGTACTTTTCTATTCGGTCTATGCCTGGCTGTTTATCACCGTGCTGCCATCGTGGATCGGCTTGAAAGGAACGATTGTGAATGTCTCGATGAAGCAGATCGCGCAAAGTGTCTTTTTCTACCTTGGCGTTCCCTTCCTGGCGGGAATGATCACCCGATTCACGCTGGTGCGCGCGCGGGGACGGGAATGGTACGAAAAGAAGTTCGTTCCCCGGATCAGCCCACTGACACTGGTGGCCTTGCTGTTCACGATCGTCGTGATGTTCTCGCTCAAAGGGCAATACATCGTCCAACTACCGCTGGACGTATTGCGGATTGCGGTGCCCCTGTTGATTTACTTCGTGGTGATGTTCCTCGTCTCGTTTTACATGGGCAAGAAGCTCGGGCGCCGATTATTCCAAAACGGCGACGCTTTCCTTTACCGCGGCCAGCAACAATTTTGAATTGGCCATCGCGGTGGCCGTCGCCGTATTCGGGATTCACTCAGGAGAGGCATTCGCGGCGGTGATCGGGCCGCTCGTGGAGGTTCCTGTGTTGATCGGGCTGGTTGGAGTCTCACTCCGCTGCCAGAAGTATTTTCCATTGCCGAGCCCAACGCCGGTGCCAGTGGCCAACATGGTCTCGCGATAGGGCCGGACAGTCGGCACCGGCATGGCGGTCCATCTATTTGGGTCGGCAATTTGGAACTTTCGATGTCCGCTTGCGTGTGATACATTCGCGTGGGCGAATATGGAGAAGAGCAAAGCACACGTCAACCTGATTTTCAGGGCATTTTCCGACCGGACCCGACTCCGAATCCTCTGCCTTCTAACGGGTGGAGAGATGTGCGTGGGAGACTTGGTGAAGGTTCTGCGGGTCCCTCAGCCGACTGCTTCGCGTCACTTGAGCTACCTGAGGAGAGCGGGATTGGTGGAAACACGAAAGAACGGCCTTTGGGTGCACTATCGGTTGGCAAGCGCCAAGTCCGCCTTCCACCGCAATCTTCTGAAGTGTTTGGGCAATTGCTTTCACGATGTTCCTGAAATTGCCGACGATGCGAAGCGCGCGGGATTAGTCCACAAGTCCGGAGGTTGTTGTCCGGCGTAGTTTTTTTCACCCGGTATATTCGCTTATACGCATATAGTGCCTGGGGAGGCCAGGCGAAAGAAAGGAGCCCGACGTGAATAAGATGCGCGTCCTATTCCTCTGCACGGCCAATTCCTGCCGAAGCCAGATGGCGGAAGGTTTTCTCCGCCACATGGCGGGAGACCGTTTTGAAGTCACCAGTGCCGGGACCACCCCCACGGAACTCAATCCACTCGCCGTTCACGTGATGCAAGAGGTGGGAATCGATATCTCCAGCCATTGGGCAAAGGACTCCGCAGAGTTCTTCCGCGAGCGGTTTCAATATGTGATTACCGTATGCAAGAAGGCGAAAGAAAGATGCCCCATCTTTCCGGGCGCCATCTGGCGATTAGATTGGGACATCCAGGATCCCGCTGCTGCTGAAGGGACCGCCGCTGAGCACCTTGCGGTATTTCGCCAAGTCCGCGATGAGATTGAGAACCATGTCCGCGAACTCATCGCCAAGGAAGGCTGATTGTCCGCCCGTTGACGGCGAACGGTCAGCCGCTCAAGTAAGGATCGAATCGCATGGGAGGAAATCTGGAATTCCGGGTTATCGGAGGCGGCGATGAGGGGATCAGCGCTCCTTAATCCAGGCACGACGGCGTGCAGCGTTCTTGTCGGCAGATGGAGGCGCAATATGCGAACGAAGATGATGTATTCGACGAGTGTCAGAGTATTGCCAGTCCTAACGGCGGCCTTGCTGGGGAGCTTTTTGACGAGTTGTTCCTCCTCGGGCCGCGGGACCACGGAAACCAAAGTGCCAGTCGGCGCAGTCGCTCTAGCGGGCGCCGGCTCCACCTTTGATTCGATTCTGTTCAAGCAATGGTTTGCGATCTTTCAACATGACAACCCGAACACGTACATCACCTACGATGTGGTGGGCAGCGGCGAGGGTGTCCGGCGTTTCATCGGAAAGAACGTTAAGCGACGAGGACAAGGTCGATTTTGGCGCCAGTGATTCCGCCATGTCAGATGCCCAGATCGCCCTTGCCGGCCAGGATGTTTTGATGGTGCCGATCACCGCCGGCGGCGTCGTGCTCGCCTACAATCTTCCCGGCTTCGAGGGCGACCTTAAGCTTTCTCGAAAGGCCTACGCCGGCATTTTCCTTGGGGAGATCACCAATTGGGACGACAAGCTGATCGCCGAGTCAAATCCTGGCGTCAAGCTTCCCGACCTTACCATTACGACCGTCGTGCGCCAGGACGGGAGTGGCACGACCTACGCATTCACGAATCATCTGGCCGCGATCAGCGACAAATGGCGCTCCCGGTACGGCGCTGAAACCCTGGTCGATTGGCCGGGGATGGCGATGCGCGCGCCGGGCAACGAGGGAGTGGCCGGCAGGATCCAGCAATCGGAGGGCTCCATTGGTTACGTCGAATATGGATTTGCTCAAGAGCTGCAACTGAAGACGGCGATACTCGAGAACAAAGAAGGCAAGTTCGTCAAAGCGTCGGGACTGAGCATCCTTGCAGCGTTAGCGGGAGCTCAACTGCCGGACAACTTGCGTGCTTTTGTTCCTGACCCCTCGGGACCGGATTCGTACCCCATCGTGACCTACAGTTGGATACTCCTCCGCAAAAATAACCCGGACGCCGCCAAAGCCAAGTTGATTCATGACCTCTTCAGTTGGTGTTTGCAGGACGGGCAACGATACGCTCCCATCGCCGGATACGTGCCGCTACCCGCTGCAGTGGCGGTGAAGGGATTGGCCGCGCTTGAGAGTATTACATCGGGAAAATAAACCTTAAGTAACGACAAATGAGCATAGAGAGCGTCAAGGAGGTCGTGGAAGGGAAACAGCGCCGCGCTGCATCGCGCGTTGCTAAAGGCGGGAGTTCCCTCCACCGGACGGCGCTGACGGCGCAACGTCGCCCTGACCCCGTCTCTTCCGGCCGCTGCGATGGTGGCCCGATGCATCAGGTTCCGCAACAAGTGCCGCTCGCCGTGCTCCGTTGCGGTACTCCCGCTCTAGAGGAACTTAAGGCCGGCGACGTAGTGCTCGACCTCGGATCGAGGGGAGATATTGACGTTGAATTCCTCGCGGGCGCGATCGGAAGCACTCCGCTCAACTTGGCCTCGGTAGAGTTGATCATCATGAATTGCGTCGCATTCCTAAGGGGTGAAGTCGAGAGCATCCCGGTGCCCGAGAACTCGGTGGACGTGATCATCTCGGATTGCGTCATCAATCTGTCTGTGAACAAGGATAGGGTGCTGCGGGAAGCCTTTCGGATCCTCAAGCCCGGTGGAAGGCTTGCGATCTCGAACATGCTGGTCCGCGAGGCTGTTCCCGCCGGACTTCGGCGGAGAATGCAGCAATGGGTCTGGTGTATGGCTAGGGCGATCGAGGAATACGAATACGTTGAGAGTCTCGTCCGAGTGGGATTCGAGGGGGTCAGCGTGCAGCCCACCTACGTTTACCACGTGGAGGACGCGCGTGGACTGCTTTCGAGCAAGGGTATTGACCCGGATGCGATTGCGCCGTCGGTGGATGGCAAATTCATGAGCGCTCTCGTGCGGGCGAAGAAGCCCAGCGCGTAGCGCCGTCACGAGGACAGCGATAAACATGCACCTAAGGACCCTGATGGCTCTCTTCATACTATCGGCCTGGAGCACGCAAACGAGCTGTACTTCGGAGACCCGCCCGGACACGCACTTACAACAGGAAGTTGACCGTCTGCAAAAGCGCACCGTTCCCCCCGACTCGCGCCTAATAGATCAGCATCTGCCAGCAATTCAGGGTTGGGTTGCACGCGCGGATTGGGAATTTCAGACAAATTACCGGGCCGAGACATACAATGAGTGGCTGGCCGACCAACTGCGACCCGATTTTCATATTCACGAAGGTGCCAGCTCGCCCTCTCAATTCAGTAAGTATGACCATGGGGATGTTGAGATCTTGTCGGTGGCGACGGCACCGTCGGCTGGGCTGCTGCGGGTTGCCGTCCAGTTAGAGGTTTATCCCGACTGAGGTCTTCGCCGGCAGCTTCAGCTCGATCATAGCCGTATAGTTTCATATCTCTTGAACAGGTGGCCAATCATGCGAGTATTGATCCTCTGCACGGGAAACTCAGCACGCAGCCAGATGGCAGAAGGGTTGCTCCGCCACGATGGCGGGCCGGACTTCGAGGTTTTCAGCGCCGGGACACATCCAAGCCACGTGCGGCCGGAGGCCATCGCGGTCATGCAGGAGGTTGGAATTGACATCTCGGGCCACCGCTCGAAGTCGGTCGAAGAGTTTGCCGGTCAGCACTTCGACTACGTCATCACCGTGTGCGACAACGCGAAGGAAAGTTGCCCGGTCTTCCCTGCCACTACCCAGAGGATTCACTGGAGCCTGGAAGATCCCGCCGCCGTCCAAGGCTCCGAGGAACAAAGGCTGGCTGAATTCCGGCGCATCCGCGACCAGTTGCGGACCCACCTTCGCCAATTTTGCCGGGAGCAGAGCTGACCCGTTGCCTCTGACCAAAGATCTGGGCAAAGCGATGTAGCGGCGAGTTTACCTCGCCAAGCGGCAGCGTAAAGCCGCCGCCCCATAGCCGCCTGAGCGTCCCGCCATATTGACAAGCCGCCTCGCCCACGCTAGGTTGGTGCTGTGACCCGCGAACAGAATCATCTTCCGCTGTCCTGCTTTCACTTCCTTGAGCGCAAAGGCCCAAGCCGGCCGGCAATCAGCGATTTGCCTTCGGCGTTGCAAGTCCGTCTAACCGGATTGGGTCTGGCGGCGGACAAGCTTAGCGGAAAGCAAGTTGCCGTCGCCGTTGGCAGCCGGGGCATCGCCAGCTTGCAGGAAATTGTCCGCACCGTCTGCGGCTGGCTGAAGGCACAGGGCGCGCGACCGTTTGTCTTTCCCGCAATGGGCAGCCATGGTGGTGGAACGGCGGAGGGCCAGCGCCAGATTCTGGCGGACTACGGCATCACCGAAGCCGGTGTGGGCGTGGAAATCCGTTCGAACATTGAGACCGTGCAAGTGGCCGCGACGCCCCAGGGTTTCCCGGTGTTTGCCGACCGCCTGGCGTGGGAATCGGACGCCATCGTGGTGGTCAATCGGGTGAAGCCGCATTCCGATTTAATCGGCAACATCGAAAGCGGCATGCTCAAGATGATGGCCATCGGCTTGGGCAAGCGCGAGGGCGCCGGCGAAGGCCACAAGCAGATCTGGAAGTATGGCTTTGAACCGACCATCCGCGCCGTCTCCGCGAAAATTTTGGAGAGCGGAAAGATTCTGTTCGGCGTTGGGGTGGTGGAAAACGAACTGCACGCCATCGCGGACATGCGGGCGGCGTTGCCGAAAGACATCGTCGCGATGGAAGAATCTGCCATCGCCCTGGCGCGCGACCTGATGCCGCGGCTTCCCTTCTCCCGGCTCGACGTGCTGATTGTTGACGAAATGGGAAAGAACATCAGCGGCGCGGGAATGGATTCCAAAGTCATCGGCCGGGCTCGCGGCATGGCTCCCGGCAGCGGCCCCCAAATCAGCATCGTCTACGTTCGAGATCTTACTGACGTGAGCGGCGGCAATGCCACTGGCATGGGCCACGCGGACCTGATTCACGAGCGCATGTATCGCAAAATCGATCTGCAAAAGACCTACGCCAACATCCGCAGTTCGCTGAACCCGACCGGCGGGATGATGCCCATGCACTTGCCTTCGGACCGCGCCGCGCTCGACTTCGCCCTGGCCCATGTGGGCAGCCCCACTCCGGCCGGGCAGCGCTGCGTTTGGATTCGCAATACGCTGGGCCTGGACCGCATTGCCATCTCTCCTGCTCTGCGCGAGGACGTGATCTTGCCCCAAAACTGGCGCCTGTCGGAGGCTCCCTTCGCCGCGGAGTTCGATGCCGCGGGGGACCTCATCTCGCCGTTCGTCCCGCCTTCGCAAACCGATTTTCCCAGCCGAGACAAATTAAGCCTGCCGCGCGCGCTTGAGAATTTGCAGTGAGCGGGCTTCCAACGTCCACCGAGTCCGTGCCTGGCATGGCTGCTCCGCGGAGCAATATGCTTCCGCTGTGACTACTTCAGCGGCATCGCGCCGGTAGTTTCCCAGCACGAGATAGAGATCACGATTGGCAAATGCCGAGGCCACCACATCCGCCGGCAAGGGCCGCGGGAAGAGGCTGGAATCGCTAATTTCCAGCCACGCCCAAGTGCCTTCCTCCACCATGGGCAGGTACTGCTTCAGCCAGCGCGCGTGGGTGGGTCGCGCCTCCGGACGCCCGGGTACCGAATCCCACCAGCCATAGCTGTACGGCCCCTGGGAGTGAGACTGGTAATACCGCCAAATCTCCCGGCAGTGGTGCGTCCAGAAATCCTTTTCTTCCGGCTGATACTGGATACCGGCAATCGTGGCCCGCTCACCGGTAAAGGGCCGTCCGGCCAGCAGCAGGGGAAACTGCATGTAGGGCACGGCCCCCAGATATAGTTCATTTTCATTAGCAATGGTCGCGCGGCTCATGTCGAGACAGGGCACCACGTAAGGAGGATGATTCTTCACCGCTTCGCGGAACGAGTCAGCATCGCGAATACCTTCGCCCACCCACAGGTAGTCGTAAACCTTTCGATCCGTCTGGAGGCGCGAGGCTCCACCGTGGTGAACCTTCACGATTCCGCCCCGGCGCTTCACCTCGGCGTAGATCAAGGCCAGCAGGTCCTCCAAGGCGCCATCGTGATGTTCGTCCTCCTCCATTGCCGGAACCTCATCTGCCGAGGGCTTCACCCCGCGCCCCGCCAGATTCTCGTAGCCGAGGTCGTTATAGAAACCGTCCACGCCGTAGTCGTCCAGAATCCCGACCAGGCGCGGCAGCAGGTAGGCCCGCCAGCCCGGACTGGCCGGCGAGCAGTGAGCGTACTGATACCAGAGTTCGACCAAGTCGGGGCTGCGCGCCCACTCCGGGCGGAAATCGCGGTCGCGGCGTTCGAAGAAGCCGCTGGAGGCATAGACAATGAGCTTCATCCCCCGGCGGTGGACCATATCGACGAACCGACGAAAGCCCGCAGGGTTCAGCGGAGTGAATTTATCCCCTCCGAACAAGCGCTCGGCGTCGTTCCATTCTTCGTGAAGCTGGATCAGGCGAATGCCCTGCTCCTTCAAATTGTCGAGTTCACGCTCGTCCCATTCGCCCGGGTCCCATACGTGGCGGCAGGGATATTCGCCCAGATTGTAAGAGCATTGCCCCGGCAGGTAATCAGCGATCAGGTGCTTCCGCATGCATTTGGCAATGGCGCGCTCACCATAAGCGATGTTTTCCAGACGGCGCCGATGTTCATCCTTGCTGTAACCACCCAAAACCGCGGGGATGGATTCCCGGTTCGAACCCGGCCCTTCGGCTTGCGACGTCGTCGAAAAGTTCGCCGTGCCGTCCGCCCTGGCCGCTTGGACCAACCCGGCCGCTCCCGCCGCTTGCAGGAATGTCCGCCTCTTCATGGTTCCCCTCTTTCTTCGCCGATCCGTTGTTCTAACTTGCCCACCGCTTCTCTCGCTGCGGCAAGTGCTACCAGCGCACCGTGACTGACCCAAGCCGGCACCGAGGCGCACACCTTAGCGCGGGTGACCACCAAATTCAACTGCCCATTGCGATCTCGAGCCGTTCGCGGTATGTTACCAGTCGGCTGGAAATTGCTTCTGCGAATTCCCGCTTCAGTGTTGGGGCGCACCTCCGCAATCTGGTTACGACAAAATTCCTTCGGGGAGAAATGCTCATGAGCCTTTCGCGAAGACGGATGATGTACGGCCTTGTCGGTTTGGCAGGCATGACTCAAAACATGACAGCACTGCACGCCCACCATCACGCGCCGCGATTCAGCAAGCGTGCGTTCCGGGCATCGCTGGACGCTGCCGGCGCGATGGCGGAAAGCGCTCCCGGCGTCAGCGGCCAGGGGGATTTGAAGTTCAAAGTGCTGTACACCGCCGACCACCTTCCCCCCGAAGCGCAGAAGGTGCTGAAGGATGCGCATGGCGGTTTTGCCGTTGACCGCCGCCCCGGACGCGACGAAACCTATTTCGCCCTTCCCGGCGCGGGCATCGTCCAGATCAGCTCGGATTTCAAAACCATCAGCATGGTCGAGACGCCGGACGAGATGCGCAAGATCAACCTGCACGACACCAACATCTGGTACGGCACGGATGGAACGCCGTTCCTGGTCTTTCCCGCCAATGGCGAGGGCAAAATCTTTACCACCACCCTCGATGGGCGGCTGGTGAACAAGCTGGACGCTCCCACCGCCAGCGACAACTTTGAACAGCCCGAGGTGCACGACTATCTTCTGGGCGGCGGGAATTTTGCGCCCACGGCGGTGGAGTATTTGGAAGGTCTGTATTACGTCACAACTGGCTATTGCAATCTTGATTACGTGCTCACAGCCCGCCTTTCGCCCGACGCCAGCCAGGTGGCGTGGAACGATCTGGCCTGGGGCGGCAAGGGCGACGCCATCGGCAAGTTTCGCACCGGGCACGGCATCACCAAACCGCCGGGGATGGTGCGGCTCGACGTGGCGGACCGGCCGAATTCGCGCTTCGAACGCTTTTCGCGCTACGGCCACTACCTCTCCGGCCTGGCCATGCCTTCGGGTTCGCTTGCCCTGCGACATCAATTACCTCGACCAGCGCATACAGCGTGGTCCCGGCGCTGGAAGGCCCGGACAATAGTAAGAAGGGCGCTCCCATCTACATCCTCGAGAACGAAAAGCTGGTCTCAACCATCATGATCAAGGAGGATCTGGGGCTGCCGAATTTCGTCCACATCCACAACGCCGCGATCAGGAAAATCGGCGAGAAGTTTTACATCATGGCGCTGGCGTGGAACCCGGGCGACTTTGCGATTCTCGAACAGGTGTAGGACTCGAGTCATCGGGCCATCGGGTGCTCGGGTGAGCGGGTGACCGAGCGCTGTCACCACCTCCGTGCCGCACTCGACAGTCGCCAGTTATTCACACAAACCAAAAGCCCTGTCATCCTGAGCCCGCATTTCAGGGCGAAGGACCCTTTTCATTGTACGTAGGAAGCCGGGCGCGGCAGCAGACGGCCGCAGCACGCTGCGGCGCCTGGATAAGACGAAATACCGGGGTCCTTCACCCTGAAAAGCGGGGTCAGGATCACGGAGTGACATTTCATGTTACAAAGCAAGAGCGGACTTAAGTTACCAGGTGCTGGAATTCACGGAACAGTAACTTCGGCAGTGTACGATATTGCACAGCACCAGCACACCACCACCTCAAGTGTCATGAAAGCAGGTCCAGATAGCGCTCTGCCCGGTCCCCTTCATCGCATGGGCCTGCGACGCGAAAACGTCCCGCCGCGGCGACGGCCTTGTAGACAGCTTCCGTCCACTGATAGGCCGAGCGCGCCAAGTCCGGATCAACGGCGTTCTTCATGGGATCGAGAGGAGCAACCAGCGCCACAGATCGCGGTGCAATGGCAGCCGCCACCTGCGGCAGGTCGAAGTGATTCAGCACGTCGGGGATAAAGGCATCGGCGCTGTAGACGTACCGATCGACTTGCGTGAGGGACCGGTAAGACAACAAACCGCGATCGCAAACCGTGGCTAATATACGTGAATCCAGCGCCGCCGCGAAGAGCGTCCACAGCGCGCCCTGCCCCCTACCAACAAGATGCACGCCCGGGCGGTCAACGTCCGGGCGGCTGAGCACGTAATCGACGCTTCGGAGCACGTCCAGCACCCGCATCCCGAGAAGTGACTCGTTGATTTCCCAGAGCCAGTACGCCATGGCCGTCTGCGCATCTTCCAGATTCGTCCATTGCGAGGCCGGGTCCATATCGGGATGGGCGGGCTTGGTGCTTCCCACGCCGCGCACGTCCACCGCGACCACACAGTGCCCTTTGCGGACAAGCTGTTCCAAGAAACCGAATTCCATGCCCTGCTGTTCCTTCCCGGCCTCGTCAACGTAGAGAATGGCCGGCGCCGGTGCGAACTTCCCGTCCGGCACAAAAACCCACGTTGGAATATAGATCCCCGGCTCAGAAAGGAATTCCAACTTCTCGATGTGGTAACCGCGGCGCGGCGTGGTCTCCAACACCCTCACACTGAGGTCTGAGGCCGAAGGCTGGAACCGGAGCAAATCCTTGATTTGGCCCTCGATCTCGCGGCGGAAAGAATCCACCTCCGCACGCGAACTCGGCGCCTTGCCCGATGGCGGCAGCGCAGCCCCCTTCTTCAAGATGAGAGAGAAGACCGTCTCACCTTGCTGCGAATAGCGAAGCGAACCGTTGGGCGTGCAGTCGAGCGACTCCGGTGGTTCCGGGACAAACGCTGGTTCGGTAGTTGGGCCGGGCCGCTGATAGAACCACCGGCAGAACCAATCGACGGTGCGCAGGCGCAGCTTGGGGGTCAGGGCGTGCGGGTCCAGAGCCTCCAGCGTGTCGAAAGCCTCCGGCGCTCCCAACAGCCGATAACCGGCACGTATGCGCTCGGTTTCGGTGTCGAAATTGGGCGAGTAGTGCTCGATAGTGGACAGCGCGGGCCGTGGAGCAATGGCCATGCGGGTGTCGTACATATCGATGCCGTAAATCCCGGCAGGAAAGAAATGCTGCTCCGCGTCGCCGGTGCCAATCTCGTCGCCGGGTCCAAGGTGCATCGGCCAGCGCCGCCCCGACCCGCCCTCGTTCATCACCGCACACTGCACACGTTCATCGATGGAGGAGATGTAGAGGGTTAGCGTGCCGCCGCCGGAGTGGCCCGTGCAGCCGATGCGCTCCGCGTCCACCTCCGGGCGCGTCTCCAGGTAATCGATGGCGCGCATGCCGTCCCAAACCCGATACTCCGTCAGGTTCTCGCCCAGCAGAAAGAGCAGGTGGCCGGGCATGTCGTGCTCCCACGTGGGCGATCCGCCGATTTCATTGACATTGGTCTGCGGATTCCAGAACTGCCGCCGTTCGCCCTGCCCGATGGGATCGTAGGCAAGCACCACAAAGCCGCTTCTCACCAGGTCCTGGTAGAGATACTGGTAGGCCTCATACGTGCGCGCCGGCGCGTAGTGTCCGCAGGGAGAGATGATTCCCGGAAAGGGTCCGGTGCCGGAGGTGGGCACATAAAGGTTCGCCGTCACCCAAAAGTTCGGGCGGCTCTGGAACATGACGTTCTCGACGCGATAACCAGGCCGTTGCTGCACCTTGGTTACGACAGGACCCAGCGGATTGCGCTCCGGGAAACCGCACAGCATCTCGCGAATCTTTTCCCGCACAAAACGATTGCGATTTTCCAGGTCCGCGGCGGTGTGGATCTCGCTTCGCACCTTGTCCCACTTCGCCGCCAGCGCGTTGCTCTTGGATTCGATGTAAGTCACCAGCATGTCGGGATAGTCGTCGCTATAGGAGTGAACTCTGGACTCATTCGCCTGCCCCGCCGCCAGTGGCAGACGCAGGGCGGAGGCGAGCGGCAAAGCGCCGGCCCATTGCAGGAATTGTCGTCGGATCATCGTACTCCTCGCCACGGGAATTTATTCCGTCTGCACCACCGCCAGCGCATAGGTTCGCAGCTCCGGTACAGTGATCAAGGCGCGGCCGTTCTGTTCCGTCACCATCAGCGACCGCGTGCCTTCTTGTTCCGGTGAGAGCAGAAACGCCTTGCGCACTTTTTGCTTAGGCGCCAATTGCAGGCTGACCTGAATGCCCGTCACCGCCGGGACTTTGGCAACATTGTAGTTCACCAGGTGGACCATCAGGCGCTTGCCTTGTCGCTGTTCAACAAGCTCCGCCGCCACGGTGGTGGGAGCGGTGACCTCCATGGAAAGCTGCCCACCCGCTGCCCACTTTACCGAATCATTCAGTTCCTTCCAATTGGCGGGAAGCTTCCAGTACTCGCTAGTCATGGGCTCGCCGTGAGGCTTGGCAATGACCGCCTTCACTTCCGGAATGTACACCACCCGGCCGCTTCCGAACCTGTTGTGGGTGCTGGTTTTCAAAATCGGCTCGGGCTCATAGCTGCCGCGCCAGGGCGGAGCGTCCAAGCCAATCAAATCTTTGAGCCCAAAGTTGCGCCTTCGCTGCCTCCAGGGCGTGTACAACGACGTGTGTTCACTCACCACCAGCCCGCCGCCACCGCGCACAAATTGCCGGACCAGGTCCATCTGCTCGTCGCTCAGGCATTCCTGATCGGTCAGGGCTAACACATGATACTTGGAAAGGTCCTTGAGATTGTCGTCGAAGATGATGTCAAAAGGCACTTTGCCTTGTATCAGCGACTGCTCAAAGAGCATGGTGCTGACGGCCGGGCGATCGTTGTTGAAGCCCATGGTGGCATAAGAGTGAAGCACGGCGACGTCTGCAATGTTGTCGATGTCACGATAGTAATCGAAATTGCCGTGAAAGAACTTCAAGTAGCGGCGCTGGTCCTGCGGCAGGTCGTAGCCGGCCAGCACTCCGCCTACGTCGCCTATGCACTGGCGGCCGAACGCCAGCGCCTCGGCCATCTGCAAAGTGTTGCCGTCCGATCCGCCGGAAGCGACGAACAGCGTGTTGTGCAGCGTGTTGGTCATCTTGAAGGTGCGAATGCGATTGACCATGATGCCCTGGTCGGTGACGCCCGCGGGATCGCCCTCTTCCGTCCACACTGCATCCAGATGTGAGAGCAGGCGGGGATAGTCCACGCCTTCGTCCCAGATGGTGTTGCGGCCGGAAATTCCCATGTGTGGGTTGGTCTCCACCGCTACGTCAGGATTCTGCTGGCGCAGGAGGGCCTCCATCTCCGTGTAATAGCGCGTCAGCATGGTGCAGCGAAAGTCCGCCCACTCCTGAAACAGCGGATCGTCAATCGCACCCAGCGGCCTGTCGTAACGCGGCGGCAGCACGTAACGTACGTCGGAGAATCCCAGTCGCTGCTTCAATTCCTCGGGGGAATACTTTTCGCGCAGGAAGTCGCGAAACTGCTCGACGGCCAGCGGGTGCTGGAAAATCGGCGGCTGCGCCTGCATGCTGGTGTTGTCAAAGTGAATCAGGTCCGCGTGGTAGTCGTCTTCCGCCGTTTTCAACACGCGGCGCATGTACTCGCGGTAACCGGGGTGCATGAAGTAGACGCGCTTGCGAAACGTTTGACTATCGTAGATAACGGGCCGGCCCATAAAATCGGGGACAAACCAGTCCTCCGCCTCTGGCTTCTCGAGCAAAAAGGTTTCATAGGCGATGGTGCTGCCCACATAAACGCCCACCTTTAAACCCTTGCTCTTCACCAGCGCGGCGAGTTTCATGCCTTTTTCGCGGTGCTCCTTTTCCGCCTCCAGTCCGAATCCCTTGTAGAAGTGGATGATGACCACGGTCACGCCGAGTTCCTTGAGCTTGTCGATGGCCTCAGGCGTGTGCTCCTTTTCGTAGTCCTCTTCCTGCCAGGTGGGGTTTCCGCCCACGCGCCGGCGAAAGATGGGCATGCTATCGTGGTTCGACACCGTCACAATCGGCATGGTGTGCAGCCACGATGGGCGAGGTCTGTCGGATTGAGCGGGCGGCGGCGAGGCCAACGGGAGCATGCCTGCACTCAAGGCAAGCGCGATGAAAGCACCGATGGCGATCAACACCATTCCCCAGGCCTTGCGTTGACGTGGCATGGTACCCTCCCGGTAAGTTTTCAATTGCGGCAAAAGCAACGCTTCATTTCAAGCCTCGATACGTAAT
This sequence comes from uncultured Acidobacteriota bacterium, assembly GCA_963719115.1. GTDB lineage: Bacteria > Acidobacteriota > Terriglobia > UBA7540 > UBA7540 > Bog-366. Next base: position 30,122 of record CAVRBF010000028.1, on the reverse strand, counting down.
GTCGAATTCCTCTTTTGGTTCGGTTACTTCAATGTGGAGTGCGTCCTTTGCAGCCAAGGCGTTGAAAGCGTCTGCCGCAGCGGCATATTGCCCCCGCACCTTGACGATTCCCGCGCGATATCCCAGCGGGTCACGAGCATCGACGATCCACGTCGGGCGCGGAGCCAGTGCGGCCACCAGATCCGGCAGATCGTAGTCTTTCAACACGCCGGGAATGACGCTTTCCACAATGCCATGTTGGATTTTAGAGGTCTCGATCATGTCATAGGAAGCCAAGCCGCCTTCCAGAATGACCTTTTTCAGCCGCGCATCGAGTACGGCCGCGTGCAGAAGAGGTACCGTGGCCAAGTCCACTCCCATGCCATATATTTTCTCGCCGTCCACTTCCGGCCGGCGGGCAAGGAGATCAATCCCGCGCCTAATGTCTTCGGCGCGCATCGCCACCAGCGACTTGCCCAGCAGCATGGCGGTCATCGCCAAGTTGTAGTTCGGGAACAGCTCGTTGAACGATCTTGCGTCCTCGCTAGAATTCGCGGCGGTTTCTCCCCATCCGCGCGCGTCAATGGCAAGGACCACAAAACCGCCTTTCACCAGGGATTCGATTTCTCCCGCCCCGGCCGACTTGCCGATCGAGTTCACGTAGATGACCGCAGGCGCACGGCTCTCAATGTTGGAGGGAACAAAGAGCAGGCTGGGAATAATGATGCCAGGCTCGCTCTCGTAGGTCAGTTTCTCAATTCGGTAGCCTTCCTTCTGGATCACGCCGAAAGGCTTGGGCTCAGCGAGGGGCGTGGTAATCTGCTCGGCCCGGCGGCGAACCGCACCGGAGATCTTGCGCTGAAATGCGGCGACGGCCTGTGGGTCGGACAGCGAGGGCCGCTGTGGCTTGACGCCCTCGTACCTTTTCTGGTTCAGGGAAAAGACCGTCTCGCCACCCAGCGACACCAACACTTGCCCCGAGGCGGTGCATCGCAGTCCTTCCTCGGACACGGGCTGGACGGGCACTTCCGGCGTGTTGTCCTCCTGCCCCTTAAACCAGCGACTGAGCCACTGGTAGGCCGCCACGCGGCGCGGCTGCAAGTATCCATGTCCGTTGTCAGCCTCGAATTGACTCAACTTGTCAGGCGCGCCCATGACCGCGTAAACGTGCTGCTCCTCGTGATATGTCTCGCGCGCGCCATTGATGGAGAAGAAATCGCGGATCGCCGAGAGAATCAGATAAGGCTTGGGCGAGAACGCCAGCACGAAATCCCCATGGTCAAATCCCTGGCTGATCCACGGGGGAATGCACTGTTCGGCGTCCTGGGGACCGATGGTTTCCAGCAGCCACCGCCAGGAAGTGATGTAGCACGAGGGCATGGCCACCTTGATGCGGTCGTCGAGCGCGGAAAGATAGGCCGTGTGCGTTCCGCCTCCGGAATTTCCCGTGCACGCGATGCGCGTCGAGTCAACCTCCGGCCGCGAGAGCAGATAATCCAGCGCGCGCATGCCGTCCCAGATGGTGTAGCGCGCAATGTTGTCGCCAATCAGCAGGCATTGGAGACCGATGTCCGTGTGCTCGTCGGTGGACGCGGGAATCTTGCTTTGCTCGAGATCGGGATCGTAAAGCTGCACGCGTTCGCCCTGGCCGATGGGGTCCCACGCGAAGCAGACGTATCCGCGTCGCGCAAAGTTGGCCAGCGTCTGCTGCCAATCGCCATTTGACTTGCCCCCCAATTCATGTCCCAGCGGGAAAAGCACGCCGGGATACGGAGGAGAACCGACCTTCGGCAAATAGAGATTGCCCGTGACATAAAAATGCGGCTGGCTTTCGAAAATGACCTTTTCGATTTTGTACCCGTCGCGATCCAGCGTGCCGACGACGCGCGCATTCAGCGGCGTTCGCACCGGAAATCCGCCGAGATCGCGCACCATCGCCTCACGCAAGTACGCGCGGCGCATGGCCACTTCGTCGGGGTTCGAAATGCGGGCCACCTGCTGGCGGCGCAACTCCAGTTGGGCAAACGCCTGCGCATTCAAATAATCCTTCAACATGCTGGGCAGGCGGGCGTAGTCGTGAAGGTCGGTGAGAAAATCCAGCTTGTTCGCGGACTGCGCGCCGAGCGGCACAGCCAGCGCGAGAACAAGAACCACAAGCAGAAATGTTCTGATCAGTTTCATTTTCAATGCTCCGTTTCACTGCGCTGGCAGGATTCCCGGCACCCACCGCACCGCATTATCGTGATAAAGCTTGCGCAAAATAGGCTGAGGCAACGCCAGGCCGCGGTATTTCTTGCCGTGATACTCCACCCATTCGTCGGTCGCGAAGTATCGCCAGTCGCGAAGATAGCGGTCTTCCCACCGTGGCAACGTACTGGCCGGATCGTTGCCGGGCTCCAAACCGTTGTCTGTCCCGTAAAGTACGCGGTCCTGGTACTTGGTGAGGAACGCCCGCACCTTCTCGGGAGATTGCATCATGAGGTACTGGACGCGCGCCGCGGTATCGACGGCAAAATTCGGGTAGCGGTCAAAGTGCCGCGCGATCTGATCGACGTCCAGTTCCATGCTTCCCAAGTGGCAGCCCACCACTCGCAGCGTGGGATTATTCGCAAGCAGGCGGTCACGCGCCGCGAGGATGGTCTGCTTCGAAGGATGATCCGGGTGCCGGAACATGTACCACTCCGGATGCTGCTGATAGTAGCTGTAGTCCGGGCTGTTCGGATTGGGCGGGTTCCAGCACGAGGTGGGCTCGGCAAGGTGCGCAATCAGCGTGTGGTGGTGCGCGGCGATATCCGCATAAATCGGGGCGAACACCGGATCGTCGGCCATCAGGTAGGATCCATCGCGTTTTTTCAAATCCATGCCGATCGCCTTCCAGATCTTGACCGCGACGGCGCCCTGGGCAAAGGTTTCATTGAGAATCTGGATCGAGTGGTCCGCGAATCCGGGCTTTTCGAAATCCTGCGGGTCGAAGGTGGAGCACCACGCCTCGTGACCTTCGGAATTATGCCGGTATTCGCGCGCCGTCCGGTTGAGCGGCGCGGCCTCATCGTAGCCACGGCCATGCTGAACTACCACACAGATGTTAAGAATGTGAACGTTCAGTCTTTTCAGCAGGGCCACAGCGGCGGCATTATTGGCGAACAGATGGGCGTGAGCATCGATCGGGCTAAGAGCAGAAAATCCGGCAAAGTCATTAGGCGGGGCGGGCTCGCAGCGTGCTTCACGCCGCCACGTCAAAATCAGCAACGCGAAGAGTACAAGGGCGCTCATCGCGGGCACCAACCACGCCGTTCCGATCTGACGGGCATGTTTCACGAGTTTTCTCCTCTGAGTATTTCTTGGGCCGCCCTGCGTTACCCGACACAACGACGCCGGCCTCAGTACTTGTGCCAACTTCCCTCCGGCGGCGACTGGCCAATCCCCGGACGGGTATAATCGCACACGCCGTGCGGGAAGATCACCTTTAAACGCGCCAGTAGGTCTTCCGTCAACGGGTGCACATAATCCTTGGCCTCCACGGGCTTCAACGCACACTTCAGGATGTCTTCCGTGAGTGGCTGCCCGGCGGCGATTCGCGGATCACCGTGCGGCGGAAACAATTGGTTGCACCGGCCGGGGCCGTTGTAAGTTCGCGCCTCAACAATCCGCTCACCATCGTCAGACCAGCAACCATCCGCAACGCTCTCGGGCTTGGCGGCAACAATCTTCTCCAGCGCGCTGCGCGAAGAGCGGTCTTTGGCAATGTTGTCGAGCCATCGATCCATCGAGGGCACAAGGGTCTTCAACTCGTCCGCGAATGTGGTGCGCAGATTTTGGCCAGGACGAAGAACGAAGGGAAACGTAAGAATCACCTGATTGTCGGCGCTGCCGTTCGCGGCTTCGAGCCGGGCACGGGTGACAAACGACCGATATTCGTCGTGAATATCCGGGACGTTATCCACATAGGCGCGGATATCGATGATCGGGATGGAGGCCAATCCAGCCGCTCCCTGATCCACTTGGCCCGTCTGGTAAGCCACGCGGAGCGCTTCTGGATCGCCGGTCATGCGCGCGGCCACAATCTTTCCGTCGTCATCGTAGCCACCCATCTTCTCATTCAACTCCACGAATTGCTCCGCCGTGATGGTTCCGCTATTGAAGGCCACCAGCCCATATTGAACCCCGATGTTGTCCAGTGGGCGACGGGCAAATCCCGTCTTGGGGTCGCGTCCGAAAACGTTGGCTTCATTGTCATAAACGTCGCAGCGCGCGCCCTTCGGGTTCGACACGGGATCGTACACCAATGAGTGGGAAATACTCGAATCGCACGTCATGGGCCGGTTGAGGTCCGGAGAAAAATGCGTCTTGATCCACGAATTGCCGCGCGAATCCTTCGAGCAGGCCTGCCAGGTTGAAAAACCCGACGCTGCCGTTTTCTGCTCCTCTGTCCAGGGCTGGGTCACGTTGTCGAGGGCGTGCGCCATCAGCGTGCAATCCACGACGCCCGGCACCACCGTGATGATGTCAGGGTAGCTCATGCTGGGGATAATGCCGTCCAGCAGGCCGGGATAGTTTTGGCCGATGAGGTGCTGTTGCATCGATCCGCCCGAACCGCCCCAGCCGATGGTGTGCACCGGCACGCCAAATCGCTTGATGAAATGCTCCTTCACCATCGCCAGCGTTTCTGCCGAGATAACCTGATCGCAATTATTGCCAAAGACGTTAAGCGACGACGTGGCGTGCGCGTAGCCCTGCGAAAGGAACATCCCGTCCACAGCTTCCGGTGGACGCCCCTGCCGGTAGCCCGCATTGCAGCCGCCTCCGAAGCTGTAAACCAGGCGGCGATTCCAGCCCGGAGTGTCCGTCCAAGGGTCGGGCAGTGGCGTTCCGGGCTCGTGCAGGAAGGCGATTTCATAAATGGCGCGATTGATGGTACCCACCTCCCGGCGCACGATGTACTTGACCTTCTTTCCTTGAGTGGTGGTCACTTCCGCGACGTCGTCAGGAGCCGGGCCGGACGGGTCGTAGCGCTTGAATCCGCGGGGAGGATCATCGGGGTTGCGCTTCGCCGCACGGTCCGCCGGAGACGCCGGTTGGGTGGACTTATAAACATAGGTTACTTGCGTCTTCGCGCTGCAATCAGCGTCGAGCGCCGGGCCCAATCCCATCGACTCCGTCTGGCAGATGAAGGGAGTCTGGTGGGGACCGGAAAACATCGGCCCGGTGATGGGATGATTGACGATTTCCAGCCGCGCCCGAACCTTGCGACCGGTTTTGACCTCCAAGGTGTTTTTCCCCAGCTCCAGCCCTTCAACACGGCCAACCAGTGTCTGGGTGAGGGGGCTGACACGGAAAGCGCTGGTCACGTCGCGGCCGTTAATCACGACGGAGAGCTTTTTCGCGAGCAGTTCGGCCGGACCGGTGACTTGCACCAGCACGCCTCCTCCGCTCACCATGTCAGGCCGCGACGAGAGCGTTTTAACTTCGATGCGGTCAGCGGTGAGCGCGGGCTGCGGCAACATGAAACCGAATAGGACAACCAGACAGGTGAGAAACCGTGCCCGGTACCGAGCGAGTACGTTCAACGAACGTATTCGCGACTTATTCGCTTTATCAGCGCAATCCATCTGCGTCTCCCTATCCGAGGTGTATGAAAGAATCAAGCGGGTGCTTTCGCCGCCGCGCACTCGGCGTAACTTCTATCATGCTCTCGGAACGTTCGTCCAGCGCGATGCTGTTTTCGCCTGAAATGCCGGCGTCTTTTCCGGTTGACGCGTCGCGGTTAATTCGGCCACTATGACGGCAACTTTCTGAAGGAGTGAATCCCATGAACGACATCCGCCATCAACCACAGGACTCATATGCCGTGCGAGTGCTGTTAGCCATTATCGTCACTTTGGGGCTCGGGTTGCCCGCCGTTGCCCAAAACAAGCCCGCGGCGCCCTCTCCTGCTTATTTGGACACTTCCCTTCCGATCGAGAAACGCGTGGACGATCTCGTCTCCCGCATGACTCTGGAGGAGAAGGTCCGGCAAATGCAGCACACGGCGCCGGCCATCCCACGCCTCGGAGTTCCCTCCTACGACTGGTGGAGCGAGGCTTTGCACGGCGTGGCGCGTTCCGGCTTCGCCACGGTTTTCCCGCAGGCGATCGGCATGGCGGCCACCTGGGATTCCAGCCTGATTCATCTCGAGGGTGAAACCATTGCCACCGAGGCTCGGGCCAAGTACAACCAGGCGCAGCGCGAGGGAAACCACAGCATTTACTTCGGTCTGGATTTCTGGTCGCCCAACATCAACATCTTCCGCGATCCGCGCTGGGGCCGCGGCCAGGAAACCCTGGGCGAAGATCCCTTCCTCACGGCCAAGCTGGGTGTGGCCTTTGTGACGGGAGTGCAGGGCAACGACCCCAAATACTTCAAGGCCATCGCCACGCCCAAGCACTACGCGGTGCACAGCGGTCCGGAGAAAATGCGGCACGGCTTCAACGTTGACGCATCGCCTCACGACCTGGAAGATACCTACCTTCCCGCCTTCCGCGCCACGGTGGTGGAAGGCCACGCGGATTCCGTGATGTGCGCTTACAACGCCGTGGACGGCGCGCCGGCGTGTGCCAGCAAGTTTCTTCTCCAGCAGACGCTGCGCGACGACTGGAAGTTCCACGGCTACGTAACCTCCGATTGCGGCGCCGTGGGCGACATCACTGCCGGCCACAAATTCACTCCCGACAATGAGCACGCCTCGGCCGTCGCGGTCCAGGCTGGGACGGATACCACTTGTGGGGAGGAGTATATAGCACTTCCGCAGGCCGTGCGCGATGGCTTGATCCAGGAGAGCGCGATTGACACGGCGGTGAAGCGCCTCTTCACGGCGCGGTTCCGAATGGGGATGTTCGATCCGCCCGCGGCCGTGGCCTTTAACCAGATTCCCTATGCGGAAGACGACTCCGCCGCGCACCGACAACTGGCTCTGCGCGCAGCTCGCGAGTCGATTGTGTTGTTGAAAAATAATGGCGTCCTCCCTCTGAAGCCCACGGTGAAAACACTTGCAGTGATTGGCCCCAACGCGGAGTCATTGCTGGCGCTGGAGGGAAATTACAACGGCACTCCGTCCTACCCGGTCTATCCCCTGGATGGCATCCGCAAAATCTTCGCCGGCAAGGCCAACGTGCTGTATGCCCAAGGTTCGTCGTTCGTTGAGCAGTTGCCGGCGCCCGTGCCCTACACCGTCTTTCATCAAGCGGGGGGAAGCGCCAGCTCCGGCTTGAAAGGTGAGTATTTCTCAAATACCAACCTTTCCGGTAAGCCCGTGGTAACGCGCGTGGATTCGCAGATTCAATTTGATTGGGACGCGGCATCGCCCGCCGTGGGAGTCTCCAAGAAAACCTTCGGCGTCCGTTGGACCGGCACACTAACGCCGCCGGGGCCCGGCGATTACACTTTCGGTTTCCACACACCGGGTTGTTGGCCCTGCGATGACCGGGAAACCGTACAGGTCTATTTGGACGGCAAGCCAGTGCTGGCCACTGCCACTGGCTGGCACGGAATGAAGAATCCCACGACAACTTTTTCGGCTCACTTTGACGACACACGCCCCCACGATTTTCGCCTCGAATACACGCACGATTCTCCGCACTATGCGGCGGGAATTACGCTGAACTGGCGGCCGCCGCTGGACGTGCTGCGCAACGAAGCCGTGCAAGTGGCGCAGCAAGCTGATGCCGTCGTGGCCGTCGTGGGGCTTTCGCCGAACCTCGAGGGCGAAGAGATGCCCATCGAGGTGCCCGGATTCGACGGCGGCGACCGCACGGACATTGGCCTGCCTGCGGCGCAGCAACAATTGCTGGAAGCGCTGGCGGCGACGGGCAAGCCGCTCGTGGTCGTCGTGATGAGCGGCAGCGCCGTGGCCGTGAATTGGGCGCAGGAACACGCCGCGGCGGTGTTGGAGGCGTGGTACTCCGGCGAAGCGGGCGGCACGGCGCTGGCCGAGACGCTGGCAGGACTCAATAATCCCGGCGGGCGCCTGCCGGTCACGTTTTACGCTTCCCTCGACCAACTGCCTCCCTTCCAGGACTACTCCATGGCGCACCGCACGTACCGGTATTTTGACGGCAAGCCGCTCTACGGTTTTGGCTATGGTTTGAGCTACTCGACGTTTGCGTACAGCAACCTGAAGCTCTCGTCCGCGTCTGTTAAGGCCGGCGCGCCCCTTACCGTACAGGTTGACGTCCGCAATACTTCGAAAATCGCCGGTGACGAAGTGGCGGAGTTGTACCTCAAGTTCCCGGCCGTGGCCGGTGCGCCGCTGTTGGCCTTGCGAGGATTCACTCGCGTCCATTTGGCGCCGGGAGAAACACGCCATTTGAGCTACTCGCTCGCGCCCCGTGATTTGAGCATGGTCAACGAGCAGGGCGAACACCTCATCGCGCCGGGCGAATACGCGGTGTTCGTGGGCGGCGCCCAACCCGCCGAGACGACGGCAGGCGTGCAGACTCAGCTCAAAATCACCGGCGACGCAGCAAAGTTGCCGCGGTAAGCATCCCCCATGACTGGCAAGCGCAAGTTTGAAGAGCAACTCGCCGAATTGGAGAAGCTCCGTCACCAGCCGCTGGAGGCGGCAGTCGCGCCGCTGCGCAAGGCGCTTGGCCATCGGAGCAATTACATCGCGGCCAAGGCGGCGGACTTGGTGCGCGAGTTGCGCGTGGCGGAATTGATTCCCGAGTTGCTGGCCGCCTTCGAGCGATATTTCGACGACCCCGTCAAAACTGATCCTCAGTGCTGGGCGAAGAACGCCATCAGCCATGCGCTGGCGGCGCTCGACTATCAGGAGCCGGCCGTCTACCTTCGCGGCATGCGCCACATTCAGCTTGAGCCGATCTGGGGCGGCCATGCGGACACCGCCGCCACGCTGCGGGCCACGTGCGCCCTGGCGCTAGTGCCGTGCCGCAGTCTTCCCGAGAACGATCTGCTCGCGCATCTGCTTGAGCTCTTTGCCGACAAGGAAAAGTCCGTGCGCATGGAGGCAGCCCGCGCCGTCGAGCAGGTGGGTTCTCCCGCCGCCGCTCTCCTGTTGCGCTTGCGGGCCGCCGTAGGCAACGACGAACCGGAGGTCTTGGGCGGCTGCTACAACGGCATCATGGGCATTGAAGGCACGGCCGCCATTCCCTGGCTCAGCCGCTTCCTCGCCGCCGCCGATGACGCCGCGGCGGAGGCGGCCCTGGCAATTGCCGCCAGTCGTTCGCCGGAAGCCTTTGCCGCCCTCCACGACCGATTTCTTCCGGAACACGACCCATGGTTTCGCGGCGTCCTGCTTTCCGCCATCGGCCTCACACGTCAGCCGGCGGGATTCGATTTCCTGCTCGACCTGGTGCGCACGAATTCTCCTGAAGCCGAGGACGCCATCAAGGCAATATTTCAAGCTCTGCCGCCGCCGGAAATCACCGCCCAGCTTGAGGCGGCAGCTTCCACTCATCCCCGCCTCGCCCGCGCCTTCGCGGCACATCGGAATCCCTCTAACTAAGCTGTCATCCTGAGTCCCGATGCAGTTCATCGGGACGAAGGACCCTTTTCATTCGCACTTAGGAGGCGCGGCGCGGGCGCACCGTACCGAAGCGCACGGCACGTCGCGCACATGGGTAAGACGAAACACGGGGGTCCTTCTACAACCTGAATAGGGCTTGGCGAATCAAACCAAGGCCAGATAAAGTATTGATGTCAGGGTGCCAACCCATATGTCGTCGCTGTGCCGGAGTTTTCTCGCCGTATTATTCTTCAGTCTGCCCGCGCTGGCCGGGCCGCCCGTGCAGGGGATCAAGAACTTCCACGAAGTCAATGGCCACGTCTATCGCGGAGCCCAACCGACCACCGACGGGTTCAGCTATCTGGCCACGATTGGCGTCAATACCATTGTGGATCTTCGAGAGAACGGGAGTCGCTCTGCCCGCGAAGCGAAGCTTGTCGCTTCGCTCGGCATGCGGTACGTGAACGTGCCCATGCCCGGCCTCGTGCCGCCGACGAAGCCGCAGATCGCCAAGATCCTTGCGCTCCTCGAAGATTCCAAGAGTGGCGCCGTCTTTGTTCACTGCCGGTTTGGAGAGGACCGCACGGGGAGCGCCATCGCCGCTTATCGGATTGATCACGATAACTGGGACAACGCACGAGCGCTGAAGGAGGCGCGGGATTGCGGCATGGGCTTCTATCAAATCCCGCGTCAGAATTACATCCGTCACTTCCAGCCCTTGACGGCAAGCGACCGAGCCGCGACACCGGACGACCTCTCATGGCTCTTCCTCACGCTGACCGCGCTCGCGTCAGTATCGCCATAAGAAGTAGACGGTCATCCCTGCGCCGACGCCAATCACCAGCGCGCGCACCCAGCGGGGATCGAGTTTCTGCGCAACATGGGCGCCGCCATATCCTCCCGCCACGGCGCCAACGATCATCAGAATCCCCTGGGGCCACACCACTTGTTTCGCCGCAATAAACGTCACCACCGCCGCACCGTTGATGGCGACGCCCAGTACGGCTTTCAGGCCGTTCATAGCATGAATGTCTTCGAGGTGGATCATCTCCAGCATTGCGAGCATCAGGATGCCCATGCCGCCGCCGAAAAATCCGCCATAAATGGCAATGAAGAACTGCACCAAGGTGAGGCCCACGATAGCCCGCCACGATGGGGGACCGCGCCGCTTGATCACTCGCCCGAGCTTGCCGGTCAGCCGCTTGCCGAACGCGAACAGCAGCGTGGCCACTCCGAACAGGTAAGGGACCAGCGTCATGAAGGTCGCCTGGGGAGTATGCAGCAGCACAATGGCGCCGAGTGTTCCTCCGAGCAGGCTGATGGTAATCAAGGGAACCATCAGTCGCGCCGACCTGGGCAGGCGGTCCCAGTAGGAGAACACGCTCGCCACCGAACCCGGCCAGACCGCCACGGTGTTCGTGGCGTTGGCAGGTATGGGAAGAACGCCGGTAAAGATCAGGGCGGGGAATGAAAAGAAGCTGCCGCCCCCGGCGACAGAATTCATCGTGCCGGCCAGAACCGCGGCCACAAAGAGAAGGATGGCATGAGCAAGAGTCATAGGTTCAGCGGCCAGGTCAGAGTCCGAAAGGTGAAGGACAAAGGGTAAAAGTTCCCCCGACCGGGAGGGCTTTCGTACTTCATACTTCAAACTTCATCCTTCACACTTCCGCGCTATTGTTCCACTGCCTCATGGGTACGAACCAAGCCCGTCAGCAGGAATTTACCATCGCGCGAGAAGCTTGGGTGATAAACGTTACGCTTATCCTGCGTGGACAATACAAACAAGTGCTGGTCCGGAGCGCCTGCGGAGGTCTCCGGCGCCTCGAAGACTTCGTCCTGGAGAAACTCCGCCAGATTATTTTGAACGTACTGGCGAAACGCGTCCAGCGTCGGTGACTCGACTTGCAGGAATTGCGCCGGCAAGACCAGTGCGTACGCAGAACGGTAATCGTGCAGGTGCAGCGCCGCGATGAATCGGTAGAGCGTGTAGTCCTCGTTCGCCGCGTAGTCGGTTTTGGCGGGCGTGAAGCTCTTTCCGTCCCAGCGATAGACCGCGCGAACCTTGAACCCGCGATGTCCCTCCGGCGCGAACTGCAGCAGCCCCGGGTCGGCTCGGCCGGTGACGACCATCTCCGCAGCGGCGTTGGCGTGATCCTGGAAGCTCACTTGGCCTTGCATCAGCGGCTTATACAGGCTCTCGTCCGACTGTGCGTCCCACAGCAGTTTGGCGGCGTGGTTCTCGACTTGGAAGATGGCGGGGTAAGGCATTGCCGATTTGCCTTCGCGGGTGACGATGGCAAGACCGCGCCCCAGCGGGCGGCCCAGGTGAATCACGGAAGCGCTGTAGTGCTCAACGGCCGCGACCAGGCGTGAAGCGTTCCAGTGCGCACCGTCCCAGGAAAGCAGGTACACGCACCACGAAGGCGAGGAGTCAGGGGCCGGGGCCACATCCGGTCCGGTGGTGGCTTCCGGCGCGGCCCACCGCAAGAGCAACTCGGCCACGCCATCGCCGTCCAAATCGCCGATCGGGGTGAGCGTGTTGGACGCAACTCCCGTCGCCGATTGCCCTTGGTCAACGCCGAGCGCCTTGGCCACAGCGACGGCGTCGGAATGGATGACGCCCCGCACGGCGGCGGTGATCTTCGGAAGCAGTGCGTCCGGTTGGATGGGACTGGCGGGTGTCTGAAGCGGAGGAGGCTCTGGTCCCTCCTCCTGCTGTGCCCGACTGTTGACCGGCGACATCAGCAGGCAAGCGAATGCCACATAGGTAAAGATGCTCAATGGTGCTGTTCCCAGCCTAGCGGCACTTTGGTTATTCCGCCACAATCGAGTACTCTGGGCTAAAGAACCGCCACGAAATGACGTCGATAGCGACATAATGTCTATACGACCCTAACCGCCACTAAAACACCCAACGTACTACAAATCCATAATGTTTTCAATCAGTTAAATTAAGATTGCGGCAATGTTAAAGGCCCAAAGCGCCTTTGGCACTCGCCATCGTCGAGTGCCAAACCATTGATTCAACTTCGAATTTAGTTCTTGACACCTGCCGCCGGAAAGGCTAAATTAGCACTCGCGGTTGAGGAGTGCCAAGCACGGTGCCCCTTGATCGTCGCGTGGCAGTGAAACACACACCATTTGCGTGTAGTTAAGAGTCCGCCGTGATTCGGACGGGGAGCGGAAGTCACCAGCGCCCCACGATTCTGACGGCGGGCAAATCTGAGGAGGAAAGGAGACTTTCATTATGACGGTTAGACCTCTTCATGATCGTTTGATAGTGAAGCGGGTGGAAGAGAAGGAAACGATCAAGGGCGGGATCATCATCCCCGATTCGGCGAAGGAGAAGCCGCAGGAGGGCGAAGTGATAGCCGCGGGCAATGGCAAGAAGACGGAAGACGGCAAAGTGATCCCCTTGGACGTGAAGGCGGGCGATCGCATTCTTTTCGGCAAATATTCCGGCACGGAAATCAAGGTTGACGACCAGGAGTACCTGATCCTGCGCGAAGACGAAGTGCTGGGCGTGATTGAAGGCGCGAAGGCGGCTGCCGGCAAGAAGTAAGGCACCGTGTATGAGCCGCGCGGACTGCTCCCCAGCTTATAAAGCAACCCGCCGCGGCAGCATCAATGATTCAACGCCGCGATCCCGAAGGACCAATTCGGGAGGCGATTAAAGAATTTGGAGGAGGTAAGGAATGGCAAATGCAAAGCAGATTGTACACGGTGAAGATAGCCGCCAGGCGATTCTTCGGGGCGTGAACAAGCTGGCGGACGCCGTCAAGGTGACGCTGGGTCCCAAGGGCCGCAACGTGGTCCTGGACAAGAAGTTCGGCTCCCCCCTGATCACCAAGGATGGCGTGACCGTGGCCAAGGAGATCGAGCTGAAGGATCCCTTGGAGAACATGGGCGCGCAGATGGTTCGCGAAGTGGCGTCCAAGACCTCGGACGTGGCCGGTGACGGCACCACCACGGCGACGGTGTTGGCGCAGTCGATTTATCGCGAAGGCGTCAAGACAGTGGCCGCGGGCGCCAATCCCATGGCCATCAAGCGTGGAATCGAGTTGGCCGTCCGCACCGTCTGTGGTTATGACGAAACCCAGAAGGACGGTTCCAGGAAGCACGTGAAAGGCGAACTGGAGAAGCTCTCCAAGCCCGTCGAGGGCAGCATGATCGCGCAAGTGGGCGCGGTTTCCGCCAACAACGATCACACCATCGGCACCATCATTGCCGAAGCCATGAAGAAGGTGGGCAAGGACGGCGTCATTACCGTGGAAGAAGCCAAGACCATGGAGACGGCGCTGGAAGTGGTCGAGGGCATGCAGTTTGACCGCGGTTACCTGTCCCCCTATTTCGTTACCGATCCGGACCGCATGGAAGCGGTGCTGGAGAGCGCTCTGGTACTGATCCACGAAAAGAAGATCAGCTCCATGAAGGACCTGCTGCCCTTGCTCGAGCAGATTGCCAAGAGCGGCAAGCCCCTGTTGATCATCGCCGAGGAAGTCGAGGGCGAAGCCCTGGCCACCCTGGTGGTGAACAAGCTGCGCGGCACGTTGCAAGTCTGCGCCGTCAAGGCTCCGGGCTTCGGCGATCGCCGCAAGGCCATGCTGGAAGACATCGCCATCCTGACCGGCGGCAAGGCCATCACGGAAGACCTAGGAATCAAGCTCGAGAACGTGAAGCTTGAGGACCTGGGCCGCGCCAAGAAGCTCACCGTTGACAAGGACAACACCACGATCGTCGAGGGCGAAGGCAAGCACAACGCCATCGAAGGCCGCGTGAAGCAGATTCGCACCCAGATTGACGAAACCACCTCCGACTACGACCGCGAGAAGTTGCAGGAGCGGTTGGCGAAGCTGGTGGGCGGCGTCGCCCAGATCAAAGTGGGCGCGGCAACCGAGACCGAGATGAAGGAAAAGAAAGCTCGCGTCGAAGACGCCATGCACGCCACCAAAGCGGCCGTTGAGGAAGGCATTGTTCCCGGCGGTGGAGTGGCTTTGGTTCGCGCCATCCCCGCACTGGAAAAACTGAAGGCCACGGGCGACGAACAGATTGGCATCGACATCGTCAAGCGTGCGCTGGAAGAGCCTCTCCGCCTGATCGCCGCCAACGCCGGGTTCGAAGGCGCCGTGGTGGTCGAGAAGGTTCGCAACAATAACAACACCGGCTTCGGCTTCGACGCCCAGTCGGAAACCTACGGCGACCTGGTGGAAGCCGGCGTCATCGACCCCACCAAGGTTACCCGCACCGCGCTGCAAAACGCTGCCTCCATCGCTTCGTTAATGCTTACCACCGAAGCCCTGGTCAGCGAATTTCCGGATAAAGAAGAAAAGGGCGGCGGCCACGCCGGACCTCCCGGAGGCGGCATGGGCGGGGGAATGTACTGAGTTAGCTGACAGCTAACAGTAGACAGTCGATAGTCGATAGTTGACAGTCGATAGTGAAGAACTGAGGGCGGGGAGAACATCCCCGCCCTTTTTGTTTGCGCGGTTGTTCTGCTATCGACTCTCGGCTATAAACTATTGACTGCCCTTGCATCTTGAATCTGCCATCTTGAATCGCCCTGGGCGCATCCCCGCCCTTTTTGTTTGCGCGGTTTTTCTGTTGTTGACTATCGACTGTGAACCATCGACTGTTCTTGAATCTTGAATCTGCCATCTTGAATCCCGCAGCGGTTTGACTATCGACTCTCGACGATGGACTTTCAACTGCTCTTTGGCTCCGGAATCCGGAATCCCTGAATCCGGAATCGCGCTCCGCGCGCGACTTCGTACCACGGGCATCTTGCCCGTGCTCGGGCATGGCCAAGATGGCCATGGTACGTAGCGCCGACGGCCCACGGGCAACGGCTGGCCGAATCTGCTCCGCAGGCGCTTTGAGTGTGGCCGCGACCCGTCGCCCGGACGCTTGAGGCCGTGGGGCGAAGCCGCCGCTTTTACGGGGGCATTCCCTGTGCGGGTGCGCTATCGCGCGCCCCCAACACGATCAACAGCCTCGCCCCTGGGGAGAGGCCGACCCGATCCCTCGGGCGGGTGAGGGGTCACTTCCACAGGACTGTTCGATGCGGCACCCTACGCAGAATCATCCCTCTTCCCATTCGCGCGTGACATGACGACCTCGCCAACCCCAGTCGTCTTGCTCTTCACTTGCTTCTCGCCCGTATTATCGACTACGGGCAGCATCTCGCCGACGCACGGTCGGAATCGCCTCTTGCCACCGCCAGTCCACGCCTGGAAGGGCAGGAGTCATGTTTGCCACACCGGCATGTTGTCTCTTGACCTGCCGCATCGGGAAGCGTACTACTGGGCCGGGTGAGCGTGGACGGCGGGAACGGCTGCCGGCAGGGTGGGCGTGGAACGCGGTTGGCCCGAATGTTCATTGCCCGCTCGCGCGTGGCCTGACCGATGGAGCAAATAGACGATACAACATTCCGGCCGGCGACAACGCGATCATTGGCGCACGCCGCTGGCTGGAAAATAGGAAATATGGTGCCCCGTCCCCCATCTTCGAGGTGGGGACGCCGCGACTTGCTGTAGCTACATAATGGAGCTACAATACGTTATGAATGTTATGAAGAAGCCCAATACTTCAAAGAAGTCGCAAACTGATGGGAAGCGCCTGCGAGCGATGCGCGATGAGGAGATCGACTACTCTGACATTCCCCCGGTGAGTCCCGAAATGTTTGCTCGCGGCGTTCTGCGACAAGGCTTGAGGCCCGTGCCCCGCAAGAAGCAACTGACCCTGCGCATCGACGCTGATGTGGTGGCATGGTACAAGGCGCAGGGGCTCGGATATCAGACCCGCATCAACGCTCTGCTGCGCGCCTACATGGAGGAAAGCCGCAACGCCCGCGCCTGAAGGAGAAGGGGAAAACGGTGTCGGACCGTTTTCTTGCCAGGTACTGTTTCCTTGCCAAGAGGAAAACGCCAGGATTCCGGCGAGCGGGGTAGCCCGGGGGTTAGGTAGCGACGAGGTGCGCGTTGTTCAGCGCTCCTCGGCGGCCCTTCTTCTGGAATTCAAGCATGCGAAATCATGTTTGTATCGGTGGGCACGAGGTCTATAATCCCCGCCATGTCGCGCCTGCGTCCCCTGCGACCCGTGCGGAGGGATTTGAGAAGATGCAGACATGGGAGAATGGCGAATGGCAAAGCCGCTGAGGAGCGCTGAAGAACGCGCACCTCATCGCTACCCCCAAATGACCTCCGGGGTACCCGGTTCAGGGGAAATATCAGGTTTCCCGGTATAGGCTATTATCAGAACAAGTGTAACCTGTGAATCGGTGAGAAAGTCATTGATGTTAACTACGCAGTTCCGCATTTTAGGCCCGAGTAGCTCTATGCGATTGTTTAGGAAGTCTTCCACCCCTTTTTGAATTTGAGAACTGATCCTAAGTCAATCGTACCAGTACCATTTTTCACCCACTTAGATTGAACCAAGTACGCAACGTGATCGACCTTGCTGAAGTAAAAAGCATCGATTCCGTCGTCATGTGATTCGTCCACTACAGACAAAGCCGCGATATCATCGTCAACCTTTGCGACTGCCGAAACCACGAACGCTGACAGGCAGCGTGTAAGGAGTTCGTTCTCTCTTTGGTCTTTGTCCGGAGTTTTCACGTCAGACATGTCTATTAATGAGGAAAATCTATTCTTGCAGTCTGCTTGGATGTGATTGACGCGAATTATGCTCATCGTTTGCCCCGACTCCTCAATGGTGGGTGAGATCATATACCACCTCCTGTTGATGAGTCACGTAGTTATCGCCCAGATTACGCCCGCTCCGGCGGACCGGGGCTGACCGCAACAGACACCTCGTTTCCCCGTTTTCCCATCCAGGGGAAATGAGGGCGGGGACAGGATATTTCCGATTTTTGCCGGAGGGCGGGGACAGGCACGATATTTCCGATTTTTGCCGGGACTACTGACGCCCCGTCCACCTCTCGCTTGATCATTCCCTTGCTTGGCGTAGTACACCCCGGTTCAGAATGCCGCGTCCGCTGGGGCTGGCGGAGCTCACGCGGGCATTGGAAGAACGCACCCAGAGGGGCTATCCGTCGAAAGCCCCCGGGGACAGAATCTGCCCGGCCGTGATGCCGAAAGCATGAGCAAATACCGTGAGCCACTCTCGCCAGAGAATAGGAAATATCGTGAAGGTCCCCGTCCCTCCCTGTTATTCGCTTTATATTCGCCGTGTGCTACACTATGGGGAGAACGGAACATCAAGCCTCTCGGAGTGTGCCCCATGAGAAGGAGCCGTCCTGCGCTGATAGCCATAGCCGTCGTGCTGGCCGCCGTCTGCACGAGTGCCCAAAATCCCCCGACGCCCCAACCGCCTCCCCCGGGGAATCCAGACCTGAACACGGTGCTCATGGAGTGTACGTTTGAGATCGCGGGGAGAACCGCCCAAGGGCAAGATACGATAGGTACAGCGTTCGTTATGGGCCGGCCCATTCCCACTACCACTCGGAGGGGAGCATATGTGCTAATCACAGCCGCACACGTGCTGTCGGAAATGTCAGCCGACACAGCCGTCCTCCTGCTTCGCCGAAAACAAGGAGAGAACAAGTGGCTGCTCGCGCCATGGCCGATCCCCATCCGCTCAGGCGGGAATCCGCTTTGGCTGCGTCACCCAAACGCGGACGTGGCTGTCATGTACGTCAGGCTCCCGGAGGAAGTCTCCTCCTGGCTTCCGCTTCTTTCTACGGACCTTTTGGCAGACGATCAGATGTTGTCTAAATTCGAAATCCATCCAGGCGACGAACTTGAATGCCTCGGGTATCCGCTAGGGAACGCGTCCAATGAGGCTGGTTTTCCTATCCTTCGCAGTGGGAAGATCGCGTCGTATCCATTGCTCCCCACGGCGGCCACGAAAACATTCCTCTTCGATTTCAGGATCTTCAAAGGTAACAGCGGCGGCCCGGTATACTTCATCGCTACAAATCGAATATACGGAGGCAGCACGATGCTCGGCCAGACCATCGGCTTCATCGCAGGGCTCGTGTCCGAGGAAAGGGTGTTTCAACAGGTTACAGCCGGCCCCTACGAACAAGCCGCTCGCCAGGTCCAATTGGGCCTGGCGGTCATCGTCCATGCAAGTCTGATAAAGGAGGCCATTGAAATGCTCCCGCTACCATCAGGGTAGCAGGTTAGCGGAACACGGTAGCGCGTGCACAGATGGTAGATTCTCGTTTGGGCGAGAAACGGTGTCAGGGGGAGAAGCGGAGGTACCGTATTCTTTCCGTCGGCGTCTGTAAATAGGTTTGACCTGCACCGGGGCGCCCAACGATGGCGGCGCTGCGCCGAAATCGGGACCGTTTCCGCATTTTTCGCTTGACAGAACGGCCCGGATGTGCTAGTCTACTTATGGTGGCTTATGTTCTGCCGGAAGGAATGCCCAGTCGCGGCGCGGTCCAGTATCCGTTTTCGCGCCGGGGCTTGCATCGGAACAGCACTAGCCTCGCGGCAGGCGAGCCATCCCGCCAATTTGTCGGCTTTTTGGACCCGCCAGACCGAAAAACACAAAATTCAGTGAAAGAACCCGATGAGTTGTTGAAAAATAAGCCACTTAAAAACAGACAGAATGCCCGATGCCGATGAGTTTATGATTCAAAAGGGACTTAACCTCCGTCGAGGGGTGTTTTTCACCCTTTTTCATCCATCTCTTTTACCCTCAGTAGATTGGGGTCATTTGGGGCCTTCGTGTCCATCGTCCGATCCGCAAAATTCCCTCAAAAACCAGGTAAAAAACGAGCTTTTGTGAGGTTTTTCCCACCCTTCCCGGCGCGGGATGGCTAGCCTCCCCAGGCGGCAGTTGCATCTGCACCCTGATCGGGGCACAGTGACTATCCTCCCGCAGAGGCAGAGGCTTTAAAGCTGCTGGCCCCCCAGATAGGCCTGACCGCAGCCGGCAAGAGACCCCTCACCCGTCCCGACGGATCGGGACGGCCTCTCCCCACGGGAGAGGCTGAGGATGCTTGCGGGGCTCCGCCCGTGCGCCAGGGAAAATCAACAACCTTCTCCGAGGGGAGAGGTTGACCGTCCGCTGACGGAAGGGGGCCCCAGGTCGCGCTTGTCGTGGGGGTGAGGGGTCTCGTCTCCGGCCTCAAATCCCGGAGCTGTCAAACTTCTACTGCCACCGCGGCAGAGCCGGGTGATCTCCCGGGTGGATTAGGGCCACCGAAGATCACCGGCAGCCAGCGGGCCGGTCAAAAAGGGGAAAACGGTGTCAAGACTATTACGCGATTAACAATTCTCGGAAGTACCCACTTTACCTCGGGCGGCACCACGCAGTGCCGAACTCCGAATGGCCAGCTCGTCACTATGGAGCAGGCTGTAATCGCCGCGCCTGCCGCCCTCGAACAAAGCCCGTGCGCACGGTCGGGGCGCGGCGTCACCGCGCGTTTTGCTTCGGCGATCGGCGTACCAATGCCAGGCCAGCAGATCGGCGGCCTGCAATGGGGTCGCGACGCTTTTGCCGATGAAGGTATGGGACAAATAGCGATAGGCCCTTCGTTGTCTCGCGTCAAGATACAGCCGGTTCATGATGTCGTTGGCTTCCTCGTGACTTCGGTGCCCACTCTCAAAAATGTAGGCGCAATCCCCGGTGACTTTTTTCTCATCGATCCAACGCCGCGCACCGGTCAAAACAAATCGGGCACAGTAGCTGAATGGGCTTTCCGCCGAGTCCCCATCGCCGGGTAGAACGCGGGTAAGGATTTCAGGCTCCACCGTTATGGCCACGCCAAAGCTCATCCACTTGTTGATAACGGCGATCAGATTGCGTTCCAGTGCGTCGCGCTCATGCGGCGAAAGGTTGTCGAAAGGCTCCGAGCCATGCGCAAACGAGCTCATGCGGAAAAAGGTAAGGTGGTAGATGTTCAAGACGGCGCGCCACTCACGGTCAAACTTGATGGCCTGCTCTTTGTCAAAAATGTATCCCGCGACGCACACCACGGGAGAAGTGGGATGGGAGCCACTATCGTTGAAATACGCCTCGACCGTTGACATGGTGATTCCGTCCCTTCCCAACGCAATATCGAGAAACCTTTCGAAGTCGCTTGCCGTCACCGCCGGGGGCGTCGCGCTGCCGATCTCCCCGTTCGGAGTTTCGTTTTCGCCCGCGTGGCCCAAGAAATCCCTCTGCACCTAAGTCAAAAGTTGAACTTGGGGGGAGTTGCTTGGTCCCCCCAAGTATCTGCGGTTGATGGTGGTTAGAAGTACAGGCGCAGGCCCATGGACATCTGGCGGGCGCCGTCGGCCGGGCCCGTCGGGCGTCCGAAGTTGGCGCTGGTGATGGTGCTGGTGATGCCACCAAAGCCGGTCCGCTGGAAGGGGTTGGCCACATATAACGTGTACCGGAGGCTAACTTTGCCTTCTCCGTAGATGCCAATCAACTTGTTGAGAGACATGGCCTCGTACCGGTACCACGGTTGCCGGTACTGATTGTTGTAGATGGAGGAGTTGCCCATCGCGCCGATGGGCGCCTGGGTGAACGCAGCACTGCCGGTCACGGCCCCGGAAGCATTAGTGGAAGTCGTGAACCAGCGGATGTTGGGATTGTCAGGATCCAACGTACTGTCAGCAACGCCGGTCCTGATCGCGGCGCCCGTGTAATTCGCTTTCGTGATTTCCCAACCCATGTAGGTCATGAGGTTATTGGTTGGGCTGGTGATCTCGATCAGAGCACCGGAGCGATACTGTCCCAGCCGGCAAGCGTCCAACCGCTCACGAGCTTATTGACCACCGGATTGGTGCCGCCGAGGAATTTCTTTCCCCGGCCAAAGGGCAGTAAATAGCTGGTGGTGAAGTTGATCACATTCGGGAAGTCCGAGTTGGCAAACGACTTGTTATCGGCCCGATTTTGGGGATCCTGATTGGCCTGAACGCCTTGGTAGTACCCAAAGATCTGGCTGCCGACATCGATGTCGAGGTTTTTCGAGCGCACGTAGCTGGTCTCCAGGTTCAGGTCGCCGAAACGATGCTCAACGATGAGAACCAGGGAATCGTAGGAGATCCAGCCGTTACCATCGTTGGCATTGTTGACCAGTCCGATCTGCGGGAACGGACGGAGAGCCTGAAACAGGTTTGCGGCGCCCCCGGCCAACCGGTGGTCCAGCAGGTCTTCCACCCCGCGCAACTGGGGTTTTTGCTGTTGACTCCCGAGGGAGCGTAGTAACCCAGGCCGTTCAGTTCCGGACCTTGCGTGGGATCGTTGAAGCTGTATTTGAGCAGGTTGGTATTCGCCGGAATCGTAAATGCCGTGCCGGCCGGAGTGGTGCCCGACATCGCGGTGGGCGTGTTCATGAGGGAGAGTTCGCTGGCTGGCAGCACATTGGCCATGTCAGTGGCGATGCCGTTGTGCGTCCGCTGGCCTTGATAGCCGATTTGGAAGAGCCAGCCCTTGTATTGGCGCTGAACCGTGAAGTTCATATCGTAGATGCGTGGCGCCAAGCCGAATTTCGGGCTCATTTCAATGCAGCATCCGGTGAAGAGGCTGCCCGCGTTGAATTCATCAACGCCGGGAGTCAGCGATGCGCCGATAAAGCCGGGTTGCGGGTAAACGCCCGGAGTGCCGTTGGGGTTCTTGTCCCATTGGAACGCCGGATCGAAACCGTCACCGCCCTGGCTCCAGGTGCCGGCGTTGAAACCTTCCGTGCATTGGCAATCGCCATTCCCCAGGCCCTCATAAATCAGACCGAAGGCGCCGCGAATGACGGTATTGGGGGTTGTCTGCCAGGCGAAGCCCAAACGCGGTCCGATGTCCGAGAAGTCGGTGGGATAGGGGCGCAGATTGCCGGTGCGGCCGGGTCCTGTGCCCATGAAGATAAAGCCGCCGGGAAGGTTACCGGCGGTCGGATCAATGGTCGTCGGGCTGAAGGAGGAGTCGCCCCCGTTGTAGTAGTGCCAATTGATGGGCACCTCGTAGCGGACTCCCAAATCAAACGTCAGGTTGGGCTTGATCTTCCAGGTGTCCATGAAGTATCCCGCGGTGTAGGCATAACGGATATTCCCTGGATAGACGGGCGCATTGCCTTGACTGGCGGAGTTGGGGGTGCCCAGCAGGAAACTGGCAAAGGAATCTCCAGTGGTGGTACTTCCGGCCTGTAGCGCGGTTTGGGCATTGGAGTAATTGTAGATTCCATTGGTGGTGGACCAGTCGTTAGACGTGGTGATCATCCGGCGAATTTCCCAACCCATCTTGAATTCGTGCTTGTTGCGGGTCCAGGTGAGGCTTTGCCCGTACATCAGGATGTGGTTTAACTGGCCGCCATTGTTGACTTTGCCCTGGTTCATGCCCCAGTTTGTGTAGACGGTAGGGCCCCCGGCAAAAGTGACTTGTGGCGTGGCGTCCTGGTTGGTTCCGCATAACTCTGCGGTAAAGCCCAGCTTGCAGCCATAGCCGTTCTGCAAGGGGTTAAACCACTGCTGATTGTCAAAGTCGCCGCTCCAGTAGGAATGGAGGATCACGTGGGGGGTGGCAACCCAGTCCCAACTGGCGCGGAACTGATGCGGGTCAGTGGTGCTTAACAGCCCGTCGCTGATGGGACCGGGAAGATATTGCACCACATTCATGGGTGCATACCGGTGCGTCTCAAAGAACGAGAAGTGATTCTTGGTTCCCAGGGAATGATCGATCTTGATCGACCAGTCCTTATCCGTTAGCACGGTCGTCTGGTTAAAGTAGTAATCGCCGTTTGGCGAGCCGCCACTTCCCGTATTGGCCGCCGGAATGTACGGGATGAAATTCTTGGAGATGGTGCTGAAGCGGTTGGCGGGAATGATGTTGTAGGCGCCCGCGGAACCAAACGGCGTGCGGACACCCGCCACGGTGGTGTTGGGGTCGTAGATGACTGGGTTGGTGGCGCCATAGACGCCCTGGAAGTTGCCTTGCAGTTCCGCGGCGGTGGCCACGCCCTCGTTAAGATTCTGGACCACCGTAGCCGGCTGCCAGTAACCCTCGTAGGTGAAGAACCAGAAGGTTCTGTTCCGCCCATCGTAAACGTGAGGAATGTAAACAGGCCCGCCGGCCGAGCCGCCTTCATCGTTGTAGCGAACTTTGGGGCGGCAAGCATGGGTCTGGATCTGGTTGAAACAGGAAAAGTTAGCAGGGGTCGTGTTCTGATTGCCCGACCATGAGTTGGCACTGGTGTATTGCCGCTCCCAGTTATAGAACATGGAACCGTGGACATTGTTGGTCCCGGACTTGGTGGTGAACAACTGGAAGCCGCCGCCCGTGCGGCCTAAATCCGCCGTGGGGCCAGAGGTAATCACCTTGGTTTCGCTATAGGGCTCCATGCCGGGGAAATAGAACGAGATTCCGCCGGATTCGGGACTGACGATGCTGCCGCCGTCAATCATTATTTCCATGGCCCGGCCCGGCCCACCGTTGATGGTTTGCTGGGAATTGGCCTGGACGTTGGGCATGTAGCCGATGAAAGCATTCGCCAGGCGCATGCTGCCGCCGAACCAGACCGGCAGCGAATCGAGCGTCTGGGGGCTCATGTTCATGCCGATGGTGGCATTGTTGGTGGTCAGCACCGGCGCCTGCCCTTTCACTTCCACCTGCTGCTGAACCGTGCCCAATTCCAGCTTAATGTCGATGGTCTCGATCAGTGCCAGGCGAACTTCAATGCCCGCCCGGATTAAGGTTTTGAATCCATTCTGCTCCACGCGGATGCTGTACGGACCCGGTGGCAGGACGGGGAAAGAGTACACGCCGGCAGCCGAGGTGGCCACCGTCGTCGCGACCCCAGTGGCCACGTTGGTCGCCGTCACTTTTGCCAAAGGAACGACTGCTCCGTTGGGATCGGTCACGGTTCCTTCAATGGCGCCACCCATCGTTTGCGCCAGGGCCGCGAGCGGGAAGGCGCATAGGAACGCCAGGATCAAACATAGCTGCTTCGCTAACTTCATATGCAGTTTCTCCTTTAAGATTTTTTTGCTGGGTAACAAGCCCATCTGCCGGGCAAAAACTGGCGTAGTTGCAAATGCCCAAGTGCTTTAGACACACCACACCGCATGAGCACGAGGTCCAAAAAGGCACACCCGTACCCGGCCGAAAATTCAGCCTCCCAACTTTTCTTGTATCGAGAAACCCACCCGAACCAGACGCCAACCCGCAGTAAAGCGGAGGCCCACACTACCTTGTGGACTCAATGCCGAAACCAGACGTAAGGAGGCACCGCACCGGGTCAATCCACGAGAATCCGTGGAGTCCCAATCAAGCACCTGCCGCCGGGGAAGAGAATAAAAAGCTGAGCCACCTGGCGTGGGCCTCAAAGGTGAAATCAAACCCAAGGACTTCAGTAAAAGCCCAAGTCGTTCAGGTACGGTCTCGTCGTTGCCTGGCGCTTCCTAGTAGGTTCATGGGTTAGAACGTCCGGTCCGCCATGAGTAGGTCGCTGTGGACATCGGCACCAACGGCTGCGGGTCAGCAGACACAATGTCGCATAAGGGAAATTGGCTGTCAAGGAAAAAAGCAATATATGTAGATATCTTTGGATTTTTGCTAAATCGGGGTCTCAGGAGGCCCCCGCCAACGGTGCTACGGAGTCGCGTCAGGTCGCGGACGGGTGGCAAAGTGGCGTAGAAGTATGAGGCCCAGGCCCACTAAACCCAGAAGGATGACGCCCGTCCACGCGTAAAACACCAGGCGGGGACCCTCGCCCATCAGGAACGAAAGGTTATGGGGTTGAATCCCGGGAAGAGTCGTTGTGGATTTTAGAAAAAATCCCAGATCCTCAGTTTGAGCTGTGTCACCGTGAGCGACAGCGCTTTGGAAGGCGGACCAGTAAGGCCGATAAAGCAGGTAGAGCGTAATCGAGGAGAACAACAAGCCCAGGGCGCCGGTCAAGATGACCCATGGCGCCGCGCGCCTGGCACGGAGCAATCCCGGCCGGGTTGTGCGGCGGCTGCTCGTAATCAGAGCGACCACAGCCATCATTACCAGTGCGGAGAAGATGAGGATCATAAACCCCGAGACTTCGACCACCGAGGCGGTCCGCCGGGCAGCATCCCACCCAAAGGCCGATTCCTGGGATTGCCACGGAAAGTTTTCTTCGGCCGGTTCGAACTTTCTCGCCAGGTAACCGAAGAGCGCGGCATCCGTCTTGTTACCCTCCCTCCGCGCAGAGGTTTGGAGTTGGTTGTAAGCTATGGCTTGAAGGGTTGTGCCGGTCCAGCGTTCCGCGTCGGTGCGTCCCTGGGAATCGAGCAATTGGCCAAAGCTCGCCACGGTCCAGTATTTTTCACGCGCACCCTTCCGGTCGCCCTTTGCTTCTAGGCCAGCGCCGGATTGGACGACCAATTGCGCATAGGAATGGGACATGTGGAAAGCAAGGGGCGAGAGGTTGATACCCTCCCGGGACTGTACCTCATACGGGTCGTAAAAGCCGTAACGGGGCACCACTCGGCGATTCAGTTGCGCGACGCGGTCAAGATAATCATCGAAATTCGTTGACCCAAATGCCGCCGCCATGGCGCTCTGCCACGCTTGCACTTCCTCTTGCGATCGCGGCGACCAAGTTCCTCCATGAAGCTCCGGCGCGCAGATTGACGCCGCTGTAATTAGCGGAAAAAGGGCATTGTGGGGATCCCAGCGCTCGAGCTGTTCCACCCACCGCCCGGTTTCCGGACTTACCGGTTGGCGCATGCCGATGACGGCGTAAACCCAAATGAGATGCGGGTCAAGATGGACGGCTTCGTCTGCCAGGCGGGCGCATTCAGCTTGATCGTGCAGGCTGATGGCACAAAAGGCCAACCCCTCCGGATCGTGGCGCGCCTCCGCTTGCTTTGCGAGATTCTTAAGACCGGGCTCAAAATTCCGGGTGGCCAACTGATAAAAATAATACCAGGGTCTCAGAGCCACCTCGAACGCCTGTCGGAACGGTGCGGCGGCAAAAAACAGCAGTGCCGCCAGCACGCACACCCCGCCGGTAACCAAAGCCCCTTTACGCAAGGGAACGCCCGCGTCCAAAAGCCCACCGTCAACGTCCGCGCGTCGGCCCGGGATGATTAACGCTGCCAGCGCGTGTTTGGCCAGCACACCGGAACTGCCGAGTGCCCACTGGGTCGCGGCCCAAGAGCCTTCCACGTAGTCGAGCTCACATTTCATCGCCTTGCCCCAGTCGCGCACGTGAGTCGGGGCAATGCGGATGGCAAATTCAATAAGCGCGCCCGCAGCGTGGCGAAGCTTCATTTCCACCATAGTTCTCACCCGATATTGTAGGCCGGTTGCCGCACCATCGAGCGCGGGCGGCGTTCCGCCAACTTGCTCGTGGCCAATTCCAATCCATTCGGCGTCAAACGGTACGTATGCCGCGGCGGCACACCCGCTTCCGTCGTCACCCAGCACGCCTCCAGCAGTGAATGTTTCTCCAGACGCATCAAGATGGGGTAAAGCGTCCCCGACTTCAGCCCGGTTACCTGGCTCAACTCGTAACCGTAGCGCCAATCGGTGGGGCGCTCCACGAACCTTTCCAATATCAAGAGGGTTTCAGAAGATATTCGAGGCGGTCTCATGGTTAAAATCTATATATATCGTATGCTCTTGTCAACAGATTGCTTCACGCTTGAAAACGAAGCGGCTAATATCAAATTACAATTTGACTCCCGACGATCGACCATATCATGTTGGCCATCACGACGAGCGGGGTAGCGCTTCTACAACGGCATCGGCGTGGAAGCCGGGGACAGCAACGCTATGCGGGTTGTTTTGTCAGCAGGGTAGCGCATCTCGCCGTTCAGAGACTCTGCGGCTTTTCATGCCATCGCGCGACCGTCGGGGGTATAATCCGCGGGCATGTCACGGCTGCGGCGGTTGGTTTTGTCCGACCGGTTCTTCTTTTTAAGCTGCCGGGTTCTTCCCAATCGGGCCCACGTGAGCGAATACGAGTTTGGGATTCTCGCGCGGGTGATAAGGGAACGCCGCGAGGAGCATGGATTCCTGCTGACGGCGTGGGTGTTTCTGCCCGATCACTGGCATGCCATCATTTATCCGCCTTTTCCCTTGACAATCTCGCGTGTCTTGGAATCGATCAAGGTAGGCGCGACGTTGCGCATCAATCGCTGGCGGGGGGAACGCGGCATGCTGCTTCAAGGCCGGTTCTTCGATCGTGCACTGCGCACGGTGAGGGAGTATCACGAGAAGGTGGAATACATTCATCTCAACCCGGTGAAGGCGGGGCTGGTGCAACGCCCGGAAGATTGGAAGTGGTCGAGCGTGCACGACTACACGGGAACGCTGCAAGCTCCGGCGGGGGCGGGGAGTCCGATCCCAGTGGATCGGATTAACCTACCCGCCGACCCGCGCACCAGAATATGAGGAACCCCGAGGGGTCGATCCGGTCAGGGCGAGGAAAGCAGAAGGGCCGCAGAGTCTCTGAAAAGCCGAGACTCTGATTGGATAACGGCATCGGCTCCGATCCGGTAGACTTGGAAGTGCTCAAACGACCAAGGCGAGCCGGGAAAGGAGCCGAAGCCATGCAGCATTTTATCGGATGTGATGTCCATACGCGCAACCAAGTGGTGGCCTGGATCGAAGAGGAGACGGGAGAGATCAAGAAGCGGCGGTTGGAGCATGCGGGCGAGGAAGTGCGGAAGTTCTACGCGCAGTTTCCGCGGGGGACGGTGGTGGGGATTGAAGCGACGTTTCCGGCGTACTGGTTCGAACGCTTGCTGGGAGAACTCAAGCACGAGTTGTGGGTGGGGGACGCGGCGCGCATTCGAGCCTACGAGGTCCGCGATCAAAAGTACGATCCGCGCGACGCCGGGAACATCCTGGATTTGCTGCGCACGGGGCGGTTTCCGCGCATCTGGGTTCCCTCCCTGGAAGAGCGCGACTTGCGGCAGTTGCTGGTGCATCGGATGAAGCAGGTGCGGGCGCGCACGCAGGTGAAGAACCAGTTGCACGCGCTGGCGATCGGCCAGGGGGTGTGCCGGAAGGGCAAGCTGTGGAGCGCGAAGGGAAGGAAAGAACTTGAGAGCCTCGCGCTGTTGCCTTGGGCGGCGCGACGGCGGAAGGAACTGCTGGAGTCGCTGGACCGCCTGGACGAGCAGGTGCGGGAACTGGACCGGGCGGTGGAAGAAGCCGGGCGCGCCCGTCCGGAGGTGGCCCTGCTGCGCACGCATCCGGGAGTGGGGATGGTGGTGTCTCTGGCCTTCGTGCTGACGGTGGGACCGGTCGAGCGCTTCCCCAACAGCCGCAAGCTGGTGAGCTATTACGGACTGAATCCGCGCGAGAACTCCAGCGGCGGCCGCCAGCGACTGGGCTCCATTAGTAAGCAAGGTAATACCATGATGCGCTGGCTGCTGATCGAGGCGGCGCAGACGGCGGCGCGGTTGGATCCGCAATTGCGCCGTACCTATCAACGCTTGAAGCACCAGCGTAACAACAGCGGGGTGGCGAAGGTTGCCGTGGCCCGCCGGCTGGTGGTCCGTTTGTTCTGGATGCTGCGCACGCGCCACAATTATGCGCAGCTCGTTCACATGTCCGGTAGCCCGAGTAGCGCAGTGGTTCCGCCCCAGGGCGGACCGAAACTCTGATTGGGCGCCGGGCCTCCCCGCTGCCGGCGGGGAGGTCGAACGGTGAATCATGGTCCGTTGACAGGCGGATCGCATAGATGAGTGGTGGAACCCCAGCGTTCCACCGTGAGATTCGAGGAGGCGAGCCTTGGTCGGCATGAGCCCCAAACGAATCGTACAGGGGGAAAGGCGCGAGAAAGACCCAACCGCCACCCTCACGGAGAAGTTTTGCTTGACAACGCCGATGCCGTTATAGATGCGCTACCCCGCTGATGTCAGCAAGAAAGGAAAAGGGGTCAGGAGCCTTTTATTCTTGGTTCGGGAGCCGCCAAGCGTTTCCTGATGCCAGCAAGAAAGGGTGCAACGATGCGATTCAGTGAAAGCGAAATCGTCGAGGACATGCTGGGGCACATCCGCCAAGCGGGCGGAGAATTCTGCGAGTGGCGGGCAGGGACGGCCAACGGGATTCAAGGTGGCAGATTCAAGATTCAAGATGAACGAGTTGGCAGATTCAAGATTGCAGACGAATCAGGGGACTGCCTGTCAAGCCTGGCGTACCGCGAGGCCTACTCCACCTTCGCCGCGGAGAAGGTGGCGGAGCGCTTGGCCGGTTTCGGCCTGTAACGCGAGCGCGACACAACCCACAACCCAGCCGCCACTGTCCACCACGGCACAACCGTCTTCGTCTACCGCGCCAGCGCCGCCAAGACGGAAGTCCTTGAACATCGGGTTGCCGCATAGGCTCAGTCTCACCTGGCCATCGATGCTGCGGCCGCCAGGATGGCGACACGGGGCCGAAGCCGGGACGGTTCCCATTTTTTGCATTTTTCGCTTGACAAACGGCCCCCGACATGCTAGTCTAGACTTCGTGGCTAACACTGCTCGAACCCGGTTCGCCACCCGGCGCAGGGAACCTTCCTCACGCGTTCAGACCGAAATCTTCGTAGCCTTGCTGCGGGAAACGCTAGCCGTCAAACTGTCGGTGCCAGCGACAAATGGTCGCACAAAAACAAAATCCGGAGATTGAACCTGATTAGTTACTGAAAACGAGCCACTTAAAATCAGACATCATGCCCGACCCTGATTAGTTCATGATTCAAAAGGGTTTATTCGCCGTCAGGTGCCGT
>CAVRBF010000027.1:0-128248 GCA_963719115.1 uncultured Acidobacteriota bacterium | reverse complement strand
TGCGCAGCACTCGCTCGACTAGTTCGGGATCGGTCTCGGGGTAAAAGGCCACTCGCGCGTCGCTGGTAAGCTGATCATAGACACCCCACGCTTCCTGCTGGGTCTTCACTTCGTCTCGCATGACGGCAGCATGGGTCAGCAACCGGAGCAGTCCGAGTTGGGTGATACGGCAGAACACGGCTTGCTCTACTCCCAACCGGTCAAACCAAGTGATGGCGTTGGGGTGATGCTGGTGCCCTCGATAGACTAGGGCCAGCCACACGTTAATGTCAGGGAAATAGGATTTCATTTATCTCGCGGTTGGACAGTTGCAGCCACCCGGGGCGTTTCGAGTCAACAATCGGGAGCGTAACGACTTGAGCTTTTCGAACCGCCGTGCGACCACTAAGCTCTGCGTTCACCCCACGCAATACCAGCTCCTTCACCGAGCAGCCACGTTGAGCCGCGGCGGCTTTGAGCCGTCGGTAAACGGGATCGGGGATGTCCACCGTGGTTCTCATGGGAGTATTCTACCATATTTATGGTTGCGCCGCGATGGAATCGTGCCCTCGGCCTTCGGCCTTCCGCCCCTCACAACACGGATACGCAGGCCGGCCACTGCCCGTGCTGATTCGACAGCTTATAATCGGGACTGTTAAGCGTCGAACCGGTTATGATGTGCAGATGAGTGCGAATGACGATGAGCGATCCTGCCCGCGAGATGCGCGCAGATTCGCTCGCGCAAATCGGTGAAACACATGTTGGGTGCTGAGGTTCTATTGCGCACGCTGGTGGCGAACGGGGTGGACGTCTGCTTTGCCAACCCGGGAACGTCGGAGATGCAGTTTCTCTCGGCGCTCGACCGGGTGCCGGGGATGCGGGCGGTGCTGTGCCTGTTCGAAGGCGTTTGCGCCGGGGCGGCGGACGGCTACGCGCGGATGCTGCGCAGGCCGGCGGCCACGCTGCTGCACCTGGGGCCGGGGCTGGCCAACGGCGTTTGCAATTTCCACAACGCGCAGAAGGCGCATTCACCCATTGTCAGCATTGTGGGCGATCATGCCACGTGGCACCGCCCCTTCAACTCTCCGCTGGCGAGCGACGTGGAAGCCATTGCGCGGCCGGTTTCCGCCTGGGTGCACACGCTGAAGACGGCCGAAGAAACCGGGGAAGCAGCCGCGCAGGCCGTGAGCGCGGCTTTTGGACCGCCGGGCGCGGTGGCCACACTGATCGTGCCCGCGGATTTTTCCTGGAGTGAAGCGGGCGAACCCGGCGGAATGGCCGCCATCCGCCAGCCCGCGCCGGTGCCGGAAGAGCGGGTCGAAGAGATCGCCCGCCTGCTGCGTTCCGGCGAACCGGTCGGCTTCTTCTTGGGCGGCAGGGCGCTGTTCGGGCGCGGCCTCGCTGCGGCGGGCAGGTTGCGCGCCGGCACACAGTCCCGTATGATCGCCAACCGCAACGCCGAGCGCCTGGAGCGAGGCCGCGATCGCTGGTGGCTGGAGCGGCTCGCCTATTTCCCGGAAGCGGCGGAAGAAATGCTCTCCGGGCTGAAGCACCTGGTGCTGGTCGAGACCGATCCGCCCATTTCCTTCTTCGGCTACCCCGGCCACCGCAGCATTGTGGCGCCGCAGGACTGCTCACTGCATCTTCTGGCCAGCGTGGAAGAGGACGGCGCCGAGGCGCTCGCCGCCCTGGCCGAAGAATTCGAGGCACCTCCGATGGAGCCCCTCGGGATCGTAGATGAGAGCGCTCCGACGGGTCCCCTGACCGCGGATTCGGTCGGCCGGGTGATGGCGGACCTTCTGCCGGAGAACTCGATCATGTCGGAAGAATCAGTGTCGTGCAGCACTAAACTTGAGTTTCAATTGCAGAATGCGGCATTGCATGAATGGCTTCCGGTGGCCGGGGGCGCCATCGGCCAAGGCTTGCCGGTGGCCGTGGGTGCGGCGCTGGCTTGCCCCGATCGCAAGGTGATCGCACTCGAAGCCGACGGCAGCGGCATGTATACGCCGCAGGCGCTCTGGACCATGGTGCGCGAAAACCTGGATGTCACGATGGTGATCCTGGCGAACCGGCGTTACCGGGTTCTGGAAATCGAGATGGCGCGTACCGGCGCGGGCAAAATCGGTCCGCAAGCCGATGCGCTGATGGACCTCCACCGGCCGGAGTTGGATTGGGTGCTTTTAGCGAAAAGCATGGGCGTGGAAGCCACGCGCGCGGAAACAGCGGAGGAGTTCCGAGCCCAGTTCGCCGCCGCAGTGGGCGTGCGCGGACCGCGATTGATCGAGGCGATCACTGCCTCATCAGCAGTGAAGACCTCTTGCAAGGTCTTGAGGGTCAAGGCCAAGGTGGGCGCGGTGAGGACACCAAGACGTTTGACGAGTCGCACCTTATCCACCGTTCGGAGTTGATCCAGCAGGACAAGACCGCGCTTACCCTGAAAGGTCACGCCAATTCGAAATGGTGCTGCACGCGCGCCGGTCGTCATTGAGCCACGATCACGGTACCAGAAAATCGTGCATCTCTGGCGGGGAAATGATTACCGCAGGCCGAGTCTTCTGGATTTCGCTTGTGACGTGGATGAGCGCCATTTTCCTCATTCGCCTCGGGTCACCATTCAACATCACCGTCATACCGATTTCCAAAATCCGGCCAAGTCAGCCTGTCGTCACCCGCCGCGGCAATTCCGCGACTGGCTTCCGCCCAACCGTCGCGGGGGTTTCGTCGCGGATTACGTAAGACGATAGCGCCCCGCTCGACAGTGATTTCCACCTTGTCCTCCAGCCCCGCCTGCTTGAGCAGTTGTTTGGGGATGATGACGTGAGTTCCCCACGCGCCGAATCTTTTTAATCATCGATAACTCCAGACTATAACAACGTCATAACACGGCGGGTGGGCCTCGGGCAACGCGCTGGCGACTCGATGCACCACCGTTTCGGTCCGCTCTGATTTTACGATATGCTGGGCGGACCACCAGCATGACGGAGTGTTCATCATGAAACAAAAGTCGAAGCGCGCGGAAAGTGTGGCCCCCAGCGGTTCCATGGCGCGGCGGGAATTCCTCAAAACTTGCGCGGCAGCACCGGCGGAGCGGCGCTCGCCAATCCCGCCGCCGCTTCGGGGCTGACGTTGGGTGACCGGGCCACTCCCGGCCGGCCCAACATCCTTTACGTACACTCGCACGATACGGGCCGGTACATTCAATCCTACGGCTTTGACGTCCCCACGCCGAATCTCCACCGGATTGGCAGCGAGGGTGTACTTTTCCGGCAGGCATTCAGCGCCGCGCCCACGTGCTCACCCAGTCGCGCCGCCCTGCTGACGGGCATGTGTCCGCACAGCAGCGGCATGCTGGGACTGGCGCATCGCGGTTTTGTGCTGAACGATTATCGCCAGCATGTTCTACATACCCTGCGCACGGGCGGTTACACCTCCACGCTGATCGGCCTTCAACACGTCGCGAAGGCGCCGGAGGTCATTGGCTACGACCGCTGCGAGCAGTTCCCGGGGAACCACGTAGAACAGGTGGCCCCGGCGGCTGCGGAGTTCTTGAGGAACTCGCCGCGGCAACCGTTTTTCCTCACCGTCGGCTTCTTTGAAACGCATCGCACCTTCCGCGTGCCGGGGCCACGGGAGAACCCCGCGTTTCAACATCCGCCCGGCCCGCTCTCCGACGCTCCCGAAACACGGCAGGACATCGCCGCCTTCAAGGCCTCCGCCCGCGTGCTCGATGACGGCATCGGCTTGATCCTCGACGCCCTGGATGCGAGCGGGCTGGCCAAAAACACGCTGGTGATTTCCACCACCGACCACGGCATCTCCTTTCCGGAAATGAAGTGCAACCTCTATGACGGCGGCATCGGCGTGCGGCTGGCGATGCGCGGTCCCGGTGGCTTTGAGGGGGGCGCTGTTTGCGACGCCATGATTTCGCAAATCGATATCTTCCCCACCCTCTGCGACCTGCTGCAGATTCCACCGCCGGCATGGCTCCAAGGAAAATCATTCCTCCCGGTGATCCGCCGGCAAACCGCTGAGACGAACGACCAGATTTTTGCAGAAGTCACCTATCACGCGGCCTATGAGCCCATGCGGGCCGTTCGCACCCAGCGCTGGAAGTACATCCGGCGCTTTGGCGACCGTGTCCATCCCGTTCTCTGCAACTGCGATAATGGCCCCAGCAAGAGCCTGTGGCTGAAGAACGGTTGGAAGGACCGCCTTCTGCCGCGCGAGGAAGCCTACGACCTGCTGTTTGATCCAAACGAAAGGGCGAACATGGTGGGCGACATGGCATTTCAAGCGACGCTGGCGGATTTGCGCGGCCGCCTGGACCGATGGATGCAAGCCACAAATGATCCACTGCTGGCCGGACCGGTAAAGCCTCCCGCTGGCGCAAGAGTTGACGATCCGGATGCCATCTCGCCGGGTCGTTGAAGCCGGAGTGCCTGCTTCAGAGAGCAACCCTACTATTTGCACATTCCCATTTTGCTGGTAATCTTCAGCCGCCAGAAGTGGTGTAGTTCACTTTGCTGAGAAGGGCAAGGTTCCATGCGCGTTCTCAAACTATCTCTCTTCGTATTCGTTCTCGCTATTCAGTCAGCGTTGGCGGCAGGCGTCGCCACGGAGGAGTGGACTTACGAATTCGGTGAAACGGTGTTGCAGCCCGCGCCGTATCCCGATTACAAACATGCGGAAGGCATCCTGCTGACAGGCCGTTCGGGGCAGGTGCGGCTCATCGCTCCCGGTGGACGCGTGCTGGCAAGTATGCAACTGGACGCCGACCCCACGACGAATGCGATTCCCGTGGTGTTTCGTCGCGGCGAGGAGACGCAAATTGTCGCGGCTGACAAGGATGGATCCATCTATTGCTTTCGCCGCAGCGGCGAGCGCGTTTGGAAATACGAGCACAATGGGAAGGCAGACGGCTACAAACTTCTGACCATCGCCGACCTTGACGGCCGTGGCGCTAACGACGTCCTGCTGAGCGATTCGCGCGGCCACCTTTATGCCGTTGACGCGAGCGGCCACCTGCGTTTTGAAGTGACGGCCACAACCTACCGCGTCAGCCCCGCCGCGGTCGCCGAAGCTGCGGGCGAGGGCGGCGCCGAAGTGGTGTTCGCCACGGAAGACCACGAAGTGTATGCGGTGCGCGCCGACGGCCAGTACCTGTGGCGCACGGAAGTGGAGGGCAGCCTGGGCCGCGGCCTGCCGCTGATTACCACGCTTGGCTCAAACCAGCCCGTGGTGCTGGTCTCCACGCCCTACCAGGGGAAGACGCAAGGGGTGAACGCCCTGGACGCGGTGACCGGGAAGCCGCTTTGGGTAGCGCCGTCGCTCCAGCAGGTCTACCAGGCCACGGCCGTAGCGGACATCGACGGCGACGGAGTTCCGGAAATCGTATTCGGCGACAAAAGCAACCACGTGCTTTGCTCCGACTCCCACGGCCATCCGCGCTGGAATGTGCTTCTCGATGGCAGGGGAATCATTTATGCGATGGCCATCGCTGACCTGAGCGGTAGGGGACGCGCGACGCTGTTTCAAGCGGTTCGTGACGCCGGCACCAACGGGAAGTCTCTCTACGCCATCCAAGCCGACGGCACGGTGATCGACTCCTGGAAACTGCCAGGCGGCGGGTTGACCTCACCCATTCTCTGCCGCTGGCAGAATGAAAGCGAAATTCATCTGCTGGTGGCAGGCAGTTCCGGCAATCTGGTCGCGTTCCGCTTGCAGCAGAACCCCGGGGCGAAAATACTTTGGACAGGATTGCAAGGCAGACTGGCAGGCCCACCGACTTCAACTGGGCATGCCTCCGCCGCTCCGAACAGCGGGGTTGCAGTCGGCCGCTCGCGCAGTTTCCATCAGTCTGGGGACCACGACAATCTCCGCTCAAGCAGCGGGGGCAAAAGTCGTGTCCTTGCGGATCGTTGATCCTGATGGCGCTGTTCACCTGACCCTGATGAAACCTGAGAACCAAGCGTCGGTGACCGGCGAATTGGAGGCGTCTGCTGCTGGATACTACGAGGTCACGACCGACTGGTATGCAAATGACTCAAAGCCACTTCGGACGGAGCACGTCACCTATCGGGCCAGCGCTGGGCTGGATCTGCCGGTTCCGACAGGCTCGGGAGAATTGGCGGCGTATTTAAGAGCACGAGTCGGGGAGGCCCGGCAACTAGCGCTGGCATCCGGCAAGCTCGCGGACTATGACGCGGCGCGCGGTGAGGCTGACTACGCGCAGGCGCTGAGCCGCGCGATGGTAGGCCGCCACATCAGCGATCCGGTAATGGTCAAAGTGGTGCAGAACCCCTGGGCGCAGCATAACCCCACGCTGCTTCTGAAGGAACCCATCATCTCCTCTGGCGGGATTCAGGTGCAGATGCTTGGCAACGAATATGCGTCCGCTGCCGTGGCGTTCACGAACCTCACCGCGCACGCCATCACGCTGGAATTACGTACTTCGGAACCTTCCGTAGTGCAGTTTCGCTCAGTGCCGATGATTGTGCCGGAGCCCACGGGCAAGCCGCAGGAGGACCCTCTGCCGCTGTTGGGCCGCGACCAGACGCTACACCTGGGTCCGGCCGAGACGCGCGAACTGTGGCTGACCTTGCACAGCCGCACACTGGAAGCGGGCAACCACAAGGTCACCGTGCAGGCATTCATGCTGGAGCGCATCGCGCCCCCCGTTGAAATCCCATTGGAGTTGAAGATCTCGCGCATCAGGCTTCCCGAGCGCCTCAGTTACAAACATTGCAACTGGCTATACCTCGCGTCGATCAAGGACGAGCATCTGCTCGACGCCACCATCCGGGACGCGGTGGAGCACGGGACGAACGTCTTCAACATTCCGGGACCAACGGTGAACGTGAACTGCGACGGAAGCCCGCAAGGCGCCGACACTGCCTTGCCGGACGGCTTGATTCGACGCCTGCCGGGCGCGTTCTTCATGGTGGGAGGTTGGGTTGGCGTCAAGTGGCCCACGGACTGCTCGGCGGATGCCGCCACGCAGGAGAGCGCCTACCGCCAGGCCGTGCACTGGTACGCCGATCACATGCGGGGCTTGGGCCTGAACTACACAGACTATGCGATGTATCCGCAGGACGAACCGGGCCTGGTGGGTGGCGGTGCCGGCTTCGATCAATACGTGGCGACCGTGAAGCGCATCAAGGCGGCGGACCCGCAGATGCAAGTCTATGCGGACCCCACAGACGGAGCGACGCCAAAATTGCTCGCCCCATTGATGGGCTCGGTGGATGTCTGGTGCCCCGGTTTGGCAGATTTTCGGCCTTACCGGGAGGAGTACACCGCCATGTTCAGCCAGGTCAAACAGTTCTGGCACTATGAAGCCCCGGCTGATCAGCGCGGGCTTGACCCTCTCGGTTTTTATCGCGTCAAGCCTTGGATTTCCTTCCTGTATGGAATGAACGGCGGCGGCTACTGGACGTACAGTTACACGGACTATTGGGTCCCCAGTCACGGAGAAGAGTACGGCGCCGTTTACCAGGGACCGCAAGGGCCGGTGACCTCGAAGCGCTGGGAGGCTTCGCGCGAAGGAATCCAGGACTATGAACTACTGGTCATGCTCCGACGCGCGGCACAGGACTCTTCTTCGCCCAACGCAAGGGCAGCGCTCCAACTCATTGACGACGCCGTGGCCTTTGCGACGCGCGGCCAGGAGAACGCCGGCGACATCAGCCGGCACTTCCACACTTTCGCGCCGGACTTCCCGACGTGGATGGCTTATCGCGCCAAATTGATCGCGGCGGCAGAGGAACTGATCCCCTGAGGCTCGCCCGGCGCTTCGTGTATAATCGCTTTTGCGCCCATCGTCATCAGGCAATTCTTCGGCAATACATTCCTCATGCCCTCGGAGGCTTGAATGCGTCGATTTGTATTCTTTCTGGCCGGCCTGACTCTGGTGGCGGCATTTTTGCCGCGGCTGTCAGCCGTTACGCCGGCCGATGCCCACATGAAAGGGGCTTCCCGCCGGCCGGTTCACAATGGCTGGACCTTTGTGCACCTGGAGGGGGCACCGTTCGACGTCGGCTTCCAGCACGGATACCTGTTGGCGCCGGAAATTGCGGACGCGGAGAAAGTGATCGTGCTGGAGGAGACGCACGACGGCAAGCATGACTGGAATTTCTTCCGCCAGGCCGCGCAGAAGATGATGTGGCCGCACATCGAGCCGGAGTATCGCGAGGAATTGCGGGGCATCTCGGAAGGCGTGCAGGCCAAGGGCGTGAAGCTGGATGTTTGGGATATCGTGGCGCTCAATGCCTTTTCCGAATGGGGTTACTACACCAAAGAGTACGACCGGCAGCATCATGCCGTGGCCTCCCTCGAACCGGGTTTGCCCGACCGTTGCAGCGCCTTTGTCGCCACCGGCAGTTACACCAAGGATGGCAAAGTGATCATCGCGCACAACGATTGGACCAGTTACCTGGAAGGATCGCGCTGGACGATCATCTTTGACATTGCCCCGTCGCACGGCCGGCGCATCCTGATGGACGGCTTTCCCGGTCTCATTCATAGTGCCGACGATTTTGGCATCAACTCCGCCGGCATCATGATTACGGAGACCACCATTTCCCACTTCTCCGGCTACGACCCCACGGGCATTCCGGAATTCGTGCGCGCGCGCAAAGCCATGCAGTACTCGGCCTCCATCGACGACTTCGCGCGCATCATGAAGGAAGGAAACAACGGCGGCTATGCCAACGACTGGCTGGTGGCGGACCGGAAAACCAACGAAATCGCCAGCCTGGAACTGGGGCTGAAGAACGTCACCTTGGAGCGCAAGACCGATGGCTATTTCGTGGGCTCAAATCTTCCCATTAATCCCAAACTGGTCAAAGAAGAGACGGACTTTGACGTCCGCAATATGTCGAATACCGCCAACGCCCGGCACCTCCGCTGGGAACAGTTGATGGCGCAGTACAAGGGGAAAATCGACGTGGCGGCGGCGCAGCGCTTCCTGGCGGATCACTACGACACGTTTGAGAAGAAGGAAGATGCGGACGAACGCACGCTCTGCGGGCACATCGAACTCTCGCCGCGGGGCGATCCTTCCTGGCAGCCGCCTTACGGGACGGCGGGCGCGGTTCAAAACAAAGTGGCGGACGCGACCATGGCGGAGCACATGTCGTTCACTGCGGCGGCGGGACACGCCTGCGGAATCGACTTCAAGGCGGCGGAGCACCTGGCCAAGCATCCGGAATTTTCGTGGCAGAAATCTTTGCTGCGCGATATGGATGCGTTTCCCTGGACGACGTTCTCCATCGCACCATAAGCGCAGTGGCGCGACGCCCTTTGGAGTGCGGTAGCAGCAGCTACCGCTTTGCTCTCTCGGCGAGGAGGTTGGGTACATGATTCATGGGTTAAAAGGCGGTAGCTGCTGCTACCGCAGTCCAAAGCGGGCTTAGCACGCATCCAGCATTCAGACGTTGGGAGCCAGGGGCTGAAGCAAAGTGTGGACTCTAGTGGACAGGTTCGGGGACTTCAGGTGAGTGGTCGGGAAGGCGGGTAGGCTGCGCCATGCGGTAGAGGTGGTGCAAGGGAATGCGGCCCGGTCCGATGGGGAACGCCCGGCGAATGGCTTCCACCACGTACGCCTTGGCCAAAACCACGGCATCGCGCAAGTGACGACCCAAGGCAAGGTTGGCGGCCACGGCTGAGGAAAACGTGCAGCCCGTGCCGTGGGTGTTGTCGGGCCTCACATGGTCGCCCACGAAGGATTCCATCGTCGTTCCCGACAGGAAAACATCAATGGCCTTTTCCAGGTGTCCACCGGTCACGACAACGGCGTGTGCGCCCATTTCGACGAGTCTGCGCGCCGCCGCCTTCATGCTGTCAAGGTTATCCACAGGCATTCCCGCCAGTGCGCCCGCCTCCGCCAGATTGGGTGTCACCACGGTTACACGCGAGAGCAGTTCCCGCCGAACATAATCCACTCCCCCCGCGTTTAA
Organism: uncultured Acidobacteriota bacterium; assembly: GCA_963719115.1. GTDB lineage: Bacteria > Acidobacteriota > Terriglobia > UBA7540 > UBA7540 > Bog-366. The sequence continues at coordinate 118,313 of CAVRBF010000027.1, read as the reverse complement.
AAGCTCGAACTCATTGGACGATCGGACTACCGGATCGAGAACGGAAGGAAGCTGCGGATTCGCCTCCAGGATCTCGCACACGACTTCCGCGGTGGGCTGATTACAGAGCATGCCGATTTTTATGGCTTTCACACGGCCATCAGCGAGAAGGGACAGGATGGTGTTCTTCAGTTGCAGGGGTTCGACGGGATGGACTGACGCCACGCCCTGGCTGTTCTGCACAGTCAAGGCGGTGATAGCAGCGACACCATAACAGTTGTGGGCCGCAAAGGTTTTGAGGTCCGCGACAATGCCCGCACCGGCGGAAGGATCAAATCCAGCGACACTGAGAACTACCGGCCATGCCGTGCTAGTGAGGTGGTTCATCCCTTCCCTTGCATTGCTTGAGGTCAAGTGAGACTTGGTTCGATTATAGGAGTGGCAGCCACATTGTCAATATCGATTTATGGCTTGTTCCCTTCCACGTTCATCTCGGTGTCGGACTGGATTTCGAGGCGGGGAAGTTGCTCAGCGGGCAGAAGGAATCCCTCCTTCCCTTTCATGACGGCGCTCATGGTCTGGTGCAAGGTGGAATGATTTTCCAGGACGCGACCGTCGTCCAGCGCCACCAGAATTCTGCCCTGCCCCTTCCCGGCGATCTTAACTTCCAATCCCGCCCCCGTGGCTTCCAGTTGCGGCAGGGCGCTGCCTTGACGCAGATGCTCCATGGCAGGGGTGAGCGCATTTTCGAAATGATAGTCGAGGATCGCAGCTTTTACGCCCTGGTAGCGCGTCTTGCCGGAGTAGTGCAGGGTGTTCTTGCCGCTTACCTTAAAAGGGTAATCCTTAAGGGGCTGCGCACTGAGGTCCTGTGACCACTCATCACCTTGCTTCACTTGGTGGTCCGGATAAAAAGACTGGCCGCCCATCTGCTCCAGGAACATCCGCAGCATCTGGAGCAGCGGCTCGCGCACGGGGGCGTCAATATCCTTGAAGAGTTCGTCGGCGCCGGCGAAATCAACCAGCTTGCCGTCACGATCGTAATGCACGATAAGCGTCCGTCCTACCATCTCTTTGCTCACTTCGCGCTGGGCTTGCGCCACGGTATCGCGGTCGTTTGGGGGCAGGCCGTCAAGGGACGTCTGAACTTCAAACTTCTCGAAGTGGTGCTGTATTTCCGCGGCGCCGTCTGCCTGAACGTTGTTTACCGTCACGGTGCTCTGCTGGTCCATGTTCATGTCGGCCGGCATGGGCGGGAAGAAGTTCTTCAATTCCGGCGGATTGGAATCTATTTTGGCGTTGGTGTGGACCTTGGTGACGTAAACCATCGACTGCCCGGCGCGATATTTGCGGGCAAGCTTCACTTTGCCGCCCGCCGCCTGCGCCGCCGTGGCCATCAGCAACGCGGGCAGTATAAGTGCCAGTCCTGCCTTAACCGCAAGACATCGAGAACGTGGTGAGCGAAGTGATTCTGCGGTTGCGCCAACACCCCACGGATCCTCGTGCGTCTCTTCCTCAGGAAGCAGCATGTTCGGCATCCTTTTGGTACTTCTCCATGCACTCGCGCGAACAGAAGTGAACCGTGTTGCCGCCCCGGCTTAGCTTCTGGGAGAGTTCCGTGGCCACAAACATTCCGCACACAGGATCGCGAACCATCTCGCCCTGGTGCGGAGCGGCGGTGGAGCGTGATGGCGGAGGCGCGCTGGGAGTACGAACGTGAATGCGCGATCCGCCGATCAGGGCACCGATCTTCCGCACCAGCGCCAGCACAAAAAGCGCCAGAACCACAAAGTCCAGAAGATCGAGGAAGAAACCTCCCATAAATGGTCAGACGGCCTTTCTCTCTAGTAGGATGCCTAAGCGTTGACGCGGGGCCCGCTTGCACGACAATAATGAAGGGTAAAGGGTAAAGGATAAAGAGTAAAGGGCAAACGTCCTGGCGCTTCGGAGTTCACAACCCTCTCCAACAGGCGACTATCGTGTCTACATCCCGTGCTTGCTGCCCATTGCTTGGTGAGGTGACAAACGAACCCCCTCACCCGTCGCTTTGCGCCACCCTCTCCCCCAAAGGGGCGAGGGAGCGAATTCAATCCACCTCTCTCCTCGCGCCCTTGGGGATAGGGGCTGGGGCGAGGGGGCGTATCACCTCATTGGGTAATGCATGCTAGTGCGGCGTTCCCGCGCCGCCGGACGCGCGGGCAGCATCAATTTGGCTCTTAAGGCCCGCCAAGGCGGGGTGATTGGGATTCAGCTTGTACAACCGGTCCCAGTATTTCTGCGCGGCGGCGAGATCGTGCGTGCCCTCCAGGTTCACCACAATGGAGTTCATCAGCGTCTGCTCGTGGGTAGGATCAATGTCGAGCGCCTTCTCGTATTCGCGCAACGCATCCTTCGGGCGGTTGACGTAGAAGAAAGCGGTGCCCAAATCGGTGCGGGCATTGGCATTCTTGGGATCAAGTTCCAGCGCCTGCTGATACCATCCGATCGCTTTGTCATATTGTTTCTGATCGTAGAGAAAGTTGGCGAGCTTCAGTCGAACCTCGGGGTCTTTGGGGTTCTGCGCCGCCATCGCCTCCATCTGCTTCACCATCGATTCGGGGTCAACGGGAGGGTGACCCTCGGGCAGTCCCTGTTGCGTCATCCCGCCGCCGGGAGGAGCAGAGGGCATTCCAGCGGGCGGCATTTCGGAAGCCACCGCCGCGGTTTGAGGTGTCTTTTGGCGCGCGTTCCAACTGAGCTGGGCCTCGGTGATATACCCCGCCAGAAAGCCCACTGCCAGAAATATGACTGCGGTAATGATGGTTTCTTTTTTCATGATCCCTTCCCCGTAGGACGCATGGCCAGTCTAAAGGACAGGCGAAGTAGCGTCAAGCGATCGGGAATCCCCTGTCGGAAGTATCCGCGGGAGAATCAGTCCTGTCGGCACGAATGATGTTCGTTGATATCGCACCGCATCACCAGCCCGTCCTCCTCCGGGTTCTGGTAGTAGTTGCGGCGGATGTGAATCACTCGGAAGCCTAACGACGCATAAAGCGCGGCGGCCGGTTGATTGGAGGCGCGGACTTCCAGAAAGACGCTCAGCACCTCAAACTCCCGCATCCGGCGGAAGCCTTCCGCGAGGAGTGCACGCGCAATGCCCTTTCGCTGATGCACAGGATCAACAGCAAGATTGTGCAACTCCGCTTCCTCTCCCAGGCGATGAAAAGCGGCGAAGCCGGAGATTTCCTCGTGGTTCGCGCCGGGTATTTCAGCGACCAGGATCAATCCCGCGGCGTCGCGAGCCAAGCGGAGATAATCCTCCTCGCGCCACTGCGCTGCCTGCGGGCACCTGGCTTGAATGGCATGGATGGCAGCGAGATCAGAATCGATGAAGGGGCGAATCATTTTCGATTGCCGATTGACGATTGCCGATTGATAGGATCGCTCAATGACCTCTCTTATGCCTGAGGCAAAGGCATGAGGCGAAGGACAACGGTCAAGCTCCCGCGTGTTTGATCTCCGCGTCCGGGCGGCGGAGGTAATAAGCCTCCAGCTTCTCGCTCACGCAGGGGCGGCCGGAACGCTGTTCGCACGCGGCAACCGCGGCCATGGCGTCCAACAGAACGCCCTCCACCGGGCGCCAGCCTAACGCGGGCGGCAGGCCGGCACAAAACTCCACCGCGGCGCGGTCATGCGCACGCACCAGGCACGTGCAGCCGGCGGTGGCACGCTCTTCCACAAAGGTTCGAAGAGCGGCCGGCGGGAGAACCCAACCTCCATCCGCCGCTTCGTAACTGGGGGAGTCCGGGTTGGATTGATTGGCGGCCGTACGGTGGAAGCTGCCAAGATAGAATTCTCCGCGCCGCGCGTCGAGGATGGGGAAGTACCATTCCGGAGCAGGCGCTTCCAGTCCCGAGTCCGCAGCCCCCAGTCCCTGTCGGTGTACCATGGCTTCCATGACGGAGACACCGTAGACGGGGCGCGCGAAGATCTTTGGCCCACGCCCGGGCAGCCGCCAGGCCCACTCGAATGCCCGTGAATGAACCCGGCCCATTGGCTGCCGCATACAACTCGATATCGTTAAGCTTCAGGTGTGCCTGCGCCAGCGCGCGTTCCACCATTTCGAATAAGGTTATGGCGTAACGGTCCGCCAAACCCTCGCCGGGTGCCAGCGCCAAGCACTCCGCGTCGCGAAAAATTCCCACGCCGCCGACTTCGCTGGTCGTGTCAATGGCCAGAATAAGCATCGAGAGTCATTATAGCGATTTCGGATCATGAAGGGCCGTTTTGAAGCAGCCCGAGCGTTCCAGACGTGCCGGACCGCTGTGTTACAATAGCAGTGTTTCGGCGAAATACACGGATGGACATTGCGACCTTCGGCTCGCAAGCCGCTGACGTTTGAGAGCTAACTGGCGGTTTCTGAGACGACGGAAGAACATGCGGGGCGTGGTTGAAGGTGAGAAAAGGCCGCAACTGACTATTTACCATTCACCCGGCAAGAATTCCCCACAACCTGGCCCCCGTGCCTAGCCCCAATTTGTGACCCATGAACGAAGCGACGCGTCCCACATCCCGGCCGCTCGAATTAACCGAGCTCCTGACCTTCCTGATCGAAGTGGGGGAGCAGATCAACTCCACGCTCGACCTGGATGAGCTGCTGCGCCGCATTGCGGAAATCATCAAGCGCGCCATCGATTACGAAGTCTTCGCGATCTTCCTCCTTAACGAGCGCACGCAGGAGTTGCGGGTCCATTTCAGCCTCGGCCATCCACCGGAACTGGTCCGCAATCTGCGCATCAAGGTGGGCGAAGGGATTGTGGGCCGTGCCGCTCAATCGCGCCGTGCGGTGCTGGTGAATGACGTGAAGGAGGACCCCACCTACATCCCGTCGCTGGAGGCGATCCGCTCCGAACTGGCGGTTCCGCTGATCTTCAAGGGCCGATTGATCGGGATCATCGACCTGCAATCTCCTCAGCCGGACTACTTCAATGACACGCACGTGAGCCTGTTGGAACTCCTGGCCGTGCGCATGTCGTTTGCCATCGAGAACGCGCGACTTTACCGGCGCTCCCAGCGGCAGGCGCGAGCGCTCCAGTTGCTGAACGAAATCAGCCGCGAACTCAGTTCCGTGCTGGTGCTCAATGAGCTGCTGCGAAAAATCGGGACGCTGACCAAAAAGCTGGTGGATTACCACCGCTTCGGCATTCTGCTGGCGGATGAGCAGACGCAAACTTTCAACGCCGTCATCTCCCTGAAGCAGGATGAGAGCATGCCCGAGAAGACCACGGTGAACTACGGCCAGGGCATTGTGGGAGCCGCGGCGAGCACACGCCAGACCGTGGTGGTGCCGGACGTGCGCAAGGACCCACGCTACATTCCGGCAAATCCGGAGACGCGCTCGGAGATGACGGTGCCGCTGATTTATCGCAACCGGGTGATCGGCGTCATCGACCTGGAAAGCCCGCAGCTTAACTACTTCAATGAAGATCACGTGCGCATGTTCACCACGCTGGCGCCGCAAGTGGCCATCGCCATTGAAAACGCGCGGCTGTACGAGCGCGTGGCGCGCAGCGAGGCACGGCTGGAAAATGACTTGCGCCGCGCCCAGGAAATCCAAATGCACTTGATGCCGGGGATTGCGCCCAAAATCCCCGGCCTGGACATCGCCTTGCAATTTCAACCGGCGCGCGAACTGGGGGGCGATCTTTATGAATTCCTGTCCTATGGGCGGGACCGGCAGGTCATCATTGTGGGAGACGTGAGCGGTAAAGGCGCGCCCGCGGCGCTCTACGGCGCCATGGCCAGCGGCACATTGCGCAGCCTCGCCCCGCTCAAATTGCCCCCGCCGGAGATGATGAAGCGGCTGAACGTCATGTTTCTCGAGCGGAAGATTGAAGGCCACTTTATCACCCTGACTTACGCCGTGTGGGAACCGAAGACGAAAACCATGTCGTTGGCGAATGCCGGCATGCCGCTGCCGATTCTCGTCCGCAAGGGGCAGTGCCGGGCCATCCGCGCGGAGGGCGTTCCACTCGGACTGCTGGAGAACGTCGAATATCAGCAGGAAACCGTAAACCTGGAAACGGGAGATCTGCTGGTGTTTTTCTCCGACGGCATCACCGAGGCGCCCAACCTGCAACTGGAAGAGTTCGGGACGCGGCGGCTGGAGAGCGTCCTGCGGCAGAACGCGCATAAGCCGCCCCAGGACATCGTCAGCCAAGTGTTTAAGGACGTGCGCGCCTACGAGGCCGGACGCCCACAGCGCGACGACCAGACGCTGGTGGTTCTACATGTCCGATAAGGAATGGGGCCACGCCTCTGATGGAGCTGGCGTCGAAAGGGTAAAGGGTGAAGGATAAAGGCTGAAGCGGGCGTTAGGAAATCCCCGCTCCGTTGCACCTCAGCCTTTAGCCTTTACCCTTTAAACTTTCGTTTTGACTGCCCGCAACGGTAAATAACAAACCATGACTGCGTCTCAAAACGGCCTGTTTCGCTACTTCGAAGACGAATTCTATTGCGAAGATTTTTCCCTGAATTCTCTGGCGGAGCGTTTCGGCACGCCGGTGTACGTTTACAGCCAGGGCACGTTGCTGAGCAACTTTGAGCGGCTGCGCGTGACCCTTGCGCGGATTCCCAGCCTGATTTGCTATTCCGTCAAAGCCAATTCCAACCTTCGCATTCTCAGTTTACTGCGCCAGGCGGGAGCGGGATTCGATGTGGTCTCCGGGGGCGAATTGACCCGCGCGCTGCGTGCCGGCGCCGCGCCGGCTACCATCGTCTTTTCCGGTGTCGGAAAAACCCAAGAGGAGATTGACGCCGGTTTGTCCGCCGGAATCCTGATGTTTAATGTGGAGTCGGCGGGCGAGCTTGCGGTCATTGAGAGCCGCGCCCGCGCTCTCGGAAAGATTGGCCGCGTTTCCATTCGCGTTAACCCCGATGTGGAGGCGGACACCCATCCCTACATCTCCACCGGGCAGATGATCCACAAGTTTGGCGTGCCGAAAGATGAGGCCGGGGAACTTTTTCGCCGCGCCGCCGCCTCGCCCCACTTGAAGGTGCAGGGCGTCGCCTGCCACATCGGCTCACAGATCCTGGATGTCGAACCGTTCCTCAAGGCCCTCGACGAAATTCTGGCCGTGGCGCGGCAACTTGCCACGGAGGGCATCGCCGTCGAGGTGCTCGACTTGGGAGGCGGCTATGGAATCACCTACGGCGCGGAAAAGCCTCTGGACGTCGAACTGATGGCGCGAGGGCTGGAGCAACGGCTGCGGGCAGCGGCCCTGCGGCTCATTATCGAGCCGGGCCGGGCCGTCGTGGGCAACGCCGGCGCGCTCTTGACCCGCGTGCTCTACGTGAAGCGAAACCAGCAGAAGAACTTCATCGTGGTCAACTCGGGCATGAACGATTTAATGCGGCCCACACTCTATGGCTCCTACCACGAGATTGTTCCCGTCCGACGCGGCGTGGCCGAGCGGTTGCAAGCCGACATTGTCGGTCCCCTGTGCGAGACCGGCGACTTCTTTGCCCGCGATCGCGACATGCCCGACGTCCAGCCCGGCGATCTGCTGGCGGTGATGACCACCGGCGCGTACGGCTTCGTCCTGTCCTCTAATTACAACACCCGGCCCCGCCCCGCGGAAGTCATGGTGAACGGAGCGGAGGCCGAATTAATTCGCCCGCGCGAAATCGTGGAAAACCTGATGGCCGGGGAAAGCATATAGCCGCGCAGCTTGAATCCGTAGCGGCGGGTTTACCTCGCCATGGGGCAGGGCGTTGCAACGCCCGGGTGGCGGGGTAAACCCGCCGCTACGAGTTTTTCCGCAGTCTCTCAAGCCCGGCGCTGGAGCATCTACATTTTGAATGGCCGTCCGCACGATAAGGCCGTCACTCGAACGCTCGCCAGTCTTTGGCGTCGACAAAAAGGCTAAGGTGGTCAACATTTTCGGTAGCGACCAGGGCAGGAATTTGCAAAGCCTGGGCAGCGAGGATCACGTCAGCGTCGAGCGCTTTAGGATCGGCAGTGGGAATACCCCGGTTCCGTGCCCAGGCCCACAGCTCGGCAGCTTTCAACATCACATCGGAGTTAATCGGAAGATAGTTGAGGACTCTTTTCAGCCCATCAAGCCTTCGGATGCTTTCATGGAGGCCTGCGCGGATCAGTTCACGGCGAACTTCGTAGTCCGCTATTTCTGGAATGTATATGGTCACGCCTTGGCGGAGGAGTCCCTCAAGCCAGTGCGCAATCTCGCGGTTGGGACGGGGATGGGAAATTTTGCCCAGAGGGCCGGTGTCAAGGACAACTCTGCTCGCCGGAATCAATCACTGAACCTTTTGCGCTCGGAGAGGCGATCCTGTTCAATGGCCTCTTTCAGTCCAGGCCATACTCGCTCGTCGTAGCCCGACTCATCTTCCAACCATCGGTGGAGAAGCTCGATTGCCGCCGCGTTTTGGGTAGATTGTGCCACTCTTCCGGGTTCCATTCCCTCGGTTGCCTCAACGTGCTGTTGTTCATTGGCCAACCGACTTGCCTCCTCGTATGGCATCTTGCTTCAATGCCAGCTTGCACCCGCAACTGCTAGCTGCCTCGACCCAACGGCAATCGGCTGGCGGTCAGGTGATAGTCTTAGTTTACACTAAGTTTGTATTGAAATTGCTCCTAAAGCGCCGTCGAGAGTACGATCGCCTGCGAGGCCGGATTTTAGTAGATATCGAGGTTGGACCACTGCGTGTAGCGCCGCGCGGTTAAGTATTACAGTTCACTTGCCGGCTTGTCGCCTTCTCGCGGAACTGCCGTCGTAAAAGGCAGCAATTCCGGTGCCGGGCTCAAGGCCGGCACGACCGCCTTAGGGTTGTCACGTCATTTACCGGACACTTCACAACTTCCCTCCTCCGCGCGCGGCAGGGAGCCGGCAGGCAAGGGCAAAAAAGTGTCGATATCACCATTTTCGATATCGATTTTGGTGATCCCTTCATCGCAATGTAACGCTTTATCAACTAGCTAATGATTTTACTTGACATTCTTGATCGGATATGTTTAGGCTAGTGAGTAGGCGGGAGGCGACTTGGCCAGCTCCGCACGGCCGCCCGGCTTGGACCGCAGTTATGGACGGGAATGTGTGGTAAAAACGCCACAGGGCGCGGCGGCTGAGTCGGCAAACGCTTCCTTGGAACCCACGATGTGCCAGAAAAGAAAGATACTTAGCCGCGAAATGGGCAGAATGTCTTGGGCGCTAAGCCGCTGAATCAAAGCTAGATGACTCGCCGAAACGGAGAAGTCCCCGAAAAAAAGGGGAATTTAATTTTGACGGCTAAACCTGCGATGTTGATGAAAACAAAGGAAGGCAATACGTGCTGCGAGGCTAAACCTGCGATGTGCTTGAAAACAAACAACTTATAATTTCTAACCTGCGATGTTTATCGAAGCACATGCACTTAGCGGTTTTTGACCTCAGCGGAGTTGCCCGGAGACCGCAAGAGAGGATCGATGAGTGGCAAAAAAGACACAGTCCGGCGGCTTACACCTGGAGCCCGGCACATGCCGGGCTCAACGGGCTGCGGAAAAACTCGACCGCGACGTCATTCTGAGGAGCCAGCAGGCGGTCCTGAGTCCGTCAGCCGACGGACGAAGGAAGAATCTGCATGAGCTTGAACACTGGAAATGCAGATCCTTCGCTCCAAAGAACGGAGCTCAGGACGACTATGTTGCAGGAGTTCTTCCGCAGCCTCTTAAGCCCGGCGCTACATCCAAACCACCGCCGCACCCCGGTTCCGGCCGCTGGCCCGCGGGCGGATGTGCTAAACTAGACTAGCGATGCGTGAACCCTTTCTGGAGAAGATCGACAAGAGGCCCCTGGTTTGCGACGGGGCGATGGGGACGATGCTTTATTCAAAAGGCATCTCCCTGAACCAGTGTTTTGACGAGTTGAACAGCACCAAGCCCCAGCTTGTCAAAGAGGTTCATGTGGCCTACGTCAAGGCGGGGGCGGAGGTGATTGAGACCAACACCTTCGGCGCCAACCGGTTTCGCCTGGAAAAGTTCGGCCTGGGCGAAAAGGTGCGGGATTTCAATTTGGCGGGCGTGCGGCTGGCGCGCGAGGTTGCGGGCGACGATCTGTACGTGGCCGGCGCCGTGGGACCGCTGGGCATTCTGCTGGAACCGCTGGGCCTCACCTCTCGCGAAGAAGCGCGCGCGGCGTTTCGCGATCAGATTGCCGTGCTGGTGGAAGGCGGCGTTGACCTGATCATCGTCGAGACGATGATGGATTTGAATGAGGCGCACCAGGCCCTGCTGGCGGCGCGCGAAGTCGGGCAATTTCCCGTTGCGGTGCAAATGACCGTTCAGAATGACGGCAGCACACCCACAGGAACTTCGCCGGAAGACTTCGGCCGGGCGCTGGATGAATGGGGCGCGGACCTGATCGGAGTGAATTGCAGCGTCGGCCCTGCGGCGGTAGAGGAGACTCTGGAGCGCATCGCGGCGGTCACCGAGAAAAGGCTAGTAGCGCAGCCCAACGCCGGAATGCCGCGGACGGTGGAGGGCCGGAATCTTTACCTCTGCTCACCCGAATACATGGCGAATTACGCTCGCCGATTTATTCAAACGGGTGCCCGCCTGGTGGGTGGATGCTGCGGCACCACGCCGGAACATATCAAAGCCATCAAGACCGCTGCCCGCTCATTGAACGCGCAGCGATCGCGGGCGTCGGTGGAAGTAGCAGCGCGGCCCGGACTCCGCCTGCCGGCCGTCCCGGTGGCTGAGCGCTCGCGCCTGGCGGGAAAGCTGGCACGGCAGGAGTTCCCGGTCCTTGTGGAGATCGTACCGCCCAAGGGGTGCGATGCGACCAAGGAAGTTGAAGGGGCCCAGTACCTGCTGGAGCACGGCATCGACGCGGTCAACATCCCGGACGGGTCGGGCGCCACGGCCCGCATGAGCGCTCTGACCTTGGCGGCGCTGCTGCACCAGCGCGCGGGCATCGAAGTTTTGCTCCACTACAGCGCGCGGGATCGCAGTGTGCTGACCATCCAGTCGGACCTGCTGGGCGCGCACGCACTGGGGTTGCGCAATCTCCTGGCGTTGACGCGCGACACACTACAGTACTCCAACGCCATGGAGAGCGAGGCGCTGGATGTGGATGCGGTGGGACTCGTGACTCTGCTGAACAATTTGAACCGCGGCATGGACGTGGGAGCCAATCCCCTGGGAGCGCAAACCTCCTATCTGGTGGGCGTCAGCATGAACCCATACGCGTTGAATTTCGAGGAGGAACTACAGCGCTTCCGTGCCAAGGTGGAGGCGGGCGCGAATTTCGCGGTGACCCAGCCGGTATTCCAGGTCGAGCACCTGGCGACGTTCCTGGAGCGCGCGCGCGGCTTTGCTCCCCAGATCCCCGTCATCGCCGGAATCTGGCCCCTCACCAGTTTCCGCAATGCCGAATTCATGAACAACGAGATGCCGGGAATCTCCGTTCCTCCCGTGGTGATGGAGCGAATGCGCGCCGCGGATTCGGGTGAGCGCGCGCGGCGGGAGGGGCTGAAGATCGCCCAGGAGACGTTGACGGAAATCCGGTCCCTGGTCCAGGGCGTGCAAATTGCTGCACCCTTTGGCCGCTATGCCCTGGCCGTGGAAGTGGCGCAGGCGCTGGGCACGCGCGGAGCGTCCACTTCCGTGCCCCAACCGTGATAGAATTCCAAAGACAAGGAAACCTCATGTCCCAGCCCGCAAAGAGCGAAAAGGCGGAGCCGTTTGAAAAGAACCTGGCGCGACTTGACGCCATTGTCAGCGAATTGGAAGATACCGACCTTCCGCTCGAAAAAGCGTTGGTGCTCTATGAGGAAGGCATGAAACTCTCCGAGTGCTGCCACAAGCAGTTGGAAGAGGCAGAAGGCCGGGTGGAGCTTCTGACCAAGAAGGCCGGCGGGAAAATCGTCCCGGAACCATTCGGGATGGACGAAACGGAGCAAACTGAGAATAGTAAATAGCGAATAGTGAAGAGTGAATTCTCGCGTCAAAGGTAAGTTTCCGATTTACTCTTCGCGGTTCGCTGGTAACCATTTTCGTCAGACAGCAGATATCGTGAGCACTCTTCCCATCGAAACCATTCGCGGGCATTTGGAACAGAACCGTACCCTGGTGGATGCGGAACTCGAAGTCATCCTTCCGCCCGAGGACGCATATCCCTCAAGCATTCACAAGGCCATGCGTTACTCGGTGTTTGCAGGGGGAAAGCGGCTGCGTCCGACCTTGTGTCTGGAAACCGGACGCCTGTTCAGCGGCAACGAGAAAACGTTGCTGCGGGTGGGCAGCGCTCTGGAGTTGATCCATACTTATTCGCTGATCCACGATGATCTGCCGGCGCTTGACAACGACGATTTACGCCGCGGCAAACCCACTTCCCACGTGGTCTTTGGCGAAGCGACAGCCATCCTGGCGGGCGACGCTCTGCTGACCCTGGCCTTCGAGGTGATCGCCCACACCGGCATTGACGGGAGCGACGGTACGGCCGCCCGCACGCTGCGCGTACTCGACGAACTTGCCCGCGCCATCGGGACAATCAGAGGCATGGTCGGTGGGCAGGTGGTGGACATGGAGACCACCGACAGCACCGGCGACGCCGCGCGTTTGGATTATATCCACTCCGCCAAGACCGGGGCTTTCATCCGGGCGGCCTTGCGTTCCGGCGCCCTCCTGACCGAGGCGAGTGCGGACGACCTCGACCGTATTACCATTTACGGAGAGAAGATCGGTTTGGCCTTTCAGATCGCCGACGATTTGCTTGACGTTCTCGGGTCGGAAGCCGAGGTCGGCAAGACGATTGGCAAAGACGAGCAACAGCACAAGGCCACGTATCCCGCTCTGCATGGCATCGAGGCCTCACAACGGATCGCAGCCCAGTTGGTGGACGAGGCCTGCGAAGTTCTGCAGCCCTACGGTCCGCGGGCCCAGCCATTACAAGGAATTGCGCACTACATCGTAGGTAGAAAGCACTAGATTGAGGTGCAAATGGATTACCGCTACTTAACCCACATTGAGTCCCCGGCAGACTTGAAGAAAGTGCCCAAAGAGGATCTGCCGATTGTCGCGGAGGAACTGCGCGATTACATGGTTTCCGTCATCGCCAAGATTGGCGGTCACCTCGCCTCCAGCCTCGGCGCGGTCGAGTTGACCATTGCGCTTCACTACCTGTTTGACACGCCGCGCGACAAGATCGTCTGGGATGTGGGCCATCAGGCCTATGGCCACAAGATCCTCACCGGGCGCCGTGACCGCTTCCCCACCATTCGCCAGTACGGGGGAATCTCCGGTTTTCCGGTGCGCGATGAGAGTCCCTACGACACCTTTAACGTCGCCCACGCCGGCACCGCGATTTCCGGGGCGTTGGGCATGGCGGTGGCGCGCGACTTGAAAGGCGAAGACTTCCACGTCATCGCGATCGTGGGAGACGCCGGGCTGACTACTGGTTTAACGTTGGAAGGCATCAACAACCTCGGCACGCTGAAGAAAAAAGTGATCGTGATCCTGAACGACAACAAGATGTCAATCTCACCCAACGTGGGAGCCCTGGCCGGTTACCTGAATCGCATTGTGCACGGGCAGGCGTACCACCGACTGCGCGAAGAAGCTGAGAAGATGATCGGAGCAGTCCCGCGTTTGGGACCGCGCCTGCTCAAGCTTTCGCAGGACCTGGTCGATACCGCCAAGAATATGCTGATTCCGGGCCTGGTGTTTGAGGAGCTGGGATTCGAGTACGTCGGACCCATTAACGGCCACAATTTGCCGGAGTTGATGGATGTGCTCACCAAGGCCAAAACTCGACCGGGGCCGGTCATGGTGCACATCGTCACGCAAAAAGGCAAAGGCTACGGACACGCCGAGCAGCTTCCGGTGAAGTATCACGGCGTGACTCCCTTCGACTTCTCCACTGGCGCTTTCCACAAGGGGCCGGTCGCGGCGCCCAGTTACACCTCCGTGTTCGGCAAGACGCTCTGCCAGATCGCGGAGAAAGACCCGCGCGTGGTGGCCATTACCGCCGCCATGGGCGAAGGCACGGGTCTGGACGAGTTCTCCAAACGTTTCCCCGATCGCTTCTACGATGTGGGAATCGCGGAGCAACACGCCGTGACCTTTGCCACCGGACTGGCTTGCGAAGGCATGCGGCCAGTCTGCGCCATCTATTCCACCTTCCTGCAACGCGCTTTTGACGAGGTCATGCACGACACGTGCCTGATGCGCGCGCCGGTGACCTTTGTTCTCGACCGTGCCGGCTTGGTAGGGGCCGACGGCCCCACGCACCACGGCCTTTACGACCTGGTCTACCTCCCCGCCCTGCCGGGCATTGTGGTGATGGCTCCCAAGGACGAAAACGAACTGCGCAATATGCTTTACACGGCCATCAATGTGAATGGCCCGGCTGCCGTGCGCTACCCGCGTGGAAATGGCATCGGGGTCCCGTTTGACGCGGAGTTGAAGTCACTGGAGATCGGCAAAGGTGAGATTCTGCGCGAGGGCTCCGACATCGGCATCGTCGCGCTCGGCTCAATGGTTTATCCGTGTCTGGAGGCGGCAAACCGGCTGGAAGCGCTGGGGATTCACGCCACCGTGATCAATGCCCGTTTCGCCAAACCGCTGGATGAGGATTTGATCTGCTGCCTGGCGGCGGAGAAGCAGTTCCTGGTGACGGCGGAAGAAGGCACGGACGCCGGCGGATTTGGCGCCGCCGTCGCCACGCTCTTGCACGACAAGAAGATTCCCGCCAGCATCCTGCGCATCGCTGTTCCGGACCGCATCATTCCGCACGGTGCGCCGAATCTGCTGCACGCCAAGTACGGCCTGGACGTGGACGGAATTTTTGAGAAGATCAAGAACTTCGCCCACGAATTCCCCGTGCGGTCGGAACTGCGCTATCGCTCGCTGCTGCGGTCCTGATATTTTGGATTTTCGATTTGGGATTTTGGATTGGCATGCCGGCCTGCGAAGACACGGTCGTCCGTACCATTGTCACGATCTCTCCCCGCGAGTTGATTTGTGGCACGGAACGTGTCACAATCCTTACATGCCCAATGTCAACATGCGCCAGCTTCGGAACACGCGCCAATTGAAGGCGTGGCTACGCGCCGGCAAGACGGTGGAATTGCGCGAAAGGGACAAGGTCATTGGCCGCATCGTGCCCGTGTCCACGCCTGCAAAGCCTCCCGAGTATCCGGATTTCGCTGCCATGCGCCGCGAAATTTTTGGGGACCGCGTCTTGCCCGGAGCGGACCTGCTCATCGAAGAACGAGAGAAAGCGCGCTATTGAGCACTTACGCGGATACAAGCTTTCTGGTTTCGCTTTACGTTCCTGACCGCCACTCCCCCGAGGCCGAACGCCTCATGGCTTCTGGGCTTGTCCTCTGGCTGACACCATTGCATGTCGCCGAGTGGACCCATGCAGTCGAACAGCAAATCTTTCGCGGCGCTGCCTCCCGAACAGAAATTGATTTGACACACAAGCGCTTTACACAACACCGCGCGAGCGGTCTATGGGTGGAGGCGACTCTACCGGAGTCAGCGTGGGACGTCTGCGCTCAACTGGCCCGCCGTTACGCAGCCCGTCTCGGCCTGCGAACACTCGACACCCTACACGTCGCCGCGGCGCTCGAACTCAAGGCTCAGCGCTTCTGGACCTTCGACGATCGGCAGCGGAAGTTGGCTTCTGCTGTGGGCTTGAACGTCACGTAGGGTGAGCAACAAGCCCTACCTCGCGAGCTTGTAATTCACGCCAACTTTGGTCACCACTTCGACCGGTTTTTCCGTTTACGAGAGTGGATGAATAACTGCCGCTTTGGCCGATGAAGGTGACGGGCGTACGATACACGCGCGTTAGTGAACGCAAAGAGGAAAATACTGGCGTCATCTGGAGGTCCGCTCATGAAGCAGTTTGTCTTATTGGCCTTGTTGATATGTTGCATTGCGATTCCGTCGTCCCTCTCGGCTCAAGTCGTGGACTCCACGGTCTGTAGCATCCTTACAAACCCGCAGTCCTTTGACGGCAAAATCGTGCGCGTCAAGGGCGTGGTGATCGCCGGATTTGAAGAATTCGCCATCAAGGCCGCCGGCTGTAATCAAGCAGTCAACGCCATCTGGCTGGCTTACCCGGAGGGGACAAAAGGAAAGGCAGGGCCGGTGGCCTCCCTGCGGCTTCAACTCGGCAGGAACCACCCCGCCACTCTCACGAACGTTGCCCGCGCCGCTGTTGCGCTTGAGAAGAACAAGGACTTCAAGAACTTTGACGGTCTACTGTCAACCCCTCTTAAGACCAGCGGCATATGCCTGGGTTGTGTGAAGTACACGGTTGAAGCAACACTCGTGGGGCGATTGGATGGCGCGCAGGCCACTGGTTTCATTCGCGACAGCACCGGCACGGTCACTGGCGTGGGTGGCTTCGGGAACTTGAACCAGTATCGAGCCCGGCTGGTCTTGCAGTCCGTCTCGGAAATTTCTCCGCAGGAGATCGACTACACCAAGGGAGGACTGCCTCCTGAGGCATCTGCGGCCGCCAGCGGGGCCTTCGTGCCAGAAGCGCCCTCGGCTGACCAAGTGAAGCGCGCGGCCGATGCGTTCGGGGCGCCAGGAGAAGACAACGGCGTCGAAGTCGGCTTTGGATCCGCTAATGAGGTCCCGCAGGACGACACGGCGAGAGCCAGCGCCAATTCTCCCGACGGACTCATCTTCCAAGCGCAATTCGACACCGCGCGGCTGAAGGGACCAGCGATGCAAATTGCCATGGCGCACGTGGGGACGCACATTGCCGACATCCGCAGCACCACGCGCGGCCCATCGACACTTGCACCTTATGGGGCCGAGTTCCGCGCCTGGCAAACAGCGGTTCTCAGCGCGGTGGGAGCCAAGGCCAAGACGCTGATGTTGCCGGGCGGATACACGATTTACAGCCAGACGTGGGCCAATTCCGAGTTGGGAGCAAATGCCAACAACGGCATCGGAGGATATCTGGTGAACTGGGCCGGCCGGTTGAATCTGCGGAAGCCGTGACGGGTAGGAGGGAAGTCCGCTTACCGAAATCGCACGTGATCGAAGGCCTCGCTCCAAGTCGCGAGGCCTTGACGTTTCTAGCGTCCTCCGGGCCCTCCACCGTTGCTCATCGAGGAGAGGAACTCCTGGTTGGACTTGCTCTTGGCGAGCTTGTCGATGATGAGTTCCATCGATTCCACGGGCGAGAGCGGGTTCAAAACCTTGCGCAGAACCCAGATGCGGTTCAACTCGTCGCGGGGCACCAGGAGTTCTTCCTTGCGTGTACCGGACTTGTTGAGGTCGATGGCCGGAAACACGCGCTTGTCAACCAGTTTGCGGTCCAGGTGGACTTCCATGTTACCCGTGCCTTTGAACTCTTCGAAAATAACGTCGTCCATACGGCTGCCGGTATCGATCAGGGCGGTGGCGATGATGGTCAGGCTGCCGCCTTCCTCGATGTTGCGCGCCGCGCCGAAGAACCGCTTCGGCCGCTGGAGAGCATTGGAGTCCACGCCGCCGGAAAGCACTTTGCCGGAGGGCGGTACCACGGTGTTGTAAGCGCGCGCCAGACGCGTAATCGAGTCGAGCAAAATCACCACGTCGCGCTTATGCTCAACCAGCCGCTTGGCCTTTTCCAGAACCATCTCCGCCACCTGTACGTGCCGGGCGGCAGGCTCGTCAAAGGTTGAACTGATGACTTCACCCTTCACGGTGCGCTGCATGTCCGTGACTTCTTCCGGCCGCTCATCAATCAAGAGCACGATCAGCGTGATCTCAGGGTGATTGGCGGTCACGGAGTTGGCCAGGCATTGCAGCAGCATGGTCTTACCGGTGCGAGGCGGCGACACGATCAATCCGCGCTGGCCTTTGCCCACCGGGGTCAGCAGGTCAAGCACCCGCGCCGAGATGTTGTCCTTCACGGTCTCGAGGTGGATGCGCTCCTGGGGATACAGCGGGGTGAGATTGTCGAAGAAGATCTTGTTCCTCGACTCGTCGGGCGGCTCAAAGTTGATGGCTTCAACCTTGATGAGCGCGAAATAGCGCTCGCCCTCTTTGGGCGGGCGAATCTGCCCCGAGATGGTGTCGCCGGTGCGCAGATCAAATTTGCGGATCTGCGAGGGCGACACGTAGATATCATCCGGGCCCGGAAGGTAGTTGTAATCCGGTGCGCGGAGGAATCCGAACCCATCGGGGAGGCATTCAAGCACACCCTCGGAGAAGATGAGGCCGTTCTTCTCGGTCTGCGCTTGCAGGATCTTGAAGATCAATTCCTGCTTGCGCAAGCCGGTAGCCCCCACCACGGCCAGATCCTTGGCGACCTGGGTCAGCGTGGTGATGTTCATCTCCTTCAGCTTACCGATATCGAGGACTTCACCTTCTTTCAGTTCCTCGATCTTTTCTTCCTGAACTTCGTCTACTTTTACTTCCTGTTTCTTGGCTGGCATAACTCATCTCTCAAATTGTTGAAATTTCCGGTCGTATGACCGTCCCGTCGCTTGTTAGGGCTCCACTGCCAAGTCGCTCGCGGAATCGATCCTAGGGAGTGATGGATTACTCGAGAAAACTAAGCAGTCATACTTAGTGCGGCAAGAAGCATCGTACGCGGTTGCGTACGTTTGCGGAACCATCAGTGAGAGGTTGAAAACCAGAGCCCTTCCACGAAACACCCAGACCTTACAGCCTGGACGGTGTGATGCTCGTGGGCCTTAATTGGTTTCCAATTCCTCCTTCGAAATAGCTTGGTCCGTTGCAACTTCTAGTTGGTCATGGGTTCCCGACCCAAATCTTTCGCCGGGGCTTCCAGGGCGGGTGTGGTGGTTTCGCCCGGAACAAGAATGGCCCGAGGTTCCGGTTTCTTTTCCAGCGCGATCTCAAGCACATCGTCCACTTGATCGACGAAACGGATCGTCATCTCCTGCCGGATGTTAGCAGGGATATCCTCTAAATCCTTTTCGTTGTCCCGCGGAAGGATGATCGTCCGGTTTCCGGCCCGATGTGCGGCCAAGAGCTTTTCCTTCACTCCGCCAATGGGCAGGACTTTGCCGCGCAGAGTGATCTCGCCGGTCATGGCAACATCGCGGCGGACAGCGATTTTGGTGAGCGCGCTCACCAGGGCGGTGGCCAGGGTAATCCCCGCCGAGGGCCCGTCTTTGGGAATGGCACCTTCGGGAATGTGGACGTGAATGTCGATGTGACGATAAAAATCGGGATCCAAGCCCAGCAGGGCGGCCCGGGACCGCACATAGCTCATGGCAGCTTGGGCTGATTCCTGCATGACTTCGCCAAGCTTCCCGGTAAGTATCGGCTTACCCTTGCCGGGCAGTATGGCGACCTCGATCGTCAGAATCTGGCCACCCACTTCCGTCCAGGCCAGTCCTGTCGCCAAGCCCACCTCATTCTTCTCTTCCGCCTTGGTATCCCGGAACTTCAGAACTCCCAAATATTCTTTAATGTCATCGGGGCCCACCGTGATTTGCAATCCGCGCCCATCTTTGACTACTTTGCGTGCCAGTTTACGGCTGACGTTGGCGATCTCGCGTTCCAGGTTGCGAACGCCTGCCTCACGGGTGTAATGACGGATCATGTGGACGATCGCGTCATCCGTGAGTGTGAGATTGTCCAGTTTCAGGCCGGCCGCCTCACGTTGCTTCTTCACCAGGAACCGCTTGGCAATTTCCAGCTTCTCCGGCTCCGTGTAGCCTTCCAGCCGCAAGATTTCCATGCGGTCCTGGAGCGGTTGAGGAATGGTGTGGATCACGTTCGCGGTGGTGATGAAGAACACCTTGGAGAGGTCGTACTCGACATCCAGATAATGATCCATGAAACTGCTGTTTTGCTCGGGGTCAAGGACTTCCAGCAGTGCCGCGGAGGGATCTCCACGGAAGTCCATGCTCATTTTATCCACTTCGTCCAGCAGGAAAACCGGATTGACCGTCTCCGCTTTCTTCATCATCTGGATGATCTGGCCGGGGAGGGCGCCGATGTAGGTCCGGCGGTGGCCGCGGATTTCCGCTTCATCCCGTACGCCGCCCAGCGAAAGGCGGACGAACTTGCGACCCGTTGCTCTGGCAATCGATCGGCCCAGAGAGGTTTTGCCCACTCCCGGAGGCCCGACAAAGCAAAGGATCGACCCGCGAGGGTTCTTGACGAGCTGGCGCACGGCGAGGAACTCAAGAATCCGTTCCTTGATCTTTTCCAGCCCGTAATGATCGTTTTCCAGGACCTTTTGGGCACGGGTGATATCCCGAATTTCCTTCGACTTCTTCTTCCAAGGCACGGCCAGCAGCCAGTCCAGGTAATTACGCGAGACGGTGGATTCCGCCGACATGGGCGGCATCATTTCCAGACGCTTGAGCTCAGACATCGCGTGGTCAAGCGCGTCCTTGGTCATGCCTGCCGACTCAATCTTCTTTTTCAGTTCGTCGATTTCGCTCTTCTCGTTGCGTCCCAGTTCCTTCTGGATGGCCTTGATCTTCTCGTTCAGGTAATACTCGCGTTGCGCGCGTTCCATCTGCCGCTTGACGCGACCCTGAATGGTTCGATCGACGTTGAGCTTTTCAATCTCGATTTCCAGGATGTCAGCCAGGCGCGTCAGCCGATCCACGGGGTCAAAGATTTCCAGCAGTTCCTGCTTCTCCTCAATGCTGACGTTCAGGTTGGCGGCGATGGTGTCCGTAAACTTGCCGATTTCGTCCACCTTGACGGCCGCAATCATAGTCTCGTAATTGAGGCTTTGCGAAAGCTTGACGTACTGCTCAAACAGCGACGTGGCACGCTGCACCAGTTGCTCAAGGCTGGGGGTGGTGACGGGGCGAAACTGTTTGGTCTGAACGTTGACGCGGAAGTGGCCTTCCTCGTTCGACATTTTCAGAATCTTCCCGCGCTCCACGCCTTCCACCAACACCTTGATGTTGCCGTCGGGCAGCTTGAGGCTTTGAACGATGTTCGCGATCGTGCCCACCTGGTAAATCTCATTGGGCTTGGGCTCATCAACGGCAGCATCATGCTGCGTCGCGAGAAAAATCTTCTTATCGCCCGCCAAGGCTTCCTCGAGGGCTCGGATGGAGGTCTCACGTCCCACCACGAAGGGAGTCATCATGTGGGGAAAGATGACCACATCGCGAATGGGCATCATGGGCAGCAATCGAGTCTCGTTCTTTTCACGGCCTGAAAACATATTGGGATCCATTAACCTGCCTTCTCAAGGAAAGCGGAGCTGAAGTTGATTTCATGCTCCTTCACCATCTCTTCGGTCACGACAAACTCTCGGATCTTGCGCTGGCTGGGAAGGTGGTACATCAGGTCCAGCATCAAATCTTCCAAAATCATGCGAAGCCCGCGCGCGCCTACTTTCCGCTCCAGCGCCTGAGAGGCGATCACCGCCAGGCTCCCTTCAGTGAAACGCAACTTGACGTTCTCAAATTCGAAGAGCCGCTGATATTGACGCACCAAGGCGTTCTTCGGCTGGGTCAGGATTTCCACCAGGGCAACCTGGTCCAAATCGCTCAGCACACTGACCACCGGCAGTCGGCCCACAAATTCCGGGATCAAGCCATAGTGGATGAGATCGGTCGGCTGCACCTGCTCCAGGGTGGCAATATCGCGTCGCCCTGCCGGCGACGGAGCCGCACCGGCCTCCGCGTGAAAGCCCATGGTCTTCTTTCCCATGCGGCCTTCAATCACCTTTTCCATCCCTACAAAGGCTCCGCCACAGATGAACAGGATATTCGTGGTGTCCACCGGAGTGCATTCCTGGTGGGGATGCTTGCGGCCGCCCTGCGGGGGCACGTTCGCCACCGTGCCTTCCAGAATCTTCAGCAACGCCTGCTGCACGCCCTCGCCCGAAACATCACGGGTAATGGAGGGATTCTCATCCTTCTTGGAAATCTTGTCGATTTCGTCGATGTAAATAATACCCTGTTGGGCGCGCTGCACATCGCCGCCGGCGCTCTGGAGGAGCTTCAGGATGATGTTCTCAACGTCCTCGCCCACGTAGCCGGCTTCCGTCAGGGTGGTGGCATCGGCGATGGCGAAGGGCACCTCCAACACGCGCGCCAATGTTTGGGCCAGCAGCGTCTTGCCGGTGCCGGTGGGGCCAATCAGCAGGATGTTGGACTTCGTCAGCTCGACATCACTTCGAATGCGCGTCAGAATGTTGCGCTTGTAGTGATTGTAGACGGCGACGGCGAGCTTTTTCTTGGCCTTCTCCTGCCCTACCACGTACTGATCGAGAAACGCCTTGATCTCCGAGGGCCGCGGCAGCTTGGTTTGCGAAGGGGGTGTGCGGTCCCCCCGGTCTTCCTCCAGGATGCTGTTGCACACGGCGACGCATTCATCGCAAATGTAAGCGCGCGCCTGGTCGCCAGGCGAAGAGATCAGCTTCGCCACCGCGTCCTGAGGCTTCTGGCAAAAGGAGCAGTGAAGCAATTCCTCGGTACCAGGGCGTTTCAATGTCATCTCCGTGGTCTACTTATGCTTGTAAATGATTTCATCGAGGACGCCATACTCGTGGGCTTGCTGGGCACTCATCCAGAAATCACGTTCCATGTCGCGCTCAATCTTTTCAATCGGCTGATTGGTATGCTTTGCCATGATTTCGTTCATGCTGGCACGAATGCGCAGGATTTCGCGGGCTTGAATATCGATATCGGTTGCCTGTCCCGACGCTCCACCACTGGGCTGGTGGATCAGGACGCGGGCATTGGGTAGGGCATAGCGCTTGCCGGGGGTGCCGGCGGCGAGCAAAATCGCGGCCATGCTGGCGGCCTGTCCGATGCAGATGGTTGCCACATCGGGACGGATAAACTGCATGGTATCGTATATGGCCATCCCCGCAGTAATCGAGCCTCCCGGGGAATTGATATAGAGGGAAACGTCCTTCTCCGGATCTTCGGCTTCGAGGAAGAGCAATTGCGC
Source organism: uncultured Acidobacteriota bacterium (assembly GCA_963719115.1). Taxonomy (GTDB): domain Bacteria; phylum Acidobacteriota; class Terriglobia; order UBA7540; family UBA7540; genus Bog-366. The sequence goes on along the minus strand of CAVRBF010000027.1, from coordinate 95,434 downwards.
AGTCACCAGATTGGCAACAGTGTCGTCAATGGGAGTTCCGATGAAAATAATGTTATCGCGCAACAGGCGGGAGTAAATATCGTAGGCACGCTCCCCGCGGTTGGTCTGCTCCACCACCATGGGGACGAGCGTCATGTTGGGCTGATTGCTCATGGTTCTTATCTACGGGCTTTCTCAAACCGGTCCAGAAAGTTACCCATTTTTCCGAATGATTTTCGCGTTGCGGTAAACGAAGTCCAGCGCTTTTTGGTTTCGGCGGGTAGACTTCAGTGTATCCAGCTTGCCATCGCGTGTCAAGCGCGTCTTCAACTCCGCCGGCGTGACGCGACGTTCCTGCGCTATTTCCCGGATGACATCGTCCACTTCCTCTTCCGTCAGATCGATCTTCTCGGCCTCGGCGATGCGGGCAAGGGTGAGAGCGACGCGTACGGACTTTTCCGCCTCGGGCCGCGCATCCTCACGGACCTTCTTCCAATCCACCTGGGTTTGCCGTGGATCGATCCCCTGCGCCAACAGTTGGCTCAAGGTTCGCTCAATGTTGCGATCGAGTTGGAGTTCCACCAACTCCTCCGGAACCGGAAACTGGTGCTCCGCCAGGAGCTTCTCCGCCAACTTCTGCTTCGATGCGATCTCCGCGTGGCGCTGCGCGGCCTTCTCCAAATCCTGGCGCACCTTCCCGCGCAGCTCCTCCAGGGTGGCAAACTCGCTCACGGACTTGGCGAGTTCGTCGTCTGCCGGCGGCACTACTTTACTTTTGATGCTTTGAACCTCGACGCGGTAACTGAAAGTTTTGCCCGCCAGCGTCTTTTGCGGGTATTCCGCCGGGTACGTCACGGGGAACTCCCGAACCTCCCCCACCTTGGCGCCGCGCAGGTTCTCGGTAAACGCCTCCACCGTGTGCTTCCCACCCAGATGCACGACGGCGTCCTTGGCTTCGGTCGGTTCAGCGGCGGGCGATGCCGCGTCCTGGCCGCGATAGTTCACGGAGACGTAGTCGCCGTCGGCGGCGGGGCGGTCCGAGACCACCTCGAACGTTGCCGCTTTCTCCCGCATCTCCTCAACCGCCTTGTCGACTTCGGCATCGGTGACGGCGGGCGGCTCTTCTTCGATTTCTAACTCCTTATAGCCCTTTAGTTCAAAATCGGGATAAATCTCGAAGGTGGCTTTGCAGGTCAGCGGTTGCTCGTCCTCGAACTTCAGCTCTTCGAAGCGCGGCTGGCCCACCACGTCCCACTTCTGCTCCTTCACGGCCGTCTGGAAGAACTTGGGAATCAGCGTCTGGGCGACTTCACCGCGAATATCATCGCGAAAGTGCCGGCGAACGAGAGAGGTTGGTGCGTGTCCGGGACGAAAGCCCGGAATGCGCGCACGTTTGGCAAATTGCGCAGCAACGGAATCGACTTCGTGCTGCACGACATCCAGGGGAATTTCAATGACCAATTCTTTTTTGCAGGTTATGGCTTCCACGGCGCCTCAAAGGCAATTTAGAAGGTGAAATGCGGACGGCAGGGTCTAAATTGCGAACCCGAATCCGATATGAAAAGCCCGAGTCCCACCTGGTAGGTGTCCGAGCCTCCTTGGACTCGAACACGTCAAGTATAGCACAGGGCTGTCGGGTGTCAATCATTGACACGCCGATTGACACGCCGCTCCGCGCCGTCCTAACTTAAGGGGGAGTAAAGCGGTACGTATTTTGCATCTATACAGAGCGCCATAAATTGTAGCGTCGATCTCCGATCGACGGCGGCGGTCGGAGACCGCCGCTACAGCGGGATGGGCAAACATATATGTCGCTCTGTATAACCTCGGATTCAGCCTGGCGCCAGGGCAAATCGGGCTGCGGCGCGGAACGTCCAATTCTAGAAGTGCCGCCCCGTGGGGCTCCCTTTCGACGAGGTCCGTCATGTCCGCCAGCACTGCTCTACCTCCGGCTGTCGAGTTCGGGCGCGAAATCTGCTGCGATCTTGCCGCGGCGGAGGCGCGCGAGTGGCTGGTGACAAACGGCATCGGGGGGTTTGCCTGCGGCACCTTGGCGGGCACGCTGACCCGCCGTTACCATGGCTTGCTGGTTGCTGCCTTGCCTCCTGTCGGCCAGCGATTCCTGCTGGTCGCTAAAATCGATGAATGGGTGGAATACCAGGGGCGCTCCTATGCTCTGGACGCCAATCGTTGGGCCAGCGGCGCCATCGAGCCGCACGGATACGTGCATATTGAACGATTTCGGCTGGAGGGCACTCTTCCGGTCTGGACTTATGCGCTTGCCGACGCATTGCTCGAAAAGCGCGTGTGGATGGCTTACGGTTCTAACACCACCTATGTGGAATACCGCCTGTTGCGCGCCAGCGGCACATTGAAGCTCAACGCCAAAGCGCTCGTCAACTATCGCGACTACCACTCCCTGACCCGCGCCGACGCGTGGCAGATGGACGTGCAAGCGGCGCGCGGGGGATTGCGCGTTCAGGCAATTGCCGACGCCGCGCCAGTCTATCTCCTCAGCGCCGAAGCCACAGCGGAACCGGCGAACGCTTGGTATCGCGATTTTGCCTTGCTGGCTGAAAGGTCTCGCGGGCTCGATCACCAGGAAGATCACCTTCACGCCGCGACTTTTCAAGCCGAGCTCACCACCGGCCACGCGATCACGCTGATCGCCAGCACTGACGCTGGCGCCAGCGCCGATGGACAGTTGGCTTTGCTCCAGCACGGGGCGCGCGAACTGGCGCTGGTGCGACAGTGCGCGCGGGGTCATGCGGATTGGCTGGAGTGGCCGAGATGGATTAAGCAACTTGTCCTGGCGGCCGATCAATTCATCGTCGCTCGGCCCGCGTCTCTGCCAAGATCGACAACACCCTCTGCGTCGTCTCCGGCAGACTCGCTCGAACCCAACTCGATCATCGCCGGATATCCGTGGTTCACCGACTGGGGCCGCGACACGATGATCGCGCTCCCCGGCTTGCTGCTCGCCACGGGCCGCACGGAAGTCGCCGCTGCGGTCTTGCGCACCTACGCACGTTGCGTCAACCGCGGCATGATTCCCAACCGCTTTCCCGATGGCGCAACGTCCGCGGAGTACAACACCGTGGACGCCGCGCTGTGGTTCTTCACGGCGGTACGACGGTATCATGCTGCCACGCACGACCTCGCCCTGGTGCGCGAGATCTTCCCGGCTCTGGCGCAGATCATCGACGCTTACACGCGCGGAACGCGATACAACATTCACGTGGATTCCGCCGACGGTTTGGTTTACGCAGGCGAACCAGGCGTGCAATTGACCTGGATGGACGCGAAGGTGGGCGACTGGGTGGTGACGCCGCGCCTGGGCAAGCCCGTCGAAGTCAACGCGCTCTGGTTCAACGCGCTGGCCACCCACGCGAGTTTTGCGGAGGCGCTGGGAGAATCGTCCCAGCCGTATCGCCAGCTTGCCGAGCAAGCGCGGGCGGGATTCCAGCGTTTTTGGAACGCCGGCGCCAACTGCTGCTTCGATGTGATCGACGGCCCGAATGGGAATGACGCCTCCTTGCGGCCGAATCAGATTCTGGCCGTGGCATTGGAAGAAAGTCCGCTCACAGCGAATCAGCAACGCGCCGTTGTGGATGTCTGCGCGCGCGAGCTTGCTTACCTCGTTCGGCTTGCGCAGCCTGCCGCCTGGCGACTCCAAATACCACGGCCACTACGGCGGCGATCAGCGGCAGCGCGATGGGGCCTACCATCAGGGCACCGTGTGGGGCTGGCTGATCGGCCCCTTCATCGATGCCTTCCTGCGCGTGACGGGTGACCGCGAGCAGGCCCGCACTTCCTTGCCCCATTTGAGAATCACCTGAAGATTCACGGCGTGGGGACAGCCAGCGAGATCTTCGACGGCGATCCGCCCTTTGCGCCCAATGGCTGCTTTGCCCAGGCGTGGACGGTCGCCGAAGTCTTGCGTGCCTGGACCGTGCTCAATGGTCCTGAACGGTCGGAGCGCAGTGAGGACGCCGACGGCGGACGGGGGTAGCCAGGGGCGCGATTCGGATTGGCAGGCGGGCGGCGGGCCGCGGGCCGCAAGGCGGCAGGCCCCAGCGACTGAGGAGCTTGCAGGGCATCGAGGGATGGCAAACAGGGTAGCGCAGACTCTCGGCCTTTCAGAGAGTCTGCGGCTCTTCCGGCCCGCATCGCGTGATGGGAGTGCTTCGATCACGTCTTGCGTTATTCTCGTAGTGGCACGCACGTCGTGGGGAAGCGGGACGTCGTCCACAGGTCCCGGACTTCCCGGGCACTCGGCAGCAAAGCCGGTCCGACAGAATCAATCGCCGCGACCCTCACGTGCCCGCGCATTATAGCCCCGCCGCGCGCACCACGGAACCAAGAACCGCAGACTCTCTGAATTGCGAGAGTCTGCGCTACCCTGCTTTCCACATACCGAACCAACGCCAGGAAATGACCGTCGGATTCTACCAGCAGCGATTTATACCGGCCCTGGTAAACGTGGCCGTACCCCACCGTCCGGGTTTTCGCGTGGTAACGCTGGGTGTGGGTCATGGTGACGCGTTGCAGGAACTTCGCCAGATCGCCGTCCCCTCGCGGGTAAAGCACGAGGTGCCAATGATTCGGCATCAGGCAGTAAGCCAGAATGCGCATGGGTACGAAAGTCAGGCTCTCCTCCACGACGGCGAGGAAGGCTTGATAATGCGCCGGGCTTCGGAACAAGCGGGAACGAAAGTTCGCCCGGTTCAGAACGTGGTAGACCATGCCTCCGACATCCACTCGCCGAACTCTGCTCATAAGGGCATTCTACCGTATACTCACGCCAGATAAAAAGCTCCTGACCCCTCTCTCCGCTCCGAGAGTTGATAGTGGAACCACTGCGCAAATAGACCGGGCGGGGACGCGCCGGGCCCGATTCCGAATTTGCGGATTCAGAATTCCGGAGACGGCAATCCAACAACGGTCGATAGTTCATGAGCGAAAGCAGTCGGTAGTTGATCATCGAGAGTTGCCAGACACGGTGTCAGCCGTTTTCTTTTCAGGGGAAAAGCAGTAGGACTCCGGCATGGGCAGCAGGCAAGGCGATGTCGGCTGCAGGCGGGAAAATCATGTGCGCGAAAAGGTCCTCACACCGTTCCCGCCTCGTCACCGAAGGCCGGGGCCACCTGATCGCGTCGCACACCTACGACTCGCACAACCGTAGCCTGACCTCGCAGCGCGCCTACGGCCCGGAACGCCTGTCGCTAACTATTTGGGGGGCGGGCAGCCCAAACGCAGCCTTCAGAATTCAGCATTCATAATTCAGCATATAATTCCTCCGCCTAGCCTCATTTTGCGCTTGACAAAAGCCTAGTTATGTGAGTATACTCAATTGGGTGATCCACCTGGAGGACGAAAGGTCCCGGCGGATGCCGAACATGGAAGTTGCCCTCACCTGCCGCGCGGCCCGTTTTAGACCATCCCCAACAGAACAAGGTGTCAGGTGCGAGGTGTCAGGGTATTCATCTCGACTCGAACGTACCCGCAGGCGGATTAGGGACGGTGCGGAGCGAATAAACTACGTTCCAACCCGGAATGTGTATGAAAATAAAGAGAACAAGGTGTCAGGTGCCTGGTGCGAGGTGTCAGGGTGCTCATCTCGACTCGGACGTACCCGCAGGCGGATTAGCGACGGCGCGGAGCGAAAAAACGACGTTCCAACCCGGAATGTATATGAAAACAAAGAACACTGTCCGAAATCCGAGGTCCGAGGTCCGAAGCCTGGGGTCGAAAGGCCTTTGTGGCTTGTGCGCCTATTCTGACTCCTGGCTCCTTACTTCTGACTCCTGCGCTTCAACAAATGAAGGTGCAACCGGAGATGTTGTTGAAAACACACGATCGGGATCACGGAAGACGGAACACGGGATGCGGGGTGTGCAGATTCTGGCTTCTGCTTTCCAAGGAACACTGGCCGCTGTGGAGCGGGGCGCGCATGCGTCTGTGACGGGATATCCTGGGAACATGCTGAAAACAAGGGCACGCCAGAACCCAATCACCAATCACAAATCGCTATTCGCCAATGCCCTGGCTCCTTACTTCTGACTCCTGCGCTTCAAAAAACAAAGGTGCATCCGGAGATGTTATTGAAAACAAAAGAGAGCGTCCGAAGTCCGAGGTCCGGAGTCGAAGAGGCCTCTGCGGCTGGTGCGCCTGCTCTGACTCCTGGCTCCTTACTTCTGACTCCTGTTCTTCAAAAAATGAAGGTGCATCCGGAGATGTTGATGAAAACAAAGGGGCACAACGGTGTCAAGTACTGTGCCGAGTGACAAGTGTCCCGTATGGAGCAGCGGAAGTCTCAAACCCCGTCTGCCGCAACGGCAGAGCCCGGGGGATCTCCGCACGGATCAGGGCGGCAACCCGTTCCCCACGGTAAATTTGTTCTAAGTGGGTCGCCATAGGATGGTGCTTGTTTTTTTAGGAATAGGGCATGGCGCGAACGTGAGGGAATGAGGTTCGTGCATCTGGTGAGGGAGAGGCCCTGGGCGTGGCAGGAGTTGGTCGGTGGCGGCGGAGCGTCACCCCAGAGCGCGCCGGGCATGTGGTGGTAGCCTAATTGGTACGGCGACCCACGCAGGAGTTTTCGGTCATGCGCAGATAGTCGAAGACCAGGCGCACGTGGCGCGTGAGTTGGCGCATTTTCTGGGCGACGCTGCGCGTCCCGCGGGATTTGATCACGCCGATGGCGAAGCGGCGCAGCCGGGTGATGTTTTCCGGGCCGTGGCCCACTCGGATACGGCTGCGGTCCTCGTCGAAGTTCCAATCGAGAACGTAGTGACAACCGTTCTCGATGACCCAGTGCCCGCGGTTAACCTGGAGGACGCGTCGGGGGCTGGCTTCTTGGGGAGTGCGGCTGGTGAGGCCATAGGCGATGTCCAGAGAATAGGCACCCGTCTTTTTCTCGATCACGTGCCGCTCGATAAGGAAGGCTTGGCCCACGTGTGGGAAGTCGAGATAGTCGTTGAGTTCGGTGGTGGTCCAGATTTTGCGGGTCTCGATGCGTCCATGATCGGGGGGCGTGTGCTCGACGAAGTGCGGTTGGCCGCGCTCCTGGAAATAGAACTGCAAGTCCGCGAGCAGTCCGGGCTGGTTGCCTTTGACGGTGAAATAGTAATGCGCCCGGCGCTTCTCGACCAGATACTTGGCGAACTTACGTTGCGTGAGCAAGGCGTCGGCGGTGATGTCCTTGCCGGCAATCGCGATGGCCTCCAGCAGCGGGATGGCCGTCTTAATCTCGTTCGTGCGTTTGACTTCTTCCCGACCTTCTACGGGCAGACTGCCCACTTTTTTTGGGTGTAGCAGGTCTGGGTCTGGTGACCGACGACACTCATCACATGCGTCGGGTGGCCCTCCGCGTCGAGGGCATTGCACAGGGTCTTGCCGTCGATGGCCAGACTTTCGTCCTCCCCGGCGTAGAGTTCGTTCCAGTGTTGCAAGGCGCGGTCCAGGTGCGCGGGATCGACGCGGATCAGCACGTTGCGGAGGATCGACTCGCTGGGCACAACGTAGCGGCCTTTTTCGCGACGGCAGCCGAAGCGCTCGCGCGCTTTCGGTCCGAGGCTTTGGGCCCAATCGGCGATCGCCTTGTAGCCGCGCATGCCGCACAGGACGGCTCCGGCGGCGATGCCCAGCACCGTGGACAAGCGATGGCGCCGTCCTTGGGCGCGGCGGGGATCGGGAATCTCGCGGAAAAACGCGGGGAGAGATTGCATCTGCGCGGCGCTGAGCATGATTTTGGAACCTCCGATTTGATAAGGGGGAGGAAGAACGGCTTGCGACAGCAACGAGCGAACGTCGGCCCGCAAGGGTTGGACGAAGACCATCTTGGGAGATTGGGGCGTCGCGGTGTACCCCCGGCGAGTGCGGTGAAATCCCTTCGTGTTCCCGACGTACACCCAGTTCGCCGCCCGATACACGGTGCCGCGAAAACGCTGCGGGTCCACAAAGGTTTCCAGCAACACCACCCCGTGACCGAACCTTTCTTCCCAGTCACTCGCCAGCCGTCCTTGGCAGAGCGACAGAACCCGCGACCCCAGATTGAAAACATGCCAGTCGGGCAGGATGAGAAAGCGGCTGTTGTTGACGATCAGCTTCAAGCGGCTATAGCGCTGGCGAAAGTTCCAACCGATCCAGCGGTCGCGCACCGCGCACTTCAGGGCCGCGGCGGAAAAGCTCAGCAGCGCCACCCATTCCTCTCGCCAAGTCGCGACATACCACAGGGTCTCGCTGATCTTCGGCAAAGCTCCCAGGTAGTGGTGCTGCCGCATCAGTTCTTGGTAGCCTTGCTCGTCGCCGGAGCGAACGGGCCGGACAACGATCTCACGCAGGTCCAAGGGCAAATCCCCCTACGAAGCACACCTGTAATCTTCCACGCGCTTCCGAGAAGCATACAACGCCGCTGGGGAATTGTCCAGGACAAGGTACAACCGCTTAAACCTTATAGCCCTTGGGCACCGGAACGAATTCACCCTGACCCGTTCCCCCCTTAAGTTGCACTTGCTTTTCAAAGTGGTACAATGTGCCCAGGACTCGCCTCTCTCGCCGACTTCGCATTCTTGTGCGTGCTGCAAATGGAGGTGTGCGTGGCAGGATCATTCACCTTCCCTGCCGGGCACAAAATCAGATGGACATCATGGAAACGAAACGCGAGATGATGGGCAAGGGCGTCATGGGCCTCTGCGTGGGACTGGCGCTGGTGATCGTCGGAATCCTGGGGTGCCGCCAGCTTCACATCGTTTGGAACATCTGGCCGAGCACAGATGGCGTGGTGGTGCGCGCGACCATCCAGGAAATTTTAACTAATCCCTACGCCAAGGGCGGATTGCCCGTTCACAACTATACACCGCAAGTGGAATTTCGCTACTCGGTGAGCGGCAAGGACTACACCACGGAAGTGCCGTCGGTGAACGCTGAGGACACTTACGAAAAGGCGGCGGCGAGCGTGGCGGGGCTCTATGGCGTGGGCACGCATCACCCCATTCGCTACAATCCCGGCGACCCGCGCGACATCCAGTTTGGGACCATCGAATTCGGTCCGTTGGCTGTGGCCTTTCTTCTCCTGGTGGGCGGCGTGGCGCTTACCACCGTCGGGCTTAACTGGCTGGTGGCGGCCTACGTTCCAGGCGCGGAGCTTGCGCCGGAGAAGCGCGTCCCCGCTCCGGTAGTGTCCATTGCTGGGCGCGCCGGTCCGGAGCCTTCGACGGCGACGATTTATTGCGCCTCCTGCGGCCGGCCCGTGAAGCCGGGTGAAGAGACTTGTCCGAATTGCCTGAAGTCCCTGCGCGCGGCGTAAGTAGGGTGGGTCGAACTTTGGGAGTACACCCGCACTGCGCCGGAGCCGTGTCCGGACCCGCCAGAAAGGCAGACTTGTGTCAGTTCTTCGCCGGCCCCTGGGCCTGGCTGACAGCGTCAATCAGATCGTCGCCGCCGCCCGCAGCGCGGATTTCCTTCAAGTCGTCCGGAGTGGGGACGAACTTGATTCCCCGCTGCTTTACCAGTTCTGCCACGTGCTCGCTCGGCACGTTACCCTGCAACAAGTTTATGATCTCAGCCTTCTCCAACCCCCTGGGGTTGGTGGGTTCCGCGGGCCGTGGCTTCGGTGGGGGAGGTGTGTAACGGGCGACGAAGGTCACCTTGGACTGTCTTTGCGCGCTGTTGACGGCGACCACTTCCAGCCGCGTCTCGCCGGGAGAAAGGTCGATGGGGTCGGACTTGAACTCCGCGGCTTGCGCACTGGTGGGCCGGATGGTGACGGATTTGCCGTTGACGGTGACGACAGGGATGCCGCTAGCATCCATCACCGCGCCGCGGACGACGAGGGGAGAATTGGCAACGTCCACGGTTTGTCCGTCGCCCGCAGCGGACGGCTCAATCAAAACCAGGGTCGGCGGACCGGCCGGCGCCGTTACCGTGACGTACACGCTGACCGCCTTCGCGCCCGCCGGTCCGCTGGCGCTGAGCGTGTAGGTCGTCGAGTCCTGCGGCGATTGCGCCAGCGTGCCCGCTGCCGGCACGCGGCCCACGCCAGGCTCCAGGTCGAGACTGGTGGCGTTCGCCGAGTTCCAAACCAGATTCACCGCGTGGCCTCTTTCCACGGAAGTGGGCTCAGCGCGCAGGCTGAGGTCCAGCGCCGGAGGCTTGACCTCGGCGAGGACGGCGGCGAAATTCTGCACGCCACGTTGCACGGCCATGGTACCCGTGGGATTGCTCTGCGCATACTCTTCGAACACGCGTGGTTTTCCCGCCGCGGCTCCCCAATAGTCTTGCGCCAGGTAGATCAGCAGCGGAGCGCGTTTGCCAAACTTGATCTGCAAAAAGTTCTTGACGAGCTGCGTCCCGGTAATCTCACTGGAATTGACGGCAAATCCTTCGTCGCCGGCCGCCGCCTCCGGGGCAGCGAAGTGACTTCCCCCGGCTGAGCCCACAAACTTCTTGCCGAAGGCGGGCTTGGACTTCTGTCCCGATTGGACCACGGTGTAGCTGATGCCGCTCTGGGTCACGTCAAGCCAACCGCAGGAAACAGTCGATTCCCACACCGCGACCGGATAGCGCAAGGTGGGGTTGGAATCGGAATTCAAGAGCTGCGGCTTCGGCGCCTCAGGCGTGGACGTGGGAACGGGCCTGGCCGCAGACCCCTTTCTGGCTTTTGCTCCAGCCACGCCGAAGACCTGTGCGGCATTGGCATGCCAACACGGCACGAAGACCAGCACCGCCAACAACCAGGAAAACCGCGGTAAGCGCCGAAGGCCAAACATGTAACCACTCCCATGCGAGGAACTGGGCCGGATTATAGCGTAGCCAGCGTGGCGAACACAATAATCGGCAACCGATGCTGGTGGGTAGGCCGCTACACGTACCGCTTGAGACGCTTCGGATTCCGTGGAACCACGCTAACGGCCCAAGGTCGGGGGGAAAGCAGACGCGGCAAGGGCAAAGGCGAACGGAGGCTGGCGCCAGGTTTTTACCGTCTGAGCAGCAGATCAGCAGGCGGCGTGGTTGGGCGCAGCAGGAGCGATTCTTTCCAGTCTTGCGGAACCGGGGTCCAATCGCGGGAAGCGAAGTCAACGGAAGTCAAGGTCAACAGGAGGGCAAGCCAAAGCAGGGCGGAGATAAGGACCACGCGCACGAGTCGCGTGCTCCACTTCCAGTGCATGAAAAAGAGAATGACCAGTGACGCCTTGACGCAGGCGATAACCAGGGCGACGACGGTATTGCCCTTTCCCAAGTCCACGAACGCCATACCGGTGGTCAGACCTGTCAGCAGCAGCAGCGCACCGAAGATGGCGAAATAAAGCTTCGTGGGAACGACGTGACCGGCCATCAGTATCGCCCTCCAATGAGATACAAGAGCGGAAAGAGAAAGATCCAGACGATGTCAACAAAGTGCCAGTAGAGCCCGGCGCCTTCGACCATGTTGAAGCGATCGGGACCATAATGGCCTTTCCAAGCCTGCACGAGCAGGTAGGAAAGGACGCCCACTCCCACCACCATGTGGGTGGCGTGTACACCGGTCATCGCAAAATAGAAGAAGAAAAACAGTTCAACCGATTTAGCGTGTGCGCCGGCATAGGTGAAATTCAGGCCGGGAGCAAGGCCTTCCAGATAATCATGCCGCCATTCGAGGCCGAGCTTGATCGCAACGAAGGTCAGACCCAACAGGATCGTCATGATCAGAAAGGTTACCAGTGCGTTACGTTTGCCCGTTTGGGCGGCCCGAACAGCGAGCGCCATGGTCAAGCTGCTGCCAATCAGCACCGCGGTATTGATGGCGCCGATGGTGACGTTCAGCATGTGGCTTCCCGCCTCGAAGCCGGGAAGGTACATGTTGCGGTATATCGTGTAACCGCAAAACAGCCCGCCGAAGAACATGACTTCCGTCGCCAGGAAAATCCACATGCCAAAACTGGCAGACTCATGCTGCTGTTCGATGTCTTCGAATTGATGCGCCACGGCGCTCGCGGCGTGACTGTCTGACAACTTAAGCCTCCTTGGGTCCGTACGCGTACGCTTCCTCGGTTACGATCGGTAGTTGGGGGAAATTCTCGGTTGGGGGAGGCGAGGGAGTTTCCCACTCCAGCCCCTTCGCGCCCCATGGATTGGGTCCTGCCACCGGTCCATATTTCAGCGACCAAAGCAGATAAATCAGGGGAATGATGTACCCCACAGCCAGTACCGAAGCTCCTGCGGAAGACATGACATTTAACACTTGAAACTCCGGCGGATAGATGGCATACCGGCGCGGCATGCCCAGATAGCCGAGTATGAATTGCGGGAAGAAGGTCAGATTGAATCCTACGAACACGATGGCGGCGGCCAGGCGCGCCCAGCCATCGGGATAAAGGCGTCCGGTGATCTTGGGCCACCAGAAGTGCAGTGCGCCCAGATAACCCATCAATGCACCGCCCACCATGATGTAATGGAAATGGGCGATGACGAAGTAAGTGTCATGGACATGTTGGTCCACCGCCAGGCTCGAGAGGAACAGACCCGTGAGCCCGCCCATCGTGAACAGGCCGATAAAGCCCAGGGCGTAGAGCATGGGTGCCTGGTAAGAAATCGAGCCCTTGTAAAGGGTGGCGGTCCAATTGAAAACCTTAATCGCAGATGGAATGGCCACGGCGAAGCTCAGCGCAGAGAAAACGATTCCCGCGTAAACTGACTGGCCGCTGACGAACATGTGATGTCCCCAGACCAGAAAGCTGATTACGGCAATCGCCAAACTCGAGAAGGCGACGAAGCTGTAACCGAAAATGCGCTTGCGGGAGAAGGCCGCGATCAATTCGCTGACCACACCCATCGAAGGCAGGATCATGATGTACACGGCGGGGTGGGAGTAAAACCAGAATAAGTGCTGAAATAGAATGGGATCGCCACCGACAGCAGGATCGAAAATTCCGACGTGGAACGCCCTTTCCAGAGCCACCAGGGCAAGCGTAATGGCGATAATGGGTGTTCCCAGAATCTGAATGAGGCTCGTGGCGTACATCGACCAGAGGAATAATGGCATGCGGAACCATGTCATGCCTGGGGCCCGCATCTTGTGGATGGTCACGACAAAGTTCAGACCGGTAAGGATCGATGAGAACCCGGCGATGAACACTCCGAGCGCCGCCGACATCACATTTGAATTTAGGTAGATGGAGCTCAGTGGCGTGTAGAATGTCCAGCCCGTATCCACGCCCCCCCAAATCACCGCGTAAAGCGTGAAACAACCGCCGATGATGAAAATATACCAGCTCAGCAGGTTGATCTCGAGGAAACGCAAGGTCACGGGCCCCGATCATCATCGGTACGAGGAAGTTTCCGAAGGTAGCGGGAATGGACGGAATCAGGAAAAAGAACACCATGATGATTCCGTGCATGCTGAAGAGTTTGTTGTAAGCACCCGGCTCAAAAATGGCGCCGTTGGGCTCTAACAGGTGTAAGCGAATCAGCACGGCGGCAATGCCACCCAGCAGGAAAAACCCGGTAATCGAGAGCAGGTAGAGGATGGCGATGCGCTTGTGGTCTGTCGTCAGCAGCCACGATTTGACGCTGTAATCTGCGTTCAAATAGTTCACGCGGGTTTCAGTTTCTGCTGCTGCCAGTGCCATTATTTCGACGCCTTCCCTTCTTGCGGGGCAAATGACTTAATGTACGCAATCAACTGCAACAATTGCTCCTCGGTAACCTGGCCCTTAAACGTGGGCATGATGGGCTTGTATCCATCCACAATTTTCGCTTCGGGAAAAAGTACGGATTCCCGCAGATAAGCCTCGTCCGCCACCACCGTCTTGCCATCGATCAATTTGACCGGCTGGTTATAAATCCCTGCCAGCGACGGAGCCTTGCCCGCGCCGTGGCAGGTGATGCAGCCCAGCCCGATGTAGAGCTTCGCGCCCGCCTGAGCCATGGTTTCACCGTGCATACCTCCGCTCAGCCAGCGCGCATACTCGGTGGGGCTCATCACAATGACCTGCCCCTTCATCAGCGAGTGGTTCGTGCCACAGTACTGATCACAATACAATGGAAAAGTGCCTGTCTTCGTGGCTTGAAACCATTCCATCGTGTACATTCCCGGCACTACGTCCTTCTTAATGCGGAAGGCAGGAACGGAAAAGTCGTGGATCACGTCCTCAGAAGTCATGGTCAGCTTGATGGGCTGATTTACCGGGACGTGGAGTTCGTTGATTTCCTCAACGCCCTCAGGGTGCTGAAGTTTCCACATCCACTGCTTTCCTACCACGAAGACTTCGGTGGAAGAGCGTGGAGGCCTCGCATTCCGGATAAACAGACCTGTGCTCCAGAGGAAAATCACGACGACGATGCCCAGTGGAATAGCGGTCCAGAAGATCTCCAGCGGGATGTTTCCCTCAATCTGCTCCGGCTGCTCATGCTCTGAGCGGCGCCGGTACCGAATCACGAAATAAAAGATGGCGAGAAAAATGATCGCCGTGAAAAAGAGGTCAACCGCGGTCAGGAAGTAGTATAGATAGTCCACCCCTTGCGCGATGGTCGAAGCCCGATCCGGTGCGAATTGGAACCCTTGCCACATGCGATGTCAGTCACCCTTGAGATTTTCGATTTCGGATTGGAAGCCACCGTGGGCACCAACAAGAAATTGGTTCCCAATCCGAAATCCAAAATCAAAAATCAGACAGTTTTTCGTGCCCCGCCCCGCGAAAGCGCCAAAATCAGCGTCCCCATGCAGAGAATGGTAATCGCCCCGGCAATCTTCAAAACGTGGGCGACCGCCACGCTATACTTTCCCGTGTGCGGATCATACTGGCAACAATAGAGCAGCACGGCATCAACGGGACTTCCAATCTTCTCATCGGAAGCCTCGACCAGGGCCAGACGAATGTCCCGGGGCGGGTACTGAATGCCGTAAAAGTAGCGCGAGACCTTGCCTTGCGGCGTTATCACGATGATGCCGGTTGCATGCGCGTATTGCTTCGTATCCGGCATGTAGTTGTAGTGAAATCCCACCGCTCCGGCAAGCGCGCGAATCTCCGGATCATCGCCCACGAGGAAATGCCAGCCATGCTTGGCGGCCGGCCGCCCGTAGAGCCCCACATAAACGCCCTTCTTGCCCATGGCCATTTCCGGCGTGTCCGTCGGATCAATGCTGACCGTCACCACTTCGTATTGCTCGCCGATATTGAATTTCACATCGCGCAGAGCGTTCAACAGGCCGTTTTCCGCCATCGAACAAAGCATTGGGCAGGTGTAATAGACCAGCGAAAGAATGACGGGCTTTTTGCCGAAATATGATCCCTAAGGTGACCGTCTGGCCTGTTTCGTCGCGAAACTTCAAATCCAGCGGCACTTGGTTGTTCAGTCGCTGGTCAATACCGACCCCCTGCAATTGCGGCGGCGTAACTGCCGCACTATCCTGCCGTGATGTCGCACACAGCGAACCCGCGAACAACAGACAGGCGATAAGCGCAGCGCCGCCACTTTCAGCCGCCGCGGGGCCAAATCGCTCGAGTCTTGATTTGAACATCACTGCCATCACGGTCTTGTCTCCGATCCGTCGTATGGTACGGGCGCCTGTTGCCGGTTTGGCGGTGGGGGTTCTTCGCCCGGCGTAACGGCTTGTCCGTTGGCCGGCGAACTGCCCCGTACCGGGTATCCTTTTTGCAAAAGCAATTGCATCGCACGATCGACCGGAATCCTGACCACTCCTGCCTGCTTATCCGCCCAACCGTACCCCGATAACAACTTATTCTGCCCGTCGCGGTAGGTCTTCAGGTCTAAAGGAGCGTCGGTCTGCAAGCGCAAGCCGGGCGGCATCTGCCGGACATCTTCAAAGGGCGAAGCCGGCGGCCCCATGGGCGTGTGGCGAACGAAAAAGCGAAATGTCCAAGCACTGGCCAGGACGCCTACCAATACCAGCACCACCACACCCAAGGCCGAGTAGAACAGCTTTGAGACGCTGATCTCCGATGACTCGTAGCGGCGTTCGGTCGGGCCGTGTTCCTTTACGTGTTCAGACATGGACAAGCTTTCCTTCTTCGTCCCCGCCACCCATTGGCGGTTGCCTTATGCGTGCTGCATCAAATCCTTTAGCCGCGGATCCTTTAACGGCAGCGCCGGCCGCGTCTGCATTTGCGAAGTGAACCGCCACAACCAGAGGCCGCCAATGCCGAACAGCGCCAACCAATCAGTAGGATGGAACTCCGGACCACCACGCTCAAAGGCCGGCACCGTCAGCCAGAAAATATCCACCACGCTCATGATGATCAGGCCTAGCGCCAGGACTTTCATCAACTGCGCCCGGCGCTTTACAAAACGCAATAGCAGCACGAAGAACGGCACGGCAAAGTGAAAGATAATCAGCAGCAACGCGACCACAGCCCAGCCACCGCGCGCCCGAACCAGGTACCAGGGAATCTCTTCCCGGATGTTTCCCGCCCAGATAATCAGGAACTGCGAAAACGAGAGATAGGCCCAAAGCATCGTAAAGACCAGAAGGAGATTCCCGTAGTCGTTAAGCAGCCGCGGCGTCACCATTCCTTCCAGCCTTTGATCGTCGGACAGACCGATGACCGTCATGGTCATCAGAGACATTGCTGCCAGGCATTCCGTGATCATGAAAATCATGCCGTAAATGGTCGAATACCAGTGCGGCTCAAGCGACATGACCCAATCAATGCAGAAGAAGGTGATCGTCAAACCGAATACGAGCAGACCCGGTGCGCTCAATCTCCGCAGTCGGACGAGCAACTCCGGATCACCAGTCTCATTCTGCTGTCGCGCCCATTTGACCAGGAAGGTGGCGAAGAAGAGCCACAACCCAAAATAGACCACGGTGCGGATCAAGAAGAAGGGTACATTGAGATAGGGGTGCTTATACTGTAGAAGCGGATCGGCCGCAACTTGGCTCGGGATGGCCCAGATGTAAAGCGCCGGCAAGCGGAAAAGAATCGGCAACGCCGCCACCGCCATCAGGAAGAACGTGCTCATCCCGGCCTCGAGTGGCCGGCGAAGGGGGAATCCCCAGCGTCCGCCGATCATGTAATGAATCATCAGAATTGCGCCGCAACCCAGCGGTAACCCCAGCCAGAAAACAAACGCAAAGAGATAAGACCGGAAGAACTGCACAGGATTTTGAAATCCCAGGAGGGCGCAGACAATCAGCGCCAACAAGCCCACGATCAGCGACACTTTTCCCAAACGCGCAAATCCGGGCAACGATGTTTCCGCCGTGTTCATTTTGCTCCGCTGGCTAATTGCTGCTGCTGGTCCGCCGGCACGTCATTCATGGATGCATGCTGACTGAGTTGCAGCGCGCGAATGTAAGCCACAATGGCCCAGCGATCTTCCGGAGTAATTTTGCTGGCATAGCTGTACATCGCGCCATATCCGTTCGTCATAACTTCAAAAAAATGTCCTGCCGGCGCCTGCCGCAACCGATCGGTGTGATAGGAGGGCGGCGGTGGAAAGCCCCGCTGCACAACCATCCCATGACCGCTCCCCGTGTAATCGTGGCAGGGCGTGCAGTAGATGTTGAACCGGTCCTGTCCGCGTTTCAGCACCTTCTCGGTAACGGGGAATGGGAATTGATCAACGGCGATGCCATTGATGCGTCCGGTATAAAGCAATTCATCCGTCCGGGCGTGACCACGCGCGACCGTGTCGGGAACTTCGGGCCGGTTACCGCGTCCGTCGGCGAAAAAGTAACTGGGGTCGTCCGCCTTCACCTTGGGCTGGATGTGCATGTCCACGCGGCATGCTGCCGCGAAAACAACGATCAGCGCCACCAGCGCCCATTGCACCGCCGATTTGCGGATTCCGAGTTTTCCCTTCCTAGCTTGCAACGTCTGCTACCTCACTCGGGTTCAGAGCCTGCAGGAATTCCCTGGTCTTCTCCCCGTCGAATTTGGGATCCCGCGCCATAATGCAGAGAAAGAATCGATTCCGCGACGCCAACTCGAACCGCGGCACATTAAAAACCGGGTGATACGGCTTGGGAAATCCGTTCAGCGCCAGCATCCCGAAGACGGTGGACAAGCCTGCGAAGAGTACCGTCAACTCGAAGGTGATGGGAATGAACGAGGGCCAACTGTTGTACGGCTTGCCGCCAATGTTGAGCGGATACCCGATGACATTGGGCCACCACTGAAGGAAGAATCCGCCAAGACAACCCGTCAACCCGCCGATCAGGCAAACCAGCGGAACATACGTTTTATGAAATCCGATCGCCTCTGCCAACCCCTCCACCGGGAAGGGAGTATAGGCATCCATTTCGCGATAGCCATCTGCGTAAGCGCGTTCCGCCGCCTTGAGCAGATCGTCCGCGTTATCGAATTCGGCCATCAGGCCGTATACGGGTTGATCCTTCATCTCAGTTCCAAACCAACATCTTGCGATCGACCGCAATTTCCGCGACGATCCGCAATCGCCCCCACGTTAGTGGCTGGGCGGGGTGTTGCCGCCGTGAGCTCTCTTGGGTTCCTCTTTTTCGCTCAAATCATGTGCCAAGCCACGCATCTCGAAGATGGAGATCATGGGCAGGAAGCGAATGAATAACAAGAATAGGAAGAAGAACAAGCCAATCGTGCCGACGTACACCGCCCAATCCCATCGGGTGGGATAGTACATGCCCCACGAGGAAGGCAAGAAATCGCGGTGGAGACTCGTGACCACGATGACGAAGCGCTCCAGCCACATCCCCGTCTGCACGATCAGCGAGATAACAAAAAGTGCAACCACGTTCTGACGGACTTTCGAGAACCATAAAGCCGTCAGCGGGATCGCAATATTGCACAGAATGAGCAGCCAGTAGATGGGAGCGTAGGGGCCCGTCATGCGGTTCATCATCATGTACCGGTCCGGGGTCGTCGGCCCGGTGTAAAAAGACATGAAGGTTTCCATCAAATAGCCATAAGCGACGATCAACCCGGTGGCAAGGAGGATTTTCCCCATGTTGTCCAGGTGGCGAATGGTCAGGAAATCCTCCAAGCCGTAATACTTCCGCAGCGGTATGGCCAGCGTGATCACCATCGCAAAACCGGAGTAAATGGCGCCCGCCACGAAGTAGGGAGGGAAAATAGTACTGTGCCAGCCCGGAACCTGGGCAATGGTGAAGTCAAAGCTCACCACGGTATGCACCGAAACCACCAGCGGCGTTGCCAAACCGGCAAGCAGCAGGTAAGCCATCTCGTATCGATACCAGTGCTTCGCTGATCCGCGCCAGCCCATCGCCAACGCGCCGTAAACGACGCGCGAAACAGCCCCCTTGGCGCGGTCACGGAGGGTACCCAAATCCGGAATCAATCCTACAAACCAGAACAACAGGGAAATGGTTCCGTATGTCGAAACCGCGAAAACGTCCCACACCAGCGGGCTGCGGAACTGCGGCCACACACCCATGGTGTCAGGGTAAGGCAGCAACCAGAAGAACAGCCAAGGACGGCCCATGTGCAGGAGAGGGAACATTCCCGCGCAAGCTACCGCGAACAGCGTCATGGCTTCCGCGAATCGGTTGATGGATTGCCGCCACGTCTGGCGCATCAGGAGTAGAAATGCGGAAATCAGCGTCCCGGCGTGACCGATTCCGATCCACCACACGAAATTAACGATGGCGAATCCCCAGCCGATGGGGATATTGATTCCCCAAATCCCGACGCCGATCGTCAGCAAAAGGTAGATCGCCAGGTTAAGGAGACCCACGAGAGCAAAAGCAAGAGCCAACCCGGCCCACCATCCGCGCTTGGTCTTTTCGAGCAGGACGATGGAGCTGATCTTGTCCGTGATCGTGGCGTAGGTGTGCCCCGGAACAAGGACCGGAATATTCGGCCCTACCGGCGGCGTATTTGGCAGTCTTTCAGCGCCCACTCCTTACTCCTTGATCTCCGGGTTGGGATTACGCAATTTGGCCAGGTACGTGGTGCGTGGCCGCGTATTCAAGTCTTCCAAAATTCCGTAATTGCGCGACTGCGCCTTCCGCTTGGCCACTCGGCTTTCCTTGTCGTTAATGTTTCCGAAAACGATCGCCTGGGTGGGGCAGGTCTGCTGGCAAGCCGTGAGAATTTCCCCGTCCTTTATCTCGCGTTCGTCTTTTTCCGCTCCCAACTTTACGCGGTTAATGCGCTGGATGCAGTACGAGCACTTTTCCATCACGCCCCGGCTGCGCACGGTAACATCCGGGTTACGCATCAACTTGAGGCTCTCGCTCGTGTAGTCGGACCAAAGCTCAAAATTGAATCGGCGCACCTTGTAGGGACAATTGTTGGAGCAGTAGCGGGTGCCCACGCACCGGTTGTAAATCATTTCGTTCAGCCCTTCCGGGCTATGCACCGTCGCTCCCACCGGGCATACGTACTCACACGGCGCGTCCTCGCAATGCATACAAGGAACGGGTTGATTGTAGAAGCCGGGGTTATCCAATCCGCCTTCATAGTACGAATCCACGCGGATCCACTGCATTTCCCGACCACGACTAACCTGGTCTTTGCCGACGACGGCGATGTTGTTCTCCGATTGGCAGGCGATAATGCAGGAATTGCAACCGATACAGCTATTCAAATCGATGGACATTCCCCAGGCGTTGCCGGTGTAAGGGTAAGAGGGGTAGATTGAAGCTCCGCCTTCTTCGCGGGCGAAGTCGGGGTCGTGGCGAAATTCCTCCAGGGTGGCGGCACGCAGCAATTTCCGTTGCATCGCGATCACAGTCTCTTCTTCGCGCTGCTCGCCTTCCTTGCCCATGATGTGGTGGTGCTGCGTGGTGACAAGCTGATACGTGTTCCCGGTCTTTTGAATATTGACACTGCTAATGCGCGGGTGGTCGGTGGTAACGAGGCGGTAGGCATTGAATCCCACTCCCGTACCGATATTACCGGCCCGCAGCCGTCCAAAACCGAGATGCAGGGTGATGGAGTCATGGGCATGGCCGGGGGTGATCCAGACGGCTGCTTCCACTCCCTGACCGGGCCCGCTCAACTTCACCATATCGCCGTTGGTGACGCCCAGCTTTTGTGCCGTCGTGGGGCTGACCAGCGCGGCGTTGTCCCAAGTCAGTTTCGTGATGGGTTTCGCCACTTCCTGCAACCAGCTATTGTTGGCAAAACACCCGTCCCAGATAGATGGATCGGGGCGGAAGACAATCTCCATGCTGCCTGCCGCCGCTTGCGACGGGGCCGAGCCAATGGACGAGGCACCCTTCGCCGGCTTGGGAGCGAGGGCAGAATCCGCCACCACGCCATCGTTTAGCGACGTCAGCCAAAACTGGCCGAAGTCGATCCCCTTCTTTTGCTTCTCCCAATATCCACGAACCACTTCATGCGACGTCAATCCTGCGTGGCCGTCGAGAATCGCTAGAACTTCGTGCGCCGACTTGCCGTTGTACAGAGGCGAAATCAACGGCTGCATGATTGTGACCGTGCCGTCGAACGCGCGCGCATCGCCCCACGCCTCCAGGAAATGGGTTTCCGGAATGTGCCAATGGCAGAGTTCCGCCGTCTCATCGCTGTACAAGCTAACGCAGATGCGCAAGCCGACCCTGAGCAGGTTGTGAGCGAAATCCAAATCCGCCGGTGCGTTGTAGACCGGATTCACACCGAGCATGAACAGCGTTTCAACCTTTCCGGCTTGAATGTCACCGACCAACTCTTTGAGTGAGTCGATCGTATTTACAGGATTTGCTTCCACGGGCGCGGTGTAGTGCACCGTTTTGCCCACGTTCCCCAGCGCTTCGTTCATCGCATGGGCCAAGGCGTGGACAATGGGCGGCTGCTGCTCGCCGGCAATGACGACGCTGGCTCCCCGGTGGTTCTGCAAGTCACGCACCAGTTCCGGGATCCAACTCACGGACGACTGCGCCGCTCCGCCACCCGCTCCTTTGACTCCCAGCCCGTCGGCCAATGCCCGCGCGAAGGCTTCCACATCGCCGGCGCGCAGGGGTGCGCGGTGGTCCGCCATGCCGCCGGTCGCGGTGGGAGTGCTTTCCACCACATAAAGGCGGTTCATCGTGGAGTCCGTGCCGGTCACGCGGCGCTTGTTTGAGAAGTCGTAAGCGTAACGCACCGCACCAGGGCCGACGCAGAGGAAGTCTGCATCCAGAGAAACCACCACATCCGCCTGGTCAAAGTGATAAACCGTATTGAGATACTCGCCGAAAGCCAGCCTGGCGCCCTCGCGGACCGCATCGCGCCCGCACGGTTCGTATTGATGCCACTTTGCCTGCGGAAATTGCGTCAAGATGGATTGGATCTGGTCTGCCAAGGAAGGCGAACTTACGATGCCGGTCAGAATCCGCAATCCCGCACCCTTTGAATCCAGCAGGTCAGCGCGCAGGGCTTCCAGCGTGGTTAAACACGCACTCCAGTCCCCAATCCGGCCAAGATGAGAAACCACTTGCGCGCGGTCGGGATCGTACATGCCCAGGATGGAAGCCTGCGCCATCAGGTTCGCAGCACCCAAGCTGGCGGGATGACTGGGATTCCCCTCGACCTTCGTCGGTCGGCCCATGTGGCTTTCCACCAGCAGTCCGTTGGCATAGCCGCCCAAGGGCATGGCCGTGGCGTAGAACAGCGGCTTGCCGGGGATGAAGTTCTCCGGCGCCTGCTGCGCGTAGGGCACGATCTTCTGCAAGGGCATCTTGGTGCAGGCCGTCAAGCCCGCCAAGGCCGCCGAAGCGCCCATGAGCTTCAGCATGTTGCGGCGGCTCACTACCGATTGCTCGGCACGGGGGTCGTGCGGGAACTCGCACTCCACGAAATCGCGATACTCCGCAGTATTGGCCAGTTCTTCCAGCCCCCGCCACACACGCTTTTCCGGCGACTGCTGCAGCTTGGTCTGGATCTGCACCAGGTCGAGAGGTCCGTTGGTTCTTGAATTACGCTTCATTCTCTTCAGCCTTTGGCTTTACCGGTGGCACGTGTAGCAGTCCGTGATTTCCTTCGCACTCTTGATCTTGTATTCCTTCACCAGCCGGCGGCCCAGAGCGAGCTGAGCACGACCAGACGGCGGCGTGTAATCAATCCGAAAGACGTCTGCCCGGGGGCGCACATACTCCTCCGGATGGTTATGGCAATTGATGCACCACCTCATGTAGAGCGTATTGGCGCGATAGGTCAGCGGCATGTCACCGATCGCGCCGTGGCAAGTCGTGCAACCAATCCCCTTGTGAATATGAATGCTGTGGTCAAAGTAAACGAAATCAGGAACAGTATTGACGCGGGTCCATTGCAGTGAGACATCGGTGGCGAAGCTGGCACGCACGGGCTCCAGCATGGAGCTGTTCAACCAGAGTTTGGAATGGCAGGTCATGCACGTGTGGGTGGTAGGAACACCCGCGAAGCCCGACGTCTCCACGGTGGTGTGGCAATAGCGGCAATCAATACCGTCATCCTTTACGTGGTGTTTGTGGCTGAAGGGGACCGGCTGCTGGCGTGCGACGTTGATATAAGTATAGTAGGCGGACTGGTTGACGGCGTAAAGGACGTATCCCAGCCCCCCAACAATGAAGACCGCACCGAAGATCATCACCTTGGAGATCGTGTTGGAACTGCGATGAAATATCTGCGCCATCGAACGATTGTGCCCGACACCTCAAACGGGAACTCAGAAGGCCACGGCGTCGGCGCTGGAGTTTTCAGCGACGGAGCGGCCGCGTCCCCGGTAAGGCGATCTCAGATGTTGTCAGCCCTGCGTGATTCCCCCGGAATGCCCAATTACACCCCGGATTGTTGATGCCACACTTCTTACACTATCTCGTTTCCACCAGCCGGTCTCGGCAGTTCTCCGCGATGCTGATCCTGAAGAGGCTTCCGGGAGAACAAGCTGGGGAACAAAGAAGACTTGGGCCAAGTGTAGCGCCGGCCAACGGAATTCCGATGACCCGAAACGGTGATTCGGGCTCTACACATGAAGCGAATCCACAGATATCTGGTTCACTACCGTCAATATCAGCTTGCATAATTATGCGCCCAGAAGTTGTCGATTATATTTTGCACGGGATTTCTTGTCAAAAGAAATTCGCAAGACCGCGCCAGATGCGGCTGGGAACAACGCGTGATCTTGATCTGCGTCAAACTCATATCATAATGCGATGCTTTAGGCCGCTACCCTTTCTCGATCACTTCGGCCGTACCATTTTTTCGTACTTTGGTCACTTCCGGCCGGAAAGTCCATGGCGAAACTACGCATTCCGGTCTGCGCAATCTGGTTGACGACAGTCCCCCGCTGGGCGCACGATTGCAGATTGACTTCCCGAAACGTATGGTAGAATCGCCCGCCATTCCTCGGTAGTCACTGGGACATTCGTCATGGAGGCAAAATCGAAGGATGAAGTTGGGCATTAGCTCGTACACGTTTCCCTGGGCCATCGGGTTTCCCGGAGCCACACCCGCGCGCCCCATGCGCCCCATGCAACTCCTCGAGAGGGCACAGGAACTGGAGGTGGGGCTGGTCCAATTCGGCCAGAACATGGCGCTCGACAGACTCCCCGACGGTGAGTTGCTGAAAGTCGTCAAGCATGCGAATGCGTGGAATATCGACCTGGAAATTGCCACCGTCGGAATCGGCCCCGATTTGCTGCACAACCAAATCCTCTTTGCCAAGCAATTCGGCATCATCCTGGTGAAGACGACGCCGGAGCATCCCCTTGGATTCATTCCCATGCAGACCGAGATTGCGCGGTGTCTGCGCAGCGTGGTCGATGAGTTGGAGAACGGGGAGGTTCGTCTGGCGATTGACAACAGCAGCATCCCGGCGCTGGACCTCAACGCGGTTCTGGAATCCATACGAAGCCCGTGGATGGGAGCGGCGGTCAACACGGCGAACTCGATGGCGCTGCTCCAGGGATGGCAAGTCTCCGCGCGCGTGTTGGCCCATCGCACCTTGTGCCTGCACATCAAGGACTTCGTTCTCCAGCCGGGGGTCCACGGCATGGGTTTCACCGTCAAGGGATGCCCGGTGGGCAAGGGCCAGCTTAACGTCCCCTGGCTTGTGGACGCATTTGCCGCACTGCGCGTGGCACCCTCCGTCCTGCTCGAATCCTGGACGCCCGAGCAGGAAAGCCTGGAGCGAACCATTGCCCTTGAGAGTGAATGGGCCAGGCAAGGCGTGGAATTCCTCCGCCGCTTTATCCCCGATTAGAACGCAGTCAAGAGGCGTCATTCGGGCCCACCGATCGATTCCCTGGTGGGCAATGCCCCTCTCGTCGCATTGACAACTCGGAAGGCGTGTGCTAACTAGAGATTCAGGAAGGAACTGCCTCTTGCACTATGGGTGCCGAAGAACTCCAAGCCGCGTGGGACCTGCTCAAGGAAGCCTATCAATACCAGATGGGTGGCGACTACGATATGGCGGTGGAGCTCTATAAGCGCTCGTTGGATCTTCATCCCACAGCGGAAGCCTTCACTTTCCTCGGTTGGACTTACCGCTTTCAGGGCAAAATTGACGACGCCATTGCCGAATGCAAGAAGGCCATCCAGATTGACCCGGAGTTCGGCAATCCTTACAACGACATTGGCGCCTATCTGATTGAGAAAGGCGAATACGACGAGGCCATTCCGTGGCTTGAGCGTTCGTTACAATCCCGGCGTTACGAGTCTTACCATTATCCGCACTATAATCTGGGGCGCGTCTACTCGGCCAAGGAACTGTATGGCAAGGCGCGCCACCACTTTGAGCAGGCTCTGAAGCTCTCCCCGGACTACGCTCTGGCCAAGGAAGGACTGGCGAAGGTCCGGCACAAACTTCAGTAGCGCCGCGGCCGACCGCCTCCATCCTATTCGGAGTTTACTAATGCCTAAAGCTGAATTGCGATACCTGAGTGACGAACTCGAAAAGCTGCGCGAGCAGAAGCTTTACCAGAAGTTGCGCGTTCTGGAAACTGAGCAACTTCCCGTCTCGCGGTTCGACGGCCACCCGGTCATCAACCTTTCGTCCAACAACTACCTGGGATTGACCACCCATCCCAAGCTTCGCCGGCGCGCCCTGGAGGCCACGGAGAAGTGGGGCGTGGGTTCGGGCGCGGTGCGCACCATTGCCGGCACCATGAGCATTCACATGGAACTGGAGGAGAAGATCGCGCGCTTCAAGCACGTGGAAGCGTCGGTGGTCTTTCAGTCGGGCTTTACCGCCAACGCCGGAACGGTTTCCGCCATTCTCGGGCGCGAGGACATCATCATCTCGGACGAACTGAACCACGCCTCCATCATCGATGGCTGCCGTCTGTCGCGCGCGGAAATCAAGGTCTTCCCTCACAAGGACGTGGAAGCGTGCGAAAAGATTCTGGTGGAGATTGCCCCGCGCAAGTGCCACAAGCTGCTGATTACCGATGGCGTGTTCTCCATGGAAGGCGATATCGCCCCGCTGCCGCAACTGGTGCAACTGGCCGAAAAGTACGGCTGCATCATGATGATTGACGACGCGCATTCTTCCGGCGTGCTGGGCCGCAACGGGCGCGGCACGGTGGATCATTTCAGCCTGCACGGGCGTGTGGATATCCAGGTGGGCACGCTTTCCAAGGCCATCGGCGCGCTGGGCGGCTATGTCTGCGCCACGCGCGACACCATCGATTTCCTCTACCATCGCGCCCGTCCCTTCCTGTTCTCCACGTCGCATCCGCCATCGGTTGCCGCCACGTGTCTGGCGGCGTTTGAAGTTCTGGAAGAGGAGCCGCAACTGATCGAACAACTCTGGGCCAACACCAAGTTCTTCAAAGAGGGACTGACGCGGCTGGGCTTCAATACCGGCATGAGTGAAACTCCCATTACGCCGGTCATCGTCGGTGACGCGGCCTTGGCGCACGAATTCTCCCGCCAACTCTTCGCCGCCGGAGTGTTCGCACAGGGCATCGGCTTCCCCACCGTCCCGCAGGGCAAGGCCCGCATCCGCACCATCGTCACCGCCACGCACACCAAGGAAGAATTGACGCGCGCTCTGGCCATCATGGCCGAGGTGGGTAAGAAGCTGAGGATTGTCACCTAGGACCGCGACGGGGCCGAAGTTTGGTTGGCGGGAGCGCGTCGGGAGCAGAGCGCCCGGCCAGCCTACCATCAGCTCAGACCCACAGAATTTTGAGGACCGTTGCGGCTCGCTCAAAGTCTCTGTCACTCGTTACCAATGTCGCCTTGCGCGCTTGCGAGAGGGCGGCGGCAAAGCTGTCAGCGTATGGGAGATTGAACTGAGCCTTGAGTGTCGCCGCAGCCTTGGCCAGACCCATATCCACGTCGAAGACCCGAATCGGAAGGCGGGCGATCTCTTGAAGTTTGGTGTCTGCCAACTTCTCGCCATGCGCGCGCCAGACCGCGTAGTACACCTCGCCCCAGTTGACCACCGACATCGCCAGCAGGGGCGCGGCGTCCGCCGCCTTGGTGAGAAGCGCTTCCACCTGACTGGCCCCTGGGCGGTTTTCGAAGAACGTCATGAGCGCGCTGGCGTCCAGGATAAAGGTCCTCAAAGGTGCGCGCCGCTGGGGAGCAGGCGACTGTGGCATTGGGGGAACCTCCTTACTTGGGATTCGGATTCAAGGCAATAACGCGGCGTGTCGTCATGGTCGGCGATCGAGTTTCCGCTCCTCCAAGAGAACGCTGAACGCCGATGGGTTGCTTTTGAGCGATCCGCGCAGGCCTTTGATGAAGCCGCGCGTGACGGGTTGAATGACAATGCGTCCTGCGTCTTCCTCAAAAGTCACTCTGGTCCCCTTCCTAATTCCAAATCGCCGTCGCAGAGGAGCAGGAATCACGAGTTGTCCCTTGGTGGTAACGATGCCGGTTCCGAGCTTCATGGGTCACCTTCCGTGTCTACATATCTTACGACGGCCAGCCGCGTAAGACACCAGAAAAATTTCTTACTCAAACGAATAAGTCGGACAAGAGCCGAGCTGGAGATGCAACCCGCCACCTCGCGATCGCTGAAATTGCGAAAGTGCGGGTCGCGGTGCCGATGCTCTCACTTTTCTCAGCCTTGTTCCATTCGCTGATAGTCTTTCCCCGGCTTCATCGCGTGGCCCCAGCTCAGGGTTTCGGCGTCGGGCAATTCGTAATTCGCTCCGGGGATTTCCTCCGCCTGAATCAGCGTGCCAAGCTGAAAGTAGACCGCGTCCATATCCGCGTGCTCGTGCGGATAGTGGCTAAAGCCGCCGTCGGGAGTCTGACAGGAAAGAGCCCATGTGGCCGCGCGCCGGACCGCGGCACGCGAAGCAGGAGAATCCCAGCTCAACTGGCGCAGGATGAACACCGCGTCGAAGCACGAGTGCACGTCCCAGTCATGCGGTTTCAAGTGCCAGCCGCCGTCCGGCTGTTGATCGCGCAGAACACGCTTCACCACGGCATCCGCACGCGGTGTGGGTTGGCCGATCAGCCGGAAGAAATGCACCATATGGAACGTGGCCGCCACGTGATCGCCCAGGTAACCGTCAGCGGCCTGGTTCTGCGCGATGTGCCGGGCGATGGCGTCACGGTATGCCGAGGGAAACGGCTTTCCCAGCGCCGCGTAAAACAGCGGATAGAAACTCAGCGTGTACCAGGGAAGCTGTTTGAAGGCGTCGTTCGGAAAGAACCGCTCCATGACGTGGGCGCAATCGAATTTCGGCTTTGCGCCCAGCGCGCGCAGGCTCACAGCACCCTGTGTAGTGTTGTAGAGAACGGCAAGGTCAGCCTTCGGGTCGAACTTCCCTTGGAAATTCACGAACACACCGTTCGCTTGCTGGTGGCGCTGGATGAAGTCCACGGAGCGTGCCGCGTGCGGCAACTTCCATCCCAGCGTCTTGGCCAGCGTCGCGGCGTAGGTGACCGCGGCCAGATCACTCGCTGCGGTATCCGAATCACCGGAGTATTTCGGATCGGGCGACGGCGCGTACCCGCCATCGTCGCGCGCGCAGCTTGCGATGAATTTCAACGCTGCGGCCCTGACCCTGGTTCCGTCGATCGCAGAGGCACCAGCTTGTGGCAACGGCGCCGCCCATGAGGCACAGCGCCCCGCCGACACCACCAGAGCACTTGCCAGGAGCTCTCGCCGTGAAATCATGGTTCGCAATTTAGAGTTCTCCTTTCCGCGGAACTAAAGATCGACTGGCAACTCTGGCCTCACCGCAGAAACGCTGGGACGCGGGGAAGAGCCTGTTAAGTTTCCCATCTCGGCGCCTCTGCGGTTAAATCGTCGTCGGGCGCTACGGACCCGTTCCCAACCATGCGTCCGCCTCGCGCAGGACCTGATCGCCGCGAATACGCACGGTTACGTCGGCCGTCATGTTCACCCACTTCACCCGGCCCGCGGGGTTGACCAGGAATTCCGCGGGCCGCGCGATGTTGGCGCCCTTGGGGCCGCCGCGAATATGCAGGAGGTCGTAGGGACGGATGACCTTCTGCTCGGGATCGGAAAGCAGCGCAAAGGTCAATCCGGCTTTCTGCGCCAGCGTGCGACTGGTTTCCGAGGGATCGACGCTGATCGCCACCACATGAATGCCACGCCGCTTGAACTCGCTCAATACCGCCTGAAAGCTCCGCAACTCGGAGACACAATAAGGTCACCAATAGCCCCGGTAGAACACCAGGGCCACGCCGGCGGGTTTGACGTTTCCCGGCCCCGGTTTCAGCAAGTCCGCCAGTGAAACCAACTTGCCGTTCTGGTCCGGCAGCGTAAAGGTTGGCGCCCTCTGGCCCACGTAGGGTGCACCGCTGGAAATCGGCAATTGCGCGAAGGATGAATTCAGGAAAACAATGAGGATAAGTGCCGGGAGGGCTCGTGTGGCCCGCCGTAAGTTCGTCTTGCCAAGATCCTTGAGTAATGCTTTGAAAATAAAAGACATTTTGATCTTCCTTGCTGACCTATCATCTGGACGGCAAGCAGCTTGCTCCCGCTCGAACGCCGTGTCAAGCGTTAGTTCCCGGCGATAAATCACGATGGTCATCCGACCGCGGCCCATTTTTTTCAACAACTTCTCGGGATATCCCGTTGTAGGCCGGTTTGCTGCGCGCCCCTTGTATCCACGTTCGGCACGCCAGACTTTGCGCCTTGGCGCGCCGGGGTTTCTCCTTCGCCTCGGCACTGTCCCTGAGTATTCCGAAGATTTCCCAAACAGCCGTTGGCGGGTTCCAACGGGCAGGCGCTCGCTACGGTCATTTTGTACCCCCGTTCGCATAATTTGCTCGATCTTGATACCAAAATGTCAATCGGTTGCGTTCCAAACTGCCATAAATGTCCGACTCTTCACCTGGCATTTTGTCCGTGTTTCCTTTGTTTTCACACACATTCCGGCTTTGTTCAGCAAAAATTACATTTTTTCTCGCAGTTCGCTTGAAAGTGGCTTTTTGTTCTGGGAAATAGGCGGAACGACGCACCAGGCGGGTGAGGGCAACTTCCATGCGTGGCGTCCGCCGGGACCTTTCGTCCTTAGAGCGGATCACCAAAATGAGTATGCTCACATAACTAGCCTTTTGTCATGCACAAAGTGAGGCTAGGCGGCAGTATTCTGAATGTTGAATTCGGAATTATAATTGAAACCAGGCGCGTTGGCGAACTTCGCTAGGAAATCCAGCGCCCCGTCCGAATGGAAGCGATATCGAGCTCGTGATAGCTGGCGAGCAGTGGCAGATTCAACGCCAGGCTTGGGGCAGGTGAAAACATCCGTAAATCCCCGCCGTGCGAGGCGCATCGCCGAATGGCGTCGAGTGTCTGGTGCAGCGGTCGGATACTTCACTTCACGGCCTGGCCCGTGGCGGACTCCGCGCGGGCACCAAGGCGCTGATCTCGCTTTCGAGATCCTCAAACTCGCGACGCTTTGACTTAATCTGATTGGAAACCGTAGGAGGCAGTTCGAGGACAGGCCGCTGGGCGTCATCCGCCGCATACCCCAACGCGCTTTCGGCCTTTTCCAGTTGCTCCCTGGCCTTGCCGAGGGCCGTATCGGCGGTCATGCGAACTTGCCGCCACGCCGGCAGTTCCTCTCGAATTCCCTGCTCGACGCAATCCAGTGAGGCGAGCATGTCTTGCACACCTTGACAGTGTAAATTCCCGCCACCGGAGCTTCCGTTTGGAGGCCACTGGCCAGCGGTCCCACCCTCCGGCCACACGTTTCCCCAGGGATAGAGGCAGGACCAGAGGGTGGTGGCATTCCTTTGCGCCAGCGATGTGTAGAGCAGCATGCGGTCCGACGGATCCTTGGCCTTCCGCACGTGTTTGGCGTCCTTCTTCCCCAGGCAGGCGGGTGGAGCCGGCCAAGCGTCCGGGGAGGGACCGAAGATAAGGAAAAATATCATCAGAAGGGCGGTGTTAAATCGGGAGGACGGCATGCAATGATGCCTTCTTGTAGTGATTTGAACAGACGGAGCCGAGCGATTCGGCGGCGAGCGCCACAACTCCCCGGCTTGCCATGTTGGATGTATAGAGGGGGGCGGAGGTTGTCATGACAGGCCTTGCTCCACGACCGATTGCATCCCCGGCGCAGTTGGGCGTATGTTAGCGGTCCATGCTGATTCTCGACATTGGCTGTGGAAAGAACAAACAGGTGGCGGGCGCCATCGGACTGGACCGTCAACCCGGCTCGGCGGCCGACGTCCTTTGCGAACTCGCGCGTTTTCCCTGGCCCCTCCGCGATTCCTGCGCCGACCGCGTTTACCTCTCGCACTTCATCGAGCACCAGGCGGACACGCTGCGCGCTATGGCAGAGGTCCATCGCGTCGCCAAGCCGGGAGCCGAGGTGATTGTGGTGACGCCGCACTACAGTTGCATGGATTCCTACACCGATCCTACACACCTCGTGCACTTGGGGTTTCACAGCTTCGATTACTTCGCACAGGGCAGTTTCGAAAATTTCACCTACAACGCCGGCGGCTTTCGCATCGTCGAGCGACACCTCACCTTCGGCCACAATTTCCTGCTGGACAACCTGGGCCGGCTCATCGCCGGGATGTCCGTGGACTTTTACGAAAAGCACTTCGCGTGGATTTTTCCCGCACGCAACATTCATTGCCGGCTGGAAGTGGTCAAGTAACGCAAACCTGTGACCCACGATCTGATGTGGCATGAGCAAGCAACTAACCCGGATTATTCATGAAGGACGACCACAGATTGCGGCTTTGCCGCTCTGCCCCGCGGAAAGGCTCGGCCTTTCCGGACGCCGACCCAAACCGGTTGGCACGCCGCGCGGCTCAGCCGCGCGGCGTGCGGGTGAGCAAGTGGGTTGGGGCGCGCGGAAAGCCACAGGCTTTCCGCACAGCGGCGCGGCAAAGCCGCAATCACCCAGTCTTTTTGATGAATAATCCGGGCTAAGTCATCGAGGCGAGCGATGGTTAACGCTCGACTGCGTGTCGACCAAAACGGCCGGGTCAGCATACCGGCGGCCTTTCGTAAGGCTCTTAACATCCGTCCCGGCGATTCGGTCTTGGCTCGTTTGGAAGGCGACGAAGTCAGAATCACCACGCTAAAGCATCGCATCGAGCGCGCCCAGCGCCATGTGCGGAAATTTGTGGAGCCGGGCAGGTCGTTGGCGGACGAGTTGATTGCCGAGCGCCGCGAGGCTGCCCGACATGAGTGACATCGATCCGGATGCCTCAGCCCTTCTGGCGATATCGAACCTGGAACCCTGGCAGGAGCATGCGCCGCCGGCGAGTCTGCAAGCGGTCTATAATTGTTAAGGTGCACGCGTCCCACCTCGACATTCCCCGCAGCAGTACGTGCCATTTCACTATGCCCAAGCGCCACACGCATCTATAATCGCGGGCTCGAATGGTGATGGCACGTTCGCCATTGTTGGGAGATACCGATGTACGCAATCGCAAGGCGCGGATTTTCGAGTTTGCTTTTGGTGTTGATCGCACTGGGGTGGGCGCTGCCGCTCGGAGCCAAACAGGCCGCGGGGCCCGCGGATGCGTCAGCTACCAGGGAAGTGGTTCTTAGCGGCGAGGGCTGGAAGCTGGGATCATTCCCCATGGGGGCCGGAGAGGAACGCGGGGTGTACAACCCCAGCTTTGACGAAAGCGCCTTTCGCCCGGTCGCGGTGCCAGCCGAAATTCAGTTGACCCTCGGGCTCGAGGGAATGGACCTTTATCGCCAGAGCAAGAAGCTTTCGCTGATCAACAAAAAGGAATGGTGGTATCGCAAACACTTCACCGTGCCGGAGGACCAAAGCAGACAAACGGCTTCGGCTGGTTTTTGAGGGCTCGGATTACTTCACCACGGTCTGGCTGAATGGCCAGAAGCTAGGTGACCATGAAGGCGCCTACACGAGTTTCGCGTTTGACATCACTCCATTGGTGAAGCCCGGGGCGGATAACGTGCTGGCCGTGAAGGTCACCGCTCCGTGGCTGCCCGAAGACCGGGGGCTGGCCGAGTACATGAGGGGCAGCTTTTGTTTGGTATGGCCGGGCATGACGACCTTCTTTTCCCAGCCTCCGCACGCGCTCAGTTGCTCGTGGAACCAGATACCTGCCAACGGCAATGCGGCTTTCACGCTGGGGCTGGTTCGTGATGTGAAACTGGAAATCACTCCTCTGGTCAGCATCGCGGATCTGTTTCTTTACACTCGAAAACTCAATGCGGATGGGAGTGCGACGGTTGAGGTATCCGGCGAGGTTCGCAACGAAGGAAGCACGGAAGTCCGGCGCAGTCTCGAATTGGAACTGCACCCGCAGAACTTTGCCGGCGAGGTGCGACAGTTGCCCAAGCAGGCTGTTTCCCTTCATGCGGGGAAGAATCAGTTCAGCTTTACGGCGACGATTAAGGACCCGAAGCTGTGGTGGACGTGGGACTCGGGCGCGCCCAATCTTTACAAGCTGGTGGCGAGGCTCACGGGGAACGGCGGGCAAGTTGAGGACCGGCGCGAAGAGGTCGTCGGCATCCGCACGTTGACGCGTGGACCCGATATGAGCTACCGGCTCAATGGCCAACACCTGTTCCTGAAGGGTTTCTGGTACCCGATGGGGAATTACTACCTCTCACGGAACACGCGGGAGACCTACGAAACCGATCTTCGCTTGCTGCGGGCTGCCCATGCCAACTACGTCGTGAGCCACACGGTGGTGGAAAAACCTGCCTTCTACGACCTGTGCGACGAACTCGGCCTGATGCTCATGATCCAAATGCCCTTCAATCAGGCGGGACCCTACTACGCCATGGAGCCCTCCAGTCCGCGGCGGGAGGCTTTTCTGAAAACGGCTCTCGCGGCAGGCGCCAGCGAGGTTCACGAACTGCGCAACCACCCCTCAATCGCGGTCTGGGGGCCGCTTGCCGAGTCGCAGTGGTCGCGGTGGACAAAGTACTACCAGCCGATTTACGACGGGATGAGCAAAGTCGTGGCGCAGTTGGCGCCGGGCACCATTTACCAGCCCAGTTATTGCGACTTCGGGGAAGAACACCTTTGGACCGCCACCGCCGGCTTCCATGAACGGGGAAGTTACCAGGAGTACTTCGATTTCTCACCCGCGGTCGTTTCCGAGTACGGCAGCGATGCGATGTCATCGTACGAAAACCTGCACGAATACCTCTCCGCCGATGAGATGTGGTCCGACAAAAACCCCCGGCGTGAGGGGTGGTTTTACCTGCCCATCGACATCGATGCGTACGATTACCTCGGTCCGTGGAACACGGTGGTGGGATTCCACAGCCTTTTGGCCTGGCCTTACAAGACGATGGACCGCGACTGGAGGTCCGCCAGGGAAATGGTGGACGCCTCGCAGCTTTATCAGGCCTTTCTGATCCAGTACGCGTCCGACGCCATACGGCGGAAAAAGTACAATCCCATCCAAGACGTGCGTTGGTGGGAGTATAAAGACATTGCCCCGGGATTCTACGGTGGCATTATCGACTTCGACCAGGTACCCAAGATGGCCTATTACGCTTACAAACGCTCCATGGCGCCATTGGCGGTGAGCCTGGCCATCAAGGATCAGATCGAGCCGCAAGTGGCGGGACAAATGCTTCACATTCCCGTTTGGGTCGTGAACGATCATCGGTTTGAAATCCCGCTCGATGTGGATTGCCAGGTGCTCGACCTCAACGGGCGGGAAATCTATGCCGAGTCCGAGCACGCTACAGTAGGTCCCGATGAAAGCCGGACCGTGGGAGTGCTGAATTGGCGCGTTCCCATCGTGGCTGGCACCAGCGTGTATGCGATCCGGGCTACGGCCCGTCAAAGGGGAAGTGACCGGGCGGCCACCACCACGATCTATCTGAAGGCAGTACCAAAGCCGGACGTGTCGCCCATCGAAGGCGTGCCAAAATTGGACGGGAGACTCCGACTGCTCCTGATCGGAGAAAAGAAGTATGCCGACTCGCTGGCTGCGCATCTGCGTGCGCTGGGGGCGGAGGTGGACGAGATTAATGAAGAGCATCTGGATCGCCTTGCGCAGTTGCGGCAGGCGGAAGAGTTGCGTAAAAACTACGACGTGATCTGGCTGGGATCGTTCGAGGCGTTGTGGAAAGTGCTGGATGACGATATGGCCGCCGGTCTGGCGCAGGCCGTTCGCGCTGGCGTGGGTTTCATTCACACTGGCGGCGAAAGCAGCTTCCATGGGGGTGATAGCGTTGGCGCCTGCCTCGACTTCACGGCCTTGGCGGACGTCCTGCCGGTGACCGTCCACCGGGGCCGCAACGACCTGAACCTGCTGAACTCGAGCAAAGACGTGCGCGTACTCGCTTCCGGGTGGACGGATGCCGGGTTGAAGGAGGAGGGCGTGCCGAGCTTCAACGAGGTGCAATCCAAGCCGGGCAGCGAGGTCATCATGAAATTCGATGACTGGCCGCTGCTGGTTACCGGCCATTACGGCCAGGGCCGGACGGTGGCCTTTATGGGTTACACGCCGAGCGACCAGGAAGTAAAACCGGCGTGGATGGCTCTCTACGGGCAGATGCTGATGGCGGCGAAGGGCGAGGATCCGCAATATCGCTACGCGGCGGTTGCCCCCACGGACAAGCCGCTGATGGAGTTGCTGAAGGAGCAGCCCACGGCGGAAATCAAGGCCTCGGCCACCACGCTTGAGGCTTCGGCCAAGGACCAGACAGGCAGTTTTGTGGTGGAAATCAAAAACGGTGAGCGCTTCGCCCGGCTGGTGCGGCTGCGCGTGCAATGGAACGACTTGAATCATCAGCCCTATGCCCTTTTATTCGACGATAATTACTTCGACCTGTTTCCCGGCGAGAAGAAGCGCGTACCCGTGGAGTTCCGGATGCCGGCGGCGTTCGCAGGGACAGTCCAAGGAGAGGTCATCATCGAGGGAAGCAACGTGCCGGAAATTCGTGTTCCCATCAAGGCAATAGAACACCCTTAACAAGAGGTTCAAAGGTTTATTCATAATTTCAGGAGGCATTCATGAGCAAGATGACGCGACGGGATTTTCTGGAGGTCACGGGCGCCGGACTCGGCAGCTTGGCGCTGACGGATGGCGCCATGCCGTTGGCAGAACCGGCGGAACTTTCCGGCCCCATGGCAGCGCTTTATCAGAAGTTTCTCGATCCCGATCGGAAGTACAGCATCCGGCCGTTTTGGTTTTGGAATGGCACGCTGACGGGCGAGGAGTTGGGACGGCAGATTCGCCAGATGGTGGAGCACGGCGTGTACGGCGCCTACGCCCACAATCGCGATGGCCTTCAGACCCGTTACCTCTCGGAGGAATGGTGGCAGGCGCTGGGCGGCGGTTTGCAGGCTGCCAAGGATGCGGGATTTTCCCTCTGCATGGTGGACGAGTTTGAGTGGCCCAGCGGCGAGGCGCGCGATTACTGGATGCCGGGCATCAACAAGAGCCACGTGATTGAAGGCAATCCGGAGTATCACTCCCGCCGCATGCAGCCGACGGAGAGCACCGTGCACGGGCCGACGCGGTGGAGCGCGCCGGTAACTCCGAATACGGTAGCCGCATCAGCGGGCAAGCGACTGGGGCCCGACCATCTGGACGGCAATACCCTGCAAGCTCTGACTTGGGAGAAGGACGCCAAGGAAATCACCTGGGACGTGCCGGCGGGCGAATGGCTCATCACCGTGTACGACCTGTTCCGGCGGAACCGCAACTGGGCCGGGTTGACCTGCTCAACCGGGACGCTATTGCCAAGTTCATCAGGCTCTATTACGAGGAGTTCTACAAACGTTACAGCCAGTACTTTGGCAACGCCATGCCCGCCACTTTTGCCGACCACGAAGGCTCCTACGGGGACAAGCTTCCCTGGACGCCCGGCCTTTTCGAAACCTTTAAGCGCAAGGCCGGCTATGACCTGATTCCCCGGCTTCCCGGCCTCACCTACGACATCGGCCAACTAACGGAGAAGCTGCGCTGCGACTTGCTGGACACGATCAGCGATATGTACTGCGACAGCTTCTGGAAGCAAGTCTCCGATTGGTGCAGCCAGCACAACATTGAACACTCGGGCCATGTGTGGGAAGAGTCGCTGTTCTGGGGGCCGGCGTGGCAGGGGGACTTTTTCCGCATCCAACGGTCCATGGTCACGCCCGGCTGTGACACGTTGGTGGAATGGGGCCGCGAGTCGGTTTGGTTGAAGGAAGTAACTTCCGTCGCCGCCTTCGAGGGCAAACACACCGTTTGCGAGAATCAGGGTGTGCTGGGCAGCAATTCCTACCTCAGTCCGGAGATGATGCGCCGGACTTCCAACTGCCTGGGCGCTTGGGACATCGGTGAGTACATCCCGCACGCTTTCAACTACGACCTGACGCGCACCAACTACCCACCCGACTGGTTCCGCGGCCAGCCGTACCTGGAATGGTTCCGCTTCTACGCCGACCAGATGCGGCGTATCAGCTTTGTCAATTGCGAGGGCCGGCGTGTGTCAGACGTGGTGGTGCTTTATCCGCAGGTTTCCATTTGGGGACAAGCAGCGCCGGCGTTCCACAAGGACCGCACGCTGCGCATTCTCGACAACGCCAATTGGAGTTCCGACGCGGTGGAGACCAGCGATCAATACGCCGACCTCAAGCTAAGCCTCACCGCCGCGCGCTACGACTTCCTGATCGCGGATGATCACTACATCGCAAACAGCGAGGTTACCGACGGGCGGTTGCGTATCAACCAAATGGAATTCCAAGTCCTGATTCTGCCGCCCCTGTCCACCACGCGCCGCGCCACGGCCATGCGCGTACGTGACTTCTACCGCGCCGGTGGAACCGTCATCGCGTTGCGCCGCCTGCCCTATAATTCCGTCGAGATTGGCCGCGACGATCCGGAGTTGAAAGCCATCTGGGAGGAAGTGTTCGATCTTCATTCCTCGCTGAAGCCTTATGCCCTGCGAACGAATGGCGGCGGGCGCTCGTATCTGGTGCCGGGTTCGGTTTCCGATCTCGTCGACATTGTCTGCGACGTGGTCGATCCGGACGTCGAACTGGTGGACGGTCCCTCCGATCACTTGTTCGCCATGCATAAGCGGAACGAGGGGCTCGATCTCTACTGGGTGGTCAACGACTCGCCTGACGCACGCGTCCACATGCTGCGATTCAAGGCGAAGGGCAAGCCGGAAAAATGGGAGGCCCCGACAGGAAAGCGCTCGCCTTTGTTCTATGAGACGCAAGGCAACAAGACGCTGGTCCGCCTGGCGCTGGGCCCGTGGGATGCCGCATACGTGGTGTTTGATCCGGCCGGCGAGGCGCAACCGTTGGCTCTTGCCGAGACGAATCTGGAAGAGCTTCAGGTACTGCGCTCTGACGAAAAGCAAGCCGTGGTGCGCGGACGCGGCGCGCTTGCAGACAAGTCGGTGTTTGTCTCCATGCAGAAGGGGAAGATCAATTACCGGGGAGAGTATCGCTCGCGAAGCACGCAGCCGCTGGATCTTTCCAGCGATTGGAAAGTCACGGTGGAAGCACCCACCATCGACTTGCCCTACGCACAGGTACGCGAGGACCCCAAGGACCGCGGCCTGAAGGAGCGCTGGTACGCCAAGACCGGAGACCTAGCCCGCTGGAATCCCCTCTGGCTCGCACCGCAAATGCGCTCAATTACGAAATGGAATGCCGTCGGGCTTTTCCCCAATCCGGAAGACCGCGGTCTGGAAGAAGTGTACGAGCCGGAGCGTGAAGACCACGTGAATTACGCCCAGGTCTACACGGGCGAAGAGCGGCCGGCAAATCCGCTGGGTCGAATTTGACTCGGCCGATGACTACATTGTGCCGCCGGGCACGAACGGAACCATTGAAGTGGCGGGCGGGCCCTATGGACCGCGCAATTATATTGTGGATTATGGCCGCGTGCTGCGTGCGCCGGTGCTGCATGGAACGGTGTACCTGCAAACCAACGTCTACCATCCGCAAGGCGGCGAGGCCGTGATGCTGCTGGGTGCTCCCCATCCCACCTCGGTCTTCCTGAATCAGGAGAAGGTTTACTCGCGGTGGGTGCGGCCACTCTACTACGATCCGATCGACGGATTTGCCACGCGTATTCCGCTCACGTTAAAGAGCGGATGGAACAGCATCCTGATCAAGTTCCTTCACAACAGCCCGGACGACGGCAAGCAGCCGGAATTCACCTGCCGCATCGAACAGACCAACGGCGCCGCCATGGAGGGACTGGTGGCGAATTCTCGCATCACTGTTGACCCTGCGGCGCAGCCGGCGGGGTATCGCTGGCTCAGCTTTCCGGTGCCAAGGCTCGCGGGTGCGCTGCGCATCCCCGCGCTGCGGGACCCGTACCTGGTGTTTGTGGGTAACAGGCAAGTTCCCGCCGCGGCGGAAATCACGCTGCCACGCGGCGCCCGCATCGTGACTTTGCGGGTCAGCGCGCGGGAGGTGCTCGACCGGCCATTTGCTCTCTCGACGATTCCCACCACCCTTCCGCTCGGGACATGGAAGGTGCCGGGCCTGGAACATTTCTCGGGGACGATGGTTTATGAAAAGACCGT
The DNA here is from genome assembly GCA_963719115.1 of uncultured Acidobacteriota bacterium. Lineage (GTDB taxonomy): Bacteria > Acidobacteriota > Terriglobia > UBA7540 > UBA7540 > Bog-366. The sequence continues at coordinate 55,672 of CAVRBF010000027.1, read as the reverse complement.
TGACGTGCCGGCGTCGCTCCTGGCCGAGCGCGTCATGCTGGATTGCGGCGTCGTGGGGGTGTGCGCGGAGGCATGGGTAAACGGCAAGTCCGTGGGCAAACGCCCCTGGGGGCCATACGTTTTCGATGTGACCGAGCAACTCCACGCCGGCGCGAACCAAATCAAAGTGCGGGTGGCCAATACCGAAGGCAATGCTCGCGCGGTGGGAACGTGGCGCGACCATCTCGAAAATATCGATGTGGATGGCTGGCACGGCCCGGCACGCCTGGTGCCGTTTGTTGAGCGGGATTTTACCTGTTCGCTGGTGAGGGCATGATCTCATTCAACGCGCTGCTCCGCCATCGTACACTTTATATTTATTGGGATTACAGGCCGATGTGGACTGGGGTGGCGCTGCCGACCTCGGCGTTAACTAAGTGAGTGGTATAATGCTGTTTGAATGGGACGAGAATAAGGCCGCATCGAACCTGAAGAAACACCGTGTCTCATTCGACGAAGCGGTGACTGTTTTTTACGACCCGCTGGCAGCCACTTTTGCAGATCCGGAACATTCGCTGGAGGAGAGCCGCCTCATTACTGTGGGATATTCAGCGAATGATCGGCTGCTGATTGTCAGCCACGTTGAGGAAAGTGATGCCACGCGAATCATCAGCGCGCGCTGCGCGACCCGCCGCGAGACGAACCGCCATGAAGACGAACCGCCCGGCTCCGGTAGATGACCTACGCCCGGAGTACAATTTCGACTACTCGGCCGCCGTCCGCGGCAAGTACTACCGACGCCTGATGAAAGAAGGAGCGAACGTTGTGGTTTTGGCTCCGGACGTGGCCAAGGTGTTCCGCAGCTCAGCGGCCGTCAACGAAGCCCTGCGATCTTTGTTGCGCGTTCCAGGCACCCCTCGCTAAGCGAAAAATCGCTGAGAGATCTCAAGCCAAGACTTTCCGCTGGTCGACTCACGCCGTGTCAGCGCCGATGATCTTTTGCGAACTCGGCAAAGCTCACTTGATGCCTGGATTTCAGACGACAAATTGATCTGTAGCTGCCGACCTGGCCGAAGCTCGCACAATCGGCTTAAGCGCTCAGGTGCGCGCAATGCCAGGGGCGGCGACCTCCCGCAAAAACCCGGCATCCAAATACTCGTCGTCGTAATCCTTGTACGCGGCGTCAAACACTACTGGCGCTGCGGGGGCAAGGGCCAGAATCTGCGCCAGGGCGAGACGGTCAGCGCATTCGCGATTGGGAGCATTGGAGTCCCAAACGCGCCCGGCGAGGTCGGTGCGAGCCGTGCCCGCCAGCCACAATCCAACTTTGTCCTTCAGAGGTGCAAATTCCACCAGCGCGTTTTTGCGGGTTAGAAGCAGGGCGGTGCTGGGAGCGACGCGGAGGTTCGGCGCGCCGACCCGGCCGACGAGCTCTGCGACCCTTGGCAAATCCTGCGAAATGGAGCCGAGGGCGAGGCGCAGATGCACGGTCGCCTGCTGCCGGCCCGCACTTTCGCAGATGTGCCGGAGCGCCGGACCAAAGCCCTGCCACGTTTGATCGCGCGTAAAAGCGTTCTCCGGTTGCCGATGCAAGGCAAGAATGAACTGGCGCACATCCAGCGCCGCGGACTTGGCGATCACATCGTTGATCATCGCCATCGAGGCGTCGTAGTCCAACTCGATGTTATCCACCAGGCGCAGGTCCGGATACAGGTTGATACCTGACGTGAAATCGATGAGGCATTCCAGCTTTTGCAACCGGATCCAGGCATTTTCGCGCTTCAGTTGTTCGGTGCAGCGCTCCTGGACGTAACGCCAATCGATCACCACGCTGTCAAAGTGCTCGAAGAAGGTGGGACGCAGCAGAACTTCTTCCTTGACCGAGCACGCTGAGCGCAGGGGCAAAGCCCGGCCTTGCGGGCGTGCCGGCGGCACGACGTGGGCAATCGCCTCAACGCTTTCCTCCTTCACCTTCACTGCAAAAATACGAACGTCACCCCCGGCGATATGGTTCTCATCGTTTTCGCCGGGATGGCGGTTTTCCCAGCCCAGAGGTAATTGGCCCACGGCCCCTTTTTCCGATTGATCAAGAGTCAGTTCGCGGATCGATTCGATTGGCCCGCAGAGGGAACGGATCTTGAACGGCCGCGCTTGCCAAACGTTGTTCGTGATGCCCACGGTGTATTCGCCCGGGGCTCTGCGGCAGGTGATCAGGCTCAGGCCGTCGCCAGCGTCAAAGAGCATTTGCGCGCGGAGCTCCTGGTCAAGGATGGCGCATACGTGCTTGAGCAGCGGATAGGGCTTGGGAAGCGGCTTGTCCACTTCGTTTTGAAGCTTCGCAGCCAACGCTTTGCCGATGCCCGTAGCTTCCGCCGAACTCACGCCAAAGGGGCTCGCCAGCACGGTAATATGGCCTTTGCTGAACGGCATGGCGATTGCCGCCGGAGTTCCCGAACATTCGGCTATCACGCGCGCGGCTTTCGGCAGCGTCAGCGAATAGAGCTCGAATGGCGTGTTCTCCACTGCCGACTGCTCGCCCATGCGAACGGCTACTCCCTTATCGAAATGCCTCACAGCAGTTGAGGCAGTAATTCCCGCAACGCCGCCCGGGAACTTCGGCAAGTTGCCCGCAGTCAGGACCAGGCGTCCGCCGGCTTTGACATAGTCTTCCAGCTTGTCGCGGATCTCTGCCCCACCGCCCAACTCACCCGCCACCACCAGCAGCGGGTGACGAGCCAGAAGCCAGGACGGGGCATCACTCAACAGGCAATCGGCAACATCGCCGTAAGGAGTGGGTGCGATGAACCCGGACTCATTGTGGTAATAGGAAGAATCCTGATAGCCGGGATAGATCATGTCCAGCACGCCGTCGGTCAGGTGATCGCCGGGCGCAAAGGGCAGGTTACCCCAGACCCGGTAGACGTCCGAGGTGTAGAGGTGGCGGGGGAACGTCCATCCGGCAAAGAAGTCGAGCAGCAGCGCCACCGGCGTCATCATGGTTCCTGGTTGGCCGTGGGTTGCAAGCCACTTGCCGGCCGCGCGTTGAATTTGCCCAACTGGGGAGAGTTCATCGCCCTCAACCCACGCTGTCGCGGGCAGCTTTTGCACAGAGATAGAAATAACTGCTCTCAAACCCCACCATCATGCTGTTATAAAGAATCTGGCTGTAAAGCAGACGCTTCAAAAGGCTCAGGCTGGTGCCGCGGGTGGGGCTGCCGACAATGCTTCCGTCGCGGATCTCGGGGCCGTACTGCTTCCACCCCCAGCGGTTCCACACGGACGCGTTGCCGAACCACGGCGCGCCGTATTGTTTGCCGGCGCCGCGGATGAAGGAGTAGAAGACCTGCCCGTTGGGCAGCGCCTGGGCAGTTTCCGCACCCATGAATGTGTAAAGGCCTTCCTTCAGGAAGTAGTGCCCGAAGTTGAGCGAGACGAGGGCGCAAAGCTTGTTGCCCAGATCGTGGGTCATCCGTTCAAAGTGCCGCTGAAAGTTCAGATACTGCTCCTGCCGGCTTGCCGACGTCGGATAGAACTGGGAGGCATAACCGCCGATGTACCGGCCATCCTGCTCGCCGTTGTCCATCCCCAGCCAGTGCGTGCCTAGCTTCGATTCCAGCAATTCGACGGCGCCCGCCGGAATGCGGAATTGCCGACCGAAGCCACCGGGGCCGGAGCCGGGCACGTAGCCCCAAATGTCGAAGAGGAAACAATCCCGGCGCTTGATCTCATCGGCAAGATCGCCAAGGTTGCGGGCTTCCAGGATCGGGTAGGCAATCCACAACACGTCCCCCAGTCCGTTCTTTACGACATACTTGTCCATCCTTTCGTCGTAATGGACGATCAGGCCGTTCTCAACTTCGAAATCGCGCAGGGCCATCAGGTGCGTGCGTCCGCCAAAGGTATCCCACCCCGGCGGCTGGACGTGCCGGCGGGTGTAGTCAGGATGCTCGCGGGGCATCAGCAGATGGTCGTAGAGGCGGTGGGGGATAATGGGCCGTCGGTGTCGCGCCGTGAGAAGAAAGGTCCACGGCGTTCGGGCTGGCAAATCCTGCACGCGAAATCCCCGCCACGGTGGTGAGCAACGAATTCTGGAGAAACAGCCTTCTGTTCATGGTGCCCTCCGGCGACATAGTAATTCAAAATTCGGCGTTGTAAGGCCGCACAGTATACAGGTAGTTGAATTTTGCGGCTCGCACAAACTACTTGGCAACCTTGTGCCTTTTCTGATAATCCTTATTGATTGGACGCGCTAAGGAATCCCCAGAGGGCTTGGCCGGCGCCGGCCGGGCAAGTCATTTGATCGCCTGGTTGTCCTTAAGACCCACGTCGACAGGATGGGCTGGAGAGAACCGACGCCGTTGCATATCCTCGGACTCAGGAAGGGTGGCTTTCCATGATCGAAGTCGAAAATCTCAGCAAGCGTTACGGACCGACAACCGCCGTCTCCGGCGTAAGTTTCAATGTGGAGAAGGGCGAAGTGCTGGGCTTCCTCGGCCCCAATGGCGCCGGGAAGACCACGACCATGCGGGTGATTACCGGATTCCTGCCGCCCACCGAAGGAAAGGTCCGCGTGGCCGGCTTCGATGTAGTGGAAGAGCCCTTGGAGGCGAAGCGGCGCACGGGGTATCTTCCCGAACTGCCCCCCGTCTACCCCGACATGACGGTGTCGGAGTACCTGGCCTTCGTTGCGCGTATCAAAAACGTATCGCGTCGTGATATAAAGACAAGGCTGGACGAGGTCATGGAAAAGTGCGCGGTGGCCAACGTCCGCAACCGGCAGATCGGGAAACTGTCAAAGGGCTACCGGCAGCGCGTGGGCCTGGCCCAGGCGCTAATTCATAATCCCGACGTGCTGGTTCTCGACGAACCCACCGCCGGTCTCGACCCCAAGCAAATCATCGAGACCCGCGAACTGATTAAGGGATTGGCGGGCCAGCACACCGTGATTCTGAGCACGCATATTCTGCCGGAGGTTTCGAAAACCTGCCAGCGCGTGGTGGTGATCAACGCCGGGCAGATTGTGGCGGTCGGCACCCCCGACGAACTGATGCGGCGCCTGCAGGGCTTTGAAACCGTGATGCTCACGGTGGAAGGTCCGGCCGCGGACATCATCGACAAGTTCCAGCGCATCGGCGGCGTGAACTGGGTGGAGCCGCGTGAATCCCACGAAGGCCGCGTCACTCTGGAGGTCCACTCCGAGAAGGAGAAGGATGTGCGCGCGGAATTGGCACGCGCCACGGTGGAATCCGGCTGGAAGCTGTTCGAACTGAAAACCAGTGGTTTGAGCTTGGAAGAAATCTTCCTGAAACTCACCACCAAGGATCTCAGTGAAGAGGCCGCAACGAAAGCGGCGAATTAGGGGCTGGGCGTTGCGGGCTGGGGGCTAGGGCCTGGGAATCAGGTACTGGGCGGCACCAACCTCTGGCTCCCGACCTCGGGTCGAGATCTTCAGACACCGCGCGGAATTTAGGGGCGGGATAAGGGCCGGTATTCGCTCTTCCCCAGAACCCAGTACCCGGAACCCTACTGCGGGTTCGCAGAACCAAGAAAGGATGTTCGATATGCGCAACGTCATGGCGATCGCAGGGAAGGAATTGCGGGCCTACTTCCACTCGCCGATCGCCTATCTGGTCATGACCGTGTACACGGTTCTCAACGGTTTTGTGTTTTACAGCTCCACGGCCTTTTTCTCGCTCCAGTCCATGCGCATGGAGATGCAGGGCGGAATGGGCGCTCCCCCCATGAGCCTGAATGAGTACATCATCCGGCCCATCCTGGGCGGGGTACTGACGGTCGTGCTGCTTTTCCTGATTCCCCTCATCACCATGCGGCTTTACGCGGAGGAGAAGCGCTCGGGGACCATCGAACTGCTCCTTACCTCGCCGCTGACCGACATGGAAATCATCCTGGGGAAGTTCCTGGGTTCCATGACGCTGTTCGTGATTCTGGAAGCCTTGACCTTTGGCTACTTCGGGGTGCTGTTCATGTATGGGAATCCCAATGCCAGGCCCCTGATTGCGAACGCACTGGGCTATTTGCTCTATGGTGCGGGGCTGATGGCACTGGGCATGTGGATCTCGACTTTCACCAAGAATCAGATCATCGCTGGGGCCGTGAGCCTGGCCGCGTTCCTGCTTTTGTACCTGCTTGACTGGGTCAGTGCATATTCGCAAACCACGACGGGACAGGTGGCGTCTTATCTCGCATTGACCACTCACTTTGACAATTTTTCCAAGGGTGTTATCCAACTGAGCGACGTCGTGTACTACCTTTCGGTCGTGGTTCTGGGAATATTCCTGACCGCCCGCTCCGTGGAAGCCCTGAAAGGGAGGCCGTAGCCATGGCCTGGAAAGACAGAATTACCGGCCGCAGCGGACAACAAGCACTGTCGGGGGCCAATTTTGCTCTCTATACGCTGATTGGGATCGCTCTCATCGTGGTGGTGAACTGGTTTGTCAGCAACCACGACAAGCGTTGGGACATGACGCCCAACAAGAAGTACAGCCTTTCGGACCAGACACGCAAAATACTGAAGGACCTGAACAAGGATGTCACGTTTTACGCCTTCGACCGGGAGCGGAACTTCGCCGAGCGCCGCGACGTTCTGGGAATGTATTCAACCGCTTCCAACCACGTGAAGGTGCAATACGTCGATCCTGACCGCCAGCCGGCCCTGGCCAAGGAATACAGCGTGCGGAGCTATGGGACCGTCATCGTCGCCTCCGGAGACCGCCACATGGAAGCGCAGGGTGACGGCGAAGAAGGCCTCACCAACGCGCTGGTGCGCGTGCTCAAAGGCCAGCGCACGGCCTGCTTCATCGGCTCGCATGGCCAGCGCAATCTGGACAGCTCGGAGCGTGACGGCTACGACCACTTCAAGAAACAGCTCGGCGACGAGAATTTCCAGACGCAGGTTATTCCCCTGATGCAGAAGCCGGAAATTCCCGCGGACTGCACCATGGTGGTGATTGCCGGACCCCAGGATGATTTTCTGCCGCCGGAAACGGACGCCATCGACAAGTATCTTCGCGGCGGTGGACGCGTGCTCGCCATGCTGGACGCGGGCATGGAGCTTCCCAATCTCACCAAGCTCATCAGCGACTGGGGCGTGAACGTGCGCAACGACCTGGTGATTGACGAAAACCCGGTGGCCCAGATTTTCGGCACCGAACCTTACATGCCGCTGATCGTGAAGTACGGCACGAGCCCGATTGTGCAACCGCTCAACGGCCGGGCTACGCTTTTCCCTCTTTCGCGCTCGTTCGAGGTGGGTAAGGATTCCAAGCCGGGCGTGACAGCCGACACTCTTTGTGACACGTCCGCCGACAGCTATGACGTCACGGATTGGACGCCTAAGATCAAGGAAATTCAGTTCCGCCCCGGCAAAGACTTGAAAGGTCCGCTCTCCGTCGCGGCGACGGGCTCAATCGCGGGAGGCGGCGATAAGAAAGAGGGTCGCTTCGTTGTTCTTGGAACCTCCTTGATCGCGGCCAATAGCTTCCTGAACTTCCAAAGCGACCGCGACTTCGTCATGAACTCCGTCGATTGGCTCTCGGCCGACGAAGATCTTATCTCCATTCGGGCTACGCCGCCGGAGTCTCAGCATTTGACCATGAACGAGGAACAGATGCGCCGCTTGTTCATCATGGGGGTTTTGGGAATCCCCATTATCATTATCACGATGGGCGTACTGGTCTGGTGGCAGCGCCGTTAAGAAGCGCAGTGGTTAGTGGCGAGTGGTTAGTGGCGAGTGGTTAGTGGCGAGTGGTTAGTGGTGAGTGGTTAGTGGTGAGTGGTTAGTGGTCAGCAGATGGAAAGCAACGCTAGTAAGGGAAACGAGCCAGCAAGGCGGGGACGAAGTCGATGAAGAAGCAAAAATACCTGAATACGCTGATTGCATTGGTGCTCTTGGCGGCTACCTGGGGAGCAATAACCTACTACGACAAGCACAAGGGCGCTGAGAAGCCGGTCAGCACAACAACAAATCAGGAGAAGATCTTTCCTCTCGACGCCCAGCACATTCAGTCCATCACCTTCAAACCTCACGACGGGGATGCTTTTACCTGTCGCCATGAGAACGGCAAGTGGGTGATTACCGACCCTCACCCACTCGATGTGGATCAAGGGAATTTTTCCGGCGTCCTCAACAGCTTAACCACCGCGACCCTGGATGATGTGGCTGATCCGCACCCGACGGACGTCAAGCAATTCGGCCTTGACCCACCCAGTTTCACGCTCGACGTCACCACCGACGCCAAGCCGCAATCGTTCACGCTGCTGCTGGGCGACGACACGCCAACCAGCGGCGGAGTATACGCACAGATCAGCGGCAACCCTCGCGTGTTTACGTTGGCGAGTTACCTGAAGACTTCTTTGGAAAAGAAAATGTTTGACGTTCGCGACCGGCGGGCGCTGACGTTGGACGCGGACCAACTCCAGAAGATTTCCGTCGATTACAAGAATGCAAGCTGGACGCTACAAAAGAATCCCGAGGGCGTGTGGGACCTGGTACTGCCGCCCCCGGTGCGTGCGGACCGCTTCACCGTGGACGGCCTGGTGAGCGAGTTGCGCGGATTGACCATGCAAACCATCGCCGAGGAGGACAAGAAGAAAAATGGCGACTTTGGACTTGGCGCGCCGGAACTGCATGTCCAGTTGACGGGGAGTTCAGGAACCCAAACGATTGTGGTGGGCAAGAAAGACAAGGACTCGGATCGCTACTTTGCCACGAATTCCGCACTCGATCCGGTCTTCACTCTGAACTCGGAATTTCTCACGCAGTTTAAGAAGGACCCTTCGGATCTACGCGAGAAGGATCTGTTCTCGTTCTCCTCGTTTGACGTGAAACGCCTGGAAGTGGACACGCCGAAGGGCCACTGGGTCTTCGAGAAACAATTGAATCAGTGGAAACAAACCGCACCCAGCGCCAAGAATGTGAACTCCGACAAGATGGATACGCTGCTGACCCACTTGCGTGACCTGCGCGCGGACTCCTTCCCCAAGGATAAGAGCCTGGCGGATGTGGGTCTGGCCAAACCGCCTTACCGCTTCAATGTGCAGTGGGGGGACAAGAACACGACGGAGATTGTGGAGGCGGCGAAGTCCGGCGATCACGTGTACGCACGGCGATCAACCGACCCGCTGCCCAGCGAGCTTTCCAAGACCGCACTCGATGACGTGGAAAAGTCTCTCGGCGAGATGTGAAGGGCAGTGGCGAGTGACAAGTGACGAGTAAGCGAAACTGGGAACTCGAATCTGGGAGATCGCAGCCAACGTCGAGTTTCAAGCTTCCAGTTTCCAGCCTTGCTCGCCACTTGTCACTCGTCACTCGCCACTGCCTTATTTGTTCTTCCACACCGGCTTGCGTTTCTCGATGAGGGCACGCAGGCCTTCCTGGGAATCCTCAAGATCAAACAATTGATTCAAGTAGAGGTTTTGCGCGCGCTTCAAGGCTTCGTCAAAGGGCCGCCACGTGCCCTCGAATACGACGCGCTTGAGCAGGGTCAGCACGGGTCCGCTCTGTTCGGAGATGCGCTTCACCATGGTATCCACGGTCTCCTTCAGTTTCTCGCGCGGCACCACACGGTTCACCAGGCCCATCTGCTGCGCTTGCAACGCGCCCACGGAATCTCCCGTCAGCAGCAACTCCATCGCGCGGCGCGGGCCGATGACGCGGGGATAAACGACGGCTCCCATGGGTGGAAACACTCCCAACTTGATCTCCGGTTGGCGAAACTGGGCGTTCTCGGTGGCGATCACGAGATCGCAAAACGCCGCCAACTCCGCCCCGGCGCCGGAGGCAATGCCCTCCACGACGGCCAGCACGGGCTTTGACACGTCCATCATGGAGCGAAAGATGTTGTGAAACGCGTCCATCATCTGAAAAACCATCTGCTGGGTGTATCCTTCCGCACCAACGCCCAGGGAGAAATAGCCTTCGCATTCCGGGGCGGCGTCCAGCAGGATCAGACGCACGTCTTCGCGGGTGGAAAGGCTTTCAATAGCCCTCGAGATTTCCCGCAGCATGTCAATGTTCATGACGTTCTGCTTGGGCCGATTCAGGGTAAGGTGTGCGACCACCCCCGATGTGTCCCAGCGAATGAACTTGAAAGGCTTCTTCTCCGGGGCTTCGGTTTCGGGGGTTTGTTCAAGCTGTTCGTCTGCCATCTGGATGCTCCTTGATCGGAATACGGGACACGGGATACGGGTTTCGGGACACGGTCATTAAAATCGGGCACTCTACGCGAGGCGACTAGAGGCAAATGCCTTAACTTCGCGCTTCGCGCTTCGTGCCTCGTATCCCGTTCCCGGTAATCCGGCATTATTTCAATCGACTTCCACACTTGCCACAGTAATCAAAATTCTCCGGCAGACCTTTGGCGCCGCAATCGGGGCATTTGCGCGTATGGGCTCCCCAGAGAAACTCGCTGGACTTGCCCGCCGCGGCGAGTTCCCGCATGCGCTTGGTGTCCGGCGGGCGCTTTTCAATAAAAGCCTGCACACCCTCGTAAGGTTCCCATGACGTGGCGTGGACGGTCAACCAATCGCGCGCATGCCCCGCCGAGAGAGACCACGCCAGGTCCTTCCACGTATCCAATTGTTGACGGGTGTAGCGGGTGCACTCGGGAAATTTCTGAATCAACTTCTTGGCCAGGGCATTCACCGCGCGATCGAGTTGTTTGAGCGGGACGACTTGATTCACCAGGCCCCAATTCAGTGCCTGCTCAGCCGTAACCTCATCGCACGTCAGCAGCATCTCGCGCGCACGGCGGTCACCGACGACCAACGGCAACCACTGGGTTGCGCCCCAGGCATCCACCAGGCCCACGCGCGTGCCCATTTGCATAAAGCGCACATGGTCGGCGGCGACGGCCAGGTCCGCGGCCAGGTTCCAATCATTCCCGGCGCCCGCCACTACGCCGTTTAGTCGCGCGACGGTGGGTTTGCCCAGATGGCGGAAAAGATTGAGCGCCTCAGTCAACAGACCCTGAAATTTCCAGAAGTTCCGCGGGCGGCGGAGGAATTCCTTGGAAAACTCCCGCGCGTCACTTCCGGCGCAGAAAGCCTTGTCGCCAGCACCGGTCAGCACCATCACCCCAACAGCATCATCCATGGCGGCGTCTCGAAAGGCCTCTGCCATCTCGCGCAGCGTATCGGAGGAGTAAGCGTTGTAGATTTCCGGACGGTTCAGCGTAACGCGCGCAATGCCGTCCTTCTTCTCGTAAAGGATATCGGCAAAGGCAAATCGCGCGGCGGGTTGTCCGGTATATTCCATCAGCATCCGTTCCGGTACCTGATGCTATCACACCCAAAACGCGTCTGGGTAGCGCTGGGCGAATCGCCTGGATCCGGCGAAACCTGGGTTATGATGATAGCGGAAGGAGACCTGATGAATCATTCGAAATACTGGCTACTCGTATTGTTCGTATTGCTGTTCGGTTGTACGCGGAAGGAAGCCGGATCGACCGAAGCTGGCTCCTCAGCGCCCATCTATGACGAGAAGGCAGACGCCCGCGCGGACATTGCTGCGGCCATCGCCAAGGCCGGGGAGAGCAACCGGAACGTCGTGCTCATCTTCGGCGCCGATTGGTGACCGGACTGCCATGCGCTGGATGCGCAGATGCACAAGCCGGAACTGGCAGCGATCATCGAGAAAGACTTTGTCATCGTCCACGTCGATCTGGGGCGAGAGGACAAGAATATCGATTTGACGGAAAAGTACCACGCGCCAATCAAGCACGGAATTCCCACTCTGGCGGTGCTGAACTCGAAAGGTGACCTTCTCTTCGCCATGGACCAGGGACAATTCGCCGACGCCCGCAATATGAGCTACGAAAGCATTCGAGACTTTTTTGTGAAGTGGGAACCAAGCCACTGATCGCGAAATCGGTGTCGTTAGCGAGTATGTTGTGCGACAATATGTCCTCTTGACAGAACTAGAATGATATGTTATTACTCCTATAGTAAAGGAGTGGTGTGCCACGACGCCGGTCACTCTGAATTCAAACGTCTTGCCGTATTTTGTCACTAATCAGTCTTCTTGTCCCTCGGGAATCGAAAAATGAAGGTATATCTGTAGATGTTGATGAAAACAAAAGGTCAAGAAGTGTCACGCTTGGGTTTTCTGTCGATGTTGATGAAAACAAGCAGTTTCCCGCTAAAGTCTTCCCGTAGTTGTGCATGAAAAACAAGGGAGTTACCACTCGCCGACCAGCCAAACACCTGAAGAACTCTCTTGACCCAATTAGCCGGGCCGAAGGTCTAGTGGCCACTTGCCAGTCGTGGAGCTTACACCTATACTTCCGCCGGCGTTAAGTTAATTCTGCCAGGAGGCATTATGTCGTTTATATCAAGGCGGGAGGCGGGGAAGTTGCTCATCGCGGGGTGTGCCGGTGCGATGGCTTCCGCCGGGGATCTATTGAGCGTGAGCAGGATCAACTCGGTGGTGCGCGGCGTCCAGATCGGTGCGCAGGCTTACTCGTTTCGCGACCTTTCCATGGACGCAATGATCGCGGCTTACCGCGAGACCGGAATCGGTGAGTGCGAGTTGACGGAAGTTCACTTCGCCAAACCGAACACGCATGGCTCCGATGTGAACGAGTGGCGGCTGGGAACGCCGCTCAGTTTCTTTACGGAGACGCGCCGGAAATTTGATGCGGCGGGGGTCAGCTTTTCGGCCTATGGGTACATTTTCCGTCCCGAACTGACCGATGCGATGATTGAGGTGGGCTTCAAGCAGGCGCGCGCGCTGGGCGTGGATTGCATTACGACCTCCACCAAAATCCACATGGTACCGCGCATCGATAAGTACGCGCAGCAATACAAAATCAAGGTGGGCTTCCACAACCACGACGTCACCAGCGATCCGGAGGAGTTCGCCACGGCAGATAGCTTTGAGCGCGCGCTGAAAGGTGCGTCATCCTATGCCCAGATCAATCTTGATATCGGCCACTTCACCGCCGCCAACCAGGACCCCGTTGGTTTCTTGCGCACGCACCATCAGCGCATCGTGACTCTCCACATCAAGGATCGGAAGCGGGACCACGGCAAGGATTATCCGTTTGGCCAGGGCGACACGCCCATCACCGAGGTTCTGCATCTCGTCCGCGACAATCAGTGGAAGATCCCGGCCAATATCGAGTACGAATATAACAAATACTATCAAGGCCTCGACACGATCGCCGAGGTCAAAAAGTGTTACGCGTATTGTCGCAAGGCTCTGGAGAGCTGATTTGGGGAGCGGTCAGCGCGTTCGGCGGTTACCGCTCTCCCCATTTCAACTTCTTGTGAAGAATCTGGAAGTAGGGCGTGGAGGGAGGCCGAACCAGTTCCACATAGGAATCGGCCTTCCGCATACGGACTACGTCTTCACTGTGGGTGGCGATGCCCACCTGGCCGTCAACGGTCAGATAGGCGATTTCACGCAGGCTTTTAACCGTGACCTCAATGTGAACGGTGTTCGGTATCACCAGCGGCCGATGCGTCAGGGTATGGGCGCAAATGGGGGTTACCAGGAAGGCTTCCACGGAAGGTGTGACGATGGGACCTCCCGCGGCAAGTGAATAGGCCGTAGACCCCGTCGGCGTGGACACAATCAATCCATCCGACTTATAGGTTGAAACCAGCTCGCCATTAACCCGCAGTTCAAAATCGAATATCCGCGCGATGGCGCCCTTGTTCAGCACCACGTCGTTCAGCGCCAGAAAGGGAGTCAGGATTTCGTCCGCGCGAATCAGTTCACCTTCGATCTGCACGCGCCGGTCCGTTTGATGCGTGCCGGCCACCACCATTTCCAGCGTGGGATAAAGTTCCTCGCACGTGACTTCCGTGAGGAACCCTAATCCGCCCAGATTCACTGCCAGGATGGGAACCGGCTTACGATTCAGGGCGCGAGCCGTAGCCAGAAGCGTTCCGTCTCCTCCCAGAACGATCAACAAGTCCACCTTGGAGGGCATCTCGTTCCGGGTCAGGGAATGCTCCCGGGTGTCCATGATCGCGCCGGTTTCCTTGTCGATGAACGCCTCGATGTTGCGCTCCCGGAGCCACGCAAGCAGACCCGGCACGATCTCGGCGACTTCCGCCTTCTTCGGTTTGGAAACGATGCCAACGCGGTTAATGGTATTGGCCATAGGTGTAGAGCATTTTAGCAGGATTTAGGAGCTAGGATTTAGGATCTGGCAAACCGACTGGGCTCCCGCAGCGCCCAAGAGGCCTTGAATACTGGGTTTTGGCGCTTAACTCTTCCCTCCCAACACCGGGTTCCATATGGCGTGAAGAAAGAATTCCCTGTTTCCCTCCGCCCCCAATAGCGGACTTTCCATCGACTGTAGCTGGCGAAATCCCAATTCAAGCATTTTCCTCGACACTTTGGCCACCGATTCCTGATGCAAAGCCGGATCGCGCACAATTCCGCCCTTGCCCACTTGTCCCTTGCCCACTTCGAACTGGGGCTTGACCAGTACCAGCAGATCAGCCGGAGACGCCAGCAAGGGAACGAGCGCGGGCAGAATCAACGTGACGGAAATGAAAGAGACATCGATGGTGACCAGTTCCGCCCACGTTCCAATCCGATCGAAGGTGAGGTAGCGCGCGTTGGTCTTCTCCAGCACGACGACACGCGAATCTTGCCGCAGCTTCCAATCAAGCTGATTTGTCCCCGCATCCACCGCGAACACGCGGCCAGCCCCATGCTGAAGCAGGCAATCGGTAAACCCCCCGGTGGAAGCGCCGACGTCAAGGCAGATCTTAGCCTCGGGGTTGACGCGAAAGTGCTCAAGCGCGCCTTCCAACTTCAAGCCGCCGCGGCTGACGTATCGCGGTGAGTCACCCAGCATGCGCACGACGGCCTGCGTGTTGACGAGCGCACCGCACTTCTCCGCTTTTTGCTCATCGACCAGGATCAGTCCGGCGAGGATCAGGCCCTGCGCCTTTTCGCGGGACACCGCCAGGCCGCGCTCCACGAGCAGCTGATCCAACCTCATTTTTTCCAGCGCATGGTGTGGCATTGGCAACCTGCAGGACAGGTTTCAGGGTTCGGGATGTAGGATCTCGGGCTCGGTGGGCTCCTTCGGATCCCACGGTACTAGGCCCTAGTTCCTGACTCCTAAATCCTCACTCTTAGCCCGTGCTCTTCATCCCGAACGCAATCCCACCAACAGTGATTTGCAGCAGGCGCAATAACGCATCGTCTTCGGTGTTTCGGGCTCCTGGCTCCTGACTCCCGACTCCCGACTTCTGTTTCTTGCCCCGACGCCGGCGCCATATCTCGAGAAAATGGGTTTGCAGGAAGTTCAAAGGATCAACATAAGGGTTGCGCAGGCGGATGGATTCCGCCAGCACGTGCTGCCCTGCCAGCAGGCGCGAGGCGCGGGAAATTTCCAGGACTTCCTGCACACTGCGGTGGTACTCCTCCTCGATGAGGCGGAAGATCCTTCTCCCGAGGGCGCGGGGCCGCACCAGCGCGGCATAAAGACTGGCGATATAGAGATCCGTTTTGGCCAGCGAGTGTTCGGCGTTATTGATAAGGTTGAAGAAGAACGGCCAGCCTTCGTGCATGCTCCGCAGAATGTCCATACCGTACGGTGGGTGATCGCTTTGGAACTTTTCCAGGGCGTGGCCAAGTCCGAACCAGGCGGGCAGGAGGTGCCGGGATTGCGTCCAAGCGAAAACCCAGGGAATGGCCCGTAGATCGCGAAGGTCGCCGGCTCCCCATCGGCGCGAAGGCCGTGAGCCCAGGCGAATTTGCTCGATCAGATCAATAGGCGTTGCCTGGCGGAAATATTCCACAAATTCCGGCGTCTCGTACACCAGCTTGCGGTAGAAATCGCGGCTACTGGCGGCAAGTTCCGCGGCATAGCCTTCCCATTCGGGGAGTTTGGCGGCTTCCACGCGGTGGGAGTGGAGCAGATGCGCGTCCAGGACGGAGGTCACCAACTGTTCGAGATTTCGCTCAGCGATCGCTGGATTCGAATACTTGAGTGAAACCACCTCGCCCTGCTCCGTGATGCGCAGCCGGCCGCCCGGCGCTGCGAAGGGTTGCGCCTGAATGCTGCGGTGTGACTGCCCGCCGCCGCGGTCGATGGTTCCACCTTTGCCATGAAACAGGGAAAAGCGCACGCCGTATTTGTCGGCCACTTGCGCCAGGTGTTTCTGCGCGGCGAACAGGCCGCAGTTCGCCGCCACATAGCCACCGTCTTTCACCGAATCCGAGTATCCCAGCATCACTTCCTGAAAGTCGTGGCGCGAGCGGAGAATGCGGCGGTAGACCGGGTCGGCAAACAGCTCTTCCATTATGCGCGGCCCTGCATCCAGATCGTCCAGTGTTTCGAACAGCGGAATGACATCCAGGTGGGATTGCAACTTGCGCCCGCGCGTTTCCAGCAGACCCGTTTGTTGCGCCAGCAACAGAACGTCCCATACGTCGGCAGCACAGGAAGTCATGCTCAAGATGTAGCGATGCGCCGCCGCTTCACCGTTCCGCACCTGAATGGTGCGAAGAGCGCGAAATTCCTCGAGAGTATAGAGGGTCGCGGCGGAAAAAGACGGGCGCAAAGCCGGTTTGAAAAGTAATCGTTGAATCGACTGGATGCGGGCTTCGGCTGGCTCAGTGGGCAGATCGGCCTTTTGCAGAATCTCGTCCGCCGCGCCTCGGGTCACGCGCGAGTGGGTGCGGAAGTCCAGGCTGGCGCCGTGAAAGCCGAAGACCTGCGACGCCACGCGCAGGCGGGCGGGGCCCAGGCGCGCGATCCGGGGACTCGGGTACGCCGCCAAGAGTTCGGAAAGCTTCGCAAGCTCGCGGGAGAATTCCTCGGGTGCTGCGTACGCGCCGTCGGCACGTTCCTCGGTGCGCTCCAGCCGCCATATCATGATGCGCAGCTTGCGGCGATAGAGTTCGCTGGGCTGATCCATGGTGGCGAAAGCGCGCGTGGCAGGAAATCGCCGCATGTCCCGCTCGATCTCACGGCGAAGTTCCTGCTCAGCGCGCGGTGCGGCGGCGGATTCGGCACCGCAACCCCTGCACGGGAATGAGGCCCAGCCCAGCAGGCGCTCACACGCGCTTTGGTAGTAGCGAAGAATACTCAGTCGCACCTGCTCGGCCGCGTCCAAGCTGGTGGTTGGCGTCACAAAGGGATTGCCGTCACGGTCCGTGCCCACCCAGGAGCCAAAACTCAAAAAGGGAGCTGGCTCGGGAAGTGTGGGATAGCGGCGGGTCAGCTCGTCGCAGAACCTTTCCCAAAAGCTTCCCGCCAGATCGTAGATCGTACGCTCAAGAAAGAAGCGGGCGTTCTCGCTTTCCATCTGCGGAGTCACCACGCCCTCGCGCACTTCGTCGGTCAGCCACAGGGCTTCAATCCACGGATCAATTTCGCGGTCGAAGGCCGGACTGAGATCGCCGCAGGCAGCATCCAGCGTCCTTCCCAGCCGCAGAATGTGGTTTAAAACACTGCGGCGCTTGGCCTCGGTCGGATGCGCGGTCAGCACCGGCTCAATGTGCATGGACCCCAGCAGCTTCTTCACCGCTCCGGCGGGAACTTTTTGCTTGCGCAGCTCACTGAACGTATGACGCAACGACATGGGAGCGCCCGCCCCTTGCCGGTCGTGCAGATGCAGACGGCGAACGCGCTCGCGTTCCTCACAAAGATTGACGAGGTGGAAAAACAGGCTGAACGCGTGCGCCACGTCCGCGGCTTGCTTGACGGACAGCCGGTTGACCACGCGCTCCTTGGCCGCGAGCAGCTTGGTCTGAGGATGTTCGCGAATCTGTTTCGCGACTTTGCGCAGGGCTTCAATGGCGGAAAACACTTCCGTGCCCGACTGCTCGCGAACAATCACGCCCAGGCGAGTTGTGAGGAACCGTACTTCTCGACGTAACTGGTCATTCATCGTATAAGACCAAGTAGAAGGCAGTAAGCAGAAGGCAGTCGGCAGTAGGCACAAGAACAATCGGTCAGGGAGCCGTTATCGTTACCTCGTCTTAAGCTGCGCAGATGTAATTTGGTGCCGCTGTCTGATCTGGTGCTGCGACCGATCCACCTGAGCCGCTGTCTGCAGCTCCTTGTTGCCGCCTGCCTACTGCCTACTGCGTTCTGCCTACTTCGCTCCCAGCGCTCGCTTCAGCGCCCGCCGCAGCGCCTCCAGGTTCGGCTCCACTTGCAGACGCTGGTCATTTCCGCGGTCTCCCGAGCGATGGCGCATAATGTAATCGGTATCCTTAAGCTGGTGGCCAGTGAGGACACAGACCACATCCGCATCGCGATCGATCTTCCCGGCATGCACCAGCTTGCGCAATCCGGCGACGCTGGCGGCAGAGGCGGGCTCGCAGCCCACGCCGTCCTCAGCGAGCATGCACTTTGCCTCGAAGATCTCCTCGTCCGTCACCGATTCGCAGAAGCCGCCGGTCCATTCAAGCACGCGCTTCGCCTTTTTCCAATTGGCGGGATGGCCGATGCGAATGGCGGTGGCTTCGGTGTGGGGATTATCCATTCCGAGCAGGTCGGAGGCTCCGGCCTGCAAAGTCTTATAGAAAGGATTGGCACCCGCTGACTGCACAATAGCGACGCGCGGAACCCTGTCGATGAACCCCATCTCTTTCAGCTCTCGCAACCCCTTGCCAACGGCGGACGAGTTCCCCAGGTTGCCACCGGGAACTACGATATATTCGGGCGGCCGCCATCCCCGCTGCTCCAGCATCTCGGCGACAATCGTCTTCTGACCTTCGATGCGGAAGGGATTGATGGAGTTCACGAGATAGAGCCCCAGTTCAGGCGCGATCTCACGTAGGAGGCTAAAAGATTGATCAAAATTATCGCCGACTTCCACCACCAGCGCGCCAAAATCGAGGGCCTGCGCCAGCTTGGCGGCGGAAATCTGCTTGTAAGGAACAAAGATGAGCGCCTTGATGCCCGCTCGCACGGCGTAGGCGGCCATTGATGACGATGTGTTACCCGTGGAGGCACATGCCACCAGGCCGACCCCGCGCGCCTTGGCGCGAGTGATGCAAGCGGACATACCCGTATCTTTGAACGACCCCGTGGGATTTGCACCCTGATGCTTGATCGCCAAACGTACGAGCCCTGCCCACTCACCGGTGCGCCGGGTCTCCACCAAGGGCGTGCCGCCCTCGGAAAGCGTAATGATGGTCGCGGCGGGATCAACGAAGGGAATGAGTTCGCGAAAACGCCATACGCCACTGCAATCGACCGGTTCATCGCTCATCCGCCGTTCGCGCCATGTGCGGCGCAGTTGCTCCGGATCGATTGCGCCAAACTCGTACTTCACATCGAGCAAGCCTCCACAGAATTCGCAGGCGTGCAAATCCTTTTGCGGGTCCTGGCGGCGCCCGCAAGGTTCCTCGATGCATTGGAGGTAGGCAGAAGACATGAGGATCACGCGTTTAAAGAGTAAAGGGTGAAGGCTAAAGCGTGAAGGTCGAAAGTTAAAGGGTAATGGAAACGGCCGCAGCCTTGGCCTGTATCCTTTGCACTTTACCCTTTAACCTTTACCCTTTAGCTCACGTCCAGCGTAAACTCCTGGTGGATCGCCTTCACTGCCTCCTTGACGTCCGCGGCCTTGACGGCAAAAGAAATACTCAACTCGGACGAACCCTGGGCGATGGCGATGATGTTGATTCCGTGCGCTCCCAGTGAGGCAAAAGCACGCCCGGAAATGCCCGGCGTACCCTTCATATTTTCACCAACCATCACCACGATGGCCACGTGGGGCATCACTTCAATGGACACCCGGTCGTCGTGCAGCAACTCCAACTCGAAGGTCTTTTCCAGTTGGGTCTTTACGCGGCGGACGTCGGCGTCGTGAACGGCAAAACACAGAATATTATCCGCGGAGGACTGGGTGACCATCAGCGTCGCAGTCTCATCCACGCTGAGCGCCCCGAAGGCCCTTGCCGCCAATTGCGGAAAGCTCAGCGATTCCTTCCCGCTGATGGTGATCAGGGCGGCTTTGCTGACGGAGGTGATGGCTTTCACACCCTTTTGGCTGTTGGTAGCGGACGGAACAATACACGTGCCGCGGCAACTGGGATTAAAGCTGTTCTTGATCCAAACCGGGATTTTCTTCTTCATCACCGGTTGAATGGTCTTGGGGTGCAGGACCTTGGCGCCGAAGAAGGAAAGCTCGATCGCCTCGCGGTAGGAGATCTCGGGCAGAATTCGCGCCTCCGGAACTATACGAGGGTCGGTGGTTAGAACGCCATCGACATCGGTCCAAATCCAGACCTCATCGGCATCCAGTGCGGCGCCCACAATCGTGCCGCTGTAATCCGATCCGCCCCGGCCTAAGGTGGTGCAGGCGCCGGTGCGGGTGGCGCCGCGAAAGCCCGTAATGACAGGAATTACTCCATGCCGCCGCAATCCTGCCAGACGCTGCCGGGTTTTAACGTTCGTTTCCTCAAAATACGGCGTGGCGTTGCCAAAGTGGTCGTCCGTGACAATCAGTTCGGTGGCGTCCACGGCCTCGGCCGGGGCGCCGCCGGACCGCAGGATCGCCGCCACCAGGTTTGCGGACATTACCTCGCCGAGGCTGGAGAGGGTGTCCATGGCGCGGGGTGTCACCTCGCGAACCAGAGAAAACCCAGAGCAGAGGTTCTCAAAGTCCGTCACTGCATCGGCGAGGCGCGGCAGGACGGCAGCTTGCTCGGCGGCTTTGAGGAGTTGATCGGCAACCTCGCGGTGGCGGTGCGCCAACTCGCGACGTACGTTCTTCCAGTTTTCGCGGTCACCCTGACTGGCCTCATTGGCGGCGCGAATCAGCATGTCCGTCACGCCGCCCATGGCAGAAACGACCACCGACACTTCCGCCCGTTGAGCATGGTCGGCAACGATCTCCGCGACGTTCTTCATGCGCTCTGCGCTGCCGACGGAAGTGCCGCCGAACTTCATGGCAATGATCGGCTTCCTGGCCTTGGTCGGTGTGGGGTTCTCTTTCACCATGGTGTTAGCTTGCTCCGCAAGGGCTTGGCGTCGGGTTTATTCTGCTCGATTCCGGGTCATTTCGTTGCGTGGCGGCATGATCCGGCGACTACGCCCAGGGTTGGTGGCTATGTCCTCTCTACCCCTGCGGGCAAAGTCTGCCCCGCGGTGCCTGGCGAAACTGGAAGCGCTTCCCTCCCGGTCCGCTAGCGAGCCGTGCTGATGTTCGTCGTAGGGGAAGCGCCGGTAGCGGCAGCCTTGGTGGACTCGCGCACAACTTCGATAAAAACCTTAGTGGGAAGCGAGAGGTAGCGGTCGCGGCGATAAACCAGGCCCAGTTCCCGGTAGATCTTCTGGCCCTCCAAGGGAATCAATTTCAGCAGGCCTGCGGCTACTTCCGTCTGCACATAGGCGCGGCTGATCAGGGAAATCCCCAGCCCCGCGCCCACAAACTTCTTGATCGTCTCCACGCTTGCCAGTTCCATGGAAACCTGGAGGATGTCCCTTTGCGCACGCAGCAAACGGTCAATCACCACTCGGGTGTGCCCGGTCTTGGGCAGAATCAGCGGATGCTGTGCCAACTCCTCGACGGTCACGCTCTTGTGCTTGGCCAAAGCATGGGACTTCGGCACCACCACCTGAACTTCGTCGCGAAACACGGAAATCACTTCCATGTTGTTCGCGGTCATCGGCAAAGTGACAATGCCCAGGTCTACCGCACCCTCTTGAACTTTTTGCAGAATCTTGTGGCTGAAGTTCCGGTAGATGCTGATTTGAACCAGGGGATAGAGTTGCTTGAAGCGGGCGAACGTCTTGGGCAAAACGTAGAGACAGGTCGCCTCATTGGCGCCGATAAAAAGCTTGCCGCGAGGCGTCTGATTCAGTTCCGCGATGGCCTGGAGGGCTTCCTTGTGCATCGCCAGCATTTTCTCCGCATAGCGATACAGAATCTCCCCCGCGGGAGTCATCAGAACTTTCTTTCCGCTACGGTCAAAGAGCTTTTCGCCGCATTCCTGTTCCAGCAGGCGCACCTGCGCGCTGATGGCGGGCTGCGTACGAAAAAGTTTCTCCGCCGCGCGTGAGAAACTCTGAAGTTTTGCCACTTCCAGGAAACTACCTAACTGGTCATAGTCCATTGTGTTTGTCAGTCTCGAACAAAATATTCTACCAAATTGCGGTGGGCTCGCGTGCAGAAATGTTCAGGATGGGGAGTTTACGCCCCCGGCTTCTGGAGGCGGCCATAACCGGCGAGCGTCGCAAGCAGTCTTTCCAGGTCAAAACCCACTTCCCGATAAATCTCTCGCAAATCGCTTCCTCGCTCTTCGGGATTCAAGGCAAGATACTTTTCCGCAGGGATGTAAAAGGGATTGTCCCTTACCAGCGTGTCGTCCACCAGGAGGTGGCGGTGAACGGCGATCGCAGAAAACAGTTCGGGCGTTTCCAAGTGCTCGGTGTCGTAGAAGCATAAGGCCACGCTGGGGTATTGCTTAACCAGGTAATTCAACTGAGAATGCAGCTCGAAAAACCGAAGCTTGGACTCCCTACCCGTCCGGCCCCAGATTCCCTCTTCCAACCAGCGGACACCGGGTGCGCGCGCGGCTTCCGCCTGGGCGAAGAACCTCTTCGCTTCCTTCAACCAATCGCCCGTGCTCAGCGGCTCTGGCGGAAGTTGCAACAGGCGCCTCTCTTGAAGCTGCTTCACGTCGATGCCCGATTCGCGAAGGCGCGCAGTGACGCTGGCGCGTGAATCGCTCGGCGCGCGGCAACAACACCAATCGCCCCGGCTCAGGCCTTCGCGCAGAAACTCCGTCCCGCGGGTTGCCGAATCCCTGCCGCGATGCACAACGGCCACATGGTCATGGCAGCGCACGGGAATGCGGCCGTCGAGGTAAGTGAAGATCTGAGGCGACGTCGGGGAATCACCTGCCAACGGTAGCTCTCCTTTCTCGTTCCCGCGATAGGTCCAAGCCGCTCAACGCGAATCGAGATTACCACAGTGAGGCATTAGCCGGCGGCTAGCATACACCGGGCCTGCTGCGATGCCAACAGACGTGTTTCCACCTTGACGGCTGCCGGGATGTTGATACGCTTGTAGAGGAGGTCCGGTATCCGAAGTCCGGCATTCACCGCCTCCGGATTGAGCTCTGCAGCACGTCCGGACACATCTTCAAGCGAAAGTGGAAGGCGAGCAATCATTGTCAGGTGTACGCTGCCAACTCGGAGGCAGAGCCGTTCTGACTCCTTACTCCTGGCTCCTCTCTCCTCAGTTCTATGATTCAACTGGTAGCGGCCGGAAAGCATTTCGGCCCCAAAACGCTGTTTGAAAACGTCAACTGGCTCATCACGTCGCGCGATCGTGTGGGCCTGGTGGGCGCCAATGGTACCGGCAAGACGACTTTGCTGAAGGTGTTGGCGCGAATTGAACCGCTCGACTATGGCGAAGTCGTTTTCTCTAAGGGGGTCTCCGCCGGGTACCTTCCCCAGGATGGCTTGTCTCTTTCCGGCCGCACCGTGCTGGCCGAGTGCATGTCGGTGTTCGGCGACCTGCTCTCCATGGAACAAGAGATGGAAACCCTGATGGAGCGGATGGGGGAGATCGATCCTGCCAGCGAGGAGTACCAGCAGGTCGCCGATCGCTTTCACATCATTGACACCGAGTTCCAGCAGCGCGACGGTTATTCACTCGAAGCGCAGGCCGGGATGGTCCTGGGCGGCCTGGGATTTCCTCCCTCCGATTGGCACCGACGCACGGAAGAGTTCTCGGGCGGCTGGCAGATGCGTATCGCGCTGGCCAAGTTGCTGCTGGAGAAACCCAACCTGCTGCTGCTCGATGAGCCCACCAACCACCTCGACCTGGAAGCGCGCAACTGGCTGGAAGAGTATCTAGCGGATTATCCCCACGCCTGCGTGTTGATTTCTCACGACCGGTTCTTTCTGGATGTCACAGTGAAAAAGATCGTGGAGGTCTGGAACCAGAGAATTCACTTCTACACCGGCAACTATGAGAAGTACCTGAAGGAAAAGACCGCGCGCCGCGAACAACTCCAGGCGGCCTACCAGAACCAGCGCGACCGCATCGAGCAACTCGAAGTCTTCATCAACCGCTTTCGCTACACCGCCACCAAGGCGAAGCAAGTGCAGAGCCGCATCAAGGAACTCGAGCGCATCGATCGCATTGAGATTCCGCAGGAAGAGAAGGCAATCCACTTCAAGTTTCCACAGCCTCCGGCCAGCGGCCGGCGGGTGGCGGAGTTCCGTAGCGTCGCCAAGAGTTATGGCTCGAAGGGGGTTTTCCGCCATGTGAACTTCACCATCGATCGCGGCGACCGCGTGGCGCTGGTGGGAGTGAACGGCGCGGGCAAGTCCACCCTTATCAAACTGCTGGCGGGCATCGAACCGCTCAGCGAGGGAGAATTTCAACTGGGCCACAACGTGGAAGCGGATTACTTCGCTCAAGACCAGTACAAGGCGCTTGATCCGGAGGCGCGCCTGCTGGATGACCTGACGCGCGCTGCTCCCATGTCCATGAGTACGCAGACGGAATTGCGCAGCCTGCTGGGTTGCTTTCTGTTTACGGAAGACGATGTCTTCAAACGCATCCGCGTCCTTTCCGGCGGCGAGCGCAATCGCTATGCCCTGGCGAAAATGATGCTGCAACCCTCCAATTTTCTGCTGCTCGACGAACCCACCAACCACCTCGACCTTCGTGCCAAGGACGTGCTGCTGGAGGCATTGGAAGACTACACGGGCACCGTGGTGTTTGTCTCCCACGACCGCTACTTCATTGACAAGCTGGCCACACGCGTGTTCGAAATCGGCGGTGGCGAGGTGAGCGTCTATCCCGGGAACTACGAGGATTACCTGTGGCGCAAAACCGGAAAGGAGATTGACCTCACCCTGCCCGACCTGCCCGATCTGGTTGGGGAGCGGGCCAACGCGCGACACTCGCACCAAGGCGGGCACGCCCCGGCACCGGCGGCCGCGGCGTCTGCGGCCAAGGGGAAGAAACTCAATCCCCTTCGCCTTCAGCAGATGCAGGATCGCTGCCGCGAGATCGAAGAGCAGGTGGCGCGCCGCGAAGCTGAGATCGAGGGCTACGGTCAGGAGTCAGCACACTTCAAAAGCGCCGAGGAAAGCGTTCGCCTCGCCAAGCTGATCGAACAGGGACGCGACGAAATCGCCCGACTGATGCGCGAGTGGGAAGAAACCGCCAAGGTGGTGGAGGAGCAAGACGAGGGGCTGGGGGCTGGGGAGTAATCGCAGTTCAGTTAGTTAGACAGTCACAGCCTTGTCATCCTGAGCCCGCACTTCAGGGCGAAGGACCCCCGTATTTCGTCTTACCCACGTGTGCCGCGGGAACGCGGGGGACAAGAACGGGCGCTCCCACCCTGCGCTTCCTACGTGCAATGAAAAGGGTCCTTCGCCCTGAAGTGCGGGCTCAGGATGACAGTCAAATGCGTTGATAGTTAAGTTTTGCTCAACGCGCGTTCGAATCCCGCCAGTGAGCGCTCAATCGCGGCCAGCGGAATGGTGAGCGACAGGCGGAAATACCCGCTTCGTCCAAAGCCCGTGCCGGGGACGGCCAGTATCCCGTGGTCCATGAGGCTGCGCACAAAGGCCATATCATCCGCGATAGGCGCTTGGGGAAACATGTAGAACGTTCCCTGCGGTTTGATCACGTCATAACCCATGCGCGTCAGGGCATCCCACAGCAGATCGCGCTTTACCTGGTAAGGACGAGGGTCAACCTCCAGATCCGCCGCTTCCGACCATCACCCACTGCCAAATCGCCGGCGCGTTGATGAATCCCAGGATGCGGTTGGCGAACGTGCACGCATCACGCAGTGCGCCGACTTCCGGCAGTTGGGGAGACAACGCCAGGTAGCCGATCCGCTCACCGGGAATCGCCAGCGCCTTTGACCACGAATAGGTCACCACCGTGCGGCGAACGAGCGAGGGGATGACCGGCAGCGCCAGCCCATCGAACATGATCGCTTTATACGGTTCGTCGGCGATCAGCGTCACGGGATGGTCCAGGCCGGAAATCAAGGCGTCCAAGCCCGTCAGGAATTCAGGGCTATAAACGACTCCCGTGGGGTTGTTGGGAGAATCGAGGATGATGGCCTTCGTGCGCGGGTTGATGGCGTCGGCGATGCGCGCCAGGTCGGGTTGGAACGCATTATCCGTTTCGACCAGCACCATGCGGCCGGCATGGTTTTCAATGTAAAACTGATATTCGGGAAAGAACGGTGAAAGGATAATGACTTCGTCGCCCGGATCAAGCAGCGACTTCAGCACCACGTTGATCGCGCCCGACGCTCCGACCGTCATCAGAATGTGATCGGCGGTGTAATCCAGTCCCGTCCGGCGGGCGAGTTGCCGGGCCACAACCTCGCGCACCGCGGCGAACCCCGCATTGGGCATGTAGGCGTGGCTGCGCGGCAGGTTGCGCTCCACCACTCGCCGTAGCGCGGAGATGACCTCCGCAGGCGGTTCGCCGTCGGGATTTCCCAGCGTGAAATCGAAGACGTTCTCTTCCCCGCGCTCGCGCTTCAACCGTGCGCCAATCTCAAACATGCGCCGGATCCAGGACGCGTGTTCCATCTGCTCCGCAATGGCTTTGCCAATACTCATAAGTTATTTTTCGATGCGCTTATAAAGTTCGGAAGATCCCACCAGGCTCACCCCGGCCGCTTGCAGGCGCTCGATGGCGACATCAGGATTATCGAAGCGAAAAATCAGGACGGCCGTTTCGCCGTGGCCGAAGGTGAACGCGTACATGTACTCGATGTTGATCTCGGTCTTCCGAAATACTTCCAGCAATTCCACCAGGCCGCCGGGCCGGTCAGGCACTTCCACGGCCACCACTTGCGTGACGTTGACCACGTAGCCGGCTTCCTGAAGAACCTTCGCGCCCCGCTCCCAATCCGAAACGATCAGGCGCAAGATTCCAAACTGTTCCGTATCCGCCAGGGTCAACGTTCGGATGTCAACACCGGCCTCCGCCAGAAGGCGACAGGGCTCGCTCAATTGGTTCGGCTTGTTCTCAAGGAATAGCGAGAGCTGATGAATTTTCATGGTCACCCTCGACTTGGCATAACGGATGAACCCCCTCACCCGTCTCGTCCCGGCTGATGAAGACGCCGGTGACGAGCCACCCTCTCCCCCAAGGGGGCGAGGGAATTGATTCACTTTAACCTTCCCCTCGCCCCCTTGGGGGAGAGGGGCAGGGGTGAGGGGGGCGTCGTTGCCCAACCTCGACTCGCGCAGGACTTCACCGATCCACGTTCCTCCGATCGACCAACCTTTGTGCTTTCCCCTCGCTGCGCTTCAGGCTTTGCGGCGCCACCAGGCGGACGTCCACTCGCAGTCCCAGCGTTTGATTCAAGGACTGCGCCAGTTTGTTATGCAGCCTTTCCATCGCGCCGACTTTGTCACTGGACACAGCAGGCGTCACTTCCACCTGGACTTCGATCCGGTCCAGTCCTGCTTCGCGGGTCAGAATGATTTGGTAGTGTGGCAGCGTGCCCTCCACTGCCAGCAGCGCGGTCTCAATTTGGGAGGGGAACACGTTGATGCCGCGAATGATGAACATGTCGTCGCTGCGCCGGCTGATACGCTTGATGCGGCGCAGCGTTCGCCCACAGGGACACGAGCCGGGCAGGAAGGCGCTGATGTCGCGAGTGCGATAACGCAGCATGGGCATGGCCTGCTTGCTCAGCGTGGTCAGCACCAGTTCCCCTTCTTCGCCCTCCGCGACGGGCCGCTCGGAATGGGGATCGATGATTTCCGGGTAAAAGTGGTCCTCAAAAATGTGCAGGCCCGCCTGGCAAACGCATTCACTCCCCACGCCCGGGCCGGTGATTTCCGAAAGCCCATAGATGTCGTAGGCGTTAATGCCGCCGGCGGCTTCAATGCGGCAGCGCATGGAATCGCTCCAAGGCTCGGCGCCGAACACTCCCACGCGCAAAGGGAGTTCGCGAATGTTTACGCCGATCTCCGCGGCGCGGTCAAGCAGATGCAAGAAATAGGTGGGCGTGCAGCAGATGGCCGTCGCCCTGAAATCTTTCATCACCATGATCTGGCGATCGGTGTTCCCGCCGGAAATGGGAACCACCGTGGCCCCCAACGCTTCGGCGCCGTAATGCGCGCCCAAGCCTCCCGTGAACAGACCGTAGCCGTAGGCGTTCTGAATGATGTCGCCCCGGCCGAGGCCGCACGCCGCCAGCGTCCGCGTCATGGCATCGGTCCAAACCGCCACATCCTGCTGCGTGTAAGCCACCACAATCGGCTTGCCGGTGGTTCCGCTCGAAGCGTGCAAGCGCACCACTTCTTCCAAGGGACTGGCGAACAGGCCGAAGGGATAGCTGTCGCGCAGGTCGGCTTTCATCGTGAAAGGCAGGCGGGCCAGATCGTCCAACGATTGAATGTGATCCGGCCCGACGCCGACCTGGTCCAGGCGCCGGCGATAGAGCTCAACGTGCTGGTAGGCGCGGCGAACCGTGGCCCGCAGGCGGACCAGTTGCAGGTTGCGCATCCGCGGAGTGGGAATGTAATCCTGCGCACTGGCGGGATGCATGTCCAAAGCGGAGTCGTTACAAGGGCCGTTCATGGTTTGGGTAGGCCGGAGATTTTGCGGGCTTCTGCGCGCCCGATCTCGAAGGCCTGAAGATTTGTAGTGTGCAACTTCGGGGCCAAATTCTGGCGCAGAGCGTCCAGCCACGCGGATTCAGAAAACGGCAACCCAACACTCAGGCACCCCAGCAGCGCCACGTTCAGGCTTCGCTTGTCGTGCAGGGCTCCGGCGGGAATTGCGGCCGGCGTGATCAACTCGCCCCCCGCGCGCAATTGCCAGCGATTGGTTTCGACCTGGTCGGGCGACAGGACCACCAGGTAATCCGCTTCCCCCGGCGGCACCATGGGGCTGTAGACCTGCTCGCCAAAGCGCACGTCACTCGTCACCGACCCGCCACGCTGGCTCATGCCGTGGATCTCGCTCTTTTTCACATCCAATCCAGCAGCAAAGGCCACGGCAGCGACGATGTCCGAAGCCTTCAGCACGCCCTGCCCGCCCAGACCGGCAATGACGATGTTGGTCACCTTAGTCTTGTTGCTCAATGCAAGTCTCCTGTGGCTCGACGCGGACGGCGGCGCGTTCATATTCGCGGATTTTGCCGGCCGCCAGCAGACAGTTGCGGCGCGCAATGATGACCGTCAGTCCGCCGCTCGCCAAACTCGCCGCCACCAGTTCCTGAAATGCCGCGAGATTGAGCGTGGGGTCGGTGACGTGCACGTTGGGAACGCCCAGAGAACGCACCACGTCTTCGATAACCACCTTGCCGGTGGGCTGGTGTTCCAGCGTGCGCCCGGTTCCGGGATGCTCCTGCAATCCGGTCATGGCCGTGGTGCCGTTATCGAGAATAATGACCACGTGGCCGGTTTTCGGCGGATTGTAAACCATCTCCACCACGCCGGTGATTCCGCTGTGGATGAAGGTGCTGTCGCCAATCGTGCTCACCACGCGGCGGGCCTGCTCGTCGGGCAGCGCGTGCCGCAGTCCCAGCCCCACGCCGATGCTCGCTCCCATGCACACGCACGTATCGCACGATTCGAAAGGCGGCAGCACGGCCAGCGTATAGCAGCCGATGTCGCTGGCCACGATGCAGTCCAGGTTGTGCAGCGCGGTGAAGACGGAACGGTGCGGGCACCCCTGGCACAATTCCGGGGGCTTTCCCGGCGGCGCCACCGGCTCCGGAGAAGCATCGTTGGCCAGGATGCGCTTCACGCGGTTGACGTTCAACTCACCAAAGCGAAATGCTTCCGGCCTGCCTTCCACCTGCATCCCCGCCGCTCGGATGGCCTCCAGCAGGCAGGGATCACCTTCCTCAATCACAACACAGCGGGATACCTTCCCGACGAACCGGCGAATCTTCTCGATGGGCAGCGGATAGGTCATGCCCAGCTTCAGCATGGCTGCTTCCGGCGCTGCCTCACGCGCATGCATGAAGGAGATTCCGGAAGTGATGATTCCCAGCGAGCGCTCGCCTTCGATCTCGTGGTTGGGCCCGCTGGCTTCGTTCCATTCCAGAATCTGTGCGAGTTTTTCCCGCAGACGGCGATGCGCAGGCCGCGCGTAGGCCGGGATCATCACGCGCCCCTTGATGTCGCGCGCAAAGGTTGCCGTGACGCTTGCCGCCGACGCCTGCCCCGGTCGGACCACAGTCTTGGAGTGGCACACGCGCGTGGTAAGGCGGAGCAGCACGGGAAGCTTCCAGCGTTCGGAAACCTGAAGGGCCAGCAAACAGAAGTCGTACGCTTCCTGGGAGTCGGCTGGTTCCAGCATCGGCAAGCCCGCGGCCACCGCGTAGCGGCGGTTGTCCTGCTCGTTCTGGCTTGAGGCCATGCCGGGATCGTCCGCCGAGACCACCACCAGTGCTCCCGTGACGCCCGTGTACGCCGCGGTGAACAATGGGTCGGCGGCCACGTTCAACCCGACGTGCTTCATGGTGACCAGGGCGCGTGCGTTCGTGTAGGCGACGCCCAACCCGACCTCCAGCGCCACCTTTTCATTCGGAGCCCATTGCGCGCGGCCTCCCAGGCGGGAGAAACTTTCCAGGATTTCGGTTGACGGCGTTCCGGGATAGCCTGTGCCCAAGGTTACGCCGCCATCGCGGGCAGCCAGCGCCACGGCTTCGTCTCCGCTCAATAAGATTCGATCGGGTTCACTCATGTCATGCCTCGTTGGCGGGTTTCCTTGCCTTTCGGTCGCGACGCCGCTCCGCCATAGTTCCTAAGAGCGCTTCACACAGAGAGCACAGAGGAAAAGGTGCACAGAGGGCACGGAGAAAGACTTTTCTCTGTGTCCTCCGTGAGCATCTCTGTGGCCTCTGTGTGAAACGCACTTAAGCACTCACATACGGGCCAGCCACCTCTGTTGTGCGCAGAAGCAAACCCTCACGCCTTTTGGTGACAGTGGAAGGAACACAGACCGAAGGAAGCGCGACAGTCAGCTTGCGGACTTGTGATTTTAATCCTGCGGGTGAGGTTAAGCAATCGAGAAGACGCCTGGAGTGTCCTAATTGGGCTGTAGCGCCGCCCTTTAGGGCGGTACGTGCCGGGCTAAAGTCCGGAGCTACCTCTCAAATTCGGTTGGTCATTGCGCCACGGTTCCTCCGCACGTATACTACGCCGCGCGGAGAAAGAACCATGAACTGCCCCAAGTGTGGTACCCAAAACAACGACAACAATTTCAAGTGCACGCTGCCGATCCCGGGAAGGAGCTGAGATCTTATGTATTTTTGCCCAAACTGCGGTGCGTCCAATGACGATAATGCCTTGAAGTGCATTCAGTGCCAGACCGTATTGCAGCAAGCTCCGCCGGCCGTCGGCCCTGCCGAGGTCATACCGAACTACTTATGGCAGGCGATTGTGTGCACGGTGTGCTGCTGCATACCGCTGGGAATTCCGGCCATCGTTTACGCCGCCCAAGTGAACACGAAAGTGGCGCAGGGTGATTTGGCTGGAGCCCGAGAGTCCTCCAAAAACGCCAAGATGTGGTGCTGGATTGCCTTTGGCCTCGGAATCGCGACTGCGGTGGTATGGACGGGCGTCCAGTTCATTTACTTTTTCAGTCATAGCATCCACTGAGGGCCGATCTTGCGAGGTTTACTTCTCGAACGGCTCCACCTGCGGCGCAGCGCGCTGGGATTGGGCGTGCCGCTGGTATTGGCCTCGCTCGCGCTGGTGGTACTGCGGACGTATAATCCCGCCACCACGTGGTTTTATCCGCCGTGCGTTTTCCGAGCCCTCACCGGCTACCTCTGTCCGGGTTGCGGAACCCTGCGCGCCATCCACCAACTCCTGAATGGCCATTTTGCCGCGGCCTTCAGGCTCAATCCCCTCATGCTGCTGTTGTTGCCCTGCGTCGCCTATTCGGCCACCTCCTCGGCTTTGGAACTCGCCGGCGCGCCCGCCTTGCCCCGCGTGTTCCTTCGACCCATCTACATCTGGATGCTTCTGGCCGCGATCATTGCCTTTTGGATCTTGAGAAATATTCCGTACTTCACCATGCTGCGGGGCGGCTGAACCCGAGGTCGAGAGGATCATCGGCATCCGCTTTCTCACATCTTTGCGATGCGCCGGAGGGTTTCTATTTCCTCCATGCTCTTGACCATGATGTTGAGGAAAAGCCCGCGCGGTTCCAGCGAGTCCAGCAGCAGTTTCAATTCTTCCGCCGTGAATGATCCCCTCACCAACAGTGGCCGCCGCGCCTTTTGGACTTTTTGGAAATGGGGCGCCATCTCGGCCAGCGGCGGTCCGCAAACATCGTTGTTGATTTCGAAACAGCGGATCTCCTCGATCTCCAGAAAGGCGTCCAGCAGGAACATGGAAGTGGAATGCAGATGAATGAAGGCGCAGGCGAAGCGTTGGGCCATGGCGCGGTCCACCGGCTGGACGAACTTGCGATACAGGCCGGGCGAATAGACGGCCGTGGCGTCTTCCTGCAAGCGCGCAATGGGCCCGGGCGACCACAGCGAATACTGGCCGTCGAAATAGCCGCCGCAAAAGCGTGGCACAGTTCTCCAGTACGCCTGCGTGAACTCGCAGAAGATGTCCCCCATTCGCTCCATAAGCTCGGCTGACTTCTCGGGCTCATCGGTGAGGTCGAGGACGGCCTGGCTGTGGCCGCGCAGCACCGCGTGCAGGTCGGTCGGTCCCAGGTCCGCGTTGTGACTGACGGGAAACATACCGCCGGCACGTTCCACCAGCGCCCGGCCGAATTCCAGGTATTTCTGGAACCAGGGGTCGTGTGCGTCGAACCGTACGCGCAACGCCTCTTCGAACGAAAGGTTCTGCTCCTCCCCCATCACGTTGTCGGAAAGAATGCGCACTTTGCATCCCACGATTCCGGGAAGAAAGGGAACAGCTACTTGTGTGGGACCGGCGCCGCGCAGGAGATCGTCATCGATAACTTCCCCTTCCCGCAGCATGCGGACGTGGTCTTCGATGAAGCCGGCAGGGTCGATCATGTCAGGTGTGAGGTAACGCGAGGAACTCCAGCTCCTGCACGCGGCGAACTCACCAAAAGGGAACCAGCCGACAAAGGTGAATCCCACCAGCGGGCGCGCCACGTCGGCGCGACTCCAGAAGCTCTTGTATCTCTCGATTTTTGCCGGGTCGTTGCCATACGCAGCTTTGGACATAGAGATCTTCCTTTGGCGAGGGCGCGCCTTCCGAAAGTGAAGATGCGATCCTTTCGAGGGCGGCAATGGGTATCTACCAGGCGCGCAGCTTACCACCGCCGCGCGGCGCGTTCAACGAGGAGGAGGCGGCTTGCGCAAGCGGCAAAACCGCGGGCCTGCTTCTTTGGTCAGCAGCCGAATGTGGAGTGCGGTAGCTCGCTAACGGCTCTGGAGTTTCTACATTTCTGACGGAGTTTTCTTCCCGGGTCAACCAGGCAACACCTAGCCACCGGCGTGATAAGGCGACATAACCGGCCAAGTGGTTGCAGGTTTCGGAGGAATCAAGCAATTCTTGGGTGGCGGTAGAGTAGGAGAGGTGCGGAGTCTTTTTTTAACTTGCTCCCTCTCCTACTCTACCGCCACCCGCGAATTCGAAAACGGAGATTTATCTGCGCAGCGCAGCACGTTAAGTGGTAGTAATGTTTCT
Organism: uncultured Acidobacteriota bacterium; assembly: GCA_963719115.1. Taxonomy (GTDB): domain Bacteria; phylum Acidobacteriota; class Terriglobia; order UBA7540; family UBA7540; genus Bog-366. The sequence continues at coordinate 22,097 of CAVRBF010000027.1, read as the reverse complement.
CATGACTCGAAGGAAACTCGTTTTAGGCGCAATCTGTGCCATCTCCCTGCTGATTATTCTGTTTTGGATTCCCTGGGCCAAGCTGCGCTATCACGGCGACGGTACGTTTTCCGAAGGGCTTTTATTTCGGCCACGCTACGTGGTTCACTTTTCCGATATTCCGCTTTACCAAAGTGGTGAGCACCATTTTCATTTCCGGGGGCTACCAAGCGAGGAGATGACTCTGGTTCTCTACGTGAAGGACAGCCGGGTCGATACTTTCGCTGATAGGGTGCCACTGGAAAACCTGGAAACGACGATAGAAGCAACATTGAAGGATGAAAAAGGCAATGTTGCTTGCCATGCGTTAGGGCGGCCCGGCGCGGGAAACAGAGATGGCATCTGGGTGCTCATGTCTGGTGGCGAAGCAGGTTATTGGCACTATCAATGCAACCCGATTCAAGTTTTTCCCGACCGAAGGTATGACCTGATGATTCGAATATCTGATGTGGGAGCACAAGTCGAGAAGGTCGTAGTCAGGCCAACGCTATATGGCGGCGGCATTGAGCTTCCATAGGCGCGACGGGCGATTCTCGGTTCAACGGTTTCTTAAATCTGGCATAAGTCCCGGTTAACGCCCTTGCCACCGACCTGGCCTGAAAATGTAGAAACTCCAAAGCTGGAAGCTCGCTTCCGGCTGTTTGCGGGCCAGCAAGCTGGCGAAGAGCAAAGCGGTAGCAAACTACCGCACTCAAAAAAGCTTATTGGCGCTCCCGCGTCAGTCGTCGGCCACCAGAATTCAGGGCGCCAAACAAACGTGCTGTCATCCTGAGTGCCGCTCTTCAGCACGAAGGACCCCTGTATTTCGTCTTCCCCAGACGCGCCGCGGCATGCGGCAGCAATGCCTGGGCGCTCCCGCGATTCCTCCGAGCAATGAAAAGGGTCCTTCGTCCCGACTCATGGCGTCGGGACTCAGGATGACAGGTTGGCTTGTTGGGTGATCGAGCTTTGAAATCGTGGCGCGCGGACGGAAAGCAACCCACCGGTTGTACGCGGCGTGTTCGATCAGGCAGATGGGTGGGCAAAGGGAAGTGGTCGAGGCCGGACCAAGGCAAGCGGTTCCTGGCCATTGACACCGAATTTAGATTTGTATATATAGAACATATACATGGAAACTTGGTCAGAATGCGCCGGGTTCGAGTGGGATGAAGGAAATGCCGATAAGAATTGGCAAAAGCATGCCGTAGCGGATTTCGAGTGCGAAGAGGTTTTCTTCAATCAGCCACTTGTCGTTCGGCACGACCCGAAGCATTCGCAGCGTGAGGCTCGATATTACGCTCTCGGTTGCACGGGCCAGGCCCGGCTGTTGTTTGTAGCCTTTACCGTGCGGCGGAATCTGATCCGGGTTATTTCGGCGCGGGAGGTGACCCGCAAAGAGCGGAGACTTTATGAAACCTACGATGAGCAAGAAGGCCCTGAAACCCCTTCCGGCCTTTAATTCGGAAAGTGAGGAAAGGGATTTCTGGGGGAAAGCGGATTCCACGGAACACATCGATTGGACGAAGGCAAAGCGCGTCGCCCTCCCCAACCTGAAGCCCTCGGTGCGGACGATCTCCGTGCGCTTGCCGGTTACGATGATCGCGCGCCTGAAGCTGCTCGCCAACCAACGCGATGTCCCTTATCAATCCTTGCTCAAGATGTTTCTTGCCGAGCGACTGGAACGGGAAAATCGAAGACGGTAGGGGATCAGGCCGGGTCACTGTTCGTGATCACGGCGAACCGATGTTCACCGGTTTTCGGTCGTCGCAGGCGGGGTATCAGCATCAAGGCGGCACCGTACAACAGCAGCGACAGGAACAGCGCTACCTTGTGGTCGTGGTGCAGATCGATGGCCAGAAGGCGATAGGCCCCCAGGAGCATGAGAGGATAAACCAGTTGGCCGAGGTGGGTGAACCGGGGGCGGGAGCCGGTCCAGGCCAGCAGCAAGGCCGCGAGGGTCAGCGTGCCCGTGCGCATGGTGGCGCAATAGGGATCGCCGGCAGCGGCTCCCAGCACGCCGTGATAGACGCCCGTCAAAATCCCAGCCGCCAGGCCCAACGCCACCCAAAGCAAAAGCGATGATGTAGCCAATTGGAACGCGTAAAAGTCCCGGCCTCCACCGCCCGAGGCAGCCGTGCGCACCGCCAGCAGGTAGCAAGCTCCGGCTGCCGCCAGGCCGCACCAAAGCGCCACCGGGGCGGCTCCCGGCCAGAGGTCGGTTCCCACCAAAAATCGCGCGGACTGCTGCAAGGCGCCCATCAGTGCGAGCGCCAGCGCCAGGTAAATGGCGCCATGGACTTCCAGCGTCATGCGGCCCCACAGTCCGCCCGCGCCAATGCACACAACTGCCAGCACGGACCACAGGACGGCCTCCGCACCGTCGCGCAAGACGATTCGCCCTCCCACCAGCACCAGCAGAATGCCGAACGTTGAGTAGGCATAAAAATTGCGACCGTGTGACCCGTGGCGCTCCAGCAAGACGAACGAAAGGGCGTAGCACGCCGCTCCGCACAGCAAGGCGAAGCCACCGATGGCGGGAACGATGTGGCTGTCGGCGCCGGACAGGCGCATGGCGCCGCCCAGTCCGATCAGGAAGGCCAGCGTGCACTGCGCCGTTTCGAAAGTGGTCATGGTCAGGTGGCGCAGCAGCGTTCGCACCATCACACTGGAAAGATAGATGGCCAGCAACGCCATTTGCGCGGCAAACAGCGAGCCGGCGGAAATGGGCGCGTAGACATCCGGCAAGCCCAGGGGATTGGTCACCAGCCACGTGGCCAGCACGATGGAAAGATTGGCCACGATTGCCGCCACCCAGCGCACGCCCAGCCAGTGGTTCAGGCACGCGCACGCCTCCACGGCCGCCGCCACCGCCAGAAACACAAAAATGAAGGGCAGAACGTCGTGCGTAGCCACCAGCAGTCCGGCAGCGGTACTCAGGCCTGCCAGGGTCGAGAGCGTGGCAACGATGACCAAATTCTTTCGCCACGACACCACCAGGCCAATCAGCGTGAAGGCCACCAGAATCAGGCTGGCTTCCCTCGCCGTGACCAGGTTGAAGCGCAGCGTGGACTCCCAGAGCAGCGGCGAAAGGATGGACACTGCCGTGAGGGTGTAAACCGTGGTGGCGAGCTTGCGCTCGTTGGAAGTTCTGGCCGCCGCCATGAGCCAGGCCACGGCGTAAAGGGTGCCGAGGGTGAAGACCGCGCGGGGAGGAAGAACTCCTGATTCGGCGATCGCTCGCAGCAGGTAGGCGCCGGCCAAGCCGAGCAAACCCGTTCCGAGGATGGGCAGTGCAGCCGCGGTGTCAGGGACTTGCGGCAGAGTCCCGGCATCCGCCAGGGCGGTGGGCACCGCGGGTTCCGGCGCAAGGCTGGAGGTCGCGCGCGCAGGCATCACTTCTTCCAGGCGCGAAACACGATTCGCCAATTCGCGGACCTGACACCGCAGTTCTTCCAGGTCTGCCTCGGACATGACGGCTCCTTCAGGCAGGATGCTGAAGACCATGTAACGCCGCCATCGTGGCGGCACCGGTGCCGGCTGGAAGCCGGCGTTACGTTGACGTGCCGACCTCAAGGTCGGCGCTACAAAAACCCGACGCTTAGACTTCGCTGGCTTCTCTTCCCGCCCACGGGGGCAGCAGCTTGACCAACACGACCACAATTACAAACGGAAGAATCATCAGGCCGATGGCCGGCAGCAGACCCTCGCGGGCGGCGAACGCCACTTTGTAGGTCGTGTATCCCAGGAAACTCTTGGAAAACAATTGGCCGCCAATCACCACGTTCCAGCGCATGGCGAAGATGCCGATCAGCGTCAGCACGGATGCCGTCAGATACATCGCCTTGCGGTGAACTTCCGGGAACCGCCAGAGTTGGTTGGCGGCAAGAATGGCCAGCGGCACCAGCGTCCCGATGATGATCTGGAGGATGACCTGCGACCCCCACAGACGCGTGTGCACCATGAAGTCGAGGGAACGGAAGGATTCATCGGCCTCATAGGTGCGGTGCACGAGGTCCAGCATTTCCAGGGAGAAATCGATGACGAACGTGTAAAACAGGTATTTGGCAATGGTATCAAGACAGGGCATGTCGATGGGCTTCTTCTCCACCTTCATGAACGCGATGTAGAGCACCAGCACAGCGGCGATGCCGGAAACCATCGCCGAGAACAGGAAGACAACGGGCATAAGGGGCGACGACCACCAGGGATTGGCCTTGACCGAACCAAAGATAAATCCCACATAGCCGTGCAGCAGGAACGCCGAGGGGATGCCGATGACCGTGACCACATAACTGACCTTGTCGTCGATCTGCCGCGCCTCGGGGCTGATATTCATTGAGCCCAGCGTCAACAGGCGGTACACCACCCGCCACAAACCCGTGGTGGACTGGGCCAAGCGCACGATGTCCGCACGATATTCCAGCCAGATCTCGAGCAGCAGCACCACCATCAGGTACCACAAGTAAACAAAGCCGAACATCGCCATGGCCGACGATCGATGGGGCGTCAGGTACATCTCAAAAGAGCGCTCGGGATGGCCCAGGTGCAATTGCAGAGGCAGGGGCGCCACCAGCAAAAATGCCAGCGCGGTCAGCAGCGCCAGCCGATAGGTGGGGCGCACGGCTTCCACCTTGAAGACCCGCTCCAGCGACGCCAGGATGAAGGCGCCGGCCACCAATCCGGTTATGTACGGGTAGAGCACAATCAGCAGGCCCCACTGCAACTCCACCTCATTGGGGTACATGAAACCTTCCACGCCAGGAACCATCGCTCCACTCCTTTATCGCACCGCACCAACGATCGTAGGGGCAGGTCTTGTGCCTGCCCTGGACGGCCACACGGGTCGCCCCTACCGCACCGCACCGTCAAGATTCTTGTAGTACACCTTCGCTTGCGTGGCCATATACGGCTTTAGCACTTCCACCTTGTTGTTGCGCAGGAACTCGTGCACGGGGTCCTTGGGGTTTTTGAAATCCACCAACTGGCGGGCGCCGGTGGGACAGTTTTCGCAGCAGGCCGTGGTGAGCCCCTTGGTGATGCGGTGATAGCAGAGATTACATTTGTCCACCGTGTTCTTTTCCGGATGCAGGTAACGGCATCCATAGGGGCACGCCTGCACGCAATAACGGCAGCCGAGGCAGTAAGTTTCGTCCACCATCACCACGCCGTCGGGGCTCACGAAGGTCGCACCCACCGGGCAAACCTGCACGCACGGCGAGTCCGCGCACTGGTTGCAGAGCTTGGGAACAAAAAAGGCCTTTACGCCTTCGCGGGTGGGAGTGGGAAATCCCTGCATGGCGCCGTTGGGTGAGTCCACCACGGGCTGCTTGCCTTCCTCAATCTGGTATCGCTCCACCCAGGTGCGGAAGTAGCCGGCGGGCACGTGGTTCTCCAGTGAGCAGGCACGCACACAACTGCCGCAGCCGATGCACTTGTCGATATCGATGATCATGCCCCACCAGTGGTCGGCAATGCGGTAGGCCTCCGGCGCGGACTCGGAGCCCATGATCTGTTCCAACGTGGCGCCGGTGGAGGCCAACACCAGGATCTTGCCGCCAATCTTGAAGAGGTCTCGCCTGCTCAATTCCATATTGGTAACTCCTCAACCTTGGAGGTGCGGGTTGTGAGGTTGATGACAAGTGTCGCAAAGCATGCCGTTCGAGTGCGACACGGTTTCCACCTGGGGAAAGCTCTTGGGCTTCGCGGCGTCCTTTTCGTGGCAGCGCCGGCACAGGAGTGCGACGTCGGGAAGCTTGGGCCTGTTGGCTTCGGGATCGTCCGCGTGCTTGGCCTGGGGGCCGTGACAGGTTTCACAGCCGACGTTGGCGTGCTTTCCCGCGGCATGGGCCTTGGCTTCATCGTCATGGCACAACTCACATTGGGCTCGGCCGGCATAGGAAATGGGCCGGGCCGCAATCATGCCGAGCGCATCCGCCCGGTAATGCCCGTACTTCCCGAAGCTTTTGGGCACCACGGCGGCACGGATCACCATGAAGACTCCCAGTCCCGCCACCAACACCAGCGCGGGACGGATGAGGTGTCCAGAGTTTCGGAACAGGCGACTCATCGCTACTCCATGAAAAGAGGCATTCTTGTCTGCATCCGCAGTGGGCGAAGGACTACCCACACCGGTGCGGATGCCGAAGACGAGGCAAGAGCAAGACCAAACGATATTTGGGACTAAATGACCACTTCAGTGACCTGCTTGTTTAAAACCACAACAGCGCATGTGGTCAGTAACGGACTTTATTGAGGTAATTGACCCAGTTGTGAGGAAAACACCCGTGACCTTGTTGCGGAATAACCAAGGTGCGTCGGGACCGAAGGCAGAATCTGTAGATCATATTTAGTGAGCGTTGAGCAGCGTAAGTCACCTTGCCCCAGTTCGAGATCCTATGCCGGGGCGACCTCCGTGTGCGACAGCGTGAGCAGGGCCTTGCAGGCCACACACACGAATTGCGGCGGACCGGCGCTCCTGATGGCAAAAACCCTGGGCTCATGGCACCGCGCGCAGGGAGCGGTGGGGGATGTCGAATCAGGGTCGGGCGGGATATCGAAATCGTCCGTGACCTCGCCCACTCGCGTGGTTTCCAGCTCAAATGTCGTATAGCAGTTGTTGCACACGTGGTTGTAACAGCATTCGGGCTTGCAGGAGTAGAAGACATCGCCTGATCCACATTGCGGGCAGGCGACGCTGAGGGGATCAAGCTGAAGCTTATTGGACATTCGGTGTGGGGTTCCCTTCGTAAAGCATATTGTCATTCTTTAAGCTCTACGGTGCAAGTTGATCTCTTTTCCCCTTGTCAGCGATGAAGGGAAGCTTGAAAATAGCGCCTGCATGAGTTCTGCCCGCATCTACTGGATATTTTCCCGGCCATTTACTTTGGTTCCGCCGATGACAGGAATCTTTTCCGGCTCGCTTTTGGGCTATGGAGCCACGCACGCCGACTTTCATCCGGTGCGGGTTGCGCTGGCAGTGCTGGCGGCGGGAGTCCTGAACGCTGCCTCGAACGGGTTGAACCAGATCTGTGACCTTGCCAACGACCGCATCAATAAACCCCACCGTCCGCTGCCTTCCGGGGCGTTGACGCTGCGCCAGGCGTGGATGTTCACACTCACCACCTACGCTTTGGCGCTGGGGATGGTCGCTTTCGTGAATCGCGAAACGTTTGCCATTTACGTGATCGCCGCGCTCGGCACATGGGCTTACTCCTCGCCCCCCGTTCGGTTGAAACGGCACCCCCTGGGTTCAAACCTGATTATTGCCCTGATTCGCGGCGGCCTGCTGAAGGTTGCAGGCTGGGCAGCGGTGGCGACGGTTCTCAATTCGATCGAGCCCTGGTACATCGGCTCGATCTACTTTGTCTTTCTCCTCGGTGCCACCACCACCAAGGACTTCGCTGATATCGAAGGAGACCGGGCGGCTGGGTGCATCACCCTTCCAGTAAAATACGGGGCCATCTGGAGTGCGCGCGCCATCACGCCGTCGTTTATCCTGCCCTGGCTGATGATGCCACTGGGCGTGGCCCTTCATGTGTTGAGCGGCGATCGGATCGCCATCCTGGCATTGAGCGTCGTCATGGTGGCGTGGGGCGCGTACGTGGCTTATTTGATCAATAAGGACCCCTACCGGTTGGTTACGGAGGGGGAGAATCATCCTTCCTGGCACCACATGTACTGGATGATGATGGTTGGCCATCTCGGGCTGGCAGGAGCGTATCTGATTCACATTCGCGGATGAGGGATTTGATAGAATCGGACGATCGGGTGATCCGGTGATGGGGTGAGCAAACAGCCCACTCGACCTGCTCGATTGAATGTTCACCCGATCTCCCGATCACCCGATCTTATGCTTCTTCTCACTGGCGCTACCGGTTATCTTGGCTCGGGGATCGCTCGCGAGTTGATCGAGCGGCGCCAGGGCTTTCGTGTCTTGGTGCGGGATGCGCGGCGGTTGGGATTCGACCCGGCAGCTAGCCGTTGTGAAGTGGCTCTCGGCGACTTGGGTGACCGCGAAGCTCTGCGGAGAGCGCTTGCCGGTGTGACCAAGGTCATTCACACCGCGGCGCTGGTCAAAATGTGGGTGCGCGACCGCCGCGACTACGGGCGGGTGAATGTAGAGGGCTTGCAGAATCTGTTGCAGGCCGCTGATCAATCGGGCGTGCAGCGGGTGGTCTACACTTCCTCCTTCCTGGCGTTAGGACCGTCGGCAGATGTCCACGCCGGCGAATCGCTGCGTAGATCCGGCCCATGTTCGAATCCTTACGAGGAGACTAAGTCTCGCGCGCTCGATTGGGTACGCTCGGAAGGTATGCGCAAGTTTCCCATCATCGTGACCTTTCCCGGAGTCATCTACGGTCCGGGGCCTGCGACCGAAGGCAACCTGGTGGGCGGTATGATTGAGCAGTACCTTGCCGGCAAATTCCCTGGCCTGCTGGGCTCCGGCGAGCAGCGGTGGAGCTTTGCTTTCATCCCCACCGTTGTAAACGCTCATCTGGCCGCGCTGGAAAAGGGAAAAGTGGGCGAGGAATACGTGCTGGCGGGCGATAATCGCACGCTCAATGATTTCTTCCGCGTCCTGGCCGACCTTACGCACGTTCGACGCCCGATCAGGCATTTGCCGTTCGTACTGGGAAAGATTGTGGGCGCGGCGGAAGTGATGCGCGCCCGCCTCTTTGGCCACTCGCCCCAGTTGACGCCCGGGGTGGTCGAGATCTTCAAACACGACTGGGTATACTCAAGCGCCAAGGCGATCCGCGATCTTGACTACTGCGTGGCCCCGCTGGAAGAAGGGCTGATGAAGACGTTGATCGAGAAAATGCCTGCGGCCATTTATCGCCGCCCCGGTCAAGTCACAAATTGAACTGACAACCATGCCGGAACTGGCCAATTCCGTTCCCACCACGCGCTCTCCATTTCTCTCCACGCGCAAGATCGTGCACATGTCCATGCTGATCTTTGCGTTTCTCCTGCCCTATCTCACTTGGGAACAGGCGGCGGGATGTGCGCTGCTGGCGCTGCTGTTCAACGTGGTGGTCCTGCCACGCATCGGCGCTGATCTGCGCAAGGGTTCGGAGAGTGCGCCCACCGGTAGCGAATGGACCGGCATCGTCATCTACCCCATCTCCGTCTTGGCCCTGATCCTGCTCTATCGCCACCAACTCTACATTGCGGGCGCTGCTTGGGCCATCATGGCATTGGGCGACGGCACGGCGGGGGTAATTGGCAGCGCGCTGCGAGGGCCTGTGCTTCCCTGGAATCGCGAGAAGACGTGGTCGGGATTTCTGGGCTTCATCGCGGCAGGCACTGCGGGCGCGTATATTTTAACGCGCTGGTATTTCTTGACGGCCTGGGTCGTCGCCCGGCGTCGAACCTGAAATCGCTTTTAGGATTTGCGCAGCCGCCGCTTTGGTGGGTGCGATTGTGGAGTCCACGCCCATTCGCCTGGATGACAACGCCACTGTTCCGCTCGTCGTCGGCGCCTTGATGTACTGCCTCTACTTCGTCGAACGCAGCGCTTGGGACAGCAACCTACCTTACCTCGACCGCCGCATCGTGCTGGCCGTGGCCGTTAATCTGGCACTCGCGCTCCTGGCGCTGAGCCTGAAGATGGTTAACCGTTCAGGGGCACTGGCTGGCTTCCTGCTGGGTGTGGCCGTCTATCTGGGCTGGGGATACAAAAGCTTTTTGCTGATGATCACGTTTTTCCTCATTGGTTCGGTTGCCACGCGGCTTGGTTACGCCGGGAAAGCGAAACGCGGCATTGCTGAAAAACGCGGGGGCGCGCGAAGTTGGCGCGAGGCGGCGGCAAACTGTTTGGCGGGGGCGTTCTTTTCTCTCCTGGTCATCACCACGCATCACGAGCGCGCATTTCTGATTGCCCTCATCGCGTCATTTGCAGAAGCCACCGGCGATACACTGTCCAGCGAGATCGGGCAATGGATTGCCGGCCGCACCTTCTTGATTACGACGCTCAAGCCCGTTCCGGTTGGAGAAAACGGAGGGGTCTCAGTGGGGGGCAGCCTGGTTGGAGTGCTCGCGTCCGCGCTCATCGCTGCACTGGGGCTCAGTTTGGGGCTGTGTGGAAAGGGTGGTGCGGCCATTGCTTTTGCCGCGGCCGTAAGCGGCAACTTGCTTGACAGCGTTCTGGGCGCGACGATCGAAAGGCGCGGCTTGGTGACCAACGGCGTCGTCAATTTCGTCGGCACCGCCTTTGCCGGTGCGCTGGCCCTCTATTTCGCCCTTCGGATGGGTTATTGATGGTATAGATGTGAGCGTGAACCGCAGATGCTCGCGATTCAATTCACCCAGCGCCCGTGATCGTCTTTCTTCTCGTGGTCGCGCATGTAAACTTCGAACTTCTTGCGCAACTGGGCGCGCCGCCAGTCGTGATACTGAAGTTGCCAACGGTAGGGAAGGGACCAACCCCGCAAATAGAGATAGCCAAAGAGCATTCCGCCGAGGTGAGCAAAGTGACTAATACCGGAGCCAGGGGTACTGAATGAGCTCACCAATTCGATCAGGCCCATAATGGCCACGAACCACTTCGCCTTAATGGGAATAATCATGTAAAGGTATATCAGCCTGTCCGGGAAAAGCATCCCATAAGCCATCAGCAGACCGTAAATGGCGCCGGAGCAGCCGATCGTGATCGATGGCACGGCCGGAGGGAAAATCGTATTCACGGTCACGTCGAGAACTCCCGCACCGACACCCGTGAGAAAGTAAAAGAAGAGAAATTTTTTGCTGCCCCACTTGCTTTCCAGGTCCGCCCCAAACATCCACAGGGCGAACATGTTGAAGATGATGTGAAACCATCCCCCGTGGAGAAACAAGTAGGTCACCAGTTGCCACACGAAGAACCGGTGGACAACCAGTCGTGGCTGAAGCCCGAATAATCCAAAAATGTCTTGAAAGAATTGCGACTGGAAAATCTGGAGCGGAATGTAAGTGAGAACAAACGCCGCGCTGGTAACAATGATCAACTTCTTGACCATCGGTGTGAGCGGCGGTCCGAACGAGAACGCGACGTCGCGATAACGCGGCATGCATAAAAGCGTACCACAAGAAGAGGGGATTAGGGACTGGGCCTGGGGGCTGGGATGGCTAATCGCAACAATTGCGTCCCCAGGACCCAGGCCCCAGACCCCAGAACCTAACTTCACCCCTGCGGAGTGCGGTGTTTGGCCTGTTCCATGGCGATCTCGTTGATGTGGGTAAGCGCCCTGGCCCCGGAAGCACCCTCGATGGCTTTTACGGCGATCTCCTGAACTTGCCGCTTCGCCTCCTCGAGTTGTTTTTCGAGCGCGGCCATTTGGGTTGACTGCCGTGCCAGGTTTTCTTCCAGGGCTTTGATACGCAGTTCCGCCACGCGCTGCTCCGCCTCACGATCCTTGGTCAGAAGCAGAATTCTCTGTTCAAGCTTCTGTTCGGCCACGCGGGTCGCTTCGGCGGCAGCCTTCTCAGACTCGCGTTGGAGCCGGGCAGGAAAATCCACCGCCTCTTTGCGCAGCGTCTTTAGTTCCTCTTCGCTGGCTTTCAGGACGGCTTCGCGCTCGCGCCAGCTTTTTTCCAGCGCTTCCTGCTTTTCCTTGTTGGCTCTCTCCTGCAGTTTCATTTCTTCTTCGTACTTATCTTGAGCCTTCTTACGTTCCAAACCTTTGCGGTACTCGAAGTCGTCCGCTTCGCGTTGGCGCTGCTTCTTAACGAGTTCGTCCTGTTCCTTGCGCTCGCGTTCGGTCTGCTTAAGCTCCTCCTGCCAGGCGGTGCGCTGCGCTGTGATTTCCGCCTCCAACGTTTCCTTTTGGCGGCTGTAGTCTTGAACAAGCTGGTCAAGCGCGGTGGCGGCGACATCGATCTTGTGCAACCGCTCCAACTCCTTCTGCTCGAGTGCCACCGCGTCGCGAATAGTTGCCAGCCGGTTGACTTCCTGAACCAACTGATTGGAAAGCGTGGCCAATGATTTTGAGACTCCAAGACCCAAGTTTGAAATCTCCCCCACCACGGTCTCTACCGACAGACCTTCCACTGCGGTTCGAGTTTCCACCTCGCGGGCCTTGCGGACCTCCTCGGCCTTGGGCTCAGAGGTCTCTTGCGCCGCCGACAGTTCTTCCTGAATCTCGGCGAATTCATGTTGGGTTTCCTCTTTCGTACGCTTGGGACGCGCCATAGTCTTTTTGGCAGTTGCCATGGATGGATTCCTCCGTTGAGATTGTTGAGCGGCTAGGGTAGCAGATTTGTGTCTGAGTGGCGGGTTATTTCGGTGCGCGAATGTCGAAAAAAGCTGAGCGTTGCAGGCCTCGCCTTTCCGCTCTCCAGAAACCTATGGCTCCCGCTCATCGCGAAAAACAACGGTTTTTTGCCGAAATTCTCGGGTTTTTCGTGCGAAGGAGCATGGATGGCGGCCCTAAAATGACATGTAAGTCACGGTTAATCAATTACATACAGACGATAACTCCACAAATCGAGTTAACCAATGCCTTTTCAACTACTTATCGGGTTCCCTCGGAAATAGCGGTTCACCCGGTCTTTAGTTTCAATAACATTCCGGCTTCGCACGTAGGAATAAATTTAAATTGTTCTTTTTTGTCTTCTTTGGATACTCGAATTCGGGCTTGCGGGCGGGCAATAGGGCTCCCGATCGGTTCGTGCTGTCGAGCCGGCAGGACGGGAGTGTGGAGGGCAGACAGCAGCAGCAACATCTCGATCTTACCTTTCAAGCATCATCGTAGCCCACGTTGATGGTTGATGTCAAGAAAAATAATCAAAATTCAGAGGCTACAAAATGTCGCAGCAAAAATGCCACGGCGGGAATTGGCCCCCAGGTTTCGCTGCCCGGGTGTGATACATCCCTTTGACCGCTATCCCCGCGCTGAATTCGCAACTGATACGTGGGCGCCGATGAGGTAAACTCGTCGCAGCGGTCCCGCAAAGTTGGAGGTTAGCCGATGCTTTGGGCAGACATACTCGGGAAAGAATGTTGGCCGGCGGCGACAGGAGCACAACATCCATCAGGAGAAATCCAGCGATGATGGGAATCACCAGGACGATCACGTGGGGCGACGTCGAGAGATACCAGTGTCTCCGCGAAACCAGCCGGAAGCTCAACGCCCGCTTGACGAAAACCATTCCGCGTGTCGCGTATGATGAAATCGGCGCGGCCTTGGGAATCCTCCGAAAGGGGCGCGTGGTCTTCGAGACTGAGTCCGTTGCCGCGGTACTCACTGACTGCTGCCTGTATGACTGGATACGTGACGGCCGGAACCTGATCACGAAATACAGCCTCGACCACCCTGCGCCCGCCGGCAGCAGACGAAGAATACCTCTTGCGCGCCTACCAACAAGCGCAATTCCGCATCCTGCTGCCTGACAGCATCGCCGCCGGCGCGGGCATGGAGTGCAGGGACGCGCTCTCGGGGGAGCGTTTATTTCTAATGGACATTTCCTACAGCAGCACTGCGACCCATGAAGGGTCGATCATGGCCGCCCGCACGATTCCGTTGGATGGCTATTGGATGACCACGGGAGCGGGACTGCCGGTCACCGGCGAGAAGATCGGCAGGGAGGTGGTCGCTGAAGTCGAGAGGCTGCTGAAGGCTGATCCCTCGTGTGATCCCCACATCCTGGCGCTTGCCATTCTCCGAAAGTGTCTGGAGTGTGGAGCGGATCAGTACATGACTTACGTCGGAACCGAAGGGGGCGATCATTCCGGGGATCCACAGGGCGCGGACGCTGCGCGTGCGTACCGGCCTTCCCGCCACACGCCAAGTCGGAACCAACCGTGCCCCTGCGGAAGCGGCAAGAAGTACAAGCGCTGCTGCCTTCCGAAATCGTAGCCCTTACCCAATTCCACTTTTTGCGTCCCCGCATGACATGTAGGGCGCGAAAGGCCCTCGCATGGACGGTCACGGTGCGCTCGCTGGCATTGGACTTGTGACCACCGAATCCCCCTCTTTACATAATCGCCGTCGGCGGAGCGGGTTCGTCGGGGCTGCCGGCATTGGCGAGCGGCACCTGGATCATTGCGGCGATCAGGGCGCCCAGGGCGATCAGCGCGACCACCAGGGGCGGCGCCCATTTCACCAGGGTCACATTGTGGCCTGACCCCACCAGTCCGGCGATGACCAGCCCGCATAGCGCCTCGCCGGCAATCAGTCCGGAAGCGGTGAGCACGCCGGCATTATCCACGCGAGCTTTCTGGGCGTCATTCAAGCCACGGCGATCGCGCAGCTTGTCCGTCACCCAGCGAATGACGCCACCGAGAAATATGGCGAAGGTGGTGCCCAGCGGCAGATACATGCCAACCGCAAACAGCATCACGCTTTTCACTTCGATCAGAATCAAGGCGAAGCCCATCAGGATTCCCACGATCACCAGCGGCCACGCCATGTCGCCGCCGACGATGCCTTTGGCGAGCATCGCCATCAGACCCGCCTGGGGAGCGGGCAGCGCAGAACTCCCAAAGTGGTAGGCTTTATCCAGAACCGCCAAGGGGAAGAAGAGAACCAGGGAGGCTACGACAACGCCCAGCAGGTCGCCCATTTCCATTTTGGCGGGAGTGCCGCCGAGGATGTGCCCCACTTTGAGGTCCTGCAGCATCTCACCGGCCACGGCGGAAGAGACGCAAACCACTGCCGCCACGCCCAGTACGGCCGCCACGCCACCGGCCCCGGAAACACCCATGGCCACCATCAGCAGTGCGGCAATCACCAGCGTGCAGAGTGTAAGTCCCGACACGGGATTGTTCGAAGAGCCGATCATTCCCACCAGATTTCCCGAGACCGCAGCAAAAAAGAAGCCGACCACAATCATCACCAGCGCCGCCACCAGCGCTCCTATGATGACTTTCGAACTCGTCAGGTTCCCGGCGCTGCCGATAAAGAAGTAATAAAGTGCGATCATCGCCAGGAATACGACGCCGACGCCTGCGAACACAGATTTCGAGCTCAGGTCGCGGTCAGTGCGGCTGCTGGCGGCGTGTGCGGCCGCCGATTTCTTCAGGTCGCCGATGGCGCGCGCCATGCCGGCGCCCAGTTGTTTGCGCATCTTGAACAACGTGTAACACGCACCCACCAGCATTCCGCCCACGGCGATGGGGCGTACCACGGAGAAATAGATGGCCTGGGCCAGCAGGCTCCACGAGAGCGGTTCGCTGCCCGCGCGCGAGGCTTGGATGGAAGGTCCCAGGACAAACGTGAGTAGCGGAACCAGCAATCCCCAGGCCAGCAGGCTGCCGGCAAAGTTCAATGACGCCAGGCGCGGGCCAATGATATAGCCGACTCCCAGATAGGCCGGACTGACGTCGGGCGCGGTGAAGATCGTCCCGCCTCCGGTGATCGTCGTGGCGACATTGGGATTAGTACTGGTGCGGAGAAGCAACTTCTTCCCCAAGGCGCTGATTTTCACGGGAAACGTGTTGCTGGCAGAGAACACGTTCACGGCGCCCAGCAGATATAAGAATCCGCCAAAGCCCATATTGGCGAAGAGAATCTTGGCCGCCTTTGAGCCCTGCTGGCCGGCCTTGTGGATTTGCGAAGCGGCCACGGACTCCGGGAACGGAAGTTCCTGGTCCTCCACCATGACGCGGCGAAGGAGCGTGACGAAAAGAATCCCCAGCGTACCGCCAATCACCATCAGCGCCACGGTGGTCCAGTACTTGTCGCGGGTCAGGCCGGACCATAAATCCGCCATGATGAAAGCGGGGATGGTAAAGACCGCGCCGGCCGCCACCGACTCACCGATGGAACCCACGGTTCGCGCAATATTCTCCTCGAGCAGCGAGCCCTTCATCAATCGCAGCAGCGCCATACCGATGACCGCCGCGGGATAGGTAGCGGCGATGGTCATTCCGGCTTTCAGGCCCAGATAGGCGTTGGCGGAGCCGAGGATCGCGGTCATCACCAAGCCGATCACCAGGGCACGCAGGGTGAATTCCTTCATCTCCATGGTTTCGGGTACGTAAGGGGTGTGCTTCCGGGGAGCGCTTCCCGGCTCGATGCTGGTGGGGGTGCTCATAGGCGGATTCCTATGCGTTTATGAATGTGGCACAAGCGCTCTGGCCTGTGCGGGAATGCAGGACTTTCTCAGCTCAAGTTCCAGGCTCTCTCGCCGGTGTCGTGGCGTCAAAGACGCGGGCACAGGCACGAGTGCGTGTTTCGGCTGGCGGTAGTTACGCGCCCAATCGGGCTCGCACTTTTTCGCTCACACGCTTGCCGTCGGCGTTCTTGCCGGCCAGCTTGGCCATCGCCGCTTTCATGGCCTTACCCATGTCCTTGGCGGTGCTGGCGCCGGTTTCCGCGATGGCGGCTTCCACCGCCGCGTCAATCTCCTCTTCGCTGGCAGCGGCAGGCAGGTAGGACTCCACGATCTTCAGTTCCGCTTCCTCTTTGCTCGCCAAGTCTTCACGGCCGCCCTTGCGAAACGCTTCCACGGATTCCTGTCGCTGCTTGCCCAACGTTCGCAGCACGGCCAGGGCTTCCTGATCACTCACCTCTTTTCCGTGCTCGACCTTTTTGTTCATCAGGGCGGCCTTCATCATGCGCAGCACCGAAAGCCGCAGCGTGTCGTGCGCTTTGAGCGCCGCCACCAGATCCTTTTCAACTTTCTCCACCATCGACATGGATACACTTCCTTCCGGGTTCCCCGCGACTATACCACAAAGCCTCCCCTCCGTAACCAGCGGGGCAAATGGGGATGAGCGTGATTCGAGCCTGACGCTGACCTTGGGGTTGCCTTTGACTGACCAACAGGCCTTGGCGAAGTCCCGTAGCGGGACGCTACGCCCGTGCTGCGGTGGTGTCTCAGTTTGACGTAGCGGCGGCTTTACGCCGCCATTTGGCGACGTAAACTCGCCGCTACAAATTCAAACTGCGACACGACCCGCGCCGCCCGAGCATTGACAGCGTGCCCTGCCCGTGCCAGACTATAGGCTGGTGGGGAGATTGGGTCCCCGCCTGGCCGCTTCATCGCGTGCGCCCGTAGCTCAGCTGGATAGAGCACTTGCCTACGAAGCAAGGGGTCGGGTGTTCGAATCACCCCGGGCGTACCAATCTTTTCAATAAGTTATAGGGGATCATCCGATACTTGGAGTTTTCTTTGTGCCGTAACACTTAAATCCGGCGTGAACGTTGCTTTTGTTATTCAAACTGGCCCGAAAATGTGAACTTTTTCCCAAAACTTATGCAGCAGTCGACCGATTTTGCCAAAACACCTTCAGCTTTCCAGCGCTTTCAACCTGTGAACTCGGTGCAGTATTTTCTGCGTCCACATGGCAATGACCGGCGACTTGACTAAGCGCAGTTTAGGTCGGTTCTGCGGGCGCGTAAGTTGACCCGGCAACCAGAAGAGTCGGTGGCGTAGCTTGCTCAAAGTCAGACTCTGCCATTCCCGGGGTAGACAGGTCCGCTGAAAAGCCGTGACCAGATTGTAGGCCAGCCGAATCACTTCCAGATATAAGGCGTTAGCCGCAAAAGCATGAGTCGGAATCTTCCGCAGCGCCCAGTCCTCACGGATTTCCCGGATGCGCCGCTCCATTCCGGCGCGACCGTCGTAGAAGTGCCAAACGCCGGCCGGCGTCAGCGGCAGGTTCGTGTGCCAGGCCCGATACGCGTAACGTTCCAAGGTGAACAAGGTCGGTTCCGGATCGGTCTCCTCGATCCTCTTCCGCGCCACTATGCAACGCCGAGCGTGAGGCCAGTCGTGGGGGCGGTGCTCAAACTCGGCGGTCTCCCAGCGCGCATTCATCGGTTCGTAGCGCAAACCTTTGAGCTCGCGCTTCAGGGAGGGGATCATGCGCGCGACCACCGCATATTGGGCCGTCGGACGCGCTTCCAGCATTTCCAACACGGGCCCGTAGCCGAAACCGGCATCGGCCCGTGCTCGGAACTCCCGGATGTCGGAAGGCGTGGAGAGAAAGCAGCAGGCCAACAGCTCCACGCTGCCCGCCCAGGTTCCCGCATCGCCGCGCCGCAGTTCGACATCCCACAAAAAAGAGGAGTTCGCCTCCAAACAGAGCAGCGGGTCATAGGATCGCTTACCGCGATAGCGCGGATTATAGCCAACCTCCGCGCCCTCTTGATGGCCAAATACGGTGAGCACGCTACTGTCCAGGTCGAAGATGAGACGCGAGCGGTGCTCCGGCAGGTGGATAAATTTTTGCAGGAGTCGATCATTGGCACGGTGTAGCTGCTCCTGGAGATGAGCCGGGGCGTTCAGCAAGAATCGTCGCAAAGTTTGCGGATCAGGAAAGCTCGGCAAGCCGGTCAGGTGCTGGAAGGTTCCGTTAGCACGTAAGAGTGATGCAGTCTCAATACGATCCAGTCCCAAGATGATGGGATAGATCAACGCCAGCAGAATTTGGGAAAGACTGTAGTCGCTGTTGCGCCGGGGATAGGTCAAGTGCCGAGCCAGAAATTCACGAAGTTGCAGCACTCGTACAAACTCATGGAGGAAGTGAATGCCACCAAAGTGCGTCAGACCCGCATGGTCACAAGCGACTTCAAGATTGCGTGGCGATCGCTGCACTCTGATCCATACCTAACCAAACGTGAAGTATAGATCAGGATAGCACGACACCATCAAAACCCGCATCACATGGCCCTATTTTTACACTTTGAGGGCTGCGAATACGCCGGATTTAGGTAACAGGACTTCCGCCAAGCTTGGGTCCAAGGGTACGGGCTTGCGCGATTGCTCTGTCTGGGTCTCATTGATGTGGCTGGCTGTACTATTCCTTCCGCACTATCGAGGTATTTTCCGTACTGGCCTGCTTGTTCCACCCGTGGAAACGCGAGAAGTCGCCCGCATTCCATGCCTCGCGGAGTCCAGGAGTGCTCAGATCCCAGTCTGGGCGGATTTCGCTCGTCACGGCGCGCAGATCGTGCCAAAGATCGATGACTGACGGACGGCCCCAGAACCAGTAGCCGTTATACATGCTGTATATCACGAGGCCCGGCTTGAGCACGAGCGTATGCGGGATCATCGGATTATGCTCGGGGTCGGTGTACTCCTGGATGTCGAGATCCTTCTGAATCGTTCGGTCGGGGTCCGAAAGGAAGGTCCACTGGGCTCCGACCGACGCACGGAATTCCTGAAGAGTATGGTGATCGTCGGTCGAGATCGTGGCGATCTGAGTGTACGCCACCGCGATCTTCGGGTAGAACGCGGCGAGTTCCAAATGCTGCTGGTGCTCCTTTGGGCAATAGTGGCCGCGCGCAAGCGTAAGGATTAGCGGATCGTCGCCCTGTAGCTCGCTGAGCTTGCGCACTTTGCCCGTGTGATCGGGCAGTTCGTAGTCGGGGAAAATGCCTCCGGGCACGATATCAGAACGCATGATTGGACTCCTCCCGTTTCTCTCAAAGATCCAGAGTGACACCCGCGTTTGGCTGGGAACAGCATATGAGCACGTTCCCGGGAGCGGGCCTCTCCAGCGGCTCAGGGTTATAAGTAATCGATCCGCCAATCAGACCCGTCATGCAGGTATGACAGACTCCAGTCCGGCACGACCATCTGACCGGAACGTCGCACGCTTCCGCCAGTTCAAGCAAACTTCCGAATTTCGGATCCCAAGCGGCGGTAATCCCGCTACGCGCGAATGAGACTGGGGGGCCGGGTCCGGGCGGCCCTTGTGGTAGGTGAGGAGTGTGAACTACTTGCGCCATACCAGGAGTAATAGCCTCGAGAGATCCGAAGATTTCCGTGTGCACATTCCCGGCGAGCACACCCCAGTTTCGCAGCCCATCTCGCATATTCTGCAGGAATGAAGTGGGGCCACACAGATAGAAGTCACTATTCCGTGACACGCCAATTCTCTCCAGCAAGGCGGTGTCAATATGCCCGGGAGCATCGAAGTCTGTTCCGACTTGGTCGGTTGCAGCGGGCCTGCTGTACACGATGTATCCTCGTCCGCGAGAGAGCTGATTCAGTAATGAACGCGATTCTTCTGCAAATGGATGGTCGACGCGATTGCGCGCTCCAAAGATCCACCAGATTTCTCGTTGCGCTCTCTCCGCAGCGAGTGTGTGCAGCATCGCCATCACGGGCGTTGCGCCTACTCCAGCGCTCAGTAGAACGACAGGATTCTGGCCGGGGCGCAGAGTAAAGCTTCCTCGCGGTGCACTAACATCCAAAAGATCGCCTAATTGCGTACGATTGCACAGAAATGAACTTCCCATCCCGTTCAATTCGCTTTTGACGCTGATTCGGAGATGATCGGCTGCCGGCAAATCAGACAGAGAATAGCTACGAAGAACCGGGGCGTTGTCCGGGTCGAGATGCAAGCGCAAAACAACAAATTGACCCGCCTGGAAGGCAGGAAGACGGGTCCCGTCGATTGGCTCCAAAATGAAGGAAGTTACGCTATCGCTTTCCTTACGTAATCTTCGCGACTCGCATCTGTCGAAAGCCGGGCCATGCTGGAGCTTGCTCCTCTTTCGCGAGTCCCGGATTCCCCACCGCAGTTTTGGAGTTCAAGTCTTGTTGCAGCATCGCTTGGAACGAACTCTGCCAGCCCTTGCTGAGTGCAGGAATCCGCAGCGCGCGTTGCAGTTGCTCGCTGGAATGCCCTGGCAAATACAGAAGGGCGTCAACCTGCGGCCACGCTGATTTGCTCTGGACCGTCAGTGATTTTTACAATTTCATCGCCGGCACCAACTTCTCCCTCCTGCAACACGCGAAAGTAAAAACCTGGTCTTCGATGTGCCACGAGAAGCGCCGGCATACGAGGCTCATTCATGCGGATGCCGACGCGGTAGCACGTCACGCGTGGCTGCGTCACCTCAAATTCAGCACCACCGATGCGGTATCGATCGCCGATGCACACCTCGTTATCGGGGAGTCCCTCGACGGTGAAGTTTTCTCCAAACTGGCCGAAAGTAAAATCGTTGCGGCCCAGAAAACGCTCCCAGTAATGGTAAGAATCCATCTGGTAGACGAATACGGCGCGCTGCTCCCCGCCGTGACCGGCGAGATCGGCTTGCGCATCACCATCGATATCGAGTTTGCGCACCATTCGCCGTCCATCAACTGGAGATTTCCAGACTGACGTTCGGACCGTTTTACCGTTCCATGTCACGTCGCGTGGAAGGCCGACATTTACTGAAACCAATCTGGGCATTCATACCTCGTCGAAGTCCAGCGCCCGAGCTAGAATCGATATTATGTGTCCATCCGTTCGACCCATTGAGCGCGCCATGCGGGAGCCACGAAGGGATCCGCAAAGTACTGCGTTTCCCGCGCGACCTTCTCGCCGCTGAACTCCATGATGCTCACGGTGTAGGACGGCTTGCCGTCATATGTCAGGATGAGTTCAGTGATCCAAAGATCGCCGCCGCCGATGATCCGACGGACCGTAAACCGCTTTTTGCTCGGCTGACTGGCGCGTTGGTTCTGTATGTTATATCGCCCGCGGGTTCGCTCGCCTGACTGCGGGTATTCCAGCACCGCGTCCTCGTGATAGATGCGGTGCTCCGTTTCAAAATCGTTGGCATCGGACGCCGCCCAATGCTGATCCAGTGCCGCACGGATCTCTTGATCTCGCACTCCAGAATACTGCTCCTTCTTTTGTTGATCGTTCATCTTGAGCCTCCAATTTGACAAGAAGCTAGCACCACCTCGCGAATAGCTGCTAGGCACGCGGTCGGAACGGTATTGAATCGTCTTGCGCCTACCAACGACGTGCCGGAGCGGCACCATCCACGTGGAGTATCTCTCCGCTCACATGACCTGCCGGTGCCAGGTAGAGAACGGCATCGACAATATCCTTTACTGTCGCCTTTTTCATAACCGGCTGCACCGTTGAGTCATCGGGATCGTTGCGGTGCATCAGGATCGCGGATGTAGCAGTGAATCTCGCCGTACTTTTCCTTCGCCTCGGTGATAAACTCGGCTCCTCGACTTTTCCACAATTCATAGCAGGCTTGAATATCGGCAACGCGGATATTCAAGAAGCTGCCGACCTTATCCGGGTCGGCGGGGACGCTGAGGGTTACCGACGGCTTGTCCGGGGTGGGCCAACCCCCTCTTACCGAGTCACTTCTTCTTCCCGTTGAGTGCCGGTAGAAGAAGTTTTAGAAGCGCTTCGT